>NZ_JACHJC010000001.1:3250000-4732500 GCF_014203425.1 Micromonospora echinospora
ATCAGTCATGTGATGTCACCCGCACCTGAACACATAGGGTGTGTGGGGGGAACGCGGGGAAGTGAAACATCTCAGTACCCGTAGGAAGAGAAAACAAATAGTGATTCCGTGAGTAGTGGCGAGCGAAAGCGGATTGAGGCTAAACCGGCTGCGTGTGATACCTGTCAGGGGTTGCGTGGTCGGGGTTGTGGGACCCTGCTGAATGAGCTGACACTTGTTCAAGGAGTTACAAAGTCAGTGGCTAGTCGAACAGTCTGGAATGGCTGACCGTAGACGGTGATAGTCCGGTAGGTGAAAGCTGCTGGTCTTCTGTGGGTGTTCCCGAGTAGCGGCGGACTCCTGAAATCTGCCGTGAATCTGCCAGGACCACCTGGTAAGCCTAAATACTTCCTGGTGACCGATAGCGGACAAGTACCGTGAGGGAATGGTGAAAAGTACCCCGGGAGGGGAGTGAAATAGTACCTGAAACCGTTCGCCTACAATCCGTCGGAGCCTTGCGGGGTGACGGCGTGCCTTTTGAAGAATGAGCCTGCGAGTTAGTGGCATGTGGCGAGGTTAACCCGTGTGGGGGAGCCGTAGCGAAAGCGAGTCTGAATAGGGCGTTTTCAGTCGCATGCTCTAGACCCGAAGCGGAGTGATCTAGCCATGGGCAGGCTGAAGCGCGGGTAAGACCGCGTGGAGGGCCGAACCCACCAACGTTGAAAAGTTGGGGGATGACCTGTGGTTAGGGGTGAAAGGCCAATCAAACTCCGTGATAGCTGGTTCTCCCCGAAATGCATTTAGGTGCAGCGTCGCGTGTTTCTTGCCGGAGGTAGAGCACTGGATGGTCTAGGGGGCCCACAAGCTTACCGAAATCAGCCAAACTCCGAATGCCGGTAAGTGAGAGCGCGGCAGTGAGACTGCGGGGGATAAGCTTCGTAGTCGAGAGGGAAACAGCCCAGATCACCAGCTAAGGCCCCTAAGCGTGTGCTAAGTGGAAAAGGATGTGGGGTCGCATAGACAACCAGGAGGTTGGCTTAGAAGCAGCCACCCTTTAAAGAGTGCGTAATAGCTCACTGGTCAAGTGGTTCCGCGCCGACAATGTAGCGGGGCTCAAGCACACCGCCGAAGCTGTGGCATTCACATTTTAACTTCGTGCCTCCTTGATGGGGTATGCAGGTGTGTGGATGGGTAGGGGAGCGTCGTGCCGGGGGTGAAGCAGCGGGGTGACCCAGTTGTGGACGCGGCACGAGTGAGAATGCAGGCATGAGTAGCGAAAGAAGGGTGAGAAACCCTTCCGCCGGATGACCAAGGGTTCCAGGGCCAGGCTAATCCGCCCTGGGTGAGTCGGGACCTAAGGCGAGGCCGAGAGGCGTAGTCGATGGACAACGGGTTGATATTCCCGTACCCGCGAAAGAGCGACCCTGACGAACCTCGTTGTGCTAACCACCCAAACCAGCCAAGACCTTCGGGTTGAGGTTGGGGAGCGTGGGAACCTGGCGGGTAGTAGTCAAGCGATGGGGTGACGCAGGAAGGTAGCTGATCCCGGCCGGTGGTTGTGCCGGGGTAAGCGTGTAGGCCGTGCCGTAGGCAAATCCGCGGCGCATATAGGCTGAGACGTGATGCCGAGCCGATTCAGGTGAAGTCAGTGATCCTATGCTGCCGAGAAAAGCCTCTAGCGAGTTCTTAGCGGCCCGTACCCCAAACCGACACAGGTGGTCAGGTAGAGAATACCGAGGCGATCGGGCGAACTGTGGTTAAGGAACTCGGCAAATTGCCCCCGTAACTTAGGGAGAAGGGGGGCCGGAGACGTGAAGCCCCATGCGGGTGGAGCGTTGTATGGCCGCAGAGAGCAGGGGGAAGCGACTGTTTACTAAAAACACAGGTCCATGCGAAGAAGTAATTCGATGTATATGGACTGACGCCTGCCCGGTGCTGGAACGTTAAGGGGACCTGTTAGCTCTTCGGGGCGAAGCGGAGAACTTAAGCGCCAGTAAACGGCGGTGGTAACTATAACCATCCTAAGGTAGCGAAATTCCTTGTCGGGTAAGTTCCGACCTGCACGAATGGCGTAACGACTTCCCCACTGTCTCAACCACAGGCCCGGCGAAATTGCATTACGAGTAAAGATGCTCGTTACGCGCGGCAGGACGGAAAGACCCCGGGACCTTTACTATAGCTTGACATTGGTATCTGAATTAGCTTGTGTAGGATAGGTGGGAGCCGGTGAAGTCCATACGCCAGTATGGGTGGAGGCAATCTTGAAATACCACTCTGGTTGATTTGGGTATCTAACTTCGGACCGTTATCCGGTTCAGGGACAGTGTCTGGTGGGTAGTTTAACTGGGGCGGTTGCCTCCTAAAGGGTAACGGAGGCGCCCAAAGGTTCCCTCAGCCTGGTTGGCAATCAGGTGTTGAGTGCAAGTGCACAAGGGAGCTTGACTGTGAGACTGACAGGTCGAGCAGGGACGAAAGTCGGGACTAGTGATCCGGCACTGGCATGTGGAAGCGGTGTCGCTCAACGGATAAAAGGTACCCCGGGGATAACAGGCTGATCTTCCCCAAGAGTCCATATCGACGGGATGGTTTGGCACCTCGATGTCGGCTCGTCGCATCCTGGGGCTGTAGCAGGTCCCAAGGGTTGGGCTGTTCGCCCATTAAAGCGGTACGCGAGCTGGGTTTAGAACGTCGTGAGACAGTTCGGTCCCTATCCGCCGTGCGCGTAGGATACTTGAGAAGGGCTGTCCCTAGTACGAGAGGACCGGGACGGACGAACCTCTGGTGTGCCAGTTGTCCCGCCAGGGGCACGGCTGGTTAGCTACGTTCGGAAGGGATAACCGCTGAAAGCATCTAAGCGGGAAGCTCGCTTCAAGATGAGGTATCCCACCCACCTTGGTGGGGTAAGGCCCCCAGCTAGACGACTGGGTTGATAGGCCGGAAATGTAAGCCCGGTAACGGGTTCAGTTGACCGGTACTAATAGGCCGAGGACTTGACTACTAAGCTGCTACGCGTCCACTGTGCAACTCTGAACACACAACAACCCGCAGGTTGGTTGTTTGATATGTTCATAGAGTTACGGCGGTCATGGCGGAGGGGAAACGCCCGGCAACATTCCGAACCCGGAAGCTAAGCCCTCCAGCGCCGATGGTACTGCACTCGGGAGGGTGTGGGAGAGTAGGACACCGCCGGACAAACTTCCAGTCGAGGGCCGCCCCAGCAGGGGCGGCCCTCGACTGCGTTAGCGTTCTCGGCGGAAACGCCATCAGGAAGGATGTACCTGTGAGTTCAGGACCCCAGGGCGGGGACCGCCCCCGTCGTTACGAGGATCGCGCCGACCGTGGCCAGGGGCGTGGTGACGCCGGCCGCGACGGCCGTCGCGATGACCGTCCCTCGTACCGGGGCGGCCGCGACGACCGCCCGGGCGGCTTCCGTGGTGGCGACCGTGACAGTGGCGCCCGGAGCGGTGACCGTCGTGAAGGCGGCTTCGGCGGCGGTGAGCGTCGTGAGGGCGGGTTCCGTGGTGGTGACCGTGAGGGTGGCTTCCGGAGTGGAAACCGCCCGGGCGGCGACCGTCGCGAAGGCGGGTTCCGGGGCGGCGACCGTGACGGCGGCTTCCGCGGTGGTGACCGTCGTGAGGGCAGCTCCGGCGGTGGTGACCGTCGTGAGGGTGGCTTCCGCGGTGGTGACCGTCGCGAGGGCAGCTCCGGCGGCGGTGACCGTCGTGAAGGTGGCTTCCGCGGTGGTGAGCGTCGTGAGGGCGGCTTCGGCGGCGGTGAGCGTCGTGAGGGCGGGTTCCGTGGTGGTGACCGTGAGGGTGGCTTCCGGAGTGGAAACCGCCCGGGCGGCGACCGTCGCGAAGGCGGGTTCCGGGGCGGCGACCGTGACGGCGGCTTCCGCGGTGGTGACCGTCGCGAGGGCAGCTCCGGCGGCGGTGACCGTCGCGAAGGTGGCTTCCGCGGTGGTGAGCGTCGTGAGGGCGGATTCGGCGGCGGTGACCGCCGTGAGGGCGGGTTCCGTGGTGGCGACCGTGAGGGTGGCTTCCGGAGTGGAAACCGCCCGGGCGGCGACCGTCGCGAAGGCGGGTTCCGGGGCGGCGACCGCGACGGCGGCTTCCGCGGTGGTGACCGTCGTGAAGGTGGCTTCCGTGGCGGTGAGCGTCGCGAGGGCGGGTTCCGGAGTGGAAACCGTCCGGGCGGCGACCGTCGCGAAGGCGGGTTCCGGGGCGGCGACCGTGACGGCGGCTTCCGTGGCGGTGACCGTCGCGAGGGCGGCTTCGGCGGTGGCGACCGTCGCGAGGGCGGCACCCGTGACGGCGGCTTCCGTGGCGGTGACCGTCGCGAGGGCGGGTTCCGCGGTGGCGACCGCCGTGAGGGCGGTTTCCGCGGCGGTGAGCGTCGCGAAGGCGGAGAGCGCCGTGAGGGTGGCTTCCGCAGTGGCGAGCGTCGCGAAGGCGGATTCCGCGGTGGCGACCGTGAGGGCGGTTTCCGTGGCGGTGAGCGTCGCGAGGGCGGCTTCGGCGGTGGCGACCGTCGCGAGGGCGGCACCCGCGACGGCGGCTTCCGTGGTGGGGACCGTCGCGAAGGTGGCGCCCGCGAGGGCGGTTTCCGGGGCGGTGACCGCGAGGGCGGCTTCCGTGGTGGGGACCGTCGTGAAGGTGGCGGGGACCGTCGTGAGGGCGGTTTCCGTGGCGGCGATCGCCGCGAGGGCGGCTTCCGCGGTGGTGACCGTGACGGTGGTTTCCGTGGTGGGGACCGTCGTGAAGGCGGCGTCCGCGAGGGCGGTTTCCGTGGCGGTGACCGTCGCGAAGGTGGCTACCAGGGCGGCGACCGCCGGGAGAGCTACGCCGGTGGCGACCGCCGTGAGGGCGGTTCCCGGGGCGGCGACCGCGACCGTGGCTTCCGGCGCGACGACCGGCCGGGCGGCTTCCGGGGTGAGCGGGACGGTGAGCGCCGTGGCTACGGTGACCGGCCGGGTGGCGACGACCGCCGTGGCAACTACGGTCCGCAGCGGGAGCGCCGGGACGAGCGTGGCGAAGGGCGTACCGGTGAGGCGCCGGAGCTGCCGGACGAGGTCGTCGCGAGCGACCTCGACTCGCCTGTCCGGGCGGAGCTGCTCTCCCTCGCCAAGCCGGTCGCGGAGACTGTCGCCCGGCACCTGGTCGCGACCGGGCTGCTGATCGACGAGGACCCGGCGCTGGCGCTGGCGCACGCCATGGCGGCCCGCCGGCTCGCCTCGCGGATCGCCGCCGTGCGGGAGGCCGTCGGACTGGCCGCGTACCACGCGGGTGAGTGGCAGACGGCCATCGCCGAGCTGCGGACGTACCACCGGATGAGCGGCCTGCAGAGTCACCTGGCCGTACTGGCCGACTGCGAGCGGGCCCTGGGCCGGCCGGAGCGGGCGATCGACCTGTTCCGCGGGGCGGACCGGGACAAGCTCGACCAGGCCGTCGCGATCGAGCTGCTCATCGTGGCTGCCGGCGCGCGCGGCGACCTCGGGCAGAAGGACGCGGCTGTGGCGATGCTGCAGGTCCGTGAGCTGACCGGCGACTCGGCCGAGCCGTGGGCCGCGCGACTGCGCTACGCGTACGCGGACGCCCTGCTGGCGGTGGACCGGCGCGAGGAGGCGCGGGAGTGGTTCTCCCGGGCTGCCGACGTCGACTCCGAGGGGGAGACCGACGCCGCCGAGCGGCTGCTGGAGCTGGACGGCGTGGTCATCGAGGGCGACGACGAGCCGGAGGACGACGCGGACGCGTCCGAGCCCTCGGCCGAGGGCACCCGCGACGACGACCTCGACGATGGCGACGATGACGACCTCGACGAGGACGAGGACGACGACGAGGACGACGACGAGGACGACGATGACGACCTCGATGACGATGACGACGATGACGACGATGACGACGATGACGAGGACCGCGAGGATGACGCGCGGCTGAGCGGCGACGACGACGTCACGTCGGGTGCCGGCGGGGACGCGGCACGGGCCGGCTACCGGGACCGTGACGCCGGCGATCTGGACGACGACGAGCTGACCGACACCGAGGCCGGCTCCCTCGCCACCAGCACCGCCACCACCCCGACCTTCGTCGCGGCGGCCGACGAGCCGACCACCACCGCTCCGGCCGGCACCGTCGCGGCTGCGGACGCGCCGGCCGCCGACGACACCCCGGCGGACAAGGCCGACGCCGACCGGCCCGCGCCGGGCGACGCTGCGGCCGGCGAGGGCGAGGCGGCGGAGCGCCGGTGACCGGGTACGGCGGGGACACCGCTACCGGCGCGGACCAGGGGCGACCCGGCCGCGCCGGTGCGGGCGGCCGGCTGGTCGACGCGTACTCGCTTGTCGTCTTCGACCTGGACGGCGTCATCTACCTGATCGACCGGCCCATCCCCGGCGCGGTCGAGGCGGTCGGCCGGCTGCACGCCGAGGGGCGCGCCGTCGCGTACGCGACGAACAACGCCTCCCGGCGCTCCAGCGAGGTGGCGGACCTGCTCACGGGCATGGGCGTCCCGGCGCAACCGGCGGAGGTGCTCACCTCCGCGGCGGCCACGGCCGAGCTGCTCCGGGACCGGCTGCCCGAGGGCGCGCCGGTGCTCGTGGTCGGCGCGGAGGCGCTGCGGGCCGAGCTGCGCGCGGTGGGCCTGCGGCCGGTGTCCACCGCCGACGAGGAGCCCGCCGCCGTGGCCCAGGGCTACGGTCCGCAGGTCGGCTGGTCCGACCTGGCCGAGGCGTCCCTGGCGGTACGCGCGGGCGCGCCCTGGTACGCCACGAACACCGACCGCACCCTGCCCAGCCCGCGCGGCCCGCTGCCGGGCAACGGCTCACTGGTCGCGGTGCTGCGTACCGCGTTGGGTCGTGACCCCGACGTGGTGGTGGGCAAGCCGGAGCCGGCGCTGTTCACCACCGCCGCGCGCCGGGCCGGGAGCGGGCGCACGCTCGTGGTGGGGGACCGGCTGGACACCGACATCGAGGGCGCGCGCCGGGCTGGGCTGGACAGCCTGCTGGTGCTCACCGGGGTCAGCGACGCCGCCGAGCTGCTGGCCGCGCCCGAGGAGCGCCGCCCCACGTACGTCTCGTTCGACCTGGCAGGGCTGTTCGACCCGGCCGCGGTGGTGGCGGTGCCGGGCCGGGCGACCACCGGCGGCTGGTCGGTGACGGAGGCCGGCGCGGACCTCGTGCTCGACGGCGCGGGGACGCCGCTGGAGGCGCTGGCGGCGCTCTGCGCGGTGGCCTGGTCGGCGTCGGCCGGGCCGCGCGTGCGGGCGCAGTCCCCGGCGGCGGCGGAGGCGCTCGCCGCGTTCGGCCTGGACGGCTGAGCGGCGAACCGGCCCGACGGCTGAGCGGCGGGCGGCCTGCGCGGCCGATCGACTAGAGCAGCTTGCGGAGCTTCATCAGGTCGAACGGGTTCGCCTTGATCGAGACCCGCCGGGAGGCGACCGCCGACATCACGTCGAGGCGGCCGTTCACCAGCTCGACCAGGTCGTCGCTTCCGGTGCTCAGCGCGATCTTCGCCTTCGGGTCGTCGCCGTCGGCCAGGTCGACCAGCCGCCCGCCCTCCAGCCGCCCGTGGAAGGCGGTGCCGAGATCGGTGATCCGGCAGGCGAGAGTGCGGTCCAGGTCGATGCGTCCCTGCGTCTCGGCGTTTCGGTCAAGCCGCGCGGCCAGGTCGTGCAACGCCTGCCGGCACTCGTCCACGCTGGCCACATCGTCTCCTCACCACGAACCACGCCGTTTCCCGGCACCGTACCGCAATGGGGCGTCCGGGGTGCCCGGTAGCGTGGCACCTGCACACCTCGCCCCGCGGAAGGACTCAGGCATGCAGGACGCGTGGCGCGCCTACCTCGAGCTGGCCATGGGCCTGACGGAGGCGCCCCGGAAGAAGGCACAGGACGCGGTCATGCGCGTCGTCGGCCAGGGTGGCGCGACCGCCGCCCAGATCCAGACGCTCGCCGAGGAGCTGGTCGCCACCGGCCTGGCGAACCGGGAGTCACTGACGAAGCTGGTCCGCTTCGAGGTGGACCGGGCGCTGGGCGCGGTCGGGCTGGCCACCGCCGACGAGGTCGCCGAGCTGACCCGCCGGGTGCACGACCTGGAGCGGCAGTTGCGCGAGGCGCGCGGCAACCTCGGGCCCGGCGAGACGCCGCCCGCCGGAGCGTCCGAGCCTGCCGCCCCGACCGGGGCCGCGGCGCCGTCCGGCGCGACCGCGCCGCAGACCGAGCCGTCCCGTGCTGAGCCGTCACCGGCAGCGCCGTCCGGGGCCGGGCAGCCGAAGGCCGCCGCCGGGACCCCGGCGACGACGCCGACGAAGGCGGTGGCGAAGAAGACGGTGGCCAAGAAGGCGATCGCGAAGAAGCCGCCCGCCACCATGGCCCGTACCCCTGCCGACGGCTCGCCCACCGCGCCCGCCCGGCCGGCGAAGAAGGCCACCGGGCGCCGGGCGGACGGCTCGTGACCGCGCCCCGGCCCGGTCCGCCGCCGGGCCCGCGGCCCGGACCGCCCCCGGGGGTACGCCCCGCGCCGGTCGAGGAGGTCGGCGAGGCGCGGCACCCGGCGGTGGACGCCGCCGTGCTCGGCATGGCCAACGCCGAGGCGCTCGCCCCGGCCGACCAGATCGCCCAGTACGAGGCGGCGTACGAGACGCTGCGCGAGACCCTCGCCACCATCGACCAGGCCTGAGCAGAGGCGGAGACACACCTGATGGCTCGTCGTACCCGGCTGGACGCCGAACTGGTCCGGCGCGGCCTGGCCCGTTCCCGGGAACAGGCCGCCGCGCTCGTGGAGGCCGGTCGCGTCCAGCTGCGCGGAGTGACGGCGCGGAAGGCCGCGGCGATGGTCGACCCGGCCGATCCGCTGCTGGTCACCGGCGAGGATCCGGCGCAGGAGTACGTCTCCCGGGGCGGCCACAAGCTGGCCGGCGCGCTCGCCGCGTTCGCCCCCGGCGGGCTGACCGTCACGGGCCGGCGCTGCCTGGACGCCGGCGCGTCGACTGGTGGTTTCACCGACGTGCTGCTGCGTGGCGGCGCCGCCGAGGTGGTCGCCGTGGACGTCGGCTACGGGCAGCTCGCCTGGTCGCTGCGTACCGACGAGCGGGTCCGGGTGTTCGAGCGCACGAACGTGCGTACGCTCACGCCGGAGGCGATCGGCGGCCCGGTCGACCTGACGGTGGCCGACCTGTCGTTCATCTCACTGCGTCTGGTGCTGCCCGCGCTGGCCGCGTGCACCGGCCCCGGCGGCGACCTGGCGCTGATGGTCAAGCCGCAGTTCGAGGTCGGCAAGGAGCGGGTCGGCGCCGGCGGCGTGGTCCGCGATCCGGCGCTGCGCGCGGAGGCGGTGCTGGACGTGGCCGCGGCGGCCGCCGGGCTCGGTCTCGGGCTTGCCGGTGTGGCGGCCAGCCCGCTGCCCGGGCCGAGCGGCAACGTCGAGTTCTTCGTATGGTTGCGCGGGGACGCGCCCGCCGCGGACCCGGAGCGGGTCCGCGCGGTGGTGGCCGCCGGTCCGCAGGGCGCCGCCACCACGGCGGCCACGACCGAGGAGGTGTCCGGGTGAGCCGCACCGCGCTGCTGGTGACGCACACCGGCCGTCGACGCAGCACCGAGCACGCCCGCGCGGTGGCCGCCGACCTGATCGCCGCCGGTTTCGAGGTGCGGGTGGTGGCCGAGGAGGCCGACGACCTGGACCTGCCCGGAGTGGTGCCGGTGACCGGTCCGGAGGCGGCCGAGGGCGCCGAGATCGTCTTCGCGCTCGGCGGGGACGGCACGTTCCTGCGCGCGGCCGAGCTGGCCCGCCCGACGAAGGTCCCGTTGCTGGGCATCAATCTCGGCAAGGTCGGCTTCCTCGCGGAGGCGGAGATCGACGACCTGGACACCGCGGTACGTGACGTGGTCGAGCGCAACTACAGCGTGGACGAACGGCTCACGCTGGACGTCACCGCCGAGTTCGAGGGCGGGCCGACCATCGAGTCGTGGGCGCTGAACGAGATCAGCGTGGAGAAGGGCGAGCGCGCCCAGATGCTGGAGCTGCTCGTCGACGTGGACGGCCGGCCGCTGTCCCGGTACGGCTGCGACGGCGTGATCTGCGCGACCCCGACCGGCTCCACGGCGTACGCGTTCTCCGGCGGCGGGCCGGTGGTCTGGCCCGAGGTGGAGGCGCTGCTGCTGGTGCCGATCAGCGCGCACGCGCTGTTCAGCCGCCCGCTGGTGACCGCGCCGACGTCGACGTTCGTCATCACCGTCGACCCGTTCACCACCCTGGCCGTGCTCTGCTGCGACGGCCGGCGCGTCTACGACCTGCCGCCCGGCGCCCGGGTCACGGTACGCCGGGGCACGTTGCCGGTGCGCATCGTACGGTTGCGGGCGCGCCCGTTCACCGACCGGCTGGTGGCCAAGTTCGACCTGCCCGTCCAGGGCTGGCGGGGCAACCGTCGCTGACCGACGGATCAGCGGAAACCTCCGTTCGGACCACCGGCCCGGGCCGCCGCGCGCGTTACGGTGGGCGTACGGGCCGCGATGAGGTGAGTCCGGGCGCGGCGGTGAGGCCCGCCGCTTCCGGATGCGTGGCCCGGATGTCGCGGGCTCGGCCAGGGGGTGGTCGGGGCCGCGACGGTCGGGACGCCGGAGCGTCGAAGCCGGCCGCGGCGGGCGGACCGGCGCGCCGCGTCCGATCGGGTGTCGACCCCGTCGGGCGGACAGGTCGCGGAGCCGCCGCCGGAGGAAGCGGCGGCGCGCGAGCTGGGCGACGCGATCTCCGGCGTCCCGGCCCTCCACCGCGCTGTGCTCGTGTCCACCTGGCGACATGTCGCCGGTGCGGCGGCCATCAGGTCGGCCAGCCGGCCGTGGTCGGGCACCAGCAGGCCGATCGCGGTGCGACCGTCCACCACGGCCAATCGGCGGCCCAGCCGCCGCGTGAAGTCACCGACGCGGGCTGTGTTCGCGCATACCAGGCAGCGGTAGAGCTCCTCCTCGTCCGCGGTCAGGCCGATCTCCTCCAACACACAGCTGAGCTGCACGGGTGCCCCGCCCCGCCCGGCCGGCTGGTCAACTGTCACAGGGCGGGGCTACTGTCGGGTGCTGTGCTGGAAGAGCTGCGCATCACCGGACTGGGCGTCATCGAGGACACCACGCTGCCGCTGGCCGCGGGGATGAACGTCATCACCGGCGAGACCGGCGCCGGGAAGACCATGGTGGTGACCGGCCTCGGCCTGCTCTTCGGCGGCCGCGCCGACGCCGGCCGGGTGCGCGCCCAGCCGGGCCGCGCGGTGGTGGAGGGCCGGCTGCGTCTGGGCGGGCGGGTGGCCGAGTCGGTGCACGCCCGCATCATCGACGCCGGCGGCGAGCCCGACGAGGACGGCTCGCTGCTGCTCAGCCGCACCGTCACCATCGAGGGGCGCTCCCGTGCGCACCTGGGCGGCCGGGCCATGCCGGTGTCCACGCTCGGCGAGGTCGGTGAACAGGCGCTCGCCGTGCACGGCCAGTCCGACCAGCTGCGGCTGCTGCGCCCGGCCGAGCAGCGGGCCTCGCTCGACCGGTTCGCCGGCCCCGAGCACGAGAAGCTGCTCGACGCGCTGCGCGAGACGTACGCCCGGTGGCGCACCGTCGTCGACGACCTGGCCGACCGGCGGCGCAACGCGCGCGAGCGCAACCAGGAGGCCGACCTGCTGCGGCTGGGCCTGGACGAGATCACCCGGGTCGACCCCCAGCCGGGGGAGGACGACGAGCTGAAGGCGGAGGCGCAGCGGCTGGAGCACGCCGAAGGGCTGCGCACCGCGGCGCAGGTCGCGCAGCAGTGCGTGGCCGGCGGCGTCGAGGCGGCCGACGAGACGCCGGACGCGGCGGCGCTGCTCGGCACCGCGCGGCGCACGCTGGAGGCGCAGGCCGGCACCGACCCGGCGCTGGGCGAGCTGGCGGCCCGGCTGGAGGAGGCCGCCACGCTGGTCACCGACGTGGCCGCGGAGCTGTCCACCTACCTGGCCGCGCTGGACGCCGACCCGGCCCGCCTGCAGACCGTCTACGAGCGGCGGGCCGCGTTGCGCGGGCTCACCCGCAAGTACGCCGACGACGTCGACGGCGTGGTCGCCTGGGCCGAGCGGGCCCGGACCCGGCTGTCCGATCTGGACACCTCCGACGAGCTGCTGGACGAGCTGGACCGCGAGGCGACCCGGCTCGCCGGTGAGGTGGCCGACCTCGCCGGCCGGGTGTCGGCGTCCCGGCGGGAGGCCGCGGTCCGCTTCGCCGAGGAGGTGACTGTCGAGCTGGCCGGGCTGGCCATGCCGCACGCCCGCATCGAGGTGGCGGTGCTGCCCCGGCCGGCGGGCCGGTCCGAGCCGAGCCTGCCGGTCAACGGCGTCGAGACCGGTGTCGGCGCGGACGGCGCCGACGAGGTGGAGCTGCGGCTGCTGGCCCACCCGGGCGCGCCGGCGCTGCCGCTGCAGAAGGGCGCCTCCGGCGGCGAGCTGTCCCGGGTGATGCTCGCCATCGAGGTGGTCTTCGCCGGTTCCGGCGGCCCGCCCACGCTGGTGTTCGACGAGGTCGACGCGGGTGTCGGCGGCCAGGCCGCGGTGGAGATCGGCCGCCGGCTGGCCCGGCTGGCCCGCAGCCACCAGGTGCTCGTGGTCACCCACCTGCCGCAGGTCGCCGCGTTCGCCGACCGGCACCTGGTGGTGGCCAAGGACACCGGGGGAGCGGTCACCACGAGCGGAGTGCGCGTGGTGGAGGACACCGAGCGCGCCCGGGAGCTGGCCCGGATGCTCGCCGGTTTGCCGGACTCGGATCTGGGTATCGCCCATGCCGAGGAGCTCCTGGCCGTGGCGGCCAAGGAAAGGCGTCCGTGATACCCCGATTGTGAGCGCAAGCACACCGGGGCGGGTTCCGGTGTGCTTCCCTGGGTAGGCGGCCCTGCTCAGGCATGTCGCGACAGCAAAACCTGCCTCACATGCCAGGATGGTCACGATGCGTCTACCCATACTGCGCCGGAGCCGGAACCCGGAGCCGGGCTCCATCGTCGGCACCGCGCGCCTCGATCGCCGGACGAAACGGCTGGTCGGGCGGCTGCGCCCCGGCGACATCGCGGTCATCGACCACGTCGACCTGGACCGGGTGGCGGCCGACTCGCTCGTCGCGGTGGGCGTGGCGGCGGTGCTCAACGCCAAGCCGTCGGTCTCCGGGCGCTATCCCAACCTCGGTCCGGAGGTGCTGATCTCCGCGGGCATCCCGCTGCTGGACGACCTCGGCGAGAGCGTCTTCGAGCAGGTCCGCGAGGGCGGCCGGGTCCGCATCGAGGGCAACACGGTCTTCGTGGGCGACGAGCCGGTCGCGCACGGCACGTTGCAGGACGCCGAGACCGTGGCCAAGTCGATGGCCGACGCCCGGGAGGGCCTGTCGGTGCAGTTGGAGGCGTTCGCCGCCAACACGATGGACTATCTGCGCCAGGAACGTGACCTGCTGCTCGACGGTGTCGGCGTACCGGAGATCCAGACCCAGATCCAGGGCCGGCACTGCCTGATCGTGGTGCGCGGCTACGACTACAAGGCGGACCTGGACGTGCTCCGCCCGTACATCCGGGAGTTCAAGCCGGTGCTGATCGGCGTCGACGGCGGGGCGGACGCGCTCGTCGAGGCGGGCTACACCCCGGACATGATCATCGGGGACATGGACTCGGTCACCGACGACGTGCTGCGCTGCGGCGCCGAGGTGATCGTGCACGCCTATCCGGACGGGCGGGCCCCGGGCCTGGCCCGGGTCAACGGTCTCGGCGTACCGGCCATCACCTTCCCGGCGGCGGCCACCAGCGAGGATCTCGCCATGCTGCTGGCCGACGAGAAGGGCGCCTCGCTGCTGGTTGCCGTCGGCACCCACGCCACCCTGGTGGAGTTCCTGGACAAGGGCCGCGGCGGCATGGCGTCGACGTTCCTGACCCGCCTGAAGGTGGGCGGCAAGCTGGTCGACGCCAAGGGCGTCAGCCGGCTCTACCGGCAGAGCATCTCCGGGTCGTCGCTGCTGCTGCTGGTCCTGTCGGCGGTGGCCGCGATGGCCTCCGCGGTGGCGGTCTCCACCGTTGGGAAGGCGTATTTGGGCGTGGTCTCCGAATGGTGGGACAATTTCGTGTTCCAGCTCGGCCAGCTCTTCTAGCTCCCCCGACGATCAAGAGGCTGCAAGCGTGATCAACTTTCGCTACCACGTGGTGTCCCTGACCGCGGTCTTCCTGGCGCTGGCGATCGGCCTGGTGGTCGGCACCGCCGCGCTCAACGGGCCGGTCGCCGACTCGTTGCGGGAGAACGTCAACGGTCTGCGCAAGGACAACTCGCTGATGCGCCAGACAGTCAACAGCATGCAGAAGCAGCTGGAGACCGAGGAGGACTTCGCCGCCGAGATGGCCCAGCTGGTCCTGCCCGGCAAGCTGACCGGCCGCCGGGTGCTGGTGCTCACCCTGCCCAGTGGCCGCGACCAGGCCGAGGGCGTGACGAAGATGCTCCAGACCGCGGGTGCCGACATCACCGGCCGGATCGACGTCCAGGACAAGTTCGTCAACCCGGACAGCAACAACAACCTGCTGGAGCTGGCGGTCACCGCCGCCCGTCCGAACAGCGCCCCCACCGTCAACCTGCCCGGCAACGGGCACGGCGTGGAGACCTCCAGCGCGCTGCTGGCGAACGTCCTGGTGGACCGCCCCGCGGGCAGCCCGGCGGTCAGCGAGGCCGACCGGCGCGCCGTGCTGGAGCACTACGCCACCGCCGGCTACCTCACCCCGGCGGACAAGATCTCCACCGCCGCCGAGGCGGTGGTGATGGTCACCGGCCAGCCGTACGTGGACAAGGACTCGGCGAAGAAGGACGAGTCGGTGGTGAAGATCGCCGAGCAGTTCGACCAGGCCGGGGCGCTCGTGGTCGCCGGCATGGGCTCGACCGGCGGGAACCTGGTCTCCGTGGTCCGCGGCGACCCGGTGCTGTCGCAGACCATCTCCACCGTCGACAACGCCAACACCGTGCAGGGCCAGCTGGGCACCAGCCTCGCACTGGCGCAGCAGCTCACCGAGAAGAAGACCGGCCAGTACGGCGTGGGCGACAACGCCACCTCCCGGGTGCCTACACTGCCCCGGTGACCGCTGCGGGCCGCCCGGTCCGTGCCGCGTCGCGTTCGAAGTCCGGATCGAGGAGGTCCCGTGAGACTGGGTCGGCTGCTCGCCGTGGGCGCCGGGGTGCTGGCCGCCCGCTACACGCTGCGCCAGACGCGCACGTCGCCGGGCGGGCCGGCGCTGGAGCGCACCAACTACCGGGGCCGCACGGTGACCCTGGCCGCCGGTCCGGCCCTCGCAGTGGGCGCGGCCACCGGCGCCGCGCTGGGCGCCGGCAGCGCACCGGCCGGCGCCGCCGCGCTCGTCGCCGGGCTCGGCGCGGGCGCTGTCGGCCTCTACGACGACGTGGTCGGCGCACGCCCCGAGCAGAAGGCCGCCAAGGGCTTCGCCGGGCACCTCGCCGCGCTGCGCGAGGGTCAGGTCACCGCCGGGATGGTGAAGGTCGCCGGGGTCGGTGTGGCCGGGCTCGGCGCCGCGGCGCTGCTCGCCGCCGACCGGCGGGTCGCCGCACACCCCCGCCGCCAGCGGGCCGGCGCGTTCGGCCGAGGGCTCGACGTGCTGCTCGGCGCCGGCGTGGTGGCCGGCACCGCGAACCTGGTCAACCTGCTCGACCTGCGGCCCGGCCGGGCGCTGAAGTCCGGCATGCTGCTCGGCGCGCCACTGACCACCGGCCCGTACGGCGGCATCGCGGCGGGCGCGGTCGGCGCGTCGGCCGCGCTCGTCGGGGACGACCTCGGCGAACGGGTGATGGTCGGGGACAGCGGCGCCAACGCGCTCGGCGCGCTGCTCGGGGTGAGCATCGCCGCGCGTACCGGGCCGCTGGGCCGGGCCGGCGTGCTGGCCGTGCTCGCCGCGCTCACCGCCGCCAGCGAGAAGGTCAGCTTCACCCAGGTCATCGCGTCCACGCCGGGGCTGCGGCACCTCGACGAACTGGGCCGGCTGCCCGACTGACGTGACGAAACCGGCACCTCTCGCCGCCGCCGGCCGCGTCGCCGGGGCGGCCGCCCTCATCGCCGTGCTCACCGTGGTCAGCCGGCTCGCCGGCTTCGGCCGTACCGCCGTGTTCACCTGGACGCTGTCCACCAGCGACCTCGGCGGCGCCTACCTGGTGGCGAACTACGTCCCGAACTTCATCTTCGAGATCGTCGCGGGCGGGGCGCTCGCCAGTCTCGTCGTACCGCTGCTGGCCGGCGCTGTCGAGGCGGGTGACCGGCGCGCGGTGGCCGCCACCACCGGCGCGCTGCTGACCTGGACGCTGACGCTGCTGATTCCGCTGGCGGTGCTGGTGGCGGTCTTCGCCGACCCGCTGCCGGGCCTGATCGGAGACGGCCTCAGTGAGGCGCAGCAGGCGTCCGGGGCCCGGATGCTGCGCGTCTTCGCGCCGCAGTTGCCGCTCTACGGCGTGGGCATCGTGCTCACCGGGGTGCTCCAGGCGCATCGCCGGTTCGCCTGGCCGGTCATCGCGCCGCTGCTGTCGAGCATCACCGTCATCGGCGTCTACCTCGCCTTCACCGCGACCGAGGGGCGGCTGGCCACGATCGGCGGGGCCGGGCGCGGCGGCGAGCTGCTGCTGTCCGCCGGCACCACGCTCGGCGTGGTGGTGCTCTCGCTGTCGCTGCTGATCCCGCTGCGCCGGCTGAGGCTGCGGATCCGGCCGGGCTACCGGTTCCCGGCCGACGCCCGGGCCCGGGTCGGCGGCCTGGCCGTCGCCGGGGTGGTCACCGTCGCCGCCCAGCAGATCGCCCTGGTGGTCGCGCTCAACCAGGTCACCTACGGCCGGACCGCCGACGTCGGTGTCTACAACCTGGCGCAGACCGTCTACTTCCTGCCCTGGGCGGTGCTGGCGGTGCCGCTGGCGGTGGCCGCGTACCCGACGCTCGTGGCGGCCCGGGCCGGCGGCGACGAACGTGCCTACCGGGAGACGCTCGCCCCGGCGGTACGCGGCGTGGTGCTGTTCAGCCTGCTCGGCGCCGCCGCGCTCGTCGGCACCGCGATCCCGGTCGGGCACTTCTTCTTCGCCGACCCGCTCGACGCGCGCACCGCCGCCGCCGGGATCGCCGGATTCGCGCCCGGCCTGCTCGGCTACGGCCTGTTCGCGGTGCTGACCCGCGCCCTGTACGCGCGCGGCGAGACCCGCGCGGCCATCGTCGCCACCGCGCTCGGCTGGCTCAGCGTGCCCGCGTTCGCCGTCCTGTTCGCCCAGGCGCTGCCACTGGCCGACCGGGTCCTCGCGGTGGCGCTGGCGACCTCCGCCGGCATGGTGCTGCTCGGCGCGCTGCTGATCGCCGCCGTACGGCGTGCCGCCGGCGCCGAGGCGCTCGCCGGCGTCGGGCGAGCCGGCGTCGCCGGGCTGCTGGCCGCCGCCGTCGCCGCGACCGGCGGGACGGCCGTCGCGGCGGGACTCGCCGCGCTCGGTGACGGCACCCCGACGACACCGTGGGCCCTCGCGCAGGGCATGCTGTCCGGGGTCGTGGTCGGTGTCCTGTTCCTCGCCGTCGCCTGGCTGACCGACGCCCGCGACCTGCGGCCGCTGCTCGCGGCCGTGACCCGCCGGCTGGGCCGGCGACGCCCGGCCGACGGGGACGACGGCCCGCCGGCGCAGCAGCACCCCGGCGAGCGGGGCGACGGAAAGGAGACCGTTTCCTCATGACGGACGCCTCGCCCGCACCGCGCTGGCCCGGGTCGGTGGCCCTGGTGCTGGCCTCCAGCACCGGCGGAGTCGGGCAGCACGTGCGCTCGATCGTCGGAGGACTAACCGAGGCCGGAGCGTCGGTGCTGGTGTGCGGGCCGGCCGCCACCGAGGAGCAGTTCGGCTTCACCGGCGCCGGCGCCCGGTTCACCCCCGTGGAGATCCCGGCCAGCCCCACGCCGGGCGACGCGCGCGCGGTCACCGCGCTGCGCCGGGCGCTCGCGGACACGCCCGTCGACGTGGTGCACGCGCACGGGCTGCGCGCCGGCCTGGTCGCCGCGCTCGCCCGCCCCGCCGCCCCGCTCGTCGTCACCTGGCACAACGCGGTCCTCGCCACCGGGCTGCGCGGCGTGGCGTCCCGGCTGGTCGAGCGGATCGTCGCCCGCGCCGCCCGGGTCGCCCTGGGTGCCTCCGCCGACCTGGTCGAGCGCGCCGCCGCGCTGGGCGCCGCCGACGCGCGCCTGGCCCCGGTCGCCGCGCCCACCCTGCCCGCGCCGCGCCGCCGCCGCGCCGCCGTCCGCGCCGAGTTCGGCGTCACCGCCGACCGTCCGCTGATCCTCTCGGTGGGCCGGCTGCACCCGCAGAAGCGGTACGACGTGCTCATCGACGCCGCCGCCCGCTGGCGAACCCGTACCCCGGCCCCGGCCGTGGTGATCGCCGGCAGCGGGCCCGCGTACCTGCCGCTGGCCGCCCGGATCTCGGCCGCCCGCGCGCCGGTCACGCTGCTCGGGCACCGGACCGACGTGGCGGACCTGCTGGCCGGCGCCGACCTCGCGGTGGTGACCAGCGACTGGGAGGCCCGGCAGCTGTTCGCGCAGGAAGCGCTGCGCGCCGGCGTACCGCTCGTCGCGACCGCCGTCGGCGGGCTGCCGGAGCTGGTCGGCGACGGGGCCGTGCTGGTGCCACCCGGGGACGTGGACGCCGTCGACGCGGCCGTGCGCGACCTGCTCGACGACCCGGCCCGCCGGGCCGAGCTGGGCCGCCGGGGCACCGCCCGCGCCGCGACCTGGCCCACCGAGGCGGACACCGTGGCCGCCCTCGCCGACCTCTACGCCGAGCTGACACCCCAGCACTCCGCCGGGAACCGCTGATGCTGCGCCGACTGACCCCGGTCCTGCTGACCCTGGTCGTGGTGGCGCTGGGCATCACCGCGCTGGCCGCCCGGCCGGACGACGGCGCGCACCGGCCCGGCGCCGACTTCGTGGTCCTCGTCGGCGCGGCCGGCCTGCGCTGGGACGACGTCGACCCGGAGAACACGCCGACGCTGTGGCGGATGGCCGAGCAGGGCGCGATCGGCTCCCTGTCGGTGCGTTCCGCGCACCGGCCCACCTGCCCGGTCGACGGCTGGCTCACCCTCGGCGCCGGGAACTTCGCCGCCTGGCCCGGCGCCCGTCCGGGCGGTGGCTGCCCGGCCGCCGGCGTGACTGTCGAACGGCCCGACGGCATCGGCGCGAACCTGCCCGACCAGCCGAGCGTCGTGGCGCACAACCAGGAACAGCTCGCCTGGGGCGCCAAGCCCGGCGCGCTGGCCGAGTCGGTGCGTTGCTCGGTGGCGGTGGGGCCGGGCGCCGCCGTGGCCGCCGCCCGTCCGTTCGGCCGGGTCGACAGGTACGCGCCCACGCTTCCCGAGAACGCGGCGGACCTGCTCGGCTCCTGCGTGCTGAGCATCGTCGACGTCGGCACCGTCGACGACGACGACCCGGTCGCACGGGCGGCCCAGGCGCGGCAGGCCGACGTCCGGCTGGCCCGGGTGCTCGCCGCCCGGCCGCCGCGCTCGCTGGTGCTGGTCGCGGGCGTCTCGGACACCGACTCCCCGGCGCGGCTGCACGTCGCGATCGCCGACGGCCCCGGCTGGGACGGTGGCTGGCTGACCTCGCCGAGCACCGCCCGCTCCGGCTATCTGCAACTCGTCGACCTGGCCCCGACGGTGCTCGCCGTGCTCGACCGGACGGCCCCGGACCGGGCCTTCGTCGGTCGGCCCGCGGTCACAGTCGACGACCGGCCCGACGACCTGCGGGCCGCGATCGAGGCGCCGGCCGACGCGGACCGGGAGGCCGCCGCCCAACGGCGCGTCGCCGGCTGGTTCTTCACCCTGCTCGCCGCCGCCCAGCTGGCCCTCGCGGTGGCGGTGCTGCCGCTGCTGCGCCGGGCCCGCCGGCACGCCGGACCGCACGGGCCCGAACCGGTGTCCCGGCGCGTCGTGGCGGTGGTGGAGCTGCTGCTGATCGCCGCCGCGCTCGCCGTGCCCGCGGCGCTGCTGGCCGACGCCGTGCCCTGGTGGCGCGGCAGCCACGCCGGCCTGTGGTACGCCTCGGTGACCGCGCTGCTCGTCGTCGGCGGCACCGCGCTGGTCCGGTTCAGCCCCGGGCACGAGCGCACGCTCGGCCCGCTCGGCGCGGTCGCCGGGCTGGCCGCCCTCGTGGTCGGCGTGGACGTGCTCACCGGCTCCCGGTTGCAGCTCAACGGCGTGGTCGGCTATTCCGCGCTGGAGGGCGGCCGGTACGCCGGGCTGGGCACCGTCGGGCTGGGCGTGTTCGTCGCCGGTTCACTGCTGTGCGGCGGCTGGCTCGCCCAGCGGTTCCGCAAGGGCTGGCGGCCGATGGTGATGGTGGCCGTCGGCGGACTGGCAGTGGTGGTCGTGGGCAGCCCGTACCTGGGCGCCGACTCGATCGGCGCGATCGCGCTCACCGCCGGGGTCAGCGTGGCGGCCGCCATCTGCACCGGCGGCTGGCTCACCGTGAGCCGGCTGGCCTGGGCCACCATGGCCGCGCTCGCGGTCACCATCGGCTTCGCCCTGGTCGACCTGGGCCGGCCCGCCGAGGAGCGGGGGAGCCTGGGCCGGTTCCTGGCCGCGCTCGGCGACGGCACCGGCGGGCTCACCGTGCACCGCTCCGGCGACTCCAACATCCAGACGCTGGTGAACAGCCCGCTCACCGTGCTTGCCCTGGCCGGGGCGGCGCTGGTCTGGCTGGCGTTGCTCCAGCCGTGGGGCGGGCTGATGCGGCTGTTCGGCATCTACCCGGCGATCCGGGCGGCGATGGCCGGCACCGCCGTGGCCGTCGGGCTGGGCGGCGTGCTGGGCGGCTCGGCGCTGGACGTGGCCGGTGCGGCGGCGGCGCTCGTGGTGCCCATGGCGGCGCTGTCGGCCCTGCGGGTGCTCGACCACTCCACCGACCGTACGTTGCCCGACAGCGGCCGTCCCGGCGGCGAGGCCGGCGCGGTCCCGCCGGGCGGCCCGGACAGCTCCTCCCGGGGAGGCGCAGCTGCCGACGGCCCCGCCGGCGACGGTGCGGGTAGCGGCCGGTCGGCGGACGACGGGCTGGCCGGTGACGGGGCGGGTAGCGGCCGGTCGGCGGACGACGGCCCAGTCGGTGGCGGAGCGGGCGATCCGGGGGAGGCCGGGGAGCCGGCCGGACCGGATCGGCAGGGCCCTGCCGGCAGCGAGCCGCCGAACGGGCCGCCCGCCGCCAGGGCGCGGGTCCCCGTACAGCCGACCCCGACGTCCTCGGAGATCCCCGCCGGCTGACCCGGCGCGCGCGTGCCGTCCGGTAGGTGAGCCCCCGCCCCCGCCAGGTCGGGGAAGTGGCGGGGTCGAGGCCGGGCGGAAGGCACCACATCGGCGAGGTGGTGTCGATCAAGGGCCGGACCGTGCGAGACCGTGCGGAACCCGGGCCGGACCGGGCCGGCGGAGCGCCCCACGAGCGCCGTGGGACGGCCGGCACCGGCCTCACGTGCGCCGACAGCGGGTGCGACGCCGGCTCACGGTCCGGATGGTGTTACCGTGGAATCCCGTGGATCGCGTGATCACTTGTCTGATCGGCACGGCGGTTCGCACGACCGCTACGGACGACACGGGAGCAGGCCTTGGCCCCTACAGCACGGACGACCAGGCACATTTTCGTCACCGGGGGCGTCGCCTCCTCGCTGGGTAAGGGCCTCACCGCCTCCAGCCTCGGCAGTCTGCTGACCGCGCGCGGACTGCGCGTGGTGATGCAGAAGCTCGACCCGTACCTGAACGTCGACCCCGGCACGATGAACCCCTTCCAGCACGGCGAGGTCTTCATCACCGAGGACGGCGCCGAGACCGACCTCGACGTCGGCCACTACGAGCGGTTCCTCGACCGGGACCTCTCCGGCAAGGCGAACGTCACCACCGGGCAGATCTACTCGGCGGTGATCGCCAAGGAGCGGCGCGGGGAGTACCTCGGCGACACGGTGCAGGTCATCCCGCACATCACCAACGAGATCAAGGCCCGCATCCGCGGCATGGCCGACCCGGACGCCGACGGCCAGGTCCCGGACGTCGTGATCACCGAGGTCGGCGGCACGGTCGGCGACATCGAGTCGCTGCCGTTCCTGGAGTCGATCCGGCAGATCCGCCACGACCTGGGCCGGGACAACTGCTTCTACCTGCACGTGTCGCTGGTGCCGTACCTGGCGCCGTCGGGCGAGCTGAAGACCAAGCCGACCCAGCACTCGGTGGCGCAGCTGCGCAGCATCGGCATCCAGCCCGACGCTCTGGTGCTGCGCTGCGACCGGGAGATCCCGGACAAGGTCAAGGAGAAGCTGTCGCTGTACTGCGACGTCGACCGGGAGGCGGTCACCGCCGCCCCGGACGCGCCGAGCATCTACGACATCCCGAAGGTGCTGCACCGCGAGGGCCTCGACGCGTACGTGGTGCGCCGGCTCGGCCTGTCGTTCCGCGACGTCGACTGGACCCGCTGGGACGACCTGCTGGAGCGGGTGCACCAGCCGCGGCACACGATCACCGTCGCGCTCGTCGGCAAGTACGTCGACCTGCCCGACGCGTACCTGTCGGTCAGCGAGGCGATCCGGGCGGCCGGGTTCGGCCACCGCGCCCGGGTGAAGCTCAAGTGGGTGCCCAGCGACGACTGCGTCACAGCAGCCGGCGCGGCGGCCGCCCTGTCCGGCGTCGACGGCATCGTGATTCCCGGCGGCTTCGGCGTACGCGGCATCGAGGGCAAGGTCGGCACCGCCCGGTACGCGCGGGAGAACGGCATCCCGCTGCTCGGCCTCTGCCTCGGCCTGCAGTGCATGACCATCGAGGTGGCCCGTCACCTGGCCAACCTCGACGGGGCGAACTCCCTGGAGTTCGACGAGGAGGCCGTGCACCCGGTCATCGCCACCATGGCCGACCAGGAGGACATCGTGGCCGGCCGCGGCGACCTGGGCGGCACCATGCGGCTCGGGGCGTACCCGGCGAAGCTGGCCGAGGGGTCGATCGTCGCCGAGGCGTACGGCAGCACCGAGGTCAGCGAGCGGCACCGCCACCGGTACGAGGTGAACAACGCCTACCGGGACCAGCTCACCAAGGCCGGGCTGACCATCTCCGGCACCTCGCCGGACGGGCGGCTCGTGGAGTTCGTCGAGCTGGACCGCAACCTGCACCCGTTCTTCGTGGCCACTCAGGCGCACCCGGAGCTCAAGAGCCGCCCCACCCGCCCGCACCCGCTGTTCGCCGCGTTCGTCGGCGCCGCCGTGGCGTACTCGCAGGCCGACCAGCTGCCGGTGGACCTGGACGGCGCGTTGAAGAAGGCCGGCCGCGGCGGCGCGGCGAAGGCCTCGGCCAAGTGAGCGGGCGGACCGCGCGAGCGGGCGGGGAGGCGGCGTGAGCGGCGTCGAGCACCGGTACGAGGTGACCGCGCGCCGCCAGATCTGGTCCGGCCGGATCTTCTCGGTGGTCAGCGACGATGTCACCATGCCCGGTGGCGGCGAGGCGACCCGGGACTACGTGCGGCACGTCGGCGCGGTCGCCGTGGTGGCGCTCGACGACGCCGGTCAGGTGGTGCTGATCCGCCAGTACCGGCACCCGGTCGGCCGGCACCTGTGGGAGCTGCCCGCCGGGCTGATGGACGTCGGCGGCGAGGACCTGGCCGTCGCGGCGCTGCGGGAGCTGGCCGAGGAGGCGGACCTGACCGCCGGGCGCGTGGACGTGCTCGTGGACCTGCACAGCTCGCCCGGCTTCGCCGACGAGGTGGTCCGGGTGTTCCTGGCCCGCGAGCTGGCCGAGGTGCCGGCGGAGCAGCGGCACGACCGGCACGACGAGGAGGCCGACCTCCAGGTGGTCCGCGTGGACCTCGACGAGGCGGTGCGGATGGTGCTGGCCGGTGAGATCACCAACGCGTCCTGCGTGGCCGGGCTGCTCGCCGCGGCCCGCGCCCGCGAGACCGGCTTCACCGAGCTGCGTCGGCCGGAGGCGCCGCTGCCGCGCTGATCGGGAACCGACGACGAAGGGGCCGCGCGGCGCTGTGCGCCGGGCGGCCCCTTTTCGTTCCGGTGGTCAGTCGCGCAGCGGGCGGCCCTGCCCGTCGACACCGCCGTTGACGAGGATCAGGATGCCGTCGACGAGGCCCCAGATCGCGCCGATACCGCACGTCACGAGCGTGACGATGAGCTGGATGACACCGGTCTTGGTGTCGCCCATGTAGAACCGGCCGATGCCGAAGCCGCCGAGGAGGATCTGGAGCACACCCGCGACGACCTTGCTCTTGTCCGAGACGCCCTGCGGGTACTGCTGGTAAGGAGTGGTCATGAGCGGACACAATAGTGATCGACTCGCGTCCTGTCGGCCCCGGCACTCCGTTCGTGGAAGGATATTTACCGAACTCTGTCCTGTCGGCTGATGACGTCTCCACCGGCCAGTCTGATGCACGCCTGACACACCGTCAGCACCAGCGGGCACCGGATGTCACAGTGTCGCCGTCCGTGGGCTTCCCACGGCTCTAGACTGCCGCCGGCGGGACCGGTGTACCGCGCCGGCAACGGAGCCGGCGCGGCGCCGCGCAGTCGGGGGTGAGCAGCCCCGGAGGAAGGTGTCTGCATCGTGAAGGTCGGAATCCCCCGCGAGGTCAAGAACCACGAGTACCGGGTAGCGATCACGCCCGCGGGCGTCAACGAGTTCACCCGCCACGGCCACGAGGTCTTCGTCGAGGCCGGCGCCGGCGTCGGCTCCAGCATCACCGACGACGAGTTCGCCGCCGCCGGCGCGAAGATCCTGGCCACCGCCGACGAGGTGTGGGACACCGCCGAGCTGGTCCTCAAGGTCAAGGAGCCGATCGCCGAGGAGTACCACCGGATGCACGAGGGGCAGGTGCTCTTCACGTACCTGCACCTGGCCGCCTCCCGCGAGTGCACCGACGCGCTGGTCGACCGCAAGGTCACCGGCATCGCGTACGAGACCGTCGAGCTGCCCGACCGGTCGCTGCCGCTGCTCGCCCCGATGTCCGAGGTGGCCGGCCGGCTCGCCCCGCAGGTGGGCGCCTTCTACATGATGCGCACCGGCGGCGGGCGGGGCGTGCTGCCCGGCGGCGTCTCCGGCGTGTACGCGGCCAAGACCGTGGTCATCGGCGCGGGCGTGTCCGGCCTCAACGCCGCCGCCATCGCGCTGGGCCTGCAGTCCGAGGTGCTGCTGCTGGACAAGAACGTGGCCCGGCTGCGCCAGGCCGACGCCATCTACCGGGGCCACCTGCAGACCGTCGCCTCCAACGCGTACGAGATCGAGCGGGCCGTGCTCGACGCGGACCTGGTCATCGGCGCGGTGCTGGTGCCCGGCGCGAAGGCCCCGAAGCTCATCTCCAACGAGCTGGTCTCCCGGATGAAGCCGGGCAGCGTGCTCGTCGACATCGCCATCGACCAGGGCGGCTGCTTCGAGGACTCGCGCCCGACCACGCACGCCGAACCGGTCTACAAAGTGCACGACTCGATCTTCTACTGCGTGGCGAACATGCCCGGCGCGGTGCCGAACACCAGCACCTACGCGCTCACGAACGTCACCCTGCCGTACGCCCTCGAACTGGCCAACCAGGGCTGGCAGCAGGCGCTGCGCAACGACCCGGCGCTGGCGCTGGGCCTCAACACCCACGCCGGCAAGGTCGTCTACGGCCCGGTCGCCGAGGCGCACGGCATGGACGTGCTGCCGCTGGACGAGGTGCTGAACTGACCGACACCGTGGTGCGCAGGGCCGGCGCGGAACCCGCGCCGGCCCTGCGCCGCGCGGTCCGCACGTACCTGGACCACCTCACCGTCGAGCGCGGGCTGTCCGCGAACACGCTCGCCTCGTACCGCCGGGACCTGGACCGCTACCTGGCCACGCTGGCCGCGGCCGGGGTGACCGACCTGGCCGCCGCCGGACCCGCGCAGGTCGAGGCCCACCTGGCCCGGCTGCGCGCCGGCGACGACGACCACCCGCCGCTCGCCGTCTCCTCCGCCGCCCGCGCCGCCAGCGCGGTACGCGGCCTGCACCGCTTCGCGCTGCGCGAAGGGCTCGCCGCCGCCGACCCCAGCCGCGACGTCCGCCCGCCCGCGCCGCCGCGCCGGCTGCCCCGGGCGCTGCCCGTGGACGCGGTCCTGCGGCTGCTGGAGGCCGCCGACCTGCCCGGCGCCACCGGCGACGCCGCCGCCCGCGCGCTGCGCGACCGCGCGCTGCTGGAATTCCTGTACGGCACCGGCGCGCGCATCTCCGAGGCGGTCGGCGCGGCGGTCGACGACCTGGACCTCGACGCCGGCGCCGTGCTGCTGCGCGGCAAGGGCGGCCGGACCCGGCTGGTCCCGGTCGGCGGGTACGCGGCCGACGCGCTGCGCGCCTGGCTGGTCCGGGGCCGCCCGGCGCTGCTCGCGGCCGGACGCGGCACCCACGCGGTCTTCGTCAACGCCCGCGGCGGCCCGCTCACCCGGCAGGGCGCCTGGGCCGTGCTGCGCGCCGCCGCCGGCCGGGCCGGCCTGCCGGTCGACGGCCCCGACGCGATCTCCCCGCACACGCTGCGCCACTCGTACGCCACGCACCTGCTCGACGGCGGCGCGGACGTGCGCGTGGTGCAGGAGCTGCTCGGCCACGCCTCGGTGACCACCACCCAGGTCTACACGCTGGTGACTGTGGAACGGCTGCGCGAGGTGTACGCCACCGCCCACCCCCGCGCCCGCTGAGCGCGCCAGGCTCGCGGTCCTCGGGTCTGTGATCGGGCCGCGTCCGCGGCTGACGGGCGGCCGACACGCCGACCCGCTACCGAACGTGCTGCTGGCCGGTGGCGTACAGTCGGCATCGGCGCGGGCCTCCAGGTACGACGGACCGGGGGTGCGCAGCGGCGCCGCGAGGGACGTCGGACGGCTCCGACGCCGGGTGGTCGTCGGGAGGGGGCAACGAGGACATGGCAGGAAACGGTGACCGTGCCGAGACCTGGACGTCGGAGCTCCGTGAGCAGCAGGCGACGCTGGGCGCCGATCTCGGCCCCGCCGACCCGGCCGCGTACACCATGCGCAAGCCGATCCCCGAACCCATGCCGACCGACCGGCACGGCCCGGCGCGGATCATCGCGATGGCCAACCAGAAGGGCGGCGTCGGCAAGACCACGACGACCATCAACCTGGGCGCGGCCCTGGCCGAGTACGGCCGCAAGGTGCTGCTCGTCGACTTCGATCCGCAGGGCGCCCTCTCGGTCGGGCTGGGCGTCAACCCGCACAACCTGGACCTGTCGGTCTACAACCTGCTCATGCAGGACGACGTCACCGCCGAGGACGTCCTGATCAAGACCGACGTGGCCGGGCTGCACCTGCTGCCCGCCAACATCGACCTCTCCGCCGCCGAGATCCAGCTGGTCAACGAGGTCGCCCGGGAGATGGCCCTGGCGCGGGTGCTGCGCACCATCCGCAAGGAGTACGACTTCATCCTGATCGACTGCCAGCCCTCACTGGGCCTGCTGGCGATCAACGCGCTCACCGTCGCGCACGGCGTGCTCATCCCGCTGGAGTGCGAGTTCTTCAGCCTGCGCGGCGTCGCGCTGCTGCTCGACACCATCGACAAGGTGCGTGAGCGGCTCAACTTCGACCTGGAACTCGAAGGCATCCTCGCCACCATGTACGACAGCCGCACCACCCACTGCCGCCAGGTGCTGCAGCGGGTGGTCGAGGCGTTCGGCGACAAGGTCTACCAGACCGTCATCACCAAGACGGTGAAGTTCCCCGAGTCCACGGTGGCCGGCGCCCCGATCACCACCCTCGACCCGGCCTCCTCCGGCGCGCGCAACTACCGGCAGCTCGCCCGGGAGGTCATCGCCGCCCAAGCGGACCGGTAGGGCGCACGCCGGCCGCCCGCCGCGTCGTCTACGGTTTCCCGGTGACCGCACCGCCCATCGACCCGCCGCACGGCACCGGCGACCCTGCCGTAGCCGTGCAGGTCGACGGCGCCGACCCGGTCAGCAGCGGTTTCACCGTCCGGCTGGACAACTTCACCGGCCCGTTCGACCTGCTGCTCCAGCTGATCAGCAAGCACAAGCTGGACGTCACCGAGGTCGCGCTGCACAAGGTCACCGACGAGTTCATCGCGTACCTGCGGGCGATGGGCGACCAGTGGGACCTGGACGAGACCAGCGAGTTCCTGCTCGTCGCCGCCACCCTGCTCGACCTCAAGGCGGCCCGGCTGCTGCCCTCGGCCGAGGTCGAGGACGAGGAGGACCTGGCGCTGCTGGAGGCGCGGGACCTGCTGTTCGCGCGGCTGTTGCAGTACAAGGCGTACAAGGAGGCCGCCGCGCACATCGCCGAGCTGGAGGCGGTCGGCGGCCGGCGCTACCCGAGGGCGGTCACGCTCGAACCCCGGTACGCGGAGGCGCTGCCCGACCTGGTGCTCGGCATCGGTCCCGAGCGGCTGCGCAAGCTCGCGGTCAAGGCGATGAGCCCGAAACCGGTGCCCGAGGTGTCGATCGCGCACGTGCACATGGTCCGGGTCAGCGTCCGCGAACACGCCGGCATCATCGCCGACCGGCTGCGCCGCGCCGGGATCGCCACGTTCTCGCTGCTCTGCGCCGACTGCGAGATGACGCTCGAGGTGGTGGCCCGGTTCCTGGCGCTGCTGGAGCTGTACCGGCAGGGTCTCGTGGCGTTCGTGCAGGAGCAGGCGCTGGAGGAGCTGACTGTTCGGTGGACCGGCCCGGCCGACGGCGAGGCCGAGCTCACAGTCGACGAGTACGCCGGCACGCCCGAGCCCACCCCCGCCGCGGCGCCCGACGGTGCCGGGGCCCCCGACGCCGCCGGGGTGCCCGACGGCGCCGTATCCGGCGCTGTCGCCGTGCCCGGTGGCGGCACGTCGGCTGACGCTGCCGCATCCGGCCCTGTCGCTGGGCCCGGCGGCGGCGCATCGGCCGACAGTGCCGCATCCGCTGACGCCGCCGCACCCACCGAGGCGGCGGACGAGCCCGCACCGACGCAGGAGTGAACGGATGAGCGACGAGGAACGCCGCGACTCGCTGGCCGACCAGGCTGCCGCCTGGATCCCCCCGTGGCAGCGCCCGTCCGCGCCCAAACCCGACCCGGACAGCCGTGATTCGGCAGAAACCGCCGACGCGGCGCCCGAGCCGTCCACAGATCTTGGAAGCCAAGGGCCCCCGGAGGGGCCAGATTCTTCCAAGATCGCCGAAACCGCGATGGAGCTTGGTACGGAGGCGTCCCTTGAAGGGCGCCTCCGTACCAAGATCCCGGGTGGAAGCTCGACGGCCGATGCTGACGAGCGCATCGAGCCCTCGGTCGACGTCGACACCGATCCGGCCGCCTCCGCCGACGCCGACCCGGCCGCCGGCACCGGCATCGCGCCGGCATCTGGCTCAGGCATCGCTCCGGCGGCCGTCGACATCGCCCCGGCAACCGACGCCGGCGTCGCCCCGGCAACTGACACCGGCATCGGCCCGGCAGCCGGCTCCGGCGCGGGTGCCGAGGCCGACGTCAGCGTCTACCCGCCGGGTGCCGTCGACTTCGTCACTTCCGACCCCCACCGAGACGACAAAATCGGCGCCGGACACGACATCGACGCTGGGCACGACGACGGCGGGCACGACGACGACGGCCGGCGAGACGCCGACAACACCGCTGGGCGGGACGTGGACGCGGGGCGGGACGCCGGCGCGCCCGCGCAGGAACCGGGGGACCGGGGGAGTGGGGGAGCGGCGAGCGGCGTACCCCCGAAGCGGGGACGTCGGCGGGCCGCGCCGGAACCGCCGCCCGCGCCCGTCCTGGACGACGCGGAGCTGCGCGGCGCCCTGGAGGCGATCCTGCTGGTGGTGGACCAGCCGGTCAGCGAGCTGACCCTGGCCGAGGTCCTGGAACAGTCCCCGGAACGGGTCGGCGCGATGCTCGACGAGATCGCCGCCGGGTACGCCGCTGCCGGGCACGGGTTCGACCTGCGCCGGGCGGCGGGTGGCTGGCGTCTCTACACCCGGCCGGAATACGCCACCTACGTAGAGCGGTTTGTGCTGGACGGGCAGTCCGTGCGGCTGACCCAGGCCGCGCTGGAGACGCTGGCCGTGGTCGCCTACCGGCAGCCGGTGACCCGTTCGCGCATCTCGGCCATCCGGGGTGTCAACTGCGACGGGGTGCTCCGTACCCTGGTGGGTCGCGGCCTGGTCGAGGAGTGCGGCACCGAAGCGGACAGCGGTGCCTACCTCTACCGGACCACCACCATGTTCCTGGAGAAGCTGGGGCTCAACTCGGTGGACGACCTGCCGCCCCTGGCCCCGTTCCTTCCCGACGACGTAGAAGAGCTTGCCGATGCGACGCGATGACCGTGCCCCGAAGCCCGACGCCCCCGTGTACGAGGGCGCCGAGCGCCTGCAGAAGGTGCTCGCCGCCGCGGGGGTGGGTTCCCGGCGTGCCTGCGAGGACCTGATCTTCCGGCGCCGGGTCACCGTGAACGGGCGGGTGGCGCAGCTCGGCGACAAGGCCGACCCGGCCCGCGACGTGATCGTCGTCGACGGGGAGCGGCTCCAGGCCGACGTCCGCCTGGTCTACGTGGCGATGAACAAGCCGCGCGGGGTGGTCACCACCATGGCTGACGAGAAGGGCCGTACCGAGCTCGCCGACTTCATCGGCGCGCGGCTGGAGCAGCGGGTCTACCACGTCGGGCGACTGGACGCCGACAGCGAGGGCCTGCTCCTGCTCACCAACGACGGCACCCTCGCCCACAAGCTCATGCACCCGTCGTACGAGGTACTCAAGACCTACCTCGCCGAGGTGGCCGGGCCGATTCCGCGCAGCCTGGGCAAGCGGCTGACCGCCGGCGTCGAGCTGGAGGACGGGCCGGTGAAGGTCCACGGGTTCAAGGTGGTCGACACGCTCGGCAAAAGCGCCCAGGTGGAGCTGACCCTGCACGAGGGGCGCAAACACATCGTCCGGCGCCTGATGGCCGAGGTGGGACACCCGGTGTCCCGCCTGATCCGTACCTCGATCGGTCCGATCAAGCTTGGTGACCTGCGCACCGGGCGGCTGCGGCGGCTCACAAACGCGGAGGTCGCCGCCCTGTTCAAGGCGGTGGGTGACTGACCCGCCGATCGGGGGTACGGCTCCCGGTAGGCTTCGACGCGGTCCGCGGGCCGGCGCGTGCCGTCCGCTGGGACGCCCGCGCGGCGCGGGCATGATTGACGACAGAACCATCCGCTCAACGGCGCCCGGGAATCCGGGCGACCCGCGAGGTACGGGCTGAGGAGGACAACGGTGGAGGAGAACGTACCGGCCGGGCGATGCGTGGTCGCTGTGGACGGGCCGTCCGGTTCGGGGAAGTCCACCGTGTCGCGGCGGCTGGCAGCGGGCCTCGGCGCCCGCTACCTCGACACCGGCGCCATGTACCGGGCGCTGACCTGGGCGGTTCTGCGCTCCGGCGTGGAACTCACCGACGCCGAGTCGGTGGCAAAGGTCGCCGCCGAGGCCGACCTGCGCATCGGCACCGACCCCCAGGGGTACGCCGTGACAGTCGACGGCACCGATGTGTCCACCGCCATCCGCGGCGCCGAGGTGACCGCCGCGGTGTCAGCGGTTGCCGCCGTCGCCGCCGTACGCGAGCTGCTGGTGGACCGGCAGCGGCGGGTGATCGCCGACGCGGGCCGGATCGTGGTCGAAGGCCGGGACATCGGCTCGGTGGTCGCACCGGACGCGGAGCTGAAGGTGTACCTGACCGCCTCCGAGGCGGCGCGCGCGAAGCGGCGCAGCGCCGAGGACGCCGCCGACGTCGCGGCGACCGCCGCGGACCTGGCCCGCCGGGACCGCCTCGACTCGACCCGCAAGGTCAACCCGCTGCAGCAAGCCCCCGACGCGGTGGTGCTGGACACCACCGAGCTGGGCATCGACGAGGTAGTGGCCCGCCTGCGCGAGATGCTCACGGAGCGGGGTGCCGCGTGAGCGCGAGGAGTGAGCGGGTTGCGCGAGCCCCGCAGTCGCGAACGAAGGGCGGCTCGGCATGAGTGACGACGATTTCGGTGGCTGGGTGGAGCTGCGCGAGCCGGAGGTCGACTCCGGTGAGCCGGCCGGCCCGCAGCCCGTGGTGGCAGTGGTCGGCCGCCCCAATGTCGGCAAGTCCACGCTCGTCAACCGCATCATCGGCCGCCGGCAGGCGGTCGTGGAGGACATCCCCGGCGTGACCCGGGACCGTGTGCCCTACGACGCGCAGTGGAACGGCCGGGTGTTCACGGTGGTGGACACCGGCGGCTGGGAGCCCGACGCCAAGGACCGGGCCGCGGCCATCGCCGCCCAGGCCGAGACCGCGGTGGCGACCGCCGACGTGGTGCTGTTCGTGGTGGACGCCATGGTCGGTGCCACCGACGTGGACGAGGCCGCGGTGAAGATGCTGCGCCGCAGCGCCAAGCCGGTGATCCTCATCGCCAACAAGGCCGACAACACCACCATCGAGATGGAGGCGACCTCGCTGTGGTCGCTCGGCCTCGGTGAGCCGTTCCCGATCTCGGCGCTGCACGGCCGTGGCTCCGGCGACCTGCTCGACGCCATCCTGGACGCGCTGCCCGAGGCGCCGGCGATCGTGGAGAACCGGCCGCGCGGCCCGCGCCGGGTGGCCCTGGTGGGCCGCCCCAACGTCGGCAAGTCCAGCCTGCTCAACCGCTTCTCCGGTGAGGAGCGGGCGGTGGTCGACTCGGTGGCCGGCACCACGGTGGACCCGGTCGACAGCCTGGTGGAGATCGGCGGCGAGACGTGGCAGCTGGTCGACACGGCCGGTCTGCGCAAGCGGGTCGGCAAGGCCAGCGGCACCGAGTACTACGCCAGCCTGCGGACCGCCTCGGCGATCGAGGCGGCCGAGGTCGCCGTGGTGCTGATCGACTCCAGCGAGGTGATCAGCGAGCAGGACCAGCGGATCCTCACCATGGTCGTCGAGTCCGGCCGGGCGCTGGTCATCGCGTTCAACAAGTGGGACCTGGTCGACGGCGACCGCCGCTACTACCTGGACAAGGAGATCGACCGGGAGCTGCGGCGCATCCCCTGGGCGATCCGGCTGAACCTGTCCGCCAAGACCGGCCGCGCCGTCGACAAGCTCGCGCCCGCGCTGCGCAAGGCGCTCGCCAGCTGGGAGACGCGCATCCCGACCGCGCAGCTCAACCAGTGGCTCACCGCGCTGGTCCAGGCCACCCCGCACCCGGTACGCGGCGGACGCGCGCCGCGCATCCTGTTCGCCACCCAGGCCGGGGCGGCGCCGCCGCGTTTCGTGCTGTTCACCACCGGGCCGTTGGACGCCGGCTACCAGCGCTTCGTCGAGCGCAAGCTCCGCGAGGAGTTCGGCTTCGAGGGCAGCCCGATCGAGATCTCGGTACGTCCGCGTAAGAAGCTCGGCCCCGGCGGCCGGGGCAAGGCCCACGGCTGACCCGCTCTCTGCTGCACGCCACCCTCCTAGGATGCTTTAGGGGGTGTGGCGTGCGGCGTGGGAGGGGCCTCTGCGCACGGTGCGAAGATCCTGCGCTAAGCTGTACCGGCTGCCGCGGGGGAGACCTGGCGGGGGCATCGGGACGTGGCGCAGCTTGGTAGCGCACTTGACTGGGGGTCAAGGGGTCGTCGGTTCGAATCCGGCCGTCCCGACAAAGAAAAAAGCCCTGACCAGCGAGAATGCTGGTCAGGGCTTTCGCTTTCGTCTATGAAGTTTTGAACCGCCCCCCGAAAACCCCCATTTACGGGGTACGGCAACCAAGTTCGTCATCGGTGTGCATCGTTGTGTGCTGCTGGTGGCTGCGGCCGCTTCCGGCTGGTGCCGAGTCGCTCGAGGATGTCGGACACGTCCGGGGCTTGGACGGGCTTGGCGATGTAGTAGGTCTCGGTGACCTCCTCGCTGGAGTGCCCGAGCTGGGCTGCGGCGCTCTTGGTGTCGATCTCCTCCTTGTCGAGGGTGGCCACGGTCTTGCGGAGGTGTGCGGGGTGACCCAGTCGAGGTCGGCGTCGGCGCGTGCCTGGCGCCACTGGCGGCGTACGTTGTTGGGCGACAGCCAGGTGCCGCGTCGAGAGGCGAAGATCGCGTCATGCGGGTTCTCGGCGGCACCGAGCTTTCGAGCCAGGAGCATGCCGATCGCGGATGGCCGTGCGCACAGCCTGGAGGTGCTCGTCGGTGAGGGCGACTGCTGTCAAGCCTGGTGGGCGTAGTGGGCGACCCGCCCGGCCAACGAGTTTTCGGTCCGGGCCCACGCGAAGTGGTTTACGGTGGCACCGGTCGCCGCGCTCAGGTGCAGCCGCTCGACCGGGGCGGAGACGAGCTTGCGGCACAAGTGGTCCAGGCTGGACTCAGGGACGTAGTTGTCGCCCGCGACGCTGACCGCGAGTACCGGAACCCGGAGCGAGGCAAGGGCCGACTCCGGGTCGCTGCCCGTCAGCCGTGGGTAGCGCCCGTGGCGGGCGGTGTAAGCCCAGTCGTGAATCACGCCGCGGGTCTGCCGGCCGCCGAAGCCCCAGCCGGGCCAGACACCGAGTAGCGACGCGGCACCGGCGACCACCTGCGTCTGCGCCAGCGTCAGCAGGCCCCGGACCGGCGGATAAGACCGCCAGTACGCGAGCCCGGCGGCCACGACGACCATGCCGGAGATGCCGGCCCCGCCATCGCCGGCGAGGTGCAGCAGGCACACGTGGGCACCCAGCGAGTGACCGAGCAGCAGCACGCGCCGGTCGGCGAGGCTGGGAGCCAGCCAGGCCCGCACGGCACCGACGTCCGCCACGAGTTCCGCGTACCCGTACCGGTCGGCCCGGTCGGCCCGGGGTGAACTGGCGCCGGTGCCGCGGAGGTCGACGGCGTGCACGGCCAGCCCGGCGTGCACGAGTTGTTCGGCGAACGGTCGGTAGAAGCGGGCGGGCACCCCCATCGCCGGCCAGATCACGACGGCGGGTGCGTCGGCGCGGTCCGGCGCCGGGTAGCTCTGCACCCCGAGCCTGGCGCCGTCCCGGTCGACGTACTCCTGAGTGGGATCCATCGGCAAGATTATAGGCCTTCCTCTATTCGCCCGCCGGCAGCGGAATCGGCGTCAGGGAGAACAGCTCAGGTGTCTCCACCTGTGCGGTGACCATCGCCTCGACCGCGGCGGCCGGGCCCGGCGACAGCTGCCAGGTCGGGTCCAGGTGCTGGGTGAGCCGGTCCAGGGCGGCCATCATCCAACTCTCGTCCGCGAAGACATCGCCACTGTTGTGCGCCCCGGTAAGGAGCACGCACGCGGCGGCGTGCAGCACGCAGTGGACCCGGGCGGACGTGTGCCCCAGCGCGGAGCCAGGCGCGCGACGGTCCATCTCGGCCAGCCGGACGGTCAGGTCACGACGAGCCGCATCGAGGCGCCGCACCGAGGGCCAGGACGAGAACCGGTCCGACAGTTGCGGCCACGCCCCGCCGATCTCATCCTGGCCGCCGTTGCTCAGGCTCAGGCGCCGGGCGTCGGGTACCCACGGTGTCAGCTCGACCTGCCGGTCGAACAGCGCCGGCAACAGTGTCGGGTCACCGCCCGACCGGTTGGCGGCGAACAGCAGGTCCGCGGCGATCGAGCTGAGGTTCACGTGTGTGGTGCCCTCGAAGATGCTCGCGATGGCCTGGTCGCGGTGCAGCTTTTGGAATGTGCGGGCGGGCAGACTGTCGCGCAGGTAGCCGCGCGCGCTGAGCACGGTGTTGAGGTCGGCCAACGCCCGTTCCACCGTGACCGGGACGAAGTACTTCACGATCGCGGACCACAGGCTGAGGCGCTCGGGTGATTCGGTGATCGCCCGCACCGCCGGGACCGAGACGCACTCGCCGATGATCAGGTCGAGGTACGCGCGTACCAGGATGTCCCGGATCGCCGGAAGCGCGGTGATCGGTGCTCCGTACAGCCGGCGGCTCCGGGCGTGTGCGTAGGCCAGCCGCAGCCCGGTGTCCAGACTGCCCAACGAGAGCGCCGCGATGAGCGTGCGGGTGATCTGCAGGGTCTTCATCGTCTGGGGAATGCCGGCGCCCGGTGATCCCAGCAGCGAGTCGGCCGGCACCGGGCAGTCGGTGAACGTGATGCCGCTCAGGTCGTGCCCGCGCAGGCCGACGGTCGGCACACCGGGACTGTTGTGGTGTCGCTGCGCAGGCAGTCGCCGCTTGTCGACCAACAGCAGCGAGAACTGCCGCGGACCGGTCCTGGCGTAGACGGTGCAGAACGTACCCCTGGTGGCGTTGCCGACCGGCCACTTCTCCCCGTCCAGCACGTACCGGTCACCCTCGCGTCGCGCGGAGACCTGGCATCCGGCGAGGTCGCTGCCGTGCTCGCGCTCGGACATCGCGAACGAGCCGAGGTCGCCGGCGAGCAGGCGGCTGGCGAGCCATTGCCGTTGCTGGTCGGTGCCCCACAGCCAGACCGGGTTGGCGCCGAGGAGGGTCGTCCCGAACGACACCGCGAGCCGCAGGTCCCGCCGGGCCACCGAACGACACATCGCGAACAACTCCGCGAAGGAGCGCAACCGGCCACCGAACGCCTCCGGTACGAGGAACGCCGGGAACTCCCACGAGCGCAGCGCGTCCATGGCACGCCACGGCATCTCGTCCCGATCGTCCTGTGCCACGCTGTGCGCGAACGCCGACACGGCCGTCTCCCGGTCAGGATCGCCCAGGAACTTCTCGAGCCGCGCCGCCGAACGGTCACTCGCGCGTATCTCTCGCAGGTCCGCGTCAATCAGCATCGGTGGAGCCTCCTGCGGCCACCGCCGGGACGGGGGAGCCCTCGGCGCGCGGGTCCGGTGCGGCGACCAGGTGTTGTAGGAAGGCCGCCCGGCTGGCCCGCATCCAGTTGCGGGTCGCGAACATCTTGGCCGGCGGGGCGTACAACGCCGCCGTGTGCTCGACGGCCGTGGTTACCTCCGCCGGGCTCGCTCCCGCCGTGGCAAGTGCCGTGCCCCACGCCCGGCTGCTCAACGCGGCGAGGCGGGTGAACTCGGGCGAGTGCTGGCCGGCTTCCGGGTCGGCGGTGACGATCGCCTCGCCACGCAGGTGCAGGTGCAGGCTGAGCAACGCCAGATCCCATCCCACCCCGGTCGCCCCCGGCCCGAACTCGGCCCAGAAGCGCTCGTCGACCAGGGCGGTGTGGTCGAGTTCGACGACCGTCCTGCCGGTGCCGCCGGACAACCGGAGTTCCACCTCAGACGCCGGGCTGTCCCCGATCACCCAATCCAACGCGAGCAGCCGGGTCGGCTCACAGCGTCGGACCGTGCCGTGCACGTTGCCCTCGAACGCGAACGAACCCCCCGGGCGCAACTCGCCAGTGACGGGGAGGAACCAGCGCGAGATCCGGTCCGGGTCGGTGAGCGCGGCCCACACCTCCTCCGGCGAAGCCTGGTAGGTGCGTCGCAGCAGGACGCTGCGCGCGTCACCGGCCGCGATCCGCCGCTGACCGATCTCCCGGTGTACGCCCTCGATCTCGCGGGCAATGTCCGTCATGGATGTCATCCTTTCCCCGGGGCGCGGTGCCGCCGGCGTCGATCTGCGTCTACACGCCGAACTCGGCGCGGTAGTCGCTGAACTGTCGGTCGATCTGATCGCGATCGAGACCGAAGTCGGCGAGCGAGTACCCGGGCCCGCCGGTCGGTTCCGGCGCCTGTTCGCCCAGGTGCCGTGCCATCCGCGCGCCCGCCTCGGCGGACATGGGCAGCCCGGCGAAATCACAGACCTGGGCAGTCACGCCCAGCGGGTCCGTCCGCAGGTCCCGCTGACGTACGTCGAGGGTGGGGGTGTCCGACCCGTACCGGTCGCCGCGGCGTAGGCCGGACAGCCCCAGCCAGGCGTACGCCAGCCACTGGTCACCGACGGCGTGCCGGTCCACCCGGGCTCCGTTCGCCCCGCGTACCACCGCGGTGAGGTTGCACGCGGAGGGCAGGCCGGCGGTCGGGTCGCGGTGCAGCCGAACGATCCGTGCCTGCGGGTAGACGGCGCTGAGCGCGTCGAGGTGCCACAGGTGGGACGGACATTTGAGGACGACGTGCGTGCCCGGCCGCCGCCACAGCATGCATCGCAGCAGCGTCTGGTGGTATTCGTAGACCTCCCGGAGGTCCTGCCCGTCGAGCCAGGCCAAATAGCCGGGGACCTCGTAGCGCTGGGCGAAGACCGGGCTGGTGAACGTGGCGGCGGTCAACCGGTGGCATTCGTCGGGACGCATCGCATCGAGGGGATGCAGATCGCGGAGCGCCGGTGCCGCGGTGTAGTAGTGCTCGACGTAGCTCTCGGCGGCCCGGATCAGCTGCGGGTGCCGCACCGGATCGGTGGACGCCGGCGGCGCCAGCATCTCCCACAACCGTGGTGCCCGTAGCCCGGGGTGCTCCGCCAGCAGATTGTGCAGGGCCGTCGTACCCGTGCGCGGCATGCCCGTGATCACCAGAAGGTTCTCCACCGGCAGTCGTTCGATCTCCGGATGGGCCTGCACGAGCCGGCCCGTCTCAATCTGCATGACGAGCTGGCCGACCACGAACTGGTGCAGGACCAGGCGACCGACCGGATCCAGCCCCGCTTCACCCTCCACGGCGGTGAGCAGTCGTTCCAGCGCGGGCAGAAATCGTAGGCGCTGCTCGTCGTGCCCACCCGCCATCTCGCGGGCCCGGCCGACCAGGTCGTCCAAGTCCAGGCTCACGTCCCCCGGACGGGTCGTGTCACTGATGCTCATGCTCGCCACCCGCCGTCACCGCGGGCCGGCTCGCGACCGTGCCGGGGCGGTCGCTCGTCGTCGGCGTCCCGTTGGTCAGCGCCACCTCGACAAGCTTCGTCAGGTCGCTCAGCGAACTGGCCCCGTACAGCTCGGACTCGTCCAGGGAGATCTCGAACCGTTTCTCGATGGCGTCGAGGATCTGGAACAGGGTCAGCGAGTCCAGGCCGGACAGGTCCGCGAGGCCGGCATCCTCGTCGACCGTCTCGATCGGGTGGTTCAACAGGTCCGCGATGACGGCGCGGATTTGGTGTTCCACCGCGGCGTGGGGATCGGACATGGCGGTTCCTTCCCGTAGTCGATTGAAAATCGGTCGAGGGGTGGCGGGGCTCACGGCATCGAGGGCGCGCTCGTTCGCACCTCGGCCCGTCGCACCTTGCCGCTGCTGGTGCGGGGCAGGGCCTGCGGTGGGATCAGTTCGACGGCGACGTCGGCGAGGCCGAGCCCGGTGGAGATCGCGGATCTGATCCGATCGGTGAGTGTCCGGCGATCGTCACTCGATTCGAGTCCGGTCTCGACCACCATGACGAGCCGTTCGCCGTGCTCATCGTCGTGGCGCACGGCGGCGCATCTGCGGCGGTGGACGCCCGGCAGGTCCTGGATGATCGCCTCCGCGTCCTCGGCGAAGTAGTTGTGGCCCCGGATCACCACCATGTTCCTGCTCCGGCCGGCGATGTAGAGCTCGCCGCCGTGCACGAAGCCCTGGTCTCCCGTGCGTAGCCAGCCGTCGTCGGTGAACAGGTCCCCGGGCGGTTGCCGGAAGTAGCCGCCGGTGACCGGCGTACCGGTTATCTCGACCTCACCGAGCTGGTTCTCGGCGCCGCCGGCGCCGCCGATGCGGACCCGGACACCGTCGACGGCCCGGCCCACCGCGACGAGCGATCGGGCGCCGGGTGCACCGGGCTGCGCGGTAACGACCTGGCCGCTGTCGCGGAGCTGGGCCCGGTCGACCCAGAGGATCGTCGGGCGGGTGCCGAGACGCGAGAACGTGACGGCCAGGGTCGCCTCCGCCATTCCGTAGACCGGCACCATCATGTCGGGAGGCAGCCCGCGGTGGGCGAAGGCGGCCCGGAAGCGGTCGATGGTGCCGGCACGGACCGGTTCCGCGCCGTTGAGGCCCAGCCGCCACCCGGACAGGTCGAGGTCCGCGCGGACGCGGTCGACGTCATCCAGGAGATGGTCGTAGAAGAAATTGGGCGCGGTGGTGACCGTGCAGCCATGTGCGACGAACTGCTCCAGCCAGGCGGCCGGGTGCCGCACGAAGGTGGAGGGGCGCCACAGGACCACCCGCAGGCCCTGGGCGAGCGCGGCGAGGGTGGAGAACAGGCCCATGTCGTGGAACAGGGGGATCCAGAGTCCCGCCACGTCCGTACGGGTCAGCGCGCACCCGTCGATGATCGCCTGGATGCCCGCCACCACGTTGCGATGGGTCAACATGACGCCCTTGGGTAGCCGGGTGCTGCCGGAGGTGTACTGGATGACCGCCAGCGCGTCGGCGCCGGCCGGCTCGGTGAGCTCCGGTCCGGTGGTCGACAGCGTGTCGCCCTCGATCAGCTGGACCGGGGGCAGCTGCGCCGTACGGCTGCGCAGCACCCGGAGGCAGGTCGCACTGACCACGAGGTGCCGCATCGCGGAGTCTTCGAGTACCCGCCGCAGGTGCTCGACGTAACCGTGCACCCCGCCCATCGCCGACGGAGTGGCCAGGGGCACCGCTACCGCGCCGGCGTGCAGTATCGCGAGGAAGCTGTGCAGGAACACCAGGCCGTTCTCCGCGACCAGCCCCACCGGATCGCCGGGGCGCACACCGTCGGCGCGCAGTTGAGCGGCGGCCGTCCGGCTGATCCGCAGCAGATCGGCGAGCGGTACTCGTTGGCCGGTCTCCGCGACCAGCAACTCACCGGTCCGGCTCGGTTGGTCCCGCTCCAGGGCCCCGGTCACGGTCTCGTTTCGCTGGTCCTTCGCCGTCAGCATGCTGCCTACCCCCGTGTTCATCGAACGAGCGACGCGATCCGTGCACGGTCGTCCGCCCAGTCGGTACGGCTGACCGCGACGAGGCAGGCGGTCTTGTGCGGCAGTTCGACCACGGCAACCTGCCGCATCCCGAGCATCCGGTGCAGGTTGACCATCGACCGGTTCCGGATGTCGGGGTCTCCGATGTAGTGCTGCGCTGCAGGCCAGGTCTCGAAGGCCCAGTCGACGGCGTCCACGACGACCTCGAGAACGACGCGTCGGTCCACTCGGTCCGTCGGGTCGACCAGCAGGTGCGACCCGCGTGCCTCGTCCTCGAGCAGGGGAACGCCGGCGAGCAGGCTGTCCTTTTTGGCATAGGCCTCGGCGTACGCCACCGGCCGCCCGTCCAGTTCACCGACGACCGGCTCGACCCCGAGCCGGTCCGCCGGCAGTGCCAGGTAGTCGCGCACCGTCTCCGGCCCGTACGGCGGCGGACCGACCTTCGCCACCCGGGGCGCCGTGCCCCAGTACGTTAGGACCGGCGCGGTCCACCAGCCCCAGATCGTCTCGGCGTCGGCCGCTCCGGCGGACCGCCAGACGAACGTGTGTCCGCGGCGCAGGTGCACGGTCCGGCGGATCCGCGTATGGGGTGTCATCTCACCGACCTCCGATCGTCTGTGTCAGTGCGGCGCCGGTCGGGGTGACCGGCCGGCGGCGGGTTCGAATGAGGGTGGTCCGGACCGCATGGGCGACGCGGAAGGCGTTGTCCCGGTTGGTCTCGAACGAGTTGGTGTAGAAGTGTGTGCCGAAGGTCATCGGGCCGACGAGGTAGAGGTTCGGGCACGGCCTGTTGTCGGCGGCGAGGACCTGGCAGGTGCCGAACAGCACCCGCAGGCCGCCGCGCGGATCGGGGCTGAGGAGACCGCGGTGGATCGCGGTGCGCAGCAGTGGGTCACGTCGGCAGGCGATGGCCAGCTGCCCGCCGGTTGCGTCGACGAGAACGTCATAGGCGGACCCGGGCGGGCCCGACCGGCTGTTGACACGCCAGCGGGTGGTGGCACCGGAGGATTCCGGCGTGACCGAGGTCAGACCGGTGCGGACGGTCAGTTGGCCGCTCGACACAGCGGGCAGCAGCGCCCGCGCGTTGACCAGCGGCATGCTGTGTCGATACTCGCTCCACCGGGCCCGCCAGGTGGTGAGAAACAGCAACTGGTCCCGCTCGTCGAGGGCGTTCCAGATGGCCGGGGTGTGCGGCGACAGCGAATCGAGCGCCTGGTACCAGGTCGTCCGAGATTCCACCGCGGCCGTGACAGCCGCCTGGAACACCTGGCTTTCGTCCTGCCGGCTCCGGTGCCGCCGGCCGTCGCGGGAGAACCACTCGCGTGGATCCGGCATGCCAGGTGTGTAGGGTTCCTCGGCGCGCGCGTCCAGGCCCTGCGCCAGGGCCCGGGCGACGGTACGCAGGCGGATCCGTCGCCGTCCCGCCCCGGTCGACCAGCTCAACCAGTCGGGATCGAGCAGCGCCGGCTGGGGCCGGGAGGTCGCGCCCTGAACCTTCGGGAACCCCCGGGTACGGGCGTGGCAGGTTATCGGTCCCCGATGCCCCTGGCCGAGCAGTTGGATGCAGATGTCGACCGCGCTCAGGCTGCTGCCGACGATGCCCACCCGGGCGTCGGCCGGAATCCGCCCGAGCTGGTGGGTCTCGGCCAGGGACGCGACGAAGTTCGGCCGGCCGGTCCAGTGACCGAGCGCGCCGTGCCGGGACTCGCCGGTCGCCATCACCACGACGTCGAACGACCGCGTCGCACCGTCGGCCCCGGTGATTCGGAACGACTCGCCGCTGCGGTCGAGCTCCGCGGCCGAGGTCCGCCAGTGCTCGACGGTCACGCCGGCCGACTCGGCCGAGGCGACGGCTTCGGCCAGGACCGTCCGGAGGTAGCGCCCGAAGAGTCGGCGCGTCGGATACTCAAGGTCGTCGCGGTCGTCGCGGTCGTCGCGGTCGTCGCGGTCGTCGCGGTCGTCGCGGTCGTCGGTGTCGCAGTGCGCACGCAGCCAGTCGGTGAATCCGGTGGGCGCCAGCGGGTCCATGTGCAGGCTGCTGGCCCGCATGTTCAGTCGGTGCGTGGCCTGGAAGGCGTAGCCCGCCCCCAGCTCGTCGCCGGGGTCGATGGCAGTCAGCCGTAGCGGGACCCCCGGTTGATCGGCCCGCAGCTCGTCGATGAGCTTCCACACGAAGGACGTGCCGGTGGGACCCAGACCGATCACCGCCACCGATACCTGCCCGCAGTTGTCCACCGCATCCCCCGTATCGAATCCCTGGATAGCTCGCTCGATCAACTACGCCGCAGGTAGGCGGCCGAGTGCCAGCGCCGGACAGGTGCCGTCGCCGCGATCTGCCGCCTGCGGTGTGAATGCCTCAGAATGAAGTCGCCGTGCTATTGCCGATCGGCCTGGTTGAGCCGGAAGCGAGTCCCAGAGTGGACAGTGTGCGTCATCAACTCAAACACCCCCGCGTTTGTGTCAAGCCGTTGTCGGGTCTGCGCTGGGAACATTCCATGAATGTGTCGAAGATCCGTCAGTGACACCTGGGGTGATCACCGGCGCCATTGCAGAGAAAAAAGACGTATCGACGTTGCTACGGTAGGTGGTGCGGATGGTGTGGTCAACCCCCGTGCTGGTCGGTCCTCAAATGGACTGTAGTCGGCAGGAACGCTCGTTGCGCTCACCGGTGCGATCGATCGGCGAGCCGGCCGTGAACGGCGGCTGAAGGCCTGCTCGAAGGGTGGGAAACCGCATCCCGAAATTGGCCTTGACGAGGGCAGAGAAGGTCGCGCCCGCGGCGAGTCAACAATTGTCGCCGGGCCGGCCGCCCGCCCGCCGTTTCCGCTATTAGATCAGTGTCAGCGGAATTCGTCGGATGTTCAGCTCGTGGCGATGTGCGATCGCCCGGAGTCCTCCTTCTCGTCGGTCAGCGTCAGGTGGATCGCCCGGTCCATCAACGCGGCGCGGTGGGGCGGTGCCACGCACGCGAGGAGCTCGCCGGCCCGGCGTACCGCCGAGCCGATCCGCAGTGGATGAGCCGAGCGCAGAAGATCGGCGACCCGGGCCACCAGCTCGTCGGGCCCCAGGTCCGCCGCGTCCATCGCGCCCCTCAGTCCCGGCCGGCGAACGCGTGCTCAAGTACCGCCATCGCGCTGTACAGCTTCATCCGTGCCTGCGACCACGCGATCGAACGCGTCCCGTCCAGGACGGCTCCGGTGACCTCCTCGCCGCAGTGGGCCGGCAGGTCGTGCAGGAACAGCGCCTTGGGCGTACGCGCGAGAAACGTCTCGTCGACGTGGAACGGCCGGAACACCTCCCGCCAGTCCGGGTTCGGCTTGCTGGTGCCGGTGGTCTGCCAGCGCGTGGTGTAGACGAACTCCACGCTGTCCGGAACGGAGGCCGCGTCGTGCGTCTGGGTGACGGACCCCCCGTGCCCGGCGGCCCGGGCGGCCGTCGCCCTCAGCACGTCCTCGGGCAGCCCGAATCCGGCCGGAGTCAGCAGATGCAGCCGGGTACCGGCGAAGTTGCTCAGGCCCTGGGCGAGCGCGGTCGCGGTATTGTTGCCCTCACCGACGTAGAGCACCTCCACCCGGTCCAGCGACCCGCGGTGCAGCAGGATTGTGGCCAGGTCGCAGATTCCCTGGGTCGGGTGCTCCTCGGCGGCCATCGCGTTGATCACCGGGAGGCCGCTCTCCGCGGACAGCAGCCGCATGTCGGCCAGCGACCCGGCGGTGCGGATGACGACGCCGTCGAGCATCAGGCCCAACGTGCGCGCGGTGTGGGCGAGTGACTCACCGGTGTTGGTCTGCAGGTCGCCGGGGCCGTACCCGATGGCCCGGCCGCCCAGCCGCTCGATGCCTGCGGTGAAAGCGGTCCGGGTCCGGGTCGACGTCCGGGTGAAAACCACACCGACGAGCCGCCCCCGCAGCGGCTCGTGGTGGGCGGCGGGATCGCGGTACAGATCGACCGAGCGGCGGGCCAACGCGCCCAGGACGTCCGGCGTGAGATCGGCCAGCGAGAGCACCCCGCAGGCGGCCCGGCGCGGCGGCAGCCCGGTGAAGGCATCGGTCATTGACATGGGTCTTCCCTCCAGGTGGTGCGGCTCAGACAGGGTCGGGACAGGCGGCCGTGGGCACGTCGGACCTGCCGGTGGACGCCGGGGGCGAGTCGAGCCCGCGCTCGGCGAGCCAGCCGGGGTCGTACAGAGTGCCGGCGTACCGGTCGCCGAGGTCGGGGCTGATCGCGACCACGACCGAGCCCGGGCGCAGCATCCGGGCGCGCGCGGACACCCCGCTGAGTACCGCGCCGGTGGAGCCGCCGCCCAGCAGGAAGTAGCGGTTGCGCAGCAGCCGGCAGGCCCGCACGGTGTCGTACTCGGAGACCATCACCAGGTCGGTGACGTGCCGCAGGGAGGCGATCTCGGGTGTACGGCTGGTGCCCAGCCCCGGGATGTGCCGCCGCCCCGGCGGGGTGCCGAAGGTGGTCGACCCGATGATGTCGACGGCGAACACCTTCGTCTCCGGTCGGTGCTGGGCGAAGTACTGTGCGCAGCCGGTCAGCGTTCCGGTCGTGCCGGCGCCCACGAACACGGCGTCGACCTCCGGAAACTCCTTGAGGATCTCGGCGGCGGTGGTGTGATAGTGGGCCATCGTGTTGACCGGGTTGGCGTACTGGTTGGGCCAGACCAGCGTGGGGTCGGCCGCCATCCGTTCCTGCAGGTGGGCCAAGCGCATCGACAGGAACCCGCCGTTCGCGTCCCGCTCGTCGATCACGACAACGCGGGCTCCGTACGCCCGCATCAGGGCGATCGTCGCCGGGGCCGTGTTCAGGTCGGTGACACAGGTGAAGCTGTATCCGCGGGCGTTGCACACGATGGCCAGCGCGATGCCGAGGTTGCCGGAGGACGACTCGATGACCCGGCTGCCGGGCCGTAGCAGCCCTCGCTGCTCCAGGTCGTCGACCATGGCCAGGGCCGGCTTGAACTTGATCGAGCCGGCGGGGTTCATCGCCTCGATCTTGAGGTAGAGGCGGCTGTCCGGCAGGAAGCCGGACAGTTCCAGGAACAAGTCGGGAAACTGGAGGTCCAGCGCGGATTGAAAGATCAACGGTAGCTCCACGAAGATGGTCGGGGACGACGGCCGGACGTGGAAGACACGCGGTTCAGAGCAGTTCGAGGAGTTGCCCGGCGCCCGTCGCCCGCGCGACCTGGGCGACGGCATGGATCAGCGCGACGTCCAGGACTGCCATGCCGAACGGGTTGCTGATGACGTATCCCTGCTGCGGGCGCTGCGCGGCGCGCCGGCCGATCAGCACCTCGCCGAGGCTGCCGTCGATCACCCGGGCGTCCGGCCGTCCGGGCTCATCGACCGTGGTCAGCGAGCCCTCCTGCAGCAGCCGCCCCATGACCCGGCGTGGGTTGTCCCGGACAAGCTCCACGTCGTCGACGAAGATCGCCTCCGCGGACCGGAACGCATCCTCGGTCAGGTCGTCGAGTGACACGTGCGCCACGAACGAACCGGCGGCCGGCCATCCGGCCGGGATGTAGGGGTCGTTGCTGGTGGTCGCGGTGATCAGGACCGGGGCGGCGCCGGCCGCCTGCCGGGCACCGGCTACGACGCTGACCTCCAGGTCGGGCCGTCGGGCCCGGAAATTCTCCCGGAACGCCCGGGCCCGAGCGGGTTCGAGGTCGAAGACGTACGCCCGCCGGACCGCCGGGAACGCCTCGACGATCGCCTCCAGGTGCACCCGCGCCAGCGTGCCGGTGCCGATCAGGCTGACCGCGTCGAACGACTCCGGGCCGAGATGGCGCAGGCTGACCACGGTGTAGGCGGCCGTACGGACCGCACTGAGCAGCCCGGCCTCGGCGACCACGCTGGGGCGTGCGGTCTCGGAGTCGAAGGTGAAGCTGAGACCGCCGGCGCGTTCCAGGCCGCGCTGGGGGTTGCTGACCGAGGCGTTGATCAGTTTCATGCCGTAGGCCATCGCGTCGCCCGACGGCACCGCGCCCAGCATCGCGATCGCCCGGCTGTACGCGCCCACGCTGTTGGACCAGCTGAGGTAGCCCTCGGCCGGAAGCTCGGTGCGGCCGAGGGTGTGCTCACGCAGGGTGCGCGCCACCACCTCGGCGGCGTCCAGCTTCGACAGACACGCCGCGACGGCGGCGCGGTTCAGGAAACGAAGGCTTTCGCCTGGCATCTTCTTCTCACATCTCTCTACGGATCTCTTCGCCGGCCGGGCCGGGAGGTGGTCGGATGGGTCACGGCTCGGCGAGTCCGGGAACCGCGTCGGCGTGCACGCCGGTCCACGCCAGTCGCCCGTCCGGAGCCACCACGAACAGCGCCGGGAAGCTTCGGATCCCGAACGCACGCCGTAACGACTCGTCGCTGTCCACGACGACCCGCGCGGCCGGGGCCAGCCCGGTCAGAAAGTCGGCGGAGGCGGTCGGCCCGGAGACCACGGCGACTGCCCGGTCCGGCCCGCCCGGCCACCGGGCGGCGACGCGGCCGAACCCCTTGCGTTCCTTGCGGCACCGGGTGCAAGTGGGCGAGAAGAACGCGACCAGCGTGTCCCCGTCGTGCCCGGCGAAGTCGTGCACGACCTCGCCGCGCGGCAGCGCCTGCGCGGGCACCCCACGCTCCTCCACCTCGGTGAGCAGTTCGGCGTGGTAGCGCAGTCGCCGGACGAGCGCCACGTTCAGCGCGGTGTTGAACGCGCAGACCAGCGCGAGCAGGACGACGACGGTGACGAGTACGCTCATCGGACCTCACAGGCGTGCCGGGAACAGGGACGTGATGTCGTTCAGCCGGACCAGGAACGCCGCGAGCAGCACCGCCGCGACGAGGCAGACCAGCACCCCGGCCAGGTCCGTGCCCTCGGTTCCGGCGACCCCGAGCGTGCTGCCCGCGCCCACGGCGGCCACGACCAGCAGCAGCGCGTTGCGCACCAGGCCGACCCGGCGGGTGGTGGCCGCCGAGCCGAAACACCCGCACGCGACGACCGGGCCGGCGTCCGGCATCCGGGCCAGCCGCCAGGAGAACAGCGACAGCAGCACGATCGCCGTAGCGGCCGCCCACGGGGCTGTCCGCGCCGGAACCGAACCGGCGGCCACCGCGGTCTCGCCAGCGACGATCAGTACCGCGAGCACGTCGGCGCGGCGATCCTGTAGGCCGGTCAGCGTGCGGGTGGCGTGCCGGAACCACGCAAAGGCGGGGGCGCCGCGGGTCTTGGCGGTCACCGACACCGCGAACACCAAGGCGAGCGTGCCACGGCAGATCCAGGAGAGGTACAGCAGCGTGGTGGTCATCCCGCGCTTCCTCGCTCGGCCGGCGGGACGGTCAACAGCGGGATGTGGAAGTCGGGCGGGTACGGCTCGTCCACGGCGGTGCCCTGGGCCTCAACCCATGCATGCGCGCCGAACGGCGGGTGCCGGCGGACGCCGGCGACCCAGGTCGGCCAACCGCCGCGGATGCGGCAGAGCAGCGCGGTGGTGATCGACCGGGGCAGGCAGCCCAGCGGGCCCGCACAGAAGGCACTGTTCGCCACCGTGTGCCGGCGGGCGGCAGCGGCTTCGGCGAAGGTCGCGGGCCGGGCACCGCGGCTCGCCTGACGCAGCACCCAGCAGATCTGCGCCGGAGGGCGCCGGGCCAGCACCCGCGCGAAGGCCACCACGCTCAGCACCCCGAGCCGTCGGCCCAGCCGGCCCGGCCGGTGGGCGAGAACCTGCTCGGTGGTCATGTCGCGACCACCAGACCGGCGGACCGCAGTTCGGCGAGGAACGCCGGCACGTCGGCGGCCATCGCCTCCGGGTCGCCGTCGAACTCGGCCGCGAGCCGGTCGGTCACCTGCGCCATCGGCGCGTCCTCCAGGATCGAGGCGAGCGCGGTGGTGGCGGTCGCGTTCAAGGTCCAGTACTCGCCGGAGGCGGAATCCAGGAGCACGCCGCCGTACTCGGTCGGCGTCCAGGAAACGTGGGCGGGCAGGGTCCAGCTCATCGGTTGTGCTCTCCGTTTCCGCGGATCGGTGTCTCGTGGACGCGCAACCAGGTTTCGGCGGCCAGCGTCTGGTCGAGGTCGTAGAAGGTGCGATCACCGGGCGTCTCGAGCGCGGCGCGCAGGGCCGCGCCGTCGATCAGGCCACGCTCGGCCAGCCGCGATCGTTCCGCCAAATCGAGCAGCGCGGCGCGGTGACGGTCGGCACCCAGCAGCGCGGCGATGGAGGTGTCGGCCTTGGTCGACCGGCTGCGCAGCGCTTCCGGCAGGACGTCACGCATCGCCCGGACGATCAGGGGCTTGTACTGCTGCGGTGAGGCGATGTCGGCGGTGCGTACGCTCAGGCTGACCTTGACCACCTGATCGTCCAGGTAGGGCAGCGCGGCGGTCACCCCGACCCGCCGGGACGCCTGGGCCAGATGCCGGCCGGCGGCTGCGCCGGCGTACAGCCCGGCCAGCCGGCCGTGCAGCCCGCGGTCGTCCTGCAGGGGGTTCGCCGCCGAGGCGTGGTCGCGGAGGATCCGGCGTACGGTGGCGCGGGCGTCGGGTGCGGTCCAGGGGGCCAGGCCGACCGGTGGCCCCCAGCTCAGCATCGGACCGTTGAAGCCGGCCTCCTCGGCGGCGAGCCCGTCGGCGAGTGAGTCGAACCAGCCGCCGTACGAACGCCGGTCGAGCACCGCCCGCAGGGTGGCGCCATGCTTCCAGCGATAGGCCGCGCGCAGGAGTCGCAGGTGGCGAAGGGCGAGGCGGGGATGCGTACGCAGGAGGGTGAGCTGCAGGGCCGGGTCGGCCGTGAGCAGTTCGTCGCCGCCGAAGCCGGTGAGGCGTACCCGGGCGCCGTGGTCGGCGGCCCGGCGTGAGGTGGCCAGGAACCCGGCGCGGTACATGACCGCCGCGGTGGGCTCGTCGAACCGATCGGCGGGCTCGTGCAGATCGGTGTAGGGCAGCGGGTTCGCGTCGCCGGCAACCACCTCATGAGTCACCTTGCCGAGTTCGCGCGCGGCCAGCTCGGCCCAGGGCAGGTCGTCGTCGAGCGGGTCCGGGCTGACGCAGGTCAGGCCGACCACGTTGCGGCCCTGCCGCACGGCGAGCGCGCAGAGCGAGGTCGAGTCCATGCCGCTCAGGTCGCTGGAGATCACATCGCCGGGGCCGCCCCGGACCGCGACGGCCTCGGAGAGTGCCTGGTGCAGGCCGACGGCTGCGGTCTCGAGGTCGAGCGACGGCTCGGGCGGCTGCCACCGTCGCCGGGCGCGCGGCGTTCCCGCGAGGTCGAGGACGAGCCGTTCGTCCGGCCGCACGGCGCGAATGCCCCGCCATACCGGCTGCCAGAACATCGGCCACGGCGAGAACGGGGTGAGCAGCCGCAGTGCCAGCGCCTCGTCGTCCACCTCGGCCCCGGTCAGGGCGGCCAGCACGTCGGCGCGGTCCGAGACCAGGGCCGGTCCGCCAGCGCGGTGGTGGTAGACGCGCCGGTAGCCGGAGAGGCTCCCCTGTACGGCGACACCGCCGGGCGCCGAGGCGATCGCGTGGAAGCTGCCCGGTTCGTCCTGCACGGTCGCGCAGAGCCGCTCGGTGTCCTGCGCGCCACGCGCGAGCCGGAGCAGGTCCTCGGCGGAGAGCCGGTGCTCGCCGAGCACGGCGAGGCGGTTCGGGCCGAGTTCGGCCGCCACCGCCTCGCCGGGCTGCCAGCGACCCACCAGCCAGGGGCGACCGGACGCGTGGCCGATCGTCTGCAGCACGCCGGTGAGCTGCTCCAGACGTCGCGCCAGGGGCTTTCCGGCGTCGCTGTCCGGCAGCACCACGAACCACGACACTTGTGACGCCGGGTCTGGCAACTGCGTCATGATCGTCCCTTCGGCTCAGCGGGTCCGCAGGGTCAACTGCAGATGGCCCTCGGCTTCTGGGTGACGTACGACTCGCGGCAGTTGGTGAAGAGGCTGCCGGCGGTCTTGTGGGCGAACGCGCCACCCCTGGTCAGCGTCGGGCGCTGGTACGACTTCTTGGCCATCTCGATGCACTCCTTCCCGGTGGGTAACTCGGACCGGTCCAGGCCGCTCCTACCGCGGGTCATCGGGCGAGCCTGGGCCTGAGGCTCAAGTCTCGGGGCGCTCTCTATATCCACTCGATACCGCGACGGCCGGGACGTGAGGTTCGATGAGCAACTGGGTCTCGGCCAGGCGCCGGTACAGGTCGTCACGGTCGATCAGGCTCTCGTGCGTGCCGACCGCGCGTACCCGCCCGGCTTCCAGCACCACGACGCGGTCGGCATCGAGGACGGTGGACAACCGGTGGGCGGCCATCAGCACGGTCGTGGTCCGGGCCACCCCGGCGACCAGGTCGCGCAGTGCCTGCTCGTTCACCGCGTCCAGGTGTGCGGTCGGCTCGTCGAGCAGCAGCAGGCCCGGCCGGCGCAGCAGCGCCCGGGCGATCGCGATGCGTTGGCGTTCGCCGCCGGACAGCGTCGCCCCGCGCTGGCCGATCCGTGTGTCGAGGCCCTGGGGCAGCCGGCGGACGAGGGAAACCAGCATGGCTTGCTCGAGGATCTCGTCGATCCGGCCGTCCGGGGCGTCCGCGGCACCGAGCAGCAGGTTGTCGCGCAGGGTTCCGGAGAGCACCGGCGCCTCCTGCTCGACGTATCCGATCCGGGCCCGCAGCTCACGCAGCGGCCACTGCCGTACGTCCCGGTCGCCGACCTCGAGGTGACCGGAGGTCGGGTCCTGGAACCGCTCGACGAGCGAGAGCAGGGTGCTCTTGCCGGCCCCGGACGGGCCGACCAGGGCGGTCAGGCCGGTGGCCGGGATCCGCAGGGTCACGTCGGTCAGCACTTCCGGGTCCTGCGGGCGGTGGCGCAACGAGACACCGTGGAACGCCACCGACATCGGCCCGATCGCCTCGGTGCTCGGCGCGGCGCGCCCGCCCGGGTCCTCGGCGGGCATCCGCACGACCGCGTCGATCCGGCCCACCGCGGCCAGCCCGGCCTGTAGTCCGGTCACCCCGCCGGCCAGTTGGGACACCGGCCCGGCCAGGTAGAACAGGTACAGCAGGAAGGCGACCAGCGACGACACGGTCAGGTCGTCGGCGGCGACTCGGGCCCCGCCGACGCCGAGCACGACGACGAACGCCAGTTGCACGGCGAGGCCGGTGGTGACCCCTGCCGCGGAGACCCAGCGCGCCGCCTGCCGACCGCGTCGCCACGCCTGGATCGCCGCGCTGTGCGCCGCCGCGGTCTGCTGCCGTTCGGCGCCGTTGGCCTTGACCGTCCGGAACGCGCCGAGCGCGCGGGCCAGCACCGCGCCGAGCCCACCCACCGCCGCCTGGGTCCGCTCGCTGACGTCGCGGATCCGCGCGGCGAGCAGCGCGGTGACGCCGAGCAGCAGCACCAGGACCAGGGTCACCACGCCGAGCAGCACCAGGTCGAGGCGGGCCATCAGCACGACCGCGCCGCCGATCTGGAACACGCCGGTGACGAGATCGACGACGTTCGTGGTGGCGGCGGACCGTAGCTGGGTGGTGTCGCCGGTGACCCGGGACAGCAGGTCACCGGACTCGGCCCGATCCATCACGCCGACGCGGAGGTGGAGCAGCCGGTCGATCAGGCGGCGGCGGGCGTCGAGCACCACGCTCTCGGCGGTGGCCTCCAGCAGGTACATGCCGCCGGCACCGACCAGTGCGCCGGCCACCAGGAGCGTGGTCAGCAGGATCACCGGGCCGGCGAACGACGCGTCGCCTGTCAGCCCGTCCAGCAGGTGCTTGACCGCGAGCGGCTGGGCAAGGTTGACCAGGCCGCCGAGAAACATCAGGCCGGCACCGACCAGAAGACCGCCGGTGTGCGGCCGCATGTAGCGCATGAGCAGCCGTATCGGAGCGCGGGCAGGGCTGGTCATAGGGTCCTACCGAAGTGTCCTCGGGGCGCGCGGGCGCCGGTCGGCCAGACCGACGGAATCGTGTGGCAGGTAGCGATATTTTTTCTATGTCGCTTCGATGCCCGGCGGATGCTGCCCAGGTAGGAGCGGGAAGCAGTCCGCCGGTGACCGTGATAGCCCAGCCCGACCTGTCCGGATTGTTCCATCCACTGTAGACCTGCGGTTTGGGTAATCGTCTTCCGGACTGTTACACCACATCGGCTCGGTGTATGGTGGCGTTCGGTTACAAGGAGTTACCATGCGGCTTCACCGATGGTGTGGGCGCTGAACGGACGAGGTGCCGAAGGGCCAGCTCAGGCCAGCTGAATAACGCCTCTTCGGCGACGCGACTCGATCGATGGACGACGCTGACCGCCGCTACTGGCCGGCGGTGGTAGACGGGGGTGAGTGCGCGAGAAATGCGTCGGTGATTTGACGCGGATTCGTACTTCTGAAGCTGTTTGAATCGAATCTGTCGGAGCTCGACCCTGCAGTCGGGATGGATCTACTCAAAGCCATACGGGGGCTATGCCTCGGCGTTACGCCGAGTGCGGAGGTGGAACCTTGAGTGAACTGGAGTTTCGTGTCCTAGGGCCGGTGGAGGTGTGGCGTGACGGACGTCGCGTCATGTTGCCCGGATCCAAGATCACGACTGTCCTCGCCGCGCTTCTGCTGGCGCGGGGTAAGGTCGTCCCACATGTGGAGCTGAGTTCTCTGCTGTGGGGATGGGATCCTCCCGCGACCGTCGACGCGCAGATCTACACCTACGTGTCGCGGTTGCGCAAGAGACTTGACTTCGAAGTCAAGATCGTGCGTGAGCACGCAGGCTACACGCTCCACATCGGCAACTCGTTCGTTGACCTCTTCGCGTTCGAGGACCTGGCCGCACAGGGTGCCGAGAGACTGGCCGAGGGGCATCGGGCGGCTGCGGCGAACGACCTCGAGAGTGCCTTGTCGCTCTGGCGCGGGCCGGCGCTGGCGAATGTGACCGAGCCGCTGGCCAGGCGGCATCTGCCCTGGCTGGATGAGGCGTACGCGCTGGCTTGCGAGCGCAAGTTCGAGGCCGAGTTGGGCCTGGGGATCAACCTCGAGCTCATTCCGGAGCTCACCGAGCTGGTGGCGCGTTACCCGCTGCGCGAGCAGTTCCGGGCCCAGCTGGTTCTCGCGCTGCACCGCGCCGGCCGCCGCTCCGAGGCCCTGGTGGCCTACGACCAGGCACGACGCGCGCTCGCAGACCAGCTCGGAGTGAGCCCGGGCGAGGCGCTCGCCCAGGCCTACGACGAGGTCCTGGTCAGCGACACGCCAGAGGCCCCGGCCCCGGCGCGGCCGGAGCCGTCGGCTGTCGTCGCCGAGGCCGCCCAGGTGACGCTGCCGCCGGACGAGGCCTACTTCGTGGGCCGGGCGAACGAACTCGCCGCGCTGGAGAAGATGCTCACCGGCGACCGGACCGCGACCAACGGACCCCGGCAGATCGTGCTCACCGGTGCGGTCGGCACCGGCAAGACGGCGCTCGCAGTGCGGGCCGCCCACCGATGCGCCCACGCCTTCGCCGGTGGCACCGCCTACGCCTCGCTCACCGACGCGAACGGCGCCTCGCTGCCCGCCTCCGCGGTGCTGAAGCGCCTACTGTACGGGCTGAGGGAGAGGGTCGATCCGGCGTGGAGCGACGAGGAACTGGCCCTGCGGTTCCGCGCCGCCAGCGCACGCCGGCCAGTGCTGATAATCCTCGACGACGTCCGGGCGGACTCCGACCTCACGGCGGTCACGCCCAACCATGCGTCCGCAACGCTGTTGCTGATCAGCCGCTCGCATCTGGTGGTCACCGGCTGGCGGGACACGATCTTTCTCAAGCCGATGGGGTTGGCTGAGGGCATCGTGCTGCTCGCCGCGATCGGCGGGGAGGAGCGCATCCTCGCCGACCTGGTCGCGGCCCGGGCCGTCGTCGAGTTCTGCGACGGGCTGCCGGCCGCGCTCCGGGTGTGCGGTACCCGGCTCGCCGCCCATCCGCTGTGGCCGGTCCGTCGGCTCGCGCATCGCCTCGCCGACCCGGCTCGCCGTCTCGACGAACTGTCGCTCGGCGACGAGCTGCTGCGCGGGCGCCTGCTGTCGGCTTTCCGATCGCTGCCGGACACCGCCCGGCGCAGCCTGTCGATGTTCGAGGACGTCGGCCCGGACGCCTTCACCGCGACCTCGTTGCGGCTGCCCGGCAGCATCCCCGAGGCGGAAGCCGAGCAGGTCCTCGACATGCTCGTCGAGGCCCGGTTGGTGGAGGAGGTCGCCGTCGACGACCTCGGCGGGAGCCAGTTCCGGATGACCGGGCTGATGCGGTTGCTCGCCATCGACCTGGCCCGCGCCCCGAGCTGAACCGCTCACGCATCGGCACGGCCGAGGCGCTTCACGGGACCCGCCGGGCGGGTCCCGTGACGCGTATAGGGCGGGTATGGCTGCCGTCGGCATGCTGCGCCAGACCTCAGTAACCACAGGGGAAGGACCGTTCCGATGGCCGGGCAGAGCTGGAAGCCGCTGGACATCACGGCGCAAGACATCGGTGTCGCGGCCACACCCGAGGCGCTCATCGGCCATCTCGACGACCTCGGCGGCGAACTCGACGATCTCCTCGTCCGAGAGAAGGCCCTGGTGTTCCGGGGCTTCGGCGTGGCGCCCGAGAAATTCGACGCCGTCCTCGACCGGCTGCTGCCGCACCGGCTCGCATACGTCAACGGCAACTCGCCGCGTACCAAGGTGGGCTCGAACGTCTACACCTCGACCGAGTACCCGCCCGAGTTCACGATCTCCATGCACAACGAGATGTCGTACGCATCCCGCTGGCCCAGCAGGCTCGCGTTCTTCTGCCAGATCGCCGCGGCGACCGGTGGCGCGACCCCGCTGGTGGACGCGGCGCTCTGGCTCGAATCGCTCGACCCCGAGGTGCGCGAGGCGTTCGCCGGCGGGGTGCGCTACACCCAGAATCTGCATGGCGGCCAGGGCCTCGGCAAGAGCTGGCAGCAGACGTTCGAGACCGACGACCGGGCGGTGGTCGACGACTACCTCGAGGCGGCCGGCGCGGAGTGGACCTGGCGGGCGGACAACAGCCTGCACGTCGAGCAGCCGCGGCCGTCCACCATCCGGCACCCGGTGACCGGCACCGAGGTTTGGTTCAACCAGTCCGACCAGTGGCACCCGGCGGCGCTGGGCGACGAGACCGCCAAGGCGCTGGCCCAGATCCTGCCGCCTGAGGAGCTGCCGCAGTACGTCACGTTCGACGACGGCAGCACGATCCCCGACGAGTACGTCATCCAGGTGCGCGACCGTGGCCTGGAGAACGCGGTCGACGTCGACTGGCGGGTCGGCGACGTCATGGTCTTCGACAACCTGCTGGTCGCGCACGGCCGCCGGCCGTTCACCGGCGCCCGCCGCATCCTCGTCGCGATGACGGGCTGACCCGACCTACCTTCCCGCTGTTCCGCGATCCGTCGAACAAGGAGTTGCACATGTCCGAGCAGACCCCCGCCACCCACCGCGTCGTGCTCAACGACGAGGAGCAGTACTCGATCTGGTGGGTCGATCGTCACCTACCCGCGGGGTGGCACGCCGAGGGCTTCACCGGCAGCGAGGAGGAATGCCTGGCGCACATCGACACGGTGTGGACCGACATGCGCCCGGCGAGCCTGCGCCGCCGCATGGCCGAACATGCCAGCGCCACCTGACATCCGAGCCAGTCGCCGAGGAGACAGCACTGCCATGCCCGCGATCCCGCCGAACAGCACCCAGGCCGTCACGGCACTCACGCCTGACCTCATCGGCTCCCAGGCAGTGCGCACGCCGGACGCCGTAGCCGTCATCGACGGCGTCCGGCGGCTGACCTACCGGGAACTGGATGTCCGCTCCGCCCAGCTCGCCCACTACCTGCGGGAGCGGGGCGCCGGGCCCGGCACCCACGTCGGTGTGCTGCTCGGCCGGGGCCTCGACCTGATTCCGGGGCTGCTCGGGGTCTGGCGCGCCGGCGCCGCTTACCTGCCGCTCGATCCGGCCCACCCGCAGAGCCGGGTAGACGGGATCATCGCCGCGTCGGGCTGCCGGCTCGTGCTCTGCGACGTCGCCGACGCGGACAGGGTGACCGCGGCGGGTGCCGAGCCGATCCACCAGGCGGAACTCGCCGCCGAGCTGGCGGCCCGCCCGGCCACGCCGCCGGTGGTCGACCTGAGCGCAGACCACGCCGCGTACGTCGAGCACACCTCCGGCTCCACCGGCATGCCCAAGGGCGTGGTGGTGACCCACGGCGGCTTGGCCAACCTCATCGACTGGGCGGTGCGCGACGTCGGGATCACCGGGACCGACCGGGTGCTGCAGCGCACCTCGCTGGTCTACGACGCGCACGCCTTCGAGGCGTTCTCCCCGCTGGTGTGCGGTGGCACGCTCGTGCTCGCCCCGGCGGACGACACCGCCCCGGCCACGCTGCTGACTGTGATCGCCGCGCACGCGGTGACCGTCATGCAGGTCGTCCCGTCGATCCTGCACACGCTTGTCGAGGAGGACGGCTGGCAGCAATGCTCCGCGCTGCGTCTCGTCGTCTCCGGCGGTGAACAGCTGCACGCCGAGCCGGTCGAGCGACTGCGCACGCTGGCCGACGTCGTGGTGTGGAACGTCTATGGCCCCACCGAGACCACCATCAACTCCCTCGCCACCCGGGTCGACCCGGCGCAGCGGACCGGGCCGATCCCGATCGGGCGACCGCTGCCGCGCACCCGGGTCCAGGTCGTCGACGAGCGCGGCCGGGTCGTCGGGGTCGGCGTCGCGGGAGAGCTGCTGATCGGCGGCGTCGGCCTGGCCCGCGGCTACCTCGGCAAGCCGGTACTGACCGCCGAGAAGTTCGTTCCGGACGCGCTGGCCGGCGACGGCGGCCGCGTCTACCGCACCGGCGACTGCGTACGGTGGCGCCCCGACGGGATGCTTGAGTACCTGGGCCGGCTCGATGACCAGGTGAAGGTCAACGGGGTCCGGCTCGAGCCCGCCGAGATCGAGGCGGCGATCGCCGCCTACCCGGACGTCGTGGCCGCGGCGGTCACCTCGTACCGGCTGGCGGACGGCGCGGCCCGGTTGGTCGCTTACGTCGTTCCCCGCACCGGTGCCGACCAGGACCTCGACGCCTCGCTGCGGACGCACCTGCTCGACAGGCTGCCGCAGTCGCACGTACCCGGCCGGTTCGTCCACCTCGACGCGCTCCCGCAGGTCGCCAGCGGCAAGGTCGACCGTCGTGCGCTGCCGCATCCCGACGAGACCGGGTCGGACGAGTCGCGCACCGCCACCGCCCCCACGACCCCGTCCGAACGGCTCGTCCAGAGCGCCTGGCAGGGCCTGCTCGGCTCCGCCGGTGACGGTCACGAGCTGACTCTCGAGGACGACTTCTTCCGACTCGGCGGCACCTCGCTGCAGCTGACGAAGCTGCTGTCCGAGCTTCGCGCGCGGACCGGGGCCGACCTCAACCTGCGCTCCCTGCTGTACGCCCCGACCCTGCGCGCCCAGGCCCGGCTGCTCGACGCCGCGCAGGCCGACCACGGGTTGCCCCGCGTCGCGCGCGAGGGCGGGGTGCCGCTGTCCAGTGGCCAGCGGCGTCTGTGGTTCATGGACCGGCTCAACCCGGCCAGCCCCGAGTGGATGGCCGGGCTGCTGTTCCGGCTGCCCGCCGGGGCCGGCCGCACGCTCGCCGAGCAGGCCCTGAACATCCTGGTGGCGCGGCACGAGGCGCTGCGCACCCGATACCGTGAGGTGGACGGCGAGCCGCGCCAGTTCGTCCGGCCCGCGCTCACGATCGAAGTCGGCGAGCAGCACACCACGCCGGCCGACCTGCCCGACCGGCTGGCCGGGCTGCTGGGCCACGGGATCGCGTTGAGCGGAGACGAGCCGCTGCTGCGCGCGGTCGTGCTTCACGTCTCCGACGGACGGCGGCTGCTGGCGGTCGCCATGCACCACATCACCACCGACGGCTGGTCGGCGGCCGTGCTGGAGCGCGAGTTCGCGCAGGTTGCCGACGCGCTGATGGCCGGTCGTGCGCCGGACCTGCCGGCGCTTCCGGTCCAGTACGCCGACTTCGCCGCGTGGCAGCGCGGCCGGCTCACCGACGAGGTCGTCAAGGCGGAGCTGGGCCACTGGGCGGGTGTACTCGACGGACACCAGCCGCTCACGCTGGCCACCGACCACCCCCGCCCGCCGGTTCGAGACGGCAAGGGCTCAATCGTCCGGGTCACCGTGCCCGCCGCGCTGCTACACAAGCTGGACGAACTCGCCGCCGGCATCGGCGCGACCCGGTTCACCGCGATCCTCGGCGTCTACGCGATGGTACTCGCCCGCTACAGCGGCCAGTGGGACATCCCGATTGGTACGGTGGTCGCCGGCCGCGGTCGCGCCGAACTGGACGGCGTGGTCGGGTTCTTCCTCAACAACCTCGTGCTGCGCTGCAAGCTCGACCCCGCGTCGACCGTGACCGAGACGGTGGCCCGGCTCGCGACCGTCACCCGGGACGCCTTCGCCCACCAGGAGCTGCCGTTCGATCTGCTGGTGGACCATCTGGTCCCGGACCGCGACCTGTCCCGTACCCCGCTCTACCAGGCCGCCTTCGACCTGCATGGCGAGGATTTCAACGAGACCGTTGACGACGACCTGGACACGGTCCGACGGATGTGGCGGGTCACCCACACCGACCTGACCCTGCTGCTGCGCCCGACCGGCGACGGCGGGCTGGTCGGCGGCCTGGAGTACGCCAGCAGCCTGTTCGACGAGGACACCGCCGAGCGGATGGCCAGGACCTTCGAGCACGCGCTGGCCGCGGCCGCCGCGGCGCCGGACACCCCGCTGGCGTCGTTGCGGGCGTTGACCGGGAAGGACGCCGCCGACCTCGAGCGGTGGAGCAACGGCGGGCCGCCGGTCGAGGGCGCGATCGTGCCCGTCCGGCTGGTCGAGCAGGGCGCCCGGACACCGGACGCGGTCGCCGTGCGCGGCGACGGCTTCGCGCTGACCTTTGGCGAGCTGCTGAGCCGGGCCGGTGCGGTGGCCCAGTCGCTGCGCGCCGCCGGCGTGGCTCGCGGTGACCGGGTCGGCGTGCTGATCGAGCGCGGCCCGTGGCTGCACGCCGCGTTCCTGGGCGTGTGGCTGTCCGGGGCGGCGTTCGTGCCGGTGGACCCGGGCTTCCCGGTGGGACGCGTGCAGTCGATGCTGGTCGGTGCCGCCGCGCTGGTGACCGACGCGTCGCAGGCCGGTGTCTTCGACGGCCCGGTGACGGTGGTCGACGACCTGAAGCCGGCGGTTGCCGCGCCGGTCGAGCTGGACCCGGACGAACTCGCGTACGTCATCTACACCTCCGGCTCGACCGGCCGGCCCAAGGGCGTCGGGGTGACCCATCGAGGGCTGGCGAACCATCTGAGCTGGGCGGTCCGGGAACTCACAACGGCCGGCGGTACGGGCGGGGCGGTGTTCTCGTCGGTGGCCTTCGACCTGGTGCTGCCAAACGTGTGGGCGCCACTGCTGGCCGGGCAGCCGGTGCACCTGCTCCCGCAGGATCTGGACCTGGCCGAGCTGGGCTCGCGGCTGGCCGCCGCCGGACCGTTCGCGTTCCTGAAGCTGACGCCGGGCCACCTGGAGGTGCTGTCCCATCAGCTCTCCGTCGACGAGGTACGGGATCTGGCCGGCGTGACGGTCGTCGCGGGCGAGGCGCTGCCGGGCGCACTGGCGGGCCGCTACTCGGATTCGGGCCGTCTGGTCAACGAGTACGGCCCGACCGAGGCAAGCGTGGGTACCAGTACCTACCAGGTCCTGGCCGACCCGGGCCCGGGCGTGGTGCCGATCGGCTCCCCGCTGCCGGGCATGGTGATGCGGGTCCTCGATGAGCGGTTGGACCAGGTGCCGGTCGGCGCGCTCGGTGAACTCTGCGTCGGCGGCGTCGGCGTCGCCCGCGGCTATGTGGACCGGCCGGCGCTGACCGCGTCCCGGTTCGTCCCCGACCCCTGTGGCCCGGGGGGTTCCCGCCTGTACCGCTCGGGTGACGTCGTTCGCTGGCGGGGCGACGGCGTGGTCGAATTCCTCGGCCGGGTCGACGACCAGGTCAAGATCCGCGGCTACCGGGTCGAGACAGGCGAGATCGAGACGGTCCTGCGCGAGCACGCCGGCATCACCGACGCGCGAGTCGTGGTCGACGAGCGAAGCGGCGCGAAGCGGCTGATCGCGTACTGGGTGCCGGTCGGCTCGGACCCGGTCGCCGACGAGGTTCTGCGCGAGCACTGCGCCGGCCTGCTGCCGGACTTCATGGTCCCCGCGTCGTTCATCGCGATTCCGGCGATCCCGCTCAACGCCAACGGCAAGCTCGACCGGACCGCGCTGCCCGATCCCACCCCACCGGCCCCGGGCACGGACGAGGAGCCGCTGTCGCCGGTCGCCGAGTTCGTCCAGCAGCTCTGGCGGGAGAAGTGCGGGATCGTGGCCCGTCCCGGGGAGAACTTCTTCCACGCCGGCGGCAACTCGATCACCGCGATCCGCCTGATCGCCGCCATCCAGGATGAGTTCGGCGTCACGCTGCCCGTCCGCGCCGTGTTCGAGGGGCCGACCGTCGTCGAGATGGCCCAGTTGATCGAAAACCTGATCCGTGACGAGATCGACCAGATGTCCGACTCGGAGGTCGTCGCGGAACTCACCATGACCGAGGAGCCGCAGGCATGACCGAGCAGTCCGCCACGAACGCCGCCGACCTCCGCGCGGCGCTGCTGCGCAAGCGGCTCGCCGGGCAGCCCGGAACGGCCCCACGGAACGCGATTCCCCGGGCGGACCGGAAAGCCGCCCTGCCGCTGAGCCACGGTCAGCAGCAGATGTGGTTCCTCAGCCGGCTGGAGCCGGACAGCATCGAGTACCTCGTGCCGCTGGTGATGCGGCTGCGCGGGCCGCTCGACACCGACGTGCTGCGCCGCGCCTGGGAGCACGTGTGCGCCCGGCACGAGGTGCTGCGTACCCGGATCGAACTGCGCGGGGTCGAGCCGGTCCAGGTCATCGACGCGCCGCGGCCGGTCGGCCTGCCCGACACCGACCTGCGCGCCATTCCCGCCGAGCTGCGCGACGACGAGGCGCTCGCACTGATCCGCCGCGATCTGCAGGCGCCGTTCGATCTGGCCGCCGAGTGGCCGGTGCGTGGCGCGCTGCTGCGGCTCGGCGACGACGACCACGTGCTCGCGGTCGTCTTCCACCACGTCGCCTGCGACGCGTGGTCCACCCGGATGTTCGGCGCCGAGTTGGGCGCCGCCTACAACGCCCTGCTGCGCGGCGCCGCGCCGTTCCTGCCCGAGGTGTCGGTGCAGTACGCCGACTTCGCCCAGTGGCAGCGACGTGAGCTGGCCGGCGAGCGCGGCGAGAAGGAGCTCACCTACTGGCGGGATCGGCTCGCCGGCCTGGAGCCGATCGCACTGCCGATCGACCGACCACGTCCGCCGGTGCGCGGCCACGACGGCGCCGACGTGGTGTTCGACGTGCCTGCTGAGCTCGCCGAGCGGGTTCGCGAGCGGGCCCGCGAGTTCGATACCACCGCCTTCACCGTGCTGCTCAGCGCCTACCAGGCGATGCTGTCCCGGTTCAGCGGCACCGCCGACGTCGCGGTCGGCACGGTGGTTTCCGGCCGCACCCACGCGGACCTGCAGCGCGTGTTCGGCTACTGCATCAACACGTTGGTGATCCGGGCCCGGTGCGAGGGTGACAGCACGTTCGCCGAACTGCTGCGCCGCGGGCGCGCCACCGTACTGGACGCGTTCGACCACCACGCGGTGCCATTCGCCCAGCTGGTCGACGAACTCGAGCCGGACCGCGACCAGTCCCGCACGCCGATCTTCCAGACCGCCTTCACCCTGCACGAGTACCGCCTCGACACGCTGCAGTTCTCCGAGCTGACCGTCGAGCCGTTCGGTGACGACGAGGGCATCGCGAAGTACGACCTCACCCTGCAGATGCAGGAGCGCCCGGACGGCACGATCCACGGCCGCCTGCAGTACGCGACCGCGCTGTTCGAGCGGTCGACCGCGGAGCGGCTCGCCACGGCGTTCCAGCGGGTCCTCGCCGCCGCGGTGACCGACCCGGAGGTACGGCTGTCGCGCATCGAGATCCTCAGCGCGGCCGAGCGGGCGGTGGTGGTGGTGCCGCCGGTGTTGGGTGCGGAGGTGGATGTTCTTGCGCATGAGTTGTTTGAGGCGCGGGTGGTGGAGAGTCCTGATGTGGTTGCGGTGGTGGCGGGGGAGAGTCGGTTGTCGTATGGGGAGGTGAATGGGCGGGCGAATCGTTTGGCGTGGTTGTTGCGGGATGTTGGTGTGGGTCCTGAGGATTTGGTTGGGGTGTATTTGGAGCGTGGTCCGGAGTTGGTTCCGGCGTTGTTGGGTGTGGTGAAGTCGGGGGCTGGTTATCTGCCGTTGGATCCGGCGAATCCGGTGGAGCGGTTGGGTTTCGTGGTGGGTGATGCGGGTGTTCGGGTGGTGGTGACGTCGGCGGGGTTGGCTGCGGGTTTGGCGGGTGTGTTCGATGGTCGGGTGATCGTGTTGGACGAGTTGGGTGTTGAGGGTCGGGTGGATGATCCGCCGCGGGTGGCGACGCCGGACAGTGTTCTCTACACGATTTACACGTCTGGGTCGACCGGTCGTCCCAAGGGTTGTGTCGTGACGCATGCGAATGTGGTGCGTTTGATGCGGGTCTGTGCTGGCGAGTTGGGGATCGACGCGTCGGGTGTCTGGTCGATGGCTCATTCGTTCGCGTTCGATTTCTCGGTTTTCGAGATGTGGGGTGCGTTGGCGTTCGGTGGCCGGGTGGTGGTGGTTCCGCGGTCGGTTGCTCGTTCGCCGGAGGATTTCCTGCAGTTGTTGGTCGATGAGCGGGTCACGTTCCTGTCGCAGACGCCGACGGCGTTTCGCGCGTTGGTTGCGGCGGCGGCGGGCGGGGATGAGCGGGTCGATCGGTTGGCGTTGCGTTCGGTGGTCTTCGGTGGTGAGAAGTTGGAGATCGCCGAGTTGAGGCCGTGGGTTGATCGGGTTTCTCTCGATCGGGTTGCTCTGGTCAACATGTACGGGATCACCGAGACCACGGTTCATGTGACGGTCCATGGGTTGACGACAGGTGATCTGGCGGCGCCGGGGGTGAGTCCGGCCGGGGTGGCTTTGCCGGATCTTGCCGTCTATCTGCTCGATCCGTGTGGTGAGCCGGTTCCGGTGGGTGTGCCGGGGGAGATCTATGTGGCGGGTCCGGGTGTGGCTCGTGGGTATCTGGGCCGGGCCGCGTTGACGGCGCAGCGGTTCGTGCCGGATCCGTTCGGTGCAGCCGGTACCCGCATGTATCGCAGCGGTGATCTGGCCCGGTGGACCGTGCACGGCACGCTGGAATTCCTCGGCCGTGCCGATGACCAGGTCAAGGTCCGTGGTTTCCGGATCGAGCTCGGTGAGATCAGCGCGGCCCTGTCCGCCTGCGCGGGGGTCCGCGACGCGGTCGCCGTGCTCCGCGAGGACACCCCTGGCGACAAACGCATCGTCGGTTACCTCGCGCCGATGGCCGGTCACCGTCCCGACTCGCGGGTGGTCCGTGACCAGTTGGCCCGTACGCTGCCCGACTACATGGTCCCCGCGGCGCTGGTCGAGATCGACGCGATCCCGGTCACCGCCAACGGCAAACTCGACAAGCGCGCCCTACCCGCCCCCGACGGCACCCACCTACGCACCGCCGGCGAGTACCTCGCGCCGCGCGACGCCACCGAGGACGCCGTCGCCGCGGTGTGGCGCAGCGTGCTCGGCGTCGAGCGGGTCGGCATCACCGACAGCTTCTTCGATCTGGGCGGCGACTCGATGCGCGCGGTCGCGCTGGTCGGCGCCCTGCGCGAGGCGGGCTACCAGGTCAGCGTCCGCGACGTGTTCGAGCACCGGACGGTGGCCCGGCTGGTCGAGTTCGCCGGCGAGGCGGGCGGGGACGCGGTCGACCGTCCCGTACAGCCGTTCGAGCTGATCGACGAGGCCGACCGGGCCCTGCTGCCGGACGGCGTCGTCGACGCCTACCCGCTCGGCCAGAACCAGCTCGGCATGGCCATCGAGATGTTGGCCGACAACGAGCAGAACAACTACCACAACGTGTCGGCGTACTGGATCCACGACGACCAACCGTTCTCGCCCGGCAGTTTCGCCGAGGCCGGGCGACTCGTCGTGGCCCGGCACGAGGCGTTGCGGACGTCGATCGAACTGACCGCGTACTCGCGTCCAATGCAGATCGTGCACGCCCACGCCGAGATGACCACCGACGTCTGGGACTGCACCGGGCTGACCGCCGACGAGGTACGCGCCGAGGTGGAGGCGTTCGGCGTACGGGAGCGCGCGCACCCGTTCGACCTCGCCGTGCCCGCGCTGATGCGCTTCCATGCGCACACCACCGACCTCGGCGGTTGGTGGATCTCCCTCGTCGAGTGCCACCCGATCCTCGAAGGGTGGAGCTACCACTCGTTGCTGATGGAGTTCGTCACCACGTACCTGACGCTGCGCGCCGGGCAGACGCCGGACGCCGTCGAGCCGCCGCCCGTCCGGTTCGCCGACGCGATCGCGGGAGAGCTGGCCGCGATGGAGTCGGAGAGCGACCGGGAGTACTGGCGCGATCTGGTGAACTCGCACGCGCCGCTGGTGCTGCCGGCGAGCTGGGGTGACCCGGAGGCGGGTGTCGCCGCGCCGTACAAGACCGGCTTCTCCTGGCGGGACCTGGAGGCCGGGCTGCGGGCGCTGGCCGCCGCGACCGGCACCTCGATGAAGGCGATCATGCTGTCCGCCCACCTCAAGGTGATGAGCCAGCTCACCGACGAGGACGTCTTCCACACCGGCCTGGTCTGCGACGTCCGGCCCGAGGTGACCGGCGCCGACCGGGTGTACGGCATGTTCCTCAACACGCTGCCGTTTCCGTACACCCGGGGTGCCGACACCTGGGGGCGGCTGGTCCGGGACGTGTTCGCGGCGGAGGTGGACCTCTGGGGACACCGCCGCTTCCCGTTGCCGGCCGTGCTGCGCGAGTGGTCGGGCAGCGGCCGACTCATGGACGTGTACTTCAACTACCAGGACTTCCGGCAGCTTGACACCGAGGTGGTCGACGCCAACTCCGGCATGGATGACAGCCCGACCGAGTTTCCGCTGACAGTCGCCTCCCGTGCCGGCTATCTGATCCTGACTGCCAACCGGCGCTACCTGACGACCGCAGCCGCGGACAGCCTCGCCGCGATGTACCGCGCAGTGCTGCAGAGCATGGCCGCCGAGGGTGAGCAGGGCGACGCGCGCGCGGTGTACCTGTCGGCGGCCGAGCGGGCCGCGCTGGTGGCGCCTCCGGTCGTGCGCGCCGGTACCGACGTGCTGGTGCACGAGTTGTTTGAGGCTTGGGTGGCGCGGGGGTCGGGGTTGGTGGCGGTGGTGGCGGGTGGGGTGGAGCTTTCGTATGGGGAGGTGAATGCGCGGGCGAATCGTTTGGCGTGGTTGTTGCGTGGTGTGGGGGTGGGTCCGGAGGATTTGGTGGGGGTGCATTTGGAGCGTGGGGTTGATTTGGTTCCAGCGTTGTTGGGTGTGTTGAAGTCGGGGGCGGGTTATCTGCCGTTGGATCCGGCGCAGCCGTTGGGGCGTCTGGGTTTTGTGGTGGGTGATGCGGGTGTTCGGGTGGTGGTGACGTCGGCGGCTTTGGCTGGGGGCTTGGCGGAGGTGTTCGATGGTCGGGTGATCGTGTTGGACGAGTTGGGTGTTGAGGGTCGGGTGGATGATCCTCCGCGGGTGTCGACGCCGGAGAATGTGGTTTACACGATTTACACGTCTGGTTCGACGGGTCGGCCCAAGGGTGTGGTGTTGACGCATCGGAATGTGACCCGGTTGTTGGACGCGGCGCAGGAGCATTATGCGTTCGACGAGTCGGATGTGTGGTCGATGGCTCATTCGTATGGGTTCGACGTGTCGGTGTTCGAGATGTGGGGGGCGTTGGCGTTCGGTGGTCGTCTGGTGGTGGTGCCGCGGGATGTGGCGCGTTCGCCGGGGGATTTCCTGGACTTGTTGGTTGATCAGCAGGTGACGGTGTTGTCGCAGACGCCGACGGCGTTTCGTTCGGTGGTGGCCGCGGCGGCTGAGGGTGATCCTCGGGTGCGGCGGCTGGGTCTGCGCGCGGTGATCTTCGCGGGTGAGCGGTTGGAGGTGGCCGGGCTCAAGCCGTGGGTTGACCGGGTCGGGTTGGGTCGGGTCGCGTTGGTGAACATGTATGGGATCACCGAGACGACGGTGCATACCACCTACCACCGGTTGACCAGGCGGGATCTGGAGCCTGGGGCGGGCAACGCGATTGGTCGGCCGTTGTCGGATCTGGCGGTGTACCTGCTCGACGCCGGTGGGCGTGCGGTGCCGTTCGGGGTGACCGGTGAGATCTATGTGGCGGGGCCGGGTGTGGCTCGTGGGTATCTGGGTCGGGCGGCGTTGACCGCGCAGCGGTTCGTGCCGGATCCGTTCGGTGCGGCGGGTAGTCGTATGTATCGCAGTGGTGATTTGGCTCTTCGGCGTCCTGACGGGACGCTGGAGTTCCTGGGCCGGGCCGATGACCAGGTGAAGATTCGTGGTTTCCGGATCGAGCTCGGTGAGATCAACGTGGCGTTGTCCGGTTGTGCCGGGGTGCGTGAGGCGGTCACCGTGTTGGCCGAGGACGGTCGTCTGGTCGGCTACCTGGTGCCGGTGCACGGTCAGCGTCTCGATCCGCGGGTGATCCGGGAGACCATCTCCCGGGTACTGCCGGAGTACATGGTCCCGGCCGCGTACGTCGAGATCGACGCGATCCCACTGACCAACAACGGCAAACTCGACAAACGCGCCCTGCCCGCGTACGGCGAGCAGGTCTACGACCGCGATCGCTACGTCGCCCCACGCACGCCCGACGAGGAGCGGATGGCGACGATCTGGGCGCACGCGCTCAAGGTCGAGCGGGTCGGCGTCGACGACGACTTCTTCGAGCTCGGCGGCGACTCGATCCGCGCGGTCAGCCTGGTGGGCGCGCTACAGGCGGCAGGCTTCGCGGTCGGGGCGCTCGACGTCTTCCAGCACACCACGATCGCGCAGCTGTGCGCATCGGCGACCGGTAACGAGATTCCGCCGTCGCCGGTGCACGCGGTGAGCCCGTTCGAGCTGATCGGCGACGAGGACCGGGCCCGGCTGCCGGAAGGGCTGGACGACGCGTACCCGCTCCTGCGGACGCAGACCGGGATGCTGGTCGAGACTCTCGCCTCCGGCGACCAGGCCAACTACCACGATTTCACGTCGTTCCTGGTCCGCGACGACGCGCCGTTCGACGCCGAGTTGTTCCGCGAGGCGGTCACGGTGGTCGGACGCCGGCACGACATCCTGCGCACCTCGGTCGATCTGACCGGATACACCGTGCCCATGCAGCTCGTGCACCACGAGGTCACGATCCCGGTGGCCTGCCACGACCTGCGCCACTTTGACCCGGCCGACCTGCCGGACCGGTTGGTCGCGTTCGCCGCGACCGAGCGGGCCACCCCGTTCGACCTGTCGTCGCCGTTGCCGCTGCTGCGGATCACCGTGCACGTGCAGACCGACGACTCCTGGCGACTGTCGTTCACCAAGAGCCACGCCCTGCTTGAGGGCTGGAGTTACCACCAGCTGCTCAAGGAACTCGTCGAGGTGCTGCGCGCGCTGCGCGACGGCATCGAGATCCGCTACGAGGCGCCGCCGGTCCGGTTCGCCGACACCGTCGCGGCCGAACTGGCCTCGCTCGCCTCGGATGCCGACCGCGACTTCTGGCACGGCCTGGTCGCCGAGTACGAGCCGCTGTCCCTGCCCGAAGACTGGCACGGCGACCTGGCCGTGCCGGCCGAGCGGATCGACGCCGGGTTCTCCTTCCAGGAACTCGAACCCGGCCTGCGCGAGCTGGCCGCCAAGACCGGCGTGCCGTTCAAGGCCGTGCTGCTCGGCGCGCACCTGAAGGTGATGAGCCAGCTCACCGGTGCGGAGCGGTTCTTCACCGGCCTGGTCGGGCACGTGCGGCCCGAGGTTCAGGGCTCGGAGCGGCTGATCGGCATGTACATCACCACGCTGCCCCACCCGTCCGCCCGCGACGCCGCCACCTGGGGAGACCTGGTGCGCCGGGTGTTCGAGGACGAGGCGGCGGCCTGGCCGCACCGCGCGTACCCGATGCCGGCGATTGCGTCGGGCGGACGGCGCCTGATCGACACGTTCTTCAGCTACCTCGACTTTCACCTGTTGGACGAGGGAGACGTGGTCGACGAGGGCAACGGCATCAACCGGACCGCGATGGAATTCGGCCTCGCGGTGACCGCGATCGGCGGCATCCTCGGCCTGCGCAGCAACACCCACGTGCTGTCCCGCGAGAACATCGACCGGATCGCCGGCATGTACCGAGCGGTACTGACGAGCATGGCCGCGGACGGCGAGCAGGGCGACGCGCGGGCGACGTACCTGCCGTCGGCCGAGCGGGCGGTGGTGGTGGTGCCGCCGGTGTTGGGTGCGGAGGTGGATGTTCTTGCGCATGAGTTGTTTGAGGCGCGGGTGGTGGAGAGTCCTGATGTGGTTGCGGTGGTGGCGGGGGAGAGTCGGTTGTCGTATGGGGAGGTGAATGGGCGGGCGAATCGTTTGGCGTGGTTGTTGCGGGATGTTGGTGTGGGTCCTGAGGATTTGGTTGGGGTGTATTTGGAGCGTGGTCCGGAGTTGGTTCCGGCGTTGTTGGGTGTGGTGAAGTCGGGGGCTGGTTATCTGCCGTTGGATCCGGCGAATCCGGTGGAGCGGTTGGGTTTCGTGGTGGGTGATGCGGGTGTTCGGGTGGTGGTGACGTCGGCGGGGTTGGCTGCGGGTTTGGCGGGTGTGTTCGATGGTCGGGTGATCGTGTTGGACGAGTTGGGTGTTGAGGGTCGGGTGGATGATCCGCCGCGGGTGGCGACGCCGGACAGTGTTCTCTACACGATTTACACGTCTGGGTCGACCGGTCGTCCCAAGGGTTGTGTCGTGACGCATGCGAATGTGGTGCGTTTGATGCGGGTCTGTGCTGGCGAGTTGGGGATCGACGCGTCGGGTGTCTGGTCGATGGCTCATTCGTTCGCGTTCGATTTCTCGGTTTTCGAGATGTGGGGTGCGTTGGCGTTCGGTGGCCGGGTGGTGGTGGTTCCGCGGTCGGTTGCTCGTTCGCCGGAGGATTTCCTGCAGTTGTTGGTCGATGAGCGGGTCACGTTCCTGTCGCAGACGCCGACGGCGTTTCGCGCGTTGGTTGCGGCGGCGGCGGGCGGGGATGAGCGGGTCGATCGGTTGGCGTTGCGTTCGGTGGTCTTCGGTGGTGAGAAGTTGGAGATCGCCGAGTTGAGGCCGTGGGTTGATCGGGTTTCTCTCGATCGGGTTGCTCTGGTCAACATGTACGGGATCACCGAGACCACGGTTCATGTGACGGTCCATGGGTTGACGACAGGTGATCTGGCGGCGCCGGGGGTGAGTCCGGCCGGGGTGGCTTTGCCGGATCTTGCCGTCTATCTGCTCGATCCGTGTGGTGAGCCGGTTCCGGTGGGTGTGCCGGGGGAGATCTATGTGGCGGGTCCGGGTGTGGCTCGTGGGTATCTGGGCCGGGCCGCGTTGACGGCGCAGCGGTTCGTGCCGGATCCGTTCGGTGCAGCCGGTACCCGCATGTATCGCAGCGGTGATCTGGCCCGGTGGACCGTGCACGGCACGCTGGAATTCCTCGGCCGTGCCGATGACCAGGTCAAGGTCCGTGGTTTCCGGATCGAGCTCGGTGAGATCAGCGCGGCCCTGTCCGCCTGCGCGGGGGTCCGCGACGCGGTCGCCGTGCTCCGCGAGGACACCCCTGGCGACAAACGCATCGTCGGTTACCTCGCGCCGATGGCCGGTCACCGTCCCGACTCGCGGGTGGTCCGTGACCAGTTGGCCCGTACGCTGCCCGACTACATGGTCCCCGCGGCGCTGGTCGAGATCGACGCGATCCCGGTCACCGCCAACGGCAAACTCGACAAGCGCGCCCTACCCGCCCCCGACGGCACCCACCTACGCACCGCCGGCGAGTACCTCGCGCCGCGCACCCCGCTGGAGCAGCAGCTCGCGCTGGTCTGGGCGCAGGTGCTGGACCTGCCGCAGGCCGGCGTCGAGGACTCGTTCTTCGACGTCGGCGGCGACTCGATCCGCGCGATCGCGCTGGTGGGTGCGGTCCGCGCGGCCGGACACGACGTCTCGGTCACCGATGTGTTCGAGCGGCGTACGGTCGCCGAGCTCGCCGAGTTGATCGGCAGCCGTACGGCGCCCGCCGAGCCGCACCAGGCCACCGCACCGTTTGCGCTGGTCGGCGCGGCGGATCGGCGGCGGGTGCCGGACGGGGTCGTGGACGCGTACCCGCTGCTCCAGGCGCAGGCCGGCATGCTGTTCGAGTTGGAGGCCGGCGATTCGCCGAACTACCACAGCACCGGCGGCTACAAGGTGATCGACGACGCGCCGTTCGACGTCGAGGCGCTGCGGGCCGCCGTACGCACGGTCTGCGCCCGGCACGAGGCGCTGCGCACGTCGTTCGACCTGTCGACGTACTCGATCCCGCTTCAGTTGGTGCATGAAAAGGCTGAGGCGCCGGTCAGCGTCCAGGACCTGCGCGGGTTGGACGCCGAGGCGGTCGACGCGGCCCTGCGCGACCACGTCGCCCGCGAGCAGTCCCGGCCGATCGACCCGGCCGCGGTGCCGCAGCTGCGGATCGGCGCGCTGGTCGCCGACGACGGCTGGTGGCTCGCGCTGTCCCGGTCGCACATGATCACGGAGGGCTGGAGCCAGCACGAGATGCTCATGGATCTCGTCGAGTGCTACCGGGCGCTGCGTGACGGTGTCACCCCGGCGCCGGCGGAGACTCCCGGGGTACGGTTCGCCGACTCGGTCGCCGCTGAACTCGCCGCGCTGGAGTCCCCGCAGCACCGGGCGTTCTGGCAGGCGGTCGTCGACGACCGCGCGCCGTTCCGCCTGCCCGCGAGCTGGGGCGACCAGACCGTGGCCGACGAGGCCTACCAGCTCACCGTGCCCGCGATGGATCTGGAGGCGCCGCTGCGCGCGCTCGCCATGAGCTCGCGGACCTCGGTCAAGAGCGTGCTGCTCGCAGCCCACCTCAAGGTGCTCAGCCAGCTCACCAACGAGCCAGCCTTCCACGCCGGGCTGGTCTGCGACACCCGCCTCGAGGTGCTCGGCGCCGACCGGGTGCACGGCATGTTCCTCAACACGCTGCCGATCCCGTACGACCGGACCGCCCGCACCTGGCGGCAGCTCGTCCGCGCGGTGTTCGACGCCGAGGTTGCCCTGTGGCCGCACCGCCGGTACCCGCTGGCCGGGGTGGCCCGGTTGGCCGGTGGCTCCGGCCGGCTCGTCGACGTCATCTTCAACTACCAGGACTTCCACAACCTCGACGCGGAGCAGATCGACCTTGCCGCGGGTTTCGGCTCCGGCACCAACGAGTTCGCGCTGACCGTCACCACCTCCAACGGCGGTCTCACGCTCAAGACCCGTACCTCGGTGCTGTCTCGGGGGCATGCTGAGCGTTTGGCGTCGATGTATCGGTTGGTGTTGGAGGCGATGGCGGCTGATTCGGAGGGTGATGCGTCGCGGGTGTTGTTGCCGGTTGGTGAGGTGGGGGTGGTTTCTGGTTGGGAGGTTGGGGTTGAGGGTGTGGTGAGTGGGTGTCCGGTGTCGTTGGCGTTGGTGGAGCGGGCGGGGCGGGATCCGGGTGCGGTGGCGGTTCGTGGGGTGGGGTTTGAGCTTTCGTTTGGTGAGTTGGTGGGTCGGGCGGGTGCGGTGGCTGAGTCGTTGCGGGCGGTGGGGGTGGCTCGTGGTGATCGGGTGGGTGTGGTGGTGGAGCGTGGTGAGTGGTTGCATGCGGCGTTGTTGGGTGTGTGGTTTGTGGGGGCGGCTTATGTTCCGGTGGATCCTGGGTTTCCGGTGGGTCGGGTGCGGTCGATGGTGGATGGTGCGGCTGCGGTGGTGACGCATGGGGATCGGGTGGGGGTGTTTGAGGGTCCGGTGGTGGTGGTGGATGGTTTGGGGTTGGTGGATGTTGAGCCGGTTGGGGTGGATCCGGATGAGTTGGCGTATGTGATTTTCACGTCTGGGTCGACGGGACGTCCGAAGGGTGTGGGGGTGTCGCACCGTGGTTTGGCGAATCATGTGGGTTGGGCGGTTCGGGATCTTGTGGGGGCGGGGTCTGTGGTGGGTGGTGGTGTGGGTGGGGCGGTGTTTTCGTCGGTGGCGTTTGATTTGGTGGTGCCGAATGTGTGGGCGCCGTTGTTGGCTGGTCAGCCGGTGGTGGTGTTGCCGCAGGATCTGGATTTGTCGGAGTTGGGGTCGGCGTTGTTGTCGTGGGGTCCGTTTGCGTTTCTCAAGCTGACTCCGGGTCATTTGGAGGTGTTGTCGCAGCAGTTGTCTGTGGATCAGGTGCGTGATCTGGCTGGGGTGTTGGTGGTGGCTGGTGAGGCGTTGCCGGGTGTGTTGGCAAGTCGTTATTCGGGTTCGGGTCGTCTGGTGAATGAGTATGGCCCGACTGAGGCGTCGGTGGGTACTTCTGTGTATCGGGTTCCTGCTGATTGTGGTTCGGGTGTGGTTCCGATCGGTGTGCCGTTGCCCGGGATGGTGGGGCGGGTTTTGGATGGGCGGTTGAATCAGGTTCCGGTGGGGGCTGTGGGTGAGTTGTTCGTGGGTGGTGTGGGTGTCGCTCGTGGCTATGTGGATTTGCCGGGGTTGACGGCGCGGCGGTTCGTTCCTGATCCGTATGGTCCGGCGGGTTCTCGTTTGTATCGCTCGGGGGATGTGGTTCGGTGGCGTGGCGACGGGGTGCTCGAGTATCTGGGTCGTTCTGATGATCAGGTCAAGATTCGTGGTTATCGGGTGGAGATCGGTGAGGTTGAGGCGGTGCTGAATGAGCATCCGTCGGTGGCTGAGGCGCGGGTGTTGCTCATCGAGGGTCGGTTGATCGGGTATGTCGTGGGTGCGGGTTTCGTCGATGCCGAGGTGCGGGCGTTCTGCGCGGGGCGTCTGCCGGAGTACATGGTCCCGGCCGTGTTCGTGGTGCTCGACGCGATGCCGTTGACCGCCAACGGCAAACTCGACCGCCGCGCCCTGCCGCCGCCCCCGGCCGCCGAGCCGGCGCTCGCCGACGACACCCCGATGACCGATGTCGAGACCGCGGTTGCCGAGGCGTGGCAGCGCGCCCTGAACACGGCGCCGATCGGCCGGCACGACAGGTTCTTCGAGCGCGGCGGCGACTCGATCCGGGCCGTCGCCGTCGTCGGCGCGCTGCGGGGCCTCGGCTACGACCTGACCGTGCGCGACGTTTTCGCCCAGCGCACGGTCGCCGACCTGGCCGCCGTCCTCGCTACCCGCGGCACCGCGGCCGAGGCGCCGGCGGGCGTCGCCCCGTACTCGCTGATCAGCGACGCGGACCGGGCCCTGCTCCCGGGCGGCACGGTCGACGCGTACCCGCTGGGCGAGGTTCAGCTGGGCATGGTGGCCGAGCAGTTGGCGAGCGGAGAGCGCCGGGTCTACCACAACGTCGCCGCTCGGCGGATCAAGGACGACCGGCCGTTCGACGAGACCGCGTTCCGCCGGGCCGTCCAGGTGCTCAGCGCCCGGCACGAGAACCTGCGTACGTCGGTGCACCTCACCGGCTACTCGGTGCCGATGCAGATCGTGCACGAGACCGCCGGCGTCCCGGTGCGGGTCGTGGACGGCCGCGGCACCGACCAGGCGACCGGCGAGCGTCGGCTCACCGCCGAGGTGGCGGCCGAGCGGGCCGCCCCGATGGAGTTCCGCTCCGCGCCGCTGATGCGGGTCGCCGCGCTGATGGAGAACGACACCACCTGGTGGTTGCTGATCACCTGCTCGCACGTGATCACGGACGGTTGGAGCAACGCCACCTTCGAGATGGAACTGGCGAACGTCTACCGCGAGATCCGCGACACCGGCGAGCCCGTACCCTACGAGCCGCCGCCAGTCCGGTACGCCGACGTGATCGCCGGCGAGCTCGCATCGCTGCGCAACCCCGCCGACGCCGCGTTCTGGAAGCGGATCGTCGACGACTACGCGCGTTTCGACCTGCCCGCCGCCTGGGTCGGCACGCCAGGGGAGGACGCCGAGCCGTACGGCGTGAGCGTGCCGATCGCCGATCTCGCCACTGACCTGCGGGCCCGGGCGGCCGAGGCCGGCGTGCCGCTCAAGACCCTGCTGCTCGCCGCCCACCTGGAGGTGCTCAGTTGCCTCACCGACGCGCCGGCCTTCCACACCGGCGTCGTCTTCCACGGACGGCCCGAGGCGGTCGGCGCGGAGCGGGTGCTCGGCATGCACCTCAACTCGCTGCCGTTCCCGCACCGGCGCGGCGCCCGGACCTGGCGCGAGCTGCTCACCCGGGTCTTCGAGCAGGAGACCGAGGTCTGGGCGCACCGCCAGTACCCGCTGTCCCGCATCCAGCGGGACACCGCAGCCGGTTCCCGGCTGATCGACGTGTTGTTCAACTACATCGACTTCCACCAGGTCGACGGCGAGATCGTCGACCAGGGCGTCGCGGTCAACCAGCAAGCCAACGACTTCGGTCTCTCCGTGCACGCGTACGGCGACCGCCGACTCGGCATCGCCACCCGCACCGGACTGCTCGCCCCGCAGCACGCGGAACAACTCGCGGCGATGTACCGGTCGGTTCTGGCCGGGATCGCCGCAGGACTGGACGAGGAGGCGACGGTGCCGCTCACCTTCGGTACGGACGCGGGCAGCGCCCCGTCCGCGGTCACCGTCTCCGACGACGGCCCGCTGGTGCACGAGTTGTTTGAGGCTTGGGTGGCGCGGGGGTCGGGGTTGGTGGCGGTGGTGGCGGGTGGGGTGGAGCTTTCGTATGGGGAGGTGAATGCGCGGGCGAATCGTTTGGCGTGGTTGTTGCGTGGTGTGGGGGTGGGTCCGGAGGATTTGGTGGGGGTGCATTTGGAGCGTGGGGTTGATTTGGTTCCAGCGTTGTTGGGTGTGTTGAAGTCGGGGGCGGGTTATCTGCCGTTGGATCCGGCGCAGCCGTTGGGGCGTCTGGGTTTTGTGGTGGGTGATGCGGGTGTTCGGGTGGTGGTGACGTCGGCGGCTTTGGCTGGGGGCTTGGCGGAGGTGTTCGATGGTCGGGTGATCGTGTTGGACGAGTTGGGTGTTGAGGGTCGGGTGGATGATCCTCCGCGGGTGTCGACGCCGGAGAATGTGGTTTACACGATTTACACGTCTGGTTCGACGGGTCGGCCCAAGGGTGTGGTGTTGACGCATCGGAATGTGACCCGGTTGTTGGACGCGGCGCAGGAGCATTATGCGTTCGACGAGTCGGATGTGTGGTCGATGGCTCATTCGTATGGGTTCGACGTGTCGGTGTTCGAGATGTGGGGGGCGTTGGCGTTCGGTGGTCGTCTGGTGGTGGTGCCGCGGGATGTGGCGCGTTCGCCGGGGGATTTCCTGGACTTGTTGGTTGATCAGCAGGTGACGGTGTTGTCGCAGACGCCGACGGCGTTTCGTTCGGTGGTGGCCGCGGCGGCTGAGGGTGATCCTCGGGTGCGGCGGCTGGGTCTGCGCGCGGTGATCTTCGCGGGTGAGCGGTTGGAGGTGGCCGGGCTCAAGCCGTGGGTTGACCGGGTCGGGTTGGGTCGGGTCGCGTTGGTGAACATGTATGGGATCACCGAGACGACGGTGCATACCACCTACCACCGGTTGACCAGGCGGGATCTGGAGCCTGGGGCGGGCAACGCGATTGGTCGGCCGTTGTCGGATCTGGCGGTGTACCTGCTCGACGCCGGTGGGCGTGCGGTGCCGTTCGGGGTGACCGGTGAGATCTATGTGGCGGGGCCGGGTGTGGCTCGTGGGTATCTGGGTCGGGCGGCGTTGACCGCGCAGCGGTTCGTGCCGGATCCGTTCGGTGCGGCGGGTAGTCGTATGTATCGCAGTGGTGATTTGGCTCTTCGGCGTCCTGACGGGACGCTGGAGTTCCTGGGCCGGGCCGATGACCAGGTGAAGATTCGTGGTTTCCGGATCGAGCTCGGTGAGATCAACGTGGCGTTGTCCGGTTGTGCCGGGGTGCGTGAGGCGGTCACCGTGTTGGCCGAGGACGGTCGTCTGGTCGGCTACCTGGTGCCGGTGCACGGTCAGCGTCTCGATCCGCGGGTGATCCGGGAGACCATCTCCCGGGTACTGCCGGAGTACATGGTCCCGGCCGCGTACGTCGAGATCGACGCGATCCCACTGACCAACAACGGCAAACTCGACAAACGCGCCCTGCCCGCCCCGGAGGCGGACCAGTGGCGCGGCGGCGGCGAGTACGCTGCCCCGAGGACTCCGCTGGAGGCCTCGGTCTCGCAGATGTGGCAGTCGGTGCTCGGCGTCGATCGGGCCGGTGTCACCGACAGCTTCTTCGACATCGGCGGCGACTCGATCCGGGCCGTGCTGCTCGTCGGCACCCTGCGCGACCACGGGTACGACGTCGAGGTCAAGGACCTCATGCGGTACCCGGTGCTCGGCGAACTGTGCGCGCTGCTCGCCCAGCGCGAGGGGGCCTCGTCGCCGCCCCCGCCGGTGCGGCCGTTCAGTCTGATCAGCGACGAGGACCGTGCGGTGCTCCCGGACGGGCTGGACGACGCGTACCCGCTGCTCCAGGCACAGATCGGCATGCAGGTCGAGATGCTCGCGGGTGGCGAGCACCCGCCGTACCACGTGGTGACCAGCGTGCGGATCCGCGACGGTCGCCCGTTCGACGCGGAGCGGTTCGAGTCCGCCGCGGCCCTGCTCGCTCGCCGCCACGACGTGCTGCGAAGCAGCATCAACCTGGACCGCTTCTCGGTGCCGGTACAACTCGTGCACGCCGAGGTGCCGGTGCGGGTCGCGGTCGAGGACCTGAGCGGGCTGGGTGCGGACGAGGCCGTCGCCGTGATCGAACGGTACGTCGCCGAGGCCGGCCGGCACCCGCTGGATCCCGCCGGTCCGCCACTGCTGCGGCTCACCGTGCACCTCTGCGCGGACAGCAGTTGGCAGCTCACCGCGGTCAACTCGCACGTCGTGCTCGACGGCTGGAGCCGGCGCACGCTCTTCGTCGAACTGTTCGAGGCCTACCACAGCCTGTTGGCGGACCAGGCGGTCGCGTGGGCGCCCCCGGCGCTGCGTTTCGCCGACACGGTCGCGGCCGAGCTGTCCGCCCTCGCGTCGGAGTCCGAGCAGGAGTTCTGGCGCTCTCAGGTGGAGGACTGCCCGCGGTTCGAGGTTCCCGCCGGCTGGGGTGCCCCGGCGGGCGAGCCGGGCGGAACGATCGTGGTGGACATCGCGTTCGACGACCTCGAGGACGGGTTGCGAACCGTCGCCGCCCGCGCCGGCGCCCCGATGAAGAGCACGCTGCTGGCCGCCCACCTCCACGTGCTCAGCGCCCTGACCCCGGAGGCGTCGTTCCTGTCCGGGCTGACCCACCATGTCCGGCCGGAGTCCGCCGACGCCGACCGGGTGCACGGCATGTTCCTGAACGTGCTGCCGCTGCGCCACGATCGGGGTGCGCGGACCTGGCGGGACCTGGTCGCGACCACCTTCGCCCGGGAACGCGAGATGTGGGCGCACCGGCACTTCCCGATGCCGCAGATCGAGCGCAGCTACGGCGACGGCGGTCGGATGATCGAGGCGTACTTCAGCTACCACGATTTCACCGGCCTGAACGGCGAGGTGACGGTCGGCGACAGCCTGGGCCGCAGCAGCAACGAGTTCGGCCTGTCGATCTCGACCGGGCCGGGCCGGCTGCACCTGCGCGGCAACCTCCAGCTGCTGTCTCGGGGGCATGCTGAGCGTTTGGCGTCGATGTATCGGTTGGTGTTGGAGGCGATGGCGGCTGATTCGGAGGGTGATGCGTCGCGGGTGTTGTTGCCGGTTGGTGAGGTGGGGGTGGTTTCTGGTTGGGAGGTTGGGGTTGAGGGTGTGGTGAGTGGGTGTCCGGTGTCGTTGGCGTTGGTGGAGCGGGCGGGGCGGGATCCGGGTGCGGTGGCGGTTCGTGGGGTGGGGTTTGAGCTTTCGTTTGGTGAGTTGGTGGGTCGGGCGGGTGCGGTGGCTGAGTCGTTGCGGGCGGTGGGGGTGGCTCGTGGTGATCGGGTGGGTGTGGTGGTGGAGCGTGGTGAGTGGTTGCATGCGGCGTTGTTGGGTGTGTGGTTTGTGGGGGCGGCTTATGTTCCGGTGGATCCTGGGTTTCCGGTGGGTCGGGTGCGGTCGATGGTGGATGGTGCGGCTGCGGTGGTGACGCATGGGGATCGGGTGGGGGTGTTTGAGGGTCCGGTGGTGGTGGTGGATGGTTTGGGGTTGGTGGATGTTGAGCCGGTTGGGGTGGATCCGGATGAGTTGGCGTATGTGATTTTCACGTCTGGGTCGACGGGACGTCCGAAGGGTGTGGGGGTGTCGCACCGTGGTTTGGCGAATCATGTGGGTTGGGCGGTTCGGGATCTTGTGGGGGCGGGGTCTGTGGTGGGTGGTGGTGTGGGTGGGGCGGTGTTTTCGTCGGTGGCGTTTGATTTGGTGGTGCCGAATGTGTGGGCGCCGTTGTTGGCTGGTCAGCCGGTGGTGGTGTTGCCGCAGGATCTGGATTTGTCGGAGTTGGGGTCGGCGTTGTTGTCGTGGGGTCCGTTTGCGTTTCTCAAGCTGACTCCGGGTCATTTGGAGGTGTTGTCGCAGCAGTTGTCTGTGGATCAGGTGCGTGATCTGGCTGGGGTGTTGGTGGTGGCTGGTGAGGCGTTGCCGGGTGTGTTGGCAAGTCGTTATTCGGGTTCGGGTCGTCTGGTGAATGAGTATGGCCCGACTGAGGCGTCGGTGGGTACTTCTGTGTATCGGGTTCCTGCTGATTGTGGTTCGGGTGTGGTTCCGATCGGTGTGCCGTTGCCCGGGATGGTGGGGCGGGTTTTGGATGGGCGGTTGAATCAGGTTCCGGTGGGGGCTGTGGGTGAGTTGTTCGTGGGTGGTGTGGGTGTCGCTCGTGGCTATGTGGATTTGCCGGGGTTGACGGCGCGGCGGTTCGTTCCTGATCCGTATGGTCCGGCGGGTTCTCGTTTGTATCGCTCGGGGGATGTGGTTCGGTGGCGTGGCGACGGGGTGCTCGAGTATCTGGGTCGTTCTGATGATCAGGTCAAGATTCGTGGTTATCGGGTGGAGATCGGTGAGGTTGAGGCGGTGCTGAATGAGCATCCGTCGGTGGCTGAGGCGCGGGTGTTGCTCATCGAGGGTCGGTTGATCGGGTATGTCGTGGGTGCGGGTTTCGTCGATGCCGAGGTGCGGGCGTTCTGCGCGGGGCGTCTGCCGGAGTACATGGTCCCGGCCGTGTTCGTGGTGCTCGACGCGATGCCGTTGACCGCCAACGGCAAACTCGACCGCCGCGCCCTGCCGCCGCCCCCGGCCGCCGAGACCTTCGAGCCGCCCTCGACCGGGATCGAGCAGGCCCTGGCCGAGATCTTCGCCGAACTGCTCGGGGTCGAGCGGGTCGGCCGCGGCGACGGCTTCCTCGCGCTCGGCGGCCACTCGATCCTGGTGATCAAGGCCGTCGCGGCGGCACAGCGCAGAGGCCTCCCACTGTCGCTGTTCATGATGTACCAGCACCAGACGCTGTCCGCGTTGGCCGAGGCGGTCGGCGCCCAGCTCGCGATCGACGCCGCCGCGAATGCCGCCCCGCCGGCCGCCGCACCCGGTGTGGTGTCCCGCCAGGACTGGCAGGAGGCCATGGAGCGGTACCGGGTGCCGGGCCTGAGTGTCGCGGTCATCGCCGCCGGCGAACTCGTCGAGGTGGAGACGTTCGGACAGGCCGCGGCGGGCACGCCGGTCACCGGGCGTACGCCGTTCCAGGCCGGCTCGCTCAGCAAGCACCTCACCGCGATGGCCGTGCTGCGCCTCGTCGACGAGGGGATCCTCGACCTCGACGAGGACGTCAACCGCTACCTGACCGGATGGCAGGTGCCGACCGGGGATGCTCCGGTCACCCTGCGGCACCTGCTGGCGCACCGGTCCGGGCTGTCGTCCACGCCGGGCGGCGGCTTCGTGCCGGGTGGCCCGGTGCCGTCGCTCACCGACCTGCTCACCGGGGCAGCCGATCCGGCGGTGCCGGCGGTCACCCGGATCGCGGCGGCCGGTGCCAGCTTCCGCAAGGCCAACGTCCACTACGTCGTCGTGCAGCAGGTGCTGACCGACGTCACCGGTGAACCGTTCGACGCGTTGATGCGCCGGTTGGTGCTGGACCCGCTGAACATGGCGGACAGCAGCTTCGACCAGGACCACCCGACGCGGGCCGCCCACCCGGTCGCGCAGGGCCACGACGCCGACGGACAACCGATCGAGGGCGGCTGGCGGGTCCGCCCCGACGCCGCCGCGGCCGGGCTGTGGTCGACGCCGGCCGATCTGACGAGGGTGGCGACCGAACTGCGGCGGGCCGCGATGGGCCGGCCGTTCGCGCTGCTGCGGCAGGACACCGCGGCCATGATGATCACACCGTACGAGGACAGCCTGTACGGCCTCGGCACGGTCGTCGACGCGGTCGCCACCGACACCGAGTTCGGCCACGGCGGCACGCCGACCGGCTACCACGGGCTGTCGGTGATCTCGCTCGGGTCCGGCGGCGGGCTCTGCGTGATGACCAACGGCCAGGCAGGGGAGCAGGTGCTCAAGACCGTCGTCGCGCGGCTGCGCTCCGACCTTCGCTAGAACACCGTCCACGGCCGGTCGGCTCGCCCGCGGCCGGTGATCCCCGTGCCAGGAGCGTGTTGATGACCTCCACCTCGCAGATCCCTCCGGACACCGAGGCGTCGGCCCCGGTAGCCCCGCTGCGTCGCAACCGGGACTTCCGGATGCTTTTGGTGGGGGCCGGCGCCTCGCTGCTCGGCACCAGGGTCGCGGTCGCCGCGTACCCGTTGCTGATCATCTGGGGCGGCGGCACCCCGGCCGATGCCGCGCTGATCGCGTTCGCCACGCTGCTACCCCAACTGCTGTTCGTGCTGCCGGCCGGCGCGCTCGTCGACCGGTGGAACCGCCGCCGCACGATGCTCGCCTGCGACGTGGTCGGCCTGTCCAGCATGGGCAGCCTGGCCGTCGCGTTGCTGCTCGATGAGTTGTGGCTGCCGCACGTCATGGCGGTCGCCTTCCTGGAGGGCAGCGCCGTGATCGTCTACCGGCTCGCGGAGCGGGCCTCGGTGCGGCACGTCGTCCATCCCGCACACCTCGGCGCCGCCCTGTCCCAGAACGAGGTGCGCGGGCAGGCGACCGGATTGATCGGACAACCGACCGGGAGCGCGTTGTACTCGGTGTTGCGGTGGCTGCCGTTCGGCTTCGCGATGCTGACCCACGCGGTGGCCTTCGTGACCTTGCTGACCGTGCGCAGGAACCTGCAGGACGAGCGGACGGGGCCGCGGCGGATGCTGACCACCGAGATCGCCGAGGGTTTCGCGTGGGTGTGGCGGCACCGGTTCATGCGCTCGGCGATTCTGCTGCTCGGCGGCAGCAACCTGGCCTTCCAGGTGATCGGCCTGACCCTGGTGGTGATCGTCAAGCAGGGCGGATATCCGCCGTACATGGTCGGGGTGATCGGGCTGCTCGGCGGCGCGGGCGGGCTGCTCGGTGCGTTCACCGCGTCCCGGATCATGCGGAGGGTGCCGGTGCAGGCGATCCTGATCGGCGTGCTGGCGCTGTGGTCCGTGCTGATCCTGCTGGTCTCGGTCACGACGCTGCCGGTCGGGCTCGGCGCGCTGATGGGCGGCATGGCGGCACTGGGCGCACTGCTCAACGTGACCGCCGCGACGTACCAGATCCGGGTGACCCCGGACGCGATGCAGGGCCGGGTGACCAGTGTGGTCGTGCTGATCGGCTCCGGTCTGAACTCGATGGGCGCCCTGCTCGGCGGGGCCCTGCTGACCGCCGCCGGGACGTCGCGGGCGGCGCTGATCACGGCCGCCGGCATGGGGTCATTGGCCTTGCTGGCGGTCTGTGTGCCGTCGATCCGGCGTCCACCCGTCGAGTGAGGCGGACACATGTCAGCTTTATTTGACAGGTGGGTGCGCCACCTGTAAAGTTCTTCTTACACATAAAGGGGCCTTGCTGATGGACGGGTCACCTCTGACCGAGGTGAGCTTGCTGGGAGTGCTCTCGGCGCTCGGAAATCCACACCGGATGCGCATCGTGGCGCGGCTGGCCGAGGGGCGCGACTACGTCAGTCGGTTGGCTCGCGAGGTGGGTATCAGTCGGCCGCTTCTCCACATGCACCTGCAACGGCTGGAGACCGCCGGGCTGATCGTCGGAACGCTCGAACTGGGGGAGGACGGCAAGGCCATGAAGTACTTCGAGCTGGTGCCGTTCGACCTGGTGCTGAGTCCGCCGGTCGTGGCCCGTGCGGTGGGCTCCCGCGACGAGAGCGAACCGGAGAGGGGGGAGAGTCGATGAACCCCGGCGACGACCTCACCGGCCTGCTGGCGGTGGCCGGCATCATCCTGGTCCTGGTCCTGGTCATCACCCAGCTCGCCGCTACCTGGCGGGCCCGCATCGTCGCGCAACGGGACGACGACCGTTACCGCGAGCTCAACCAAAAGTATGCCGAGCTGCTCCTCGAGCACGAGGACCTGCGCCAGCGGGTGGCGAACGAGCTGACCGGCGTGCGCCAGTCCGTGACCTCGATGGAACTCATGATGCGCGAGCTGGATTGAGCCGCTCCGCCCTCCATGAGATGAGCTCCTCCTTTTCGTTCATCCAGGAAGGACAGTCATGCCAGGGAAGGCATCGCCGGCGCCGACGAAGGGGCTCATGATGGAGCGGATAGTGGGCTGGTCCAGCCGCAATCCCAAGAAGGTCATCGTCGGCTGGATCCTCCTGGTGGCCGCGGCGGTGCTGCTCGGCGACGTGGCGGGCTCGGGCGCCAAGACCACTGACGCCGGCGAGGCCGGCAAGGCGCAGAGCATGATCCGGGCGCAGAAGGTGACCTCCTCCTACACCGAGAACGTGCTCATCGAGGCGCAGAACCGGGACCGGCCGTTCCTCGGCACTCCCGACCTGGAGAACGCCGCCAGAGACCTGAGCGGCCGGCTCAAGGCGCTGCCCGGAGCCACCACCGACATCGTGACCCCGCTGGACGACGAGCGGACGCGGGCGGCGCTGGTCTCCACGGACGGCAGGTCCGGCCTGGTCAGCTTCACGATCCCGGGCCCCGGGGCAGAAGCCGACAAGCACTTCGCCGAGATCAAGAAGGAGCTCGGCGCGGTCCAGGACGCGCACCCCGGCGTCCGATTCGCGATGGCCGGTGACATCTCGCTGACCTCCGCGATCGACAAGGCCGCCGACGACGACCTGGCCCGCGCCGAGCAACTGTCGCTGCCGGTGACGCTGATCATCCTGATCCTCGTCTTCGGCGCGCTGGTCGCCGCCGCGGTTCCGGTATTCCTCGCCGCCACCGCGGTGTTCGCCGGGCTCGGGTTCCTCGGACTGGTCGGCACGGTCATCCCGGCCAACAGCACGGTGTCGTCGGTGGTGCTGCTGATCGGTATGGCGGTCGGCGTGGACTACTCGCTCTTCTACCTACGCCGCGAGCGGGAGGAGCGGGCCGCCGGCAAGGACGCGAGTGAGGCGCTGAAGATCAGCGCACGGACTTCCGGGCATGCCGTCGTCGTCTCCGGTATTACCGTGATCCTGTCGCTGGCCGGCCTGTTCCTCGCCCAGGTCGACACCTTCAACGGGATGGCCATCGGCACGATCATCGTGGTGAGCCTGGCGGTGCTCGGCTCGGTCACCGTCCTGCCGGCCCTGCTGAGCCTGCTCGGCCGCAAGGTGGACGCGCTACGCATCCCCTTTCTGGGCCGCTCCCGCACCACTGCGACCAGTTCCCGCGGCTGGTCGGCGATCGCCGGCGCCGTGTCCCGCCACCCGATAGTGTTCGGCGGCATCGCGCTACTCGCGCTGGTCGGGCTCGCCCTGCCCGCGTTCGGGATGAAGCTCAGCGAGCCCGGGCAGCTCGACTCGCTGCCGCGCAGCATTCCGGCGGTCGACGCCGGGGTCCGGCTGCAGCAGGCGTTCCCCGGCGGCGCGGACCCGGCCCAGGTAGTGGTCTGGGGCGCCGGTGCCACCACCGGCGCCGCCGAGCGGGCCGTCGCGGAGTTGCGCCGCGAGGCCGCCGCGAGCGACCTGCTCGGCGACCAGATCTCGGCCTCGCCGGTCGGCGACGTGCTCAGCATCAAGGTCCCGCTGGCCGGTAGCGGCACCGACGACACCTCGGTCGAGGCCCTGCGGACGCTGCGTGAGGACGTCCTGCCCGAGGCGTTCGCGAACACGCCCGACCTCGAGTACGCCGTCGGGGGCCGCACCGCGGGTCTGCACGACTTCGCCGAGGTGCTCAAGGCGCGTACCGCCTGGGTCATCGGCTTCGTCCTGGTGCTGGCGTTCGTGGTGCTGGTCATCGCGTTCCGGGCACTGCTGGTGGCCGCGGTCTCGATGGTGCTCAATCTGCTCGCCATCGGTGCGGCGATCGGCATCGTCGTCCTCGGCTTCCAGAACGGTGACTTCGCCGACCTGCTGGGCTTCTCGTCCTTCGGCGGCGTGGTCAACTGGCTGCCGTTGTTCATGTTCGTGATCCTGTTCGGCCTGAGCATGGACTACCACGTCTTCATCCTCAGCCGGGTCCGGGAGCGCTGGGCCCGGGGCGAGTCCGCCCGGGAGGCGGTCGTCCGCGGCGTCGGCAGCAGCGCCGGGGTGGTGACCAGCGCGGCCGTCGTCATGATCGCGGTCTTCGCGATGTTCGCGACGCTCTCCGGCATCGAGTACAAGATGCTCGGTGTCGGCATGGCGGTCGCGATCCTCATCGACGCGACGATCGTCCGGGGCGTGCTGCTTCCGGCGGCGCTGTCGCTGCTCGGCGACCGGGCCTGGAGCCTGCGTGGGCGGCCCGCCACGGCGCCCGAGTCCGACCCCGAGTCCGTCGCCGTATCCGTCCGCGCCGCCTCCGACGAGAACGACAACGATGCCGAATCCCTGAGCCACGCGGCGTCCACCACGACCACGAGGAGTGAAAATCGATGAGAATCCCGACGAAGGCAGGCGTAAGCGCGCTGGCGATCGCGACGTGCGCGATGCTCGTCGCAGGGTGCGATCCGGGCGGATCCGACAACAGCGCCGTGGACACGTACGACATCAGCGACAAGGTCAACACCCTGTCCCTGACCGGTCGTGGCGGCAACGTGACGCTCACCGCCTCGGACTCCGGCTCGGTCAAGGTCACCGAGGACCTGCGCTACTCCGACACCAAGCCGAAGACGTCCCACGACGTGAACGGCAGCACGCTCAACTTGGTCGACAACGGCTGCGGCAAGGACAACTGCCACGTCGACTACAAGATCGAGTTGCCCGAGGGCACCGTCGTGAAGATCAAGACCGACGGCGGTGACATCACCGGCCGCGGGCTCGGCGCGGACACCACGGTCACCACCGCCGGTGGCGACATCGACCTGCAGTACGCCACCGCTGCCGACCTGGTCGACGTGACCAGCGAGGGCGGCAACGTGAAGATCAAGGTGCCGTCCGGGCCGTACGAGGTGGACGCGAGCACCGAGGGCGGTGACCGTACGGTCTCGGTGCAGGCCGTCCCCGGCTCCGCTCACAAGATCAGGGCGAAGTCCGGCGGTGGCGACGTCACCGTCGCCAGCTGACCCGGCGGAGGACACAAGAAATATAGACTCGCGAGGCACAGTGCGGTCTCGGACGGTCGCCGCCGTCCGGGACCGGGCCGTTCGTCGGCCACGAGCAGAGAGTCTCCACGCTCATGACTGTTGCCAAGCACATGGCGGCGCGTGACTGCTTTCGGGTGATCGCGCCTCGACCCGCCGCACGGCTCACGCTCTTCTGTTTCCCGCACGCGGGCGGTGCCGCCAGCGCTTTCCACCATCTGGCGGTGCTGCTTCAGCAGGACATCGAGCTGGTCGCGGTGCAATACCCGGGCCGACAGGACCGCTACGGCGAACCGCTGCCCCGGACGATGGCCGAGCTGGTCGACGAGATCACCGGCGCGATGCTGAAGCGCCTGGACCGGCCCGCCGCGTTCCTCGGGCACAGTATGGGCGCCACCGTCGCGTTCGAGGTGGCCCGGCGCCTGCGCGCCCGACGCCCGAACGCCCTGCGGCACCTGTTCGCCTCCGCTCGCCGCGCCCCGCACCACGACAATAGCCAGGCGCTGCGTTTCCCGGACGACGAGTCGTTGCTGCGCTACGTCGACTCGCTCGGCGGCGTCGGCGCCCGGATGCTGACCGACGCCGGGGTGCGCGAGCTCGCGATGCCGGTCCTGCACGGCGACTTCCGGCTGGTCGCCGACTACCGGTACACCACAGGCGCCCCGCTGACCTGCCCGATCACGGTCATCGCCGGGGACAGCGACCCCTCATTCACGGTGGACCACGCCCGGGAATGGCGTCGGCACACGGTTGCCGGATGCGACACCCGCACCGTACCGGGCGGACACTTCTACCTGGAGACCGCGCCGGCTGCGCTCGCGCTGCTGATCGCCGAGAAGCTCGCCGCCGACCTGCCCGTGCGCGAGAACGCCGGGGGGCAGCGATGAGCGGCAACCCGTTCGACGACGCGGAGGGGCGGTTCCTGGTACTCACCAACGACCAGGGCCAGCACTCGCTTTGGCCGGCCGCGGTTGCGGTGCCTGCCGGCTGGACGGTCGCGCTGGCCGAGTCCGAGCGCGCCGAGTGCGTCCGCTACGTCGAGCGGAACTGGACCGACCTGCGCCGCCACCCGCGCGAGCAGCCGAAGTGACAGGCGCACCGCGGCTTCCCGACGCCATCGAGGCGGCCCTGCCGCTCACCCCGCTGCAGGAGGGCCTTCTGCTGCACGCGGTCCAGGATCAGGACGACGGAGCCGGGCAGGGCGGGATCGACGTCTACACCACCCAGCTCCGGCTTGACCTGGCCGGCGAGCTCGACGCCGCCCGACTGCGGTCGGCAGCCGACCAGCTGATCGCCCGGCACGGCGCGCTGCGCGCGGCGTTCCACCACCGTGGGCTCAAGCGTCCGGTGCAGCTGATCCACCGTGAGGTTCCGGCGGCGTGGAGCGAGCACGATCTGACCGGAGCGCCTCCGGCGGCCCGAGAGGACGAGGCGACCCGGATCGCCGACGCCGAACGGGCCGCCGGGTTCGCGCCGCACCGGCCGCCGCTGCTGCGCTTCACCCTGCTCCGGCTCGCTCCCGGCCGGCACCGTCTCGTCCTCACCGTGCACCACCTGATCTGGGACGGCTGGTCGGTGCCGTTGGCCCTCGGCGAGCTGTTCACCAGCTACGTCGCCGGCCCGTCCGGGGCGTTGCCGCCGGCACCCCAGTTCCGCGACTTCCTCGCCTGGCTGCGCGCCCAGCCGACCGCGCCCGCCGAGAAGGCGTGGACCGCGACGCTCGCCGGGCTCGAGGCGCCGACCCTGTACGCGCCGCACGCCGCGAGCCTTCCCGCGGTGCGGCAGCGCGAGGTCCGCGTCGTGCTACCCGCGGAGCTTGCCGACCGGCTCGCCGACCAGGGCCGTCGCCACGGCTACACCCTCGGCACCGTGGTCCAGTTCGGCTGGGGTGTGCTGCTGTCCCGCCTTCTGAACACGGACGACGTCATCTTCGGTACGACCGTGTCCGGCCGCCCCCCGGTGCTCGCCGGCGCCGACCGGATCATCGGCCTCCTGCTCAACACCGTGCCGGTGCGGTTGCGACTGCACGGCGACGAGACCGCCGTGGCCTGCCTCGTCCGGCTCCAGGCCGAGCAGGCGGATCTGATCGAGCACCACCACACCCCGCTGGCCGCCGTGCAGCGCGCCGCCGGGCACCCGGCGCTGTTCGACACCACGACGGTGTTCCAGAACTTCCCGCTCGACCACCAGGCGGTCACCGGCCCACTCGTCGCGGCGGGTGTGCGGATCACCGGCGTCCGCATCGAGGACTCCACCCACTACCCGCTCCGTCTGGCCGTCACCGCCGGCGACGGTCTGGAGTTGCGGCTGGGCCACCGCCCCGACGTGATCCCCGAGCGCGAGGCGGCATCCCTGCTCGACCGGCTCGGCCGGGTGCTGGCCGGGGTGGCGTCCGACCCGGACGTCGCCGTCAACGACCTGGACCTGCTCGGCGCGGACGAGCGCGCCGACGTCCTGCACCGCTGGAACGACACCGCCGGCGAGGTGCCCGACGGCACGCTGATCTCGATGTTCGAGGCGCAGGTCGACCGTACGCCGGACGCGCCCGCGCTGCGCTTCGAGGGCGCCGGCCTCACCTACCGTGAGCTCGACGGGCGGGCGAACCGGCTGGCCCGGCGGCTGCTCGCCGAGGGGGCCGGACCCGGCCGGCTGGTCGGTGTCGCGCTGCCCCGGTCGTTCGACCTGGTGATCGCCCTGTACGCGGTGCTCAAGACCGGCGCCGCCTATCTGCCGGTCGACCCCGAGTACCCGGCTACCCGGATAGCTCAGCTGATCGAGGACGCCGACCCGGTCTGCGTCCTCACCGAGGGCGCCGATCTGCCCGGCCCGGCGCTGCGGCTGGACTTGCTCGACCTGAGCGAGGTGCCCGCCCACCGGCTGACCACGGCCGAGCGGCGGCCCGCGACCACGGACGACACCGCCTACGTGATTTTCACCTCCGGCTCGACCGGCCGTCCGAAGGGCGTGGCGATCCCACACCGCGGCATCGTCAACCGCCTTCGGTGGATGCAGGACCGGTACGGCCTGCGCCCCGGCGAGCGCGTCGCCCAGAAGACCCCGGCCGGCTTCGACGTGTCGGTCTGGGAGTTCTTCTGGCCCTGCCTGGTCGGCGCCACACTGGTCATCGCCCGCCCGGACGGCCACCGCGAACCCGCCTACCTCGCCGCGCTGATCCGCGAGGAGCAGATCACCACGATCCACTTCGTGCCCTCGATGCTGGGCGAGTTCCTCCGCGAACCGGCGGTGGCGACCTGCACCGGGCTTCGCCGGGTCGTCTGCAGCGGTGAGGCGTTGCCGGTCGACCTCGAGCGGCGGTTCTTCGAACTGCTGCCCGACGTGGAGTTGCACAATCTGTACGGCCCGACCGAGGCCTCGGTGGACGTCACCGCGTGGGAATGCCGGAACGAGCCGGGTGCGGTCACCGTGCCGATCGGGGCGCCGATCGCCAACATCCGCGTCTATGCGCTGGACCGGCGGCTGCGTCCGGTCCCGCCCGGCGTGGTCGGCGAGCTCTACCTGGCCGGCGTCGGTCTCGCACACGGCTATGTCGGCCGGGCCGGGCTGACTGCCGAGAGGTTCGTCGCCTGCCCGTACGGCGCCCCCGGCGAGCGCATGTACCGCACCGGGGACCTGGTCCGCTGGCGGTCCGACGGCGTGCTCGAGTACCTCGGCCGCAGCGATCACCAGGTCAAGCTGCACGGGCAGCGGATCGAACCGGGCGAGATCGAGGCCGCGTTCGCCGCCTGCCTCGGAGTTTCCCAATCACTGGTGCTGGTGCGTGAGGACCGGCCCGGCGTCCAGCGGCTCGTCGCGTACGTGATCCCCGACCCCGGAAGCACCCTTGTCCCAGCGGACCTGCTGGCGGCGGTGGCCGCCGCGTTGCCGGAGCACATGGTCCCGTCCGCGGTGGTCCTGCTCGACGCGTTCCCGGTCACCCCGAACGGTAAGGTCGACCGGGCCGCGTTGCCGGCGCCGGAGCTGCCCCGCCCCGGGCGCGGGAAGGGCGACGCGCCCACGTCGGCGGCCGAGGCGGCGTTCGTGGACGCGTTCGCCACCGCGCTCGGGCAGGACCGGGCCGGGGCCGGCGACAGTTTCTTCGACCTGGGCGGCGACAGCATCCTCGCGATGCGGGTGGTGTCGCTGGCCCGGCGTGCCGGCTGGATGGTCACCGCCAAGGACGTGTTCCGGCTGCGCACCGCGGCGGCTCTGGCGGCGATCGCCCGGCCGGTCGACGGCGCGGTGGCCGAGACCGTGGCCGATGCGATCGGGCGCGCGCCCCTGCCTCCGATCGGGTCGGCCCTGCTCGCTCGCGGCGGCGAGATCCGCGGCTTCCACCAGGCGGTGGTGGTCGAGATGCCGCCCGGCATCGACGATTTGGTGCTCGCCGCCGCGCTGCGCGACGTGGTGAACCACCACCACGTGCTGCGGGCCCGGCTGCTGGCCGGGGACGGTGGCTTCGAGATCCCGCCGTCCGGGGACGCGGACATCCTGCTTCCCACGCCCGAGGACCGGTCCGCGTACGCCGCCGCGGAATCCGCCCGGCGGCGTCTCGACCCGGCACGAGGGATCAATTTCCTGGCCGTCCGCGCCGTCGACGACCGGCTCGTGCTCTGCGCGCACCACCTGGTCGTCGACGCGGTCTCCTGGCGGGTGCTGCTGCCCGACCTGGCCGCGGCGGTCGCCGCGCGGAGCCGGGGCTCGGTCCCCACGCTGGAACCGGTGCCGGTCTCGTACCGCACCTGGGCACTGCGCCAGGCCCGCGGGGCGGCGGCGGGAAAGTGGCGCGACGAGCTGTCGTACTGGCGATCGGTGCTCGCCGGCGGTGAGCCCGTCGCCGCCCACGGCGTGGCCGGCGACGCGCGGCATGGCGAGATCACCGTGCCGGCGGACGTGGTCGAGCGGCTCGAGCGGGTGGCCGGGAAGTTCCATGCCCGGCTCGACGACCTGCTGATCACCGCGCTCTCCCGGGTGCTGACCGAGGACACGGCGTTGATCGACGTGGAGGGCCACGGCCGCCACGCCGACGTCGACCTGTCCCGCACCGTGGGCTGGCTGACCAGCGTGCACCCGGTCCGGGTGCGGGGTGCGGGCACCGACCTCCGGGCCGCCGTGCTGCGGGTGAAGGAGCAGCTGCGCGAGGCGCCGCGGGACGGGGCCTCGTACGGGGCGTTGCGCCCGCAACTCGCCGCACTCGGTACGCCGCCGGTCCTGTTCAACTATCTCGGCGACGTCGGCGGATCGGTCGCCGGGGCCTGGCCGGTGGTGACCACCGAGGCGCTTCCGCCGGGGACCGACCCGGGCATGCCGCTCGGCTACCGTGCCGAGGTGCACGTCCAGGCCCGCCCGACCGAGCGGGGGACCATCCTGCACGCGCTGTGGATCACCGCAGGCGGGGGCGCTGCGCCGGCCGGGCGATGGCGGGACGAACTGGTCGGGCTCGCCGGGTTGGCCGGCCCGGACGTCGTGGGCGGGCGCACCCCGTCCGACCTGCCGCTGGCGGCGCTGTCCCAGGCGGAGGTCGAGCGGCTGGAGTCGCTCGTGCCGGATCTGGCCGACGTCATGACGATGACTCCGCTGCAGGAGGGTTTCCTGTTCCACGCCGCGGAGGCCCGCGACGGCGGCACCTCCGACGTCTACACCACGCAGGTGCGGCTCGATCTGTCCGGGAACGTGGACCCGGCATCGATCCGGGCGGCCGGTCAGCGGCTGGTCGAACGCCATTCCGCGCTGCGTACGGGTTTCCATCAGCTCGACCGTGGCGTCGCGGTCCAGATCGTACGGTCCGGTGGTGTGCCGCGGTGGCGGGAGGCGGACCTCAGCGCGCTGCCCGGCGACGAGCGGGCGGCCGCCGCCGACCGCCTGGTCGCCGCCGAGCGTGGCGCCTTCGACCTGGACCGCCCACCGCTGCTGAGGCTGGCCCTGCTGCGGCTCGGGCCGGACGCGTGGCGGCTGGCGATCACCGGCCACCACATCGCGTTCGACGGTTGGTCGCTGCCGATTCTGGTGCGGGAGCTGCGGGAGCTGTGGGCGGATCCGGGGGTGTACGCGGGAGCCGCCGCGCCCTCGCATCGCGCGCACGTCGAGTGGCTGGCCGCCCGGGACACGGACGTCGCGGAACGGGCCTGGGCCGACAACCTGCGCGGCCTGCCCGGCCCGTTGCTGATCGCGCCGGAGAAGCCGGGTGCGGCCGGGACGGCCCAGCGCCAGCTCGGCCGCGACCTGACCGGTGACGTCGTACGCCGACTGCTTGACGCGCTACGCCCGCTGGGCGTCACGCTCAACACCGCGGTCGAGTTCGCCTGGGCGATGGTGCTGGCGCGGGCCTCGGGCCGGGACGACGTGGTGTTCGGCACGACCGTGTCGGGACGGCCCGCGGACCTGCCCGGCGCCGACCGGATGGTCGGGCTGTTCGTGAACACCGTGCCGGTACGGGTGCGGCTCGACCTCGGGCAGTCCCTCGGGCAGGCCCTGGCGTGGTTGCAGGCCGAGCAGACCGAGCTATTCGACCACCAGCACCTCGGGTTGGGTCGGATCCACCGGCTGACCGGCTGCACGCAGCTCTTCGACACCACGACGATGCTGGTCAACTACCCCTTCGACCTGGAGTCGCTCTCCGTGCCGGACGGCGCTGGCATCCGGGTCACCGGTCTCGGCCTCGACGACGCCACGCACTACCCGTTGCGGCTGGTCGCGGTCCCCGGGGCGGACGACGGGCTCACCGTGCGCCTCGGGTACCGGCCCGACCTGGTCACGATCGCCGAGGCCGAGGCACACCTGGACCGGATGGTGCTGGCGTTGGCGAGCCTGTCCGCCGGCCCCGATCTGGCGGTCGGAGAGATCGACCTGCTCACCGCCGCCGAGCGGGAGTCGGTCGTGACGCGGTGGGGCGGCTACTGACCGGCAGGCTCAGCGATTACTAACACCTGTCAGAACTCGTTGACGCACCCTCGGTGGGTGTGCGAAGCTTTGCGTGCGCCGGAAAGAGGTCACGCGGATGGATGTCACAGGTGATGACCTGCTCAAGATGTTGACGGCGCTGAACAATCAACACCGTCTCAGGATCGTGGGGATGCTCTCCAGCGAGCGGGACTACGTCAGTCGGCTGGCTGTGCGATTGGGCATGAGTCGGCCGCTGCTGCACATGCACCTCGCTCGGCTGGAGGCCGCGGGTCTCATCGAGGGAAGTCTCGAGCTGTCCCCGGGCGGTAAGGCGATGAAGTTCTTCGAGGTCACGCCGTTCGCACTGCATCTGACACCGCAGACGGTGGCGGAAGCGGTGAAGACGCTGACCGACGACCGGCGCGGCGAGAACGACGCAGAGCAGTGAGGGTGAGGGTGAGTGCGGTGGGTTCCACGAGCGACGACTGGGTGGGCGTACTGGCTGCAGCCGGCATCTTCGTCGTTCTCATCGTGATCGTGTGGCAGGTCGCCGCCACGTGGCGGGCACGTCTGGCCGCGGCACGGGAGAAGCAGTACCAGGAGCTCGCCGAGAAGTGCGCGCGCCTGCTGGAGGAGAACGCCGAGCTGCAGCGGCGTACGGTCGCCGAACTCACCCACGTCCGGGAGGCGACCGCGGCGATGGAGAAGATGATGCGTGAGGTCGGCTGACACCAAAAATATAGGCCTCATGGACACAGTGGAGCCCTGCGGATCACCCCCGTACCCAGGGCTCCACTGTCATGAGATGAGACACCTATGCAGTTACCGTTGTCGGCCGCCCAGACGGGCATCTGGCTCGGGCACGAACTCGACCCGAGCGGTCACGCCTACAACGTGGCCGAGTACACCGAGGTGGACGGTGACCTGGACCAGGACGCCTTCGAGCAGGCCTGGTCCCGGGTCCTGGAGGAGGCGCCGACCTTCAAGGTGATCGCGGTCCGCCGCGACGACCGCGGTGAACTCTGCCAGATCATCGACGACGCGCCGGCCCGGATCACCCGGGTCGACTTCCGTGCCGAGGCCGAACCCGAGGCGGCGGCCCACCGTTGGGTCCGGGAGGACCTGGATCGACCCGTCCACCTCGAGGCCGGCGGCCTGTTCACGTTCGCGCTGCTGCGGGTCGGCGACCGGCGTTTCTGGTACTACGGGCGCGGACACCACATCGCCTGCGACGGCTACGCCGCCGCGTTGCTGCTCCGCAAGATCGGCGCTTACTACACTGAGATCGTGACCGGCGAGCCGGTCGCCGACGCGCCGGCGGTCGCTGCGCCGCTGGCGGAGACGCTGGTGGCCGACGCCGAGTATCGGGCGGGCCCCGACTTCCAGGAGGACCTGCGGTTCTGGACGGAGCATGCGGCCACGGCCAGCCCGGTCAGGCTCAGCGACCACTGGGCCGTTCGTGGCCCGGTCGCCCCCGATCCGGGCACCGTGCACATCCGCCGATTCGGACACATCCCCGCCACGCAGACCGGCACGATCGCCGGGGTGGCCCGCGAACTGCGTACCCGCTGGCCGGTCCTGGTGGTGGCGGCCACGGCCGCCTTCCTGCATCGCTGCACCGGGCGCACCGACATCGTGCTCGGCTTCCCGGTCACCGGCCGGACCACCAAGCTGCTGCGCGCCACGCCGAACATGGCCTCCAACGTCGTTCCGCTGCGCGTCGAGGTGAACCCGGGGGACACCCTGCGGAATCTGATGCCGCGGGTCTCAGGTGCGCTGCGCCAGGCGTTGAAGCACCAGCGCTGCCGGTTCGAGGACTGGCAGCCGGAGCGCGGCGGCGCGGCGACCACCGGCTGGGGCACGGTCGTCAACGTGATGGCGTTCGACTACCAGGTGACCCTCGCCGGACTACCGACGGTCACGCACAACCTCACCCTCGGGCCCGTCGACGACCTGTCTCTCTGCTTCTACGACCGGGGCGACGGCAGCGGTTGGCGACTCGACGTGGACGGCAACCACGACCGCTACTCGCGCGACGACCTCATCACCATCCAGCGCCTCTATTCGCGGTTCCTTCGGGCGGTCTCGGCCGAGCCGGACGCGGCGCTCGGCGGGTTCGAGCTGGTCACCGCGGACGAGCGGCAACGGATGCTGACCGAGTGGAACGGCGCCTCGGTGGCCGAGCCGGAGGGTGACCTCGCCGCCGCCTTCGCGCGGCAGGCGGCGCGGACCCCGGACTCGATCGCGGTCGTTGCCGGGAGCCGGGAGATCACCTACGCGCAACTGGACGCCGCCACCGACGCTCTTGCCGGGCGCCTGCGGAGCCGGGGGATCCGGGCCGAGGAGCCGGTGGCGATCCTGGCCGAGCGGTCGGCGCTGGTCGTGCTGGCGACCCTGGCGATCATCAAGGCCGGCGGCGTTTACCTGCCGCTGCGGCCCACCGATCCCGCCACGAGACAGCAGGCGATGCTGGCGGACGCCGAGGTGCGGCTGCTGCTCACCGACGCGCCGACGGACCAACCGATCGAGGTGCTTCCGCTGTCGGCAGCGGACCTGGACGCGCTGGCGCCGGCCGCGGCGCCCTCGTGGGACGGCGGTCCCGATCGGCTGGCGTACATCATGTACACCTCCGGGTCCACCGGCCGGCCCAAGGGCGTCGCGATCACCCACGGGAACGTGCTCGCGTTCGCGTCGCACGGCCGCTGGCGGGACGGGGACCACGAGCGGATACTCATGCACTCCGCGCACGCCTTCGACGCGTCGACGTACGAAATCTGGGTGCCGCTGCTCACCGGTGGCCGGATCGTGGTGGCTCCGCCCGGCCAGCTGACCACCGACGAGGTCGCCCGCCTGGTCGGGACGCACGGCGTGACCTCTGCCTTCCTCACCACCGCGTTGTTCAACCTGCTCGCCCGCACCCGGCCGTCCGCGTTCGCCGGCCTGCGAACGGTGCTCACGGGCGGTGAGACTGCCTCGGCCGAGGCGATGCGTCTGGTCCGCGAGGTCTGCCCGGGCACGAAGCTGCTCCACGCGTACGGCCCCACCGAGACCACCACGTTCGCCACGCTCATGGTGGTGGACCGGGTCGACGGTGTGCCGCCGATCGGGTCGCCGCTCGACGCCACCCAGGCGTACGTGCTCGGCCCGGATCTGCGGCCGGTGCCCGCGAACGTCTCGGGCGAGCTGTACCTCGCCGGCTGGGCGACCGCCCGTGGCTACCTGAACGAGCCGGCGCTGTCCGCGGAGCGGTTCGTCGCCTCGCCGTTCGGCCCGCCGGGTTCGAGGATGTACCGCACCGGGGACATCGTCCGCTGGCGTGGGGACGGAGTGATCGAGTACGTCGGTCGCGGCGACCAACAGGTGAAGATCCGCGGCTTCCGGATCGAACTGGGCGAGGTCGAGGCCGCGCTCTGCCGACTGCCGGAGGTGTCCCAGGCGTACGTGACGGCCCAGGAGACGGCCCCGGGGGTCCGGCGCCTGGTGGCGTACGTGGTGGGCGGTGGCGACCACACCCCGGAGCCGGCCGAGGTCCGCGACAGCCTGGGCGAGACCTTGCCGGACTTCATGGTCCCGGCCGTCGTCATGGTGCTGCCGGCGCTGCCGCTCAACGCGAACGGCAAGGTGGACCGGCGCGCCCTGCCCGATCCCGAGATCGCACCGACCGGCAGCCGCGAGGCGTCCGGAGCCGCGGAGAGGGCGCTGGCCGCGGCGTTCGCCGAGGCGCTGTCGGTGTCCCGGGTCGGCGCGTCCGACTCGTTCTTCGATCTGGGTGGCGACAGCATCCGGGCGATACAGGTGGTCTCCCGGCTGCGCGACGCGGGCTGGCTGATCAGCGTGGGTGACCTGCTGACGCTGCACACGGTTGAGAAGCTCGCGGAGAAGGCGGTGCCGGCCGAACCGGCCCCGGCCACCGAGCCCGCCGTGGCCGACCTGATGGTGCTGGACGACGACGACCTGGCCACGCTGGTGTCGGCCCTCGCCGAGGACGGCACCTGACGCGGGGGAACTCCACACCGCGGGGTGGCCGTCGGCGAGACGGGATCGACCGGCGGTCCGGCGGATCCCGCGGCCGTCACGCGAAGACGGAGGTAGGCGAGATCGCACCATCCGACGGTGCTGCATCGGGCGAAGCGCGAGGGATGCCATGACAGGAGCAGCGGGATGACCGATTCAGCACAGCACGGACCAGCACGGGACCCCCGGGACGTACTGCTTCGCCGTCGGCTCGCGGGCATGTCCTCCGGCCCTCGGTCCGAGATCCCGCGGGTCTCCCGGGACGGGCCGTTACCCCTCTCGTACGGCCAGCAGCAGATGTGGTTCATCAACCGGCTGGATCCGGGCAGCACCGAGTACAACGTGCCGTTGTGCCTGCGGCTACGCGGCGCTCTGGACACCCCTGCTCTCCAGCGCGCGTGGGCCTGGACGGTCGCCCGCCACGAGGTTCTCCGCACGCGGTACACGGTGGTCGACGGCGCCCCGACGCAGGTCGTCGACCCGCCCGACGATGTCGGCCTCGCGCTCGACGATCTTCGCGGGCCGCCACCGGGCGAGCGGCGGGAGCGCGTCGACGCGCTCCTGGCGGGGGAGGTCGCCGTCGCGTTCGACCTCGAGGTCGAATGGCCGGTCCGCGCGCGACTTCTTCGCCTGACCGACGACGAGTACGTGCTGAGCATCGTCTTCCACCACATCTGCTGGGATGCCTGGTCACTCGGCGTGCTGGGCGCCGACCTGAATGCGGCGTACCGGGCGCTGACCGAGGGCGGCCCGATGCCGCCGGAGCTTCCCGTCCAGTACGCGGACTACGCGGCGTGGCAACGCACCGAGATGTCCGGACCGGTCCTGGAACGGCACCTCCGTTACTGGCGAGCCCAACTCGACGGCAACCGACCCGTCGACCTGCCCGCCGACCGACCCCGCCCGGCCGTCCGAAGCCACACGGGCGCCGCGGCACCCTTCGTCGTGCCGGCGGGCCTCGCCAGGCGGCTGGACGACATCGGTCAGCGACTCGGCACGACGCCGTTCGTCGTCATGCTCACCGCCTTCGCCGTCCTCGTGGCCCGATACACCGGCCGCAGCGACGTCGCGATCGGCACCGTGGTGTCGGATCGCAACCGGCCGGAGCTCGAGAACCTCATCGGCTACGGGATCAACACCCTCGTCATGCGGGCCGTGTGGGACGGTCCGATATCGTTCGAGAACCTGATCCATCGGATGCGGACCACCGTCCTCGACGCGTACGACCACCAGGCCGTGCCGTTCGCTCGACTGGTCGACGAGTTGGCACCCGACCGCGATCTGGCCCGTACGCCGCTGTTCCAGGTGGCGTACACCAGTCACACCTCTCCCGACCGGCTGGTCCGGCTGCCCGGCATCCGGATGGAGCAGTACGGCGACGGCGAAGCGGTCGCCAAGTGGGACCTGGAACTGCAGACCTGCCAGGCCGAGGACGGCTCGGTCCACAGCCGCCTCGTGTACCCCACCGCGCTCTTCGACGACGCGACGATGACCCGGATGGCGCGGCATCTCCTACGCCTGCTGGAGAGGGTGGCCGACGACCCGGCTGCTCCCGTGACCGGCCATGACCTGCTGGACGAGGCCGAGCGGGCCCTCGCACTCGGTGTCGCGGTCGATTCCGGCCCGAGCGACGGTGACGGGAACCGCGTCGACGGCGTGGCGGTCGGCCCGCGGTGTGTGTCCGAGGTGTTCGAGGACCAGGCGGCGGCGACCCCGGATGCGGTCGCGGTGCGATGCGGCGACGCGGAGCTCTCCTACGCGGAGGTCAACGTCCGGGCCAACCGGGTGGCCCATCTGCTGCGGGCCCGGGGTGTGGGCGCCGAGTCCCTGGTCGCCGTGCTCCTGGACCGCGGTGTCGACTTGGTGCCCGTGCTGCTCGGCGTGCTGAAGGCCGGTGCGGGCTACCTACCACTGGACCCCGCGAACCCGACGAGCCGATTGCGCCACGCCATCGCCGACTCCGGGGCCGCGCTTGTCGTGACGTGCGTGGACCTGCGGGAGACGGCCAGGCTGTGCCACGACGGCGCCCTGATCGTGCTCGACGCCCCGCGGGAAGCGGAAACGCTGGCCGCTCAGCCGGCGGACAACCCTCCGTCGGTGGTGGCACCCGACGGCGTCATGTACGTCATCTACACGTCGGGATCGACCGGGCAGCCCAAAGGCGTGTGCGTGACCCACGCCAATGTCGATCGCCTGCTCCGGACGGCTCGTGAGCATCTCGCGTTCGGGCCAGCCGATGTCTGGACGTTGTTCCACTCGTACGCCTTCGACGTGTCGGTGTTCGAGATGTGGGGCGCACTCCTCAGCGGCGGCACGTTGGTCGTCGTGCCTCAGGGCGTGACACGCTCCCCGGACGACCTGCTGGACCTGTTGGTCGACCGGCGGGTGACAGTGCTCAGCCAGACGCCGTCAGCGTTCCGCGCCCTGGTCGCGGCCGCCGAGACCGGCGACCCACGAGTCGACCGGCTGAGTCTGCGGGTGATCGTCTTCGCCGGCGAAAAGCTGGACGTGCCGTCGCTGCGGCCGTGGGCCGCGCGAGTCGGCCTGAACCGGACCGCGCTGATCAACATGTACGGCATCACCGAGACGACCGTGCACGCGACGTACCACCGCGTCACCCCGGCCGACTTCGATCCGGGGGTCGGCAGCCCGATCGGTCGGCCCCTCGCCGACCTGACGATCCGGCTCCTGGACGACGAGGGCCGTCCGGTGCCGATCGGCGTGCCGGGCGAGATCTACGTCGGTGGGCCGGGTCTTGCCCGCGGCTACCTGCACCGACCGGGCCTCACGGCAGCGGGTTTCCTGCCCGATCCGTTCGGCGCCCCGGGCAGCAGGCGGTACCGCAGCGGCGACCTCGCCCGCCGGCTCCCCGACGGCCAGTTGCGGTTCCTGCGCCGCGCCGACGACCAGGCCAAGATCCGCGGATACCGGGTCGAGCCAGGCGAGATCCGCGCCGTTCTGCTGGCGCACCCGGCCGTCCGGGACGCGGCGGTGATCGTCGACGAGGTGTCGCCCGGCGAGCACCGCCTGATCGCGTACGTGGTCCCGGCGGTTCCGGACCTGGCCGAGGGGGACCTGGGGGCGCACTGCGGCAGCCTCCTGCCCCCGTACATGGTCCCGGCGGCGATCGTGTCCTTGCCGGCGATCCCACTTACCGCCAATGGGAAGCTGGACCGCGGCAGGCTTCCGGTACCCGACCGGTCGGCGCTGGTGGGCACGGTTCGCTACCTGGCGCCGCGGTCGTCCGCCGAGGAACGGATGGCGGAGGTGTGGCGCGCGGTGCTGCGGGTGGACCGGGTCGGCGTGCTGGACAGCTTCTTCGACCTGGGTGGCGACTCCGTCCGCGCGGTCGCCCTGGTGGGACAGCTACGCACCGCGGGCTTCGAGGTGTCGGTGCGTGACGTCTTCGAGCGACGTACGGTGGCGCGGCTGTGCGAGCTGGCCGACGCGCGGCCCGCGGCCGATGGCGCGATCGTCGCGGTCGAGCCGTTCGCGCTGATCACCCCGGCGGACCGGAGGCGCCTGCCGGCTGATCTGGTCGACGCGTACCCGATGGGCCAGACTCAGCTGGGCATGGTCGCCGACATGCTGGCCCACCGGCGGCTCAGCAACTACCACAACGTCGCGTCCATTCGGATCCGTGACGGGTGGCCGCTGTCGGCGGAGGCGCTGCGGGCGGCGGCCCAGATCCTCGTCGGGCGGCACGAGGTTCTGCGGACCTCGTTCGACCTGCACTCCTGCTCCGTACCGATGCAGCTGGTACACGCCGACGCCGACCTTCCGGTCCGTATTCGCGACCTGCGCGGGCTGGACGTCGCCGACGTCCGTCGACAGATGGAGCAGTTCCACGCCGATGAGCGGACGTGTCCGTTCGACCTCGCGTGTCCGCCGATGATGCGACTCACCGCCCACGTCACCGACGACGGTTGGTGGCTGTCCATCACGGAGTTTCACGCGATCGTCGAGGGCTGGAGCTACCACTCGCTCATCCGGGAGCTGTTCGACTGCTATGAGGCGATTCGAGCGGGACGCCGACCAGCGTCGGAGCCGGTCCCCGCGGTCCGGTACGCGGATGTCGTCGCGAGCGAGCTGCGAGCGCTGTCGTCACCTGAGGACCGCGCCTACTGGCGCCGTGTCGTGGAATCCGTCGAGCCGTTCTCGCTGCCGTCCGGGTGGGGTGGGACGGGCCCTTCGGAAAGCTATTGGGTGCACGTGCCCTTCGGTGACCTGGAGCCCGGACTGCGGAGGCTCGCCGCGGCGGCGGGCGCGTCGCTCAAGAGCGTCGTCGTCGCCGCCTACGGCGCGGTGCTGGGCAGGCTCACCTACCGCAACGAGTTCAGCGCCGGTCTGGTGACACACACCCGACCGGAGGCGGCCGGCGCGGAGCGGGTCTACGGCATGCACCTGAACACGGTGCCGTTCGTGTTCGAGCGGGTGCGGGGGACGTGGCGGGAGCTGGTCGCGGCGGTGTTCGCGCAGGAGGTGGCGATGTGGCCGCACCGGCACTTCCCGATGCCGCAGATGCAGCGCCTGGCGGGCGGCCGGCGCATCGTCAACGTGCTGCTGAATTTCGTCAACTTCGACGACCTCGAGCCGGACAGCCCGGCCCTGGACCTGGCGTCGACCATGACGCCGGGCACGACGGAGTTCGACCTGGCGGTGACCACGGTCGGTAGGCGCATCTCGCTCAAGAGCCATACGCGGGTGTTGGGTCGGGGGCGGGCGGAGCGGTTGGCGGCGATGTATCGCGGGGTGTTGGAGGCGATGGCGGCTGATCCGGATGGTGATGCGTCGGGGGTGTTCCTGTCGCCGGAGGACGGTGTGGTGATTGGGGGGTTGAACCGGAGGGTTGGGGAGTTGGTGGGTTTGTCGGTGGGGGAGGCGTTCGGGGCTCAGGTGGCCGCGCGGCCTGATGCGGTGGCGGTGGTGGCGGGGGCGGCGGTGGTGTCGTATGCGGAGTTGGACCGGTATGCCGATCGGGTGGCGTGTCGGTTGCGGTCGCTCGGGGTGGGGCCGGAGTCGGTGGTGGGGGTGCATCTGGAGCGGGGTGTGGGGTTGGTGGCGGGGTTGTTGGGGGTGTGGAAGGCCGGTGGTGCGTATCTGCCGATCGACAAGTCCACGCCGTCGGAGCGGGTCGGGTATCTGGTGGCTGACGCGGGTGTGGGTGTCGTGGTGGACGAGGCGTTTCTGGAGGGTCTGCCCAGTGGTGGGGGTGAGCAGGGTCGGTGGGGTTGGTCTGCTCCGGATCCGGATCAGTTGGCGTACGTGGTCTACACCTCCGGTTCGACGGGTCGGCCGAAGGGCGTCGCGGTGACCCACCGCAGCCTCGCCAACCACCTCCACTGGGCGGTGGCGGAGTTGGCGGGCCGTGGGCAGGGCGGGGCACCCCTGTTCTCCTCCGTCGCGTTCGACCTGGTCGTGCCGAGCCTGTGGGCGCCGCTGATGTGTGGCCAGCGAACGTGGTTGTGGCCGGCCACCGCCGACGTCTCCGAGCTGGGGGAATCGCTCGCGGCAGCGGGCCCTTTCAGCTTCGTCAAGCTCACACCCGGGCATCTGGAACTGCTGGTGCGCCAGATCGGAGTCGACCGGACGGCGGGACTGGCGCCCCTGCTGCTGGTCGCGGGCGAGGCGTTCGCCGGACCTCTCGCGGCACTCTTCCGGGGCCGTCCGGTTCAGCTCGTCAACGAGTACGGCCCGACCGAGGCGACCGTCGGGACCTCCGTCCACCCGGTCGTCGGACCGGTGGGGGCGGGAATGGTGCCGATCGGCCGTCCGTTGCCGAACGTCACCACGTACGTGGTGGATGCCGCGATGCAACCGGTCCCGGTCGGTGTGGTCGGTGAGCTGTACGTCGGTGGGGTGGCGGTCGCCCGGGGCTATCTCAACCGGCCCGGCCTGACCGCCGGGCGGTTCGTGCCGGACCCGTTCGGGCCGCCCGGGTCGCGGCTGTACCGCACCGGGGACCTCGTCAGCCTCAGCGACGACGGCGCGTTGGAGTTCGTCGGGCGCACGGACGACCAGGTGAAGATCCGCGGGTACCGGATCGAGCCCGCCGAGGTCGAGTCCGTCCTCGCCGAGGCTCCCCAGGTGGCCGAGGCGCGGGTCGTCGTCCGCGAGGACAGCCCGGGTGACCGACGCCTCGTCGCCTACGTCGTGGCGGCGGGTGCCGACCCGATCCGGCCGGAGGAACTACGCGACGCGTGCCTGCGGAGGCTGCCCGACTACCTCGTGCCGACCGCGATCGTGCCGCTGGCGGAGATTCCGCTCATCGGGAACGGGAAGCTCGACCGGGCGGCCTTGCCCGCACCCGGCTTCGACGCCCGGACGAGTACGTATGTGGCCCCGCGCTCCCCCCTGGAGGAGCGGATGGCCGACGTCTGGTGTACGGCACTGGGTCTCGACCGGGTCGGGATGCGGGACAACTTCTTCGAGCTGGGTGGTGACTCACTCCGGGCCGTGGCCATCGTCGGTCCGCTCCGGGCTGCCGGCGTGGACGTGACCGTACGGGACGTGTTCGACTGCCGTACGGTGGCCCGGCTGTGTGAGCTGGCCGAGGCTCGACCGTCGGCCGAGGCCATGTCGCCGACGGCGCCATTCGCGTTGATCGACCCGGTCGACCGTGCCGCACTGCCGGGCGATCTTGTCGATGCCTATCCGATGGCGCAGACGCAGGTCGGCATGGTCGGCGAGATGCTCGCCGACGAGACGTTGAACCGCTATCACAGTGTGACGACGTTTCGGATCCGCGACGAGGAGCCGTTCTCGCCGGACGCGCTCCGTGCGGCGGCTCGCGTCGCGGTCGGGCGGCACGAGGCACTGCGTACCTCGTTCGACCTCCACTCCTGTTCGATGCCCATGCAGCTCGTGCACGCCGACGCGGAGGTTCCGGTCACGGTGCGGGATCTGCGCGGAAGCGACGCGGACGCGTTGCGGGAGTCGTTGCGTGCCTACCAGGCGGAGGAGCGGGCGCGGCTGTTCGACGTCACCCGGGCGCCCATGCTGCGGCTCGGCGCGCACCTCAAACCCGGCGGCGGGTGGTGGCTGACCGTGGTGCGCTGTCATGGCATCACGGAGGGCTGGAGCCTTTACCACCTGCTGGCGGAGCTGCTCGGCTCGTACCGGACGATCCGCGACGGCCGGGAACCGGCGCTGCCGGCGCTCCCCGCGGTCCGGTACGCCGACTTCGTCGCACGCGAGTTGCGGGCCCTCGAGTCCGCAGAGGATCGCGGTTACTGGGCACGGATCATCGAGCAGCATCCGCGGTTCGGCCTGCCCGACGGTTGGGGGGAGACGGACGGGCCGCGGGAGCGCTACCGGCTCCGGGTGCCGTTCCAGGACCTGGAGCGCGAGTTGCGCGGCGTGGCACGCGCAGCGAACGCGTCACTGAAGAGCGTCCTGTTCGCCGCGCACCTGAAGGTGCTGAGCTCGCTGGTCCGGGAACCGTCGTTCTTCACCGGTCTCGTCTGTGACGCCCGGCCGGAGGCGGCCGGCGCGGAGCGGGTTCACGGCATGTATCTGAACACGGTGCCGTTCGTGTTCGAGCGGGTGCGGGGGACGTGGCGGGAGCTGGTCGCGGCGGTGTTCGCGCAGGAGGTGGCGATGTGGCCGCACCGGCACTTCCCGATGCCGCAGATGCAACGCCTGGCCGGCGGCGGCAGGCTGGTCGATGTCTCGTTCAACTATCTCGACTTCGATCGGCTCGACACCGAGCCGGTGGACCTGGCGGCGACCCTGGCCGACGGCAACACGGAGTTCGACCTGGCGGTGACGACGCTGCGCGGGCAGCTGGGTCTCAGCAGCCATACGCGGGTGTTGGGTCGGGGGCGGGCGGAGCGGTTGGCGGCGATGTATCGCGGGGTGTTGGAGGCGATGGCGGCTGATCCGGATGGTGATGCGTCGGGGGTGTTCCTGTCGCCGGAGGACGGTGTGGTGATTGGGGGGTTGAACCGGAGGGTTGGGGAGTTGGTGGGTTTGTCGGTGGGGGAGGCGTTCGGGGCTCAGGTGGCCGCGCGGCCTGATGCGGTGGCGGTGGTGGCGGGGGCGGCGGTGGTGTCGTATGCGGAGTTGGACCGGTATGCCGATCGGGTGGCGTGTCGGTTGCGGTCGCTCGGGGTGGGGCCGGAGTCGGTGGTGGGGGTGCATCTGGAGCGGGGTGTGGGGTTGGTGGCGGGGTTGTTGGGGGTGTGGAAGGCCGGTGGTGCGTATCTGCCGATCGACAAGTCCACGCCGTCGGAGCGGGTCGGGTATCTGGTGGCTGACGCGGGTGTGGGTGTCGTGGTGGACGAGGCGTTTCTGGAGGGTCTGCCCAGTGGTGGGGGTGAGCAGGGTCGGTGGGGTTGGTCTGCTCCGGATCCGGATCAGTTGGCGTACGTGGTCTACACCTCCGGTTCGACGGGTCGGCCGAAGGGCGTCGCGGTGACCCACCGCAGCCTCGCCAACCGGGTCGACTGGAGCGTCCGCCGCCACCGGATGTCGGCGCAGGACCGCACGCTGCAGAAGACGTCGATCGGGTTCGACGCGGCGGGCTGGGAGGTGTTCGCGCCGCTGGCGAGCGGCGGGACCGTGGTGGCGGCGCCGGCCGGTGTGGAGCGCGATCCGGCCGCGCTGGTGCGTGCGGTCGCCGAGCACGGCGTGACCGTCCTTCAGGTCGTGCCCTCCGTCCTCCGCCTGCTCGTACAGACGCCCGGGTGGCGGGACTGCGGCGCGCTGCGCGTGTTGACGGTCGCGGGCGAGCAGCTCGAATCGGAGCTGTGCCAACGCTTCCTGGACCTACGGCAGGCAGAGGTGTGGAACACCTACGGCCCGACCGAGTGCACCATCGACGTGACGGCGTACCACTACGCGCCGGACCGACTCGCCGGGCCGGTGCCGATCGGCCGTCCGTTGCCGAACGTCACCACGTACGTGGTGGATGCCGCGATGCAACCGGTCCCGGTCGGTGTGGTCGGTGAGCTGTACGTCGGTGGGGTGGCGGTCGCCCGGGGCTATCTCAACCGGCCCGGCCTGACCGCCGGGCGGTTCGTGCCGGACCCGTTCGGGCCGCCCGGGTCGCGGCTGTACCGCACCGGGGACCTCGTCAGCCTCAGCGACGACGGCGCGTTGACGTTCCGAGGCCGTGTCGACGATCAGCTCAAGATCAACGGAGTGCGGATCGAGCCGGGCGAGGTCGCCGCCGCCGTGCGGCAGCTGCCCTCGATCGCGGCGGCGGCCGTGGTCCCGTGGCGGACCGGCGACGGAGAGGTGCGGCTCGCGGCTTACGTCGTGGCCGAGGACGCCGGGCAGTTGGACCAACGGGCGCTGCGACGAGGGCTCGCGCGGACGCTCCCGGATGCGATGCTGCCGGCCGTGTTCGTGCCGCTCGACCGACTCCCGCTCACCGCGCACGGCAAGCTCGACCGCCGTGCGCTGCCGGAGCCCGAGTTGACCAGCCCGCACGCGCACGTCCCCCCGTCGACCCCGACCGAGCGCGCACTGGCCCAGGTCTGGTCGGCGGTGCTCGGACGCGAGCGGGTCGGCGTGCACGACACGCTCCTGGACGCCGGCGCCAACTCGTTGATGATCATCAGGGTGATCGCCGCGGCCCGGCGGCGCCGGATTCCCCTGACCCTGCGGATGTTCTACGAGAACGACACCCTTGCCGATCTCGCCGCGGCGGTCGACGCGCTGCCTGCGGACGCACAACCGGCCGAAGAACCGCCTACCGAAGGCAGGAGCATCACGACGGACGGACGGTCGACGGGCCCGGCCGAGGCGGCCGGCGGCGCTCTGATCGACCCGAGGGCTCTGATCGAGGTGATGGCCCGGCACCACGTGCCCGGAGTGAGCGTGGCGTTGCTTCGAGGCGGCGAAGTGGTGCATGCGCAGGGCTACGGGGTGACCGCGGCGGCCCGGCCGGAGGCAGTCACCACCCGGACGCCGTTCCAGGTGGCGTCGATCAGCAAGCACGTCACGATGCTCGGGGTGTTGCGGCTCGTCGCGGACGGCGTGCTGAACCTGGACGCGGACATCAGCGGGTACCTGACGTCGTGGCGGGTGCCCGGGGACGCGGTCATCACCCTGCGCGAGTTGGTCAGCCACCAGTCGGGCCTGAGCCACGTCCCGGCGACCAACCACCTGCCGGGCGAGACGATGCCCACCGTCGTGGAGATCCTCAACGGGTGCCCGCCGGCCCGCAACGAGCCGGTTCACGCCCAGCACCGGGCCGGAGACGTCTTCAAGAAGACCAATATCAACTACTCGGTCCTGGAACAGCTTCTCGTCGACGTGACCGGCGAGCCCTTCGACGCGCTGATCCAGCGGCTCGTCCTCGACCCGTTGGAGATGACGGACAGCACCTTCGACCAGGACCACCCGCAGCGGTCGACGATTCCCGTCGCGATCGGTCACGATGCGTACGGCGATCCGATCGCGGGCCGGTGGAGAGTTCGCAACGAGGTCGCGGCCGGCGGGCTCTGGACGAGCGTCCGGGACCTCACCAAGGTGGCCCTCGCGGTGCGCCGCTCCTACCAGGGCCAGCCGGGTGCGTTGCTCACCCGACCGCTCGCCCAGCAGATGGTCACGGTCTGGCACCCGGGGAGCTTCTACGGACTCGGTACCGTCGTCGATCCGAGCGACGGTGACGTGGAGTACGGCCACGGGGGGAGGACGGTCGGTTTCCGCTGCATGACGGTCACCCGGGTGGTCAGCGGTGACGGACTGATCGTCCTGGCGAACGGCGAGAACGGAAAGCGGGCCCACCTCGCGTTGGTCGAGGCCCTGCGCCGTGCCGACGCGTCAGCCGCCGCGTCACCGTTCGGCAGGTCGTGGGCGGAGACCCCGGACGAGCCGGTTGAGGCGCCGGGGCGGCCGGCGCATGCCGGCGGGCTGCGGTGAGCGGCGCGGCGCGACCGGCGGACGCCGCCGGCGGGGACGCGTTCGCCGCGGTTCGTCGGGTGGTCGGGCAGCGGCCAGACGACGAGGCGACGGCGGTGGTCGTCCGGTTGACCGGTCCGGACGGTCGCTGGCAGTGCGCGTCCGGCGTGGCCGATCTCGCCACCGGCGCGGCCGTCCGGGACGACCAGCGGTTCCGGATCGGGGGCGTTACGAAGACCTTCGTGGCGGCGACGGTGTTGAGCCTCGCCGCCGAGGGTCGCCTCGGCCTCGACGATCCGGTGCGCGACCATCTGCCGGACCTGCTCCCGAGGGCGGTCACGGTGCGCCGGCTCCTCGACCACACGAGCGGTCTCGCGGACGAGAGCGATGTCCGCTACAACGACACCGAGTGGTTTCTGGCGCACCGGTTCGACACGTTCACCCCGGCCGACCTGACCGCCCGGTCGCTGCGGCGACCGCTGCTGTTCGAGCCCGGCACCGCGCAACAGATCACCCGAGCGAACTACGTCATCGCCGGGATGCTCGTCGAGCGGGTCACCGGCCACCCCTATGCGGACGAGGTCGAGGCCCGGATCCTGCGGCCCCTCGGCCTCACGGCCACCTCCCTCCCGGGAATCGACCCGACGATGCCGGAGCCCCACGTCCGCGGGTACGACCACGGCGTCGACGTCACCGAGCACAGCCCGTCGATCCACGGGGCGGCCGGGGAGATGATCTCAACCGTGGCGGACCTGGACCGGTTCCTCGCCGCGTTGTTCGCCGGTGAGGTCCTGTCCCGGCCCTGGCTGGCGGAGATGCTCCGGGTACCGCCGGGGCCGTACGCCCGGGGTGGCCCGGCGTTCTGCGGCGCCGGGCTGGACCGGGCCGAACTGCCGAATGGTCTGACCGTCTGGGGCATGGCTGGGATCGTGCACGGCTGCCTCAGCGGCATCGTGGCGACCCCGGACGGGCGGAGCCGGTTCGTCTACCTGGTCGCCCCCACCAGCCGTGGCGGGCTACGCGTCCCTCCCCTCGTCCAACTGCTGGTCACCAACGCGTTCGCCCTCTTCCCGCCGTCGTCTCCCGGGGGAGCCGGATGCGAGTAGAACCTTCCCGCGTCGTGCTGGCGCCGGTGTCGATCACCCCGACCAAACCGTTGACCCCTACCCATGTGAAGGGCCTTCTCTGGCTCGACGTGGCTTACCGCGCGACCCAGCGAGTGAGGTCCGTCGACTACCTGTGGAATCAGCGGAGCGCCACCCTGACCGCGCAGACCGTGGCGTTCTGGGCCTACCTGGACCGCGTCGCCGCGGGGCGTCAGTGGTCGGCGGTGACCGGGAACGAGATAGGTGAGCTGTACGTCCGGTCGCACGCGGAGGGAAGCCGTCCGAGCCGCGCCGTCCTGGCCCCGTACCTGGAGCGGGTGGACGCCGAGGGTTGGATCCACCCGGCCAGTGTGCGGCTGCTCGAACTGTGGCGAGACGAACTGCGGCTACTGGGCGTCGGGGATCCGGGGCTGACCGCGGACCGGCCGATGGCGCTGTCCACGGACGAGACCCTCGACATCCTCGCCGAGCGGGACCTCCTGGTCGACCATCGCCGATTCGGCGGGCCGGTTCTGCTGGACGGTCCTCGGTGGGGGCTCCCACTGCGTCAGCTTGTCGGCCCGGACGGGCACCCCAATTACCTGGTCCCGATCCTGCGGGACCTGATACCCCGGGCGCGACACGCCGAGCGGGTCGTACTGGTGCACGACACCGAGCTGACCCAGGACTACACGACGCTGGACCGGGTGCTGGGAACCCTCGGGGCGACCGTGTCCCGGCTGGCCCTCGGTCGGGTGCCGATCGGCGGGGCGATCCGCTCCAGTCGGCACGGCGACTGGACGGGCGTCACCCTCGACCACATCTCGCGCGCCTGCCTGGAGCACGTGGAGCTGCCGGTCTACCAACTCGGCATGCGGATCTACTTCATCGCGGTGCTCCAGCGCGGCTCGCGCCGCTCGGTGGAACCCGAACTGCTGCGGCGTTGCCTGTGGAAGGCCCGGCGGATCCTGTCGAGGGTCGAGCAGAGCGGCGACACCGGTGCCGCCGCCGCCACCGCCCTGCTGACGAAGCTCTGCGACGACCGGGGCTACGTCGACCCGTACGGGCTGACCTGCCGTCTGCTCAGCAGGCGGCGCAGGACATCCGCCGGGCCACTCCTACGAGAGGTCTACCTGTGACCGGGACGACGGAGGAGCAGCGTCTGCTGCGTACCTGGCTGGTGGCCCACTACCACCGTGTGACGGGTGCCGGGGCGCCCGGCCGGCCGTCGCCGGCGCCGCCCGAGCGCTCGACCCTGCGCGCCGTGGCCGTGCTCCGTGACCTTGACCTGACGGCGTTCCTGAACGGCACGCTCGCCTTCGCCGTCGCGGTTCCGGACGAGCTGGCCGGCCCCTGGTACGGCGCCTTCACCCGAACCCTCTTCCTCGCCGGCAACCCGGCGAGCCTGGTCCACCGGGTGCGGTTTCTCCACCGCACCGAGGACGCCATGATGGCCTGGACCGCGCCGGTACACCCGGAGCGGGACCCGGCCCGGCAGCTCAGCCGGATGCTGAAGCTGTTTCACGGGCCCGTCGTGTGGCCGGGCGAGCGCCGGCGGATCACGCTCCGGGTGCCCGGTGCTGGCCGGGACGGCCGGTCGGCCCTGCTCCGGGTCGCCACGGCCAGAGTCAGCGCTGCGGAGTACCTCATCCATCTCAACCACGTGCTGTGTGAGTCGGTGCTGTCCGGGCTGCTGCGCCCGGGAGACCGGCTGGCGATCGACCACCCGGCCGAGCTTGATCCACGCGACGTCGACGTCGCGCTGGGCCACGCGCCCCGCGCCCCGGCCCACTTCCGCATCGCGCAGGACCCGCACCGTCCCGGAGCCCTGCGACTGTACGCACATCTGGCCGTGACGGAACAGACGGGGGAGTTACCATGAACCAGCAGGACCACGCCGTCCGGCTGGCGCGACGCATCCGAGACGAGAAGCAGCGCCTGCTCGCGACGCTCGACGATCCTCGCCGGACGCAGGAACTCGTGCTCGCCGACGTCCTCACGCGCAACGGCGACACGGCCTTCGGCGCCGAGCACGGCCTGTCTGCGGTCGCCGGCGTGGACGACTACCGTCGCGCCGTGCCGATCCGCACCCACGAGGCGCTGATGCCGTGGATCGAACGGAGCATCGCGGGCGAGCGCCGGGTCCTGACCGCTGACCAGCCGGTGGCGTACTTCTCGTCCAGCGGCACGACCGGCCGGGAGAAGTTCATCCCGGTCACCCCCACCTACCTGCGTACCACGTTTCTCGCCTTCTACTACGCCGGGTTCGCCGGTGTGCTCGATCGTCACCCGGAGTTGATCGGCGCCGAGGAGAAGGTGCTCAACCTCTGGCAGGATCCGACCACCCGGATCAGCCAGACCTTCGGCGGGCAGCCACACATCGGGCTCAGTCAACTCGACTACCGCACGTACGGTGAGCCGTTGGCGACCGGACCCGGCACCGGCGGTGGGTGGACCGAGGTGCTCGACTCCTATCCGGACGGCGGACCGTGGGAGCGGGCATACCTGCGGCTGCGACTTGCCGTCGAGCGTGACGTCAGGTGGATCATCGCGGTCAACCCGGCGATCGTGGCCGCGCTGCCCTACCAGCTCGCCCAGTGGTGGCCCCGCATGGTGGCGGAGCTGCACGCCGGGACGCTGGGCGGACGACCGTACGGCGAGCCGAACCCGGCCCGGGCGCTGGAGCTACGGCAGGTCGCCGAACGGCACGGCACCCTGCGTCCGGTCGACCTGTGGCCCAACCTCCGGGTGATCCTGTCCTGGAACACGGCCCTCGCCTCGCTCTACCTTCCCCCGCTGCGGGAGGCGTTCGGCGCCGACACCATCGTGCTGTCACCGCCGATCGCCTCCTGCGAGGGACCGGTGGCCATCCCCCTGAGGGCTGACCCCGCCTCGGGACCGTTGTTCCTGCCGGGCTGCTTCTACGAGTTTGTGCCGGCCGACCGGGACATCGAGCCGGACTGCGACACCCTGCTCGCCGACGAACTGGAGGAGGGCCGTGACTACCACATCGTCCTCACCCACGTCGGTGGCCTGTACCGGTGCGCCACGCTGGACATCGTCCGCGTGGTCGGCTTCGCCGGGCGTACCCCGGCAGTGGCCTACGCCGGTCGCGGCACCATCAGCTCCGGCTCCGGCGAGCGGCTCCGGGAACCCGACCTGATACGCGCCCTCGGTGCGGCCCTGGCCGAGGTTGGCCTGGAGATCCGGAACGCCACGGCCCGACGGACGGGCTCGTCCCCCGCCCGCTACGAGGTGGCGCTGGCCCCGGTCGCCACCCCGCCGAGCGACGTGGTCGCGGCGCTCGCCGAGGCGCTGGAGCGACGGCTGGCTGAGCAGTCGCCGGGCTACCGGCGGGCCCGAGCCTCCGGTGGGCTCGGAGCGGTCCGGCTGACGGTGACGCACCCGGACGCGTTCCTTGTCGAATGGGAGCGCCGGGTCAGGGCCGGCGAACGGCCGCCGCGGGTCAAGGATCGGGTCTTCCAACCGGATCCGAACGTCTGGGACCGGATCACCACTAACGCGCCGACGATCGTCGGGAGCCAGCGGTGAGCGCCATTCCCGGCCGCGGCCGATACACCGAGTCGGCCCGCATCGAACGGCTGGAATGGCTACGCCGTCGCAGCCGGATGCCGCTGGCCTCGCTCGGCGCCGACGGTGTCCTCGCGGCGGAACAACTGACCGGCAACATCGAGAACTTCATCGGCACCGTGGCACTCCCCGTGGGCCTGGCCGGTCCCCTGCTCTTCACCGGCGGTGAGGTCCACGGTTCGGTGGTCGCACCGCTGGTCACCACCGAGGGTGCCCTGGTGGCCTCGGTGTCGCGCGGTGCCCGGGCGATCACCCGCGGCGGCGGCGTGGCCACCCGGACGTTGGGCCAGCGGATGACCCGGGCGCCCGCCTACGAGTTCAGCGACCTCGCCGCCGCCGCCGCGTTCGTCGACTGGCTCGGCACCGTCCGGCCCGGCATGGAAGGGCAGGTACGGGAGGTCTCCCGGCATACCACGCTGGTCTCCGTCGAGCCGTTCCAGATCGGGCGGTACGTGCACCTGCTTCTCGGCTACGAGACGGCGGACGCGGCAGGACAGAACATGACGACCGTCGCGACCTGGCGGATCTGCCAGTGGCTCGACGAGGCCCTCGTCGGGCGGCCCGAGATCACGCCCGTCCGCTACTTCGTCGAGGGCAACCTCAGCGGGGACAAGAAGGTGAGCCATCTGTCAATGACGGGCGGTCGTGGCATCCGGGTGACGGCCGAGTGCCATCTCGACCGCGCGACGGTGGAGGCCACGCTCAAGACCACACCCGAGTCGCTCATGGCCCTCTATCACTGCTCGGTACTGGCCAGCCAGCAGGCCGGAATGGTGGGGCACAACATCAACGTCTCGAACGTCATCTCGGCGATGTTCATCGCCACCGGACAGGACGTGGCGTGCGTACACGAATCGGGCGCCGGGATCTTCTCGCTGGAGCCGACCGACGGCGGGCTGCTCGCCACCCTGCTGTTACCGAACCTTGTGCTGGGCACAGTGGGCGGTGGTACCGGGCTACCGCAGCAGCGGGATCTGCTCGCGGTGCTCGGCTGTGCGGGGGAGGGGACCGGGCGGCGGCTGGCCGAGATCATCTGTGGGTTCGCCCTAGCGTTGGACGTCTCGACGTGTGCGGCCGTCAGCGGCGGGCAGTTCGCCGACGCCCACCAGCGGCTCGGTCGGGCCCGTCGGGTGAACTGGCTGACCCGGGAGGAACTGCAGACGGTGATCGCGCCGCGGTTGTTGAGGGGGACGATCCCGTCCGACGAGGTGACGGTGACCGCCGCCCCGGCCGAGGAGTTCGGCGGCTCGGGCATTCTCAGCGACCTCGCGGCCCGCGGTGAGCGGCGAAAGTTCACCGGTCTGCATCCGTTGCGCGTTGACTGTGTCGGCCTCGACGGCCAGCGGCACCGGCTCGGTGTCGTCGCCAAGATCAAGGCACTGGACGACGAGGTGCTGGTCGAGATCGGCAAGATCGCCTCGTTGGGGGGTCAGCGCCTCGGGGCCGCCTGGCGGCGTCATGGCCGTGCGGTCGGTGGCTTCTCGGGTGCGCACCGGCGGGAACTGGCCATCTACCGCAGCCAGCATCCGTCCCTGGTCGATGTGCTGCCGCGGTGTTACGGATGGCACGACGATCCGGATCGGGAGGCGTACGTCCTGCTGTTGGAGGATCTGCGGGAAAGTGCGGTGCTCCTCGATCCGGCGGACGGCATCAGGGGGTGGACATCGGCGCATGTCGGCGCCGCCGTTGCCGGGATCGCCGGCGTGCACAGCGGGTGGCTCGAGCGTCGGGAGGATGCGGCGGCACTCGGGGTGAGCGACGGGCTGCCGGGCCTGGCAGCCGCCGGCGAACTGTGGACGGCCTTGATCGACCACAACGCCGCGACCTATCCGGACCTGCTGAAGGCCGGTTCGTCCGGTCTGGACCTGGCTACGCTGGCCCGCTGGCTCGTGGAGCGGATCGCCAGCTGGACCGCCGAGTTGGCGGCGATGCCGAGGACACTCGTGCACCACGACTTCAACCCCCGCAACATCGCATTCCGGCCGAACGGTCGCCTGCCCATCGTGTACGACTGGGAGTTGGCCACCTGGCACGTGCCGCAGCGCGACCTGGCCGAGTTGCTGACCTTCGTGCTGACTCCCGAGGCATCGCCGGACGAGGTGGAGTCCTATCTGGTCATGCACTGGGAGCGACTCGGCGGCCCGGCGTGCGGCGCGGACCTCACGCTGTGGCGGCGCGGCTACCAGTTGGCTCTGTGGGATCTGCTGCTGAGCCGGTTGCAGCTGTACCTGCTGGCACACGAGCATCGGGAGTACCCGTTCCTGGAACGCGTCGTGGGTACCACTCGCCGGCTGTGCGAGATCGAGGCGCAGGTGGGACGGGTGGGGGTCGGCCATGGCTGACCGGGCGCCGTACCGGGTGGCGCTGGTCGGCATCGACGGCAGCGGCAAGACCGCCGTCGCCCAGGGCTTGGCCGCGCGTGCGGCCGGCTCCGGGCACCGGGGCGACCTGGCGGTCCTGCACGCGGTTCGACCGCACGAGAACGGTGAAGGGCCCGCGCGGCAGCTGTCCCGGCATCTGCATCGCGTGTCGGTGGTCGCCGATCAACTCGGTAGCCCGGAGCTGAAGATCGGGACCTACTATTTGCAGCTGCGTACGTACTCCTCGGTCGAGCGGCATTTCCGCGACCGACGCCAGCCTCGGGTGATCCTGGCCGAGCGGCATCCGCTCATCGACACCATGGTGTACCTGCCCCTCTACGGACGGATGGCCGCAGCACGGCCGTCGGACGCCATCTCGCCGGACGAGTTCGCGCGGCAGGCGGCGACCGTCGGTCCGCTGGCCATGCGAGCGGTCCTGGACTGGGCGGAGCGGGTGGGTGGTGGGCGGGATCTCTGGCTGCTCGGGCGCCGCCTGCTGGCGTTGCACGACCTGCCGCCGGAACTGCTGCTCAAGGAGTTCCGGAAGCTGATGCGCACCGAGCTGCCACACAAGATCATCCTGCTTGACATCGGGGTGGAAAAGGCGCTTGCCCGGATCGCCGGTCGGCGACAGGGCGCGGAGATGCACGAGACCGGCGCGCGTCTGGCGGCGGTGCGAGACCGTTACGACCTGGTCCTGGGCTGGCTCGCCGACGCCCGCGGGGTGCCGGTGCTGCGGATCGGCAACAACGGCACCCCGGTGGCCAGGACAGTCGACGTGATCTACTCCGGTCTCACCGAGGGCCGGTGACGCGAGGGTCGGTGACGTCCCGGGAGGATGCTCACCGGGACGATCTCGGCAGCGGCGAAAAGCCCGTCTGCGTCACCGTCGGGCGACCACGATGCCCGCGGGCGCCGGTCCGGTCGGAACTCGGTGTTCCGCAGTCGGTCACGGAGTTCCTCGACGGCCCTGAACGCGTCGCGGAAGGCTTCCGGCTCCTGGTCGAGCAGTTCTCAATAGCTCCGGACGGATTCGTCGCAGCCGGCGAGTGCGGTGGGGCGATCCACGCGAAAGGCCTGCCGGACATGGGCAGCGGTCCAGAGCGATCCCGCCAGTGCTTGCGGGTGGCGCCCGGCCCTGCCCAGCCAGATAGCCATGGTGTTGATGGTCGCCGTCCTCATCCAGCGCATCGACCTGTCCAGCATGGCGGACGGGCTGGACACCCCGCTGTACGGCATGCAGGCACCCGGCCTGGACGGCAAGCGCCCGCTGTGCACGTCGCTGCGCGAGGCCGCCACCGTGCCGCTCGAACACGTCCGTTCGGTGCAGCCCACCAGGCCGTACCAACTGCTCGGGTGGTCCCTACGGCGGCGTGCTTGCCCACGAGATCGCGGTGCAGTTGCAGGCCGTCGGTGAGACGGTCGGCGCGCTGATCATCCTGGACCAGTATCCCAAGGACCCGGGGATCCGGACGGTCATCGGGGACGAGCCCGCCCCCGACGAGGAGGCTCAGCTCGCCGCGCTCACCGAAGTCGTGCGCAAGGAGGCCGGTGCCGTGCCCGGCAACGCTCCCGACGAGGAGCTGCGCCGCTTCGCGGTCCTCCGGCGCAACAACTTCACCTGCATCAACGCCCACGAGTACGGTCGGTTCGACGGTGACGCGCTGCTCGTCGTCGCCGATCGGAGCATCCCGGAGCGCGCGCCGACGGCCGAGTTGTGCAAGCCGTACATCACCGGCGAGATCAGCGAGGTCCGACTGCCCTGCGGGCACGAGGACCTGAACACCCCGGCGATGCTGGGCCAGATGTGGGCCGTCGCCGCATCGTGGTTGGGTCGGAACGGGGACGCGCCCAGCAGCTGGCCTGCGGCCCGGGGGCCGCCGCGGCACGCACACGGCGGCCCGGCCCGGCGCCTGATCGGGCGCAGCGCAGCGGGCGTGGCACCATCACCTGGGCGCTGCCTGCTGCTGGTGTCCGACCTCCTGCAGGTGGCAAACCTCTTGGTGGTCGCACAAACGGCGACGACGGCTGGTGCCCGGGCACCTGGGCCCGGGCACCAGCCGTCGTCTACGCGTTGACGCAGGGCACGCTGCGTGTCAGCCGTCCACCCAACCGTGGGACCGGCTGAATTCGATGAACCTCTTGCGTACCTCGATGATCTGGGAGCCGGTCAACGATGGCGCGCACTGCAGGAGCATTTCGGTCACGGCCCCGACGAACTCGGCGGACGCGAGAACGTCGCACATCTCTTCGTCGCCGTCCGTGCGGATCCGGGATCGGATCTCGTCTCCGTTGGTCGACGCGTGCGGCGTCTCGGTCGTTTCCAGAACCCGGACCGACCGGGCGCGTAGGCCGCGGTCGCCATCTATGACGTCGTACTCGATCGGCAGGCCGATCCGCACCAGCTGGCGTTGTTCGCCGAAGTCATTGGCATGAAAGAAGACGTCATCGCCGCCGCCAGTCGGGGCGATGAACCCATAACCACGCACATCATCGAATCGGATGATCTTACCCACAGAAGACATCACACCACCACATATGCTCAAACGCCTGAACGCTCACCGACAAGGGTGCCATCCGGGTTCACACAGGTGACCCGGTTGCCAGTGAAGGATCTGCGGCGTCCTTCGGTGACGCCCTGTTCAACTCCCGTGCTTGAACATGCGTCCATTCCCACAAATTTCCGCACTCTTGCCCAGCATCTCCGAGGGGCGGTCCCCACGCCATTGCCTGGGCTGTCGGGGCCTATTCCGTGGCCCCAGGATGACGATTCTCCACTGCCCTCCTCAACTTGGTCAGGATTCACCAGGTCGACCACGCCCAGGAACCCGATGGGCGAGGATCACGCAGCGAACCATGGCGCGATCATCTTACGTCGGTGGACTGGAACTGTCTGCGAGGAAACATGGGCAACGCAGCGACGAGCGGGTCAACTCCCGCAACGGCTACCGGCAGCGCGAGTGGGACACCCGGGCCGGAACGATCGACCTGGCGATCCCCAAGCTCCGCCAGGACAGCTACTTCCGGGAGTGTGGATCTAAGGCGTGTTTCGTAACTCGGGGTTGGCCGGTTGAAGTCACGGCGTGGCGGTGATCGATAACTGAAGAGGTCTCCGGTACTTGGTACAACGACCAAGAAGCACCATGCACCGGAGACCTCGTGGCCACCTTAGCGGTGACGAGGCGGCATGACCTGACTGACGCGCAGTGGGCTGTCCTGGCCCCGTTGCTGCCTGCTGCGTCGTCTACCGGTCGGCCGCCGAAGTGGGAGAAACGGCAGCTCATCGACGGGATTCGGTGGCGGATCCGGATCGGTGCGCCGTGGCGAGACGTGCCAGCGGAGTACGCGCCCTGGCCGACGATCTACGGACTGTTCCGTCGGTGGCAGCGCGATGGCACGTGGGACCGAATCTTGTCAGCGTTGCAGGCGCAGGGCGACGCCCGGGGACGCATCGACTGGACGGTCAGCGTGGACTCGATGACCAGTCGCGCTCACCAGCACGCCGCAGGTGCCCGCACCGACGGTCATCTGCAGAAGGAACCACCCGGCGGGGTTCATGACGAGCCGGCCGATCACGGGCTGGGCCGCTCCCGTGGCGGGCTGACGACCAAGACGCATCTGGCCTGTGAGCAGGGCCAGAAAGTCTTGTCCCTGATCGTCACCGCCGGGCATCGCGGGGACAGCCCGCAGTTCATCCCGGTCCTGCGCCGCATCCGCGTGAACCGCCTCGGTGTCGGCCGGGCCAGGACCAGACCGATGCTGGTGCTGGCCGACAAGGCCTACACCAGCCGCGCCAACCGCAGATACCTGCGCTCTCGCGGGATCCGGGCGTGCATCCCGAGCAAGAAAGACCAGGACGCCCACCGCAAAGCCAAAGGCTCCCACGGCGGGCGCCCACCGGCGTTCGACCCGCAGCTCTACCGGCTACGCCACGCTGTCGAGAACGGCATCAACAGGCTCAAACGCCACCGCGGCGTCGCCACCCGCTATGACAAGTTGGCCGTCCGGTTCCACGCCGTCCTGACCATCACCATCATCACCGAATGGCTCTGACCGGCTTATGAAACACGCCTTAACGGCACCTCTCTGCTGCCGACGCCTTGACACAGAGAGGTGCCGTTAGCGAGACAGCCCCCCACGTAGCCGCCCCTCGGCCCGACCGGCGCTGACTGGATGCCTCCGGCGGCAAGGGCTACCCGCCCTTGGACCCGGGCAGCTCTGGGATGCCCGACCGATCCGGTGCCACCCGCCGCACACCACAGGCAGCCAGACCGGGCCTGCACCCGCAGGTGCTGCGGACGACCACACCCAGCGGTTGGACGCGGTGGGGCGCCACGGAATCCAACAGCGCCACCGGGGACCAGTGGGGGACCACACGCCCACCCCGGACGGACACGGGCAGCGCGGCCGCCGACGACGTGCCACCGGGCGCGCCGTTGCTGACGTGCGCCAACGCCTACCGCGACGTCCTGGGGGTCAAGGGGTCGTCGGTTCGAATCCGGCCGTCCCGACGCAGGTCAGAGGGCTGATCCGGATATCGGGTCGGCCCTTTCGCCGTTCTGGGGACCAAGATCAGTCAAGTTGAAACGTGCCTAGCGCTGCTTGACCGACGGTCAGGTCTGAAGTGTCCAGCCGGGACGGCTGCCGAATCGCTTGTTCTCTGGATCAAGGCAGCCGCCAGCAGGCCGGGGCCGCGCCGGCCCGGCCCCGGCCTGCTGGCGACCTCCGGCCGGCCACGCTTCGAGATTGCCAGACCTGGAAGACCTCGGGGCTCCGCCCTGGAGCTTGTTCGGCTGTTGTCGGAGGGAAGTCAGGCGCGGGCGACCGGTTCGGCAGCGGTGGCGGCAGGGCCGTCATCCAGCCCACCGTCGGGTGACGGGGCGCAAGCGTCGCGGCAAGGGCCGCAAGCCAGGCCCACCGGTGCACGACGACCTGGTCCAGCGGGACTTCACCGCCGACGGCCCGAACCGGCTGTGGCTGGCCGACATCACCGAGCACCACACCGCCGAGGGCAAGCTCTACCTCTGCGCGATCAAGGACGTCTGGTCCCACCGCATCGTCGGCTACTCCATCGACTCGCGGATGAAGTCCCGCCTGGCCGTCGCCGCACTGGACAACCCGCCGCCAGACGCGGTGACCTGGCCGGGTGCATCCTCACACCGACCGCGGATCCCAATTCCGGTCCCGGAAATTCGTCCGAGCCCTGAACCGTCACCACATGACCGGATCGATGGGCCGCGTCGGCGCCGCCGGCGACAACGCCGCCATGGAGTCCTTCTTCGGACTCCTGCAGAACAACGTCCTCAACCGGCGATCATGGACCACCCGCCAACAACTACGGATCGCGATCGTGACCTGGATCGAACGGACCTACCACCGCCGCCGACGCCAGCGGTCACTGTCCCGGTTGACCCCCATTGAATTCGAGACCATCATGCACCCACCGGCCAGTCAGGCCGCGTGACTACACCTGTCACCTGCCGGTGCAGCAGGCCCCTGTGACCCGATTGGCCGATCGTCGCTACGAGCACTGCTGGGCTGCTACTGGCCGGTGAAGCGAGCGACGACTGGGGCGTGGTCGGGAACGACGGCCGCGTTCCGGGCACGGGTGGAGGCGCCGATCGAGGTGATGTCGGACCCGGTGCTGGCGGCGGAGCTGGAAGCCGTGGCCGGCGGGGACGACGGGGTGGCCGCCCGGACCGTCGACCACCACCTGCGCAACATCTTCCATCGGCTCGGCATCCGGTCCCGTACCGAGCTCGCCTGCGCGCTGCACTGAACCCGGCGCGGCGGCGGGCAGCGGCGGTCAGGGCAGCACGACGGTACGGGCGCCCTCGCCGCGGGCCATCCGGTCGAACGCCGCCGCGGCGCCGTCCAGGCCGGTCCGGTCGGTGATCAGGGTGGCCGGGTCCAGGGTGCCGTCGAGCACGGCGCGGGCCAGCTCGGGCAGGTCCCGGTCCGGGTCGGACGAGCCGTACACCGAGGAACGCAGTGTCCGCCCGGAGTGGAAGATGTCCAGCGCGCTCAGGCTGACCACGTCGTCCCGCGCGCCCATCCCCACGACGGTGACCTGCCCTCCGCGCCGGGCGACCCGCCAGGCGGCGCGGATGGTCACGCCGCGGCCGACGCACTCCAGGGCGTGGTCGACGCCACGCCCGTGGGTGCGCTCCCGGATCGCCCGGCTCAGCGCGTCGTCGGCGACGAGGAAGTCGGTGGCCCCGGCGGCGGCGGCCAGTTCGGCCTTGGCGGGCGACACGTCGACGGCGAGCACCGGATCGGCGCCGGCGGCCCGGGCGGCGGAGACCACCGACAGGCCCACCCCGCCGAGACCGATCACCGCCACCGAGTCGCCGGGCGCCACCCGGGCGGTCCGGCGCACCGCGCCGACCCCGGTGAGCACGGCGCAGCCCAGCAGGGCCGCAGTGGCGAACGGCAGCTGCGCCGGAACGTCGATCACCGCCTCCTGCGGCACCACCACCTCCTCGGCCAGCGCGCCGAGGCCGAGGGCGACGTGCAGCGGCGAACCGTCCGAGGTTCGGCCCCGGGCGGTCGCGGGGGAGCCCGTCCGCTCGCAGAACCACGGCTCGCCGCGACCGCAGTACCAGCACCGCCGGCAGGGCGGCGCCCAGTTCAGCACCACGTGCGTGCCGGGCTGGACCCGGTCGACGCCGGGGCCGACCTCGATCACCTCGCCCGCCGTCTCGTGCCCGAGCACCAGCGGGTACGGCGGCGCGACCGTGCCGTTGACCATGGACAGGTCCGAGTGGCAGACCCCGGCGGCCCGTACCCGCACCCGTACCTCACCCGGCCCGGGGTCCGGCAGCTCCACCTCCTCCACCGTCAGCGGCTGGTCCACGCCGCGGGCGAGCAGCGCCCTCATCGCTGGATCGCCTTGGTCTGGAGGAACTCGTCGAGCCCGTAGCGACCCAGTTCCCGGCCGGGGCCGGACTGCTTGTAGCCGCCGATCGGGGCGAGCGGGTTGAACGGCGCGCCGTTGATGTCGACGGCTCCGGTGCGGATCCGCCGCGCGACCCGCACCGCCCGCTGCTCGTCGGCGGACCAGACAGCGCCGGCCAGGCCGTACCGGGAGTCGTTCGCGACGGCCACCGCTGCCTCTTCGTCGTCGGCCGCCGTGCCGGCCGGCACGCTCGCCAGCACCTCCTCGGTCGCCGGGTTGTGCACCGCGATGGTCTGTCCGCAGGAGGGGGCGACCCACGCTCCGTCGAGATAGATGTCGGTTCGTGCGAGATCCATCGCGTCCCTCACGGTGGTCAAAAACTAGCGCTGCAAGTTTTTACTCTAGTGCCCCGGATCGGCTGGCGGGAGGGGTGGTAGCGGCCCGACGTGCTCCTCGTAGGTGCGGGAGAGCCCATGGATGAGCGCGTCGAGGCCGAGCGCGAAGGCGCCCTCGTCCACCCGTTGCTGATGCTCGGCGAGCCGGTGCGCCTGGGTCAGGTGCGGATACCGCTCCCCGTACAACCCCGGGTCCTCGACGAAGCCACGGGCGAACGATCCGAGCGCGGAGCCCGCCACGAAGTAGCGCATCAGCGCGCCGATGTGCGTCGCGCGCGCGGGCGGCCAGCCGGCAGCGACGAGCCCGCCGTAGACCGCGTCGGCCATCGCCAGCGCCGCCGGCCGCCGGCCCGGCCCGCGGGCCAGGTACGGCACGATGTTCGGGTGCGCGGCCAGTGCCGCCCGATACGAGTGCCCCCACCGGCGCAGCGCCTCGCGCCAGTCGAGGCGCCCGAAGAAGGAGACGTCCACCTGGGCGGTGACGCTGTCGGCCACCGCGTCGAGAATGTCGTCTTTGGTGGCGAAGTGGTTGTAGAGCGAGGGCCCGCGTACGCCGAGTTCGGCAGCGAGCCGGCGGGTGGAGAACGCCTCCAGCCCGTCCGCGTCGATCAGCGCGGCGGCGGCATCGACGATCCGCTGCCGGCTGAGCAGCGCCTGCCTCGGCCGGGGCATCCGCGCCTCCCTCGCTCACTCGCCGGTCGCGGCAACTCTGCCACAGCCGGGTCTGGACGTACTTAAACTTGCAGCGCTAGTTTATGCCGCATGGACCTTCAGCTCTCCGCGGAGCAGGCGGCGGTTCGTCAGCTCGCCGCCGAGTTCGTCGACCGTGAGGTGGTTCCGCACGCCGCGGCCTGGGATCGGCGCGAGTCGGTCGACCCGGAGATCGTGGACAAGCTCGGCCGGCTGGGCTTCCTCGGGCTGACCATCCCCGAGGAAGACGGCGGGTCCGGCGGCGACCACCTCTCCTACTGCCTGGTGCTGGAGGAGCTCGGCCGGGGCGACTCCGCCGTCCGGGGCATCGTCTCGGTGTCGCTCGGGCTGGTCGCCAAGGCCATCGCCGCGTACGGGTCCGCCGCGCAGCGGGCCGAGTGGCTGCCCCGGCTCTGCGCCGGCACCGCGCTCGGCTGCTTCGCCCTGACCGAACCGGACAGCGGCTCGGACGCGGCCGCGCTGACCACCCGGGCGACCCGCGACGGCGGCGACTGGCTGATCACCGGCGCGAAGACGTTCATCACCAACGGCACCGTGGCCGACGTGGTCCTGCTCTTCGCCCGCACCGGCGGACCCGGACACCGGGGCATCAGCGCGTTCCTGGTGCCCACCAACGTCGCCGGGCTCACCCGGAGGGAGATCCACGGCAAGCTCGGGCTGCGCGGGCAGGCAACCGGTGAGCTGCGCTTCGACGCCGTCCGGGTGCCCGACTCGGCGCGCCTCGGCCCGGCCGGCGGCGGGTTCCGGCTGGCCCTGGCCACCCTGGCCAAGGGCCGGATGTCGGTGGCCGCCGGCTGCGTCGGCATCGCCCAGGGCTGCCTCGACGCGGCGGTCGGCTACGCCGGGCAGCGCACCCAGTTCGGCAAGCCGATCGCCGGGCACCAGCTGGTGCAGCAGTTGCTCGCCGCCATCGCCGTGGACACCGCCGCCGCCCGGCTGCTGGTGTGGCGGGTGGCCGACCTCGTGGACCGGGGCGAGGCGTTCGCCACCGAGGCCTCGATGGCCAAGCTCTTCGCCAGCGAGGCAGCGGTCCGGGCGGCCAACAACGCCGTCCAGGTCTTCGGCGGGTACGGCTACATCGACGAGTACCCGGTCGGCAAGTACCTGCGCGACGCCCGGGTGGCCACCCTCTACGAGGGCACCAGCCAGATCCAGCAGCTGCTCATCGGGCGCGCGCTCACCGGCGTCAACGCCTTCTAGCAAAGGGGAGAACCGTGACCAGATTCGCCGACCGGGTGGCCGTCGTCACCGGCGCCGGGCAGGGTATCGGCGCGGCGACCGCGCACCGGCTGGCCGCCGAGGGCGCCGCCGTCGCCGTGGTCGACCTCGACGAGGAGCGCAGCCGGGCGGTCGCCGACGAGATCACCGCGGCCGGCGGCCGGGCCGTCGGCATCGGCTGCGACGTGACCGACCCCGCGGCGGTGGCCGCGATGACCGACCGGGTGGTGCAGGCGTACGGCGGGTTGCACGTGCTGGTGAACAACGCCGGCATCACCCGCGACGACCTGCTGTTCAAGATGCCCCTGCCACACTGGGAGGCGGTGCTGACCACCAACCTGACCAGCATGTTCCTCTGCTGCCAGGCCGCCCAACAGCACATGGTCGCGGCCCGCTACGGCCGGATAGTCAACCTCAGCAGCCGCTCCGCCCTCGGCAACCGGGGCCAGGTCAACTACGCGGCGGCCAAGGCGGGGGTGCAGGGCCTGACGGCCACCCTCGCCATCGAACTCGGCCCGTACAACGTCACGGTCAACGCCGTCGCCCCGGGCTACGTGGCCACCGCGATGACCGCCGCCACCGCGCAGCGGGTCGGCAGCAGCCCGGAGGAGCATCAGCGGACGGTCGCCGAGCACACCCCGCTGCGCCGGGTCGCCCAGCCGACCGAGATCGCTTCGGTGATCGCCTTCCTGGCCAGCGACGACGCGTCGTACGTCAGCGGACAGACCCTGTACGTCAACGGCGGCGCGCGCTGAGGCGCGCCGGCGGACCAGCACCCGGAGGGGACATGGACTTCGCGCTTTCCGACACCGAGCGGGCGATCCGCGACACCGCCCGCGACTTCATCACCAGGGAGGTCATGCCGCTGGAGCAGGAGCTGCTGCGGCGGGAACGGGCGCACCGGCCCGGACTGGAGCACAGCGAGCTGCGCGAGTTGCAGCTCAAGGCGCGCAAGTTCGGGTTCTGGGGGCTGGCCACCCCGGAGGAGTACGGCGGCATGGACCTGCCGGCCGTCACCCAGTCCCTGATCTGGACCGAACTCGGCCGCTCGTTCGTGCCGTTCCGGTTCGGCGGCGAGGCGGACAACATCCTGTTCCACGCCAATGACGAGCAGAAGCGCGAGTACCTGGTCCCGACCATCGAGGGGGAGCGGCGCAGCTGCTTCGCGATCACCGAGCCCGGCGCCGGCTCCGACGCGGCCAACATCAAGCTCAGCGCCCGCCGCGACGGCGACGACTGGGTCCTCAACGGCGAGAAGACCTTCATCACCGGCGGTCACGACGCCGACTTCGCCATCGTGATCGCGGTGACCGACCGGGAGAAGGGCGCCCGCCACGGCGGCGCCACCGCGTTCCTGGTGGACCGGTCGATGGGGTGGCGCTCGGAGTTCATCCAGACGATGGGCGAGGGTGGCCCCGCCTCGCTGGTCTTCGACGACGTCCGGGTGCCCGGGCGCAACATCCTCGGCGAGCCCGGGCAGGGCTTCAGCCTCGGCATGGAGTGGATCGGCAAGGGCCGCTACATTATCCCGTCGCACGCCGTCGGCATCGCCGAGCGGGCGTTGTCGATGGCCATCGACTACGCCAACACCCGGGAGACCTTCGGCGCGAAGATCGGCACCAACCAGGCCATCCAGTGGATGATCGCCGACTCGGAGACCGAGCTGGAGGCGGCCCGCTGGCTCATCCTGCGCGCCGCCTGGACCGTCGAGCAGGGCATGGACCCGCGGCACGCCTCCTCGATGGCGAAGCTTTACGGCGCGGGCATGGTCAATCGGGTGGTCGATCGCGTCCTGCAGATCCACGGCGGCATGGGCTACACCCGCGAGCTGCCGATCGAGCGCTGGTACCGGCAGGTCCGGCTCTACCGGATCTTCGAGGGCACCGACGAGATGCAGCGACTGATCATCTCCCGCGACCTGCTGCGCGGCTACACGAAGCTGGGAGGGCACCTGGCATGAGGGTCTTCGCGTCCATCGAGGAGTTGGCCGAGGCGACCGGCGAGACCCTGGGCCCCGGCCCCTGGTTCCGGATCGACCAGCAACGGGTCGACCGGTTCGCCGACGCCACCGACGACCGCCAGTGGATCCACATCGACCCGCGACGGGCCGCGGCCGGCCCGTTCGGCGGCACCATCGCGCACGGCTACCTCACGTTGTCCCTGCTGCCGGCGCTGGCCGGTGGCCTTTACCGGGTCGAGGGGGTGGCCATGGGGGTCAACTACGGCCTCAACCGGGTGCGCTTCCCGGCCCCGCTCCGGGTCGGCAGCGCGGTCCGCGCCAGCGCGAGCCTGGCCGGGGTGTCACCCGTGGACGGCGGCGTGCAGGTGGTCACCGCGGTCACCGTGGAGAGCGACGCCGGCGGCAAGCCGGTCTGCGTCGCCGAGACGGTCAGCCGCCTGGTGCGGGGCGTGGCCCGATGACCGCGCTGTCGCTGGCCATGGTGCTGGCCGAGTCCGCCCGCCGGCACGCCGACACCGTCGCCGTGGTCGACGGCGACACCCGGGTGACGTACGCCGAGCTGTGGCTGGAGGCGCGCAGCTACGCCGCCGGGCTGCGCGAGCGGGGGGTCGGCCCCGGCGACAAGGTGGCCCTGTTGGCCCCGAACGTGGTGGACTTCCCCCGGGTCTACTACGGGGCCCTCGCCGCCGGCGCGGTGCTCGTCCCGGTGCACCTGCTGCTGACCGTGGACGAAGCGGCGCACGTGCTGACCGACAGCGGCACGAAGCTGCTGGTGTGCCACAGCTCCCAGCTCGCCCTGGGCGCCGCCGCCGCGGCGGCGGCCGGCGTGCCGCTGGTGACCGTCGGGCCGGCGGCCGCCGGCGCGGTCGCGCCCCGCCTGGAGGAGCTGAGCCACCCGCTGCCACCGCTGCCGTCGTACGTCACCCGGTCGGCGGAGGACCCGGCGGTGGTGCTCTACACCAGCGGCACCACCGGGGTGCCCAAGGGCGCCGTGCTCACCCACCTCAACCTGGTCATGAACGCCACCGTGAACGTCTTCGACGCCAACGACGCGCGCAGGACGGACGTAGTGCTCGGCTGCCTGCCGCTGTTCCACAGCTTCGGCCAGACGGTGGCGATGAACGGCACCTTCCGGATCGGCGCGACGCTGGTGCTGCTGAGCCGGTTCACCGGGCCGGCCGCCATCGACCTGATGCTGCGTGAGGGGGTGGACGTCTTCCACGGCGTGCCCACCATGTACGTGGCGCTGCTCGACGCCGCCCGGGACCGGGACGACCTGCCCCGGCTGCGGCTCTGCGTCTCCGGCGGGGCGTCGCTGCCGGTGGCCGTGCTGGAACGGTTCCACGCCGCCTTCCAGACGACGGTCTTCGAAGGGTACGGGCTCTCCGAGACCTCACCCACCGCCACCACCAACCAGCCGCACTTCGGCACCCGCGCCGGGACCATCGGGCACCCGGTCTGGGGCGTGGAGGTGGAGATCGCCCGCGCGGAGGTGGACGAGCGGATCGAGCTGCTGCCGACCGGAGAGCTCGGCGAGATCGTCATCCGGGGGCACAACGTCTTCGCCGGTTACCTGGGGCGGCCCGAGGCGACCGCGGAGGCGGTGGTGGACGGCTGGTTCCGTAGCGGTGACCTGGGACGCAAGGACGCCGACGGGTTCATCACCATCATCGACCGGAAGAAGGACATGATCATCCGGGGCGGCTTCAACGTCTACCCACGCGAGGTGGAGGAGGTCCTTGCCAGGCACCCGGCGGTCGGCCAGGTGGCGGTGATCGGGGTGCCCGACCCGCGTCACGGCGAGGAGGTCTGCGCGGTGGTGGTGGCGGACCCGGCCGGCCCGGGCCTGCCCGACGAGCAGGAGATGATCGACTGGTCGCGGGAGCATCTGGGCCGGCACAAGTACCCGCGGCAGGTCCGGTATGTCGACGACCTGCCGCTCGGGCCGAGCCACAAGGTGCTCAAGCGGGAACTGCGTCGCCGGATGGCCCCGCCCGACTGACCACCGCCCGCCGTCCGCTGCCACCCGCCCAGGCCGCGGCCCTCGTCGCGCTCGCCGCGCATCGAGGGCCGCTTCCTCCGGCTGTCGCGCCGGCGAGCGTCGCCCGCAGTCGTGCTCGGCGGGCGGTCCCGGCGGTGGCGTCGAATATTGAGCCGATGACCAACCCCGACCTCGATCCCGAGGTGTACCCGCCGGTCGACCCGCGTGTGGACGTGCCGGACGGCCCCGGCGCACTCCTCCGAGGAAGGGCTCGCCGAGTCCGGTTGGCCCCGCTACAGCTTGTCCCGGATCGCCGTCGGACGTGTGGTGGACGGCCTGACGCGGATGAACCTCGAAGACGCCGACGCGAAACTCAGTCTCTTCCAGTGGATCGGCAGGGTGGTCCCGGCGAACCGTCGGACGCCGCCGGCCGCGGAGTACTGCGTCGACCCGTAGCCAGCGGCATGCTGCAACCGGGGCGAGGTGTCCGAATGCCCTCGGGGTTCGGTGTTCATCGGCGGGGATCCCAGCGGAAGAGTCGGGTGGCGAGGGCGACGGCGATGACGACCCAGCCCAGGGTGGGGGCGAGCAGGGGCAGGGATTCGGTTACGGCGACGCCGCCGTTCCAGGCGTTCATGGTCAGTTCAGTGACCGCGCCGCCGGGCAGCAGCCGCTTGAGCCAGGCGAGGTCCGCGGTGCCGCTGATGCCCACCCAACTGGCCACGGCGATCACGCCGAGCGTGACGGGCAGGGTGGTGACCTGGGCGTGCTCGGGGGAATTGGTCAGGCCCGCGGTGGCCAGGGCCAAGCCGATCATCATGGCCAGGGTCGCGAGGACTGCCACCACGAGTAGGGCGCCGTTGGCCGGTTTACCGGCGACCATGGCCAGCGCGGTCAGGATCGCGGCCACCTGCACCATCGCGATCGCCGTGGGGGGCAGCAGCAGACCGGCGAGAATGGTGGAGTCGGCGGCAGCGGTGGACCGCAGTCGTTTAAGGAAGAGGTTCTGGCGCCGGGAAGCCAGGGTGGTGACGGCGGTGGCGTAGAGCCCGAACGCGGCCACGGTGAACATCACCATCGCCGCGATGTAACCGAGGCTGCCGATGGCGACGAAGGTCTCGTGCCTGCGGACGAAGAGGGCAGAGACGGCCACCGGGATGATGAGGCTGGTGATCAGCACCAGCCGGTTCCGGAAGATCTGGATCAGTTCGCTGGACGCGATGGACAACATGGCGGCACTCCTGTCGATGGGACGAATCAGCTGCTGATGGCGCGGAACACGTCGTCGAGCCGGGTCGGCCCGGCCTCCAGGTCCCGCAGCTCCACCCCCTGGTCCTGTGCCCACCGCAGCAGCAGGTGCAGGTCCTTCTGCAGGGCGAAGGTCTCAACCACGGCCTTCCCGCCGGCGTCGACGACGGCCGGCAGCGGCAGCGGCGGCACCGGCGCGGGGAGGGAGAAGCGGACGACGGCGGGCAGGGTGCGGGTCAGCTCGGCCACGGTGCCCTCGCGGTGGAGGCTGCCCTGGTGCATCAGCCCGATCCGGTCGGCGCGCTGCTGCGCCTCCTCCAGGTAGTGGGTGGTGAGCACGATGGACGCGCCGTTTTCGCGTAGCCGGTCCACCGTTGCCCAGACGGCGTCGCGGGACTGGATGTCCAGGCCGGTGGTCGGCTCGTCGAGGAAGATCAGCTCCGGGGTGCCGTAGACGGCGGTGGCGAAGTCCAGCCGTCGTTTCTCGCCGCCGGAGAGCTGGGACACTCGCCGGCTGGCTCGGTCGGTCAGGCCGACGACGTCGAGCGCCCGGTCGACGTCGTCCGTACGTCCGCTGAGCCGGCCGATCAGGCCGACGGACTCGCGGACCGTGAGGTCTGGGGAGAATCCGCTCTCCTGCAGCATGACTCCTATGCGGGGACGGACCGTGCGGCGGTCCTGCGGGTTGCGCCCGAAGACGCGTACGGTGCCGGATGTCGGCCTCCGATGTCCCTCGACAACCTCCAGGGTCGAGGTTTTCCCGGCCCCGTTGGTGCCGAGCAGCGCGTAGAGTTCCCCGGCACGCACCTGGAAGGAGAGGTCTTTGACAGCGTGGAAGTCGCCGTAGGTGAGGTTCAGCCGGTCGACCTCGATGACAGATGTGGTTGACATGTACCCATGACAGCGCGGACGCAGCCGACCCGTCAGTGGCGCGGTGTCACGGCCGCTTGTGACGTGGTGTCACTGGTCGTGGCCGCTGGCCGCCGGATAATGGGAGGGTGACCGCACGAACGATGGGCTTCACTCAGTCGACGCAGGGGAGGCTGCGCCGGCTTAACCTAGCCACGTCGCTGCCGCCTGTGGTGTTCGCCTCGGTGGTTCTGCTCTACATCGACACGCGTACCTGGTGGCACGTCGTCGTCCTGCTGCCGGGGGCGGTGGCGGCCCTGGTGGCCTTCGAACGGTGGACGGCCGGCGACCTGTCCCGGTTCGTGCTGCCCTGCGTGATCGTGGCGGGCGCAGTGTGGCCGGTGGGGGTCCTTGTCACCGACAGTCCGAACGCGTTCTGGGGTATCTGCCTCGTGGGTTCCCTCGCACTGCACGAGGTCCGGCGGCGTCGAGGGCTGGCGGTGGCCGGGCTGTTCTCCTACGTCGCCGTGGTCGGTGCGGCGCGGCTGTTGGTGGAGGGGGACGACGTCGGCGACGTACTGGGTGCCTACGTCCTCGTGCCGACCTTCTTCACCGTCGGGGCGACGGTCCTGACGTTGGTGGGCGAGCGGTTCTACGACCTCATCCGGGAGCTCGAGCAAACTCGGGATCGGGAGGCGGAGCTGGCGGTGGTGCGGGAGCGCGTGCGGTTTGCGAGCGACCTGCACGACATCCAGGGCCATACCCTGCACGTGGTCAAGCTGAAGATCGCGCTGACGCAGCGACTGCTGCTCCGCGACACCGAGCGGGCGGAGAAGGAGTTGCGGGAGACGTATGCGCTGGTCAGTGACACCATCGCGCAGACCAAGGAACTCGCGTACGCCCAACGGCGACTCAACCTCACCGCGGAGATCGAGAACGCGAAGAACCTGTTCGAGGCGGCCGACATCCGCGTGCGGGTGACCCGGGGAGCCGAGGTCGACGCCCGCACCAGCGAACTGCTCGGCCAGGTGCTGCGCGAGACGACCACCAACATCCTCCGCCACGCGCAGGCCACCCAGGTGCAGATCATCCTCGCCGAGTCGGGCATCACCATCGTCAACGACGGGGTGACCACCACCACGCCCCCCGAGCTCAGAGGACTGGCGACACTCCGGCAGCGGGTGGCGGGCGACGGGGGCGAGTTGACCGTGGACCAGACGGACGAGCGGTTCCTGACGGCGGCGGTCTTCCGACCCGCTCGTGCTGGCGTGGCCCCAACGACCGCGGGGGAGGACGACCGATGACGACGATCGTGCTGGCTGACGACGAGGTCCTGCTGCGTACGGCCCTGGCCGCGCTACTGCCGATGGAAGGTGACATCACCGTTCTCGCTGAGGCCGAGAACGGAGAGAAGGCCGTTGAGGCCACCCTGCGGCACCGGCCCGAGGTGCTGGTCATCGACCTGGAGATGCCTGGCATGGACGGTCTCGACGCGGTCGCGCAGATCCGTCAAGCGCGACCGGAGCAGGTGATCCTCATGCTGACCCGGCACGCCCGCCCCGGTGTGCTGCGCAAGGCGTTGCGGCTCGGCGTCCAGGGCTTCGTCAGCAAGTCCGCCGAGCCGGCCCACATCACCTCGGTCATCGCCACCCTGCACGCGGGTAAACGCTGGATCGACCCGGATGTCTCCGCGCTGGCCGTCACCGAGGACTGCCCCCTCACCGACCGCGAAGCCGACGTGCTGCGGGTCACCGGCGAGGGCTACTCGGTCGCCGACATCGCCGCCCGGCTCCACCTTGCCCCGGGCACCGTACGCAACTACCTTTCCAACGCCATGCGCAAGACCCAGACCCGGACCCGCCACGAAGCGGCCCGCTACGCCCGCGGACACGACTGGCTGTGAGAGCGGCGTCCGGCGGATCCTTGCCATACGCGGCCCGGCAACATCAGATCGACGGACCGAGACCAGAAACCCCACCTACCATCACGCCGATCGCCGCGGGATCTGGTACGCGGCGCGCTCGGCCTGCACGGCGAATGAAGCGGATCCGCTCGATCTGACCCTCGATGTAGCGGCGGACCGCTCGGGCCGCGCAGGCTGGTGAGCAGGCGCTGCTCCTCGTAGTAGCGCAGGAATCGCACGCTGATTCCGGCGCAAGCGGCGAGTTCACCGATCCGGATGGGTGGCGGTCATCGCTGCCTCCCTGTTCCTAGCTGACGTCCGCGGGAGATTCAGCCTACTGACGTGTCGGAACGCGGCCAGTGCCGCCACGTCACACGTGGCGGTGACGTGGCAGCACTGACGCACGGCCGCGAGGGCCGCTGTCATTGAGGCATGTCCGCCTCGGCGGCGGATGGAGGCCCGACATGGTTGTGACCTGGTTGAGCCAAAAAGGCGCGGCGTCGCATCCGGGTAGGCCACCACATCGAAGAACAGGAGACCTGGACGTGTATCGAAGGCATGGCATCGCCCTGATCGGGATACTCGGCATGATCGGTGCCTTGGCCGCGGTCATCCCGGCGACGGCCGGGGAGTCGACGGCCGGGAGACCGACGGTGGGGTTGCAGTGGACGGCGTGCCCGCAGGACGTGGTGGTGCCGCCTGCGGTACAGGGGCAGGTGCAGTGCGCGAAGGTGCCGGTTCCGCTGGACTACCGCGACCCCGGCGGCACCCAGATCGAGATCATGGTGTCGCGGATCGCGAGCACGAAGCCGGAGAAGCGGCGCGGTGTGCTGATGTTCAACCCCGGCGGGCCGGGCGGCACCGGGCTGGATCAGCCGGGTTTCCTGGCCGGCCAAGGGCTGCCGGCCAGCGTCATGGATGCCTATGACCTGATCGGCATGGACACCCGGGGCGTCGGGCACTCGGCGCCGGTGAGCTGCGGCTTCGTCCTCGGCGACGCCTATTGGGCCAACATTCCGCCGTACGCGGTCGACGACGCGGACGTGACCCGGCACGCGGAGGTCGCCGAGGAGGTCGCCGCCCGGTGCGCGGAGAACGACACCGACGGGCGGCTGCGGCATTTGACGACCGCCAACATGGCCCGCGACCTGGACCGGATCCGGGCCGCGCTCGGTGAGGAAAAGGCCAGCTTCTACGGGGCGTCCTACGGCTCTGCGTTGGGTGCGGCGTACGTCTCGATGTTCCCTAGGAGCACCGATCGGATCGTGTTGGACAGCAACATCGGCGACACCCACCTCGACCGGGACGGCCTGCGGCGGTATGCGCTCGGCATGGAGCAGACGTTCCCCGACTTCGCGACCTGGGCGGCGGCGCGACACGACTCCTACGGGCTGGGTCGCACGCCACAGCAGGTGCGCAGGACCTACTTGACCCTCGCCGAGCGGTTCGACCGGACGCCGGCGCCCGACGGGCTCACCGGCGAATTCTTCCGGGGCATCACGTTCGCCTACCTCTACAACGAGAGGCAGTACGGGAACCTCGCGCGGACCTGGCAGTCGTACCTGGATCCCGGCCAGGCACCGTCGCAGGCGGAGACGGCGGCGGCGGCGCCCAGCCCGAACGACAACGCCTTCACCGTGTTCCTCGCCGTCACCTGCAATGACGTCCAGTGGCCCAAGGACGTCACGACCTATCGCCGGGCCGTCGCAGAGGACCGCAAGCGGTACCCGCTCTTCGGTGCGGCCAGCGCCAACATCACCCCGTGCGCCTACTGGAAGTACGAGCCGTCCGAGCCGCCCGTCGCAATCAGTGCCAAGGGGCCCCGCAACGTGCTGGTCCTGCAGAACCGGCAGGACCCGGTCACCCCGTTGGCGGGGGGCAAGCTGCTGCGCGAGAAGTTCGGGCAGCGCGCCCGGCTAGTGACCGCCAACCAGAGCGGGCACGGCGTCTACGTGCTGAGCGGCAACGCCTGCGCGCTGAACCTCACCACGTCGTACCTCGTGGAGGGCACGATGCCGGCCAGGGACACGACCTGTCGGGGCGACTGACCCGGATCAGGAGTCACCCGAGGGCGCGGAACACGAGGTGTTCCGCGCCCTCGGCGGGGTCGTGGTCTGAACCGACCTGCGATCCGCAACGCTCCAAGCAGCATCAAAGCCTTGCCCTGCAGAGTGCTCAAGTACTTTTCCTGGGCGTTTCCGATCGCAGCCAGAGCCACGAGTTTCACGTCTGCGGTGCCACTCCTCACGACGATCGGTTCGTCTTGAACCGGCAGCGAAGACGGATGGGTCGTGGTACTGCTCTGATCGATCGGAGTAAACGTCGCCTGTGGGCTATTCCAGACGGAATTCATGTAGATCCACGAGAGCTGCTACGAGCGAACCGGTGTCGTGGGCGGCCGATCGATCGCGACACAACGGTGCCGTCGACTGTTCTGGTGCAGGAGCAGGTGCGCGTCCTGTTCGCCGGCCAGCCCGGTCAGCGCAAGCTCCCCTCGCAGTACGTCTTCCGCGGCACCTGCGCCACCTGCAGGAAGGCTGGGCCAGCTACGCCCGGCGGCACACTGACCGAGCCGATCAGAAGGACTGGGGCACGCAATGAAGGTATTCATCATCGGGGTCAGCGGATCCATCGGAGGGCTGCTCGCGCGGAACCTGATCGATCGCGGCGATGAGGTCTCCGGCCTGGTACGTCGCGATGAGCAGAGAGCCGATCTCGCCGCGCGGGGCATCGATGCGCGTGTCGCCGACCTCGCGGACATCACCCCCGGCTCCCTGGCATCCATGCTCAGGGGGATCGACGCCGTCGTGTATACCGCCGGGTCGAACGGAGGCGCCAGGGAGGTCACGGCGGCCATCGATGGTGACGGCGTGGTGAAGGCCCTCGAAGCGACGCGTATCGCCCGAGTGAAGCGCTTCACGTTGGTATCGGTGCTTCCCGAGGCCGGGCGGGGCCAGGAATTCGACGAGGACGTGGAGTTCTACTTCGCGGTGAAGAAGCTCATCGACGTCGCCGTGTCTGAAAGTGGTCTCGACTGGCTGATCCTCAGGCCATCGGCGCTTGTCGATAACGCCGGAATCGGGGCGATAGCCCTCGGTCCGGCGCAGCCGCACGACGAGATCTCCCGCGAGGACGTCGCCGCCACCCTGGCGGAACTGCTCCACGAGCCCCGGATCCGCCGGCAAATCCTCGAGCTCACTCAGGGCTCGACGCCGATTGCCACGGCGGTTCAGACGAACATCCGCTGACCGGCTCGCGGCGGCGCGGATGGCTGTCGCTCGGCGCGTGACGGCCGTAGCTTCCGTCACGCGCCGAGCGGGCGTCGTCCTCAGCCGTGCGGGTGGATGCGGCACCAGGTCCACCACGTCGACACGCGGGTGAGTGCCAGTCAGGCATCGCTCTGTGTAGCACGCCTGACGAGCGCGATGTCGCCCCGGGCCTGGGTTTCTGGTCCCAGTGGGCGGGTCGAGCATCAAGTTGGGCACCGTGACGGTGGATCGAGGCGCGCTGCGCAGCGGCCGGCACCCCTGCCCGCCGTCGATCGTCGGCATGTTCCAGATCGCGGACTCGGTGATCCGGTCTGGTTGCAGCCCCGGACCCGGGTCGGCTCGGACCGCGTTCTTGGCGTCGTCGCGCCGTGCCTGGGCGTCGGCGCTGTCGCTGGTGATGGTGTGCGGGGTGACGACGTAATCGAGGTCGCCCGGCTCACGGGCGGCGTCCCCGACCCAGGCCGCCATAGATGGCAGCACGTCGGGCGCTGCCCCACCGCCGGCCGGCGCTACCCGCGGCCTGCCCAATCAGGAAGTGCAAGTTCTTTGAGCTGCCTGCGGGAGGTGATGCCCAGCTTGCGGAAGATGCTGCGCAGGTGGGCTTCGATCGTGCGCGGGCTCAGGAACAGCTGTGCGCCGACCTCCCGGGAGGTCGCTCCGGTGGCGACCAACCGGGCGATGTGCAGCTCATGGGCGGTGAGCGCGTCGGTCGGCTGAGCGGCGCGTTTTCGTGGGTGTTCACCGGTGGCGCGTAGTTCGCGGGCGGCACGCTCGGCGAACGCCTCCGCACCCATATCGGACAGCAGCTCGTGGGCGGTGCGAAGTTGTTCGCGGGCCTCCCGACGGCGGCCCTCGCGGCGCAGCCACTCGCCGTAGACGAGATGGGTACGAGCGAGGTAACCGCCCATCCGGCTGTGCTTGAGCTGCGCGATCGCCTCGAGGTACTGATCCTCGGCTGCCGATCCGGTGCTCGTGAGCGCCTCTGAGCGCGCCGCCATTCCCAGCGCCCACGGCGTCCCGCTGGCACGAGCCCGGGAGCAGAGCTGCTTCATCGCCTCGACCGCTCGTTCTGGTCGACCGGCGCGGGCAGCTGACTCGATGAGCTCGAAGTGGACGAGGTTGCTGAGCGCCAGCTCTGGGGAATTGAACGCCCGTACCGCAGCGTCCTGCGCGGCCGGATAGTTGCCCAGCCCGTTGTGGAGCACCGCCATCGCGTACTGAGCGAAGGAGGCCTCCGTACTCTCGTCGGAGAAGGCGACGTCCTGGGCGGTTAGGGCGTTGAGCGCCGTGGTCTCCGCCTGGTCGCCACGCCAGGCACTCAGGATGATGTGAGCGTGCCGCAGCTGTACGCCGCCGGTGGCCTGCGTGATGGTCGTCGCCTCGGTGGCGAGCTCGCCGGCTCGGGCGAGTTCGCCCATCAGGACCGACGTGATGGACAGGAAGCGCAGCGAGTCCGGGAGCGTCGTCAGCGCACCGGCCTCACGAGTCAACTGGACGTTACGGCGGGCCAGTAGGTAGAGCAGCTCGTCGTCGAGGATTGCCACCGCATTGCGGCCGGCCAGCCGCAGCCAGCGGTCGCTCTGGCAGTCTTGCTCGGGGTCCGTGAGCGGGCTGTTGCGAAACGCCTCCAGAGCGTGCCGCAGCCTAGGCGCTCCCGTCGCATATCCACCCGTCAAGGTCTTCGTGAGGCCATCAAGCAACAGGTCCGACGGCTGCGGCGACCCTGGCGGTGCAGGTGCGGCCCGAGCGGCCTCGGCGACCTCCAGGACGCCGCGGTCGGAGTCACCGGCCACGAGCGCCGCGTCGAGCGCGTGCAGGTAGGTCTCGCGGGCCAGGGCCGCATCGAGCGGGGTGAGGGTCCTGGCTGCGTCCAGCAGCATTCCCGGCACCTCGCTACCGCGCGTGGTGTGGAACGTGACCTGGGCACGCAGTAACTTCAGGCGGGCTGCTTGCAACGCGTCCAGCGGCCCGGCGGCCGCGATCGTCAGCAGTCTCAGGGAGCTCTCGGGCGCACCGGCCTCGTGCTTGGCGTGCGCGGCTACCAGCGCCCGTCTCGTACGGTCGGCCGGCTCGGGAGTCAGCTCGGCGGCTTGCTGCAGGAACGCGGCTGCGGCAGCCCACCCGCCGCGGGCTCGCGCCCGGTCGGCCAATTGCTCAAGTTCTGCGGCGGCTTCCTCGTCGGTGCCGAGCACGGCCTGCGCACGGTGCCAGGCGCGCCGGTCGGGGTCGAGCTGCGGGTCGGTGGCAGCGGCCAGCGCGCGGTGTGCGCGGCGGTGATCGGGTGGTGTGGCGGCCCGGTACACCGCCGAGCGCACCAGCGGATGGCGAAACCGCACCCGGGTGTCGATCTCCAGCAGTCCGGCGGCTTCGGCGGGTGCTGCCGCTTCGCGGGCAATCCCCAGGTGTGCGGCCGCGCGCCACAGCAGCGCCACCTCGCCAGTCGGCTCGGCGGCCGCGACCAACAGGAGCAGTTGCGTCTCGGCGGGCAGGCTACCTGAACGGCGCTGGAAGCTCTCCTCGATGCGGTGAGGAACGCTCAACGCGTCCGGCAGCTCGAACCCGCCGGCCAGCTGCGTCGGCGGCGTGCTTCGGGGAAGTTCCAGCAGCGCCAAGGGGTTGCCGCGCGACTCGGCGATGATCCGGTCGCGGACCCCGTCGTCCAGCGGTGTGGGGACCGCGGCAGCCAGCAGCGCCTGCGCGTCGGTCTCGCCGAGCCCATCCAGGCGCAGCTCGGGCAGCCCGGAGAACGGGCGAACGTCGCCTCCGTCGTGGTCGCGCAGTGCGAACACCAGCGCCAACTGCTCGGCCGCCACCCGACGTGCCACAAACGCCAGCACCTGGGCGGATGGCTGATCGAGCCACTGCGCATCGTCGATGAGGCACAACAGTGGCCCCTCCTCGGCGACCTCGGCCAGCAGGTTAAGGGTCGCCAGCCCGACCAGGAACCGGTCCGGCGCGGCACCGGCTCGCTGCCCGAACGCCACGCCCAGGGCAGCCTGCTGCGGCTCGGGTAGCGCACCCGCGCGGTCCAGCAACGGCCCGCACAGCTGGTGCAAACCGGCGAATGCGAACTGCGTCTCAGACTCCGCTCCGGCCAGAATCTCCGCCCGGAACCCCAAAGGAGCCGCGACGTCGCGGGCATACTCCACCAGCGCCGTCTTCCCGATGCCCGCTTCCCCGCGCACCACGAGCGCCCCGCTGCGCCCCGCCTGCGCCCGGGCGAGCAGTTGCTTGACCGTTTCGCGCTCCGCGTGCCGGCCTAGAAGATTCGCCAGTTTCATTCCCACCCGAATCCGTCGGCACTTAATAAGTAGGTAATTGTCACCGACGCGAGCCTCGTTCGCCAACCCCAGTTCTAAACCGTGGACGGGTGGGCGATTCGTCCGCCGTATGCCAGGCCTGCCCGCACCGGCCCATTTGCTGGTCTGGCACGCCCTGGCAACGGCCATCCACCTCTCTGCACGGTGGCGACCGGCGACGACATCAGGGGCTTCCACCGACGCGAAGGCGCCGCCGCCGATGCCAGCCTGAAGACACGCCAAACCGGCAACGACCGGACCAGCGCCAGACCTCGTCCGTCCGGGAACGGCCCTGACCCGCGAGGTCGCCCCGCTTCGGACCGTCGACGCGAAAGGAACCGCCATGTCTGTCAGCGCTGTCATCGACGTTGCCAGGCGGAACCTCAGCCGCGGCGATGTTCGTGCCGTGAAGTTCCTTTCGTTCTGTATCGACCTCGCCGGTAGGGCCGGCACCATTTATCCAGTTTCCCGGTGCTGCGAAGCGGGGTCTGGACTTCGCCGTCGTGGAACTCCACCAAGGGCGAGCGAGAGTAGTTAGGAAATCCTGATGAGCAGGAATCGAGTCCTTTATGGACATTATGAGGTAGGCGATCTCATTGGCTGGGGCGGTATGGCCAATATCCGCCTAGGTCGCGACATCCGCTCGGGTCGGTCCGTTGCGATAAAGGTGCTCCGCAGAGATCTTGCACTGGATCCCCTGTTCCAATCCAGGTTTCGACGAGAGGCGCGGGTGATGGCTCGCCTCAGTCATCCCGCAATCGTCTCCGTCTATGACACCGGATATAGCGAGTTGGAAGGAGGCTCGGCGGGTAAGGTACGAGTTCCATATATTGTCATGGAGTATGTCTCTGGCCGACCCCTGTCGGACCTCCTCAAGGTTGGCGGGCTCAGACTCAAGGACTCGATCCAGTATCAGATCGAGATCCTCTCGGCGCTTGAGTTCAGTCATCGCGCCGGCATTGTCCATCGCGACATCAAACCGGCCAATGTGATGATCACAACGGAGGGTTCCGTCAAGATCGTGGACTTCGGAATCGCACACGCCAGTGGTGATTCAGCCCTGGCGATAACCCAGGCCCACGAGATCCTTGGAACTCCCCAGTATCTCTCTCCCGAGCAGGTGCGCGGTGAGACCGTGGACGCCCGCAGCGACCTTTACTCCGCAGGCTGCCTGCTCTACGAGCTACTTACCGGGCGGCCCCCCTTTATCGGTCCTGACCCGCTCTCTGTCGCCTACCAACACGTCTATGAGGAGCCCGCACGGGTCAGCACGCGCGGTCTGGACCTCACTCCAGCGCTTGATTCCGTACTCGTGAAGGCTCTCGCCAAAGCCCGGAAGGATCGGTTCCGGAACGCGCGAGCGTTCAGAGAGGCGCTCCAGTCTGCGGCGAAGGGCATCATTAGCGAAGATGGCGGCGCCCATTTGGGTAAGTTCGAAAACGACGCGACCAAGGCACTCGCCATGGGCGGCCACGCCGGCATGGCCAGCGTCGACCGCTGACCGGCACCGCAGATCAACGAGGAGGTAGCGCGCGTGATCGCTACTTTCTCGGCGGCCAACTCTTGGGCACGGGCGAGTTCGCCGGTGAGCACGAGCACTGAGGCCGGGGTGACGAGTGCGGCGGGGAGGGCGGTCAGCGCGCACGCTTCGCGAGTGAGCCGGACGTTGCGGATGGCCGGCAGATAGGCCAGCGCTCGTCGTCCCACAGCATCGCCGCAGTGCGGTTGGCCAGCCACAGCCAGCGGTGGTCGTCGTCAGCTCGGCAGTCGTGGACTCGCAGCATCTCCAGGGCACAGGGTGGGCGCACTCACCGCGTACCGCTGTATAAACCGCGTGACGACTCCGTCGAGCAGGAGGTCGACCGGCTACGGCGCCCCGGCGGGCTGGAGGCGCGCTCTGGCGGCCTCGGGCACCTCGAGCAACCCGCGGCCCCGGCCGAGACGGCCAGCGTGAAGGCCGCGTTGACCGCCTGCAGGTACGTCTCGCGGGACAACATGGGGTCGAGCGGGCGAGCGCCTTGGCGGCGTCCAGCAGCATCCCGGCGCGTCGCTGCAGTGGGCCGGGTGGGACGCGATCCGGGCACGCAGTAGTTCGAGGCGGGCCCGCCGGCTGTCGACAGTCAGGCTCCGAGGCGGCCACGGGCGCACCGGGCCTGCGCGGCCTCGAGCGCCCGGCTCGCACGGACGGCGGGCGCCGGTGTCAGCTCGGCCGCCCGTTGCAGGACGCGGCTGCCGCGGCCTGCGCGCCGCGTGCGCGGCGCTGGTCGGGTGGCATGGCGGCCCGGCGCAGCAACTCCACGTCGTCGGTCGGCTCCGTCGTCGCGAGCGTGCTCCAGGATCGCGGCCTTTCCGATGCCCGCTTCCCCGCGCACCACAATCGCCCCGCCGCGCCGGCGGTGTTTGGGGCGAGAGATGTTCGATGGCCACCCGCCTGTACGCCAGCCCAGGAGGCCGGCCATTCCGCTCCCACCCGAGGCTGGGATGAGTCCCGACAGTGTCGGAGTAGGTAGTTGTCACCGACGCGAACCGCATTCGTTCCCGATGCCGGCCGCCTCCGCAAGGCCGCGTTCTCAGCGCGGATGGGGTTGATGACTCGGATGCCGCAGGTCGAGACAGGCCTCGAGTACGCGGCTTTCGTCGCTGGTCAAGCGCACCGGCCGTCCAAACTGGCTGACTCGCACGGACAGCGACCAGCTCGCTTGCGGCTGAGTGCGCTGACGGTAGGAGCTAAGGGGTTTGTACCGATGCCAAGGTGCCGCCATTAGCGGAAGCCTTGTGTCGAGACGAAAGGACCCTCGATGCCCATGAGACCTGTCATCGAAGTCGACCGACTGAATGTCACCTACGGCGAGTTCCACGCCGTCAAGGATTTCTCGTTCCGGGTCGCCCGCGGGGAGCTCTACGCACTCCTCGGCACCAACGGAGCCGGCAAGACCTCGACCCTCGAGGTCATCGAGGACCACCGGACGTCGCCGGCAGGCGCGGTGCGCGTGTACGGCAAGAGCCCCACGGACCGGCGCGCGGTGCGTCCCAGGATGGAAATCGTGCCCAGTCGATAAGCGCCGCGACACGACAACGACGTCCAACGCGGACACAACCCACGAAGTACGCGCCAACAGGAGGGAAACGATCATGGGATTCGTCGCCGTCGGGAACGAGAACAGCACCCCGATCGAGCTGTACTACGAGGATCAGGGTGCCGGTCAGCCGGTTGTCCTCATCCACGGGTATCCGCTGAACGGCCACAGCTGGGAGCTTCAGACGCGTGAACTGCTTGCTGCCGGATACCGGGTGATCACTTACGACCGTCGTGGCTTCGGGCGCTCGTCGAAGGTTGGTTCCGGCTACGACTACGACACGTTCGCCGCTGATCTGAACGCGGTGTTGGAGACGCTGGACCTGCGCGACGTGGTCCTGGTCGGGTTCTCGATGGGCACCGGCGAGCTGGCCCGCTATGTCTCCCGGTACGGCCACCAGCGGGTGGCGAAGCTGGCGTTCCTCGCCTCACTCGAACCGTTCCTGGTCGCCCGGGACGACAACCCCGGGGGCTTGCCGCAGAAGGTGTTCGACGGCATCGAGGCCGCGGCGAAGGCCGACCGCTACGCCTGGTACACGCAGTTCTTCTCGGACTTCTACAACCTCGACGAGAACCTCGGCAGCCGAATCAGCCAGGAGGCGGTCACCGGCAGTTGGAACGTCGCCGTCTCCAGCGCGCCCATGGCGGCCTACGCCGTCGTGTCCGCCTGGATCGAGGACTTCCGCGAAGACGTCGAGGCGGTCCGCGCCAGCGGCAAACCGGCCCTGATCCTGCACGGCACCGCCGACAACATCCTCCCCATCGACGCCACCGCCCGGCGGTTCCGCCAGGGCCTGCCCGACGCCGCGTACGTCGAAATCGAAGGCGCCCCACACGGTCTGCTCTGGACCCACGCCGAGGAGGTCAACGCCGCCCTGCGCACCTTCCTGGGCTGAACTGACGAAAGGGACACCGCGCGGAGAGAACGACGAGAAAGGGAACGACATATGGACGAGAAACCGACGTCGGTACGGGACGACCTGCTCATCGTTGACGACCTCATGCTGCTCCTGATGGACGACGACGGCGTTTCCATCCAGACAGCGGGCACCCTGCACGACGCGCTTGGCGGCGCCAGCGCATGGCCACCCGGACCGCCCGTCCGCCGACGAAGGATCCGGCCGGCGACGGCCTCTTCACCGATGGCGCCGGCCCGGACGCCAGCGCCATCGTCTGGGACTTCGCCCGACGCCACCCGAAAGGACCACCGGCGTAACCCGATGAACCGCCAACTCGCACGCGCCGCCGAGCCAGCTGCACGAGCTGGCGCGGGGTCCTGCGGACAGCCGCCGCGACAACCCGAGGAGGACGGATGCGCTCAGTCGTTCCCGACTATCTGACTGACGTACTCGGAGATGTCGAGTCGGACACCTCCGGAGAGCCGGCTGGCTACATTCCGGAGCTTGCGGCAGCTGATCCTGAGCGTCTCGCCGCGGTCTTCGCCACGGTCGACGGCACGCTGCACGGTGCCGGCGACGTCGATGCCGCGTTCACGATCCAGTCGATCTCGAAGCCTTTTGTGTACGCGATGGCGCTCTCGGATCGTGGCTTCGATCGGGTGCTCGCCCAGGTCGGGGTCGAGCCGTCAGGGGAGGCGTTCAACGAGATCTCCCTCGAAAGCGAGACGGGACGTCCCCGCAATCCGATGATCAACGCGGGCGCGATCACGACTCACTCCCTGGCCGGTGCGGAGAACCTCACGCCCGTCGAGCGGGTCGACCGCGTTGTTCAGGGGCTTTCGGCGTTCGCGGGCCGTCAGTTGACGGTCGATGAGACGGTGTGCGCATCCGAGATGGAGAACGCGCACCGCAACCTTGCCATCGCGCACATGCTCCGCAGCCATGGCATCCTCACCGAGGACCCGAGGGCCGTTGTCGATGGCTACATCCGTCAGTGCTCGGTGCTCGTGACCGCCCGAGACCTGGCGATGATGGCGGCGACACTGGCCAACCGTGGGATGAACCCCCTCTCGAACGAGCAGGTGGTGGACGGGTCGGTGGTCCGTCAGGTGCTGAGCGTCATGGCCACCTGCGGGATGTATGACGCCGCCGGCGACTGGGCCACGCAGGTCGGCATTCCGGCGAAGAGCGGTGTGGCCGGGGGACTCATCGGTGCACTACCCGGTCAGCTCGGCATCGCCACCTTCTCGCCTCGACTGGACCGGCACGGCAACAGCGTTCGCGGAGTGTCGCTGTTCGAACGGTTCTCGTCCGACATGGGGCTGCACGTGATGGAGGTGCCGCCCGCGGCACGCGCGGTCGTGCGTTCCAATCGAGTACGAGGCGGCGGAGCGGACGCGACCCGAGTCCTCCGGCTGCAGGGCGGGATCCGCTTCGCGGGAGCCGAGCGGATCGTGCGCGAACTCGTGGAGAGTGCGCCTTCGGAGCCCCGAGTGGTTCTCGACGTCTCCCTGGTGCATTCCATCGACGATGTGGCCCGACGAATGCTCCTGGAGGTCGCGCGTCGACTCACGCTGGACGGTCACGAGGTCTATCTCGTAGATCCGGAAATGATGATCCCGGACCCGGATCCCGGCGACGGCGGCCGGATCACAGTAATCGATGTCGCGCGGGCCGACGGCGCGACCGACAACCACGACCGACAACCAGAAAGGACCCCATGACCGCGACCACGATCGAGAAGCCCGACTTCACCGGGCTGCGCGCGATGTACATCAACTGCACCCTCAACCGTTCCCCCGGCCGTAGCCACACCTAGGGGGTGGTCGACCGCAGTGTGGCGATCATGGAGGCGAGCGGGGTCAGCGTGGACCAGATTCGCGCCGTCGACCACGACATCGCCACCGGCGTCCGACCCGACATGACCGAGCACGGGTGGGACACCGACGAATGGCCCGCGTTGCTGACCCGGGTGCTGGCAGCCGACATCCTGGTCATCGCCGGACCGATCTGGCTCGGCGACTCGAGGCGCCGAGCCGGCCGCACCCCAACGAGGTCGACCCGGCGATTCCCTTCGCTGAGGACCACAAACACGCCTCCTACGACGATGCGGCGGCAGCCCTGTTCTGGCGACAGCTGTTGCAGGCGAACCGGGTGATCGGCGAGTTCCGGTCACACTTCGTCGGCAAGGTCAGCCCGGTGCACTTCTTCTGGGGCGGGATGGACCTGGCCTGCACCCGCTTCTCCGGCCGGTCGGCCCCGCCGCACCCGGGCGGAATGCCCAACTGCGGGGACTGGGTCATGGTCGAGGGCTACTCCCGCGAGCTGTCCAGCTGCGGGTTCTGGCCCGGCGGCGGTGAGGAAGGGGCCTTCTACTCGTACGCCTACCCCACACCCGACGGTTTCGCCGAGCAACAGATCCTCCCCGAGGGCGCGTACTTCAGCATCGAGTACCAGCAGTTCCTGCTGCCCTACGAGGCCGTCCGTGCCGCACCGGACCCCGACCGGGCGGTCGCCGAGTTTCTCCGCACCACCTACGAAGCCGCCGCGAACCTGGGGCACTGGGACCGCTCCGCGCTGGAGGACAACCCGTTCCGGTGGCACCGCACCCCTGCTTCGTGACGACCCGACGAATCTGATGGAGGACATATGGTAGTGAATGTCAGCGACGCGCCCGAAGCCAAGCGGTACGAGGCTCGGATCGAGGGGGAGTCCAAGGTCGCGGGGCTCGCGCAGTACATCCGCACCGCGGAACTCATCGCGTTCGTCCACACCGAGGTTGCGCCGGAGTACGAGGGCAGGGGAGTGGGAGCAGCCCTGGTCCGCACCGCCCTCGACGAGGCTCGCGCCGCGAACCTGCTGGTCCTGCCCACCTGCCCGTTCTTCGCCGGCTGGATCGCCCGGCACCCCGAGTACGAGGACCTGGTGTACCAGTCCCGCAGCAGAGTCAGCGACTGAACAGCCGGACACGGCAGCGACGGAGGTCTTCGACCCGGGCCACCGCCCATGGATCCGGCCCCGTACCTTGGTGCCCACGGTGCCGTCCTCCCGCCTCGACCCGCCGAGACGTTCAGGCGGCGGTCAACGGCGGTCAGTTCCTGGACGTGACAGCCAGCGTGGTGACGCAGGTCAAGTCAGCCCAGTTGGGCCGTCATCGTCGTGATGCGGGTGGCGCCTGCGGTGACCGTGAGGGTGACCTCTGACGAGTCTGCCGCCGTGGTGATGGCGGCGGACGTGCCGCAGAACAAGGGTGCCAGGTTGCGGTGCGTGATGCGCTGCACGGGGTGATCGGGACGGTCGAGGCGTAGGGTTTCGGCCAGCACGATGGCCGACAGCGGTCCGTGGACCAGTAGGCCCGGGTGTCCCTCGATGGTGGTCGCGTACGGCCAGTCGTAGTGGATGCGGTGGGCGTTGGCGGTGGCCGCGCTGAAACGCATGAGCAGCGTCGGGTCGGTGCGGAAGGTCCATCCCTGCGGCGTCCGTTCCAGGGGTGTCACCGGCGACGCGGGTGCGGAGGGCTGGGCGCCGGACGTGCCGACTGTCGCGGCGGGGCGGTACACGATGTTCTGCTGTTCGGTCAGCAGCGGAGCGCCGCTTTCGGCGTACGCCGTGGTTTTGTTCTGTCGCAACAGGAAACGGCCGCTGCGCCCCTGCTTCATGTCCGACGATCGCACGGTCGTGTGACGGGTGATCCGGGAACCGACGACGATCGGTGCGTGGAACGTCACCGTGCCACCGGCGAACATCCGGCGCGGCAGGTCGGCCGGCACGTCGGACTCGTCGCGGCGGGGATGGCCGTCGAGACCGAGGACCGTCGAGGGCGACCAGCGGGGGAGGGCTACCCAGTGCCACAGCGGGGTCACCGGGTCGGACGGGCGGTGCTCCGCTGCTGAGCAGTGCGCTGAGGGCGGCCACCGGTGCCGGGTCGACGAGTTCTGGTTCGCCGGTCACGATCCGGCTCCTTCCGAGGGGAGGTCGAGGATGCGGCGGGCGCGGGCGATCACGGGCCGGTCGACCATCCGGCCGTCGACCAGAACGACCGCTTCGGCGCTGAAGGTGGACTCGATGACGCGCCGGGCCCAGGCCCGCTCGGTGGCGGTGGGCCGCAGCGCCTCGTCGGCGGGTGCGATTTGGCGGGGGTGGACGCAGAGTTTCCCGCCGAAGCCGAGCCGTGGACGCACGGTCAACGCCGCCTGCGCACCTTTCTTGACTCCCTCGACGACGAGGACTGCCGCGCCGCCACATGACGCACTCACATCACATGAAGGTGAGGACCAGACATGAGTCCAATCGATCAGCTCATCAGCAATTTCCAGGAGCTCGTCGCCCAAGTGCCCGGGATCGTCCAGCCGTTCATCGTCATGCTGGCGGGCGCGATCCCGTTTGTCGACGGCGAGGGAGCGGCCATCATCGGCATAGCCGGTGGTCTCCATCCCATCGTCGCAGGCGTCGCAGCAGCCGCAGGGAACTTTCTGTGCGTGCTGCTGGTCGTCGCGGTCACCTCACGCGCCAGGACGACCATCGTCGATCGACGACGCAGCCCAGTCGGGGTGAGCGGAGGCGCAGGAGCGCGATCGAGCGCCCTCGGTGCGTACCAGGAGACGGCAGCCACGAAGCCGGAGTCGAAGGGGCGTCGGCGCTTCAACAGATGGCTCGTGCGTTTTGGCGTCCCCGGTGCGAGCATCCTCGGCCCTCTCGCCATCCCGACCCAGATCACGTCGGCGATCCTCGTGGGCGGCGGAACTCCACGCCGGTGGGTCCTGCTCTGGCAGGCCGGTGCTACACGCGGGGTACAACACCCTGTCCTTCGTGTTCGATGCTGCGCTGCGCACCGATATCGCCAACGTCGTGACGGATCGCGCAGCGGGCGCCGCGACGATCGGGGTCCTCGTTCCCAGCGCAGTTGTCGTCATCACAGCCCTGGTGGTCGGGATGCGCACCCGGCGCAGCGGCCCTACGCGAACACCGCACTCGGCGGCCGCGCGACCCGCGTCCGCGCTCTCGGGGGCGCAGCTCGCGGGTAGCCAAAGATGGCCCTCGTGACGTTCTCGTGGGTGGTTCTCGACCGTGATCAACAGCGCACGCCGTGTCCCGTCCAGGTTTCCGAGTTGCGAGAGACACGGAACCGAAGATCGGGGTACGGCGTGCGCTGCTGAGCGGGTACTGACCCGCAGGTGAGCGGTTCGCTGCGGGTTCACCGCGAGGGGCAGGTGGGTGGAGTGCCACGGAGTCGGTCCTACGCGGGGCTCGGCCAGCGCACTTGAGGAAGGCCGTACGTGGCAGGGCCCCTTGCCGGTAAGGGGCCCTGCCACGTAGCTCAGTCGAGTAGTTCGGTCACGGTGCCGGCGGCCACGGTACGGCCGCCCTCCCGGACGGCGAAGCCGAGCCCGACATCCATCGCGATCGGCCTGCCAAGCTCCACCGACAGGTCGACGGTGTCACCCGGCAGGACCATCGTCAGATCACCGAGGTCTACCGACCCGACCACGTCGGTGGTGCGGAAGTAGAACTGCGGCCGGTAGTTGGCGAGAAACGGCGTGTGACGCCCGCCCTCGGCGGTGGTCAGCGCATAGAGCCTGGCCCGGAATCGCCGGTGCGGCGTGACGCTGCCCGGCAGCGCCACCACCTGACCCCGCTGCACCTGGTCACGCTTGACCCCGCGCAGCAGCACGGCGGCGTTGTCCCCGGCCTCGGCGGTGGCCAGCGACTTGCCGAACGTTTCCAGCCCAGTGGCCACAGCGGACAGCGTCGGGCTGAGACCGACCACCTCCACCGGGTCGCCGACACGTAGCACGCCCCGCTCGACAGCGCCGGTCACCACCGTCCCCCGCCCGGAGATCGTTAGCACGTTCTCGATCGGCATGAGGAACGGCTCGCCGAGTTCGCGGGGTGGCACCGGGACGTACCGGTCGACTGCGTCGAGCAGCTCCATGACGGAGGAAACCCAGCGTGGGTCGCCCTCGAGTGCCCGCAGCGCCGACACCCGTACGACGGGAACCTCGTCGCCGGGGAACCCGTACTCGGACACCAGTTCCCGCATCTCGAGCTCAACCAGGTCGAGAAGTTCCGGGTCCTCGACGGCGTCGGCCTTGTTCATCGCCACCACCAGGTAGGGCACGCCGACCCGCCGAGCGAGCAGCACGTGCTCGCGGGTCTGCGGCATCGCCCCGTCAAGCGCGGAGACAACCAGGATCGCGCCATCGACCTGCGCCGCTCCCGTGATCATGTTCTTGACGAAGTCGGCGTGGCCAGGCATGTCCACATGGGCGTAGTGCCGGGTCTCGGTCTCGTACTCGACATGCGAGATGTTGATGGTGATGCCGCGCGCCACCTCCTCCGGCGCCCGGTCGATGCCGTTGAAGGACACGAACCGGTTGACGGCGGGGTCGCGGTCGGCGAGGACCTTGGTGATGGCGGCCGTCAGGGTCGTCTTACCGTGGTCGACGTGACCCATTGTGCCGATGTTGAGGTGCGGCTTCGCGCGCACGAATTGGCTCTTGGCCATGATGAGCTCCACACCGGAGACGAATTGGCGGACGACGAACGCGGGCGGATGCCACTCCGCGAGAACCGCGCCAGAACCGCATGTCACGGCGCCTTCCAGCGCCGGATCACCGGGCCACCCTCCTCCGTGGTTCTGCCGGAGCGGGAGGAGGGTCAGCCTCGGGTATCAGCCAGCCACGCGCAGACGCCGGCGGCGCCCGGCAGGTGGAAACCTGCGGGCCGCACAGAGCCGACGGTGCCGAACATGGCGATCACGCTAGCTCTGAACCTCTTAATGGGCGACTGATATTCCCGGTCCCTCTCTGCCAGTCATCAGCGTCGAAGCCGCAGTCGAGATCTCCGAGTACGGCTGCCCCCGATGATTGGTGCGACACGACGCCACCCGGTCGAACGTTCCTGATTGTCGGCGCGTTGGGAGAGGTCTCACATGGCGGTGAGGGCGGTGACCGGGTGCGGGGCGCGGGTGGGCTCGGTCGAACGCCGCCGACCGTGGTCGATCCCCGGGAGGCGTGGATAGCCGTACCCGTCGATGAGAAATGAAAGCTGCCGGCCCTCGCGGCGCCCGCACCGGCAGGTCGTACGACACCTCGGAACGCACGGACCGCTGCAAGGAAGGCGCCTCTTGACGCCTGCGGTAGAGGGGGGCCGTTGTCAGACGCACAACGGTGCCCGGGCCGCCGTCCGCACCCACTAGTTGTACTGCCCAGGGACGTTGGTCAACCTGGTGATGGGCGGTTTGCCGCCGGTTGCGGTGTGGGGTCGGTGGTGATTGTAGTGATGTAGCCAGGCGGGTAGGGCTTTGCGTCGGGCTGCTTCGGAGGTGTAGAACCGGCCGAAGGCCCAGCCGTCGGTGAGGGTGCGGTGGAAGCGTTCGACCTTGCCGTTGGTCTGGGGTCGGTAGGGGCGGGTCTTCTTCGGGGTGATGCCCAGTTCGGTGCAGGCGTCACGCCAGGCGTAGGACTTGTAGGCCGAGCCGTTGTCGGTCAGCACCCGCTCGACGGTGATGCCTCGGGCGGCGAACCAGGCGACCGCGTGGTGGAGCACGTCGATGGCGGTGACGGCTTTCTCGTCGTCGCGGATCTCGGCGTAGGCCACCCGTGAGTGGTCATCGACGACGGTGTGCACGAACGCGGTCCCGATCCGCGGCTCCCAGTGCTGGTTGCGGGTGCCGGTGCGGCGGGCGGTGGCTTCACGGTTGCGGTCGCCCTGCACCCGACCGATGTAACGCCACCCGCCGCCGTCGGGGATCTGGCCGAGCTTCTTGACGTCGACGTGCAGCATCGCGCCCGGGTGGTCGTGTTCGTAGCGGCGCACTGGTTCGCCGGTGCGCCGGTCTATGTGCGAGAGCCGGTTCACCCGGCAGCGGGTCAGGACCGCGTGCACGGTCGAGGCGGGCATGCCGAGGCGGCCGGCGATCTGCACCGGCCCCAGACGGTGCTTCCACCGCAGGCGCACCACCTTGCGCACCAGCGGCTGGCAGGTGCGGTTCGGGCTGCGATGAGGCCGCGACGACCGATCCGTCATCGCGTCGGCGCCGAGCTCGGCATAACGCCCCGCCCACCGCTTCGCCGTCGGCCAGGACACGTCATAGCGTTCCGCCGCCCGGGCGACCGGCCACCCCTCATCCACGATCAAACGCGCCAGGCGAAGACGTGTACGAGGAGTCAAAGCGGCGTTAGCGTGGGACACGAAGGCCTCCTGGTTGCCGGAGCGGTTCCTAGACAGCTCCACTCCACAACCGGAGGCCTTCGTCATCACGTCTATCTACGCCGTGTCGTCACACGACCTCAGCCAACCTGCCTGGGCAGTACAACTAGTACGTCCCGTCCAACTGCCTGCGCAACTTGCCGAGGGCCCGAGCCAGCAACCGGGACACGTGCATCTGGGGCACACCCACCTGCTCGGCGATCTGCGACTGGGTCAGGTTGCCGTGGAAGCGCAGCGTGAGGATCCGCTGCTCGCGTTCGGTGAGCGTGGCCAGCACCGGGCCCAGAGCGACCCGCAGGTCGGACGGCTCGAACTTGCCATCCTCACCGCCGAGCAGGTCATCCAGTTCGGTGGCCTGGTCGCCGTCGCCGGTCGGCGTGGACAGCGACACCGCGTTGTACGCGCGAGCACCCTCCAGGCCCTCCAGGACCTCCTCCTCGGTGAGCTTGAGGTGGGCGGCGATGTCGGCAACCGTCGGCGGACGGCCCAGGACCCGCAGCAGTGAACTGTTGGCGTCGAGGATGGTCAGTCGCAACTCTTGAAGACGGCAGGGCGCCTGGACGTCCCAGGTGCGGTCGCGGAAGTGCCGCTTGGGCTCCCCGGCGAGGAGCAGGTCGGTGGGCGGGCGCGGGTCGAGCTTCTGGGCGGCGCACGGTCTGGTCCGCTGCTCGCTGATCGTGTGCGCGGTCATTGGTGATCCTCCCTGCACCCTCATCGCGGCGGAGAAGAGACGTGGGGCTTCGTAGCACGCCTGACGAGCGCGAAGTCGGCAGGTGTCGGCGGACGGAAATTGCCACCATCCGCGACGAACTCATGACCATGCCTTTTCAAATGGTCCGCAAACAGCGGGCACACCGGAACGACGGTGACACTCGTGCGAATGCTGTCCGCGAGCACCTCGCGGACCAGCAGCCCGGCCAGGCCCCGTCCGCCGAAATCTCGGTCGACTTCGGTGTGGAAGACGATTCGCTCTCCAACCACCTTGACAGAGTCGACGAAGTCCACCCGACCGGCAGGTGATCCCTCAGCGAGGCTGATGGTGTAGGTGCCGATCGGGAGATTTTTATTGAGTTCTACCGTTACGAGCGCCCCGGTGTTGTCATGGATTTCCCGAATCATTCGATGTCCTTTCGAGATGCTGATTGCGTCCGCGTCGGCTGCAATCCGGCCACGATTCGCCGTCACGCTGCCACCGGCGGAACTGCCCGTACACCGTCTGCCGGGCTCCGTCACATTCCGGCACGTCCCGCCACGGGCGTGCCGCCTCGTTGCCGCAGCGCTGGCCGCGAGGTCCCCGGTGCTCAGTTCTTCCTGGTCGAAGAACCATCTACCGGATACCTCGCCGTCCCTCGATCACCGACCCGCCACATTGATCAAGTCCGGTCGGCGACCCAGCTGCACTGGTGAAACACCACTTAGCAGAACAGGTCACCTGCGGACTGCCCTGCTTCACGCTTGCGGCGGAAGTAGTCGTTGATGATGGTCCGGTACCGGTCAGCGTCCGAGCGGGCCCAGTTACGCATCAGCTCACAGCCGAACGCCAGCGAGGTGATCGGCTGCGCCCCAGCCTGGAGCATGCGGTCGATGGCCGTCTGGTGGGTGACCGCCGAAACGCCTCCAACGGCATCGATCACGGGGTAGACCTCGTAGCCTTCCAAAAGCATGTCCAGGGTTGGGAACGCGAGGCAAACCTCTGTCCACAGGCCGGCCATCACGATCTTCTTGCGCCCGGTGGCCTCGATCGCGGCCCGAAAGTCCGCATCCTCCCAGGAATTGACACCTGTGCGGTCGATTTCAGTGATGCCGGGTAGTTCACGGGTGATCTCGTCGACGGTCGGCTTGTGCACTCCCATTCCCACCGCCACGGTGGTTACGACCGTCGGAATCTCATAAGCTCGCGCAAGTTGCGCCAGCGTCACCACACCGAGGTTTATCTCCTCCCGGCTGGCGGAACCGACTGTGGCGTACTGGCCTTCCTGGTAGTCGATGATCGCAATGGCGCAGTTCTGCGGTGTCAATAGGTGGTCGGAATCGGGATCGCGGATCGGTTCAGGATTGATCTTCTTGCTTGTCGGGACAGTAGTCATAGGTAATCTCCTCTGGTGGGTCTGCTCGCCTAGGAGCGGATGCTGGCGGCGCGCGAGGTGGTCTTGCGCGTCAGGTCCACGAAGTCGGGTTCGAAATTCGGATCGGCATTGACCGCCTCCCACAGTCGCTGTCGGCCCGCGATGGAGATCGGTAGCAACCTGGCCGGGTCATCGACGGCAGACACCAGCGTGTCGTCGTCCTCCGCAGAGCGACGGAGCGGACGAGGGTTGGCGACGTCCAGAGCACGCTCCACGACCGCTCTCATAGGCCCAGCCGCCATCAACTCCAACGAGGTCTCATAGTCGCGTCCGAGGATGTCCGCGAGGTCCAGCGCCTCGCGTAGTCCCGCCTCCGCGGCCATGATGGCTACGTTGGTGATCAGCTTGTAGTCCACGCCCGCACCGAACTCACCCACGTGCCGGGACCTGCCGAGACCATCGAGCACCGACTTCACCTGATCGAAATCGTCGGCCGATCCGCCGACCAGGAACGTGATCGCCCGCTCGCGCGCGTACTTCACACCGCCAACGATGGGTGAGTCGAGCACGGCCACTCCGCTGGGTGCCGCCGCGCGGACCTGGTCGATGATTGCTCGGGTGGTAGTCGAGCAGATCAGCACTGATGCACCAGATCGAGCGCCGGCGAGTACTCCGTCGTCTCCCAAGTAGGCGGTCGGGATGTCATTCGACATCACAAGGCCGAAGATCACCTCAGCGCCCCGCGCCGCTTCTGCGGCCGACGCGACCGGGGTCGTCCCCATGCTCCTAGCTGTTTCGAGCCGGGAGTCCGAGATATCAGATACCCGCACCTGATGTCCGGCAGCGAGGAGATGAGGCGCCATCTGCTCGCCCATGTCGCCGAATCCCACGATTGCGATCGTTGCCATACATCTAGCTCCTATTCAATACATCTGTTTCCACGGGCAGGAGGTGGCAGGCCATGGACTTACGCCGGTGCTCCTTCCGGGTGGCGTTGGGCGAAGTCCCGGATGATGGCGCTGGCGTCCGGGCCGGCGCGATCGGTGAATGACGGGCGATGTACCCCGGCGGCGTGGAGCCGGGGGTCGTCCGGGTCCACCTGAGCGCTTACCTCGTCGTGGTCGCCAGGTTGGCAGGCGGCAGTGGCGGCGACGATCGCCGCCGCGGTGCGAGTCACCGCGGTGGTGAGCGCCTGGGATCCCCAATGGCCGCGTCCGATCTCGCTGGCTCGGGTCACCGTCGTCGACGTCCAGGGCAGCGGGGGCCGCAGCGAAGGCACGGCGCCGCTGGCGAAGAGCAGCCCGATGATCGCCGCAGTGCGGGGATCCGCGGCTTCGCCGTCCGCCAGGACCCGGCGGATCCGCGCTCGCAGCTGCGTCGCCTCACGATGTAGCAGGCCGCGGTCCACGAGCCGGTCGAGCACCACCCACCACAGATCGGTGCCGAGCGCGACGAGCAGCGGCCGCACCCGCTGGGTCTTCTCGGCGACGGTGTCGTAGGCCGACTGCAGCAGCGGGTCGGGCAGCGGACCCTCGCCCGCCGGGGTGACCCGCGGGCCGTCCAGCACCCCGGAGTTGTCGGTCTGGATCCGACCGAGCAGGGCAAGCTCGGTGAGCACCGCGCCGCCAAGCGCGTCGTGCAGGGTGCCCGCTGTCTGGATGGAAACGCCGTCGTCGTCCATCAGGAGCAGCATGAGGTCGTCAACGATGAGCAGGTCGTCCCGTACCGACGTCGGTTTCTCGTCCATATGTCGTTCCCTTTCTCGTCGTTCTCTCCGCGCGGTGTCCCTTTCGTCAGCTCAGCCCAGGAAGGTGCGCAGGGCGGCGTTGACCTCCTCGGCGTGGGTCCAGAGCAGACCGTGTGGGGCGCCTTCGATTTCGACGTACGCGGCGTCGGGCAGGCCCTGGCGGAACCGCCGGGCGGTGGCGTCGATGGGGAGGATGTTGTCGGCGGTGCCGTGCAGGATCAGGGCCGGTTTGCCGCTGGCGCGGACCGCCTCGACGTCTTCGCGGAAGTCCTCGATCCAGGCGGACACGACGGCGTAGGCCGCCATGGGCGCGCTGGAGACGGCGACGTTCCAACTGCCGGTGACCGCCTCCTGGCTGATTCGGCTGCCGAGGTTCTCGTCGAGGTTGTAGAAGTCCGAGAAGAACTGCGTGTACCAGGCGTAGCGGTCGGCCTTCGCCGCGGCCTCGATGCCGTCGAACACCTTCTGCGGCAAGCCCCCGGGGTTGTCGTCCCGGGCGACCAGGAACGGTTCGAGTGAGGCGAGGAACGCCAGCTTCGCCACCCGCTGGTGGCCGTACCGGGAGACATAGCGGGCCAGCTCGCCGGTGCCCATCGAGAACCCGACCAGGACCACGTCGCGCAGGTCCAGCGTCTCCAACACCGCGTTCAGATCAGCGGCGAACGTGTCGTAGTCGTAGCCGGAACCAACCTTCGACGAGCGCCCGAAGCCACGACGGTCGTAAGTGATCACCCGGTATCCGGCAGCAAGCAGTTCACGCGTCTGAAGCTCCCAGCTGTGGCCGTTCAGCGGATACCCGTGGATGAGGACAACCGGCTGACCGGCACCCTGATCCTCGTAGTACAGCTCGATCGGGGTGCTGTTCTCGTTCCCGACGGCGACGAATCCCATGATCGTTTCCCTCCTGTTGGCGCGTACTTCGTGGGTTGTGTCCGCGTTGGACGTCGTTGTCGTGTCGCGGCGCTTATCGACTGGGCACGATTTCCATCCTGGGACGCACCGCGCGCCGGTCCGTGGGGCTCTTGCCGTACACGCGCACCGCGCCTGCCGGCGACGTCCGGTGGTCCTCGATGACCTCGAGGGTCGAGGTCTTGCCGGCTCCGTTGGTGCCGAGGAGTGCGTAGAGCTCCCCGCCCGCGACCCGGAACGAGAAATCCTTGACGGCGTGGAACTCGCCGTAGGTGACATTCAGTTGGTCGACTTCGATGACTGGGTTGACGGGCATCTCGGATCCTCTCGTCTTCGGCACAAGACTTCCGTCACTGGCGGCGCCATCGCATCGGTGTGAACGCCTTAGCTCGCACCGTCAGCTCACCGTGTCGGGTGCGAGCTGGTCGCTGGCGTGCGAGTAGCAGGCGAGGGGCGGCCGGTACGCGGTTGACCAGCGATGAAAGCCGTGGGCCTGGGGCCCGCCTCGACCTGCGGCATCCGCTTCGTCAGCCGCTCCGTGTGGAGATCACGGGCTTGCTGCGGCGATCAAGATCAGAAAGAATTGCGGTTCGCGTCGGTGAGAACTACCTAACTCCGGCCCGACGGACCTCAACCAGCCTCGGATGGGAGCGGAATTGACCGACCTTCTCGGCCGGCGCGCGGAGCGCATCGCCATCGAACACCTGCTCGCCCAGGTTCAAGCTGGACGCAGCGGGAAGCTGGTGGTGCGCGGGGAAGCGGGCATCGGGAAGACCGCGATCCTGGAGTACACCCGTGGCGTCGCGGTCGGATCGGGGTTCCGGGTGGAGCACTCGGTCGGAGTGGAGTCCGAGCGGCTGTTCGCGTTCGCCGGTCTGCATCAGCTGTGCAGGCCGCTGCTGGACCGCGCGGCTCCGCTGCCCGAGCCGCAGCAGGCCGCCCTCGGCGTGGCGTTCGGCCTACGCGACGGGCCTGCGCCGGACCGGTTCCTGGTCGGGCTGGCCACCCTCAACCTGCTGGCCGAGGTCGCCGAGGACGGGCCGCTGTTGTGCCTCGTCGACGATGCGCAATGGCTGGACGAGGCTTCCGGGCAGGTGCTGGCGTTCGTGGCACGTCGGTTGGCAGCCGAGCAGGTGGCGCTGGTGTTCGCGCTACGCGACGCCAGCGCCAGTCACCCGTTCTCCGGATTGCCTGAGCTGAGCCTGGGCGGACTCGGTGAGCCCGACGCCCGGACGCTGCTGACGGCCGCGGTCCGCGCACCGCTGGACGGCCGGGTACGCGATCGGATCGTCGCCGAAGCGCGCGGCAACCCGCTGGCGCTGCTGGAACTCCCCCGCAGTACGCGGCCCACCCAGCTGGCCGGCGGGTTCGAGCTGCCCGACACCCTCAGCGTCCCGTATCGCGTCGAGGACGAATTCCGGCGCCGCTCCGACGATCTGCCCCCCGACACCCAACTGCTACTGCTGGTCGCCGCCGCCGAGCCGACCGGCGACGTGACGCTGCTGTGGCGCGCCGCCGCCGAGCTGAGGATCGCCCGCGAGGCGGCCGCACCCGCAGAAGCCGCCGGACTGCTCGAGATCGATACCAGGGTGCGGTTCTGTCATCCGTTGGCGCGTTCGGCGGTCTACCGGGCCACCACGCCGCCCGACCACCGCCGCGCCCACGGCGCCCTGGCCGCCGCCATCGACCCGCAGACCAACCCGGACCGGCGCGCCTGGCACCGCGCACAAGCGGTCCTGGGCACCGACGAGGAAGCCGCCGCGGAGCTGGAGCGCTCGGCGGGCCGGGCGCGGGCCCGTGGCGGGCTGGCCGCCGCAGCCGCATTCCTGCAGCGCGCGGCAGCCCTCACCCCCGATCACGCCACCCGTGCTCGGCGGATGCTGGGAGCCGCCCGCGCCAAGCACGAGGCCGGCGCGTCCGACAGCGCGCTGGACCTGCTCACGACGGCACCGCTCGAGCCGCTGGATTCCCTGCAACGCGCGCATCTCGACCTGTTGCGAGCCCAGATCGCCTTCCACCTGACCCGAGGCACCGAGGTGCCGGGCATGCTGATGGATGCCGCCAAGGCACTCGCCCCGTTGGACGCTGCGCTGTCCCGCGAGACCTACCTACATGCGCTGGATGCGGCGATCATCAACGGAGGGGGTGACGCGGCGCGCATCGCCGAAGCGGCCTTGGCCGCCCCCGCACCCGGGACGCCGACGCGACCGGTGGACCTGCTCCTCGACGGGCTCACGACGACCTTGAGCAAGGGCTGTGCGGCGGGAGTGTCAGGTCTACGGCTCGCGTTGGAAGCGTTCCGCGACGGCCCGCAGGCGGAATCTGTGCAGTGCAGCCAGAGCGACCGGTGGCTGTGGCTGGCCGGCCGCAGCGCCGTGGCGATCCTCGACGACGAGCTGCTCCATGTGCTGGCCAGCCGCAACGTCCAGCTCGCTCGTGAGGCCGGCGCGCTGGCGACGCTCCCCGCCGCACTGAACTTCCTGTCCATCACATCGGTCCTGACGGGCGATCTCGCCCGCGCCGACGAGCTGACCACCGAGGCCACGGTGATCACACAGGCCACCGGGGGCGTGCCGTTGCGCCATGCTCGCGTCATTCTCCACGCCTGGCGTGGTGACCAAGCCGAGACCACCGCGCTCGACGCCACCGTCGCCAGCGATGACACCTACCCCGACGAGGGCGCGGAGGTCTCCCTGGCTCAGTACGCGATGGCAGTGCTCCACAACGGGTTGGGCAACTACTCGGTCGCGCAGGAAGCGGCGACGAGGGCGTGCAGGTCTGACGAACAGTCGATCAGCAGCGCGTGCCTACCCGAGCTCATCGAGGCTTCCGTCCGTGCCGGCGAGCCGGCACGAGCAGCGCTCGCACTGGAGCAGTTCACCTCACTCGCAGTTGCGTGCGGCACCTCGTGGGCGCTGGGCCTGGCCGCGCGCTCACGAGCGCTGACCAGCGCAGGGCCTGATGCCGAGGAGCACTACCGCGAAGCGATCGAACGGCTCGGAAAGTCCCGGATGGCCGGCGACGCGGCTCGTGCTCGGCTCGTCTACGGCGAGTGGCTGCGCCGCGAAGGGCGGCGCCAGGACGCGCGCGACCAACTCCACACCGCCCATCAACTGCTGTCGGACATGGGCGCGGGCGCATTCGCCGAGCGGGCCGCCCGCGAACTCCGCGCCACCGGCGAACACCCACGAAAGCGCACCGCCCACCCGACCGACGCCCTCACCCCACACGAGGTGCACATCGCCCGGCTGGTAGCCACCGGGGCGACCTCCCGGGAGATCGGCGCACAACTGTTCCTCAGTCCCCGCACCATCGAAGCCCACCTGCGCAACATCTTCCGCAAACTCGGCATCACCTCCCGCCGGCAACTCAAAGATGTGCGGCTGCCCTGAGCGGGCCGGCACCCCGCCGCCGTCTGCGAGATTCACAAGCGTCTCCACACCGAAGTAGACCGCAGGTTCGTGGACACGGCGTGCGCTGTTGATCACGGTCGAGACCCACCCACGAGAACGTCACGAGGGCCATCTTTGGCTACCCGCGAGCTGCGCCCCCGAGAGCGCGGACGCGGGTCGCGCGGCCGCCGAGTGCGGTGTTCGCGTAGGGCCGCTGCGCCGGGTGCGCATCCCGACCACCAGGGCTGTGATGACGACAACTGCGCTGGGAACGAGGACCCCGATCGTCGCGGCGCCCGCTGCGCGATCCGTCACGACGTTGCCGATATCGGTGCGCAGCGCAGCATCGAACACGAAGGACAGGGTGTTGTACGTCGCGTGTAGCACCACTGCGATCTCGATGCCCCCGGTGCGCCAGGTGATGAGCGTGAGCCCGACGCCGAAGATCAGGTACCAGAGGTTCAGCCAGATGTCGGTCGACAGGTGGACCACCGCGAAGGCGACGCTGGAGACCAGCACACCGACGGCGAGGCCCGCCCGCGCTCCGCGGGTCCAGCCACCTGCGACGCGGAAGATGAGCCCACGGAACCCGTATTCCTCACCTGCGGCCTGCAGGGGCGTGAGCAGGAGCGTGGCGAGGAGTATCCACAGCACGTCGGTGTAACTCCATTCGGTCTGCGGCAGCGGGACCCAGTAGTGGAACGCCATGACGGCAACCCACGCGGGGGTGATCAGAAGCAGCGCGCGCCCGAAGATGTCGAACCGGAATCGCGAGATCACCGAGTGCAGCGAGGGGCCTCTCAGGCCGTAGAGCCACCGCTGGATGAGCATGCTCCACGGGATGACCAGTGCGACGGAAACCATGCCGGCGGCGTGCATCAGAGGCGTCCACTCAGCGCGCCCGTCGGTGTCGATGGCGGCATCCACGAACGCCGCCATCAGGCTGAGAGCGACGCCGGACAGCGTCATCCCGACGATCAGAAGCACGATCGCGAGGATGCCACGACCGATACGACGTCTCTCCCCGGCCAGCACCCGGTGGTACTCGACATCGGGCGGAACGGTGTGCGCTTGCTGGGTCATGAGTCTTCCTTCGAGGTGGATTGCCGGAGCAGGCGTATGAGTGGTTCGGGGTTACGCGGTAAAAGCTGTCCGTGCGGCACGCACTCGAGGCGCCGAGTTGGACGATGGGGCTCTCCAGCAGGGGCCTGGCGGAGGGTCGGCCCGATCGAGGCAGGACGGTCAGGACGCCGTGAGGCTTGTCTGCCAGGTACTCGAGACGGAGCGCAGGGTCTCGCCCGACGGCGCTGTGCCGGCGTCGTCCTTCGGCCCGCCGAGGGTCGCGGCCCCGCCCTCGGCGAGTGGTTCGTCCTGCTGATCGGTCATGGCTCACGACACCTCGATGACGAAGGTGAGCGTGGCCCACGCCGCGACGGTGCCAATCGTCGTCCAGATGACGATGGAGATGGCCTGCCAGAGCAGGACCCACCTGCGTGGAGTTCCGCCGCCCACGAGGATCGCCGACGTGATCTGGGTCGGGATGGCGAGAGGGCCGAGGATGCTCGCACCGGGGACGCCAAAACGCACGAGCCATCTGTTGAAGCGCCGACGCCCCTTCGACTCCGGCTTCGTGGCTGCCGTCTCCTGGTACGCACCGAGGGCGCTCGATCGCGCTCCTGCGCCTCCGCTCACCCCGACTGGGCTGCGTCGTCGATCGACGATGGTCGTCCTGGCGCGTGAGGTGACCGCGACGACCAGCAGCACGCACAGAAAGTTCCCTGCGGCTGCTGCGACGCCTGCGACGATGGGATGGAGACCACCGGCTATGCCGATGATGGCCGCTCCCTCGCCGTCGACAAACGGGATCGCGCCCGCCAGCATGACGATGAACGGCTGGACGATCCCGGGCACTTGGGCGGCGAGCTCCTGGAAATTGCTGATGAGCTGATCGATTGGACTCATGTCTGGTCCTCACCTTCATGTGATGTGAGTGCGTCATGTGGCGGCGCGGCAGTCCTCGTCGTCGAGGGAGTCGATGAAGGTGCGCAGGGCGTCGTTGACCCCGCCAACGTGCGCCCAGAGCAGCCCGTGGGGAACGCCCTCGATTTCTACCTAGTGGGCATCGGGCAGTGCCGGGAAGAAGCGGTGGGCCGTCGCATCGATGGGCAGGATCCCGTCGGCGGTGCCGTATTCCATGGTGTTCTTTCCTGTGGTGAGCCAGTGCGGACCGTTGCCTAGGTGGATCGTGTGGCGGCTTTGTCCTTGTCACGGGCGGGTCGACGAGGCGAGTGGTCCGATGACGATGCGGTGGAGATCGTCGACGTCGGCGCGGTGTGCCAAGGCGGGCGGATCGGAATCGCGTTGTCCAACGCGTCCATGTCGGTGCGCTCGTCCGCACGGACCAGGCCCTTCGCCGCGGATTGGAGCGCTTCCCTGAACGATCGAGCGCTCTGGAACCGGTCCTTTCGGTCCTTGGCGAGCGCCGTGAGGAGCACCGCGTCAAGCGCCGGAGTCACCTCGGTGCGGTAGGCGCTGGCTCGCGAGGGCTCCTGGTGCACGTGCTGATAGGCGACGGCAACCGGGTTGTCGCCGATGAAGGGCGGCCGCCCGGTCAGCAACTCGTAGAGCAGGCAGCCCGCGGAGTACAGGTCGCTGCGCGCGTCGGCGACCTCACCGCGCACCTGTTCGGGAGAGAGGTACTGGGCGGTTCCGAGGAGTTCGTGGGTCTGGGTTGGTGGGGCGCCGGCACCACCATCGACACGCGCGATGCCGAAATCCACGACCTTGATTGCGCCGTCGGGAGTGACTATGACGTTGGCGGGCTTGATGTCGCGATGGACAACGCCTGCGCGATGGCTGAACTCGAGTGCCGACAGGACCGCTACCTGATGCTGGATCGACTCCTCCAGCGTGAGCGCGCCCTCGCGGAGGCGGGCCCCCAGCGACTGGCCGGCGACGTGCTCCATGACGATGAACGGAACGTTCGGCTCGTCCGCCCGACTGCCTTCGACGTGCTCATGTCCGACGTCATGAACGGAGACGATGCCGGGGTGATTGAGGCGGGCGACTGCCTGTGCTTCCCGCCGGAACCGGGACCGGAACAGCGGATCGTGGGCTAGCTCTGCGCGGAGCACCTTGACCGCGACCCAGCGCTTGAGCCGGATGTCACGCGCCAGGTGAACAACGGCCATGCCGCCCCGGCCCAGGACGTCGCAGAGCTCATAGCGTCCGCCAAGCACACGATCCGTACTCATGAGTCCTCTCAACTTTCTCGTGGTCGGTGCGTACCGGGAACGGGTTCGACGTGGATGGGTGCGTCTGGTCTGAAGACGCCCGCCACGGGGCTCCGGAGTCCATCAGTCCCCGGGTACGCCGGGGTCCGGACGCTCGATCCTGGCGACGTCATCAGGCTCGCACCGGGGGCACAGCCCTCGCGTCGGTCACAACCACGTAGGTCCTCACGGCCTAGCGCCGCCGAAGACCTCTGAACTTGCAGGCGCTGATTTGCAAGTACCACGCTTCGCATCAGGGATTACTACGGTGGCGGCTACCTAGTGCCGTGACCACGAACGTTCACGGTGTTGGTTGACACGCCGCGCGGCCTGTCGGCCGGGCGGCGTTGTGCCGGTCAGGCTGTGGCGGTGGCAGATCCTGTACGTGTGCGGCGGCTGAGTGATCATGAAGGTCAACAGCTGCTCAGAATCACCCGCCGGGGAACCGGTTCCCCGATCCGACTGCGACGGGCGATGGTCGTGCTCGCCTCGGCCGGCGGGAACATGGTGCCGGCCATCGCCCGCCTCGTCCAGGCCGACGAGGACACGATCCGGCAGGTCATCCACCGGTTCAACGAGATGGGGATGGCCAGCCTAAACCCTCAGTGGGCGGGTGGCCGTCCCCGCCAGATCAGTCCTGACGAAGAGCAGTTCATCGTCGAGACGGCAACACCCGCCCCGAGAAGCTGGGGCGACCGTTACCCGGTGGAGCATCCGCAAACTCACCGATCACCTGCGCGTTCACTCCGTTCGACGGATCCGCATCGGGCGGGAGCGACTGCGGCAGATCCTGCACCGACACAAGCTCACCTTCCAGCGGACCAAGACGTGGAAGGAGTCCACCGACCCGGACCGGGACGCCAAACTCGCCCGGATCGAGCATGTGAGCAGTCACTTCCCGCAGCGGGTGTTCGCCTTCGACGAGTTCGGGCCCCTCGTGATCCGTCCCCAGGCCGGCACCGGGTGGGCGCCTGCGGGCCACCCGCACCGACTGCCCGCGAACTGCCACAAGCTGCACGGCGTCCGGCAGTTCCACGGCTGCTACTCCGTCGGCGACGACCAGCTTTGGGGCGTCGTCCGACGCCGTAAGAGCGCCGCGAACACCCTGGCCGCACTCAAGTCGATCCGCGCCGCGCGTCCGGACGGGGCACCGATCTACGTCATCCTGGACAACCTGTCCGCGCACAAAGGGCGCAAGATCCGGACGTGGGCAGCCCACAACAAGGTCAGGCTCTGCTTCACCCCGACCTACGCCTCCTGGGCCAACCCGATCGAGGCCCAATTCGGGCCGCTATGCACCTTCGTCATCGCCGGCTCGAACCACCCCAACCACCCCGCGCTGACCCGGCGGCTGCAGGCCTACCTGCGCTGGCGCAACGCCAACGCCCGCCACCCCGACATCCTGGCCGCCCAACGCCGCGAACGCGCCCGAATCCGCAGCGAAAGCCAACGACGCTGGGGCCAACCCGCAGCCCGCGCAGCCTGACCCCAACACCGCGAACGTTCGTGGTCACGGCACTAGCGACGCCAGCTTGCCGACTCGACGGTGTAGCCGAGCGCCCGGCGTTGAGGTCGTGTGCCGCGACGGCTCGGCCACCTACGCCGAGGCCATCCGCCGCGCCCTGCCCGCCGCGGTGCAGGTCGTGGACCGGTGGCACCTGTGGCACAACCTGTGCGAAGCCGCCCTGAGCGAGGTGAAGGCGCACAGCACCTGCTGGGCCCCCGTCCTGGACGCACCCAACTACGACGGCCCCCGCGCGCAGACAACCCAGCAACGCTGGCACCAGGTCCATGACCTGCTCGACCAGGGCGTGGGCCTGCTGGAGTGCGCCCGCCGTCTGCAGTTGGCTCTGAACACCGTCAAGCGCTACGCGCGAGCCGACCGGCCCGAGCGGATGCTCCCCGTCCCCAAATACCGTGCCAGCCTCGTCGACCCCTACCGCGAACACCTGCGCAAACGTCGAGCCGAGGACCTCGGCGTCGGCGTCAAGCACCTCTTCGACGAGATCAAGACCCTCGGCTTCACCGGCTGCCTCAACCTCCTGCACAAGTACATCAACCAAGGCCGCGCGGACGCCGACCGCAGCCACATCTCCCCACGCCGCCTCGCCCGGATGATCCTCACCAGGCCCGACAACCTCAAACCCGAGCACCAAGGTCTACTGGCACGGCTCACCGCAGCCTGCCCCGAGATGACCCACCTCGCCGCCGCTGTCGGACACTTCGCCGAGCTCCTGACGCCTCAGCCCGGGAACACCGACCGGCTCTCGCACTGGATCCTGCAGGTCCGCGCGGTCGATCTACCTCACCTGCACGCCTTCACCAGAGGCCTGGAACGCGACCGCGACGCCGTGAACGCCGCGCTCACGCTCCCCTACAGCAACGGCCCCACCGAAGGCGTCAACACCAAGACCAAACGAATCGCACGTCAAATGCACGGACGAGCCGGCTTCACCCTGCTCCGCCACCGCATCCTCCTCGGATAGCAGCACCCTGCGTCACCACCGAATGTGAGACAGAGCCTTTAGATCCACAGACCCGCACCCGGCCGGCGAGCCCGCCGACCCGGCCAAGAGCACGGCGGACCCGCTGATGGTCGGTCCGGGAACCGCCACCTCGATCAGCAACGCCGGTGGGTACCGGCTGCGGGCCGGCTCGCCGGCCCTGGCCAGCGGCCAGGTCATGACGAACCCGGGCAGCCGGGACTTCTTCGGCGGAGCGGTCACCGCGGGATGCCGTCCCGACCGGGGGGCGCACCAGTTGACCACCACCTGCGCGCCCGGTGGCGGCGTCGTCCCGCGCACCGGCTGGTCGGTGCGGTACGTCGACAGCCAGGAGACGGCGGCCGGGAACGGGGCGGCGACCAACGCGTTCGACGGCAACCTCAGCACGATCTGGCACACGAAGTACACCGGCGGCAGTGACCCGGCGCCGCACGAGATCCAGATCAACATGGGCGCGAGCTACTCCGTTTCGGGCCTGCGTTACCTGCCCCGGCAGGATGGCGGCTCCGGCGTGGCCAACGGACGCATCGGCCAGCACGAGGTGTACGTCAGCACCGACGGCACCAACTGGGGAACGGCCGTGGCCACTGGCGCGTTCGCCAACGACGCGAGCCAGAAGGACGTCCGGTTCACCGCGAAGACCGGGCAGTACTTGCGACTGCGTGCCGTGAGTGAGGTCGCCGGCAACCCGTGGACGTCGGCCGCGGAGATCTACGCCCTCAACTGAGGCTCGTCCGTGCGTTCCTGGGGGAGTGACCGCACGGGACGGTAAGGCATGGGGTGGCCGCCACGGAGCGGGCACCCCTTGCCGTTATAAGCCGGCTGCGCCCCGGTGCCAGACGAAAGACGCATACGAACACCAAGTATCGGTCCGCTGAACAGGGATGACATGGTGCACTCCCGAAGAGTCGACGACTTCCGGAGTCAGTCTTCACCGAGCGGCGGCATAGGTCGGATCCTTGATCTGGCAGGGATCGGGTTCACGACTGCCTCGGGTGACCGAGGGCTCCTACGCTGAAATTTGTGGAAGATGTCGATGACGCCCGCGAGCTCGTTGAGCAGCGGATGCGCGTTACGGGGTTCGAGGAGGACATCCTCGACAAGGTCTTGGATCTGCTGGAACGCTTCGACACCGATCGGGAGAAGCTGTTCGAGGAGATGCTCTCCAAGCTGGAGCAACCGGGCTATGACGGCCTGACCGACCGGTGGGAGACCAACTGCGAGCAGGCCGAGGCGCTGATGGAGCGCCTCGAATCGGACATCCGGTCGGTGCTGGAGGACAGCCAGGCCAACGCGATGTCCGTCGACGAACGGTGGACCGCGGTCGGCCCGCGTGACTTCCTCGCCGGGGAGCGCAAGATCTGGGCGCAGGTCGCCCGGCTCGACGTCCCCGAGGTCGCCACGCTGATGAGCAAGGTCCTGGAGGCCGACCTCGCGCTCATCAAGAAGTGCGAGGAGGACCTCAAGAACGCGCGCAGCAACGACGCGATCGTCGAGCAGCTGCTCCTCAAGAACTTCGGCTCCATCCAGGACACGGTCAAGAGCCTGCTCGTCAAATACCTCCCGACCTCGGGCGCCCGCCTGGTCGTCCTCTTCATGAAGGACCCGTCGTCCAAGGAAGCCGCCAACGAGGCGATCAAGAACTTCGAGAAGCTCACCGCGGAGAACCTCATGGCGGCCAAGCAGAAGCGTGCCGCGAAGCAGACGGTGGTCGACAACATCAAGCTGCTGACCGCGGCCCGCGAACAGCTCGACGAGGACTGGATCGACAAGCTCTTCGCCCGCGGCGCCGAGGCGGCGGGGAACTGGCGCGGCATCGGCGCGTCCGGCGACTACCGGGCCACCGACTGGGACTGGATGAAGGAGAACGTCCTCGACCGAGGGCTCGACACGCGGGCCGAGGCGGCCAAGGAGCAGTCCAGCAAGCTCTACGACGAGCTCTTCCCCACGCTCGTGGAGGAGAGCACCAACGCCTTCGCCCAGCTGACCGATGATCCGGGCACGCTGGCGAAGTTCAACGAGGAGCTGGAGAATGCCTCGGAATCCCTGGAGTCGCTGCTGGCGACCGAGGAGGAATACGTCAAGGACCTGGCCGAGGGACCCTACAAACAGACGGGCCTCGCCGCGTTCGCGCAGGTCAGAGACGCGGTCAAGGTGGGCTTCAAGCTGCTCGCGGACAAGACGGAGGAAGCCGACGACGAGGTGAAGAAGTCATGACCGACCTCTTCGTCGCGGCGGGCGGCCCGGTCGGCGACGGCACCCGGGCCCGGCCGTTCCACGACCCGTGGCTCGCGCTGCGGCAGGCTGCGCCCGGCGACCGCATCCACATCGCGGCGGGCACCTATACCGGGCGTGGCGAGCGCTCCTCGTGGGTCGTCGACACCCCCGAGCTGACCCTGCTCGGCGGATACAGCCCCGACTTCGCCCGCCGTACCCCCTGGCAGACACCGACGGTCTTCGCGGCAAAGACCGGCCTGCGCGTCCCGAACGAGCCGAACATGCTCCAGGGCATCGGCGGCCACGACGGCCTCGTCCTGGACGGGCTGTTCTTCGACGGGGCCGGGCGCGACGACTACGACGAGCAGGGCGGCCTGAAGCGCGCCTCCTACGGGGACGGCCCGCTGGTGAGCCTGCGCGGCGAGCGCATCACCGTCCGCGACTGCTGCTTCGCCAACGGCAGTTCCGGCGCCGTCGAGCTCGGCGGCGACTCCGTGGTCTTCGAGAACAACATCGTCGTCAACTGCGTCGGCCTCAGCCTGCTCACCGTCCGCGACGGCGCCCCCGAGACCCCGGCCGCGGTCAGCCGCAACACCTTCGCCTTCGCCCACGACGACTCCGACCCGCCGCGCGGCTCCGGCGCCGACCGGGCCGTCGGCGTACGGGTCAACGGCGCTGCCGCGATCGCCGACAACGTGTTCGTCGGCTGCGGCAACGCGGCCGTCGCCTGCCTGCGCGACGTCGGGCAGATCGCCATCGACCGCAACCTGTTCTTCGCCACACCGCGCGACATCGTGCGCAGCCGGGTGTCGGGCGCGGAGGCCGAGCTCACCGAGGAGTACGCCGCGGAGCTCGAAGACGTCGGCCTGCGCTCGGCGGCCGGCAACACCGTCGGCGACCCACAGCTGACCGGGCTCCCGGCGGCGTGGCTCGACACGTACACGGTGGACGTCGCCGTCACGTACGAGCGCCCGCCGATCGTCGCCCTCAACGCGCTGCGGAAATCGGCCGGCCTCGGCGAGCTGTCGTCCACATCAGACCGTGATGTTCAGCGGCCCGTCATGCGCCGGCTCGCCCCGGCCGAGGTGCTCGCCCTCGCGGTCGGCGCGGCGTCGGGCGCGCACCCCGCCGACCTGGCGGCGCCGGAGCCGTTCACCGAGCTCCCGGCCGGTCCGGCGTACCAGGCCGTCGACTGGGCGCGGCTCTACGAGGCCGACCCGGCGCTCGCCGGAGCCCCGGTGCAGGTGCGGGCCGGGGTCGGCTTCGACCAGAACACGCAGATCCTCCCCGAGCTCGCGGAGACGCACATCGGCGTCGCCGTCTACGAGCCCGGCACCGACAACAGCCCGTGGTGGGCGCTCGCCCCGCGCTACGGCCTCGTCCATCACCAGACTGAGGAGGCCGTACGGTATTCGCGCGGCCTCGACGTCGAGTCCACGTACCTGCTCCGCGGCACGTATCGCCTCACGCCGCCCGGCGGGCGTCAGAGCGCCACCATCGTCCTCGACTCCCTCGCGCCCGTGCTCGACGTCACGGCCCCCGAACCGCCCCGGCCGGCCGGCCGCGACTGGTTCGTGCGGGCCGGATCCTCCGGCGGGGACGGCAGCCGCGAGGCGCCGTTCCGCGACCCGTTCCAGGCCCTCGAAAAGGCCGCCGAGGGCGACCGCGTCCTCGTCGCCGCAGGTGAGTACACGGGCCGCCTGCGGTCGGGCACGTGGCGCATCCCCGTACGCAACCTGACGCTGCTGGGCGGGTGGGACGCCGAGTTCGCCGCGCGCGACCCCTGGCGACACCCCGTGCGCTTCGTGCTCACTCCGGAGACCAAGGCGAAGGGCATCTTCGGCGATCCGGTGCTCACCGGCGAGGACTCGGGGGAGGGCCTCATCCTTGACGGGTTCATGTTCGACGGGGCGACCTACAACGCGTACGCCGACAGCGGCGCCCTCGACGCGGGCCATTCCCAGTCGGCGGCGCTGCTCGACCTGCGCGGCGGCAGCGGCGGCATCACCGTGCGCAACTGCGTTTTCGCCAACGCGGCGTACTGCGCCGTGCAGCTCAGTGCGGCGTACGGGACGTTCGAGAACAACGTGGTCGTCAACACGAGCGGCACCGCCGTCCGTATCCAGGCACCCGGCGCGGGCCCCTGGACCATCCGCGGCAACACGGTCCTGTTCGCCGCCGACCCCACCGGCCGGGCCTCGACCGGGCAGTCCACGACCGGCTGCCTGCTGGACATCTCCGGCCGGGGTGTCATGCGGGTCGCGGCCAACGTGCTCGCCTTCGCCGACAGCATCGCCGTCCGCGCGACCGTGCCCGACCAGAACCTGCTGCTCGACGGGAACGTGCTCGCCGCCAACCTGTACGCCGACCTCCACGACGGCCGCCACGTGCTCGTCGACGCCGAGAACCGCGACCGGGTGTTCCGCGACGCCCCGTTCGGCGCTCAGACCGGAACCCGGTTCGAGCTGCCGGCGGTGCCGGTCGACGCCGCGTACGCCGACCAGGCCGTCGGCCGCCTCTCGGCGCTGGCCGCCGCGATGCCGAAGGACGGGCTCAACGCCGCCGCGGCGGCGCTCGGCGTCTCGATCACGGCGCCGAAGACGGAGGCACCCGTCGAGGCGGCGCCCCCGGAGCCGAAGAAGGAACCGTCAGTGGCCGACCTGCTCGCGGACCTCGGCCGGGCCCGCAAGGCGTTCGAGGCGAAGGACGCGGCCCCGCCGGCCACAGACACTCCGCTGTACTGCCCGGTCTATCCGGTCGAGGCGGCGCTGAGGCTGGCCCTCGACGCCCCGCCAGGCGAGCCCGGCGCCCACGCCCCGCCTTCATGATCGAAGAGCTTGTTACATCCTGATTCCGCAGCTCATCTGGCTTGCTCCACCCACTCGCTCGAATCCGCGAGTAAGACGCGACGCACGTGGACCGGCAGGTTCGGGTGGCCGGCGACCGCGTGGCGAGCAGTCCCGCCACGAGGTCGGGCGGCGGTACCGGATGCGGTAGCCGGGCGTAGTAGGTCGAGCAGGCAGCCGCACGAACCTCGTCGACGGAGTCGGTGAGCAGGAGTCGCCGGTCCGGTCCGGGGGCCTGCGTCCACCACCGTGCGAGGGTGGCCCGGACCGGCGGGTCAGGGTCCGTGGCGAGCCGGGCGAGCAAATCGGCCGGTACGTCGTCGCGTTCGGCGAGGTGTCCCCGTACCAGCCTGTCCGGATCGTCGATGAGTCGCTCGTACAACTCGCGGGGCGCGCCACGGGCGCCGACAACCAGGGCAGCCCGGACGGCGGGATCGGCGTGGGCAGCCAGCCGCATCCGGACGGCGTTCGGCAACTGGCGGTTGAGCGCCTGACGAGTCAACCAAACCGACTCCACCGAAACCGGGGCGGTTCGTTGCCGGGTGACCGCGCATACCGTTGCCGCCACGAGCCGCGGGCGGCGCTTCAGGTGGAGGTGCGTTCCCGCCACGCCCGCAAGCGGTCACGCAGCCAGTGGTAGCTGGCCTTGGGCGTACGGGATCCGGTGCCGTAGTCGACGTGGGCCAGACCGAAGCGGGGCCCGTACCCGCGGGCCCACTCGAAGTTGTCGATGAGCGACCAGTAGAAGTACCCCCGCAGATCGAGCCGGTCGTCGACGGCGGCCGCACGGGCCGCCGCCGCCAGGTGCCCGGCCACGAACGAGATCCGTTCCGGGTCCGGCTCGGGTCCGTCCCGCAGGTCGGCGCAGCCGTTCTCCGTCACGTACACGGCAGGCAGGCCCGGGTAACGGTCCGCGAGCCCGGTCAGGGTGTCGAACAGCCCTTGCGGCTCCACCGGCCAGCCCAGGTCGGTGGTGGGCAACCCGTCCGGCCGTAGCTGCCGGACCCCGATGTCGAACGCGCTGCGCAGCGCCGGGTCGGGCTGCTCGTACGGGGCGTCGGCGACGTGCACCCGGTAGTAGTAGTTGACACCGAGGAAGTCCAGCGGCGTGGAGATCACCGCCAGGTCACCGTCCCGGCGGAACGACAGATCGCTCACCCCGGCGTAGAGCCGCTCGAACCCGGGCGGGTACGCGCCGCCCAGCACCGGATCCGTGAACTGCCGGTTGAGCATGAGGTCCTGCCGATCTGCCGCCGCCCGGTCGGCCTCGGTATCGCTGGCCGGCACGGCGGGGGAGAGGTTGAGCGTGATGCCGACGCGCGACCGCGGGCCGGCGGCGGACCGGACTGCGGCGACCGCCCTGCCGTGCCCGAGCAGCAGGTGGTGGGCGGCGGCCAGGGCACCATGTCCTTCGGCGGTGCCGGGAGCGTGCCGGCCCTCCGCGTAGCCGACCATCGACGAGCAGTACGGCTCGTTCAGCGTGATCCAGTCCTGGACCCGGTCGCCGAGGACGCCCGCCACCGCGGCGGCGTACTCGGCGAACCACTCGGCGGTGTCCCGTACCCGCCAGCCACCCTCGTCCTCGAGCGCCTGGGGCAGATCCCAGTGGTACAGCGTGACGAACGGCCGGATGCCGTGCCCGCACAGGGCGTCGACGAGCCGGTCGTAGTAGTCGAGGCCTCGCCGGTTCACCGCGCCCCGCCCGGCCGGCATGACCCGTGGCCAGGCGACCGAGAAACGGTAGGCGTCCACGCCGAGGCCGGCCAGCAGGTCCACGTCCTCCCGCCAGCGGTGGTAGCTGTCACAGGCGACCGAGCCGGAGGTGCCGTCGTCGACGGCACCGGGGCGGCGGCAGAAGGTGTCCCAGATCGACGGCCCGCGGCCGTCCTCGTCGACCGCCCCCTCGATCTGGTACGCCGCGGTGGCGGCGCCCCAGCTGAAGCCGGCCGGCAGGTCCGGCAGCTCGGGCAGGTCCGGCCGGGTTGCGGCCGCGGCGGCGCCTTCGGATGTGGTGGTCATCCCTTCACCGCCCCCTGCATGATGCCGTCGACGAGATGCCGGCCGAGGAGCATGAAGACGACGAGGATCGGCAGCGTGGCGAGCAACGTGCCGGTCAGCGTCAGGGTGTAGTCGGTGGTGTAGCCGCTGGCCAGTGCGGAGAGCGCCACCTGCACGGTCGCGTTGTTCTGCAGCACGACCAGCGGCCAGAAGAAGTCGTTCCACGCCTGCATGAAGGTGAACAGCCCGAGCACCGCCGCGGCGGGGCGGGCCGCCGGCAGGACGATGTGCCAGTACAGGCCGAACGTGCTGGACCCGTCGACGCGGCCGGCCTCCAGCAGTTCGTCGGGTACGGCGCGGCCGAGGTACTGGGTCATGAAGAAGACGCCGAACGCGGTTACCAGCCCGGGCACGATCACGGCGGTGAGGCGCCCGGTCCAGCCGAGGTCGGCCATCAGGATGTACAGCGGGATGATGCCGAGCTGGTGCGGCACCATCGAGGTCGCGATGGCCACGACGAGAAGCGCCTTTCGGCCTCGGAACCGCAGTTTGGCGAAGGCGAACCCGGCCAGGGTCGAGAAGAACACCACGGAGACGGTGATCGAGCCGCTGACGATGAAGGAGTTCACCAGGGCTCGGCCGAAGTCGGTCGTGTCGAACACGCGCGCGATGTTGTCGAAGAGGTGCCCGCCGGGCACCAGGGCTGGCGGCACCTTCGTGACGGCGTCGCTGGTCTGCGAGGACACGACGATGGACCAGTAGAGCGGGAAGACCGACCCGGCCACGACCGCCAGCAGGGCGCCGTAGCTCCAGACCGAGCCCTTGCGTGGGTACCCGAAGCTCCGGCGCCGGTGGGACCGGCGTGGCGGCGGCGAGGGTGTGGTGCCGGTCTGAATGGGGTCCGCGAGGGTGGTCACGGCGTTCTCCTCAGTCCTCGTCCTTGGCGATGCGCCGGGTGAGCAGGAAGTTGATGATCGCGAAGATGGCGATGACCAGACAGAGCGTCCAGGCGACCGCCGAGGCGTAGCCGAAGCGGAACTCCCGGAACCCCTGCTCGTACATGAACAGGGCGACGGTCTGGAACTGCCGGTCGGAGCCGCCGGTGGGCGTCTGGGAGCTGGCGAACAGCAGGGGTTCGGCCATGATCTGCAGGCCGCCGATCGTCGAGATCACCGTGGTGAAGATGATCGTCGGCCGCAGCATCGGGACGGTGATCCGCCTGAACTGCTGAGCCTGCGACGCGCCGTCGAGGTCGGCGGCCTCGTACAGGTGGTGCGGAATCGCCTGCATCGAGGCGAGGTAGATGAGGGCGTTGTAGCCGGTCCACCGCCAGGCGACGATGAACGAGATGGCCAGGTGGGAGCTCCAGGTGTTGGCCTGCCAGTCGATCGGGCCGATGCCGACGAGGCCGAGCGCCCAGTTGACCATGCCGAAGTCGCGGCCGAAAAGCTGGGTGAAGACGATCGTCACCGCCACGATCGAGGTGACGTTGGGCAGCAGCACGCCCATCCGTAGCGTGGTGCGGGCCCGCAGCCGGTGGTTGAGCAGGTGGGCGATCCAGAGCGCGGCGAGCAGTTGCGGCACGGTGGACAGCACCCAGATGCTGAGTGTGTTGCCCAGGGCGTTCCAGAAGTACGCGTCCTGCAGCATCTCGCGGTAGTTCGCGAGGCCGACCCAGCGGTGCGACCCGGAGTCGAGCAGGTCCCAGTCATTGAACGAGACGTACGCCGTGTACAGCAGCGGGAACAGCCCGAACGCGCCGAACAGCAGGAAGAACGGCAGGATGTAGAGGTAGGGCGAGCCCTTGGTGTCGAGCCGGCTCAGGCCGGCCCGCCGGGCCTGGTGGAGGTAGGTGGCCATCGTCGATCCTTCGTCGCCGGGCGCCGCCGGCGGTCAGGGGCGACCGCCGGCGGCGCGGGTCGAGTTACTTGGCGAGGCGCTCGACGTCGCTGACCATCTGCTTCCAGGACTCGTCGGAGCTTTGCTTGCCCTGTTCGATGCGGACGAGGGCGTCGCGGATGGTGGTCTGCACGTCTCCGGCTCGCGGGCCCTGGTGCTGGGGCTTGAGCTGCTTCGCCGCGGTGGTGAAGAGCTGGCCCACCGGTGCGTTGTTGAAGAAGGCGTCCTTGTACTGGGCAATGTCGGGCTTGTCGTACAGAGCCGGGATGGACGGCAGGTTGCCCCGCGCGGTGAACACCTTGGCCTGCTGTTCCGGGGCGGTCAGCCACGCCGCGAGCTTCTTGGCCTCCTCGATGTGCTTGCCCTGCTTGGGAACGGTGAGGTACGAGCCGCCCCAGTTGCCGCCGCCGCCCGGGACGCTCGCCACGTCCCACTTGCCGGCGGCGTGCTTCGCCTGGTCCTTGATCTTGGTCATCATCCAGGCCGGACACGCGATGGTGGCGAACTGGTCCTTCGCGAAGCCGTTGTTCCACTCCTGCGAGCTGCCGATCAGCTTGGCCGACAGGTTGCTCTGGATCGCCTTCACCGTCAGGTCCCAGGCCTTTCGGACATCGGGGCTGGTGCCCACGACGATGGCGTTGTCCTCGTTGTAGTACCCGACCGGGGCCTGGCCGATGATGGCGTTGAACAGTTGGCCTCCGCCATCGAAGAAGGCGCTGCCGGCCGGGGCCTTCGCCGCGTACCGCTTGCCGAACTCGATGTACTGGTCCCAGCCGCTGCCCCAGGCGGCCGACACCTGGTCGCGGTCGAACGGCATGCCGGCCTTCTCGAACAGGTCACGCCGATAGCAGATGGCCAGGCCGCCGACGTCGGTGCCGTACCCGACCTGCTTGCCGTCCTTGGCCAGCGACGCCGCCCACTTCCAGTCGAGGTACTCGGACTGGCGGTCCTTGCCCAGGTCGACGAAGAGGTTGCCCCGCTCGCGCATCTGCGCGATGAAGCCCGTGTCGACGCCCTCGATGTCGCCCGCGCCGGAGCCGGTGGCCAGGTGGGTGATCAGGTCGCGATGATGGTCGTTGTAGGCGGCCGTGCGCTCCTGGATCGTGATGTTCGGGTGCGACTTCTGGTACTCGGCGTACAGGTCCTGGTACCCGAAGTTGCCGAACAGGTTGACGTTCAGGGTGATCTTTTCGTTGCCGCCGCCGGAGCCTCCCTCGGTGCCGGTGCCACACGCGGTCAGCAGTACTCCGGCGGCCAGGGTGGCCGCCGCCAGTCGCAACAGTCGGTTTGGGTGCATGCCAGGGAACCCTTTCGTGCGCTGTAACCGGTTACCTGAAACCGGTTACATTGTCGGCGAAGCGATGGTGGTGGGGGTGGGTGGAGTTGGATGAAGATCGGATGCCGGCCGAGTTGCGGGTGATCGCCGGCGAGCGCCTTTCCTGGGAAGTGTGAACGGGTTCGGCTAGGGGGTGTCAAGTTACGAAAAGGTAACGGTCGATGCGGGTTGACCGGCGGACATCGCTGGCGCTACGGTCGTGAAACCGGTTACAGAGAAGGCACCACATTGACCACTATCAGGGAGTTGGCGCGCCGCTCCGGCGTGTCCGTCGCCACCGTGTCCCGCGTCTTCAACACCCCCGAGGTCGTCAGCCAGCACACCCGCCAGCGCATCCTCGACCTGGCCGCCGAGATCGGCTACCTGCCGAACGGGTCGGCCCGGACGCTCGCCACGAAGAAATCCAACATGGTGGGCCTGGTATGGGACACCGACCATCGCCGCCCTGGATGGCGCCACCCATTCCTGCAGGAGATCCTCGTCGCGCTCAAGACGGCGCTCAGCGCGAACGGGCTGAACCTGCTCATGCTCGCCGGCCACGACGCGGCGGGGCCGGACGACGGGCAGCGATACGTGCGCGCCGTCCGCCAGCACAACCTCGACGGCGCGGTCATCATCGACAACGGCACCCGGGACCCGGCCGTGCTCGCCCTCGTCGAAGCCCAGGTGCCGTGCGTCGCTCTCGACCTGCGGGTCGACGGCCCGACGTCGACCTACATCACCTCGGACAATGCCGGCGGCGCGGCGCTCGCCGTGCGCCACCTCGTCGAACGCGGCCACCGGCGCATCGCCACCATCACCGGCCCGCTGCGAACCTGGCCGGGAGCCGAACGGCTCGTCGGCTTCCGGGCCGCGCTGGCCGGGGCCGGCCTGCCGCTCGCCGACGGCCACGTCGTCGAGGGAGACTTCTATCTCGACGGCGGTCACGCCGCGATGGACCGGCTGCTCGCCCTCGACGACCGCCCTACCGCAGTGTTCGTCGCCGGTGACGAGATGGCTGTCGGCGCGATGCGGGCGGCCCAGGCGGCCGGCCTACGGATCCCCGACGACATTGCGATTGTCGGCTTCGACGACATCGAGGTGGCCGCGCTGATCCCGCCCGGGCTCAGCACCGTCGCCCAGAACAAGCCCGGCTTCGGCACGGCCGCCGCCGAGGCGCTGGTCGCCATGCTGCACGGCGGCGACGACCCGCCCAAGCCGACCGTGTTGCCGACGACGCTCGTCGTCCGCGGCACCACCTGACCCGAACCGCGCGACGTCGGCGCCGTCCCGCTCGCTTGACTGGTGTCGGCTGTTGTCTCGAAGCTCGCTGACGTCAGCCAACAGGGCTTCGTCGCGTCACCGCATGGCACCGGATGCCATCGCGGTGACGTCGGCATGCATCCCGGGGGCTGAGACTCGAATCCCACCCGAAGCCTGCTGACCAGGGCATCGTGCTCGGTGACCTCTTCGGCGAGCCCGAAGGTTCATGCAGCCGGGTTTCCTGACCGACGCGACGTTGTCCGGGCGGGGGAGGTCAGCTAGACCTCGGGTCCCTAAAGTCTCTGGCAGGCGCTGCCGCGCAGATGGTCAACCGGTGCTCTCAGACACGGGTGCGGATGGCCCTGACACTTGCCATCACTTCCGAGGCCGCGATTGCAGGGGTTGGGATGGATCGGGGAGACAGACGCACACGCGGAGCGGCTCGGGCAGTTGTTGCCGTACTTGCGTCCGCGCTGCTCGGGCTGGCTGGCAATTTAGTCACCAACCGCGTCGACCTGCCCGGTGAGCGGTGGCTGCTCGTGCTGCTGGGCGCCTTCCTGTTGCTGCTTGTGGTGGTTGCGACGGTAGAGGTGCGTTCTCGCAGCGACGGGTCGGCCGTGGCTCCAACGGCGACCGCTGAAGATTCCGCAGGGCGCCGGACCTCCGATGGTTGTACTTGTGAGGCGCCGCTCCAAGAGCTCCAGGTGCGTACAGTGCCTCACCAGCCGGGCCCGTGGCCGCTGCGGGCGCTGGCCGAGTTGGAAAGCAGGCGGTACTCGGTATCAGACAACCGCGTAAGGAAGGTGTTCGGCGCATCTGGCTGGGAAGGAACGCTGCGGAGGCTGTACCCCGAAATCCCGTTGGTGTCGCTGGGCGGCTGCACGTTCCCGATCTGGGCTGAGGTCGCGGCACCCGAGCTCAGAGGCGACCTCGACTCAGCGATTGGAAACATCACCGATCACGTCCGGCCTGACAGGCGTCGGTACGACGCGGAAGGTCGGGGTTTCGACCACCGTGGCAGGGCGGAGTTCCGACGCACCTACTGGCGGCGCGACGAAGTTCGGCGGTTCAACGCGGAGACGTTCGCGCTCGACAACATCGAGCGCCACGGGCCCGGCAGGTTCCGCATTCATGCCCGCTACGGCACCTACTTTCAGTCGGTGGCGACCTCGGAAATGCTTGAACGCGAGTTCATCGACGTTGTGAGTCGCCGGCCGAATGCCGTGTGGTCGTTGAGCGACTTCCCGCGACGTGCCTGGCTGCGAGAACGGGCTGACGGAAATGAACTCTTCAATGGCACCCACCGGGCGGCCGCCTTGTCGGTGGCGGCAGTAATGATCGTGAAGGAGAAGCAGGGGTACAGCGCGCTGTTAAGCCGGAGATCCGGGGACGTCAAGACGCATCCGGGCTTCCAGCATGTCTTTCCCTCCGGAATCCTCGCGCCGACCAGCTCCCGGTACGGCAGTGAGCGCGCGGAGTACTCGGTGAAACGAGCCTTCCTTCGCGAGTTCGCCGAGGAGCTCTTCGGGTACGACGACCTTGCCTACGACAGCCGGGACCTCCGCGATCCACTCGGTGGCATCTGGCCGATCCAGCACCTGCTTAACGCCACCCAGCCCGGACCCATGGGGGAGCCACCGGCGGTCGAGATCAGATATACCGGCATCTCGGTGCCGCTACTTACCCTCCGCCCCGAGGTGTACGTCCTCGTGCTGGTCCGTCAGCCAGGCTGGTTCGATGAGCTGGTGAGCGGAGCGGAGCTCAGGTGCCGACGGCACGGATTCAACCTGAACTGGGAGTTTGAGGACGACCGAGACGACATCGACGCGCCGCAGCTATAACCCGATGGTGGACCCGCTGGTGCGAACGACTCGGACCCGGTCAGGGACCCGCCGGTGTGCAGGTCGTGCCGGCTCGTCAGGGCGCTGGTTGGCCAAGGAGGAGCCGGTCGGCGACGTCCCGTGCCCAGAATCGGTATCCGTGGGTCGACGGGTGGAAGCGGTCGATGCTGAAGAAGTCGGGTGGCGGCGTCCCGGCGGGTTGGTCGATGAACGACGTTCGGGGGTGGTCCCAGCAGACCTCCCTGGTGACCGCGTCCAGTGCGGCGGCGCGCTCACCGAGATAGCGCGCGAGGGTGGCCGGAATGGCCGGGAACAGGGTGAACGGCGGTAGTCCCGCTACCGCCACCCGGTGTGCGCGGCGGGTGAGCCCGGCGAGGATACCGGTCAGGTCCTCGCGCCAGAGGTCCGGTCCGCGGCCGGCCAGCACGTCGTTCGCGCCGGCGAGCAGCACGACCAGGTCGAGGTCGTCGTCGAGGCGCGGCACGAGCTGGAATCGGATCCGGCGGGAGGTGGCGCCGAACTGGCCGACGGCCTGCCAGTCGACCGGCCGACGGGTGCGGGCGGCCAGTTCCTGTGCGAGGCTGGCCGCGAACGCCTCCTCGCCGTCGGTCACGCCGCAGCCGGCGGCGGTCGAGTCGCCCAGTACGGCCAGGCGCAGCGGCTCCGCCCCGGGACCGGGGACGGTGCCGCTGACACCGCCACCCGGTGCCGACGCGAGCCGCAGGGTCGAGCGCAGCCAAACACCCTGGACCGCGACGACCGGCAGCCAGACCGGGTTCATGCCATCACTCCGGCGCCGTTGCGGGCCAGGGTCAGGGTGGTGCGCAGGTCGAGGGTCACCGTGCCGCCGAGGTCGTCGATCACCCGGCCGAGCAGTTCGAGGCCGCGCTGCCGCAGTTGCGGCGGGGCGGTCAGAAACGGGCCGAAGGTGCGTACCAGTGCGAGGTACCGGTCCCGGGTGAGCGGCAGATGGCGATGGAACTGCTGCATCCGGGCGTCGGCGAAGCCGTACCGGTGCCCGAACAGGGCGAGGACGCCGCCGGGTGCCAGGGCGTCGCGGGCCTGGGAGTACCGGGTGTGCGGGTCCAGCCAGTGCCACGCCATGGCGCAGCCGAGCACGTCCACCCCGCCGGGCGGCGGAGTCCACTGCTCGAACGTTCCCGTATACACCTCAGCCCGCGGAACCTTGTCCTTCAGGAGGCCGGCCATGCGTGGATCCGGCTCGATGCAGATCAGCGGCGCGCCGATGGCGGCCAGCACCTCGGTGCCCTTGCCGGTGCCGGCGCCGATCTCGGCCACCGAAGCGGGCCCGCTGCCGTGGTAGGCGACGATCGCATCGGCCACCCTGGCCGGGTAAGCGGGCCGCTCCCGCTCGTAGAGCGCGGCCACGTGACCGAAGACGTTCATGACGACCTCCTGGGCGGCAGCGCCCCCGTGTACGCTGCCGTATACGGAAGGCTAGCTGGCCATGTACGGTGCCGTATACGGCGGAGTGAGGTGGATCACATCAAGTTCGAAACGCGGACCCCGCGAGACCGATGGATCGAGGCCGGCCTCGAGGCGCTCGCATCCGGCGGTCCGGATGCGGTACGGGTCGAGGCGCTGGCCAAGCGGCTCGGCGTATCCAAGGGCGGCTTCTACGGCTTCTTCGCCGACCGTGATGCGCTGCTGACGGCCATGGTGGACACCTGGGAGCGGGAGAGCACCGACGAGGTCATCAACCGTGTCGAGAAGGAAGGCGGCAGCCCGAAGACCCGAATCGCCCGAGCCGGCGTCCAGACCTTCTCCAGTGACCGGCTGCTGCCGATCGACCTGGCGATCCGTGACTGGGCCCGGCGCGACCCGGTGATCGCCGATCGTCTCCGCAGGGTCGACAACCGGCGGATGGGCCTCCTGCGGGAGATGATCGGCACCTTCTGCGACGACCCGGACGAGGTGGAAGCCCGCAGCGTCCTCGCGTTCTGCCTCCTGATCGGCGAGCACTTCCTGGCCGCCGACCACGGCGATCGGTCCCGGGCGCAGGTGCTCCGTCGCGCGGGCGACCTCATCCTGAACCGACACCCGGGTCAAACGCCAGCGTGACCGGCGAGCCCGGCCGCCGCACGGGCCAGAGTGGCGTCCGCTCATGCCGCGATTCAGCGGTTCGCCGGTCGGGGTGCGCTCAGTCGAGCCAGCAGATCACCGCGTCGCCGTCCCGTGCGGCCGCGACGGAGAAATCGCGGACGCCTGGCAGATAGTGGGCGATCAAGGCCAGACTCCCCGGTCGGTCCCACACTCGACGCCGGGTAACGCGACGAACTCGTCCATACCTCGCCGGGGCCTGCCCGCCCACCGGCCCTACCGTGACGGCGGGGCGCGATCAGGTTGCCTCGGCGGTACCGGGAATCGCGGGGACTTCCAGCAGCGCCGCGTTGATCGCCATCACCTCCGCAGCGAGTTCGGGCACCGTCACGACCTCTATGCCGACGCCACTGAGCATCGCGATGCCCACACACTTCACAAACGTCGGAGGTTCCGGGAGCGCCAGCACAACGCGGCCGATCCCGGCCGCAATGATCAGGTCGCAGCAGGTGGCCGGGGCCGAGCGCCGAGAGGTACACGGCTCCATTGAGGAATACATGGTGGCGCCCGACAGATCCCCGGCGCTTGCGCCGAGCCGCATCAGGGCGGACTGTTCCGCATGGACGACCGGGCCCTGATCGCGAGAATGTCCCCGGGAGATCTCGCGGCCATCCGCTGAGACGATGACCGCTCCGACGGCGTAGGCCGTCTTGCTGGGCACACAGAGCCGGGAGGTCTCGACGGCCTCCCGGAGCCATCGCCGGTCGACGTCCGAAACCACACTTCCCCCGTTCCTTGGGAACATCAGACTGATGTGCGTCGTACCGCACGGCACGGGTCACTTCTGTGCGCCAGGGGCAGACAGCGGCAGCAACCCGGCGGCGACTGCGGCGACGATGAACGCGCCCGCCCGGGCCAGCCATCCCCGGCCGCCGGGCTCGCGGTGATCAGGGGCGGCCCGATCACGGTCGCCCTTCGCGTCCGAGGTTGTACGTCGCCAGATAGGCCGGACGACGATCGACCGGCGTGCGCAAGCGCGAGGCCCGTGCCCCGGCCGAGACCAGCAATCCGGCGACTGTCATCACGACGACGCCCAGAAGGCAGTACGCGAGCGCGGGCCACATGCCCCGATGCGGTCCACACCGATACCGTGCTGTTGCGCGACTGGCCCGTCACCGCCGACAGGGTCCGTTGGCGAGCCTGCAGCTCGGCGGCCGGGCAGGAGCAGCGCTTCGGCTCCCACCGACCGAAACCCGGCAGCTTGAAACGCCCGCACGCTGCGGGCGTTCCCGGCGGCCTGCTGGGACCAGACCGGCTGCCGATCAGGCACCAGATGCCGTGCGGCCAGCGCCAGCGACCGCCCCAGCCCTTGATGACGAAGCCCTTCATCGACCTCTATGGAAGCCTCCCAGCGGCCCGCCACACCTTGGCCCAGGACGATCACCCCGCCGTCAGCCGCCCAGACGCGAATGTTGTCACGACGGTGGCGCGCTCTGCCCGCTCGGGGGTGATCGGCTTTCAACAGCTCGGTCAGTCGCAGGGGAGGCGCGCCGGCGAGCGGACTCGCGACAGTCAACAGATCAATCGTGTCCATGGAACGCCCTGTCCGGCCGAGCAGCGCGCTCAAAAAGCCCGGATTCATGGTGGCGGCCAGGGCATCGCAGTCCAGGGCCGCCAGGACGCCACGTACCCAGAGTGGATCCTCGTCCGTGAATACCACCGAGTGTGCGGTGAACGCGATCACTCCGGCATCGCGATGGTTTGGCTGTGGCACTACGGTGGTTCCGCCGTCCGGTGCGGGAAAGTGCCCGTGCGCGGCAGCATTCAGGATGTCGGCCAATGCACTACTCATGATCAAGCTCTTTCCTGACCGAATCGTCCAGGTGGCTTGAAGGTCGATCTTAGGCTCGCCACCCGAACCAGGGTTGTCCGCCCAATGAGTTCTTCGGCACATCTGTGGTCGTCAGCGACAGCGCTCCCAGTCGACGACGACCGCTCAGAGTCGAGAAGATTGCGGGTGATCGTGGCATGACGGCGTCTTGGCTGAATGGGGCGACGACGAGCCAACCGGCTGAACGTGCGCTCGGCTCTATTCAGCTCAGCCGCTCGTTGAGTTCGATCAGATGCCCGTCGGGGTCGCGGACAATCAACCCGGCGCGATGTTAGCCCGAACGACGCTTACGGCATGAACGGCCGCGGTCTCCAAGCGCGCGGGTCCATGGTGTGCGCGGGCGCAGGGAAGCCCCACCGGGAGTCCGGTGCTCTGCGGGGCACGATCGCCGTCGGTGTGGCTATCAATATCGTGACGACGCGAACGGACGGCCAGCCCGCCGCGGCAGCGCATCCTTGACTAACGCCTACCTGGCTAGGCTTGCGCGAGCTTCAGAGTTGCGCTGAGCGTCATCGGCGGTGGGGCAATGGGTTGTGCGCCCCACCGACACGACCCCCACGACTGCGGCCAGCGAGTAGCGAATGGGTAGGGGCGCACGGTTCCCTTGGTGGCGGGTGTTCTGCTGATGGGGGAGCGGGGCGCGGTGGACTGGCGACGCCCTTTCGGCCCCCGTTTACCCCCCGAGAACCCTGCGCATGGTTGACAACCAGTGACAATTGGCGATCGTCGCCTGACCACGTCTGCGCAGCTCAACGCCTACTTCTGATAGTCAATGACAAAGGCAGGATGGCTACGGGCGGTAACAAGGGGTCGTCGGTTCGAATCCGGCCGTCCCGACGCAGGTCAGAGGGCTGATCCGGATATCGGGTCGGCCCTTCTTGGCGTTCTGAGTACCAGATCGAGCTCACCGACGGTCACGGTGGCGAGGGAGGGCTCCGGCGGTCGCAGGTTTGCCGGCCGTCCTCCCCGGGGTTGAGCGGGCCGAGAGCGACCTTGCTGCCCTTCGATTTGAGGCGAGCCGCCTCGGCCCTACGACGCGCGGAGATTTTTATTGCTGAGTCAAAAATTCGACGTTCATCTCTGGCATTGGGAGTGGTCGTGCGTTCATGATGTTGGCGGTACGGCCGCCCGGAGATCCGCCCACCCTGTTGGATGACGTGCTCGGCAGGGCCGGCCGGTCCCCGGGCGCGTCGCTTTTCGACTGGGAGGTAGTCATGACACCGACGGGACCACGCAGGCCCGCCCTGCTCCGGTCCGGCATCGCGGCCGCAGCAACCGTGCTGGCTCTTGCCGCGAGCACCGTGTCCGCGACGGCCGCCCCAGCCGAAGGTGACATCCTCGCCGCGGGCGGCCCGACCGCCGTGGCTGGCTCCTACATCGTCGTGTTGCGGGACTCCGCCGTCAGAGTCACCGCCGTGGACACCACTGCCCGTGACCTCACCGCACAGCAGGGCGGCAGCGTCGGCCCGGTCTACCGGCACGCCCTGCGAGGCTTCGAGGCCCGACTCTCCGAGCGCGGCGCCCGCCGCCTCGCCGCCCATCCGGCCGTCGCCTCCGTTACGCAGAACCACACGGTGTCCGTGGCAGGCGTGCAGAGCCCGACGCCGTCCTGGGGCCTGGACCGGATCGACCAGCGCGCGTTGCCGCTGGACAACTCGTTCACCTATCCTCGCGTGTCGCCGGGCGTGCGGGCGTATGTCATCGACTCCGGAATCAACCTGACCCACACCGAGTTCGCCGGGCGGGCGGTGTCCGGCTGGGACTTCATCGACAACGATGCCGACGCCACCGACTGTATGGGGCACGGTACGCACGTGGCCGGCACGGTCGGCGGCGCCACCTACGGGGTGGCCAAGAACGTGCAGTTGGTGGCCGTACGCGTCTTCAACTGCGACGGCCGCGGCACCACCTCGAATGTTCTTGCCGGGGTCGACTGGGTGACCGGCGACCATGATCCGGGTGAGTTGGCCGTGGCGAACATGAGCCTCGGCGGCCCGCCGTACGCGCCCATGGTCGACGCCGTGCGACGGTCGATCGCAGACGGCGTCACCTACGTGGCGGCTGCGGGCAACGAGAGTGGCGCCGACGCGTGTTCCTACACCCCGGCCTCCGTCCCGGAGGCGATCACCGTCGCCGCCACCGACGCCACCGACGCCCGCGCATCGTTTTCCAACATCGGTACGTGCGTGGACCTGTTCGCGCCCGGCGCCGAGATCACCTCGGCCTACATCGGCAGCAGCACCGCAACCCGCACCGCCTCCGGAACCTCGATGGCCACCCCGCACGTCACCGGGGCGGCGGCGTTGATCCTGGCCGACAACCCCACCTACACCCCGGCGCAGGTGTCCCAGGCACTCCTGGCCGACACCACTCCCGGCGTGGTGACCAATCCGGGTGTCGGCTCGCCGAACCGGCTGCTCTACGTCAGCGCCACCACCCCGGCCAACGACTTCGCACTGACCGCTACCCCCGTCAGCGGCACCGTCACTGCCGGCGGCACCATCTCCACCACGATCACCGCGACCGTCACAAACGGTGCGGCCCAACCGGTCTCCCTGGTGGCCCGCGGCCTACCCGGAGGCGCCGACGCCACATTCCAGCCCGCGAGCGTTCCCTCCAATGGCAGCACCACCCTGACCATCAACACAGCGTCGACAACCATGGCCGGCGACTACACCATCACGGTGATCGGCACCGGGACCGGTGCAACCCGCGCGACGGCATTCCAGCTACACGTCAACGACCCGGCCGGCTGCGTCGGCTCGAACGGCACAGACACGGCGATCACCCAGAGCACGAGCGCCCTGGTCCCCATCGCGATCACCGATTGCCCCGGCGCCGCCGCTCGCAACAGCACCATCGAACTGCACATCGACCATTCCGGCATCGGTGACCTCGACATACGGCTGCTCGCACCCGACGGCACCTGGTACTACCTGCTGGACCGCACCGGCGGCCACAGCGACGACATCGACTACACCTTCACCCACGACCTGTCGTCCGAGACCGCGAACGGCACCTGGACGCTGTGGCTCAACGACCTCCTGCACTCGGGCACCGGGTTCCTCGACTCGTGGCGCATCAACCTCGCGGGCGCCGACCTGCCGGCACCAGCATGCGGTGGCCGCACCACCACCAACCTACGGATACCGGCCGCAGGCACGGTCGAATCGTCAATCAGCGTGGCCGACTGCGGCCTGGCGCCGTCGACCAAGAGCTACATCGAGCCCAACATCCGTCACCAGTACGGCCGAGACCTTCGAGTCTCCCTCATCGCGCCGGACGGGCAGGCAATCCTGCTCAAGGATGCCTACGTGGGGTCGTACCGAGCAAACGTCGGCGAAACCTTCATCACTGATCTGTCGAGCAAGCCCACAGCTGGCACCTGGAAACTGCGGGTCGAGAACGTCGCCAACTATGAAGGCATGTTCGAAGGCTGGAAGCTGACCCTCGATGGCGGCACCACACCACCGCCCACCACGCCGCCGCCGACGACGCCTCCCCCCACCACGCCGCCGCCGACGACGCCGCCGCCCACCACCCCGCCTCCGACCACCCCGCCCCCCGGTGGGAGCCCCGCCTGCACCGCCGTCTACTCCGTGCAGGACCAGTGGAACGGTGCGTTCGTCGCCAACGTCAACGTCACGGCAGGAGCCACCCCGCTCACCGGCTGGCGGGTCACCCTCAACCTGCCGGGCGGCGCCTCGGTCACCTCGCTCTGGAACGGTGTCAACAGCGGCACCAGCGGGACCATCACCGTCGCGAACCAGAGCTACAACGGACGTCTGGCCGCAGGCCAGACCACCAGTTTCGGATTCCAGGGCACCGGAAACGGCAACGGCGCCACCGCCACCTGCACCGGAAGCTTGAGCTAAGAGCGACCGGCAATCGGTAGGGCGTCTGGACAGAGGGGACCCCGAGGCAGCAAGCAGGCACGGGCCCATTGATCACGAGAGTTCTCTACGCTTCGTGACCGATGGAGTCCCGTGCCTGCATAGATGGGGTGCCCTCGGCGACGGTGAGCTGGTCGATCCGCCGCCGAAGTACCGGCACCAGAGCCAGCAGTTGGGCCGAGGGTGTCGATGGCCCTTTCCGCCGCCGAGTGCGACCCCCCGAAGTGGGCCCACCCCTGGAAGGCCGTCGAAATCACCTGCACCCCATCGCGATCGACAATGGACCTGAAAGCGAGTTACGAGACATGCCCTCAGCATCAAACTAAGTGGGGAGCGACAATCCTGACCACCAGTTCTCTGTGGGAGTTCACGCCGGACCGCTCGCCCGCATCACCGCACGTCAGCGCCCGTCGCCCTGTCCAGCATCGATGAGCACTTCGGGCGTGTTGACCACTTCACCGAGCTGCACCCAATCTGCTTTTCCCAACCGGGCTCGCACCGGGCCGCCCACCGATCGTGAGCTGCCAGCCCGGTGCCACCGTTGGCGCCAGCGCCTGGCTCCCACCGGGGAGCACGCCCACGATCGCCGCGCCGTGTCAGCGGCATGAGCATGCACTGATCAAACGGTCCTGGCGACCGCACCGCGCCTGATTGGCGGTAGATGAGCGCACTGTCCCAACTCTGTGGCCGTGCGTTACGGGTCGAGTGCTTCGATGACCTGCTTTCGGGCGTGTTGGTAGATGACGGAGCTGCGGAACCCGACGATCTCGCGGCGTCCGCTGAACTTGTCCATGAGGAAGGAGTGCAGGCCGTCGACGCTGGGGACAGCGACGTGGACGAGGAAGTCGTCGCCGCCGGCCACAACGTACACCGACAGCACCTCGGGCAGCTCCATCGCATATTTCTTGAAGCCGTCGATGACGGTGCGGCTCAGGGGCCGAACCTGCACGTGCAGCAATGCTTGGACGCCGCGGTTGAGGGCGGCCAGGCTGATCTCGGCGTGATAGCCGGTGATCACGCCGCGTTCCCGCAGTGCGCGCACGCGCTCTAGGCAGGTGGACGGCGCGATGCCGACCGCGCGGGCCAGTTCGCGGTTGGTCTGCCGCGCATGTGTCTGCAGGTGCTCGATGATCGCCGTATCAAGTTCGTCCACGACCGGGATCTTGTCATCTTCTCCGAACGATGTTCGCTTTGAGCTGGTCGGCGCCAACCACCTGCCTACTGTCGATCCCGTTCCGGCGAGCGCACGACAGGAGCCATCATGGTCGCGCCCCACCTCGACACCGAGTCCATGCACGAACACGTCGTCATCAGGCGGGGCGTACGGTCCGGCCTGCCGATCGTTGTCGCGGTGCACTCCACCGCGCTCGGTCAGGCCATCGGCGGCTGCCGGGTCGCGCAGTACCCGCACTGGCGCGACGGGCTTACTGACGCGCTGCGGCTGTCGGCCGCGATGTCGGACAAATGCGCGCTGGCCGGGCTGCCCAACGGCGGCGGCAAGACCGTCGTCGCCCTGCCCCCGGGCAGGACACTCGACACGGCCGCCCGTCGGGCGGTGCTGCATGACGCGGGCGACGCGATCGCCGGCCTGGACGGCGCCTATGCCACCGGACCCGACGTGGGAACCGGACCGGACGACATGGTCACGATCGCCGAGCGGACCCCGCATGCGTTCTGCCGACCGGTGCACGCCGGTGGCAGCGGCGATTCCTCCGGACACACCGCCGTCGGCGTCCTCGCCGCGCTGCATGCCCTGTGCGCCGAGCGATTCGGGTCAGCCGATCTGTCCGCGCGCAGCTTCGCCGTTCTCGGCCTCGGCCGCGTCGGCGGGCATGTGCTGCGCATGCTTGCCGACGCCGGCGCGACCCTGGTGGCCGCCGACATCGACGAGGGTAGACGAATGCTTGCCGATACCGCGGGTGCCGCCTGGACCAGCCCGCAGGACTGCCTGACCGCCGCCGTGGACGTGCTCGTCCCCGCCGCCCTCGGCGGTCTGCTCACCCCGCACACAGTGCCGACACTGCGCTGCGCCGCGATCGCCGGACCGGCCAACAACCAACTCGACACCCCGGCCACCGCCGACCTGTTGCACCAGCACGGCATCCTCTGGGCACCGGACATCATCGTCAGCGCCGGCGGCATCATCCACGCCACCGCCGTCGAGCTACACCGGGAAACGTCCGCCCAGGCCACCGCCCGGGTCCACGGCATCGCCGACACCCTCACTGACATCCTGCGCACCGCCCGCGCCACCGGCTCGACCCCGGCCGCCGCCGCCCGCTCCCGCGCCCGCCACCACATCGAAAACGGCCGCCGCTGACCCTGCCGCCACCCGACCGCAAGACAACGGCCAACCGCCACCGTTCTCGACGCAGCCGCACCACCGATACCCGGCCGAAGGCCCTTCCCGTCATGATCAGGTGCACCGTTCTCGGCATGACAGCGCACAGTGCCAGGCGCCACCAACACGCGACCTCGGCAGATGAGGACAGTGCAGAGCGAGCGCTCCACCAGCTAGAGGGCGGAGATGGAGCTGGGAGCTCGCTCTTGCCGAGCTAGCGCGCGTATCACGTTCAAGGAACCGTGTCGCCAGGCCGCGAGGCTGCTCAGCAGCTGGATTGTCGCTTCAGTCGCTGTCTGCCGAGGGCGGCCAAAACAGGCCCGAGCCCGGTCGACCGCCGCATGCCAGGCTCGGAACACCACGTCATCACCGACGGGGGCGGCATCCGACTCGCCGCGTCCCTGACCGGCGGCAACCTCCACGACGTTACCCAACTACTGCCCCTGGTCGACAAGATCCCGCCGATCAAAGGCATCCGCGGCCGACCCAGACAGCGACCGAAACGCATCTACGCCGACCCTGGTTAACGGTGACTGCGGCGGACGGGTTCGGCCTGAGCTGGCGCCAGGTGATGACCCGGGCGCGGTGGTGGCGGGTCGTCGGCTGAGCGCGGTAGCGGCTCGCCTCGAGCTCTCGCCCGATATACGACCCGGGCGGTGGCGTGCCGCGCACAGGGACCTGAGCGAGAATGGGCCAGTTCGAACTCAGCGCAACCCTGGAAGGACCCTCCCTTGGCCGGTGGACTCGTAGCCCTGCTGGATGACGTGGCGGTGCTGGCCCGAGCCGCTGCCGCCTCGATCGATGACATCGGGGCGGCCGCCGCGAAGGCCGGCGCCAAGGCGGCGGGTGTCGTCGTCGACGATGCTGCCGTCACGCCGCAGTACGTGCGGAGCCTGGCGGCCGAGCGCGAGTTGCCGATCATCAAGCGCATTGCCCTGGGGTCGCTGCGCAACAAGTTCTTCATCATCCTGCCGGCGGTGCTGCTGCTCAGTCAGTTCGTGCCCTGGCTGCTCACTCCGATCCTCATGCTCGGCGGCGCCTACCTCTGTTACGAAGGCGCGGAGAAGGTGTGGGCCAAGATCGCCCATCACGATGCCCACGGCGCGGGCGAGGAAAAGGTGCAGGACGAGACGACACTGGTGTCCGGGGCGGTACGAACCGACCTGATCCTCTCGGCGGAGATCATGGTCATCACCCTTAACGAGGTGATCGATGAGGCGTTCTGGTCCCGCCTGGCGATCCTGGCTGTCGTCGCCGTCGTCATAACCGCCCTGGTGTACGGCGTGGTGGCCCTGATCGTGAAGATGGACGACGTCGGGCTGCGCCTGTCGCAACGTTCCGGCACCGTCGCCACGTTCGGCCGCGGTCTGGTGAGGGCGATGCCGGTAGTCCTCACCGTGCTGACGGTAGTCGGCACCGCGGCGATGCTGTGGGTGGGCGGGCACATCCTGCTGCTAGGCACGAACGAGCTGAACCTGCACTTCCTGTACGAGGCCGTGCATCACGTGGAGGTCGCCGCCCACGACGCCACGGGTGTTCTCGGCGGGCTCGTCGGCTGGCTCGTCAACACGGTGGCCAGCGCGATCCTCGGGCTGATCGTCGGAGCGCTGGTCGTGCTGGTCATGACTCTCACGCTCCACCGCCGCAAATCCAAGGCTGCGGCTGCGACTGCGGCGGCCACGACTCGTACTGACGGCACCATCCCCGCGCCGCCGAGCCGTGCAGCTCAGCGTCGCGACGCTCCTGCGGACCGAGCGCCGCGCGGTTGACCGCAAAATCATCGCAACTCGACCACGGGGTCAGGCGCACCTGCCTGCGGCTTCGCGTTTTTGCAGGTCAGAGTCGGTGCCGCGTCCTGCTTCATAAGGAGTGCTCCGCGGTTTTGCGTAGCAGTCGACAGCACTCTATGTCCCCTGGTGGGGGAGTGTGTGCAGGTCGCGGCGGTAAGGAGCTGCTGGATCGGCTGGCCTTGCAAGTGGGGCAGATTGGGTGCAGTTTGGCGAAGTGGTCACCGCGTCCGAAGTGCTCACCGGCGCTGGACACGAAGTAGCGCGCTGACGTGCAGTGATGTGGGCGAGCGAGCCGGTGTGACCTCCCAGGGAAGACCGAAGTGGTCAAGGGGTGCTCCCCCGTCTGGATGGTGCCGGCTGTCGTTCTGGGCCCCGCTGACGCCATTCACGAGAGCCATGGCGCGCCGCCCACTCACCGGTCTCGTCGCCGAGGGCGACCACGGTCACCCCTTCGTCGGGCGGGGCACCCGGCGACCGGCCCAGCGGGCCAGCAGGTTCAACCCCAGGGCGTAAGCGGCGGCGCTCACCAGCAGGGCGGCGCTGCTGCCGCGCCCCCAGTCACCCACCGGCACGGGCGGTACGGCCCAGACATCCGTCGACAGTCCGGCCAGCGCGATCGCCGTGCCGGCCGCGATCGGTGGGACGGCCCATAACAGCGCGTACGGTGCGGCGAACCGGTCGTCCTGCAGCAGCCCGACCAGGGTGGCGGCGAACCAGCCCAGCAGGAGCAGGAACACGAGCGGCCAGCGCGTCGCGGCTCGCCGCAGGTGCCCCAGAAGCAGCGCGCCGAGACCGACGCCGGCAGCGGCATAGAGCGGGAAGGCGGCCAGCTCGCACAGGAGGACCCGCATCAGGATCGGGTCATCGAGTGCCGGGGTCGTGAAGTAGACGTCCTCGCGTGCGCGGGCGAGCGGGTAGGCGACCGCGACGGCCACGCCGGCCAGGAGCAGCGCGAGCGGGACCGCCACGACCAGCGCCCTCGCCTGTGTGTTGCGGCTGGCCAGGGCGGCCCCGGCCAGCAACGCCAACACTTGTCCGCAGAGGACGCCGGAGGTGTACTGGAAGATGCGCGTGGTGTGGAGCAGCTCGTACTGCTGTGAGTCACCCTGCGCGTCGTAGTTGACCCAGAAATCGTAGAACGCGTCGTTGAACGGCATGGCCACGACCACCAGCAGCGCCATCGCCGGCACCGACCAGACAGCCGGGTGCGTCACGGCACGCGGAGCCGCTGGTAGACGGCCGTCTGCCATCCCCGGGCGCATCCGCCAAGTCTGCGCGTCCCGGCTGCGGTCGGGCAAGCCTGCGCGTCATCGGTATGGTGCGGGTTTGCCATCCGGCTGCAGGTCGTGATCAACGCCCGGGTAGCAGCACAGGTGCTCGGCTTCCACCACCGACCGCGACGAGGAGTTGCCATGACCGAAGTCGTCACCTACCGGCCCGAGCCGGCGGAGATGTCGTACACCTTCGGCGGCCGGGAGCCGGTCCTGCGGGTCCGGCCCGGCACCGTCGTGCAGCTGTACACCGAGGACTGCTACGGCGGCCGGGTGCGTGGCATCGACGACCTGCCCTCGCGGGTGTGTGAGTTCCCCTATCTCAACCCGGTGACCGGGCCGATCCACGTCGAGGGCGCCGAACCGGGGGACACGCTCGCGGTGCACGTGGTGGCCGTCGAACCGGCCCGGGACTGGGCGGTCTCCAGCACCTTTCCGCACTTCGGCGCGTTGACCGGGACGCACGCCACGGCCATGCTGCACCCGCCGCTCGACGAGCTGGTCTGGATGTACGACGTCGACGTCGCCGCCGGCACCGTGACGTACCGGGCCCGGCGCGGCGACTACACGGTGGCGCTGCCGTTGGACCCGATGCACGGGACCATGGGGGTGGCGCCGGCGGCGTTCGAGTCGCGGATGACGATCGTGCCGGACGCCCACGGCGGCAACATGGACTCGCCCGAGCTGCGGGCCGGCGTGACGGCGTACTTTGGGGTCAATGTGCCGGGTGCGCTGTTCGCGGTGGGTGACGGGCACTGCCGGCAGGGGCACGGCGAGGTGTGCGGCACCGGGGTCGAGGCGGCGATGAACACCACGCTGATTCTCGACCTGGTGAAAGGCGTGTCGACGCAGTGGCCGCGGCTGGAGTCCGACGACGCACTGATGAGCACCGGCTCGGCCCGGCCGCTGGAGGACGCGTACCGGATCAGCCAGCACGACCTGGTCACCTGGACGGCCGAGCTGATGGGGTTGGACCAGCTCGACGCGTACCAGCTGGTCAGCCAGGCCGGTGAAGCGCCGGTGGGCAACGTCTGCGACCCGAACTACACGATGCTGGCTCGGGTGGCCCGCCGCTACCTGGGCGGGGTGACCGCGTACGACGGCGTGCACGCGCGGCTGCGCGAGACGGGCCGGGTCCACCTGGCCCACCGTTGACCGCCGACGCGGCCTCCTCGCTCACACCTGTCTATCCGGTCCTCGAAGCGTCGCACCTGGCGGTGCCCCGCTCCTGCGGCCAGCTCAAGCGTCGTCATCCCACTCGGTGTAGCCCTGTGCGAGTAACGCGGCCAGGAGTTGCGCGTCCCATGTTCAGCGGGGAACCGACGGAATCGCCGATTGCGGGTCGACCCCGGCGAACGCCAGCCCGATGACAAATCCGGCGACCTCCTCCAACTGTCTTACCCGGTCGAGCGTTCCGAGGACCGCGGGAACTCCACCGACGTCTCGCACGAGCGACCCGACGACATCGAGTGCGCGCTCGTCGTCACCGCACATGGCGACCGTGACCGGTCCGGCATCGGGCGTCACCCACCGCTCCGACGGGAAGAGATGGAAAGCCTTGACCACGTGCGCGCCTGGTGCGAGGGCGGCGATGTGGTCGGCGGCTGACCGGGCGGGTTCCGTCTGGAGGGTGCCGACACCGTGTTCGACGGCGTTCGTCGGGTCGATCAGGGCGAGGTCGGCCAGCGCGCCGGCGGGCCCGCCGGCCGCTGTCAGCATCTCGGTGACGCCGTCCCAGCGGACCGCGAGCAGAACCGCGTCGGCGCCGGCGGCGACTGCCGGCGCGCGACGCGAGCACCCGCCGAGGGCTGGCGGTGCCGGATTCCCGGCTCGCCCTCAGCAGAATCCGGGCGTTGATGGCGTACCGGATGGTCGTGCCCTCGCTGGCACCGAGGACTGCAGCGGCGTGTAGCAGGTCGCCGCCCGTGGCGATGGCCTGCGCAGCACAATGCAGGCCAAGCGGTCAGCAAACCGGCCGCATGAGCCGAGCGGCGAGTATGTCGAAGCGAGGGATACCAGGTCTTCCCGCGGCCAAATGGTCATGACCAAAGCGAACGCTATCGCCTGCAGACAGGCGCCCCCACCTTCACCCGTGACGCTTAGCGAGTCTTCCTGGTCGCTCGCTTGCGGGGCGGCGTCAACAGTTCGGCGAGCGCCGCGATCGCGGACGGCACGAGGCGGTAATAGGCCCAGACCCCACGCTTCTCCCGCTCGAGCAGCCCAGCCTCAGTGAGGATCCGAAGGTGATGACTGACTGTCGGCTGGGAGAGGCCGAGCGGCGCGGTGAGGTCACTGACGGACGCCTCGCCCTCAGGCGCGGCCTGAATCAAACTGAGCAGTCGCAGCCGAGCCGGGTCGGCGACGGCCTTCAGCACTCCCGCGAGCCGTTCGGCATCGGCACGCTTGATCGGCTCGCCGGCGAGCGGTGAGACAGCAGGGGCAGCGGTCTTCGTGGTTCCCACGTAATGCATCTTGCACCAAACACCATCAACAAGCTGGCGGAACCCAGTACCAGACTGAAGCTACCGCCTGCGTACCCCAACGTCGGTGGTCCCCCGGTTTGCCGGGGGGTTTGATGTTCCCCGGTTTTTCGGAGCACTACCGCGTGTCGTGTCGATTGGGGGTGGCGTTCACGGGCGTGATGGCGGCAGCATGTGTCTTCTATCGGCGGCGGCGACGCCACCTACGGCTGATCTGGAGTTGGCATGCAGCGCCCCGCGCTGTACGGGACGAAACCCAGCAGGGGTTGGATGCTGTCTGGCGGAGTGCCGCAATGGGATCGTGTGGCAGCCCTGACCGATCCCGTCCGGGTAGAGAACCATCGTTGAGATCGGCGGCTCACGAGACGGGAGGTTCAGAGCTGGGTGGAACTGCTCAGGCTTGCCGTCGGCCCGGAAAACCGGGTTCGATCGCCATGGGTGGCGAGGCAGGATGTCGGGGTGACCTGGGGCAGACGTGACGGGCAGGCCCTCCCGGCTTCGCCGGTGGAGGAGGACGGGCTGCTTTCGGTGGTCCGAGTTGCGGTCGAGTACGCCGGGGCCGGTCGATGGGAGGCGTTGGACCGGTTGGTCGACGTGCTGCTTGAGGTCGATGCGCATGGCGACGAGGTGACGGCGCGGTCGGCGTTGGCGCTGGTGGCCGCTGCGCCGGGGCTGGTGGTTCGGCTCGACGAGCACGCGCGGTCGGCGCCGTGGTACGGCCGGCACCGGGAACCCGTGTGGCGGCGGGTCGCGGGACGGTCTTCTGCGATGCCGTCGGGGCCGGTGGCGACGGCGCTGGCGAGCATGCACGGGGACGGGCGGGTTCGGGAGCGTGCGGTCGCGGAGATGATCGCCCGCCCGTACGCGGAGGTGATGCCGTTTCTGGTGGTGCGTACCGCTGACTGGGTGGCCCCGGTGCGGGATCGGGCGCGGGCCGGGCTCGCGCTGTTGCTCGCTGACGACGCTGATGTCTACCTGCCTGCTGTCCTGCCGATGGCGCTGTGCCTTGAGGCGCGGGCTCGCGCCGGCTTCGCGGTCGCTCAGGTGCGGGTGGCGGTGCTGGTGGCGCCGGAGCAGTTGTGGCGCGGCCTGTTCGCCTCGGCTGGCGGCGGGGAGCGGCGGTTCGTCTTCGACACCGTGCTGGCGCGCGGTGGGCTGCGTACGCCGGAGCTGGTGACCGTGGCCGAGTCGGATCCGGACGTGCGGGTGCGAGCGCGGGCGGCGGAAGCGGCGTGCCGCGACGCGGTCTGGACCCGCCGGCATGATCTCCTGCGTCGGCTGGCTCGCTCGGCTCGAGCGGAGGTGCGGGTGGTGGCGTTGACCGGGCTGGTTCGGGCCGGTCAGGACGCCGACGTCGCCGAACACCTGGACGACCAGGCGCCGTTGGTGCGGGCCGTGGCCCGCGATGCGGCCCGCCGACTCGGTAGGGATGCGCGGGACCACTACCGCGCGGGCGCTGACGCCGATGAGCCCGAAGCCGGTGCCATCGCCGGGCTGTCCGAGACCGGCTCGGTGGCGGACGCCCCGCTGCTGCTTCGACTGCTCGGCCACGAGAAGCCGAAGGTCCGGGCCCAGGCAGTACGAAGTCTGCGGCTGCTCGACGCGGTCGTGGTGGGGGAGATGGTGCCGCTGGTGCGGGATCCGTCACCGGCGGTGGTGCGGGAGGTGACGCTGGCGCTGCGCCCGGTTGCCGGCGCGCTGCCGCCGGCCCTGCCGTGGGAGCTGCTCCGCGACGGCCGGGTGGAACTGCGGCGCGCCGGCTACAAGCTCCTGCGCGGTCGTGGCGCCGGCGTGGAGTTGCAGGCGGCGTTGATCCTGGCCACTGACATGGACAAGCGCCTGGCCGAACGGGGCAAGGCCGATGCGGTCCGCCTCGCCAGGGACGCGGCGAGCACGACCTGGCGCTGTTCCCCTCGACCGGAGTTGCGGGTCACCGAGGCAGGGCGCGTGGAACTGCTCGCATTGGTGGCCCGAGCGGCGGCGAGGCTCGGAGACGAAACCAGCCAGCAGCTCGCCGGTTGGGTCGCGGTTACCACACTGTCGAGTGACGGAGCGCCACACACTGGAAGTCCTCAGCAACCCTGACGCTGGCAGGGCAACACCCTGCCGTCGTCCTGTGAGCCGGTCACCGGCCCGAATGAGCACGATGACCGCCACAATCGCGCGGCTTCGCCTGGCGAGGAGACACGCCGCCCCTGACACCCGCCGTTCGGTAGCGCTCCGTGACCGCTGGTCAAGGACGCTGGCCTTGCGCCATCTAAAGTCCGGACGACTGCTGAGAAAGCCAATCTCGATGCTGTGCTTTCAGCGCGTCGCGTTGCTCTTGGGTCGGCAGAATGACATCGGCTCCACCGTCGTAGGGGTGATACAACCATCGAAGATCAGTCGGCGCGAGGATCACGTTTGCCAACTCGTCGTCGGCGACAGCCCTCAACAGGACATCAATCGCGTCCGGCCGCCAAGGGATTGTCTCGGCGTAGAGCTGTGTGTACACGCGGTACTCAGGATCTTCTTCGGGGTCTTCCAGCAGTGTCTGCCAGTGCCGTGCCGACGGTGCCACTTCTGCACGCCTTGGCCACCTCTGGGGAGTGGTTGCGGGGCTCTCTGTCCACTCGCTGGTTACAACAAGAAGGACGGTGCCCGGACCGAGCTCTGACAGCACCGTGTAGTGCCGGCCGAGCACGATCCCGTACTCGCTCTCGTTGTCCGCGTACCGCTTCGATCCCGGCAGGCTGTGGAACCTCACCCACCGATCCGGGTAGTGACCGCGAAGCCAGTGGGCGAACGGAGGGCACTCGGGCCAACGCTGCTCCCACAGCTTGGTCAAGGCCGGTGGGTTCACCTCTTGGCTCGGTGTCACCGCCTTGTTGTACCTCAGGCCCAGGCGGCGTCCCTCCCGAGGATCAGACAGGGGCCACACGTCATGCGCGAGGACGGACGGCAAAGCGCGAGCCACACTCGTTCCGCAGACACCTGGCGTGCGTGGCGTGCGTGGACGTGTGGCGGATCGTCCTGGGTCAAGGGTTCGTCGGTTCGAATCCGGCCGTCGCATGTGTGCCGTCCGCTCCTGCCGCGCAATAGCGGTGGGCTGTCGGCAGGCACGGCGCCTTCGGGTCCCGATCATCTCCTTGAAGCGGGTGGCGGTTGCCGCCTGCCCACTCACCGTTGTTCCCGGTCAGGGCCTCTCGTGCTAACCTACCAATCGCTTGGTTGGTTGATTCGGAAGTCATGCCGGCTCCCAGATTCACACCGGGGAGTCGCCTCACTACGCAAGGAGACCTCGCGATGGAGGTACTCGTGGTCGGTGGAACCGGCATGATCGGGGTCCACACCGCCCTTCACCTGCGGGATCGGGGAGACAACGTCACCGTCGCCGCCCGAGGGGCGGTCGATGCGGACTCACCCGTCGCCGACCTGCCCGTCCTCCGCGGGGACTACACCCGCCAGACCTTCACCCGGGAGGACCTGGCTCCCTTCGACGCTGTCGTCTTCGCTGCGGGGCAGGACGTACGCCACCTTCCCCGCGACGTGGACGAGACGGAGTTCTGGAAGGAGACCCAGAGCGCGGGGGTGCCGGCCTTCGCCGCGCTCGCCAAGAGCGCTGGTGTCTCCCGTTTCGTCCAGGTCGGCAGCTACTACCACCATCTGCGACCCGCCCTGGCCGACTCCAGCGCCTACGTCGCCGCCCGCCGCGACGCCGACGAGGGAGCGCGGGTGTTGGCTGACGACTCCTTCACGGTCTGCACCCTCAACCCGCCCTCGATCATCGGTGCCATCCCCGGCATCACGGCCAAGCGCTACCGCCGCATGGTGTCCTGGGCGGCCGGCAACGAGCCGCAGATCCCCGACCACGCGCCGGCCGGCGGCACGAACTACATGTCGGCCCGGTCCCTGGCCGAGGCGATCGGCGGCGCGCTCGACCGCGGCACGGCGGGCGCGGCCTACCTCGTCGGTGACGCCAACCTCACGTTCACGCAGTTCTTCCAGTTGCTCGTCGACGCGGCCGGGGGCAACCGCACCATCGCCGAGCTCGACGAGCCGCACCCCTTCATGCCCGACTCGATGATCGTCCAGGGCCGCGGGAACGTCCTCGCCTATGAACCGGATCCGGCCGAGACCGCACTGCTCGGCTACACCCGCGGTGACTGCGAGCGTGCCGTCGCCGAGCTCGTCCAGGTCGTGCGCGCGGCGACCGCTCGCGCGGCGTGACCGGCCTCGACGCGGCCGACCTCACCGCGCTGCGCGCACTCTCCGAGACGTATGCCGCGGCCGCCGACGACCGTGACGCGGCAGCGATCGGCGCGCTGTTCGTCCCGGACGGCGTCCTCGTGGTTCCCGAGCCGCCGGCGCACCTCGACCCGCACGTGTCCCACGTCGGCCGCTCCGCTGTCGTGGCCGCGCTCGGGGCACTCGCCGGCACCCTGGCGACGACCCACGTCGTGGCCGGGACGCGCTACCTGCCGACGCCGGCCGGGGCCCGTGGCCGGGTCCGCGGCACGGCCCACCACCTGCTCCCCGGTCGCGACGGACCCTCGGACCTCGTCTGGTTCCTGCACTACGACGACGAGTACGCGCGTACCGACGAAGGATGGGCCTTCACACGTCGCGCGGTGACCATCAACTGGATCGAACGCCACCGCGTCTCCCTGACCAGGGCCGACGAGGAAGGAACCGGCAGATGAGCGCCACCCGCAGGCTCGAGGGCCAGATCGCTGTCGTCACCGGCGGCGCCCTCGGGATCGGCGGCGGCATCTCCCGCCGTCTCGCCGCCGCAGGCGCCCACGTCGTCCTCGTCGACATCGACGGGGAGGCCGCCGCCGGCACTGCCGCGGACATCCGTAGCGCCGGCGGCGAGGTCGAGGTCGTCCTCGCCGACGTGCGCACCGCTGACGGTGTCGCCGTCGCGGTCGCCGCCGCGGCGGCCGTCGACTCGGGGCGGGTCGACGTGCTCGTCAACAACGTCGGCGACTTCCGCCCGGCCTCCAGGACCTTCCTGCACTCGACCCCCCAGCAGTGGCAGGCGCTCTACGAGATCAACCTGTGGCACGTGCTCGCGATGACGCATGCGCTGCTGCCCGGCATGGTCGATCGGGGCCGTGGCGCCATCGTCAACAACTCGACCGTCGAGGCCTTCCGGGGTATCCCGGCGTGCGCTCCGTACTCCGCCTACAACGCCGGGGTCAGCGCCTTCACCAAGAGCCTCGCCGTCGAGGTCGCCGGCCACGGGGTGCGGGTCAACGCGATCGCGCCCGACCTCGCCGACACGCCCCAGACACCGGCCGCGGCGATGCTGCGCGGACGCGACCCGGAGCTGATCCGTACGTGGATCCCCGTCGGGCGCTTCGGCGAGCCCGACGACTACGCCGCCGTCGTCGAGTTCCTCGCCAGCGACGACGCCCGCTTCGTCACCGGGCACACGATCCCCGTCGACGGAGGGACCTTGGCCGCCTCGGGCTGGTACGCGCGTACCGACCGCAAGGGCTGGTCGAACATGCCCAACGAGGCCTGACCGTGGACGCCGGGGCTCGACGCCGGGTCCCGGCGTCCACGGCCGTGCTCAGTCGCGGCGGTCGAGACCGAAGAGCTCGGCTGCCGCCGCGAGCTGGTCGAGGTACTCGGCCAGGTCACGGTGCCGTACGACGAGGTTGACCACGGTGCCCCCCGCCTCGCCGATCCGGCCGACGAGGTCGAGCGCGGCCTCCGGGGCGCCCGTCGGGTCGAGGCGGGCCGGAGGCGTGATGACGACGTCGAACCCCTCCGGCAGGTCGTGCTCGGCGAGCATCCGCGGCAGGGTCTCCAGGTCCGGTCCGCGATACGTGACGGGGGCCGGCGCCCACCCGTCGCCCAGGGTGACCGCGCGCCGGAGGGCACGCTTGCTGTGCCCACCGACCCAGATCGGGACCTTCTCCTGAACAGCGTGCGGGCTGACCACCTGCTCGGTGAAGTGGTAGTACTCCCCGTGGTAGGTCGCGAGCCGTACCGACAGGGACGCCCGCAGGGCCCGCAGGGCGTCGTCGGCCCGTGGCCCGCGGTCGGCGAACGGACGCCCGAGCAGCGCGAACTCCTCTTCAAGGTTGCCGACGCCGACTCCGAGGACGACCCGTCCGCCGCTGAGGTGGTCGAGGGTGCCGTACCGCTTGGCCAACTCGAGCGGATGGTGCAGCCCGAGCACGAGCACGTACGGCAGGAAGCGGATCCGCTCGGTGATCGCCGCGAGGTACGAGAACGTCGCGACCGGGTCGTAGAAGCGTTCACCTCGTGCCAGCCCCGGTGACACGCTGACGTGCTCCGGGCAGGTGAAGAATTCGTACCCGAGCCGGTCGGCGGTCGTGAAGACCTTCCGCAACTCGGCGACCCCGGCCCCGGCCTCCCACGGAGGCCGGGGCCCGGAGTCGGCCAGGACCGGGGAGCTGAGGCCGATGCGCACGGCCTCAGGCCTCGGACTCGACGGCGCGGGCGAGGAGGTCGCGGCCCTCGTCGGTGCCGTCGAGCTGGCGGTTCCAGCGGTGGGTCACCTTCCAGCCCTCGTCGGTGCGGGTGAACTCCCACCGGTTTGACCCGGTACGCCAGATCCGGTAGCCGTTCTGGTCGGGAGCGCTGAGCACGAGCTGCGAGTAGTTCGTCACGACGGCCCGATCGCCGTCGACGACGATGTGCGGCAGCCCCATGAGGTGGGCGGCGCCCGAGTGGATCAGGGACTGGTGCCGCTCACCGTTGACCATGCCGCGCAGGGCGTCCCGGCCGTTGAGCACGACCGGGTAGGTGTCGTACACGCCCTCCTCGGTCCACAACTGGGCGGTGATCTCGGCCGAGCCGCTGTCCACGGCGGGGCCGTAGCTGGCCACGATCCGCCAGAGGGCGATCTGGTCCTCGGCTGCGGCGAGGCGCCGTTCGGCCTGCTCGAGGCGCGCCTCGAGCAGGGCCAGCCGGTCGGGCTGCGAGTCGGTCATGGTGGGTTCCTTTCGATCGGGCCTCGCCGGCCGAGCCGGTCGACGGCCGGTCAGGTCGTGGACGCGTTCGCCTCGAAGCGTTCCGGGGCGAGCTCGCGCAGCGCGGCCATCTGCTCGAGGTGGTGGGCCGCCGAGGTGGCCACGAGGCTCGCGTTGACAGCGGTCGCCCCGACGGCATCGGCTGTGCGCAGGTGCTCGCGGGAGCCGTCCGGGTCCCCGAGCGGGTCCAGCGGCGGAATCTGCAGCACGAGGTCGAAGCCGTCGGGGCGTTCCACGGAGTTCCACATGCGGGTCAGCTCCCGCGGCCCGAGGCCGAACGGTGCCCACCCGGTGCCGTACGCCACGGCGCGGCGTAGCGAGCGGCGGGTGCGCCCACCGATCCACAGCGGCACCGTGGTGCGCGGCGCGTGCGGTTCGACGACGAAGTCGGTGAACGTGAAGTGGGGCCCCTCGTGGTGCGGCACGGCCCTGCCCCACGCCGCGCGCAGGGCCGTGATCGCTTCGTCCGCGATCGCGCCGCGCCCGGCGAACTCGGCGCCGAGCAGGTCGAACTCCTCTTCGAGGCTGCCGACCCCGATCCCGAGGACGACGCGCCCGCCGCTGAGCAGGTCGAGGGTGCCGTAGGTCTTGGCGAGGGCGAGCGGATGGTGGTAGCCGATGACGACGACGTTCGTCGCGAGCCGGACGCGGCGCGTCGCCGAGGCGAGGAACGACAGCGTGGCCACGGGGTCGAAGTACGTCGCGCCCCGCTCGACGGCGATCGGGGCGGGCACGGCGACGTGCTCGCTGCATGTCAGATGGTGGTAGCCCAGGTCGTCGGCGGCGCGGGCGACGGCGAGCAGCGCACCGCCGACGTCGGGGCCGGACAGGACGTCCCGTTCCCAGGCGGCCGCGGTGCGCGGATGTTGGACGACGACCGGGGTGAGCAGCCCTACGCGTGCGGTCATGACAGGGTCTCCGATCCGGCGACGCCGCGCGTCGCGCTCGTGGGTCCGGCGGTCGCGGGCGGGGTGCGGGACGCGGCACTCGTCGGGATGAGCCGGAGGCGTTCGAGCAACGCGCCGAAGTCCTCGTCGTCGTCTGGGTCGAGCGGCAGCCCGAGCCCGAGCCCGTCGGCGATCCCGCCGTAGGCCTGCCCGAGCACGTCCGGCAGCTCGGCGTAGGTGCCGTGCGGGATGAGCGTGGCCAGGGTCTCGTCGTCGAGGGTGCCGGCGAGTCCCGTCCAGCGCCCGGAGGCGGCCATCGCGGCGAGCCGTTCGCCGACCCGGCCCAGGCCGAGCCGGTCCAGGGTCGTGCGGTAGGCGGGTGTGGAGAAGAGGAACGCCAGCTCCTGGCGGGCGGAGTCGCGGCTCGCGGCGAGTGCGGCCGGCGTCGGACCGGTGATCGACTTGGACACCACGACGACCCGGGGGATACCGGCGCGTCCGGCCCGCTCGGCCCCGGCGCGCAGCGCGGGAAGCACGACAGTGCGCAGGTGACTCGGGTGCGAGTTCGTCGCGTGGGTGACGAAGCCGTCGGCGAGCTCGCCGGCCACCTCACAGACGCGTCGGTTGACCCCGCCGGTGTAGAGCGCCGGGGCGGCGGTAGACAGCGGGCCCGGATTGAAGTACGGCTGGAGCCGGGTGAAGCGGTAGTGGCTGCCCTCGTGCTCCAGGGGCTCACCGGTGCTGAACGAGGCGAAGATCGCCCGGATCGAGGCGAGGTAGTCGCGCAGGTTCTCGACCGGCCGCTCCCACGGTACCGAGAAGCGGCCGACGATGTTGCCGCGCACCTGGGTGGCCAGACCGAGCTGGAAGCGACCCTCGGAGAACCGCGCGAGGTCCCACGCGGCGTACGCGGTCACCATCGGGCTGCGGGGGAACGCCAGCGTCATGCTGGTGCGTACGGTGATCCGGCTGGTGTGCTCGGCCGCGAGCAGCGCGACCGCCAGGGAGTCGTGCGTCGTCTCGGGGATGTGCACGGTGTCGAAGCCGAGCCGTTCGATGCGCGCCACTACCGCGGGCACCTCGCGCAGCGCCGTCGTCGGCGGCAGCGTCGTGGTCAGCTCCATCCGGGTGGCGGGTGCCTGTGGTGTCGTCACGGGATGCGGCCCTCCAGGGTGGCGTCGACGACCTCGTCGCCGTTGACGATCCGGGCGAGCTTCTCCAGCCGGGGCGCGCGCCGCAGGTGGGCCCCGCCCTCGACGGGCAGGCAGGCGCCGGTGATCCATGAGGAGCCGGGACCGCACAGGAAGCGGACCGCGGCGGCGACGTCCTCGGCGCGCCCGATCCGCGACAGGGGCTTCTCGGCGATGGTCGCGGCGGCCAGCTCGGGGTCGGCCAGCAGCAGGCCCGGGTTGGCCCCGTCGGTGGCGACGATGCCGGGGCGTACGACGTTGACCCGTACCGCGAGGTGGCCGAGTTCGTCGGCGGCGACCCGGACGAGTGCCTCGAGTGCGGCCTTGCTCACCGAGTACGACGGCATGAACGGGAAGGAGTGCCCGCCCGCGCTCGACGAGGTGCACACGATCGCGCCCCCACCGTGCGCGGCCAGGGCCTGTCCGCCGTGCCGGATGGCGTGCAGCGCCGTGGTGACGTTGCGCCGGAAGTCGTGCTCCAGGGTCTCGGCGTCGAGGGCGAGCACGGGACGGAAGGTGCCGCCGCCGACCGTGGTGACGACGGCCGCCAGCGGGGTCTCGTCGGCGGCGCGTACCGCGACTGCGACGTCCCGCTCGTGGGTGGAGTCGCCGGCGCTGATCCGTACCGGTGGTGCTCCAGGGGCGGCTGCGGCGATCGTCTCGGCCGCCGCCCGCAGCGTCGCCTCGGTCCGTCCCATGATCGTCACGGCGGCGCCGTCGGCGGCCAGCGCGGCGGCGATGGCGCGGCCGAAGCCGCCGCCCCCGCCGATGACGAGCGCGCCGCGGCCGGCGAGCGGGCCGGGTGCGGCGGTGCTCGGGTGGGGATCGGTGCTCATGCCTGCTCCCTCGACGGGCGGCGGAACTTCTCCCGTGTCGACGGGTCGTCCATGAGTACGAAGGTGCCCGTGGCTGTGACGCACGTCAGGTCCCCGACGCGCAGTTCGCCGGAGCTGCGCACCTTGCGACCGTCGCGACCGTCGTGCCGGGCCAGGATCGTGATCGTCGAGCCGATCGGGATGGCCGCGCGGAAGGAGATGTCGAGCCCGACGGTCACCGCGGCGTATCCGGCGCGGGCGTTGGCGATGCCGAGGGCGTGGTCCATGAGCATGGCCGAGGTGCCGCCGTGCACGTGCCCGGGTGGCCCCTGAAAGGCAAGCCTCAGGGTGACCTCCCCGCGTAGTGAGCCGTCCGGCTCGACCCAGAGGGCCACCGGCGGCGACAGCGGGTTCTCGGTGCCGCCGGCGGGGTCGAAGCGGCCCGGGCCGGGCTGGCGCCACATCGTCGCGATCCGCTCGGAGAGGTCCGGGGCGTGGGCGTCGATCCGGGCGGTGAGCGCGTCGAGGTCGGCCACGATCCGGTTGGCGTCGGCGTCGACGGCCTCGCCCGCGCGCGTGATCGCGTCGATGAGCCGGCGGGTGGCTGAGGCGACCGCGTCGATGCCGGTTTCGCGGGGCTGTGCCGTGGCGAGGGGGGCTTCCACAGTGCGGACTCCTTTGGCCGACATCAAGCAACCAAGCGCTTGCTTGATGGGCACCTTAGCGACCTGATCGCGCGCTGGCAACGGTTGCGCGCGGTGTGCCGCCCCTTGTCGATCATGCCGCCGTTCGGCTATTGACGTGCCCGCACGCTGCCCCTACGGTTCCCAATCGAGCGCTTGTTTGGATCGCGATCGGCCGCAACACCGCCAGCCTCGGGCGCGGATGCCGATCAGTTCCGGGCAGGCGCTCCACATCAGCGCCGCCATCCACCACCTCCACGACCATCGCGCCCGCACGGCCACCGCCGAACGACCTCGGCGGCACCCGGCGCCCTCCGGGGCACCTGGGACCGCCGGTGACCCGCGGAGCCGCTCCCGCTCCCGGGCCGAAGGTCAGGAAAGGAACACTGTGTCTCGCCTCCCGCGCCGCCGACGCCTCGCCGTCGCCGTGAGCCTGCTCGCCGCCACCCTCGCCGTCGGAGCCTGCTCCGCCACCCCGACCAGCGACCCCGGTGCCACCACGGGTGAGATCGACCCCAACGCCGTCCTGCGGGTGAGCGCCTCGTCGCCGTTCCAGAACCTCGACCCGGCGCAGCCGGCCCCCGGCGGCTACCCCTACCTGACGCTGATCTACGACCGGCTCACCATGGTCGACTCCACCGACCAGGTCGTCCCCGGCCTGGCCAAGAAGTGGACCTACGCCGAGGACGGCTCCTACCTCGAACTCGCCCTGCGCGACGACGTCAAGTTCCATGACGGGACGCCCTTCGACGCCAACGCCGTCAAGGTCAACATCGAGCGCGGCCAGACGCTGCCCACGAGCACCATCAAGCAGGATCTCGCCAGCATCACCGGCGTCACAGTCGTCGACGCGCACACCGTGCGCCTCAACCTCAAGCCGGGCACCGGCGCCGTGCTCCCCTCGGCCCTGGCCACCGCCGCCGGGATGATGGTCTCGCCCAAGGCGATCGCCGACGGCGTCGACCTCAAGCGCGCCCCCGGCAACGCCGGCTCGGGCCCGTACGTCGCCACCGAGTTCGTCCCCAACGAGAAGTACGTCGTCAAGCGCGCCGAGGGCACCTACTGGGACCCCAACGCCGGACGCCTCGCCGGCATGGAGATCACCCGGGTCCCCGAGGGCGCCACCCGGCTCAACGGCGTCATCAGCGGTCAGACCGATCTCAGCTTCGTCTCCTCGGCCAACGAGATCACCCAGGCCCGCCAGCTCGGCGAGACCGGCCAGCTCAAGGTGACCACCCGCCCGTTCCGTAACGTCCTCGGCATCCTGCTGCGCGCCAACATGGGCGACCTCAAGGACAAGCGGGTCCGTGAGGCCATCGCGCGCTCGATCGACCCGGCCGCCATCCGCGCGCTCTTCGCCGACACGTGCACGCCCACCCGCAGCATCTACCCGAACAGCCCGTGGGAGGACGCGGCGGCGACCTACCCGTACGAGTTCGACCTGGCCAAGGCCAAGGCGCTGATCGCCGAGGTCGGCGGGGCCAAGGTGACGATCAGCTTCTCCGCCGGCACCAACACCGAGCAGCCCGCCACCGCCATCCAGGCCGCCATGTCCCAGGCCGGCATCGACGCGAAGCTCAACCCGACGCCGAACTCCGAGACCGAGGCCCGCTTCATCGCCGGCGACTTCGAGCTCGAGGTGTCGAACACCTTCAACCCGCGTCTCGACCCGGCGGGCACTGTCGACAACTACCTCACCGGCAACTACAAGCTCGCCACCGACCCCGAGGTCATCGGCCCGATCGCGGCCAAGGCCGCCGACCCCCGCTCCAGCGTCGAGGAGCGTGCCAAGCAGTACCACCAGCTGTGGGAGCGGCTGTTCACCGAGGCGTGGTTCATCCCGATCTGCAACCTCACCAGCGCCACCATCGCCTCCCCGAAGGTCGTCGGGGCCGAGCAGCTGCCGTGGACCAACCTCGGCCTGTTCGACCTGCGGACCGTGGCGATGACGAAGGGCTGAGCGTCAGGTCCCCGCCGTCCGCCACCGCGAGCGGCCGACCCGAAGAAAGGTAGCCAGAGCCAGTGAACCGTCCCACCGCAGCCACCCCGCTCCTGCCCGCCCTGTCCCGCCTGCTCGACGAGCAGCCGGACCTCACCCTCACCCTCGCCGGCGCCCCGTTCACAGTGGCCGAGCTCGATGCCGCGTCGCGTCGCCTCGCCGGGTTCCTCGCCGACCGCGTCGCTCCCGGCGACCGGGTCGTCGTCCTCGCCCGCAACGGCCGCCTGGCCCTGGTCTCCTGGTGGGCGACGACGCTCTGCGGCGGTTTCGTCGTTCCGCTGAACACGAGCAACCGTGGCCCCGTACTGGCCCACCAGGTGCTCGACGCCGACCCGGTCGCGATGATCGTCGAGGACGAGTTCGTGCCCGTCCTGGACGACGCCCTCATCGGCACGGAGCTACGGGTGCCGGTCCTCGTCGGCGCCCCCATCCGGCCCGCCTCGGGCCCGGCGCCCGCCTGGGCCACCGAGGTCGTCGACTTCGACGTCGCCGTCGCTGAGGGATCGGCGGTGACGACCACCCCGGACCTCGACGCGTACGCCACCAGCCACCTCATCTACACGGCCGGCACGACCGGGCCGTCCAAGGCGTGCATGGTCAGCCACGGCTACGTGGCGAACATGGCCCGCCAGATGCACGAGAACCTCGAACGCCACTCCGGCGACGTCCTGTGGACGGCGATGCCGCTGTTCCACATGGCCGCCGTCGGGCACGTCATGGGTTCGCTCCAGCTCGGCTCGGCCATCGACCTCGCGTCGCGCTTCTCGGTCCGGGGCTTCTGGGACGAGATCCTGCGTAGCCGCGCGACAATGGCCGCGCTCATGGGCTCGATGCTGCCGATGATCGCCGGCGCACCCGACTCCGAGGCCGCCCGCGAGGCCTTCGGCCGGCTGCGCGTCGTGTCCGGCTCGCCGGTCACCGCCGAGCTCGCCGCTCGCTGGACGGAGCGCTTCGGCGTCGAACGGGTCGGCTCGGGCGCCTACGGCCTGACCGAGGCCTGCCTGATCACCCTCACCCCACCCGGGGGTTACCGCGCCGGGAGCGCGGGCAAGATCAACGACTCCTTCGAGGTGCGCATCGTCGACGAGCACGACAACCCGCTGCCCGTCGGCGAGGTCGGCGAGATCGTCGCCCGTCCCAACCGTCCGGCGATCATGTTCAACGGCTACTGGCGGGAGCCGGAGAAGACGCTGGAGGTCTTCCGGGGCCTGTGGTTCCACTGCGGTGACTACGGCCGTCTCGACGAGGACGGCTACCTCTACTTCGTCGACCGTGGTAAGGACTACCTGCGCCGCGGCGGCGAGAACATCTCCAGCTTCGAGATCGAGGGCATCGTCGCGACCCACCCGGCCGTCGGCGAGGTCGCCGTCCACGCGGTCCCCTCCCCGCTGGCCGAGGACGACCTCAAGGTGACTGTCGTGCCCGCGCCCGGGGCGGAGATCGACCCCGCGGAGCTCTTCGAGTGGCTGCACCCGCGGATCCCGCGGTACGCCGTCCCCTCCCACATCGAGGTCCGCACCGAACTGCCCAAGAACGCCGTCGGGCGGGTCCTCAAGCGGGTCCTGCGCGAGGAGGGCGTGACTGCGCAGACGTGGAGCACGGACCCCCGTGCCGTGACCGGCCTGCCGGTTCCGGCCGGCACCCGGGAACAGGCGTGAGCGCCGCCCCCGGCCGGCGGTTCGAGGGACCGCTGGCCGGCCTGCGCCTGCTCGAACTCGGTGGGCAGGGGCCGGTGCCGTTCGCGACGATGATGCTCGCCGACATGGGCGCCCAGGTGGTGCGGGTCGACCCGCCCGGCGAGCCCGACCGGCGCGAGCGCGCGCAGGTCAACGCGATCGACAGGGGCCGTACGACGGTCACGCTCGACCTGAAGTCCGAGGCCGACCGGGCGCTCGTGCACCGGCTGCTCGCCGACGCGGACGTGCTGCTCGACCCGTTCCGGCCCGGGGTGCTCGAACGTCTCGGCCTGGCCCCGGCCGAACTCACCGAGCGGTACCCGCGCCTGGTCGTGGCGCGGATGACCGGCTGGGGCCAGGACGGCCCCCTCGCCGCGGCCGCCGGGCACGACCTCAACTACATCGCCGTCTCCGGGGTGCTCGACACGATCGGTCTGCCCGATACCGGCCCCGTCGTGCCGCCGATGTATCTGGCCGACTTCGCCGGCGGCGGCATGGTGCTGGCCTTCGGCGTACTGGCCGCCCTGCAGGAGCGTGTCTCCTCCGGGCGTGGGCAGGTCGTGGACGCCTCGATGCTCGAGGGCAGCGCGCTGCTCACCGTCGTCATCCACTCGATGCTCGCGCGGGGCGCCTGGAACCTCACCCGTGGCACGAACTACCTCGACGGTGGGGCGCACTTCTACCGGGTGTACCGCACCGCCGACGACAAGTTCATGTCCGTGGCGGCCATCGAGGCGAAGTTCTACAACGCGTTCCTGCGTACCCTCGGCCTCGATCCGGAGGACGGGCCGGGGCAGTTCGACGAGTCGGGGTGGGCCGGCTGGGCCGAGCGGATCGCGTCGGTCTTCGCCGGACGCACCCGGCAGGAGTGGACCAGCGTCTTCGGGAGCGTCGACGCGTGCGTGCACCCGGTGCTGGACATCGCCGAGTCGGCCGAGCACCCGCAGGTGCGTGCCCGGGGCGGCGTCGTCGAGGTCGAGGGGGTCGCTCAGCCGGCCCCCACGCCCCGATTCTCGCGTACGCCCGCGGGCGTCCCACGGGCCCCGCGGCGCCGTGGTGAGGACACCGACCGGGTGCGCTCGGCGCTCGCCGCGAGCAGCCCGTGGGAAGCGTTGTCAAGGTCTTGACCTGCGGCAAGCCTCACTCTACGCTTCGACCAAGCGCTTGCTTGATTGCTGCCTCGCATTCGACGACGGACGAGACGGAGCAAACGTCAATGACGACACAGGCCCCGGTGGCCCGGAACTCGGGACCCGCCGTCTTCGCCGACATCGTGCGCGCCCGCACGGGTGACGACCATCCCGGCCTGCTCTTCGAAGGCCGCACCATCACCTGGGGCCGGGTCGTGCAGGAAGCCGCCGACCGGGCTGCCGCCCTGAACGACGTGCCCCGGCCCGAGGGCAGGCCACTGCACATCGGGGTGCTCCTGGAGAACACCCCCGACTACGTGTACTGGATCTGTGCCGCCGCGCTGGCCGGAGCCACCGTGGTCGGGATCAACCCGACCCGGCGTGGCGCCGAACTGGCCCACGACGTGCGGCACACCGACACCGACCTGCTCCTCACCGAAGACCGCCTCGCCGGCCTCGTCGACGGGCTCGACCTGGGCATCCCCGCCGGGCAGGTGCGCAACATCGACTCCCTGGAGTACGCCGCCTGGCTGGCCCGGCACGCCGGCGCGCCGGTACCCACCGACGAGGTCGACCCGCGCGCCAACCTGCTGCTCATGTTCTCCTCGGGCTCGACCGGGGCGCCCAAGGCGGTCATCTGCTCCCATGGGCGCCTCGCCGCGGTCTCCGAGGCGCTGCTGACCCGCACCGAGCTGACCCGCGAATCGGTCAGCTACATGTCGATGCCGTTGTTCCACGGCAACGCCGTCATGCTCAACCTCGGCCCCGCCATGGTCTGCGGCGCGACCATCTGCATGGTTCGCAAGTTCTCCGCGTCCGGCTTCGTGCGCGACGTGCACGAGCACGGCGTGACCTACTTCAACTACGTCGGCCGGGCCCTCGCCTACATCCTGGCCCAGCCGGTCGACCCACGCGACGCGACGAGCACGCTGCGGCGCGCCGTCGGCACCGAGGCCTCGGCCGCCGACATCGCCCGCTTCGCCGAGCGCTTCGGTGTCGTCATCTCCGAAGGCTACGGCTCCAGCGAGGGCGTCATGCGGATCAACCGCACCCCCGAGACGCCGGCCGAGGCGCTCGGCGTGGCCGTCGCCGGCGCCGAGATCAAGGTCATGAACGAGGAGACCGGGCTGGAGTGCCCCCCGGCCGTGCTCGACGGGACCGGGCGGCTCGTCAACGCCGACGAGGCCATCGGCCAGCTCGTCGGCGTCGGCATGGCCGCGAGGTTCGAGGGCTACTACAAGAACCCCGAGGCCGCCGCCGAGCGGATCCGCGGCGAGGACTTCTGGTCCGGCGACCTGGCCTACCGCGACGCCGACGGCTACTTCTACTTCGCCGGCCGCTCCTCGGACTGGATCCGCGTCGACAGCGAGAACTTCGCGGCCGGGCCCGCCGAGCGGATCATCGAGCGCTGGGACCGGGTGGCGGTCGCCCCCGTCTTCGCCGTGCCCGACCCGCGTACCGGCGACCAGGTCATGTGCGCGATCCAACTGCGTGGCGGCGCCACCTTCGACCCGGAGGCGTTCACCGCCTTCCTCGACGAGCAGGCCGACCTCGGCACCAAGTGGCGGCCCCGCTTCGTGCGGATCGTCGACCAGATCCCCAGCACGGGCAACGGCAAGGTCGCCAAGCAGGTGCTGCGCCGTACCGCCTGGGTCACGACCGACCCCGTCTACGTCCGGGACGGCGCGTCCACCGCGTACCGCCCGCTGACCGAGGCGGACGTCCGGGACCTCGAGAAGCAGTTCGCCGACAACGGACGTGCCGCGCTCCTGCCGGCCACCTGACCGGCCGGCCCGCCCGGCACACCGACTGGCGCCCACGCCCCGAGAATGAGGAACATCCATGTACCTGGAGTACACCCCCGAGCAGCGAGAGCTGAGCAGGGAGCTGCGAGCCTACTTCGCGCGCCTGCTCACGCCTGAGGTCCGCGAGGCGCTCGGCGGCACCAACGAGGACCGCCCGGCCTACCGCGAGATCATCCGTCAGATCGGCAAGGACGGCCTGCTCGGGCTCGGCTGGCCCACGGAGTACGGCGGCCAGGGCCGCCCGGCGATCGACCAGTACATCCTCTTCGACGAGATCAACCGCGCCCAGGCGCCGTTCCCCTTCGTCACCATCAACAACATCGGCCCGATGCTGATGCGCTACGGCACCGAGGAGCAGAAGCGCACGTACCTGCCGGGCATGCTGACCGGCGACGTCATCTTCGCCATCGGCTACAGCGAGCCGGGCTCCGGCACCGACCTCGCCTCGCTGAGCGCCAGGGCCGAGGCCACGCCCGACGGTGGCTGGGTCGTCAACGGCCAGAAGGTGTTCACCAGCGGTGTCAGCCAGGCCGACTTCGTCTGGATGGCCGTGCGCACCGACCCCGCCGCCCCGAAGCACAAGGGCATCACCATCCTCATCGTGCCGACGTCGGACCCGGGCTTCAGCTGCACGCCGATCGCCACCAGCGGCATCACCCACACCAACGCCTCCTACTACGAGGACGTACGCGTCGGCCCCGAGGCCCTCGTCGGCGAGGTCAACGGCGGCTGGCGCCTCATCACCGGCCAGCTCGGTCACGAGCGGGTGGGCCTGGCCGCGATGGGCGGGCGCACCGAGCAGCTGTGGACCGACGTCGCCGCGTGGGCCGCCGAGCCCGACGCCGACGGCAACCGCGTCCTCGACAAGCCGTGGGTACGCACGGAGCTGGCCCGCGACTACGCCGAGCTGACCGCGATGCGCCTGCTCAACTGGAAGATCGCCGTCGTGGGGGAGGGCCAGAACCCGGCGCCGGCCGCCGCGTCGGTCGCCAAGGTCTACGGCACGGAGACCCACGACCGGGTCTGCCGCAACCTCGTCTCCGTCGTCGGGCCCCGCGCGACCCGGCGACCCGGCGCGCCGGACGCCGTCCTCGGCGGGCAGCTGGAGGCGTACACCCGCGGCTCCTACATCAACACCTTCGGCGGCGGCACCAACGAGGTGCTGCGCGACATGATCGCGGTCGCCGGTCTCGGCATGCCGAGGAAGGGACGTTCCGCATGAGCACCACGACGCAGGCCCCCGCCCTCGACGCCACCGGCCAGGAGGCCTTCCTCGCCCGCCTGCGCGAGTTCGTCGGCCTCGAGGCCACGCCCACCCGCTACGCCCAGGACGCCGTCAACCAGGCGATGATCCGCCACTTCGTCGAGGCGATGGGCGACGAGAACCCCGTCTACGTCGATGACCAGGCCGCCCGTGACACCGGCCGCGAGGGTGTCATCGCCCCGCCGCCGATGCTGTCCACCTGGCTCATGGTCGGCTACAAGGCACACACGGCCGCGGCCGCGGGCGCCGCGCGGGACACCCCGATGGCCCGGCTGCTCGCGCTCCTCGCCGACGCCGGCTTCGTCGGGGTCGTCGCGACCAACGACGAGCACGAGTACGTGCGCGAGCTGCGCCTGGGCGACGAGATCAAGATGACGACTGTCATCGAGGACGTCTCCCCGCGCAAGACCACCGGGCTGGGCACCGGCCACTTCATCACGACGTTGCGCACCTACACCGACCAGAACGACGAGGTCGTGGCTCGCCAGCGCTTCCGCATCCTGCGCTTCGACCCGTCCGGCGCCAAGCCCGCGGCTCCGGCCGCCGCCGACCCGGCGCTGCGGCACAAGCCGTTCATCCTGCGCGACAACGCGTTCTGGTTCGAGGCCGCCGCGCAGCGTCGCCTCGTCATCCAGGCCTGCACCGACTGCGGCACGCTGCGCCACCCGCCCGGCCCGATCTGCCCCTCCTGCCACTCGTACGCGTGGCACGAGGTCGAGGCGAGCGGCCGGGGCACGGTGCACAGCTACGTCGTCAGCCACCACCCGAAGGCTCCCGGGTACGACTACCCGCTCACCGTCGTGCTCGTCGATCTCGAAGAGGGCACCCGCCTCGTCGCCGACTTCGCCGGGGACGCCGAGGAGGTCGAGATCGGCATGCCCGTGCAGGTCGACTGGCTCGACTACGACGAGAACCTCACGCTGCCGCGTTTCCGGGCCGCGACCTCCGCACCGGAGCCCACAGAAGAGGAAGGGAACTGATGGACTTCCAGCTCGCCGAGGAGCAGGTCACTGTCAACGACCTGGCGCGCGACGTCTTCTCGCGCAACGGCGACCCGCAGCGGCTCTTCGACATCGAGGCCGGGCAGGACCGCTTCGACCGCGTCCTGTACCGCGACCTGGCCGAGTCCGGCATCCTCGGGCTGCCCGTGCCCGAGGAGCACGGCGGCGCCGGGCTGGGCCTGTGGGAGATCGCCGGGGTCTTCGTCGAACAGGGCCGCACGCTGGGCACCGTCCCGCTGTGGGAGACCCTCGTCGGCGGCGTCCTGCCGCTGCTGCGCTACGGCAACGCCAAGCAGCAGGCCGAGTGGCTGCCCCGCGTCACCGCCGGGGACGCGGTCCTCACCGTCGCCGTCGATGACCTGACCGACACCCGGCCGTACGGCGCCCGCGTTCGCGCGCGGTCCGGCGCCGAGCCCGGCGGTGACGGGGTCACCCTGAGCGGCACCGCGGTCGGCGTCCGTTCGGCGCACCTCGCCGACGCCATCATCGTCCCGGCCACCGACGAGGCGGGCGCGGTCGGGCTCTACCTCGTGCCGACCGCCGGCGCCGGGGTACGCCGTGACACCTTCGAGCGCACCGACCGTGGACTCGCCTCCGACGTGCGCTTCGACGGCGCCGCCGCAGGGCTGCTCGCCGACGGCCCGGAGGAGGACCGGCTCGACTGGCTGCTGCGCCAGGTGTGGACCGCCGTGGCGGCTCTGCAGAGCGGCATCAGCCAGGCCGCCGTACGCCAGGCCGCCGACTACACCTCGGGCCGTGAGCAGTTCGGTGTGCCGATCGCGACCTTCCAGGCCGTCGCCCACCAGCTCGCCGACTGCCACATCGACACCGAGGCGATGGAGGTCACCTACCTCAACGCGCTCTGGCGCGAGACCACCGGGCGGCCGTCCCGTGCGGCAGCGCACGTCGCGAAGTACTGGGCCGCCGAGGCGGGCGACCGCGTCGCGCGCACCGTGCAGCACGTGCACGGCGGCATGGGCGCCGACGTCACCTATCCGGTCCACCGCTACATGCTCTGGACCACGCAGCTGGCCAACACGGCCGGCTCGGGGGCCTGGCACCTGCAGCAGCTCGCGGACCTCGTCGGCGAGGGGGAGCAGCTGTGAGCGGCACGCAGATCACCATCGAGCAGGTGAGCCTCGGCGACACGCTGCCGGAGCTCGAGATCCCGCTGACCCGGACCGTCATCGTCGCCGGCGCCCTCGCGACCCGCGACTACGAGGACGTGCACCACGACCCGGCCCAGGCCGAGCGTCGCGGCACCCCCGACACGTACATGAGCATCAACCACACCAACGGGCTCGTCGGCCGCTACGTCACCGACTGGGCCGGCCCCGCCGCGCGCATGGTGCGCCTGAGCACCCGCCTCGGGGTGCCGAACTTCCCGGGTGACGTGATGCGGCTGACCGGCGAGGTCGTCGGCGTCGAGGAGGACACCGTGCGCGTCGCGGTGCGTGGCATGAACAGCAAGGGTGGGCACGCCATCTCCGAGGTGACAGTGCGCCTGCCCCGTGGATCGGAGCAGTGACGTGACGTCCAACTTCCTGTCGGGTCGCACCGCGGTCGTCGGCATCGGCGCGACGGAGTTCTCGAAGGACTCCGGCCGCAGCGAGCTGCAACTGGCCGTCGAGGCCGTCACGGCCGCCCTGGCCGACGCGGGCCTGAGCCCCGCCGATGTCGACGGCATGACGACCTTCACCATGGAGACCAACCCGGAGAACATGGTCGCCCGCAGCCTGGGCATCCCCGAGCTGAAGTTCTTCTCCCGGATCCCCTACGGCGGCGGCGGCGCCTGCGCCCCCGTCCAGCAGGCCGCCATGGCCGTCGCGAGCGGGATCGCCGACGTCGTCGTGGCGTATCGCGCCTTCAACGAGCGCTCCGGCGTTCGCTTCGGGCAGGGACCTCCGCCGGCGAAGACCCAGGCCACCTCGGACAACGAGTACCGCTCCTGGGTCAACCCGTACGGCCTGCTCACTCCGGCCCAGCACACCGCGATGTTCGCCCGTCGCTACATGCACAGGTACGGCGCGACCAGCGAGGACTACGGCCGGGTGGCGGTGCTCGCCCGCAAGCACGCCGCGAACAACCCCAAGGCGTGGTTCTACGGCAAGCCGCTCACGCTCGAGGAGCACCAGGCTTCGCGCTGGATCGCCGAGCCGCTGCATCTGTTCGACTGCTGCCAGGAGACCGACGGCGGCCAGGCGATGGTCGTCGTCAGCGCCGAGCGCGCCAAGGACCTGTCCTCCACCCCGGTCTACATCCGGGGGGCGGCCCAGGGCCTGGGGCCGGACCAGTACCAGATGGTCAGCTACTACCGGGAGGACCTGACCCGGATCCCCGAGGTCGAGCTCTGCGCCCGGCAGTTGTGGGCCCAGTCGGGGCTCGGCCCCGCCGACATGGACGCGGCGATCCTCTACGACCACTTCACGCCGTACGTGCTCAACCAGCTCGAGGAGTACGGCTTCTGCGGCCGCGGCGAGGCCAAGGACTTCATCGCCGACGGCAACCTGGAGGTCACCGGGTCGCTGCCGACTAACACCCACGGCGGCCAGATCGGCGAGGCATACCTGCACGGCACGAACGGTGTCGCGGAGGGCGTCCGCCTCGTCCGGGGGACCTCGACCAACCAGCCCGACGGCGTACGCAACGTCCTCGTGACGGCGGGCGTCGGCGTTCCCACCAGTGCACTGATCCTCTCCGCGGAGGGCTGAGACGCCGGCCACCACCACAGACTCGAAGGCCGTCAGCGACCCACGGATCCCGCCCGGCAGCCGCCGGACGGGACAACACCACCTCTTATCAGCCGGAACGATTCGGCTCTTGTTCAGGAAGGATGAGAATGGGCGTCAACATAAAGGCCCGCAAACGTGTGGTCGCGTTGATCAGCGTCGGGGCTCTCGCCATGGCCGGCTGCAGCTCGTCGGACAACTCCGGCAGCGGCAGCAGCGCCGCGCAGGGCGAGATCGACACTTCGGCCGTGCTCAAGTTCGCGTCGGCGGGTCCGTTGCGTGACCTCGACCCGGCCCTCCAGACGAGCTACGGCGCCTGGGGCTACCTGTTCCTCGTGTGGGACCGGCTGACCATGCTGGACAAGGACGACAAGATCGTCCCGGGCCTGGCCAAGGAGTGGAACTTCGTCGAGGACGGCGGCGTCCTGGAACTCAAGCTCCGGGACGACGTGAAGTTCCACGACGGCACGCCGTTCGACGCCGAGGCCGTCAAGGTCAACATCGAGCGCGGCAAGACCCTCGAGGGCTCGACCCTCAAGAGCGACCTCGCCGACATCGAGTCGGTCGAGGTCGTCGACGCGACGACCGCGCGGCTCAAGCTGGTCAAGGGCAAGGGCGTCCAGTTGCCCGCGTCGTTCACCGGCACGGCCGGCATGATGGTCAGCCCGAAGGCGATCAAGGACGGCGCCGACCTAAAGAACAATCCCGGGACCGCCGGTTCCGGCCCGTACATCGCCACCCAGCTCGTCCCCCAGGAGAAGCTCGTCCTCAAGCGGGCCGACAACTACTGGGACCCGAACGTCGGCCGTCTCGGCGGCATCGAGCTGCAGCGCGTGCCCGACGCCGCCGCCCGCCTCAACGGCCTGCAGAGCGGCCAGGTCGACCTGGCCCCGCTCAGCTCGGCCGGCGAGATCGCCACGGTGGAGAAGATCGTCACCCCGGGCAGCGGTCTCCAGCAGAACCAGGTGAAGTTCAAGAACGTCGTCGGCGTCTACATGCGCGCCAACAAGGGCGACGTCGCCAAGCCCGAGGTCCGCCAGGCGATCGCCCACGCGGTCGACCCGGAGGCGATCAGCGCGCTCTTCAGCGGCTACTGCACGCCGACCCGCCAGGTCGTGCCCGAGACGGACCCGAGCCGCATCCCGAACTACACCTACCCGTACGAGTTCAGCGTGGACAAGGCCAAGGCCCTCGTGCAGCAGGCCGGCGGCGCCAAGGTGTCCGTCACCTTCGCCGCGGGCACGAACGCCGAGCAGCCGGCCAACGTCGTGCAGGCGTCCCTGCGGGCCGTCGGCGTCGACGCGACGCTCAACCCCGTGCCCAACACCGAGAACGAGCCGCGCTTCATCGCCGGCGACTTCGAGCTGATGGTCGGCACCTCGTGGAGCCCGAAGGCCGACCCGGCGGCGACGGTGAACACCTACCTGCTGAACACGTACAAGCTCGCCGCGGACCCCTCGCTCATCGCGGACAAGGCGGCCGAGGCCGCCAACCCCACGCTGTCGATGGACAAGCGCGCCCCGCTGTACCAGGACATCTGGAAGACGACGCTCGAGCAGGCCTGGTTCCTGCCGCTGTGCAACCAGACCAACGCGAACGTCTCGAAGGCGAACATCGTCGGCACCGACAACATCCCGATGTCGAACATCGGCATCTGGGACCTGCGCCACATCGCCGTCAAGAAGTAACCGGTCGCTCCTGACCACCGGTGGCGTCGCCGCCGGACCCCCCGCTGTGGCGGGGGCCGGCGGCGACACCACCGGCCTTGCCGGCACCAGGCCGTGTGAGGCGCAGTCCCAGGCACACGCTCAGAGTCGAGGTAGGACATGATCCGCTACGCCAGCAGGCGCTTACTCGCGGCAATACCCCTGCTGTTCGTCGTCCCGCTGCTCGTCTTCGCCCTGATCGAACTCGCCCCGGGCGACCCGGCCGTCGTCCTGGCCGGTGACGAACCGACCCCGGACCGTGTCGAGGCGATCCGCGAGGAGCTCAACCTCAACGCTCCGGTCCTGGTGCGCTACGCCATGTGGGTCGGCGACGTCCTCCGCGGCGACCTCGGCACGTCCTTCCTCTCTGACCAGACCGTCATCGAGCTGCTGACGCGGCGAATGGCCACGACGATGTCGCTGGTGCTGGTCGCGATGATCTTCGCCGTCGTGCTCGGGGCCACCCTCGCCCTCGTGGCCACGCTGCGCTCCGGCGGTATCGTCGACCGGATCGTCAACGGGCTCGCCTCGGTCGCGATCGCCATCCCGGGCTTCTGGTTCGGCCTCGTGCTCGCCTCGGTCTTCGCGGTGGGGCTGCAGATGTTTCCGGCGTTCGGCTACCAACCGCTGGCCGACGGATTCTGGCCGTGGCTCTCGCACCTCGTCCTGCCGGGCATCGCCCTCGGTCTGCTTCCCGCGGCCGAGGTGACCCTGCAACTACGCTCGGCGCTCGGGCAGGTCATGAAGACCGACTACGTCCTCAACGCCGAGGCCAAGGGACTGTCGCGCTCCAGCGTCGTGTTCAAGCACTCCCTGAAGAACGCGTGCATCCCCGTCGTCACCGTCCTCGGCTTCCGCGTCGCGGAGGTCCTCGCCGGATCGGTGACCATCGAGATGATCTACAACATGCCGGGCCTCGGTCGTACCGCCATCGAGGCGGTTCAGGGGCGTGACATCCCGGTGCTGCTCGGCTTCGTCCTGTTCAGCACGACTGTCGTCGTGCTCGTCAACCTCATCGTCGACATCTCCTACGGCTACTTCAACCCGAAGGTGCGGTCATGAGCGCGAACCAGACCCCCTCGTCTCCGGCGCCGGGGAACGACTCGCACGACTCCGGCGTCCTCGCCGAGACCGTCCGCGCCGAGGTGCCGACGGCGGCCATCGGCACGGGCGACCCGGAGCCGGTCGCCGCCCCCGGCATCCTCAAGAGCATCGTGCGTCGCCCCGCGACGATCGTGGCCGGCGTCTTCCTGCTCGTGCTGACCTTCATCGCGATCTTCGCACCGGCCCTGGCGCCGTACGACCCCGACGTGCAGAACCTGTTGCTGCGGCTCAGACCACCTAACGCCGAGCACTGGCTGGGGACCGACGACTACGGCCGGGACGTGTTGAGCCGGCTCATCTTCGGGGCGCGGGTCTCGCTGTGGGCGGCGCTGCAGGCCGCGGCCGTCGCGCTCGTGCTCGGTCTGCCGTTCGGCATGATCGCGGGCTACCGCGGCGGCTGGGTCGACGCGATCCTGACCCGCGTCATGGACGCGCTCATGAGCGCCCCGTCGCTCGTGCTGGCCATCACCATCGTCGCGGTCCTCGGCGCCGGCATCACCAACGCGATGCTCGCCATCGGCCTGGTCATGGCCCCGCGCTTCTTCCGGGTGGCCCGCGCCGGCACGATGGACGTGCGGCACGAGACCTACATCGAGGCCTCGATCGCCCTGGGTTGCAGCACCGCGCGTACCGCGGTGCGGCACGTGCTGCCCAACGTGCTGCCGCCGATCATCCTCGTCATCTCGGTGTCGCTGGGTACCGCCGTCGCGGCCGAGGCGAGCCTGAGCTTCCTCGGGCTGGGCGTACAGGCACCCGCGGCCAGTTGGGGCTCGATGCTCTCGACGGCCTCGTCGAACATGCGCCTCGCGCCGTACCTCGTGTGGCCGCCCGGCGTGATGATCTTCCTCGCCGTCCTCGCCTTCACCTACGTCGGTGACGGCGTCCGCCGCGCCCTCGTTCGCACCCGCTCGGGCAATTGACCGCCCGGCAACCACCAGGAGCTGACATGGCACGTGAAACGGCGTCCGGCGGGACCGCCGGCACCAGGACCGACGCCACCGGCGGGGCGGCGGACCTGCTGCGCGTGGAGAATCTCAACGTCGAGTTCCCCTCGCCCTCGGGTGGGTGGCAGACGACCGTCCAGGACGTCTCGTTCTCGCTCAAGCCGGGCGGGTCGATGGCCCTGGTCGGCGAGTCCGGGTCGGGCAAGACGGTGACCTCCATCGCGGTGATGGGCCTGACCGGGGCGACCGGAGGGCGGATCGCCTCGGGGCGGGTCGTCTTCGACGGCGTGGATCTCACCGCGGGCACCCAGAAGCAGTGGCGGGACCTGCGCGGACCGGGCATGGGCATGATCTTCCAACAACCGATCCGCAGCCTGAACCCGGCATACACAGTCGGGGACCAGATCGCGGAGTCGGTGCGCAAGCACCTGGGCATGAGCCGCAGGCAGGCCCGGGCCCGCGCCGTCGAGATGCTCGAGATGGTGCAGATCCCACGGGCGGCGCAGCGGGTCGACGACTACCCGCACGCGTTCTCCGGCGGGATGTGCCAGCGCGTCATGATCGCGATGGTCATGGCGTGCAACCCGCGCCTGCTGATCGCCGACGAGCCGACGACGGCGCTCGACGTGACGGTGCAGGAACGGATCCTCGAGCTGCTGCGCGACCTGCAGGAGCAGACCGGGGTGGCGCTCCTGTTCGTCAGCCACGACCTCGCGGTGGTGGCCGAGCTGTGCCGGGAGGTCGTGGTCATGTACGCCGGCGAGGTGGCCGAGAACGCGCCCTCCGAGCAGCTGTTCTTCAACCCGCGGCACCCCTACACGTCCGGCCTGATCGGCTCGATCCCGAAGCCGGGCCTGAGCACCGACAGGCGGCTGCGCGCGATCCCCGGTGGCATCCCGGCCCCGGGCGCCTGGCCGCACGGGTGCCGGTTCATCAGCCGGTGCGAGTTCGCCGTGCCGGGGCGGTGCGACGTGGCCCACCCCGACCTGCTCCGGCTCGACGGCGCCGCCGAGCACCATGCGCGGTGCGTGCGGGCCGCGGAGCTCTCTCTGGATGGAGTGACGGTCTGATGAGCCTGCTCGAAGTCGAGAACCTCACGAAGTCGTTCAGTTCCGGTCGGGACTGGCTCGGCCGGCGTACGAAGATGGTGCACGCGGTCAAGGGGGTGAGCTTCACCCTGGAGCGCGGTGAGTGCCTCGCGGTCGTCGGCGAGTCCGGCGCGGGCAAGTCGACTGTCGGGCGCATGGTGCTGCGTCTCATCGAGCCGAACTCCGGCTCGGTGACCTTCGACGGGATCGACGTGCTGGCCACGAAGCCGAAGCAGCTGCGCGCGCTGCGCCAGCGGATGCAGATGATCTTCCAGGACCCGTACAGCTCGCTCGACCCGCGGATGACGATCAAGGACGCGGTCGCCGAGCCTCTCCTCGTGCACACCGACAAGGGCCGGGTCACGCGGGAGAAGGAGGCCGTCGAGCTGCTCGACAAGGTCGGCATCGGTTCGCGCTACCTGGAGCGCTATCCGGCCGAGCTGTCCGGCGGTCAGTTGCAGCGCGTCGCGATCGCACGGGCGTTGACGATGAAGCCGAGCCTCATCGTGTGCGACGAGCCGGTCGCGGCGCTTGACGTGTCGGTGCGGGCGCAGGTGCTCAACCTGCTCCGGGACCTGCAGGAGGAGCTGGGTCTGGCGTACCTGTTCGTCTGTCACGACCTGGCTCTCGTCGAGGTCATCGCCGACCGGGTCATGGTGATGGCCTCCGGAGAGGTCGTGGAGACGGACACGACGGACCAGATCTTCGCCAACCCGCGGCAGGAGTACACGAAGAAGCTGCTCGCGGCGATCCCCGTGCCGCTGCCGCGCGACGCGCAGGGCAACCGGCTCGTCGCGCCGGGAAAGGTGGGCTGAGCGGTGACCGGTACGACGGGACCGACCCGGACGCAGCTGCTGGCGCAGTTCGCGACGACGCGCGACGAGGAGATCCCCGAGTCGGTACGCGACTACGGCAAGCTCGTCCTGCTCGACTCGCTCGTCTGCGGGCTGGCGGCGGTGCGGCTGCGGCGCAGCCGCATGGTCCAGCAGGTCGCCGCCCGGTTCGGCGGCCCGGCCGAGGCGACGGTGTTCGGGCTGGGGCAGCGGGTCGCGGCGATCAACGCCGCGCACGCCAACGCGGACATGATGAACGCGCTGGACGCGGACGACACCTTCTTCAACTCGGCGCACTTCGCGGTGTTCGGCGTCGCGGCCGGGCTGGCGGAGGCCGAGCGGCTGCACGCCGACGGGGCGAGCCTGTTGCGCGCGAGCATCATCGCCTTCGAGATCAACGCGCGGCTGAACCTGTCGACCTCGCTCATGGCCTTCGAGGACGGCCAGTTCCGCTGGTCGCCGCTGTCGTCGCACGGGTACGCCTCGATGGGCGCGGCCGCGGCATGCGCGGTCGTCGGCGGCTGGGAGCCGGAGCGGCTGGCCCACGCGCTCGGCCTGGTCGCCTGGCTGGCCCCGCCGGCGAAGAACTCCTACATGGCCGAGCGGCGCTCGTTCAACGCGTTCAAGTACGGCCCGTACGGCGCGATCGCGCACGCCGGGATGCTCGGCGCGGCGCTGGCCGAGGAGGGCTACACCGGCGACCTGGACGTGCTGGACCACACCCCGGGCTTCATCGAGGCGATGGGCTTCCTCGGCGGCGAGCGGCACGAGATGGTCGCCGGCCTGGGGTCGAAGTGGTGGATCAGCGAGACGTCGCTCAAGCCGTACCCGACGTGCCGTTTCACCCACGCGGCGCTCGACGCGATCCGCGCGTTCCCGAGCACCCACGGGGTGCCGGTGTCGCAGATCGAGTCCATGGAGATCCGGCTGAGCCCGGCGGCCTACCGGACGTTGCAGTTCCGGGAGCCGGCCCCGCAGATCCCGGACACTGTCGTCGCGCCTTTGGACGGTGCCTTCAACATGCCGTACGCCGCGGCGCTGGCGTTGCTCGGGCACGCCCCGGGACCGCAGTGGTACGACCCCGAGCGGCTGGCCGACCCGGCGGTGTGGGACCTGGCGCGCCGGATCACGACGGCGCCCGACCCGGTGCTCGACGCGGAGTGGGAGGCCGACCTCAGGGAACACCCGGGTGGCCAGATCCGCCGGACGCGCGGCGCCCTGACGATCCGGGCCGGTGGCCGGGAGTACGTCGTCGAGTCGGACTTCGCCCAGGGCGACCCGTGGGACGACACGACGCGGGCGGACTGGGACTTCGTGGCCGGCAAGCTGGCCTCGTTCTGCGACGGGATCCTCGACGCGGGCGCGCAGGAGCAGCTCGTCGAGGTGGTCCGGGGCATCGACGACGTCGCCGACGTCGCCGAGACGCTGTCACCGCTGCTGGCGCGCGCGCGATGAGCCGACGGGACCGGATCGGCTCGGAGACGAGGTCGTTCGCCTCGTACGGCCGGTCGTGGCTGATCGTCATCCGCGGGCCGCGCGGGATGGCGTTCGACCGGTTTCTCGTGCGACGGACCGGCTTCTCGCTCGTGTCGTTGCAGTACGCGCTGGCGGGCAGGTTTCCCTACCACCCCACGCTGCTGCTGACGACTGTGGGCCGTCGTTCCGGGGAGCTGCGTGACGCGGCGCTGCCCTACGTGCCGTACGGAAAAGATCTGGTGGTCGTCGGCTCCAAGGGGGGCGGCCCCAAGGACCCGGCCTGGGTGGTCAACGCGCGTCATCACGAACTCTGCTGGATCGTCCTGCGGCGCAGGACGATCCCGGTCCGGGCGCGGGTGACCGACGGCGAGCGCGACCCGGACCTGTTCGCGCACGTCGTGGCGCGCAAGCCGAACGTGGGACGCTACGCCGAACGGGCTGCGGGCTTCGGGCGGCAGATCCCGCTCGTCGTCCTGACCGCCGTCTCGGGGGAGTCGCTCACCTGAGCGGCTCAGCTGGTCGTGAGGACGATCCGCCCGACGAACTCGGACGCCTCCAGCCGGTCGTGCGCGACAGTGGCCTGCTCGAGCGGGTACGTCGCGGCGATCGCGGGGGCGGCGGCCACGGCCGAGAGGGTGAGGGCCTCGCGTAGCTGACAGGCCACCGCCTCGGGACCGGGCCGGCCGATCCCGCGCAACGTCCAGCCCTTGACCATGAGGCGACCCAGGTGCAGGTGGGCGTGGCTGTCGGCGGTGACGCCGCAGGTGACCAGCCGACCGCCGGGGGCGAGGACCTTGAGCACGTCGGACCAGAGGGTGCCGCCGACCGACTCGACGATGACGTCCACCTCGCCGCCGGGCAGGGCGGCACGCAGGGACTCGACGACGTCGGGACGGTAGTGGTCCACGACGTCGAGAGCGCCGAGGGCGCGTACCGCGTCGGCCTTCGCCGGGGCGCTGGTGCCGAAGACGCGCGCGCCCAGGTGGTGGGCGTACTGGACGGCGAAGGTGCCGACGGCGCCCGCGGCGGCGACGACGAGGACCCGTTCGCCGGGGCGTACGCCGGCGAGGTTGACGACCGCGTCGTAGGCGGTGCGTCCGGCGGTGGGCACCGCCGCGGCGTGGACGGCGTCGAGCGCGGCCGGTCGCGGGAAGCAGTGCGTGGCCGGGACGACGGCGTACTCGGCGTGGGTGCCGGTGGTCAGCCCGACGACCGCGTCGCCGGGAGTGAAGCCGGTGACGCCGGCACCGGTCGCCACGACGGTGCCGGCGACGTCCCGGCCGAGGATCGTCGGGCCGGTGACCGCCATCCCGTGGGTGCCGCGACGGATGTAGGTGTCGACCCGGTCCAGGCTGGCTGCCTGGACCCGCATGAGCACGTGACCGGGGCCGGGCGTCGGGGCCTCGAGCCGGCCGAGACGCAGGCTGTCGGGGGATCCGGAGTCGACGACGTAGCTGGCGAGCACGCGATTCCTCTCAGGGCAGGGCGATGGTGGCGGAGGCGATGACGTGGTCGCCGAGGCTGTTGGTGCCGCGGACGTCGACGGTGACCTGCGTTCCCCCGTGCGCCGGCCTCAGGCCGGTGACGACGCCGTCGAGGGTGCAGGTGTCGCCGGGGTGGTTCTGCGCGGCGAGGCGGGTGCGGAAGTCGACGACGCGAGCCTCCGGTCCGGCCCAGTCGGTGAGGTAGCAGTTGACCAGGGCACTGGAGCCGAGGATGTTCATGTAGACGTCGCGGGCGCCTCGTTCGAGGGCCGCGTCGCGGTCGAGGTGCACGTCGTTGAAGTCGAAGGTCGCGGTCGCCAGCGCCGCGATGGACAGCTGGGTGACGGGGACCGGCCAGGGGGCGAGGCGTTGCCCGATGCTCACCTCGGCCGCGGTACGGGTGCTCGTGCGGCGTTCGGGCCGGGGGGCGGTGAGCACCGGCAGGATCTGGCCGTCGCGGGTGCGTCGGTGCGCCACGACGACCGGCATGCCGTCGTGCACGAGGTCGGGGCGCAGGTACGCGACGTCTCCGCTGAAGCGGGTCCCGTCGGCGAGTTCGGCGCTGCCGACGAGGTAGGGCCGCTCGTCGAGGGGGTCGGCGGCGTAGCCGGGTTGCAGGTGCGCGGTCAGGGTGCCGGTGGTGCCGGCGGGCGGCAGGTCGATCGGGGCGGCAGTGGCCGGGCGTACGGGGCGGGCGAGGCGGTCCCCGGTCGTCGCCGGGACCTCGGTCCGGGTCGCCGGGTTCCAGCGCAGCATCCGCAGGACGACCCGCCCGACCGGTTCGCCCTCGACGGTGCGGTAGTCGCTGACGAGGTCGACGAAGTGGCCACGGCCGAGCCGGGTGGACTTCTCGGGGGAGACCGCGCCGATGGAGGGGAACTGCTCCAGGTGGTCGCCGGGGCGCAGCGGGCGTACGTGGGTGTGCTCCGTCTGCACCGCGGCCACCGAGGTGAACCCGCGCGTGGCGAGGACCTCGTTGACCCGGTCGAGGCTCTCGGCGTGGCGGTGACTGCGCCTGTTGCCCGGCAGGGTCCACATGTTCAGCGAGGTCGCCGGGGCAACGATGCCGCCCCAGACGGAGCGGGCGGCCCACTGGGGGTCCTGGTACGCGGGGTTCTCGTCGCCGACGGCGTCGCACCAGATGCGGATGGCTGCTTCGGTGATCGCGTCCTTGGCCCGGCGTGGCGGGTCGGTGAGGCCGATCAGAGCGTCGAGTCGGGCGCGGAAATCCGCGTCACTGCCGGTCATGGGGCTCCTCTTGCGGACAACGGTGTCAACCAAGCGCTTGCTTGACCATATGAGGGGCGCTGCCCTAGGGTCAAGGGCCAGAACACCGGCCGCGCCCGGCGGCGACACCGGACCGATCGTGCGTCACCAGCGCCCCGACCCGCGAAGAGGGCCGAGATGCTCCCGAGCACCCCAGCGACCGCCACCCGAGCCTTCTTCTCGTTCCCGAAGGTGACCGACCCCGCCCGCCACCGCGACTACAACGCGTGGCATCAACTCGACCACCGCCCCGAGAACCTCGCCCTGCCCGGCGTCGTGCACGGCGACCGCTGGGTGCGTACCCCCGCGTGCGAGCGGCTCGGCAGCTACCCCGACCCGGCCCTCGCCGGCAGCCAGTACATGGCGATGTACTGGTTCGCCGAGCCGGCCGCGGACTCGGTCCCCGAGTGGAAGGACCTCGGCGACCGGGCGATCCACCAGGGTCGGCGTCCGGAGCTGGCCTGGACCGAACGGCCGATGACCCGGATGTTCCGGCCCGTCCAGGGCCACGTCGCCCCCCGGGCCCTCGTCACCCTCGCCGCGTTGCCGTTCCGGCCCCACCGCGGGGTGTACGTCGAGGTGAGCCGGGTCGAGACGTCCCTGCGCCCCGACGTGGCCGACCTGTCCCGGTTCGAGCACGAGACCCAGCTGCCCGACCTGCTCGCGCGCGACGGCGTCGCCGGCGTGTGGACCTTCCGCAGCGCCCCGAGCCGCAGCCGTCCCGACGGACCCGTCGTGCGGATCCGGCTCACCTACCTCGAAGCCGACCCGGTCGAGTTCACGCGTGCCCTGGCCGCGGATCCGCTGGCGGCCCCGCCCGCGGCGCTCGCCGGCACGGCCACCCCGCTGTTCACCGGGCCCCTGGCCACCATCACACCCTGGGAGTGGGACTGGTTCGACGAGCCCGCCACGGTGACGGACAGCGGGGCATGAGCGAGGCCACCGGCGGGACCGGCCGGTTCGAGCGCTACGGGCCCTGGGCCCTGGTCGTCGGCGGTTCCGAGGGGGTCGGCGCCGCGTTCGCCGAGCAGCTGGCCCGGGCCGGCCTCGGCATCGTGCTCGTCGCCCGCAAGCCGGTGGCCCTCGGGGAGACCGCCGAGCGGGTCCGGGCGCACGGGGTCCCGTGCCGCGTGCTCGCCCTGGACCTGCTCGACGCGGACGCGACCGCCCGGATCGTCGAGGCCGTCGCCGACCTCGACGTCGGCCTGCTCGTCCTCAACGCCGGCGCGAACACCTACCGCAGCCGCTTCGTCGAGGCGGACCTCGCCCGGGTCCAGGCCGTCATCGATCTCAACATCACCCGTCCGCTCGAGCTCTGCCGGGAGTTCGGCGCACGGCTCGCCGCACGCGGCCGCGGCGGCATCCTCGTCGTCGGCTCCTCGGCCGGCTACCTCGGCCACGCCGACATCGGCGTCTACGCCGCCGCCAAGGCCTTCACCCGGATCTTCACCGAGGGCCTGTGGCTCGAGCTGGGGCAGGTCGGTGTCGACGTGCTGCACCTGGTGCTGGGGCTCACGGCCACCCCCGCCATGGAGCGTGCCGGCCTCGACCTGACCGGCGCGGCCGACCCGGCCGACGTCGCCGCCCAGGGGCTGGCGGCCCTGGGCTCCGGCCCGGTGCACGTCGTGCGCCAGCAGGCCGAGGTCGCCGCGCGGCGCTCCGGCCCGGACCGGGCCGCCCTCGTCGCCGGCAACCACGGCGGGATGCGGGCGATGCTCGGCGGGCCGGGCCCCGACCCGCGTTGACCGCCCACGGGCAGCGCTCACTGCGTGATCGTCCACCCGCCGTCGACGACGAGCAACGCCCCGTTGACGTACGAGGCCAGCGGCGAGAGCAGGAAGAGGATCGGCCAGGCGATCTCGTCCGGCGTGGCCATCCGGTGGCTCGGCACCCGGGCCAGCACGGACTGCCCTGCCGGGGACCCGGCGAAGCCCTGCAGCCTCGGAGTGTCCACCATGCCGGGGGCGACCGCGTTGGCCCGTACGGCGTCGGCCCGGTGCGCGGCCAGGTGCCGGGTGTAGCCGACGATCGCGGCCTTCGCCGCGCTGTACCAGTCGGAGGCGGTGCCCACGACGGTGCCGGCGACCGAGGCGGTGTTCACGAGGGTCGCCCCGGGCGGGGCCTGTTCGAGCCAGACCTGGGTCACCGACCGCACGCTGCCGACACACAGCCGCACGGCGTGGTCGAAGTCGAGCTCGGTCGCCGAGGACGGGCCGGCGTTGTTGACGAGGTGGCGCACCGGCCCGTACGCCGAGCGGGTCCCGGCGAGGGCCGCGCGCACGGCCGAGGCGTCGGCGACGTCGACCACGTGGGGGTCGACCACCCCGCCCGCCGCGCGGACGGCGGCGCTCACCGCCGTGAGGGCGGCGGCGTCGAGGTCCCACGCGGACACCACGAGTCCCTGGGCCGCGGCGGCCGCCGCTGTCGCTGCTCCGATCCCGCTGCCGGCCCCGGTCACGACGACGATGTCGCCCGTGCGGAAGCCGAGCCGTGGCGCGCCGGCGTCGGCCCCGGGCCTCCGGTCGCCCGCCTCGTGTGCCGGAGTCCGCGGGTCACTCATCGGAGTGCCCGGGGTCGCTGTCCGGGGCCGGGCCGTCGGGCGGCCACGGGCGGCTGATCGGGTCGGAGGCGTCGCGGGCTCCCCGCAGCGACGCGTCGGGGATCGGCCACTGGCCGGCGAGGTCGTCGACCCGTTGCCACTCGGAGACGGTGAGGCGTTCCTGAACCCGCCACTCGCCCGCGCGCCGGGTGACGAGGTCGACGTAGCGGAACCCGCTGATGATGTTGCCGCGCGGCGGCTCGGACGTGCTGCGCTGCAACGCGATGCCGTACGTCTCGGCCCGGGCGCGGTCCGGGTCGGCCGGGTCGAGTTCGACCAGGGTGTTCGTCAGGTAGTGCATCGTCATGGTGCGCCGCGCCACGAGCGCGAAGACCATGTCCAGCGTCGTGTCCCGTTCGGCCACGGTCCCGCCGAGGGTGATCCGGGCGTCCGGGTGGAAGGCGCTCGCGGCCAGGTCCCGGTCCATCCGGTCGATCCCGCGCGCATAGCGCAGCAGGGCACGCTCGACGGCCCGCTCGGCGAGCAGTGCGTCCAGCTCGACCGGGCCGGCCGGAAGGGACCGCGACGGTTCAGACACCGAAGCCTCCGTCGACGTCGAGCTTCTGCCCGGTGATGAAGCCGGCCCGGTCGCTGGCCAGGAAGCAGGCGGCCTCGGCGATGTCGAGGGCGCTGCCGAACCGCCGCAGCGGAGTCGAGGACCGGGCGACGGCCAGGGCGCGTTCGTCGAGGTCCCCCGAGGAGATCAGCCGCTCGGCCATCCCGTCGGTGAGCATGCCCGGCCCGACGCAGTTGAACCGGATGCCGAAGCGGCCCTCCTCGTTGGCGAAGGCCCGTACGAGCGCCTCGACCGCCGCCTTCGGCGCGGCGGAGAGGCCGTCCCGGGCGGGATAGCGCGTCGTCGCCGCGGTCGTGATCGCCACGACGTTGCCGCGGCTCTGACGCAGGGCCGGGAGGCAGGCCGAGACCAGCGTGAAGAAGGCGGTCGTGTCGTTTGCGACCTGCGTGGCGAACTGCTCGGGACGCACTGTGGACAGGTGCCGCATGGGCACGTGCGGCCCGGCCGCGTGCACGATCGTGTGCAGCGGCCCGCGGCTTCCGGTGAGCTCCGCCACCAGGGCGGCGGTGGCCTCGGCGTCGGTGAGGTCGAGGTGGTGCGCCGAGTGCGTGCCGGACGCGACGGACGGCAGCTCGTCGATCACCTGCCGGGCGGCGTCGGCGTCGCTGCGGTAGGTGATCGCCACCGCCGACCCCCGGCGCGCCAGTTCGCGGGCGACGACCCGGCCGAGGCCGCCGGTGCCGCCGGTGACGAGCGCGACACCGGCGCGGTGGACGAAGTCGGCGGGCACGGGCAGCGCCACCGCGGGTGCGGTCGGGGAGGAATGGTCGGTCACGACGAACTCCTGGAAGAGCGGGGCGGACAACGGGACGGGCCGGGGTCGGTCAGGTCGCGGGAAGGGGGTCGGCGCGTCCGCGACGCAACCACAGGAGCACCGTGGCGGCCGTGGCCAGGCACGCGGCGGCGTACAGCATGAAGGCGGCCGTGGAGCCGAACCACGTGCTCAGCCCGCCGAGCAGGAGGGCGCCGAACGGCATGCCACCCCAGCCGAGGAAGTAGAGGCTCATCACCCGGCCGCGCTGCGCGTCGTCGACGACCTTCTGGACCACCGTCTGCAGGGTCACCATGGCGGCGAGGCTGAACGTGCCGCACAGCAGCGCGGCCGCCGCGAGTACGGGCACCGTCGTGGCGGCCCCGAGCAGGGCGTTGCTCAGGCCGAGCAGAACGAGGGTGACAGCGGCATGCCACACGGTGGCGATGCGCTCGGAGAGGCGGGCCACGACGAGGATGCCGAGGAGCGAGCCCAGCCCGGTCAGCGCCACGAGCATGGGGAAGACCGGGTCCGGGTTGTCCGTGGTCGCGGCCGCCCGGACGGGGAGCTGGGTCGTGAAGGCGCACCCGAAGAACGCGTTGACCGCGACGATGACGAGGCAGAGCGCGGCCGGGGGACGCTCGCGGGCGTGCCGGATCCCCGCGCGGACCTGCGCGACCAGGCTCTCGCGGGCCGCCCGGACGGCCGGCGGGACGCGACGGGTGCGGACCGCGACCGCGGCGGCGGCCGCGGCGAGGGTGAGCGTCGCGTACATCACGAACGTGCCCAGCGGTCCCCAGGCCACGAGGATCAGCCCGGCGACCGCGGGGCCGATCGAGCGGGCGAGGTTGAGCCCGGCAGCCTGGATCGGTACGGCCTGGCCGAGCGCCTCGGCCGGGACGGTGTTGGCCACGAGTGCCTGGGTCACGGGGGACAGGAAGCTGATTCCGGTGCCGGCGAGGAAGGCGAGCGCGAGCATCACGGGCAGGGCGACGATCCCGGCCGCGATCGTCGCCGCACAGACTCCGGCCAGGACGGTGGTCGCCAGGAGCACGCCGATCTGCAGCCGCCGCCGGTCGACGGCGTCGGCCAGCACCCCGGCCGGGATGGAGAAGAGCGTGAACGGCACGAGCAGGCAGAAGAAGAGCGCCCCCATCGTCGCCGGGGTGGCGTCGCTGTCGATGAGCACCGACTGGAAGGCGATGTTGCAGCCCCAGTAGCCGGCCTGGGACAACACCAGGGTCAGGAGTACGAAGCGGAAGTCTCGGAATTGCAGGGCCGAGAACATTTTCACGTCTTTCGCCATCCTTCTGTCGTTTCCGGGACCCTACCAAGCGCTTGCTTGCATCGCTAGTGTCGGGTGTGGTTTTCTTCCCGTACCTCGAGTGAAAGGGCGTGCCGTGAGCGGCTTCTGCGCAGGACGAACGGTGATCGTGACCGGAGCCGGACAGGGGCTGGGCCGGGTCCACGCCCTTGAGTTCGCCCGGCAGGGCGCCGCCGTCGTCGTCAACGACATCGACAGCAGCCGGGAGGCGGCCCAGGCCGTCGTCGACGAGATCCGCGCACTGGGCGGTCGCGCGGTCGTCAGCACCGGCGACGTCAGCGACTGGGCCTACGGCGAGCGCCTCGTGCGCGAGGCGGTCGAGACCTTCGGCGGGCTGCACACCCTCGTCAACAACGCCGGCATCAACCGCGACCGGATGCTGGTCAACATGAGCGAGCAGGAGTGGGACCTCGTCCTGCGGGTCGACCTCAAGGGACACTTCGTCCCGATGCGCCACGCCGCCGCCTACTGGCGGGACGCGGCCAAGGCCGGCCGCCGGATCGCCGCGCGCGTCGTCAACACGTCCTCCGGCGCGGGGCTCATGGGCAGCGTCGGACAGGGCAACTACGGGGCCGCCAAGGCCGGGATCGCCGCCCTGACCCAGATCGCGGCCGCCGAGTGGGCCCGCTACGGCATCGTCGTCAACGCGATCGCCCCCTCTGCCCGTACCCCGATGACCGAGGCCGTCTTCGCCGAGGCGATGGCCGCCCCCGAGACGGGCTTCGACGCGATGGACCCGGCCAACGTCTCCCCCCTCGTGGTCTGGCTCGGCTCCGACGCCGCGCAGGCCGTCAGCGGCGCCGTCTTCGAGGTCGCCGGGGGCGAGGTCTCGCTCGCCGACGGCTGGCGACACGGGCCGGCCGTCGGCAAGGGCGCCCGTTGGGAGCCGGAGGAGCTCACCGACGTGGTCGCCGACCTCATCGCCCGCTCCGAGCCGCCGACCCCCGTCTACGGTGCCTGACATGGGTGCTGACGCAGCGCGGGCCACCGGTGCGCCGGTGAGCGACGAGCAGTTCCGGGCCGAGATCCGCGGCTGGCTCCAGGAGGCCCTCACCGGGCCGTTCGCCGAGGCGGTCGGCACCGGCGGTGAGGGACGCGAGCACGAGGCGCACGAGCTGCGCCGCGAGTGGGAGCGCCACCTGGGCCGGGCCGGCTGGATCGGCCTCTCCTGGCCCACCGAGTACGGCGGTCGCCCCGCGACCCTCGCCCAGCAGGTCATCTTTCACGAGGAGTACGCCCGCGCCGGCGCACCCGGCCGGCTCGGGCACATGTCCGAGCAGCTGCTCGGCCCGACCCTGCTCGCATTCGGCACGCCGGAGCAGAAGGCGCGCTTCCTGCCCCGCATCACCAGCGGCGAGGACATCTGGTGCCAGGGCTACTCCGAGCCCGGCGCGGGCTCGGACCTCGCCGGGGTGCGCACCCGCGCCGTGCGCCGGGGCGACCACTACGTCATCACCGGGCAGAAGGTGTGGACCTCGCTGGCGCACCTGGCCGACTGGTGCTTCGTGCTGTGCCGCACCGACCCCGGCTCGACCCGCCACGCGGGGCTTTCGTACCTGCTGGTGCCGATGGACCAGCCCGGCGTGACGGTGCGTCCGATCACCCAGCTGACCGGCACGAGCGAGTTCAACGAGGTCTTCTTCGACGAGGCCGTCGCTGCCGTCGAGCATCGCGTCGGCGCCGAGGGCGAGGGCTGGAAGGTCGCCATGGGCACCCTGGGCTTTGAGCGCGGCGTGTCCACCCTCGGCCAGCAGATCGGCTTCCGCCGGCGCCTCGATGCCGTCATCGCCCGGGCCCACTCCAACGGCGCCTGGCTGGAGCCGGCGCTGCGTGACCGCCTCGTCGACGCCTACATCGGGCTCGAGGTGATGCGGCACTCGGCGGTGCGGCTGCTCGCGTCCGCAGGTGAAGGGCTGTCCGGCCTGGAGGCGTCGATCTCCAAGCTCCAGTGGGCCACGTGGAACCGCTCGCTGGGCGAGCTCGCGGTCGACGTCGAGGGGGCCGGGGCGCTGCTCACCGGGCCCGGGTACGAGCTGGACGACGCCCAGACCCACTTCCTCTTCAGCCGCGCCAACACGATCTACGGCGGCTCCAACGAGATCCAGCGCAACATCATCGCCGAGCGCCTGCTCGGCCTGCCCCGATGAGGTGAGGACGATGACCGGATCGCACGCCGACCCTCGTGCCGTGGCCGAGACGTCGCACACGGAGGCGGCCGAGGATCTCGCCCAGATCCGTGCCTCCGTGGCCGAGGTGCTCGACGGGCAGGCCGACCTGCGCCGAACCCACGAGGTCATGGTCGGGGAGCAGGGCTACGACCCGCTGCTGCACGAGTTGCTCACGGCCGAGCTGGGCCTGCTCGGCCTCGTCGTACCGGAGCACCTCGGCGGGCTCGGCCTCGACGTGGCCGCCGCGACCGCCGTCATCGAGGAGCTCGGGGCCCGGCTCGTGCCGGGCGCCCTCGCGACGAGCCTCACCGCGATCCTCGCCGCCCGCGCTCTCGGTCCCAACGCCGAGCCCCTGCTGGCACGCGTCGTGGACGAGCAGCTGACCCTGGCCGTTGCGCTCGCGGAGGACGGCGCGGGCTGGGATCTCGAACAGACCGCCACCCGGGCCACCGGCGCCGGGGACGAGTGGGCGCTGACCGGGACGAAGACCGTCGTCGCCGGGGTCGAAGCCGCCCGGGTCGTTCTCGTCACCGCCCGGAACCCGGGTGGTGAGCTCGGCGTCTACGCCGTGGACCTGGCCGCCGACGGGGTGGACGTGCGGACGCACATGACGCTCGACCAGACCCGGCGGCTGAGCACTGTGCACCTGCGCGGGGCCGCCGCCAGCCGGGTCGACGCCCCCGGTGGCGAGGGGGCCCGGGTGCTGCTGGACCACGTGCGCGCCATGCTCGCACTGGAATCGGCGGCCGCCGCCCGCGCCTGCCTCGACCTCACCGTCGACTACCTCAAGGTCCGGGAGCAGTTCGGCCGCCCGATCGGGTCGTTCCAGGCCCTCAAGCACCGCTGCGCCGACCTCGCCGTCGCGGTCGCCGGAGCGCGGGCCACGGCTGACCACCTCGTCACGACGCTACGCACCGGTGCCGCCACCCGCTCGCACGACGCGGCACTGGCCAAGCTCGTGTGCGCCGACACGCTGATGACGGTCGCAGCCGAGGCGATCCAGTTGCACGGCGGTATCGGGTTCACCTTCGAGCACCACGCACACCTGTTCTTCAAGCGCGGCAAGTCGACCCAGCTGCTGGCTGGTTCTCCGACGGCGGTTCGCGCCGAGGTGGCAGCGCTCGCCGGCCTCTGAGCCGGCCGCCGAAGTCCACGACAGGCAGGAGCGGAAGGACGGAGGGGCCGCACCGAACCGGTGCGGCCCCTCCGTCGTACGTGGGCCGCCGGGCTCAGCCGAGCGGACCGGTGCCGGGCGGCTGGGCGGCCAGGTGCCGCGACGGGATCTCCCCACCACCGTCGATGACGATCTCGGTGCCGGTGACGTAAGCGGAGAGCGGCGAGACGAGCAACAGGCAGGCTGCGGCGATGTCGGCCGGGGTGGCCATCCGCCGCATGGGGATCGTCCGCGCCACACGATCCTGCCCCGCCTCGTCGCCGTAGTAGAGGTGCGAGAGCTCGGTCTGTACGAGCCCCACCGTCACCTGGTTGACCCGTACGGCGGGGGCGAAGTCGAGCCCGAGGCAGCGGGTCAGCATCGTCAGGCCCGCCTTGGCCGCGGCGTACGCGGCGGTGTCCGGGGCCGGGTTGGCTCCGGCGACCGAGCCGATGTTGATGATAGTGCCGCTGCCCTGACGCTGCATGACCTCGTTGGCCTGCTGGGCGACGTAGAACGGGGCGAGCAGGTTGAGCGTGACGACCGCCGAGACGAAGCGGGGGGACACCGTCGCGGTGTCGGCGCTCGGTGCGCCGCCGGCGTTGTTGACCAGGATGTCGAGCCGGCCGAACCGCTCCACCGCCGCGGCGACGAGGGCTTTGGCCTGCTCCGGATCGCGTACGTCCGACTGGACGAAGACGGCGGCGCGTCCGTCGATCCCGGGCAGTTGTTCGGGCTCGCTGCGGCCGCACACGAGCACCCGCGCCCCGGCCTTGAGGAATGCGCGGGTGATCTCGGCGCCGATGCCACGGGTGCCGCCGGTGACGATGGCGACCTGGCCGGTCAGGTCGACGCCGCCGGGCGTCGTGGGGGAGTGGGTCATCAGAGCCTCTCGATGATCGTGACGTTGGCCTGGCCGCCGCCCTCACACATCGCCTGCAGGCCATAGCGGCCGCCGGTGCGTTCGAGCTCGTGCAACAGGGTGGTCATCAGCCGGGCGCCGGTGGCGCCGAGCGGGTGGCCCAGGGCGATCGCGCCGCCGTTGACGTTGACCCGCTCCGGGTCGGCCCCCGTCTCCTTGAGCCAGGCGAGCACGACCGAGGCGAACGCCTCGTTGATCTCGAACAGGCTGATGTCGTCGATCGACAGCCCGGTGCGCTCGAGCGCGTGGGCGGTGGCGGGGATCGGGGCGGTGAGCATCAGCACCGGGTCGTCGGCGCGCACCGACAGGTGGTGGATCCGGGCGCGCGGGGTCACCCCGTGCTCGGCCACTGCCCGCTCGCTCATGACGAGCAGGGCCGCCGCGCCGTCGCAGATCTGGCTCGCCACGGCGGCGGTGACCCGGCCGCCCGGGGTCAGCGGGTCGAGGCTGGCCATCTTCTCCAGGCTCGTGTCGGGGCGCGGACAGGTGTCGGTGTCGACGTCGCCGACGGCGTGGATCTCGCGGCTGAAGCGGCCCTCGGCGATGGCCCGCAGGGCCCGCTCGTGGCTACGCAGGGCGAAGCGCTCCATGTCCGCTCGGCTGACGCCCCACTTCTCGGCGATCATCTCGGCTGAGCGGAACTGCGAGATCGGCTCGTCGCCGTAGCGCTTGCGCCAGCCGACGGACCCGGAGAAGGGGTCGTCGAAGCCGTACTGCTGACCGGTGAGCATCGCGGCCGAGATGGGGATGGCGCTCATGTTCTGCACACCCCCGGCGACGACGACGTCGTTGACTCCGGCCATGACGGCCTGGGCTGCGAAGTGCACCGCCTGTTGGCTCGAGCCGCACTGCCGGTCCACGGTGACGCCGGGTACGTGCTGCGGGAGCCCGGCGGCGAGCCAGGCGGTGCGGGCGATGTCACCGGCCTGTGGGCCGATGGTGTCGACGCAGCCGAACACGACGTCCTCGACGGCGTCGGGGTCGACCCCCGAGGAACTCATGAGGCTGGTGAGCGCGGCGGCTCCCAGGTCGGCGGAGTGGATGTCGGCGAGCGCGCCACCGCGTCGCGTGACGGGGGTGCGGACGGCGTCCACGATGTATGCCTCTGCCACCGGGTTTCCTTCCTTCACATGCCTCACCGGTCGGTGCCGGAGGTCGGATCGGTTGAGTCGGCGTGGCTCGCTGACGCTGGTCGCCGGCATCGCCACCGCTAGTCTAGCAAGCGCTTGGTTGGTAGTCTGTGCTTCGTTTCGACAAAGTGACCGGCTCCGCGTGAGGAGATGTGCGTGAGTGACGTGTTGACCACGATCCCCGCCCTGCTGCGGCAGGCCGCGCAGGACGCCGCCGAGCTCGAGGCCCTGGTCGACGGTGACGTGCGGATGACCTTCGCCGAGCTCGACGCGGCCGTCACCCGGTTCGCGCGGGCCGCGGTCGCGCACGGTCTCGAGCCGGGGGACCGCGTCATCGTCTGGGCCCCGAACAGCGCCGACTGGGTCATCAGCGCCCTCGGCGTGCTGGCAGCGGGGGGCGTGCTGTGCCCCGTCAACACCCGCTTCCGTGGTGCGGAGGCGCGGTCCGTCATCGCCAAGGTCCGGGCCACGATGGTCGTCCTCGACGACGCCTTCCTGGACGCCCACTACCTGGCCGCGCTGCGCGGCGACGGGCCGTCACCGGCCATCGGCCGCCCGGTGCCGCTGCTGCCCTCGGTGCGTACCGTCGTCGACCTGTCCGCCACCGGCCCCGAACAGACCGATGACGGCGTGTGGTCCCTGGCGGGCTTCACCGCGCTGGCCGACGAGGTCGACCCCGAAATCATCGACGGACGGATCGCCGCCCTCGCCCCGGAGAGCGTGGCCGACATCCTGTTCACCTCAGGCACCACCGGCTACCCCAAGGGCGCGATGGTCTCGCACGCCTCGAACCTTCGCGTCGACAGGGAGTGGGCCCGCCTCGTCGGGCTGCGGCGAGGCGACCGCTATCTGATGGTCAACCCGTTCTTCCACAGCTTCGGCTACCGGGCCGGCATCCTGGCCTGCCTCCTCATGCGCGCCACGATCATTCCGGTCGCGGTGTTCGCCGTCGAGACCGTGCTGCGTCTCATCGAGCAGGAACGTGTCACGGTCTTCCCCGGCGCACCCACCGTCTACACCTCCCTGCTCGAACACCCCGACCTCGGCACGTACGACCTCAGCTCGGTACGCCTGGCCGTCACCGGGGCCACGATCGTGCCGGTGTCGCTGCTGCGCCGGATGCGCGAGGAACTCGGCTTCCGCGACGTCATCACCGCCTACGGCCTGACCGAGACGTGCGGCACCGCGACCGTGTGCCCGCCCGACGCCGGCCTCGAGCGGATTTCGACCAGCTGCGGGCGGGCGATCCCGGGCACCGAGTTGCGGATCGCCGGTCTCGACGGACAGGCGCTGCCGGCCGGTGAGTCGGGCGAGGTCCTCGTGCGTGGCTACAACGTGATGTCGGGCTACTTCGAGGACCCGGTCGCCACGGCGCAGGCCATCGACGAGGACGGCTGGCTGCACACCGGTGACGTCGGCTGGGTCGACGAGGACGGCTACCTGCGCATCACCGACCGGATCAAGGACGTCTACATGGTCGGGGGCTTCAACGTCTACCCCGCCGAGGTCGAGCGTGTGCTGTCCGAACATCCCGCCGTCTTCGACGTCGCAGTCGTCGGGGTCCCGGACGCGCGGATGGGCGAGGTCGGCAGCGCCTTCGTGCAGACCGTTCCCGCCTGGAGCGGGGACGAGTCGGCGCTCATCGACGAGCTCGAGGCGTGGTGCCGGGAGCGGCTGGCCAACTTCAAGCGCCCGCGCAGCTTCACAGTCGTTCCGGCGCTGCCACGAACCGCGAGCGGAAAGATCCAGAAGTTCAAGCTCACCCGGTGAGCCCGGCGTTCGCGGGTCCCCTCACCGGGGTGCTGCCCGCGAAGGCGCTTCGCACTGGCCCAGTGCCCCGCGGCCGGCAGGCCCGACGCCCCGACCAGACCTGACACCGACGGCACCGCCGTCACGGGCGCCAGCCCGAGAACCGGAGGACACCAATGCAGGACGCAGTCATCGTCGCCGCGGCGCGCTCGCCGATCGGCCGGGCCTTCAAGGGGTCGCTGGCCTCGATGCGGGCCGACGACCTGGCCACCCAGATGATCCAGGCGGCCCTGGCCCAGGTGCCGGCGCTCGACCCGGCCCAGATCGACGACCTCATGCTCGGCTGCGCTCAGCCGGCCGGCGAGCAGGGCTGGGGCCTCGGGCGCGTCGTCGCGGTCGAGCTCGGGCTCGACCGGGTCCCCGGGACGACCGTGCAGCGTTACTGCGCATCGAGCCTGCAGACGACCAGGATGGCGCTGCACGCCATCCGCGCCGGTGAGGCGGACGTGCTCGTCTCCGCCGGGGTCGAGGTCGTCTCGCACTTCGCCGCCGGCAAGTCCGACGGCATGCCGGACACGAAGAACCCGATCTTCGCCGCGGCGGGGGAGCGCACCGCCACCCGCGGACGGGGTGGCGCCGGCCCGTGGACCGACCCACGCGACGCGAATGAGCTTCCCGACGTCTACATCGCGATGGGCGAGACCGCCGAGAACGTCGCGAGCCACCGCGGCGTGAGCCGCGCCGAGCAGGACGAGTGGGCCGCCACGAGCCAGCAGCGGGCCCGGGCCGCGATCGAGTCGGGCTTCTTCGCCACCGACATCACGCCGGTGACCCTCGCCGACGGCACCGTCGTGGCCACCGACGACAGCCCTCGCGCCGGAGTGACGGCCGAGTCGCTGTCCGGCCTCAAACCGGCCTTCCGGCCCGACGGTACGGTGACCGCGGGCAACTGCTGCCCGCTCAACGACGGCGCGGCCGCCCTCATCATCATGTCCAGCCGTAGGGCCGCCGAACTCGGCGTCACGCCGCTGGCCCGGATCCTGTCCACGGGCGTCTCGGCGATCTCGCCGGAGATCATGGGTCTCGGCCCGGTCGAGGCGTCGAGGCGGGCCCTCGCGCTGGCCGGGCTCTCGATGGCCGACATCGATCTCGTCGAGCTCAACGAGGCGTTCGCCGCTCAGGTCGTCCCCTCCATCTCGGACCTCAAGGCCAACCCCGAGCGGGTCAACGTCCACGGTGGTGCGATCGCCCTGGGCCACCCGTTCGGTCAGACCGGAGCGCGGATGACGACGACGCTCATCAACGGGCTGCGGGCCCGGGACGGCCAGTTCGGTCTCGAGACGATGTGTACCGCCGGTGGCCAGGGCATGGCGATGGTCATCGAGCGGCTCTCCTAGGCCGGTGCGCCGACGTCCCCGGTCGAACCGGGGACGTCGACACCCGGCTCATGCCCCGCGCCCGACCGGGACGGTGGCCCCGGCCGCGTTCGCGACCGGGGCCACCACGCCGAGTGGGTACGTGCGTGTGCGGTCAGGCGAGGATCAGTGCCGGCGCAGCGCCGCCGCGAGGGTCGCCGCCCGGCCGGCGACCGCGGCCGACTGTGCGGCGAACGAGGCCGCGGTGCGGTCGCCACCGCTCATCGCGCCCTGCGCGACCCTGGTGTACACGCCCTCGAGGATGCACGCGGTCTTCCACCAGTTGTAGGCGACGAAGTAGTCGATTCGCGCCGGGTCGGTGCCGGTGGCGAGGCAGTACCGGGAGAGCAGTTCGTCCCGGGTCGAGAAGCCGGGCAGGACCGTGGCCGGGTCGTGCAGCGCGCGGGCCGGGTCGTCGGCCTGCGCCCAGTAGACGAGCAGTTGGCCGACGTCGGCCAACGGGTCTCCGATCGTGGCCAGCTCCCAGTCGAGCACGCCCTGAACCTGCCATCGAGAGTCGAGCATGCAGTTGTCGAGGCGGAAGTCGCCGTGCACGATCCCGGAGCGGGACTGCTCGGGCGCCGCCGCCACGAGGTGCTCGTGCGCGGTCTGCAGATCGGGCAGGTCGCGGATCCTGCTCCGGTGCCAGTTCTCGTGCCAGCGCCCGAGCTGCCGGGTGATGTAGTCACGGCGACGGGCCAGACCTCCCAGCCCGATGACCTCCGGGGCGAGTCGGTGCAGGGCCACGAGTGCGTCGACGAGCGTGGGGCCGATGAGCGCGCGGTCGGCCTCGGTGGTGAGCCGCCCGACGTCGGCGGGGCTGCGCAGGATCACGCCGTCGAGGTGCTCGAGTACGACGAGAGGGGCGCCGGCGACCTCGCCCGTCTCCTCGACGGCGAGCACTCGCGGCACCGGGAGGTGGCCGTGCAGACCGCGCAGGATCCGCGCCTCGCGCAGTACGTCGTGTGCGGTGGCCGGGTGGTTTCCGAGCGGTGGACGGCGCAGCACGACGACGTGGCCGGCCGCGTCGGTGGTCCGGTAGGTCAGGTTGGAGCGCCCTCCGGCGATGACCTCGTGTCGGAGGTTCCCCTGCAACTCGGGCACCGCGCTGCCGAGCCAGGCGTCGACCCCCGCCGGGAGCCCGGCGTGCCGGGTGGTGTCGATCGGGGCCGGGCCTGTCTGGGCGTGACCTGCTGCCGTCATGGGTGCGCCTCCTCGTCAGGCACGACCCTAGCAAGCGCTTGGTTTTTTCGGCGTGTCGTGTCGGACACCCCAGGTGGGCATCCGGATGCGGGCGGGGTCCGCGCTCAGTCGCGGGCGAGAATTCCGTCGAGGAACACCGAGACGAAGTCGTCGGCGAACTTCGCCATGGAGTACGACGGGGTCGGCTTGAACCAGCGGACCGAGAGCCACAACGAGTCACGCAGCATGCCGTGCAGCACGCGTACCGGGATGTCGTTGCGGAAGTCGCCCGTGGCGATACCGGCCTCGAGCACCTGGATCCAGGCCCGCTGGATCGCGGTCGCAGCGTCGCGGATGTGCTCGTAGCCGTCGATCTTGGGCAGGTAGTTGCTCGAGTTCTGGTATATCTCGGTCGCGTGCGGGTGAGCCTCGATGTTGGCCAGCGAGCTCGTGACGAGCTTGCGCAACTGGATCGCCGGCTTCTCCTCGGACTCCAGGACCTGGGCGTAGCGGTAGGTCAGGTCGGTCAGATAGTCCGAGATGATCGCGTTGACCATCTCGTCCTTGGACTTGAAGTGGTGGTAGAGGCTGCCCGAGAGGATGCCGACCGAGTCGGCGATCTCGCGGACTGTCGTGGCATCGATTCCTTTGGCCGCGAAAAGGTGCGCGGCGTTGTCGAGGATGACCGAGCGCCGGTCCTGGGTCGTCGACATTGGGGTGCTCCCGGTTCCTCGAGCATATGTGTTGGTCAAGCGCTTGCTTTATATCACTTCGATGCCTTCAGCATGATAAAGGCAGCCTCCCTTGACCGGGGGGTCGCAAAATGCCTATGGTGCAGCCAACCAAGCGCTCGTTCGGTTGCCGGAGCCCGCGCTGCGGATCCCGATCAGCCGAGAGGGGCTGCCCGTGTCCGACCCGAAGACCGGCCCGATCCCTGCCGTCCCGTCCGGGCGTCCGCCCGCCGCCGGCCCTGACCAGGCAGCCGGCCTGCTCGCCGGCCGCGTCGTCCTCGTCACCGGCGCCGCCAACGGGTTGGGAGCGGCATACGCGCGCGGCATCGCCGCGGCCGGGGCCCACGTGGTCGCCGTCGACGTCGACGCGGAGGGACTCCAGCGGCTGAGCGGGCAGCTCGCCGCGGCTGACGGCCAGGGCTCGATCAGGGTCGCCGACGTCGCGGACTGGGCGGGCGCCCACGACCTCGTGCGTGACTGCGTCGCCGAGCACGGCAGGCTCGACGGCCTCGTCAACAACGCCGGCGTCTTCGCCATGGCCCGCGCCGGCACCGAGTCCGAGGCCACGGTGCGCCGGATGCTCGAGGTCAACGTGCTCGGCGCCGTCGCCTGGGGAGACGCCGCTGTCGCGGCGATGCGTACCCAGGGTCACGGGGTCCTGGTCAACGTCACCTCGGGTGAGCAGATGGGCCGTGCCGAGACGGCCGTGTACGGGGCGACGAAGGCCGCGATCGCCACGCTCACCTATGCGTGGGCGGCCGAACTCGCCGACGTCGGGATCCGCGTCAACGCGATCTCCCCCAACGCGCAGACCCGGATGGCCGAGGTGCTCGAGCAGTTCCGCGGCGCACCGAGCGGGCAGAACGCGGGCATCGCGCCCGAGGCCAACGTGCCGCTGCTGCTCTACCTGCTCTCCGACCTCAGCGTCGAGCTGACCGGCCAGGTGCTGCGCTCCTACGGTCCCGAACTCATGCTGACGACCCACCCGGCGCTCGCCGAGCCCGTGCTGCGGCACACGGCGTGGACCCCGGAGCGCATCGCCGAGGCCGTCACGGCGCGGCTGCTGCCGCACCTGGCACCCCTCGGGATGCGCCGGGCGCGCATCGAATACCTCGACTGATCCGACGTTCGAGACTGACCCGACGTCCGACACCCGGACGACCCCCGAGCCGACAGGAGCCCGATGTCCGTCACGACCAACCCGGTCTGCGTCAGCGGCATGGCCGCGATGTCCTGGGACCTGCCCGAGGAGATCGCGATGTACCGGCGTACCGGTACCGACCTCGTCGGCCTGCAGCGCAGCAAGGTCGCCTCCTTCGGCGTGCCGGCTCTCGGAGACCTGCTCGCCCGGCACGACGTACGGCTCGGCTACCTCGTGCACAGCTTCACCGCCCACCCGGACGACGAGCCGGGCTGGGCGCAGCAGGTCGCGGCGTTGCAGGACGGCGTCGTCGACGCCCGTCGGCTCGGGGCCGACCTCGTCTACCTCACCTCGGGCCCCTCGGCGCACCTGACGTGGGAGGAGGCGGCCGGCCGGTTCGCCGAGCGGATCGCTCCGGTCGTGGCCACCGCTCGCGAACACGGGGTGCGCCTGGGTGTGGAGAACACCCTGCCGGTCAAGTGCGACCTCAGCTTCACCCACACCGCGCGGGACGCCCTCGCCCTGGCCGACCTCTGCGGCATCGGCATCTGCCTCGACCTCTACTGCTGCTGGCAGGAGCGGGGCCTGACCGACCTCGTCCGCGATCGGGTCGGTCAGGTCGAGTTGCTGCAGGTGTCCGACTTCCGGGTCGGCACCTCGACCTTCCCGAACCGGTGGGTGCCCGGGGACGGCGACCTGCCGATGGCCGGTCTGTTGGCGAGCGTGCTGCGGGCCGGCTACACCGGCATCGTCGACGTCGAGTTGATCGGTCCGGCCATCGAGGCCGAGGGCGCCGAGTCGGCGGTGACCCGCTCGATCACCTGGACGCGCGAGCAGATCGCGGTGGCGCGTCCCTGAGCGCTCAGGGCGCGTCCGCCCATCGCGGCGCGCGCTTGGCGACGAACGCGGCCGCGCCCTCGGCGGCATCCGGCCCGGCGAGCAGTTCGAGGGTCGCGAGCCGGTTGACCGCACCGAGATCGCCCACGCGGGGGTCCAGGCTCAGGTGCATGAGCCGCTTGGTCGCCCGCACCGCCGCGGGGGAGTGGGTCGCGATCCGGGCGCCCAGCTGGAGCGCGCGCGGAAGGACCTCGTCGGCGGGGACCACGGCATTGACCAGGCCCAGCTCGTGGGCCCGGGCCGCGGGAAGCGGTTCGGCAGTCAGCCCGAGTTCCAGGGCTACGGCGACCGGCACGCGACGGGGCAGGTCGGTGCCGCCCTCGGTGGCGGCGATGCCGCGCCCCACCTCGGGCAGCGCGAAGTAGGCGTGCTCGGCCGCGACGACGAGGTCGCAGGCGAGGGCGAGTTCGAAGCCGCCGCCGACGGCGGGCCCGTTGACCGCGGCGATGACCGGCTTGCGGTAGCCGCCGCGCAGCAGCGTCAGCGGGCTGCGGGCCACGTCGACCAGGCGCCCCTCGGCCGCGGCGCGCAGGTCCATCCCCGCGCTGAAGGACAACTCGCCGGTGCCGGTCAGCACGACCGCGCGCACGCCCGCGTCCGCGTCGTACCCGAGCAGGGCGTCGGTCATCGCCAGGAGGGTGTCGGGATCGAGGGCGTTGCGTACCTGCGGCCGATTGATCCTGATGACTCCCACCGCGCCGACGCGCTCGCGCACCACGGTGTTCATGTTTCGTCCTCCTTCGCAACAGGGTCTTGACCCTCTCCCTGTGGCTGTTAGGGTACCAACCAAGCGCTTGCTACATGGCGAGCCGGCCGTGGAGGCCCGGCACGCGACTCGCCCTTCGCGCTGCTCACCACCCGTCGGGCAGTGCTCCGACAGACGCGATGATGAGGGACACATGGCCGACAAGACTCTGACAGCCCGCGACGTCGTGTCGCGGCTCGATTCCGGAATGATCATCGGCATCGGCGGCTGGGGCTCACGCCGCAAGCCCATGGCCCTCGTGCGCGAGATCCTGCGTTCCGACCTCAAGGACCTGACCGTCGTCAGCTACGGCGGGCCGGACGTCGGGCTGCTCTGCGCCGCGGGCAAGGTCAAGAAGGTCGTCTTCGGGTTCGTCTCCCTCGACAGCATCGCCCTCGACCCGCACTTCCGCGCCGCGCGGCAGAAGGGCGCCGTCGAGGTCGCCGAGTACGACGAGGGCATGCTCCAGTGGGGGCTGTACGCCGCCGGCATCCGCCTGCCCTTCCTGCCGACCCGCGCCGGGCTCGGGTCGGACGTCCTGAAGCACAACCCCGACCTCAAACTCGTCCAGGACCCGTACGGCACCGAACGGCTCGTGGCGATGCCGCCGCTGCGCCTCGACGCGGCCCTCGTGCACATGAACCGCGCCGACGCCCAGGGCAACGGCCAGTTCCTCGGGCCCGACCCGTACTTCGACGACCTCTACTGCCTCGCCGCCGACCAGGCCTTCATGTCCTGCGAGCGGATCGTGCCCACGGCCGAGCTGAGTGCCGCCGGGCACTCGGCGACCATCAAGATCAATCGCCAGCTCGTCGCCGGCGTCGTCGAGACCCCGAACGGCGCGCACTTCACCTCCTGCGCCCCCGACTACGAGCGCGACGAAGCCTTCCAGCGTGAGTACGTCAAGGCCGCCGGCGACCCGCAGGCCTGGGCCAGGTTCGAGAAGCGGTACCTGTCCGGCACCGAAGATGACTACCAGGCGGCCGTCGCCGCCCGAGCCGAGGAGGTCGCATGAGCAGCGCCGCCACCGAGCAGCCCACGGGCAGCGCCACCACTGCCGACGCGCCGGTGACCCGCGCCGAGTACTGCGCGGTCGCCGTGGCGGACACGTTCGCCGGCGACGGCGAGTCCATCGCCAGCGCCTTCGGCACGATCCCGGCCATCGGCGTCCGCCTCGCCCGGCTCACCGTCGCCCCCGACCTGCTGCTCACCGACGGTGAGGCCCACTTCGTCTCCGGCTCCTGGGAGATCGGCGCGGACCCGCACGCCACCGAGGGCGTCGTCATCGAGGGCTGGAGCCCGTTCCGCACGATCTTCGACCTCGTCTGGCACGGCAAGCGGCACGTCATGATGATCCCGGTCCAGATCGACGGGCACGGCAACACCAACATCTCGGCCATCGGCGACTACGCCCGGCCCAAGGTCCAGCTGCTCGGCGTGCGCGGCGCCCCCGGCAACAGCATCTACCACCCGACCAGCTACTGGATTGCCAACCACTCCACGCGTAGCTTCGTCCGGACCGTCGACATGGTCTCCGGCGTCGGCACCGACAGCGCCCGGGCCGCCGGCCCGGCCGCGACCGCGCACCACGATCTGCGCCGCGTCGTCACCAACCTCGCGGTCCTCGACTTCGGCGGCCCCGACGGCACGATGCGGCTGCTCAGCCTGCACCCCGGCGTCACGCTCGAGGAGTTCCGCGCCGCCACCGGCTGTGCCGTGCACGTCGAGGATGAGGTCCCGGCCACCCGCGAGCCGAGCGCCGAGGAGCTGCGCCTCATCCGCGAGGTCATCGACCCCCGCTCGCTGCGCGACCGCGAGATCCCGGCATGAGCCAGGGCCGCGGGCTGCCCCCGACACTGCGTACCCGGGCGACCGACCTGTTCGGGGTGCGGTACCCGATCGTCCAGACCGGCATGGGCTACGTCTCCGACGTGCGCCTGACCACCGCGACGGCCAACGCCGGTGGACTGGGCATCCTCGCAGCCGGCCTGCTCTCCTACGACGAGCTCGTGGTGGCCGTCGAGCAGATCCAGGCCGGCACGCACGCGCCGTTCGGCGTCAACATCCGTGCCGACCAGCCGGACGTCGTCAAGCGCATCGACCTGCTCATCTCGGCCGGCGTCAAGGTCGCCTCCTTCGCGCTGGCTCCGAAGCAGGAACTCATCGCCAGGTGCAAGGACGCCGGCCTCGTCGTCGTTCCGTCGATCGGCGCGCGCCGCCACGCCGAGAAGGTCGCCGCGTGGGGCGCCGACGCCGTCATCGTGCAGGGTGGCGAGGGCGGCGGCCACACCGGCGGGGTGCCCACCAGCCTGCTGCTGCCCCAGGTCGTCGACGCCGTCGACATCCCGGTCATCGGCGCCGGTGGCTTCTTCGACGGCCGCGGCCTCGTCGCCGCGCTCGCCTACGGCGCCGAGGGCGTCGCCATGGGCACCCGCTTCCTGCTCACCAGCGACTCGCCGGTCCAGCCGTCGGTCAAGGACGTCTACCTGTCCAAGACGGTAAACGACACCGTGCTGACCCTGCAGGTCGACGGCGTTCCGCAGCGCGTGCTGCGCGCCGGCACGATCGAGGAGCTGGAGCGCACCTCCGCCGCCGGCCGGCTGCTGCGGGCCGTACGCAACGCCTTCGCCTTCCAGAAGCTGTCCGGCACGCCGTGGGGCGACATGGTCCGCGAGGGCCTGGCCATGCGCAAGGCCCACGACCTGACCTGGAGCCAGGTCGTCATGGCGGCCAACGCTCCGATGCTCTACCGGTCGGCCCTGCTGGAGGGCAGGACCGACCTCGGCGTCATGGCCACCGGCCAGGTCGTCGGACTGATCGACGACGTCCCGAGCGTCGCCGAGCTCATCGACCGCATCATCGACGAGGCCACCCGGACCCTCGACCGACTCGGCGTGCCCGCGCCGGTCGCGTCGACCCCGGCCGGGCACAAGGAGGACTAGTCATGGGAGCACTGCAGGGACGCGTCGTCGTCGTCACCGGTGCCGGCCGCGGCCTCGGCCGTGAGCACGCCCTGCTCGCCGCCGCCGAAGGCGCCTCGGTCGTCGTCGCCGACACCGGCGCCGCCGCCGACGGCACCGGCAGCGACCCCTCGGTCGTCGAGGCCGTCGCCGCCGAGATCACGAACGCCGGCGGGCGGGCCGTGGCCAGCACCGCGGACGTCGCCACCACCGAGGGCGCCCGCGAGCTGCTCGCGCTCGCCCGCGACACCTACGGACGCGTCGACGGCCTCGTCAACAACGCCGGCATCCTGCGGGACCGGATGTTCGTCAACATGAGCGAGGACGACTGGGACGCGGTGATCCGTGGCCAGCTGCGCTCGACGTTCGCGCCGTGCCGGGTGTTCGCCGACCACTGGCGCACCGAGTCCAAGGCCGGCAACCAGCCGGTCGCCTCGATCGTCAACGTCTCCTCGACCTCCGGCATCATCGGCGCCGTCGGGCAGACGAACTACGGCGCGGGCAAGGCCGCCATCGCCGCCCTCACCGTCATCCTCGCCCAGGAGATCGGCCGCTACGGCGTACGCGTCAACGCGATCGTCCCGGTCGCGCGTACCCGGATGACCCAGGACCTGCCCGGCATCGGCGAGATGGTCGCCGCCCCGGCCGATCCCGCCGCGTTCGACGTCTACCACCCGGGCAACGTCTCCCCGCTCGTCGCCTGGCTGCTCACCGCCGACGTGCCGGTGACCGGCGAGGTGTACTACGCCAAGGGCGGCGAGATCCGTCGCTGCGCGCCGTGGAGCTACGACTGGACCATCGACAAGGGCGCCCGCTGGACCGTCGAGGAGATCGCGAAGGAGATGGCCGCCCGTGTCTGACACCGGTCACACCGAAGCCGCCGACTGGGCCGGCCCTGCCCACGGGCTGCTCTCCGGGCGCTCGGTGCTCGTCACCGCCGCGGCCGGCACCGGCATCGGCTTCTCGACGGCCCGCCGCGCCGCCGAGGAAGGCGCGCGTGTCGCCATCAGCGACCGCCACGAACGCCGCCTCGCCGCGTCCGCCGACGAGATCGAGCGCCGCACCGGGACCCGGCCGCTCGCGGTGCCCTGCGACGTCACCGACCAGGCGCAGCTCGACCACCTCATGGACACCGTCGCCGCCGAGTTCGGCGGCATCGACGTACTCGTCAACAACGCCGGCCTCGGCGGCACCGCGGCGGTGCAGGACATGACCGACGAACAATGGGACTCCGTCCTGTCGGTGACCCTGACCTCGACGTTCAAGGCGACCCGGTCGGTGCTGCGGCACATGATCCCGGCCGGCAAGGGCGTCATCGTCAACAACGCCTCCGTCATCGGCTGGCGCGCGCAGAAGGGGCAGGCGCACTACGCCGCGGCCAAGGCCGGAGTCATGGCGCTGACCCGCTGCGCGGCCCTCGACGTCGCCGAGCACGGCATCCGGGTCAACGCGGTGTCCCCGAGCATCGCGATGCACGCCCATCTGGCCAAGGTGACCAGCGACGAGCTGCTCGCCCAGCTCTCGGACCAGGAGGCGTTCGGCCGGGCCGCGGCGCCGTGGGAGATCGCCAACGTCATCGTCTTCCTCGCCAGTGACTACTCGTCGTACATGACCGGCGAGGTCGTGTCCGTCTCGAGCCAGCACCCGTGACCACCCGCTGCGTGCCGGCGACCCGTGCCGCTCGCAGCGGACCAACGAAAGGAGCTCGTCGTGGCCAACCCCGACGCGCAGGGCGTCACCGGCGCCCCCTTCCGGCTCGACGTCGAGCGCGGCAAGATCCGCGAGTTCGCGCTGGCCACCGGAGCGGCTGACGCGGCCTACCTGCGGGAGGAGAACCCGGTCGTACAGCCGACGTTCCTCACGACGACCTTCTTCTGGCAGGGCGAGGACTCCAACCCGTGGTCCGCGGTCGAGCTCGACCAGCAGCGCGGCCTGCACGCCGAGCAGCAGTACACCTTCTTCGGCGAGCCGCCCCGCGCCGGCACCAGGCTCACCTGCCAGTCGCGCATCGGCGAGATCTACACCAAGGTGGGGCGTCGCGGCGGGGAGATGACCTTCGCCGTGATGTACACCGACTTCCACGACGAGACCGGGCGTCTCGTCGCCCGCGCCAAGCTCACCGGTGTCGAGACTGCCCGCCCGCCGGTCACCGGGGACGCGACGCAGGACGGAGCGTCCGCATGAGCGACACAGCCACCGCCCAGCCCCGTACGACCGGGGTCGGCCTGCCCGTCCCGGCGACCCCTCCGGCGCGCGCCTACGGCCCGGTGACCCGCACCGACTTCGTCCGCTACCAGGGCGCCTCGGGCGACATGAATCCGATCCACCACGACGAGGTCTTCGCCAGGGCCGCAGGGTTCCCGAGCCCTTTCTCGGTGGGCATGTGGCAGGCCAGCCTGCTCGGCACCTACGCCACCGACTGGCTCGGCGGCCCCAACGTGCGTGACTTCCGCATCCGGTTCCTGGCCCAGGTGTGGCCCGGCGACGTCCTCACTTTCGAAGGCGTTCCGCTGCGCACCTACGTGCTCGAAAGTGAGGACGGCCGTGAGGGCCGCGTCGACATCGAGCTGACCTGCCGGCGGCAGACCGGCGACACGGCCGTCACCGCGTGGGCGACGTTCGTGCTGCCCCTCGACGCCTCCGTCGGGGACGCGACACCCGAGGCCGGCGAGCAGCCCGAGACCACCGAGGAGCAGGGATGAGTCCCACGAGCCACGCGTCGGTGACGACGACAGTGCACCCCGACGGGATCGCCGAGATCGTCGTGGACAACCCGCCGGTCAACGCGCTGCCGGTGGCCGGCTGGTTCGCGCTCGCCACCGCCCTCGACGCCGCCGGCGCCGACGAGTCGGTGCGTGTCGTCTTGCTGCGCGCCGAGGGCCGCGGCTTCAACGCCGGCGTCGACATCAAGGAGATGCAGCACACCGACGGCTTCACCGCGCTGCTTGGCGCCAACCGCGGCTGCTTCGCCGCGTTCAAGGCCGTCTACGAGTGCCCCGTCCCGGTCGTCACCGCCGTCCACGGCTTCTGCCTCGGGGGCGGCATCGGCCTGGTCGGCAACTCCGACGTCATCGTCGCCTCCGACGACGCCACCTTCGGCCTGCCCGAGGTCGACCGCGGCGCCCTCGGCGCGGCCACCCACCTGTCCCGGATGGTGCCCCAGCACCGGATGCGCGCCATGGTCTACACCTCGGCCACCGCCACCGCGCAGGAGCTGCACGCGTACGGCTCGGTGCACAGTGTCGTACCCCGAGAGCAGTTGCGCGCGGCGGCGCTCGCCGTCGCGACCAGCATCGCCGAGAAGGACCCCACAGTGATCCGGGCCGCCAAGGCCTCGCTCAACGGCATCGACCTGTGGGACGTCAACCGCAGCTACCGCTTCGAGCAGGGCTTCACCTTCGAGCTCAACCTCACCGGGGTCGCCGACCGGATCCGCGACGAGTTCGCCGGCACCGACAAGGCGGCGCGCCCGGGCAGCGAGGGCTGAGCCGTGCGGTCGATGGTGGTCCGCGAGCTCGGGGGTCCCGAGGTGCTCACGGTCGTGGACGGGCCGCAGCCGCAGCCCGGACCGGGGCAGGTACTCGTCGACGTCGTCGGCGCCGGGGTGAACTTTCCCGACGGCCTCATCGTCGCCGGCACCTACCAGACCAAGCCGGAGCTGCCGTTCGTGCCCGGCTGCGAGGTCGCCGGCACGGTCGCGGCGCTCGGCGACGGGGTGACCGGCCCACCCGTCGGCACCCGCGTCGTCGGCTTCTGCGGCATCGGCGGCTACGCCACCCAGGTGCTCGTCGACGCCCGCATGGTCCACCCGTTGCCCGAGGGCGTCGACCTCGTCGAGGCCAGCACGATCCCCGTCGTCTACGGCACGTCCTACCACGGCCTCGTCGACCGGGCCGGCCTCGCCGCCGGCGAGACGCTGCTCGTGCTCGGCGCCTCCGGCGGCGTCGGCCTCACCGCCGTGCAGATCGGCAAGGCCCTCGGCGCGACAGTGATCGCGGCCGCGTCGAGCGAGGACAAGCGTGAGCTGTGCCTGGCGCACGGGGCCGACCACGCCATCGGCTACGACGACCTGACAGCGACGGTGCGCGCGCTGACCGGCGACGCCGGCGCCGACGTCGTCTACGACCCGGTCGGTGGCGACGCCTCCGCCGTGGCGCTGCGTGCCCTCGCGTGGGCCGGCAGGTTCCTCACCGTCGGCTACGCGGCGGGCGCGATCCCGCAGGTCAAGCTCAACCGGCTGCTGCTCACCGAGGGCGCGGTGCTGGGGGTCCTCTGGGGCGCCTGGGCCAGGCGCGACCCGGCGGCGAACGCCGCCAACATGACGACGGTGCTGGAGTGGATCGCCGCGGGCCGGCTGGGGCCGCACGTCAGCGAGGTCTTCCCGCTGGAGGAGGCCGCCCGCGCGCTCGGCACGGTGCTGAACCGTGGCGCTCGCGGCAAGATCGCCCTCCGCACGAGCACAGGCAAGGAGTGACGGTGGCTGACGCGACCGACCTGACCCGGATGGACCTCGGCCCCGGCCCGCGCGCGAGCGAGCTGCTCGCGACGTTGCGCACGTTCATGGCCCAGCACGTCTACCCCGCCGAGAAGGTGTACGCCACCGAGCTCGCCGCCGCGGCCCGCGAGAACGGCGGGGTGTCCCACGTCCTGCCGCCGGTCGTCGAGGAGCTCAAGGCGACGGCGCGCGAGCTGGGGCTGTGGAACCTCTTCCTGCCTGACCTGTCGGGCCTCACCAACGTCGAGTACGCCTACCTGGCCGAGGAGACCGGACGCTCGCCCTACCTCGCCCCCGAGGCGATCAACTGTGCCGCGCCGGACACCGGCAACATGGAGCTGCTGCACATGTTCGGCACGCCCGAGCAGAAGCAGCGGTGGCTGACCCCGTTGCTCGAGGGCACGATGCGCTCCGGCTTCTCGATGACCGAGCCGGACGTGGCCTCCTCCGACGCGCGCAACATCGCCACCTCGATCGTGCGCGACGGCGACGAGTACGTCATCAACGGACGCAAGTGGTGGACGACAGGCGCCGCGGACCCGCGTTGCGACATCCTCGTGCTGATGGGCAAGACGGACCCGGAGGCGGCCGTCTACCGGCAGCAGTCCATGATCCTCGTGCCGGTCGACACCCCCGGGGTGACGATTCTGCGTTCGCTGCCGATCTTCGGTTACCACGACCAGCACGGCCATTGCGAGATCCGGTTCGACGACGTGCGGGTGCCGGTGACGAACCTGCTCGGCGCCGAGGGCGAGGGTTTCGCGATCGCCCAGGCCCGCCTCGGCCCGGGCCGCATCCACCACGCGATGCGCTGCCTCGGCATGGCCGAGCGGGGCCTCGAGCTGATGGTGCGCCGGACGATGGCCCGCGAGGCGTTCGGCGGTCCGATCTCCGACCAGGGCGTGGTGCGGAACTGGATCGCCGAGTCCCGCATGGAGATCGAGCAGGCCCGCCTGCTCGTGCTCAAGGCGGCGTGGCTCATCGACCAGGTCGGGATCAAGGGTGCCGCGACTGAGATCGCCGCGATCAAGGTCGTCGCGCCCCGGGTCGCCCGCAACGTGCTGGACCGTTCGATCCAGGCGCACGGCGGCGGTGGGGTCACCGACGACTTCCCGATGGCCCGGATGTGGGCGAGCGCCCGCATCCTCGGCATCGCCGACGGTCCGGACGAGGTGCACCTGCGTACGGTGGCGCGTACGCAACTACGTCGCTACCGCGACACGCCGCCGACGGTCCTCGCCGGGACGGGACGGGACTGAGATGGACCTGACCTGGGCGGCGCAGGACGAGCAGTTCCGTGCGGAGGCCCGCGACTGGCTCGCCGCGAACGTGCCGCGGCAGCCGCTGCCCTCCGGGGACACCGCGGCGGGCTTCGCCGCCCACCTGGAGTGGGAGCGGGCACTGCACGCGGACCGGTGGTCGGTCGTGTCGTGGCCCGAGGAGTACGGCGGCCGTGCGGCCTCGATATGGCAGTGGCTCATCTTCGAGGAGGAGTACTACCGGGCCGGCGCGCCGCAGCGGGTGACGCAGAACGGCATCTTCCTGCTGGCCCCGACGATCTTCGAGTTCGGCACGAAGCAGCAGCAGGACGAGCTGCTGCCCCGGATGGCGGCGGCGCAGGACCTGTGGGCACAGGGCTGGTCGGAGCCGGGCGCGGGCAGCGACCTGGCGGGGATCAGCTCCCGGGCGGTACGGGACGAGCAGGCCGGCGGGTGGCGCCTGAGCGGGCAGAAGACCTGGTCGACCCGGGGCGCGTTCTGCACCCACCTGTTCGGGCTGTTCCGCACCGATCCGCAGGCGCAGCGGCACCGGGGACTGACGTACTTCCTCGTGCCGCTGGACGCCCCGGGCGTGACGGTGCGCGGGTTCGACCGGCTCGACGGTGACGAGGGCTTCGCCGACGTGTTCTTCGAGGACGCGTTCGTACCGGACTCGGCGGTCCTCGGCGGCGTCGACCAGGGCTGGTCGGTCGCGATGTCGACGACCGGCTCGGAGCGGGGACTGACGCTGCGCTCACCGGGGCGTTTCCTCAAGGCGGCAGCCGCGCTCGTGGCGCTCGCGGGTGAGCGGGGCGAAGCGGCGACCGACCTGCTCCGCGACCGGGTGGCGCGCTCGTGGATGCAGGCGCACGCCTACCAGCAGTTCACGCTGGCTCAGGTCACCGACATCGTCGAGGGTCGCCCGGCCGGTGCGCGTTCGAGCCTCAACAAGGTCTTCTGGTCCGAGCTGGACATCGCGTTGCACGAGACGGCGCTGGAACTGCTCGGCCCGGACGCCCTCGTCGACGGCCCGTGGACCCGCGGCTACCAGTTCTCGCTGTCGGGTCCGATCTACGCGGGCACCAACGAGATCCAGCGCAACATCATCGCCGAGCGCCTGCTCGGTCTGGCGAGGAGGTGATCAGGCGTGCGTTTCGCTCCGAGTGACGAGCAGCGGGAGCTGGAGGCGGTCGTCCGTCAGGTGCTCACCGACCGGTGCCCGCCGGGGACGGTACGCGCCGGAGCCGGATCGGCGCAGGTGGCCGCACTGGCCGAGAGCCTGGCCGGTCTCGGTGTGGCGGGGCTGCTCGTGGCCGAGAGCGACGGCGGGCTGGGCCTGGACGAGAACCACCTCGTGTCGGTCTTCGAGCAGATCGGGTACGCCGCCGCCCCGCTGCCGCTCACGGCGACCCTCGCGGTCGCTCCGGCGGTGCTCTCCTCGGGCGCTCCGGACCTGCTGGTGAAGCTGGTCGAGGGGGGCCTCACGGTCGGCGCCGACCCTGCGGTGACCGGGCATGTCGCGTTCGGTTCCGGTGTCGACCTGGTGCTGCGCGGCGGCTTCGGTGGGACGGGGCCCATCGAGATTCTCGACGTGTCCGACGCGGCGGCGTCGACGTCGCCGTCGGTGGACGTCGCGCTGGACCTGACCGGCTACGCCGACGCGCGGCTCGTCGCGACAGTGGACGACCCGCAGGTGGTGCGGCTGGCCTGGGAGCGGGGGGTGCTGGCGACCTCGGCCGAACTCATCGGGCTGTCCCGGCGGATGCTCGAACTCACGGTCGAGCACGTCCGCGCCAGGGAGCAGTTCGGGGCACCGATCGGCAGTTTCCAAGCGGTCAAGCACCACCTGGCCACGGCGCTGCTGCACCTGGAGTTCGCCGCGCCGGTGGTGGCGGCGGCCGGGTTCGAGCTGGCCGCGGGCGTCCCGGGCCGACTGCGTTCCCTGGCGACGGCCAAGGCGCTGACGTCCGAGGCGGCGCACGTCGTGGGCCGGGCCGCTCTGCAGTGCCACGGCGCGATCGGTTACACGACGGAGTACGACCTGCACCTGTTCCTCAAGCGGTCGTGGGCTCTGGAGTCGTCGTGGGGCAGCGCCGCCTGGCACCGGGCGGTTCTGCTGGAGGACCTGGGTGTCGGCCTGACCGGCGTGCGCCCCGCGTCCTGACCGCTGGCGCTCACCGGCGGCCCACGATCCGCACGACGTACACCCGACCCGGCGAGAAGGAGATCCAAGTGAGCGAGACCAGCGGCGTGGACCCGCAGGCGGAGGTCGTCCGGTACGAGACGCGGGGGCCGGTGGCCGTCGTGACGATGAACCGGCCGGAGTACCGCAACGCGCAGAATTCGGCGATGACCTACGCGCTCGACGACGCGTTCTACCGCGCGGCCGCGGACGACGAGGTGAAGGTCGTCGTCCTGGCGGGCGCGGGGAAGCACTTCTCGGCCGGCCACGACATCGGCACGCCGGGCCGGGACATCGACTCGTCGTTCGACAGGCGTGCCGGCCTGTGGTGGGACCATGTGGGTAAGGCCGGGGCGGACAGCCGGTTCGCCCGGGAGTCCGAGGTGTACCTCGGGATGTGCCGCCGCTGGCGTGAGCTGCCCAAGCCGATGATCGCGATGGTGCAGGGAGCGTGTATCGCCGGCGGCCTCATGCTCGCCTGGTCGTGCGACCTGATCGTCGCCGCGGACGACGCGTTCTTCGCCGACCCGGTCGTACGCATGGGAATCCCCGGCGTCGAGTACTTCGCCCACCCGTGGGTGCTGGGTCCGCGCTTCGCCAAGGAGTTCCTCTTCACCGGCGACCGGATGCCGGCGGCGCGCGCCGCCGAGCTCGGCATGGTCAACCGGGTGGTCGCCCGAGACGAGCTCGAGGCGGAGGTCATGGGGCTCGCCGAACGGATCGCGCAGATGCCGCGCCTGGGTCTTGCGCTGACCAAGAAGGCGGTCAACCAGGCCGAGGACCTCATGGGCCTGCGGGCTGGGATGGATTCGGTGTTCGGGCTGCACCACGTGGCCCACGCGCACAACGCCGAGGTGGGCAGTGACTCCCTCGGTGGCCAGGACGCCCGAAGCATGCGTGACGCCGCGAGACGGGCAGAGTAATCCGTGTGGAGAGCAATCACCTAGGAAAGGGTCGTCGAAGCGCGATGAATATCGTCGTACTCGTCAAGCAGGTGCCTGATTCGGGCGCGGACCGCAGCCTGCGTTCTGACGACAACACCGTCGACCGCGGTTCGGCGAACAACGTCATCAATGAGATGGACGAGTACGCCATCGAAGAGGCGTTGAAGATCAAGGAGGCGCACGGTGGTGAGGTCACCATCCTGACGATGGGTCCGGACCGGGCGACCGAGTCGATCCGTAAGGCGCTGTCGATGGGCCCGGACAAGGCCGTGCACGTCGTGGACGACGCCCTGCACGGTTCCTGCGCGGTGGCCACCTCCAAGGTCCTCGCCGCTGCCCTCGGGCAGCTCAACGCCGACCTGGTCCTGTGCGGCGCCGAGTCGACCGACGGCCGGGTGCAGGTGATGCCGCACATGATCGCCGAGCGGCTCGGTGTGGCCGCCCTGACCGGCGCGCGGAAGCTCACCGTCGACGGGTCGACCCTGACCGCCGAGCGGCAGACCGAGGAGGGCTACGAGGTGGTCACCGCCTCGACCCCGGCCGTGGTGTCGGTCTGGGACACCATCAACGAGCCGCGGTATCCGTCGTTCAAGGGCATCATGGCCGCGAAGAAGAAGCCGGTGCAGACGCTCGCCCTGGGCGACCTGGGCGTGGCCCCGACCGAGGTGGGCTTCGACGGCGCCACCAGCGCCGTGGTCGAGCACTCCAAGCGCCCGCCGCGCTCCGGCGGCGAGAAGATCACCGACGAGGGCGACGGCGGCGTGAAGCTGGTCGAGTTCCTCGCTGCCGAGAAGTTCGTGTGAGGGGACTGGGACATGTCTGAGGTTCTCGTCGTCGTCGAAGCCACCAAGGAATTCGGCGTCAAGAAGGTCACCCTCGAGATGCTCACCCTCGCCCGCGAGCTGGGCAGCCCGAGCGCCGTCGTGCTCGGTGGCGTCGGCGCGGCCGACGCGTTGAGCGCGAAGCTGGGTGAGTACGGGGCGGGGAAGATCTACGCCGCGGAGGGTGAGGAGATCGACGGCTACCTGGTCGCCCCCAAGGCGACTGTGGTCGCCGAGCTGGTCGCGCGGGTGCAGCCTGCGGCGGTGCTGCTCGCCTCGTCGCAGGAGGGCAAGGAGATCGCCGCGCGGCTGGCGGTGAAGCTGGACAACGGGATCCTGACCGACGTGGTCGCCCTGGCTGCGGACGGCACCGCCACGCAGGTGGCGTTTGCTGGTTCCACGATCGTCAAGGCGAAGGTCACCAAGGGTTTGCCGTTGGTGACCGTCCGGCCGAACTCGCTCGCCCCGGTCCCGGCCGCGGCCACCCCGGCGGTCGAGCAGTTGACCGTAGCGGTCACCGACGCGGACAAGCTGGCGAAGGTCGTGGAGCGGGTCGCGGAGCAGAAGGGCTCCCGTCCGGAGCTGACCGAGGCGTCGGTGGTTGTCTCCGGTGGGCGGGGTGTCGGTAACGCCGACAATTTCAAGCTGGTCGAGGAGATCGCCGACCTGCTCGGCGGCGCGGTCGGCGCGTCCCGCGCGGCGGTCGACTCCGGCTACTACCCGCACCAGTTCCAGGTCGGCCAGACCGGCAAGACCGTCTCCCCGCAGCTGTATGTCGCGCTGGGTATCTCCGGCGCGATCCAGCACCGGGCCGGTATGCAAACCTCGAAGACCATCGTCGCGGTCAACAAGGACGCCGAAGCGCCGATCTTCGAACTCGCCGACTACGGCGTGGTCGGCGACCTGTTCAAGGTCGTCCCACAGGCCGCCGAGGAGATCCGCAAGCGCAAGTGACACAGTCGTGTCGGTCATGCTCTGGATGGAGGACGGCGGATGGGGGGTGCAGCAGCGATGCGGGTCGAGCCCGATGATGTGACGGCGGACTGGACGCGTCCGGGCGTGTTCGAGGTGGCCACCGGGGTGTATCGCATTCCGCTGCCGTTGCCGCAGGACGGTCTGCGATCGGTGAACGTGTACGCCCTGGCGGGTGACGACGGCCTCGTGCTGGTCGACTCGGGCTGGGCCATCACGGCGGCCCGACAGACATTGGATGCGGCCCTGGCTGCCCTGGGCGCGGGCCTCGCAGATGTACGTCGGTTTCTCGTGACGCACGTGCACCGCGACCACTACGCGATGGCGGTCGCCGTACGGCGTGAGTTCGGCACGGCAGTGAGCCTCGGCGAGGGCGAGGAACCCGCCATCCGCGAGCTGTCGGCCCCCGATCGTCGACCGATGTCCGAACACTGGCAGGCGCTGACGCGATGCGGTGCGGGCGAGATCGTCGACGCGCTGCGCGCGCGGGCCGAGTCGGCGCCGCATGATCCGACGGACTGGGCGGCGCCGGACGACTGGTTGACCGGGGGGACCGATGTCGTCCTACCGACCAGGACCCTGCGGGTGGTGGCGACCCCTGGACACACCCGTGGGCATGTCGTCTTCATCGATCGCGACGCGCAGCTGATGTTCACCGGTGACCACGTTCTTCCCCACATCACACCGTCCATCGGCTTCGAGGCGGTGGCCGCCGCGCTGCCACTCGGGGACTACCTGGATTCGTTGCGGTTGGTCCGGTCTCTGCCCGACCAGCGGCTGCTGCCGGCGCACGGCCCGGTCGGCCCGAGTGTCCACGCGCGCGTCGACGAACTCCTGCACCACCACGCGAAGCGACTCGACCAGGCGTGCGGGGTCGTGCGGGACGCGATGACGGCTTACGAGACGGCAAGTCAACTGACCTGGACCAGGCGTGAGCATGCCTTCGCCGACCTGGACCTGTTCAACCAGATGCTCGCCGTCACCGAGACGGCCGCCCACCTCGATCTGCTCGTGGCGCAGGGGCGGCTGAAGGCTGCCGACGTCGATGGAGTGCGCCGCTACGCCCCGGCGTGACCGCGCGGCATCTTCCGGTTGAAGCCGGCCGACGAAGCCTCGAGGCTCTCGCCGGGCTCCGCAGGACCTCCCGCCTGGCCGTCCCCCTGCATGGGGTCAGGCGTCTCGGGCGCGGAGCAGCCAGGCGCTCGCCGCCAGCGCAGCGACGCTGTAGCCGCAGACCAGCCACAGCGTGGGCCAGGCACCCAGGCTGCCGAGCGTGTGAGAGCCGGCGTCGGAGGTCTGGACCAGTTTCTGGAGGGCTGCGACCGGGGAGGCCCCGGCGACCCACCGTTGCCAGTCACCGAGCAGAGGGCCGATCAGTGTCGGCAGAAGCAGGAAGCCGATCACGGCGGCGACGGCTGCGGCGGAGTGGCGCAGCACGGTGCCCAGTGCCACACCGAGCACGGCGACCGCGGCATAGCTGAGGGCCAAGCCGACCAGGGCCGGCATGGGCTTGCCCGGCAGGTAGCCCTGTCCGGACAGCATCACGGTTGCGGCCTGGTAGGCGCACAGCGCGGCGGTGAAGGCCACGACGAACACGAGCGCGGCGACCACCAGGGCCTTGGCGGCCAGTACGGTCAGTCGTCGGGGGCAGGCGGCGAAGGTGGCCCGGATGGTGCCGCTGCCGTACTCGCCGCAGACCACCAGGACGCCGAGGGCGCCGGCGGCGATCTGGCCGGGCACCAAGTTGCCGAGACTGCCGCCGAGGATGGTGTCGTCCGGCTGCAGGCTTGCGGTGGCGGCGACGAGCACGGCGATCCCGACGGTGGCCACCGCCACGGCGGCCAGCGTCCCCATCGTGGACCGCACCGTCCGGATCTTGGTCCATTCGGCGGCGAGAGCTTGTCGCAGTCCCGCCCGAGGGGTGCCGTCATCGGAACGGGGCCGGCCCGTCGTCGTGGTCTCGGTGCCTGTGTGGGCCATGTGGTCACTCCTGGTTTCCGGGCGCCGGCAGGCCGGCGGAGGTGATCCCGGTGCCGCCGCGGTATTCGACGCTGACGCCGGTCATGCGGGTGTAGACGTCTTCGAGGGAGTCGAGGCGGGCGGTCAGCTCGTGCAGCGGGACGTGGTGGGCGTTGGCGATGTCGCCGATCATGGCGGTGTCGATGCCGCTGATCCGCAACGCGCCGTCGGGGTCGAGGCGCACCTGCGCGCCGCTTTCCTGCAGGACGGCGGTGAGCCTGTCCGGTTGCGGGGACCGCACCAGAGTGAACGGGTACGAATTCCGCTCGATGAACTGGCGCATGCCGATGTCGGCGATGAGCCGGCCCTGGCCGATGACGATGAGGTGGTCGGCGGTCAGTTCCATCTCGCTCATGAGATGGCTGGACAGGAACACGGTGCGGCCCTGTGCCGCCAGGCTCTTGAGCAGGCCGCGGATCCAGCGGATGCCGTCGGTGTCCAGTCCGTTGACGGGTTCGTCGAGGATCAGCACGCCGGGGTCACCGAGCAGCGCGGCAGCGATGCCCAGGCGTTGCGACATGCCCAGGGAGAAGCCTTTGGCCCGTCTGCCGGCGACGGCGGCCAGGCCGACCAGGTCGAGAACCTCGGCGATCCGACGCCGGTCGATGCCGTTGCTCTGGGCCAGGTACAGCAGGTGGTGGTAGGCGGTGCGCCCGCCGTGCACCGCCCTCGCCTCCAGCAGCGATCCCGCCTCGCGCAGCGGTGCCGCCAGCAGGCGGTAGGGGCGTCCGTTGACGCTCGCCTGACCCCCGGTAGGCGCGTCAAGGCCCAGGATCAGGCGCATGGTGGTGGACTTCCCGGCACCGTTGGGTCCGAGGAACCCGGTGATCCGGCCGGGCCGGACCTGGAAGGACAGCCCGTCGACGGCGAGTTTGTCGCCGTAGCGTTTGGTCAGGTCCCGAACTTCGATCATGGAGGGGACGGTACGCAGAGCCGGTGCCGCGGCCATCCGCCCGCGGGAGGCGAGCGATACATCGCCGGGAGTAGCGCCGGCCGGCCGGGCTGCTCAGGTCGTGGCGTCGCCGATCCGGGCCAGACCGGTCTCGTAGGCGAGCACCACCAGTTGCGCCCGATCGTGGACATCCAACTTGGTCATCGCCCGGCTGATGTGGGTCTTCGCGGTCAGCGGGCTCATCAGCAGCCGGGCGCCGATCTCGTCGTTGGACAACCCTGCCGCGACCAGGGCTACGACCTCGCGTTCCCGGTCGGTGAGCACGTCGAGCCGTTCGACCCCGACCCGCCGGCCCCGCAGCCGGGAGAACTCGTCGATCACCTTCCGGGTGACCGCCGGGGCGAGCAGGCTGTGCCCGGCCGCCACGACGCGGATCGCCGCACACAACTCGTCGGGTTCGACATCTTTGAGCAGAAAGCCGCTGGCGCCCAGGCGCAGCGCCTCGAACACGTACTCGTCGATCTCGAAGGTGGTCAACACCAGCACCCGCACCCGGTCGAGGTGGGGATCGGCGACGAGCCGCCGGGTCGCCTGCAGCCCGTCGAGGACGGGCATGCGGATGTCCATCAGCACGATGTCGGGTCGGGTCCGTCGCGCGCAGGCTACCGCTTCCTGCCCGTCGGCGGCCTCGCCCACCACCACCAGGTCGTCGGTGAGGTCGAGCAGCGCCCGGAACCCGGCCCGCACGATCGTCTGGTCGTCGGCGAGGACCACCCGCACCGTCACGGCGGGCCCCCGGCGACCGGCAGGACGGCGTGCACCCGGAAACCGCCGCCGGGCACCGGTCCCCACTGGACCCGGCCGCCGATCGCCGCGGCGCGTTCGGCCATCCCGGTCAGACCGTACCCGCCCGGGCCCGCCGACCCGGATGAGTCACCCACCAGCAGGCGACGACGGTGGTCGCCGATGCCCGCCCCGTCGTCGGTGACCTCCACCACCACCGCGTCGCCGCCGCACGTCACCGACACCGCCGCCGCGTCGGCGTCCGCGTGCCGGATCACGTTCGTCAGGGCCTCCTGCACAATCCGGTACGCCGCCAGCTCCACCACAGCCGGCAGCTCCCGCCCACCGGTGTCCCGGTGCAGCGAGACGCTCAGCCCAGCGCCGTTGGTCCGAGCCACGAGCTCATCGAGCTGACCGAGGCGCGGGGCGGGATCGATCGAGTCACCGGGCGCCGCGTCGCGCAGCAGCGCCACCGTGGCCCGCAGCTCCCGCAGGGCGTCCCGGCTGGACGCCCGCGCGGAAGCCAACGCCGCGCGCGCCGCGTCCGGACGCCGGTCGAAGGCGGCCACTGCTACTCCCGTCTGCACGTTCACCGCCGCTATGGTGTGCGCGACCACGTCGTGGAACTCCCGCGCCAACCGCAACCGCTCCTGCTGCACTCGCCGGTGGGCCTCCCGTTCCCGGTCGGCTGCGGCCCGCGCCTCCCGCACGGCGAACTCGGCCAGTAGCTCCCGGCGCCCCCGCACCACCTCGCCGAGCAGCAACGCGACTGCCGGCCACAGCATGTCTGCGACCGGAGCGCTGGACCGCCCGCCGGCCACCCAACCGAGCCCGGCCGACCACACCACCGCCACCAGGCCGATGAGCACGGTGCGGCGCCGAGCACTCTGCACCGCCACCGTGTACAGCGCCACCATCGACGGCAGGTTCAGCAGCTCCCCGCGGTGGCCCAACGCGTACCAGGATGTCAACGCCGCCATGCAGACCACGGCCACCACCACCGGCCGGCGGCGGCGCGCCAGCACCGCCACGACCGACACCACGAGCAGCAGGTAGGTCAACCCATCCGCCTGGCGGGTGCCCGGCTGGTTCCACCACGCATCCATCCCCGTCAAGGCGGCGACCACCGCGGCGACCGCCACATCCACCGGCGACCGCATCCCACCACCGGGGATCCTCACCACTCCACGGTACGGTCCACCGCAGCACCCCACGTACAACCACCGGAGTACGCAGACCCGGCGGACATCACGTGCCGCGTGTGCGCCCTGCCAGAAGTCTTGGAAACTCGCCCGGTACCAGGGGACCCGAGACGATCTCCGTCGAGCTGTTTTCGGCGAATTCCCTGCACCCGCGCAGGGTTTCCGCCCTACTGGTGGCAGCGCCAATCAGCCAGTGCCGACCAGGGAGGGGCTCGATCATGAAGGTCGTCGTCATCGGTGGCAGTGGGCTCATCGGCTCCAAGCTTGTGAAGATCCTCGATGCCCAGGGTCACGAGGCGGTGGCGGCGTCGCCGAAGACCGGCGTGAACACGCTGACCGGCGAAGGAGTGGTGGAGGCCCTGGCCGGTGCCGGCGCCGTCGTCGACGTGTCGAACTCGCCGTCGCTGGAGGGCAGCGCCGCGTTGGAGTTCTTCGAGACCTCCACGCGGAACCTCCTCGCCGCCGCCGCGGACGCCGGGGTGGGTCACTACGTGGCGCTGTCCGTCGTGGGCTCCGAACGACTTCCGGACAGCGGATACATGCGGGCGAAGGTCGCCCAGGAGAAGCTCATCACGGCGTCCGGGCTCCCGTACTCGCTGGTGCACGCCACCCAGTTCTTCGAGTTCGTACAAGGGATCATCGACGCCGCCACGGACGGCGACACCGTGCACCTCGCGCCGGTGCTCATCCAGCCGATGGCAGCGGACGACGTCGCCGCCGCGGTGGCCGAGGTCGTGGTCGGCGCGCCGACGTACGCCGTGGTCGAGGTCGGTGGCCCGGAGCAGTTCCGCCTCGACGAACTGGGATCCGTCCTCGAGGCGCAGCGGGATCCTCGTTCGGTGGCGGGTGACTCCGACGCCCGGTATTTCGGTGCCGCGGTGGCTGAACGCTCGCTGGTTCCCGCCGACGGCGCCCGCATCGCCGGTACGCGACTGGACGAGTGGCGAACGCGGGCGAGCCACGTTCAGTAAACCGGGGCGAGGGCTCCGGCCAGAACGTTGCGCGACACCCGTCCGGCCCAGACACCGATACGCGATGCCGCCGTCATCCGACGGATCGAGGCTCGTACCGGCCGACAAGCACTACGTGAGACGCACCCCTTTGGACGTGAGGTATTCGATGAGCCCTTCGGCCGAGCTGACCAGATGGTCGGTCATCATGTGCTCGACCCGCTCGCCGTCGCCGGCCCGCATCGCCGCGAGTATTCCCTCGTGGTCGGCGTTGGAGCGCTTCCTCCACTGCGGCACCTCGAGCAGGTAGTCGCGCGGCACGTTCAGCGACACCACCCTGATCGCGGCCATCAGCTTGCGGGAGCCGGAGAGCTTGTTGATGTGCCGGTGGAACTGCCAGTTGAGGTCGGCGAGGTTGGTGCGTTCGGAGTTCTCGTGGTAGCTCTCCATGCGCCGGTGCAGGTCTTCGAGGACCGCGTAGTCCGCTTCGGTGGCGAACTCGATCGCTCGCCGCGCGGCGAGCCCGTTGAGCATGCCCTCGATGAGGAACGAGTCGCGCAGGTCGGCTTTGTTCAGCGGCGCGACGACGGTGTGGCGGCCGCCGTCGAGTTCGAGCAGGCCGTCGTAGACCAGCTCGCGCAGGGCGTCACGCACGGGCATCCGGCTCGTGCCGAAGTGCTCGCACAGCTCCTGTTGCGACAGTCGTGTGCCGGGCAGCAGTCGACCGAAGAAGATGTCCTGCCGGAGGGCGGCCGCGATCTGGGTGCCCAACGGATCTCGCTGGATCACCGGTCGGGCGCTGGCGCTGCTGTCGATGCCCACCTGTCCGCCTCTCTCACGTGGTGAACCTGTGCACGGTATCCGGTGCCGGGGGAGATTTACGAATTTGCCATGCCCAATGGGCGCGCAGGGTCCGGCACGGCCTGTCCGGCACGGCCGGATTCGGCGATCTCGGCGAGCAAACGGTGCCGGCGGACCGCGTGGTCGAAATCCGGTACGGCGCTGTCGCCGGCCGCCAGCAGGGCGTACGCCTCGGCGATCGGGCCGGCCGGCGCGGCCAGGCCGGACGAGTGGTCGTAGCGGGCCGGGACGGGCAGGTCGGTGAGCTCGCGGTCGTCGTCCCGCCCGCCGCGGATGCGGACGGGGCCGTGCTGCAGATGCCCGGGGCAGGTCACGAGCAGTTCGCCCGTGGTGCCGGTGATCTCCCAGCGAAGTCCGTCGCCGCGTGCCGGTCCGCCCCGGTAGTGGACGGTCGCCACGGCGTCGTCGTCCACGAGCCCGACCGCCACGACCTGGTCGTCGGTGTGCTTCACCGCGATCTCGCCGGTGCGGGCGTGGCGTACCCGGGGCAGCCGGTTGGCCGTCAGGGCGCGTACCGGGCGCAGCTCACCGAGGACGGCGCACAGCGCGTCGACCGCGTGTCCGAACGGCACGGACAGCAGGGTCGCTCCGTACGCGGGGTCGAGGGTGTAGGCCGCGTAGGAGCCGTAGGTCGGTCCCCACAGCCCTCCGGCGCCGGTCATCGTGGTCGACAGCACCCGGCCGACGTAGCCGTCGGCGACCAGGTCGCGCAGGTACCGGATCGGCGCCGCCGACCGGGCCTGGAGGCCGACGGCGGTACGCGTCCCGCGCGCGGCGGCGGCGAGTTCCTCGGCCTCGGCGAGGCCGGTGCCCAGCGGCCATTCGCAGAGCACGGGTTTGCCGGCCGCGAGCGCCGGCAGCAGGCAGGCCCGGTGCCGGTCGGCCCGCACGGCGACGACGACCAGGTCGACGCTCTCGTCAGCCACAAGGTCCTCGACTGTGGCGTACGCGCGCGGGACGCCGTACCGTCGCCCGGCCTCGGCCGCCGCGGTGGCGTCGCTGGCGGCGAGCGCCCGCAACTCGTAGCCCGGGAGCGCGGCGAGCGCCGGCAGGTGGGCCCGTGCGGCCCAGCCGCCTTTCGCGCTGAGGCCCACCAGGCCCACACCCACAACATCTGTCATGGGAGCACACCTTAGCGCCAATCTTCGTTGCCCGTATCCGGGATTCGGTATACAGTCTGCGGACAACCGATCACGACGGACAGGGGCCGAGCGTGCATGAGGTGGGGATTGCCGATGTCTCCGGATACGTGCCGGCATACCGGCTCGACGACTACCTGACGCGCGAGACAGCGAGCTCGCCGGACGTCTCGGTGCCCGGCCCGGACGAGGACGCGTTCACTCTCATGTGGGCGTCGCTGACCGGTCTGCCCCGCGCCGAGGCGGAGGGCCCGGTACTGCTTCGCGTGCCCGACAGCGACATCGAGACGCGTGCGCTCGTGGCACACGCCCGGGCGACCGGCGTGCTCGGCGAGCCGGCGGCAGTGGTTCCGCTCGCCCCCGACGCCGGGGTGCCGGACCTGCTGGCGCTCGCCACCCGGCTGGCGCAGCCCGGCCTGGGCCTGCTGGTCGACCACCGCCGCCCGGCCGGGGCCGGCGTGCCGGCGACGGCCTCCGCCGCGGCCGCCGTCCGCTTCGGCCCGCCGCGGGTGGCCCGGGTGGCCGCAGTGGCGACCCGCCACACGCTGACCTTCGACAGGTGGCGCACCGGCCCGGCGCCGGACCAGCAGGACGCGCGGTTCGTCGAGGAGGCGCTCGTCGCCGTGGAGGGCGACGCGCTCCTCGCCGAGCTGCTCAAGTCCGCCGGCCGGACCGCTGCCGACCTCGCCGGTGTCGTCGTCACGTGCGGCGCCCGGCTGCGCGGCGCGCGATGGGCCCGGCGGTGGGAGGTGCCGGCCGTGTGGCAGGCCGGCGGCGGGGCGGGCGGTCCCGGCGCCTCGGCCGCGCACGCGCTGCTCACCGCGCTCGACCGGCTGTGCGCCGCCGGGCCCGACGGCGCGGTGGCCATCCTCGACCTCGGCTGGGGCGGTGGCGGCGCGGTCCTCACCGCGGGCACCGACGCCGCGGAGGACACCGCGAAGCCGGCCGCGAGCGCGGCGACCACGGCGCGCGACACGAAGGCGTACGGCCTCGCCGCCTGGCACGGACGCGCCACCGAGGCGCCCGGGCCCTGGACGTCGCCGGCCGAGCTCTGGCGGGAGATGCCGGCCCTGCTCGGGCCCGTCGGATACCGGTGCTCCGACTGCGGCGGCATCGGGTTCCCGCGGGCCGGCGTCTGCGAGCTGTGCGGGTCGTTCGAGGTCACCGACCAGCCGTTGCGGCGCACGGGCGTCGTGGCGACCCACTCGGTCGACCACCTCTTCGACGCGTCCGACCCGGTGCAGATGGTCGTGGTGGACCTCGACGGCGGCGGTCGCTTCTTCGGGCAGGCGGTTCGCGACGTGCCACGCCGGCTCGTCGTCGGCGACCGGGTCCGGCTCGTGCTCCGCCGGCTGCACACCGCATCCGGCCTGCCGCACTACTTCTGGAAGGTCGATCTCGATGGGTGAAGACATCGTCGCCATCGGCGCGGCGAGCACCAAGTTCGGCGAGTTCTTCGACCGCGGCTACGCCGACCTCGTCCGCGACGTGGTGCGGGCGGTCACCGCCGACGCCGGCATCACGCTCGCCGACGTCGACGCCGCGTGGCTCGGCACCGCGTTCGCCTACACCTACTCCGACGAGGGCAACGCCGGCACGTCGCTCGCCGAGCCGATCGGCATGCACGGACGGCCGGTCACCCGGGTCGCCGCGTACTGCGCGTCCGGCCTGGACGCGATCCGGCAGGCCGTGGCCGCGCTGCGCGCGCACACCTGCGACGTCGCGCTGGTCGTCGGCGCGGAGAAGATGCGCGACGTGGGCCCTCGCGGCAGCCTCGTCATGCAGCACGTCAACCGCGGCCATCCGGTGCTCAGCAAGGGCCGGACGGCGCCGGGCATCTTCGGGCTCGTCGCCGAGCGGTACCGGGCCGTCTACGGGGATCCGCGACCGGCGATGACCGCGGTCGCGATGAAGAACCACGCGTACGGCGAGCTCAATCCCCGGGCCCACTTCCGCCGGGCGGTCTCGGCGGAACAGGTCGAGGCGGCGCCGCCGCTGTCCGGCCCGATCGGTCTGCTCGACGCCTGCCCGACCACCGACGGCGCCGCGGCGCTGGTCCTGGTGCGCGAGTCGGACGCCCGTGGACGGCGGGCCGCCGCGATCAGCGGCATCGCGATGTCCAACGACCTCGGGTACTTCACCGCCAACACCAGTTCCCGCTCGGACCTGCTGGGGTTCGAGTCCACCCGCTCGGCCGCCGCGAGCGCCTACCGGCAGGCGGGCGTCATCCGGCCGTTCGACGAGATCGACGTCGTCGAACTTCACGACTGCTTCACGATCACCGAAGTGGTCAACTACGAGGACCTGGGCCTGTGCGGCAAGGGGGAGGGGCGTGACCTGGTGCTGAGCGGCGCCACCGGTCCGGGAGGCGCGCTGCCGGTCAACACCAGCGGCGGCCTCAAGGCCTGCGGGCACCCGATCGGCGCGACCGGCGTACGGATGGTCGTCGACGTGTGCGACCAGGTGTGGGGCCGCGCGGGCGTTCGGCAGGTGCCCGGCGCCCGCACAGGGCTCGCTCACGCGCTCGGCGGTCCGGGATCGCTGGCCTGCGTCGCCGTGGTCACCGACGCCGGTCCCGCGCGGGCGGCGGCGTGACGGCGGCGACCGGCGCGGGTCCGAACGGGCGGTCGCCGGACAAGGTCAGCACGCTCGCGGCCGCGGTCGAGCGGCACGTGCGGCCGGGCGACGTCGTGCACGTCGCGTACGCCGATGCCCGGCCCAACGCGGCGCTGCACCAGCTGGTCCGCCGCTTCGCCGGCCGACCCGCCGGGTTGACGCTGGTCACCGCCGGGCTGGTCAGCAGCCAGCACGCGCTCGTGGAACTCGGCGTGGTCGACCGTCTGGTGGCCTCGTTCGCCGGCGAGAACCTCCCCGCTCCCCGCCCGAACCGGGCGTTCCAGCGGGCGGTGCGCGAGGGCCGGATCGAGGTGGAGAGCTGGTCGCTGTGGTCGCTGACGGCCCGCCTCATGGCCGCCGCGCTGGGCGTGCCGCACCTGCCCGTCCGGTCGCTCGCCGGCAGCGACCTGGGCGCCGCACTGCACGGCCGCGGATTCGCCGAGGTCGCCGACCCGTTCGGCGGACCGCCGTCCGGTGTCGTCGCCGCCCTCCGGCCGGACGTGGTGCTGCTGCACGGCGTGGCGGCCGACCGGGCCGGCAACGTGGTGCTCTCCGCGCCGTACGGCGAGGGGGCGTGGGGCGCGCTCGCGGCGCGGCGCGGCGCGATCGCCTCCGTCGAGCGCATCGTCGACACCGAGACGATCCGCGAGCACGGCGCTCTCGTGCGCGTACCGGCGCACGCTGTCCTCGCGGTCTGCGAGGTGCCCCTGGGCTCACACCCGTACGGGCTGTTCAACCCCGGCCTCGACGGGATCGCCGGCTATGTGCCCGACGAGGAGTTCATGGCGGAGGTGGTGCGGGCGTCCAACGACCCGGCCGAGTTCCGCCGGTGGATCGACGAATGGCTGCTCGGCACCGCCGACCACGACGCCTACCTGGCCAAGCTCGGGCCGGAGCGGATCGCCGCGCTGCGGGCCCAGGCCGAGGAGGACGGCTGGCGCTCGACGCTGACCGTCGCGGCCGACCCGCCGGACCGGTGGACCGACGCGGAGGCGATGGTCGTCACGGCCGCCCGCCGGATCGCCGGGCGGGTGCGCAAGCAGGACTTCGACGCGGTCCTGGCCGGTGTCGGCCAGGCCAACCTGGCCTCGTGGCTGGCGGTGACCGGCCTGCAGGCCGTCGGCGCCGACGTGGAGCTGATGGCCGAGATCGGCATGTTCGGCTACCGCCCCCGCCCCGGCGAGCCGTTCATCTTCGCGCACCGCAACCTGCCCACGTGCGCCCTGCTCACCGACGTCGCCACCGTGCTCGGCGCGTTCGTCGGCGGACCGGCCACCCGGTCCCTGGGCGTGATCGGCGCCGGGCAGGTCGACGCCGACGGCAACACCAACTCGACGTACGCCGAGGACGGCAGCTACATCGTGGGCTCCGGTGGGGCCAACGACATCGCGACCTCCGCCGAGGAGGTGCTGGTGACAGTGGCGCACGGCAGCCACCGCCTGGTCCGGCGGGTGCCGTACGTGACGTCGCCCGGTCACGGTGTCCGTACCGTCGTCTCCACCGCCGGGGTGCTGGAGCGGGTGGACGGACGGTTCGTGGCCACGGCGTTCGTCGCGCGGTCCGGCGAGTCCGACGCCGACGCGGTCGAGCGGTTGCGCGCCGGCTGCGGCTGGGACCTCGAGATCGCCCGCGACGTCGTCCGCGAGCCGGAACCGACGTCCACTGAGCTGTCCGCGTTGCGGCGGTACGACCCGGCCCGGACGTTCCTCGGCCGGCTCTCCGGAAAGGCGGACGGCGATGCCTCTGTACGCACTCGGTGACCGGACGCCGCGGATCGACCCGTCGGCGTACGTGCACCCGGACGCCGTCGTGATCGGCTCGGTGGAGCTGGGACCGGAGTCCAGCGTGTGGCCGGGCGCGGTGCTGCGCGGCGACTACGGCGTGATCCGGGTCGGCGCCCGGACCTCCGTGCAGGACGGAACGGTCCTGCACAGCGTGGCGGACCACCCCACGGAGATCGGTGCCGACTGCGTCGTCGGGCACCTGGCGCACCTGGAGGGCTGCGCGGTCGCCGACCGGTGCCTGATCGGCTCGGGCTCGATCGTGCTCAACCGGGTACGGATCGGCGCCGGCAGCGTGGTGGCCGCCGGCGCGCTCGTGCGGGAGGGCGCGGAGGTGCCGCCCGGACGGCTCGCGGTCGGCGTACCGGCCCGCCTGCGCGACCTGCCCGCCGGCCAGGAGGACTGGCAGGCGCACGCGGTGCGGGCCTACGTCGAGAACGCGGCCCGTTTCCGGCGCGAGTTGCGGCGGATCGACCCCTAGACCCGCGAAGGAGGAACGGATGCCCGAGGAAGTGCTACTGGAACGTGCGGACGGAGTCGCCCACCTGGTGCTCAACCGTCCCGACCGGCTGAACGCGATCGACCCGGCCACGTTGCGGCTGCTGCGCGAGCACATCGCCACGATCGAGGCCGACCCGGGGGTGCGGGCGGTCGTCGTGCGCGGCAACGGCCGGGTGTTCAGCGCCGGCGCCGACATGCACGCCCTCGGCGGCATCGTCGGTGATCCGGCGGCGTTCGCCGCCTTCATGCAGGACTGGCACGACGCGTTCGACGCGGTCGCGGCGTGCAGCCGGCCCACCGTCGCGGCGGTGCACGGGATCGCTTTCGCCGGCGGCTTCGAGCTGTTCCAGGTGTGCGACGTCGCGGTCGTCGCCGACGACGCCCGGCTCGGCGACCAGCACGCCCGCTACGGGCTCTTCCCCGGCGGGGGCAGCGCCCAGCGCCTGCCCCGGCTGATCGGTGACCGGCGGGCCCGGTGGCTGCTGCTGTCCGGCGAGGAGATCCCGGCGGCCGACGCCGTGGCCGCGGGCCTGGCCAACGAGGCGGTGCCGGCCGACCGGGTCGTCGCCCGGGCGAGCGAGATGGCCGCCCTCCTGGCCACCCGCAGCCCGCTCGCCAGCGCGGCGATCAAACGCGCGCTGGCCGCCGGCGCCGGACTCGACGTGGGCGCGGCCCTCGCCGCCGAACGCCCGATCGCGCTGGCCCACATGGCCTCCGCCGACGCGCGGGCCGGCCTGGACGCCTTCTACCGACGTGTGGCCCCGAGATTCCCCAGCAACCAGGGAGAGGCATGAGCAGCTACAGCGACATCCTGTACGAGGTCGTCGACAACGTCGCGACCATCACCATCAACCGGCCGGAGCGGCGTAACGCCTTCCGGGCGGAGACGCTCGACGAGCTCATCGACGCGTTCCGGGCCGCGGAGGCCGACCGCGAGGTGGGCGTGATCGTGCTGACCGGCGCCGGGGACAAGGCGTTCTGCGCCGGCGGGGACATCCACTGGGAGGAGGCGTCCGACGAGTCCGGCGCCATCCAGATGGCCCGCCGTACGACGATCCTCTCGCTGGTCATGCGCGGCTGCGGCAAGCCGATCATCGCGCGGGTGCGCGGCTTCGCCGTCGGCGGCGGCAACGAGCTGCAGATGCTGTGTGACCTCACGGTCGCCTCCGAGGACTCCCGCTTCGGGCAGTCCGGGCCGAAGATGGGCTCGGTGCCGGTGTGGTGGGGCACGCAACTGCTGCCGCGGATGGTGGGCGAGAAGAAGGCCCGCGAGATCATCTTCCTCTGCGAGCAGTACACCGCGCGCGAGGCGCTCGAGATGGGCCTCATCAACAAGGTCGTGCCGGTGGAGGAACTCGACACCACGGTACGCGCGTGGTGCGACCGGATGCTGACGCTCAGCCCGCAGGCGCTGCGGGTCGCGAAGATCTCGCTCAACTACGAGTCCGACCAGCTGTGGCCGTCGGTGCTGCACGGCAACCAGATGATCTCGTTCATCCACGGCACCGAGGAGTTCCACGAAGGCACCCGCGCCTTCCTGGAGAAGCGCCCGCCGCAGTTCGGCAAGTTCCGCAAGTGAGGGGAGACGCAGGTGCGGTGTGACGGCAAGGTGGCGCTCGTGGTGGGCGCCGGCAGCGGCATCGGGGCATCGACCGCCGAGGTGTTCCACGCCAACGGCGCCACGGTGGCGGTCGCCGACATCAATCTCGCGGGGGCGCAGGACACGGCGGGCCGGCTGGTCGAGGCGGGCGCCAAGTCCTCCGCGTTCGCTGTCGACATCACCCGCCGGGACCAGACCGAGGACCTGGTACGCGACGTGCTGGCCGAGTACGGGCGGATCGACATCCTGGTCAGCACGGTCGGATGGTCGGACACGACGTTCCTGGTGGACGAGGACGAGGCGTACTGGCGCCGGATCATCGACATCAACCTGATGGGGTCGATCTTCCTGTGCCGGGCGGTGCTCGACCACATGATCGAGCGGCGCTCCGGATCGATCGTGCTGACCAGCTCCGACGCCGGGAAGGTCGGCACCATGGGGGAGACGGTGTACGCGGCGGCCAAGGCCGGCGTGATCGGCTTCGTCAAGTCGCTGGCCCGGGAGGTCGCCCGGCACCAGCTGCGGATCAACGCGATCTCGCCCGGGCCCACCGACACCCCGCTCATCCGGGCCCAGACCGACCAGCGGGTGATCGAGAAGATGGTACGGGCGGTGCCGCTCAAGCGCATGGGCCAGCCCGTCGAGCAGGCCAGCGCGCTGGTCTTCCTGGCCTCGGACGCCGCCTCGTACATCACCGGCCAGACGGTGAGCGTCAGTGGCGGCCTGACCATGACGTCGTAGCGGCCATGTCCACGATGGACGACATCGAGTTGTCGGCCGAGGACCGGGCGCTGCGCGACCTGGTCGGGCGGCTGGCGAGGGAGCGGATCGCCGGGGAGGCCCGGCGGATCGACGAGGCGGAGGAGTACCCGCACTCGTCGATGCGACTGCTCGGCGAGGCCGGGCTGTTCGGCCTGGTGATCCCGGAGCGGTACGGTGGCCAGGGCGCCGGCATGCGCCAGTACGCCCTGGCCACCGAGGAGCTGGCGCGGGCCTGCGCGGCCACCACCACCGCGTTCATCACGCAGACCCACGCGATGCTGCCGATCCTGGCCGTCGGCGACGACGAGCAGAAGCGCCGGTGGCTGCCCGGCCTCGCCGCCGGGCGGGCGCTCGGCGCGATCGCCATCACCGAGCCGGAGGCCGGCACCGACGTGCCGGCCCTCGCGACGCGGGCAGTCCGGGACGGCGACGGGTACGTCATCTCCGGCCGGAAGATGTTCATCACCAGCGGCGGCGTCGCCGACCTGATCACGCTGTTCGCCCGCACGTCGCCGGGACGCGACGGGATCAGCGTCTTCGTCGTCGAGGCGCGCTCGCCGGGGGTACGGCCGGGCCGGCCGCTGGCGAAGATGGGCATCCGCGCGTCCAACACGGTGGAGCTGGCGTTCGACGAGGTGCGCGTGCCGGTCTCGGCCCGGCTCGGGCCCGAGGGGATCGGCTTCCACACGGCCGTGCACGTGTTGTCCGACGCGCGGATCAGCACCGCGGCCCAGGCGGTGGGCATCGCGCAGCGCGCGTACGACATCGCCGACGAGTTCACCCGGCAGCGGCGTCAGTTCGGCCGGCCGGTGCGGGAGTTCCAGGCCGTGCAGTTGCGGCTCGCCGACATGTACATCGCCGTGGTCACCGCCCGCCTGCTCGTGCAGCGGCTCGCCCGGTTCGTCGACGCGGCGCCGGACGGGAACCGGGCGGTCGAGGCCGCCGCGGCGAAGGTCTACTGCTCCGACGTCGCGATGCGGGTCGCCGGCGACGCCGTACAGCTGATGGGTGGCTACGGCTACATGCGCGAGTTCGAGGCCGAGCGGTGCATGCGCGACGCGAAGATCACGCAGATCTACGACGGCACCAACGACGTCAACCGGCTGGTGCTGGCCCGACAGCTCGCGAAGCGGTCGGCATGACGCCGCTGTCGGGCCGGGTAGCGGTCGTCACCGGCGCCAGCCGCGGGCTCGGCCGGCAGGCCGCCCTGGCGCTGGCCGGCGCCGGCGCCGCCGTGGTGGCCGCCGGCCGCGACCGCGCGGCGCTCGACGAGACGTGCGCGCTCGTCGCGTCGGTGGGCCCCTCGGCCCTGCCGGTGGTGTGCGACGTGACCGACGAGGAGCAGGTGGACGCCCTCACCCGGTCGGCCCTCGACCGGTACGGGCGCATCGACGTGCTGGTCAACAACGCCGGCATCGCGTCGGAGCACAAGGCGCTGGACCTCGACGTCGCGGAGTTCCGCCGGGTCTTGGAGACCAACGTGATCGGCACGTTCCTGCCGGCCCGGGCGGTCGCAGCGCACATGCGTGATCGGGGCGGCGGCGCGGTGGTCAACATCGGGTCGGTGATGGGCCGTTCGGGCACGTCCGGGCTGTCGCACTACGGCGCCAGCAAGGCCGCCGTCTTCCAGCTCACCCGCGGCTGGGCGGTGGAGTGGGCCCGGTACGGCATCCGCGTCAACTGCCTCGCCCTCGGCTACTTCCCGACCGGCATCAACAGGGACCGGCTGGCCGAGGAGGGGGTGGCCGAGCGCGTGCTGGCGCGGGTGCCGGCCCGCCGGTTCGGGGACCCGGCGGAGATCGGGCCGACGGTGGTCCACCTGGCGTCCGACGCCAGCCGCTACATGACCGGGCAGGTCGTCTACCTGGACGGCGGGATGTCCGCACGCTGAGGAGGTACGGGAGATGACGGGACCGTTGACGGGTGTCCGCGTGGTGGAGCTGGCCGGACTGGGACCGGCGCCGTACGGCGTGATGCTCCTGGCCGACCTCGGCGCCGACGTCGTCCGGGTCGACCGGGCCCCGGCGGACCCGGCGGATCTCGGCCGGCTCATGGCCGGCTGCTGGCGGGGCCGGCGGTCGGTGGCGGTGAACCTCAAACACGACGCCGGCCTGCGGATCCTGCTCGACCTCGCCGACAGCGCGGACGTCCTGGTCGAGGGTTTCCGGCCGGGCGTGGCCGAGCGGCTCGGCTTCGGGCCGCAGGTGTGCCTGGCCCGCAATCCGCGCCTCGTCTACGCGCGGATGACCGGCTGGGGGCAGGACGGGCCACTGTCGACCGCGGCCGGTCATGATCTCAACTTCCTCGCCGTCGCCGGCCTGCTGCACGGGATGGGGCGGGCGGACGCGCCGCCTCCACCGCTGCCCGGCTATGTCGGTGACTTCGGTGGCGGCGGGGCCTTCCTGGCGATCGGCGTCCTTGCCGCGCTGCTGGACCGGCGCCGCACCGGGCTGGGCCAGGTGGTCGACGCCTCCGTGCTGGACGGAGCGGCGTCGCTCGGCTCGTTCGTGTACGGCCTGGCCGGGATGGGCGAGTGGACCGACGAGCGGGAGGCCAACCTCAGCGACGGCGGGTGCCCGTTCTACGACACGTACCAGACCGCTGACGGCGGTTACGTGGCGGTCGGGGCGCTGGAGCCGCGCTTCTACGCGGAGATGCTGCACGGGGTCGGCCTGGACCCGGCCGACTGGCCGCAGCACGACCGGACCCGGTGGCCGGCGTTGCGGTCCGCGCTGACCGCGCGGTTCGCGACGTCCACCCGGGACGAGTGGGCGCAGCGGTTCGCGGGGCGGGACGCCTGCGTCAGCCCGGTGCTGCGGTTGGCCGAGGCGCCGAACCATCCGCACAACGTCGCCCGGGGAGTGTTCGAGGAGGCGGCGGGCCGGTGGCAGCCGGCGCCGGCGCCGCGGCTGTCCCGTACCCCGCTCTCGGTCGGTCGGCCGGCGCCGCGGATCGGCGAGCACACCGCCGAGATTCTGACCGAGCTGGGCCGAACGGCGGATGACGTGGCACGTCTTCGGGCGATCGGCACGGTCGGCGAAAACTGAATACTGGACACTGGATACCGTTTTTCCTATGCTCCTGAGGCAGCCCGGTTGAGGCGACGAGTCCGGCCGACAGGGCGATGAGCTGGTGCTCTTCCGCCCGGTGACCTTCGGAGCCGGCCTGGCGAGCGACGGCATCACCCGACGCCTTCCGCGTCGTCCGCCGTCGCGGCCACAGTTTGGAGGCAGCTCATGGTGCGAAAGTCGGTTACGGCGATCGCCCTGTTGGCGTTGGCGCTTGCGGGTTGCACAACCACCTCGAGTGAGGGCGGCGGCACGCAGGTCAGCACACAGGGCGTCACGGACACGGAGATCTACATCCAGGGGTTCGGCCCCATCACCGGTCCGGCCAGCTGGGTCGGCCTCGGCAACCGCGACGGCTTCGCCCTCGCGGTCAAGGAGATCAACGCCGCGGGCGGTGTGCACGGCCGCAAGATCCGGTTCGAGTTCCACGACGACGCGTTCCAGGTCGCGCAGGCCCAGCAGGTCGCGCGGCGCATCATCCAGCAGGACAAGCCCTTCATGGTCTACGCCGGCACGGGCAGCACGACCTTCCTCGCCGTCGCCGACCAGCTGCGGCAGAGCGGACTGCCGGTCTACAACGGCTTCTCCGGCAGCGAGGCCGCCCGCAAGACCCCCGAGGTCGACAACATGTTCCACGGCGAAGCCGTCTCCACCAAGTGGGTCGCGCCCAGCATGGCCGACATGATCGCGGACAACCTCAAGGCCACCCGGGTCGCGATCCTGCACGAGGACGGCGAGTGGGGCCGCACGCTGTGCGCCCAGGTCACGACCGAACTGCAGGGCAAGAGCGGCCTGCAGGTGGTCGCCAACGAGACCTACCCGGCCGCCGGCAACGACTTCACCGGCCAGCTCGTGGCGATCCGCAACGCCAACCCGCAGGTCGTCGTCAACTGCGGCCTGTTCCCGGCCGCGAAGATCATCCTGCGGCAGGCTCGCGAGCTGGGGCTGAAGGCCCAGTTCGTCGGCGACGCGGGACAGGCCAACGCCACCGTCTGGACGGGCAACGAGGCGGCCGCCGAGGACTGGCTGTTCAACTGGTACGAGCCGCAGTTCCTCACCGACACCACCGGCGCGCAGGGCGAGTTCCTGCAGAAGTACAAGGCCGAGTACCCGTCGGCGCCGACCGGGCGGCCCAACCACGCCGACAACTTCTCCTACACCGCGGCCTATCTGCTCAAGGGCGCTCTGGAGAAGGCCGGCAAGGACCTCACGGCGGAGAAGTTCATCGAGGCGCTCGCCGCCGTCAAGGACGCCCGGCCGACGCCGATCAGCCCCAACGTGAGCTGCGCCAACGAACGCCACGAGTGCTTCGTCGACCTGGTCTGGATGCGGATCCAGGGCGGCAAGGCGGTACCGGTGGACGACGCCGGCCTCGCCCAGATCGCCGGCAAGGTCTCCGGCTCCTGAGTCCACCCCTCCCGGGCCCGGCCGCACCGGCCGGGCCCGCGGCGCAAGCGAGGTACTGATGTGACAGTCATCCAACTGCTGGTCAACTCGCTCACGCTCGGCGCGATCTATGCGCTCGTGGCGCTGGGTCTCGTACTGGTCTTCAAGTCCTCCGACCTGGTCAACTTCGGGGCCGGCGACTGGGTGCTCGCCGGCGCGTACATCGCGCTCGCCCTGCTGACCGCCGGCCTGCCCCTCTACCTGGTGCTGATTCTGGCGCCGCTGGGTGGCGCGCTGATGGGGCTGGTCATCGACCGCGCGGTGTTCCGTCGGATCATGAGCGCCTCACCGTGGACGTTCGTCGTAGCGAGCCTCGCGGTCGGTGGGCTGCTGCGCGAGCTCGCCGTCCTGCGCTACCAGTCCAACCACTTCCCGTTCCCGCCGGTGCTGTCCCGCGACCCGGTCGAGGTCCTCGGCGTACGCATCACACCGCAGAACCTGTGGGTGCTCGGGGCGACAGTCGTCGTGGTGATCGCGCTGTTGCTGTTCTTCCGCTACACCACGTACGGGCGCGCGCTGGAGGCGGTCGCGCAGAACCGGGTGGGCGCCCAGATCGTCGGCATCAACCTGAGCCGGGCCCTGATGGTCACCTGGGCACTCGCCGGCGCGGTGAGCGCTGTCGCCGCCGTCCTGATCGCCCCGTCGACAGACGTCTCACCGGAGATCGGCCTGCTGCTGGTGAAGGGATTCGTCGCCGCGGCGCTCGGCGGCCTGGACAGCCTCGAAGGCGCGGTGATGGGCGGCGTCGCGGTGGCGGCGATCGAGACCTTCACCCAGGTCTACCTCAACCAGGCAGCCGTCGACGTGGTCGTCTACGGCCTGCTGCTCGTCGTCATGTGGGTGCGGCCGGCCGGCCTGCTCGGCCGCCGCGTGGTCCGGAGGGTCTGAGCGGATGAGGAACCAGACCGTAGGCAGCACCGAGAAGGCCCCGGCGGCCACCGTCCCCCCGCCGCAGACGGCCGGCGACGGCCGCCTGCCGCGCGCCGCCCGGGCCGTGGCATGGCTCCTCGTCGGAGTCGTCCTGCTGGCGCTCCCGCTGCTGCTACCACCGTTCCGGACCTACCTGGCGACAGTGGTCCTCGTCTACGTCATCGCCGTGGTCGGCCTCAACGTCGTGATGGGCTTCTCCGGGCAGATCTCCATCTCGCACGCGGCGTTCATGGGAGTCGGCGCCTACACCACAGCCGTCCTCATGGGACGCTGGGAGCTGCCCTTCCCGCTCGCCGCGCTGGCCGGCGTCCTGCTCGCCACCCTGCTCGGCTACGTGGTCGGCCTGCCGGCGCTGCGCATCGCGGGCCACTACCTGGCCCTGGCCACGCTGGCGTTCCAGCTCATCGTGCAGAGCGTCATCTTCAACTGGGAATCGGTCACCAACGGGCCACGCGGCATCGCCGTCCCGCCCGCCGTGGTCGGGGTGTTCCCGCTGGCCGACCGCAACCTGTACTACCTCGTCCTCGTCGCCGCGCTGCTCAGCCTGCTCTTCGTGCGCAACGTGGTGCGGTCCCGGGTCGGGCGGGCGTGGCGGGCGATCCGGGACAAGGAGATCGCCGCGTCCGTGTTCGGCGTCGACGTGGCCCGGTTCAAGACGCTCGCCTTCGGGGTGAGCGCCGGGTACGCGGGCCTGGCCGGCGCGCTGTTCGCCATCACCGTCGGCTTCCTCGACCCGGGCGCGTTCAACCTGTGGGAGTCGGTCAAGCAGCTCACCATGGTGCTCTTCGGTGGGCTCGGCACGCTCGTCGGACCGCCGCTCGGCGCGGCGCTCCTCGTCCTCGCGCCGGAGTTCCTGACGCCGTTCCGTGAGCACTCGCTGCTCGTGTTCTACGTCGTACTCCTGCTTGTCCTGATCTTCCTGCGGGGCGGACTCGCCTCCGGGGTGAGCCGGACCGCCGCGTGGGTCCGGCGCCGCCGCTCCGGCGCGCCGCCCTCCGACGCCGTCGTCACCGACGCCGCGGTGACCGCGGCCCGCGACCGGCCGGCGCCGCCGGTGGAGCGGTCCGCGGAGGCCGGCAGCGCGGTGGGGGAGTCGATGCTGACTGCCGACGGGGTCACCGTGCGCTTCGGCGGGCTGATCGCGCTCGACGGCGTCGACCTGCGGGTGCGCGACGGCGAGATCAAGGGGCTGATCGGCCCGAACGGCGCCGGCAAGACGACGCTGTTCAACGTCCTGACCCGGGTCTATCCCGTGCACGCGGGGTCGGTCACCTTCGCCGGCCGCGACATGCTCCGGCTGCGCCCGCACCAGGTGGTCGGCGCCGGCCTGGCCCGCACGTTCCAGAACGTGGAGATGTTCCGCTCGATGACCGCGCTGGAGAACGTGCTCGTCGGCCGGCACCACCGCGACGCCTGCGGGCTGTGGCGGACCGGGCTGCGCCTGCCGTCCGCACGGGCGGAGGAGCGGCAGGCCCGCGACGCCGCGCGGGCGGCGCTGGCGACGCTGGGCCTGGAACGCTATGCGGACACCCCGGCCGAGAGCCTGCCGCTCGGCGTGCAGCGACGACTGGAGATCGCTCGGGCGATGGTCGCCGAGCCGCGGCTGCTCATGCTCGACGAACCGGCGTCCGGCCTCACCGCGGCCGAGGCGGCCGCGCTGATGGACGACGTGCGCCGGATCCGGGCCGCCGGGGTCACGGTGCTGCTGATCGAGCACAACATGCGGTTCGTCATGGGCCTCTCGGACTCGGTCACGGTGCTCGACCACGGCCGGGTCATCTTCGACGGCTCACCGCAGCGGGCGCAGAGCGACCCCGCGGTGGTGGCCGCCTATCTGGGCGAGGTGGAGTCATGACAGCGCTGCTCGAACTCGATCGCGTGACTCTCGGCTACGGCAAGATCGTCGTCGTCCACGAGTTGTCGCTGCGTCTGGACGCGGGGCGGATCGTCTCCGTCCTCGGCCCCAACGGCGCAGGCAAGACCACCACTGTCCGCGGCGTCGCCGGACTGCTGCCGTTGCGCGGCGGCGAGGTGCGGCTGGGCGGCAAGCGGGTCAGCGGCTTTCCGCCGCACCGCATCGTCGCCGAGCGGCTGGCCTACGTACCCCAGGGCCGCGAGCTGTTCGCGGACATGTCGGTGCGGGACAACCTGCGTCTCGGCGGCTTCACCATGCGCCGTCGTGACGTCCCGGCCCGGATGGAGGAGCTGTTCGAGTTCTTCCCACGGCTGCGCGAGCGGGCCGGGCAGACCGCGGGCAGCCTGTCCGGCGGCGAGCAGCAGATGCTGGCCATCGCGCGGGCGCTGATGCCCCGGCCGACAGTGCTGATGCTCGACGAACCGTCGGCCGGGCTGGCGCCGCGCACCATGCGGCACGTCTTCGACATCGTCGCCGACGTCGCGCGTTCGGAGGGCGCGGCCGTGCTGATCGCCGAGCAGAACGCGCACCAGGCGCTGCGCGTCACCGACCACGCCTACGTGCTGAACACCGGGGTGATCGAGGCGTCCGGCCCGCCGGCGGAACTGCTCGCCGACGACCGGATCCGGGCGGCCTACCTCGGTGAGGCCGTCGAAGGAGGGCCGGTCTGATGGTCGCGGTGGTGACCGGCGCGGCCGGGGCGATGGGCGGCGCCATCGCGGCGGAGCTGGGCGCCCGTGGGCACGCGGTGGTGCTGGCCGACATCTCCGGCCGCCGGCTCGCCGAGGCCGCGGACCGGTTGACAGCGGACGGCCGGGCGGCGCACCCGTACCGGTGCGACGTCACCGACCGGGCCGAGGCCGAGGCGCTGGCCGCGTCGGCGCTCGCCGCCTTCGGCCGGGTCGACGTGCTCGTCAACGTGGTCGGCGGTTACCGCGGCCGGATGTACGAGCACGTCCTCGACATCCCGCTGGACCGGTTCGACGAGGCCGTGCGGCTCAACCTGCGCGGCACGTTCAACCTCACCCAGCTGTTCGGCCGGCATATGCGTGAACGCGGCGCGGGCCGGATCGTCAACATCTCCTCGGTGGCCAAGAACGGGGCGTCCGGCCAGGCCGACTACGCCGCGGCCAAGGCGGGTGTCGTCGCGTTCACCCGCAGTTGCGCGCTCGAACTCGGCCCGGCGGTCACCGTCAACGCCGTCGCGCCCGGCGTCATCCGCACCTCGGTGATGGAGCGGATCCCGGCCGACGTCCAGGCGCGCTACCGCGAGCGGATCCCGCTCGGTGACTTCGGTGATCCGGTCGACGTGGCCAGGGCCGTGGCGTTCCTTGCCGGGGACGACGGCCGGTACGTCACCGGCGAGGTGATCCACGTGTCAGGAGGGTTCTTCGGATGTCTGTGACCGTACCGGGTGTCATCACCTCGGCCAGTGACGTGTACACCCCCGAGCGGATCGCCGCGTTCAAGGCGTCCGGGCAGTGGCGGGGCCAGCTGATAGTCGACTTCCTCGACCGGCACCGGCGACAGCGCCCGGACCGGACCGCGGTGGTCGACGAGAACGGCCGGATCACCTGGGCCGCCCTCGCCGACCGCGTCGACCGGCTCGCCGCGGCCTTCGTGGACGCCGGGCTGCGGCCGGGCGAGTTCGTCGCAGTGCAGATGCCCAACCGGATCGAGTTCGTGGAGATCTACCTCGCGATCCAGCGGGCCGGCCTGCGCGCGCTCACCATGATGTCCATCTACCGGGAGCACGACGTCGCGTACATGCTGCGTACCACCGGCGCCCGGGCGTACATCGTGCCGGACACGCACCGCCGGTTCGACTTCGTCGCGATGGCGCAGCGGCTGCGCTCGCAGGCGCCCGACCTGCGCACCGTCATCGTGCTCGGCGAGGCGGGCGAGGGCATGGTGCCGTACGAGCGGTTCCTGGCCGAACGCGCGCCGGCCCCCGGCGCCTTCGCGCACCTGCGGCCCGACCCGGACCAGGTGTCCAAGGTGAGCTTCACGTCGGGCACAACCGGGCTGCCCAAGGGCGTCGTGCACACGCACAACACCGACCTGTCGCCGCCCACGATGATCGCCGGCGCGCTCGGCCTCGGCCCGGAGACGCCGATCTGGATGCCGAGTCCCATCGCGCACGCCACCGGCCTGCTGTTCGGCGTCTACGACTCGCTGCTGTGCGGGGCCAAGCTCGTGCTGCAGGACCAGTGGGACCCGCAGCGGGCGCTGGAGATGATCAGCCGGGAGCGGGCCACCTTCACGGTGAGCGCCACCCCGTTCATCGGTGACCTCGTAGAGCAGGACAACCTCTCCTCGTACGACCTGTCGTCGTTCCGCTACTTCGTCTCCGGCGGCGCGCGGGTGGCGCCGGCACTGGTCGAGCGGGCCCGCTCCGAGCTGGGATGCCTGCTGCTGCGGGTCTTCGGCCAGTCCGAGGCGCCGCTGCACACGCTCAACTTCCCGGACGACCCGTGGGAGAAGGTGACCGGCCGCGACGGCCGGCCGTTCGACGGCATCGACGTCACGATCGTGGATCCGTCCGACCGCACGACACCGGTGCCGGTGGGTGAGGTCGGCGAGTACTCCACCGCCGGGCCGCACGTGTTCCTCGGCTACTACGGCAGTCCGGAAGCCACAGTGGAGGCCCGCGACGAGTCCGGCCGCTACTACAGCGGCGACCTCTGCACAGTCGACGAGGACGGCTACGTGCTGTACGTCGACCGCATGAAGGACATCGTCAACCGCGGCGGCGTGAAGATCAGCGCGCTGGAGGTCGAGAACCTGCTCGCCGCGCATCCGCTGGTCCAGGCGGCGGCCGTCGTCGCGGTGCCCGACCAGCGGCTCGGCGAACGGGCCTGCGCGTTCGTGGTCACCCGGGGCGGCGCGGAGCTGACCCTGGCGCAGATCTCCGCGTTCCTCGACGAGATGGGGGTCACCCGGCAGAAGTGGCCGGAGCGGCTCGAGGTGATCGAGACCCTGCCGGCCACTCCCACCGGGAAGATCCAGAAGAACGTGCTGCGCCAGCGGCTCACTGCCGATTCGGCGTCGTCCGGCCGGGTATGACCCGGGCCGGCGTCGCGCCGCGGTTGGGCGTGCCCGACGCCGTCCTGTGGCTGAGCGCGGCCGCCGGCGTCGGCACCCTGGTCGTGCCGGCCGCGCGGCCCGCCACGGCGCCGCTGCTGGTGGTCGGCGTGGTGGTCGTCGCCGCGACGGCCTGGTCCACGCTGCGCCCGCCGGTGCGCCGCACGGTGCTCGCCATGATGCTCGCCGGCGCCGTGCTCTGCCTGGTGGCGGGCGCCCGCTGGTCCGACGTGTCGGCCGCGTTCGCGACGATGTGCGGCGTCTTCTCGTTCGTCGCCGTCGTGCGGCTGCTGGAACTGCCGATGCTGCGTCGCGGCTACCACACGGCGATCGCCGAGGTCACACTCGTGTGGCTGCGCCGGACCCGCGCGGTCTGGTCCGCGGCCACGCTGACCTACCTGCTCTCGCTGGCGCTGTCGTTCGGCGGGGTCGCCCTGGCGTACCGGTCGGTGCGGGCGATGGACTCCGCCGCCGACGAGGCGGGCTCGGCCGGAGTCGTCTGCCGCGCGTTCATCGCGGCCAACCTGGTGACGCCGCTGTCGCCGCCGCTGGCCGTGGTGCTCACGCTCACCGGCCTGACCTGGACCGGCTTCCTGCCGTACGCGCTGGCGCTGGGCCTGGTCGCCGCCGTGCTGGTGCCGCTCGGGCCGGCGCCGCGGGCCCGGGCGCTGCCGGCGCCGCGGCCGGACCGGGGACGGCTGGCCGCCGGGTTCGCCGCGATGATCGGCTGTGTCGTGGCAGTGCTCGTCGCGCTGGAGATGGTCACGCCGCTCAGCCATCCGGCCGCGACGATGGCGGCGGTCCTGCTCGTCGTGCCGCTGTGGGAACGCGGGGCCCGCCTGCCGGCCCGCGCCGTGGCCCTCGCGCGCTCGGAGGCCGGTTCCTGGCGCGAGCAGTTCCTGCTCTTCGGCGCGGGCGGCTTCGTGGTCGCCGCGGCCGGCCGGTGGACGGCCGACGGAGCGGTCGGCCGGCTGCTCGACGCCGCCGGGTTGCCCGCGTGGGCGCTGCTGGCCGGTGGCGCGCTGGCCATCACCGTGCTGGGGCTCGCCGGGCTGTACCCGCTGACCACCCTCATCGTGGTGACGACTGTGCTCGCCCCGCTGGGCACCGGCGCCTGGCCGGCGCTGGTCGCGGCGGCCGCGCTGGTCGGCACGATGGCGGCCTTCGTGTTGTCCCCGCTCAGCGGCCTGACACTGCTGGTGTCGGCGCTGAGCGGGCGCAGCGCCGTCCACATCGGACTGCGTTGGAACCTGCCGTTCGGCCTGGCGCTGCTGGGCGCCGGCGGCGCCGCGATCGGCCTGGTCGCGGCAGTGACCTGAGAGGAGTCGCATGCGTACGGAGACGGAGGTCCTCGGGGACCTGTGGCGGGTTTGGGGCGCCTGGGGCGCGGACCTCGACGAGGCGCAGTGGACGGCGCCGACGCGCTGCGCCGGCTGGGACGTGGCCGCGCTCTACGCGCACGTCTCGCAGGGAGTCGGCGGGCTGGCGGCGCTGGCGCAGCGGCGCCGGGCCGAGGGACCGCCGGAGCACGGCGACGCCGTGGCCCTGCTGCGTGCCCTCAAACCGGACGGGCGCGTGGCGGCGGATCTCGCCGCCCGCAACGCGGATGCGGCGGTGGCGGACGCCCGCGCGGCCGGTACCGCGGAGCTGGTGCGCCGGCTGGCCGTGGACGGCCCGGCGGCGGTGGCGCTGGCCGCGGCCGGGCCCGACCAGACGGTCGAGTACTTCCGCCGGGGCACCACGACAGTGCGCGCCGCGGCCGTCGTGCGGCTCGTGGAGGCCACCGTCCACCTGCTCGACCTCGCGGTGGCGCTGGGCCGCGAACCGGATCTGCCGGACGGGGCCACCGAGCACACGCTGCGCTTCCTGACCGGCATGGCGCCGCCGCTCGCGCTCATCGAGGTGGCCACCGGCCGGCGGGCGCCGGACATCTTTCCGGTGTTCGGCTGACGGGTCAGCGCAGCGCCTGCACGACCTCGGCCGCGAGCCGGCGCAGCTGCCCGCGCGGGTCCGGCCCGGCGATGTTGAACACGACGTCGGTCATGCCGGCCTCGACGTACGGAGCCAGGTACTCGCGGATGTCGTCGGCGGTGCCGTAGGCGCTGTACCGCTCGAAGCTGTCGAACGGCAGCCCGTACGCCGTGGCGAGGTGGTTCGACACGGCGTCGCGGGCCGCCTCGCGGGTGTCGGCGATGGTGGTGAAGAGATTCAGCGCGAAGGCGAAGCCGGAGAGGTCGCCGCGGATCGTGCCCACGGTGTCCGCGGCTGCCCGGAAGCGGCCGGCGCTGACCCACACCGGGAACCAGCCCTCGGCGCCGCGGGCCGCGCGCTCGACGACGGCGGACGCGCGCCCGCCGAGCCACAGTGGCACGGGCCGCTGCACCGGCAGCGGCTCCATCGTGAACGCCGGCAGGTCGACGACGCGCCCCTGATACGGCTCGCCGCTGCCGGCCAGCAGGCCACGGACGGCGGCGGCCGTCTCCTCGAAGCGGCGGGCCCGCCGGCCCGGGTCCACGCCCAGGGCCCGGTACTCCTCGGGGTTGTCGCCGCCGATGCCGGCGCCCAGCACGAGCCGGCCGCCGGAGAGCACGTCCACTGTCGCGACGTCCTTCGCGGTCAGTGCCGGATGCCGCAGGTTCAGCAGGTAGACGCCGGTGCCGAGACGGACCCGCCGGGTCACCGCGGCGACCGCGGCCAGCGTCGGCAGGGGCGAGAGCATGCCGACGTTCCAGATGTAGTGATCGCCCACCCAGACGTGGTCGAGGCCGAGTTCCTCCACGTCACGGGCCATGTCGAGCACCGACGCGGGCTCGATCGGACCACTCGCGGAGTAGGTGGGCAGGAAGCATCCGACGTTCACCATGACGACCCCCTTCAGCAAAAACAGCATACGGGATACAGTATGTCGACCGCTAGGAGCCGTCTCATCGACCGACGGAGGCCCTCATGACCCTCGTACCGTCCGCGGCCCCCGCCGAGCAGGTCCTCGAGCCGCTCGACGGACCTGAGCACGACGCGGTGAACCGCGCCCGGGAACTCGTCGCCCGCATCAACGACGAGACGGCCGCCGACCTGGCCGCCCGCACCGAGTTTCCCGCCGACCTGTGGGAGTGGGCCGCGGAGCACGCCCTGCACCGGGTCGGGATCGCCGAGGAGCACGGCGGCGAACCGGCCGACATCGTCGCGAAGATGCGCATCGCCGAGGTGCTGGCCGAGCGGGTCGGCGTGCTGGCCTGGGTGTGGGGCATCTCCAACTGCTTCGCCGCGCCGCTGCTGGCCGCGCTGGCCGACGAGCCCACCCGCAAGGAGCTGCTGCCCGGGCTGGCCGCCGGCCGCCTGCGCTTCGCGTTCGGGGTCACCGAGCCGGGCGGCGGATCCGACCTGTTCGGCGCGCTGGACACCACACTGGCCGACGGGCGGGTCAGCGGTCGCAAGCGCTACTGCACCGCCGCCGCCTCGGCCGACCATCTCTTCCTGCTGGTCCGGGAGGCCGGGGCGCCCGCCGGCGGGACGAGCGGGCTGGCGTTCGCGCTCGTGCGCACGAACGCGCCCGGGCTGTCGATGTCCCGGGTGCCGACGCCCAGCTTCGCGTCCTCGTTCGGCACGTACGAGGTCGACCTCGACGGCGTTGCCGTCGACCACGCGTTCACCGGTCCGGCGGTCAAGGCGGCGCTGCGCACGGTGCTGGTGGAGGAACGGCTGCTGATTCCGGCCATCGTGATCGGCGCCGCGCACGGCGCGCTGCGGCGCGGACTGGCCTACGCGGCCCGGCGTACCGCGTTCGGCACCCGTGTGGACAGCTACCAGGCGCTTCAGCATCAGGTCGCCGACGCGGTCATGGACCTCGAGACGGCCCGCCACTACGCGTACGCCATGGCGCGGCGGTGGGCGGCCGGCGCGCCGGTCACGATTGGCGCGGACGTCGCGAAGTCGCGCAGCGTGGACGCGGCGCAGCGGGTCGCCGACGTCGCGGTGCAGCTGATGGGCGGCATCGGTTTCACCCGCTGGGGCGGCGTCGAGCACGTGTGGCGGGACCTGCGCGCCTTCCGCCTCGCGCCGATCACCGAGGAACTCGTGCGCAACCGGGTGGCCCGGTCGCTGGGGATGGGCCGTGACTGACGGCGTCGCGCCGCTGCTCGCCCGGCTCGGGCTGCGGGTGCCGATGCGCGACGTCGACCAGGCCGGTGTCATCTACTACCCGGCCCCGCTGGCCTGGCACGAGCAGCTCTACACCGGCTGGCTCGACGCGATCGGCCATCCGCTGAGCGGCCTGCTGCGGGCCGCCCAGGCGACCGCCACGGTGAGCGCGAACGCCGACTACCTCGCGCCGGTCAGTCTCGACGACCGGGTCGACCTGGAGCTGCGGTCCGGACCGGTGGGGCGCAGCTCGTTCACGCTGTGCTCGGTCGGCTTCCGCCGGCCCGACCGGTGCGAGGCGGTGCGCGTGCGCACGGTGCACGTGTGGTCGCGGCTGGACGGTGGCCGGCTGAGGGCGGCCCCGATGCCGGACTGGCTGCGCGAGGCGCTGTCCGGCGGGGCGGTGCCCGATGTCAGCTGACCGCACCCTGGCCGACCGCTACCTCGGCGGACGGTGGACGCCGGCCTTCGACGCGATCGCGGTCGAGGCGCCACAGGTGCTGGAGGCGTACCTGCGCCTGGCGGCCGTGCCGTGGCGCGGGCGGGAGCTGCCGGTGGCGCTCAAGGAGCTGATCTGCGTCGCGTTGAGCGCGGCGCCGGGTCACCTCTATCCGGCCGGGGTGCGCATGCACGTCGCCGGCGCGCTGCGCGCCGGTGTGCCACGCGCGCACGTCATGCACGCGGCGGCGGTGGCCGGCTCGGTCGGCATCCGGGCCGCGACGCTGGCGCTGCCGATCCTCGCCGACCTTGCCGGCCCGGCCGCGGACGGCGACGCCGGACCGCCACCGGTCGGCGCAGGGCTCGCCGCGGCCCACGCCGAGGTGGTCGACGCGGGCGGAGCGGCGGGGTTGCCGGCCGTCGACCGGGAGCTGATCGCGGTCGCCGTCGCGGCGGCGGTCACCCTCGCCGACGCGGACGTCGTCCGCGAGCACATCCGGACCGCCCTGGACCTGGGCGCCACGCCGGGGCAGGTCGCCGAGGCCGTCGCGCTGGCCTGCGGCATCGGCCTGCACGGGTGCCTGCTCGTCGCCGACGAGCTCGCGGCGGCAGTGCCATGACCGCCACCGGCTCAGGTCAGGTCGACGCCCTTCTTCTCCAGGTAGCGGACGAGGTCGCGGCCGGCCTCGGCCACATGGTCGCGCATGAGGTCGGCGGCCTGCTCGCCGCGGCCCGCCGCGACCGCCGCGATGATCTGCGCGTGCTCGTCGTTGGCCCGGTCGATCCACTGCGGGAACTCCAGGAGCAGGTCGCGCGGGATCGTGACCGCCAGGGCCCGCAGCGCGACGATCAGCCGGCGCGACTGCGCCATCTGGTTGATCCGCCGGTGCAGGTGCCAGTTCAGATCGGCGGCGAGCTGGGCGTCCTCGGCGGCGCCGCACATCTGCGCGTGCCGCTCGGCCAGCTCGGCCAGGTGGGCCGGGTCGCCCTGCTCGGCCACCCGGCGGGTGGCGATGCCGTGCAGTTGGCCCTCGATGAGGAAGCTGTCCTCGATGTCGTGCCGGCGCAGGGGCGCCACGACGCTGTGCCCGCCGCCGTCGCCGGTCAGGAAGCCCTCGTACGTCAGCTGCCGCAGCGCGTCGCGGACCGGCATCCGGCTGGTGCCGAAGCGCTCGCACACCTGCAGCTGGGCCAGCTTGGTGCCCGGCGCGAGTCGCCCGAACAGGATGTCGTGCCGCAGCGCGTCGGCGATCCGCCGGCCGAGCGGCGTGCGGTCGAGCCGTTCCGACGTCAGACTCACAGGTCCTCCTCTGCGGCCGATTTGTTCGTTTCCGCCGCTTACTGCCATTTTGCCGCACCGCGCCCGGAGTCGCGGTCATCCCGTCCCTTCCAATATCCCGTATACCGGCGCTTGAGCTGAAAGGGATCCCCACGTGTTCTTCGACATGTTGCCAACGGAGCTACGGGACCTCGCGGCGGTCGCCCGCGACGTCGCGACGGAGCGGATCGCGCCGCTCGTACCCGAACTCGAGCGCGGCCGCACGTTCTCACCGGAGCTGCGCAAGATCCTGGCCGGCGCCGGCTTCACCGGGCTCGTGGTGCCCGAGCGGTTCGGCGGCGTCGACACCGACGTCCGGGCCGAGGTCGTCGTCCTCGAGGAGATCTCCAAGGTCTACCCGAGCGCGTCCACCGTGCTGACCGCGACCTGGTTCCCGACCAAGGTGATGGTGCGGGCGGCCGACCGGCCCGACGCGCCGGCCTGGCTGCCCGGCGTGCTGCGGGACGTCGCGTCCGGCGACCGGCTCGGCGCGATCGCGGCCACCGAACCCGAAGCCGGCTCGGACCTCGGCGGCGTGGCGACCACCGCGCGGCGCGACGGCGACGAGTGGGTGATCAACGGCAGCAAACGGTTCATCACCAACGGCGGCCACGCCGACTTCTACGTCGTCGTCGCCCGGACCGGTGGCCCCGGGCCGCGCGGCGTGTCCGCCTTCTACGTCGAGGCCGACCGGCCCGGCGTCGAGGCGGTGCGGTTCGAGGAGAAGATGGGCCTGCACGCCTCGGCGACCGCCGAGATGGTCTTCGCCGACGTCCGGGTGCCGGCCGACCACCTGCTCGGGCCGGAGAACGGCGGCTTCCCCCTGCTGATGCAGGGCTTCGACGAGGGCCGCATCGTCGTCGCGGCCCTCGCGCTCGGCATCGCCGAGGGCGCGTTCGACGCGGCCGTCCGGTACGCCGGCGAACGGCGGCAGTTCGGCCGGCCGATCGCCGCGTTCCAGGGCATGCAGTTCCTCATCGCCGACATGGCGATCCCGTTGCACGCCGCCCGCTCGCTGGTCTACGACGCGGCGCAGGCATACGTCGACGGCCATCCGGACGCCGCCCGGCTGGCCTCGATCGCCAAGACGTACGCGAGCGACATGGCGATGGCGGTCACGACCGACGCGGTCCAGGTGCACGGCGGCTACGGCTACGTCACCGACTTCCCGGTCGAGATGTTCATGCGCGACGCGAAGATCAACCAGATCTACGAGGGCACCAACCAGATCCAGCGGATGATCATCGCGCGCTCCTACTTCCCGGACGTCGCCCGATGACCGCGCCGGCCCCCGAAGCACGCGGCGACGTCACCGGGCGGCTGCACGACCGCGTCGCGATCGTCACCGGGGCCGGGTCGCTCGGCCCCGGATGGGGCAACGGGAAGGCGGCGAGCGTGCTGTTCGCCCGGGCCGGCGCCCGCGTCTTCGCCGTCGACCGGCGCGCCGACGCGGCCGAGCAGACGGCCGGGATCGTCCGGGCCGAAGGCGGCGAGTGCGAGCCGTTCACCGCCGACGTGTCCCGCCCGGACGGGGTGGCCGCGCTGGTCGAGGCCTGCCTGCGCCGGTACGGACGGGTCGACGTGCTGCTCAACAACGTCGGCGTCGGCGTCGTCGCGGGTATCGAGGACACCGAGCCGCGGCACTGGGACCTGGTCCACCGGATCAACCTCACCTCCGCGTACCTCACCACGCGGGCCGTCGTTCCGCACATGCGCGAACAGGGCGGCGGCGCGATCGTCAACGTCTCGTCGGTCGCCTCGCTCGGCGCGACCGGCGACCGGCTGACCGCGTACGGCGTGAGCAAGGCCGGCCTCAACCACCTCACCCGTGCCGTCGCCGCCGAGCACGCGGCGACCGGTGTCCGCTGCAACGCCGTCGTGGTGGGTCTGGTGGACACGCCGACCGTGTACGCCGGCCAGCCGGACGCCGACCCGGCGGTCCTGCGCGCGCGCCGGGCCCGGCGCTGCCCGACCGGTGCCATGGGTGACGCGTGGGACGTCGCCCACGCGGCGCTGTTCCTGGCGAGCGAGGAGGCCCGGTACGTGACCGGCGCCCTGCTCGTCGTCGACGGAGGACTGTCGCTGCGCTTCGGCGCGGCGGTGTGAGCAACGAGAGGAGCACAGATGAGCGAACGCCCGTACGGCATCGTGGACGCCTGGGCGATGCCCTGCCACCCGCCGATCTCCGACCGGTGGAACGCCGACCCCAAACGGACCCACGGAATGTCCTTGTTCGGCGCGTCCGGCTTCGGCGGCTGGTCGATCGACGAGCAGGTCGAGGAGATGGACCGGTGGGGTGTCGAGATCGCCGTGCTGTCCGCCATCCGCGAGGCCGACGATGTGAAGATCAGCAACGAGGAGGTCGCCGCCTGCGTCGAGAAGTACCCGACGCGGTTCCGCGGCAGCCTCGCCGTCGACCCGCGCCGGCCGATGGCCGCGCTACGCGAGATGCAGACATGGGTACGTGACTACGGCTTCGTGAACGTGAAGGTGTGCCCGTACGCGTACGGCTACGACAACCCGCCGAACAGCAAGCTGTGGTACCCCATCTACGCGAAGGCCTGCGAGCTCGGCGTCTCCGTCACCATCCAGGTGGGACACACCGGGCCACTGCTGCCGTCGGAGCCCGGCCGGCCGATCTACCTCGACGAGGTGGCGCTCACGTTTCCCGAACTGACCATCGTCGGGGCGCACATCGGGTGGCCGTGGGAGGAGGAGATGGGCATGCTCGCGTGGAAACACGACAACGTGTACGTCGACACGTCGGCCCACGCTCCCACCCGCTACCCGGAGCGGTTCGTCCGATTCCTCAAGCGCCGGGCACCGCACAAGGTGCTGTTCGGCACCGATTACCCGGCGCTTCGCTACGACCGTGCGGTCGGCGAGGTGTCCGCTCTCGATCTTCCGGCCGATGTCGAGCGGATGTTCCTGCGCGACAACGCCTGGAAGGTCTTCGGCCTGGACCGGAGCTGAGGGAGGGAACGTGCTGCATCCGTACGCGCACTACCTGCGGCGCGCCGCGCTGCTGTTCCCGGACCGGCCGGCGGTAGCGGATCCGGCCCGGGACGTCGAGCTGACCTGGCGGGAACTGGCCGACCGGGTGGCCCGTCGCGCCGCCACCCTGGCCCGGGCCGGCGTCGGCCCCGGCGACCGTGTCCTCGTCCGGCAGGCGAACACGCACGGCTACCTGGAGGCGGTGCTGGCGGCGGCCTGGCGGGGAGCCGCGTACGTGCCGGTGCTGGGGGTGCTCTCCGCGGGGGAGCGCCACTACATCGAGGAGACGGTGGAGCCGGCAGCCGTGCTCGACGCCGCCGACCCCGGCCCGCCCGGCGATCACGGCGGTGAGGCGCCGGTGGACGTGCCGCCGGGCGCCGTCTCCCAGGTCCTGTTCACGTCGGGCTCGTCCGGCCGGCCCAAGGGCGTCGTGCACAGCTTCGACAGCACGGCCGGGGCGATGGGGGCCTGGGCCGCGGTGACGAAGGCGGGACCCGACCAGGCCGTCCTGGTGACGACCCCGATGAGCCATGCCGCCGGCCGGCTGGTGGAGTCCGCCCTGGTCGCCGGCGGACGGGTGGTGATCGCCGAGTCGCCCCGGCCCGGCCCGGTCGCCGCCGCGATCGAGCGGTACGGCGTGACCCACATGCTGCTGGTGCCGACGGTGCTCCAGGACCTGGTCGACGGCTCCGCCGGGGCAGACCTGTCGTCGTTGCGGCAGGTGGTGTACTCGTCGGCCCCTGCGTCCCCGTCGTTGGTGCGGCGGGCACACGAGCGGCTCGGCCCGGTCGTGGCGTCGGTGTACGGGTCGACAGAGGTGCCGGCTCCGGTGACCGTGCTGGACACGGCCGATCACGAGCGGGCGATGGCCGGCGCCGCGCATCTGCTGACCTCGTGCGGGCGGGAACACCCGTGGGGCGTGCAGACGCGCATCGTCGACGACGACCTGCGCGAGGTGCCGCATGGTGAGGTCGGACAGCTCGCCCTCTGCACGCCGTGGCTGGCGTCCGGCTACTGGCACCAGCAGGAGGCCTGGGCCGACCGGCACCGGGACGGCTGGTTCCTCACCGGCGACCTCGGCCGGTACGAGGACGGCTACCTCTACCTGGTCGACCGGCGCGACGACATGATCATCTCGGGCGGCTACAACGTGTTCCCGACCGAGGTCGAGCACGTGCTCGGCGAACACCCGAGCGTGCGCGAGGTGGCGGTGTTCGGAGCGCCCGACGGACGGTGGGGCGAGGCGGTGGTCGCCGCGGTGGCGCTGCGGCAGCCCGCGCCCGCCGACCCGCCGGCCGCGCTGATCGCCCATTGCCGCGACCACCTGCCGCGCTACAAGGTGCCGAAGCGGATCGTCGTGCTCGACGATCTGCCCAAGTCGGGGCACGGCAAACTCTCCCGCCGCCTGACCCGACAGCGCGTCGTCGGCGACAGCGCCGTCGTTCATGGCGCGGAGTGAGGTGTCGCGTTCCGCAGCCGGGAGTACGGCCCGTCATCCGCCTGCCAGGGCAACGCCGTCGGGTGGCGGGTCGGTGAACAGCTCGGCGAGCCGGGCCCTGGTCCGGTCGGTGAGGATCTTGGTGGCGTCTTCTCCGAGTGGTGTCAGCGCATGCTGCCGTACCGCGGGGTGTTGTGCCGGCGCGGGGCAGATGAACACCGCGAGGATCCGCAGGGCCCGCAAGGCTTCTTCGTTGGAGATGAGGTCGAGCAACGGTACGCCGGAGAATGCCGCTACCTGGAACCCGCGCCACGCCTTGTCGACGATCAGGCCGACGACTGCTTCGGTGACGTTCGGCCGGCCGGCTTGCAACGGCGAGCGCAGGATCATGTCCTTCACCTGACCGGGGATGCTGTCGAAGCCGCGCCGGGTCACCTCGATGACCCGGGCCATGGCGATGAAGAGGTCGCACCAGCCGTGATGCCTGAGGTCGCGCCTGACGCCCTGGGCATCTGCGGCGGCGCGATAGAGCTCCGGTGTGATCTCCCGCCATGCTCCGCGCGCCATCTCTTTGGCGAGCGCGGCCACCTGCTCGGCGGGTGACGGGTGGTCCTCGTCGGCCTCGGCTCCCGTGTGAGGAGGTGAAGGGCTGGCAAGCCACTCCGCGATGTCCACGCGGGCCAGGTCGGTGGCGGCCTCCTTGTTGACGCGGGTCATCCGCAGGCGCCGTGGCCGATTCGGCGTCCAGGATAGTTTGCCTTCTAAGGACTCCCGTCGCCCACGACGGCCTGCATCGTCCTGGTTGACGAGGTCGAGCCATCCCTGCACGCCGTGCTGAGAGCCGCCGCACTCGCTGCAGACGCAGCGATGTTTTTCAGCCTTCGCGCAACGAGGGTTGTGCCTGTCGGCGTCCATGTCGGGGCCACCTCGCTCATCCGGCAGGCCCGGGTCGCGGCGCGGCCGGAACGTTACTCAATGCAATTTGATCGATACCTCACGTTACTTGTCGACCGACGTCAATGGAAGCCGGAACGGTCGGGCACCTCGAACCGTCCGGACAGTGTTCGGAACGACGCGACCCGGCGGAGCTCGGTCAGGGGCGCAGGGTCCGGCCCCCGGTCTCCGGACGGCGAATGCCCGCTACGCCACCGCCGACCGAGCCGCGCCGGTCCCCACCGGAGAATCAAAGCGCCTGGATGTACGGTCCTTCGTCATGAGCTATGACCTGATCTTCGTACCCCGAGGCGACGACCAGTCCTGGGAGGACGCCTTGAAGGCGGCGGCGGAGGCCGACACCGCTGAGCGTCCGCGTGCCGAGGCGTGGGACGGGATCGTGGCGGCGGCGCGGCAGGTGCTCGGTGAGGTCTCCGTGTTCGAGGGGGCCGACAACTACGAGCTGACGCACGAGCCGACCGGCGTCCAGGTCAGCTACTACGCGGACGAGGTCAGTGTCACCGTCCCGTACTGGTACCGGGGCGGTGACGCAGGCGACGTCGTCACGGCGGTGTACCAGCTCGGCGCGGCCGTCGAGGCGGTCACCGGCCTGTCCGGCTACGACCCTCAGGTGGAGCTGCCGTTGGCCGAGGCCGGGAGCTGGCAGTCGCGGCCTTCGACGAGGTCGCCGAGTCCTTCGCGAGGCGCGGGATCTCCAGCCCCAGCAACGGCTGAGCGCCTGCCCGCACGCCGGCAGGTCGCAGTGGCGGCGCTGTCGGATCGGCTGCGGCGTGCGACGCTCGTGGCGTGCGTAGCGTCTTTGTCTTCCCGGCCGTGCCGCAGGCCGCCGTCGTCGCCCTGCTCGACCGGCTGTCGCCGGATCAGAGACATCCGTGGCTGGTGGACGGATGCCTGTACCCGGATCTGACCGACGAGGACGAGCACCTGTACGCGGACTGGGAGCCGGCGGCGGTGCGGGCCCTGAGCCGCGCCCGCGGTGACCGGCCCAGGTGGGCGGTGCAGGTCGACGTCTCGGGCCGGGTCGACGGGACGGTGGAGGTCCGTCGCCTCACGTTGGCGCTGCTCGGTCGGGGCGGCGTCGCGATGGACGACTACTCCGACCATGTCTGGACGGCGGAACAGATCGCTGCCGACGTGACTGTGGACGGGCTGCGCTTCTTCGACTTCAGAGGCCATTACGAGCGGAGCCGGCTCGCCCGGTAGCCGGCCGACCGGGCAGGCCCCCGCCGCGCTCAACCGCCGACGCAACTCGTCTCCGCCCGGCACGTCGGTGCCACGAGGAACATTGGCGGTGGACGATGACCTCCCGATGGACCGGATGATTCTCGTCCGGATATTCCGTCGCCGCATTGAGAAAAGCGCAGCCCCGAAAACCGGGGGACTGGATTGTGGCGGCCGAATGGATGCCCTCGGCGCAGAAGCGAACGTTCGGTCCCGGCGACGACCGTCCGCCTCGCCGCACTCTCAGCTTCTTCTCAGGCGAAGAATTGTGGGAACCGGTTGCGCGGAGCCGGTTCCTCGCATAGCGGCGGGAGGACGCGCAGCCTTTGCGGCGGCGTTTTCCGAATCCCGCTGACAGGCGTTCCGCCAGTGCCGGATATTGGGTTTCGCAAACGTCGAACCGGCGTCGCCGGCCGGTCGCCCTGTGCTGTCCGGCTCTCCGTGCGGCAGATCACCGAAAGGAATGTCAGATGAACGCTGCGCCTGACACGACCGGAATGCCCACCGTCGTACTCGTTCACGGGGCGTTCGTGGACGGGTCCAGCTGGAACGGGGTGATCGCCGATCTACAGCGCCGTGGCTACCCGGTCATCGCGGTCGCGAATCCGCTGCGCAGCGTGCAGGGGGACGCCGCCTACCTGCGCGCGCTCGTGGACAGCCTGCCCGGACCGGTCGTGCTCGCCGCCCACTCGTACGGCGGCGCGATCATCACCGAGGCCGCGGACGGCGCCGCCAACGTCCGGGCCCTGGTGTACGTGGCCAGCTTCAGCCCGGACGTCGGCGAGTCGGTGGCCGACCTGAACGCCCGGTTCCCCGGCAGCCAGCTCGCCGACAACATCCACGCGGTGCCGATCCCCGCCCAGGACGGCAGCGCGGACATGGACCAGTACGTCAAGCAGGAGACCTACCCGGACTTCTTCGCCCCCGACGTCCCGCGGGATGCCGCCGGGGTGATGGCGGCCACGCAGCGGCCGGCCGCGGGAAACACGCTGACCGACAGTGTGACGCGGGCCGCCTGGCGGAGCATCCCGTCCTGGACGCTGATCACCGCCCAGGACCTGGCGATCCCGCCGGATCTGCAGCGCTTCCTCGCCGAGCGGGCCGGATCCACGACGATCGAGGTCGCCGCCTCGCACGCGGTGACGGTCTCCCAGCCGGGCGCCGTCGCGGACCTCATCGACACCGCCGCCGGCGCCACGTCGATGTGACGTCACCCGGTCGGCAACCCGGTGTCGGTGGCGGGCGCTGGTCAGAGCAGCACGAGTTCCTGGGCCAGCATGTCGGTCCAGGTGCGGCGGGTGAAGTTGCAGCCGGTGTGTGCCACGAACTGCCGCAGCGTGCGTACCGGGCCGATGCCGAGCCGGTCGACCGGCGGCGTGTGCAGCATGTAGAGCACCCGCCGGCGGCTCAGCTCCTCATAGCGGGCCCAGTCGGACTCGACGTGGTCGCTCCAGTGGCGCGGCCTGTCCTGGCGGATGTAGTAGTGCCAGGCCAGCACCTCGGTGGGGTGGAACAGGTCGTAGCCCCACGTGTAGGCGCGCAACGCCAGGGTGATCTCCTCGCCGTGGAAGTAGATGCCCGGGTCGTACGGCACCTCGACCGCGAACGAGCCGGGTGCGAAGAGGAAACCGGCGGCCAGGAACAGCGCCGGCTTGGGCGGCACGCCCGGCGCAGCGCCCTCGATGGGACGCTGACCGAAGATCGGTATGCCGAACGCCGTCCAGTCGCTGACGACGATCTCGGCCGGCACGCCCTCGCCGGTGAACTCCCGCTCGGGCTCGTAACTCGCCGGGTACGCGGTCAGGATCGGCTTCGCCGCGCCGGTCTCCCGCGCCATCCGGATCAGCCGCACGTCCCAGTCCGGCGCGAACCGGGTGTGACTGTCCACCTGCAACAGCCAGTCCTCGCCCCGGTACCGCTGGAACGTCTGGTCCCGGGCCCAGCAGGCGCCGCGGCTGTCGCGGGCGTCGTGCTCCTGCACGTCCACCTGCGGCAGTTCCCGGATGGCCGAGATGTCCTCGTCGCCGAGGTGCTGCCAGCAGACCGCGACGCGGACGTCCTGTGGGCGCGCCGCCTTCGCCAGGCAGTCCAGCACCGTCGGCACCAGCTCCCGGTCCCGGTACGACGCGATCGCCACGAAGATCGTCATGCGTCCGGCGCCGCCGGCACGAGGGCATACGACTGGAACAGCAGGGCCAGCGCGCGGTGCTCGTCGGCGGGGTCGGTGACCGGGAGCAGGTCACCGTGCGAGCGGATGTGGGCCAGCAGATCCGGCTCCGGCGCCAGCCCGTACGCCTGCAGGTAGTAGGCGACCGACTCGGGCCAGAGCCAGCGGCCGTCCGTGCGATAGGTCATCGGCACGACCCGGCCGCGTTCGGGCCGGACCACGTCCGGTCCCCGCGCGGTGGTGGCCAGCACCGGGGTGCCCGCGTCGAGGTACGCCGCCACCCGGGCCAGATCCGGGCCCGACAGCCGCTCGCGGCCGGGTGCGAAGCGTGCCCCGTCGTCGTCCACCTCGTCGTGGACCCGGGCGATCCGCAGCGGCTCGGCGTCCCGGTCGGCCCAGAGCAGAGCGCCGCAACTGCGGGCCGCCGCCGCGTACGGCGGAAGCTTGTCACCGGAGCGGTACACCTCGACCAGCGGCGCGGTGAGCCCGGCCCCGGCCAGCGCCCGCATCACGTTCGCCGCCGTCACGGCCTGCGGCCCGTTCGCCTCCAGCACGTAGACCGGCGCGGGCGGGATCACCGAGGCCGCCCACTCCGGGGCGATCCGCCAGGCGCGCCACAACGCCACGGCGTCGGGTTGCCGCCGTACCGCCGCGACGGCGACCCGGTCGGTGTCGTCCATCAGGCCCTCGCGGCCGGTGAGGTCCGCCAGCGGCGGCACCCGCCCACCGAAGACCCGGGGATTCGGTACGGCCGAGGCGAACGTGAACGCCAGATCGAGGGCACCGGGCGGCTCGGGCAGGGACACCGTGCCGGTGTCGGCGAGCCGCAGCCGCGCCTCGGCCAGCATCGCGTCGGGGACCTGCCCGCCGAGCCGCAGCAGCGCGACGTGCAGCTGGTCCTGCTCCGTCATTCCCGGCCTCCTCGCGTCCTCGTCGGCGGCGCTCGGCGCATTCGACCACGCCGGGCGCCGCGAGCGCCGGTCCCGCCGGACGGTCGTGCCCTAAGGACACCCCGACCGAAGCCGTTCGTGCATCAGCGCGGCCGGCCGGCCCGTACCAGCGCGGCGAGCGCCCGGTGCACGGCGACCGCGTCGGCCGGCGGCCCCGGCTCGGCCCGGCGCAGCCGCAGGTGCCGGCGCAGGCCCTCGTCGGCCAGCGCGCCCTCGTCGAGCACCCGGTCGGCCAGGTCGGCCGGCCAGATCCAGTCGCCGTCGGTGCGCAGGCGCGCGGTCAGCGCGGGCGCGGACCGCAGGTAGGTGACGAACGGCGCGATCTCGTCGTCGTCCAGCGGGAGCCGCCCGTCCCCGTCGGCGGCCACGCGGACCTCGCCGGGTGGACGCGGGGCCCAGATCAGCGCCGACCGGGACCGGGCCGCCCACTGGTACGCGGGTAGCGGCAGGCCGGGCCGGTAGACCTCGACCGGCGCGGCGTGACCGGCGGCGGCGAGCGCCCGCTGCCCCCGGTCGGCGACGTCGGGCAGCTCGTCGTCGGGCAGCGTCGCCTCGACCAGGTAGACCCGCACGGCGCTCGCCGTGTCGTCCGGCCCGGCGGTGATCCGCCAGCACCGCCACACCCCGGCGGTGTGCGCCGGGTCCAGCACGTCGAGCAGGGCCCGGTCGAGGTCGTCCACGGCGCCGCCCGCGGTCTCGTCCACTACGAGCGGCGCGGCGGTCGCGTACAGCGGCAGGTCGGCCGGCGGGAACGGGACGAACGGGGTGCGTGGCTCGGTGTCCACGTCGTCGTCGGCCGCCGGGTCGGGCGGCAGTGGCGTTTCCGGGGGCAGCAGCGCGGCCAGCGCCGCGATCTCCGCCGCGGACTGCGGGAACGCGCCGAGCAGCCGGGCCGCGCAGGCGCCCCGGTCGCCGTCGGCGAGCAGCGCGCGCAGACGGAAGAGGTCGTCGTCCGGGATGCGGCCCGCGGCGCGCAGCAGGAGCAGGTGCAGCGTCCCGGCGCTCACGGCGCCGTCTCGCGCAGGAAGGCGGCGGACAGGCGGGCCGGCGCCGGGCCGCCCGGGTTGACGATCGTGTCGTACGCGCCGGCCACGGTGGCCAGTTCCGCCAGGTCGAGCAGCCGCCATCCGGGGGCTGGCACCCGCTCCCGGTGCGCCGTGCTCGTGGTGACCACCACGCAGTTCCCGTCCTCGGGGTCGGGCAGGACGAGTGGCCGCCCGTCGCCGTTCGTCGCCAGGTGGAACGTGGAGTCCCGCAGGACCGCGAGCAGGTCCGCCGGCTCGGCCTCGCCGGCCGCGGTCAGCCGCAGCAGCGCGTCGGCCGGGTCGGTGGGGGAGTCCGGGAAGCGTGGACGGTACTCCGGGTTGCTCCGGAACGGGCCGACCTCGCCGTGCGGGCCGACCGGCCACATCCCGACGACCGCCTCGAACGGCGGTTCGTCGTCCTCGCCGTCGGTCCACTCCGGGTCGAGCAGCAGGAGGAACTCGTCGTCGCTCATCCGGTGGCCTCCTCGTCGGCGGGTCGCAGGGCGTGCCAGACGATCGCGGCGGCCAGCCGTACCGGCTCGGGACCGTCCGGGTCGACGAGCAGGTCGATGCCGTCGGGCAGCAGTTCGGCGAGCTCGGCCAGCTCGACCGGGCGCCACCCGGGGGCGAACGTGGCCGCCGAGGTGGCCACCACCACGCAGGGCATGTCGTCGAAGGAGCGCACGACCAGCGGCCGGCCGTCGCCGTTCATCGCGAGGTCGAGCCGGGCGTCGCGCAGCGCCGAACCGATCCGCTCCACCGGTTCGTCGCCGCGCATCATCCGGCGCAGCAGATCGGCCAGCGGCGGTCCGGGCGGGAAGGGGCGGTCCGTCATGGTCCCTCCAGGTGGCGGTGGCCCGCCGCGACCGTGGCGCCGGTCGCGGCGGACCGTCCGGGCTCAGGCGAACGGGTCCGGTGCGGCCGGAACCGGCACCGCTGGCAGTCCCTCGCGTGCGGCGTACTCGTTGAGCCAGCGCTCCAGCGGCGGGCCGGACGGGGCCACCCAGGGCTCGGCGCCGTTCTTCGGCACGACGAGCGGGCCCACCGCGAGCGTGTCCATGATGCTGCCGGTCTCGGTGGCCCGGACCGTGTTGAACGGGTAGACCCAGCACCAGGCGTACTCGGCCGGGGCGTCCGGGGCGAGCAGCGTCAGCGGCTGCGCCGGGTTCTCCAGCCGGCGCAGCGCGTCCTGCGCCCGGGTGCGGGCGTCGTCGGCGTCCATCAGGTTGTCCTTGTCTGTCGATGGTGGTCGGGCGGGTGCCCGCCCCGGCCGCCGTGACGGCCGGGGCGGGCGGCTGGTCAGCGCCGGGGCGCGGGCGCGGTCCGCGACTCCGGCAGGAGACCGCCGGACGAGGTGGACGCGGTGGCGCCGTTCACCGGCTCGGCGACCACCCGGGCGGCGGCGTCGCGCTCCGGCCGGATCTGCGAGTCGTCGCCCTCGGCGGAGACGGCCCGCCCCGCCGGGTCGTACGCGAAGCGCGTCACCGCCTCGCCGGTGCGCCGCTCCACGAGCCGACCGAGCAGGTCGTACGTGTAGCGCGTGACCTCGCCGGCCGCGTCGGTGCGCTCGACGAGCTGCCCGGCGGCGTCGTGGACGTACCGCTGGGTGCGGCCGTCGAAGTCGGTCTCGGACACCATCCGGCCGTTCGGGTCGTACACGTAGCTCCACGTCGCACCCGCCGGGTTGGTGACCCGGACCAGCCGCAGCTCGGTGTCGTACGCGTACTCGGTGCGGTTGCCCTCGTCGTCGATCTCGGCCGTGACCAGGTCGAACGCCCCGTACTCGCGGATCGTCCGGCGGCCGGTGGCGTCGACCCACTCGACCAGGTTGCCCTCGCCGTCGTAGAGGAACTCCTCGACGGAGCCGTCCGGGTTCTCCCGCCAGGCCAGGTCACCCTCCAGCGTCCAGCCGAACTCGGTGAGACCGGTGTCGTCCTTCATGCTGGACAGGCGGCCGAGCGCGTCGTAGACGTACTCCGTCTCGCCCTGCCCGTTGCTCACCGAGGTGATCTGCCCGGCCGGGTCGCGCACGACGGCGGTCGGGCCGACGTGGGTGGTCGTGCCCCGGCCGTCGGCGGCCGGCTGCTCGTACCGGACCACCTCACCGGAGGCGTCCACCTCGGCGATCATCAGCCCGTCGGGGCCGAACTGGCGGTTGCGGGTGCTGCCGTCGAAGTCGGTCCAGGACACCGCGCGACCGAGTTCGTCGTACGTGGTGACGGACCGGCTGCCATCCGGCCGGGTGACCGAGACCAGCCGCCCGAGGGCGTCGTACTCGCTGGACGTGGTGCGGCCCAGCGGGTCGGTCGTGGACCGCAGGCGGTACGCCTCGTCCCAGACGTTGCGCGTGGTGGCGCCGAGCGCGTCGGTCTCGGCGACCACCTGGAAGCGGTCGTTGAGCTCGTAGACGCGCACCGCGCCGAGCGAGTCGGTCACCACGGTGCGGCCCGGCTGGTAGTCGAACCGGTAACGCAGGTAGCCGCCCTTGCCGTCGGTGGCGACGCACCGGCCGGCCTCGTCGTAGGTGTACGTGTACCACTCGCCGTTGCGGTCCTCCCAGCGCACCAGCCGCCCGTCGGCGTACGTGAAGCGCTCGGGGTCGCCCGAGGAGTTCGTCACCTCGATCAGGTTGAGGTCGCCGTCGTAGCCGAACTGCGACGCCGCCATCAGGTCACCGGCCGCGTTCGGCAGCGAGACCATCGTGATCAGCCCGGCGGACGAGGTGAACGCGATCACGGCCCCGGTGGACGACACCAACTGCGTCGGCGTACCCCGGCGGTCGCGGCCGATCGTCCAGCGGACCCCGGCCTCGGTGACGTCGGTCAGCAGCGACTCGGTGCGCGACGCCGCGGCGAACAGCAGGCTGCGGCCGGATGTCGGATCGGTCAGCAGCCAGCCGCCACCCACCAGCCGGCGCAGCGGCAGCGTCCGGCCGGTCTCCGGCTGCGCCACCTCGCCCTCGGCGGGCAGCGGGTACGTGAGCAGCGAGCCGTCGGCGGCCAGGTAGCGGACCTGCTCGCCGTCGACGATGATCCGCTGGTCGAGCGTCGAGGCCCAGGCCCGGCCGAACGACCGGCCCCACCGGTAGTCGGAGCGGTAGGTCCGCTCCAGCGTGAGCCCCGGCATGACCGCGTCGGTGTGGGTGAGGATCATCCGGCCGGTGGTGACGTCGATCGGGTCACCCACCGTCGGCGTCTGCGCGGTGGTCTTCGCCACCGCCTCGGGCGCCACACCTGCGAACGTCTCGGTGGTCGGCGAGAAGTCCGCCATGTCCACGTCGCTGTCGGCGTCGCGGACCGACGCCATGTCGACGTCGCTGTCGGCGTCGCGGACGGAGGCCATGTCCGTGTCGGAGTCGCTGTCGCGGACCGAGGCCATGTCGACGTCGCTGTCGGCGTCGCGGACGGAGGCCATGTCCGTGTCGGAGTCGCTGTCGCGGACCGAGGCCATGTCCACGTCGCTGCCGGGAGCCGGGTCGCTGGTCCGGATGACGACGACCGAGCCGTCCGGGGAGATCGCCGGGAGCGTGGCGAGCCCGGGGACCTGGGCGTCCTCGAAGGTGACCCGGCCCTGACCGTCCTTCGACACGTTGATGACGTGTCCGACGGTCCCCGGGCCACCGGACCGCAGGCCGACGATCGCTGTCGTGCCGTCCGGCATGGCGGCGAGGGCCTCCATCAGGCCGCGGATGCTGCCGACCTCGTCCACACTCCGGCCCGGGTACCGCTTCATGACCTCGCCGATCTCCATCGGCTGGGTCTGCGCCGGCACCTGGGTGACCGCACCGGTCTGCCGGTACGCGTCGACGGCCAGGGTGAGCGGCACACAGTCGACGTTGGCGGTGACGCTGCCGGCGTCCCGGTGGTCGTTGATCCAGCGCAGGTGCTCGCGGTCGGCGGCGTTCAGCGTGGCCAGGTCGGCGCCGGTGTTGGCGGTGTCGCCGTGCAGGTTCGCGGCCAGCACCCGCAGCGTCGAGCCGTCGTTCAACGTGTACTCGTACGACAGTTGGTCCCGGAACGAGTCGAGAATCCGGACCTGCGCGCGCGGGTCGCCCTGCGCCGCCGTCAACTGGTCGGCGAGCGGGGTACGGAACTGGTCAGTGACCGGCGCGGTGGCACCCCGGACGTCGGTGGTGCCGGTCTGCGGGCCCTGGAAGCCGTACTGGTAGCGCCTACGGCTGCTGCCGCCGCGGCGCTCCGGGCTTCGCGACCGGTGGTCGCGCTGCCGGCTCGGCCCGGCCTGGGCATTCGAGGAACTCGCCGGTGGAGGCGCGTCGGTGATCTCGACCATGTTGTAGTACGAGCCCGTCCGGGTGACCCCGTCGGGCCGTTGCGGCGGCATGATGCTGGCCACCGGAGGCCGGCTCTCGCGCGGCACGAACTCGTCGCTGGCGTATCCCTGCGCCGCCGGGGGGAACCACGACGAGATGTTCCGCCACATGGCGGCGATGTCCGCGTCGTTCGTCGCGTTGGCGAGGTGGTCCAGCGCGATCGGCAGCGTGCTGACCTCGGACTCGTAGCCCCGGGCGTTCTCCGCGAAGAGCACGATCCGGGCGAAGTCCTGTCCGGCCACGGAGCCGATCTGGTCGTGATTGATCTCGCCGCGCAGGAAGCTTGCGATCTGACGTGCGGTTTCCCGGCCACCGCCGGCCTCGTTGGCGATCTGGTCACCGAGACCCTGGTGCGTCCTCGTCACGCCCCGGCGCCTGGTCGTGGTGGTGTTGTAGTAGTTGAGCCCACCGACGAGCGGTTCGTTGAGGTGGCCGATCGCGTTCGACCGGAAGCCGGTACGGGGCTGCGTCCCGATGTACGGCTGAACCGCCTCGCGGATCTCGTGGTAGGTCTGATGCGCGGTGGAGGTGCCGTCGTCCAGCGCGGTCCTCGGCGCGGGCGCGACGTCGTCGAACCACTGGCGGGCGTGATACCCCACTACGCCGGCCGCGGTGGAGACCGGCGGCGGCGACGGGGTGTCGCGCATGACGGTCTCGTACCCCAGGAACTGGCCGTACTCGTCCTCGACTCTGACCTGCAACTGGAACGGCATGCCGTAGAGCGCGCTCGGCGGCGGCGGCGCCGCGTTCGTGGGCAGGCTGCTGGGCGTCTGGTCGGTGGGTGCGGCGAGCGCCGGCTCCACGGTGGCCAGCGGGTGCGGTGTCGCCGGGGCGGGCGTGCAACTGGTCAGGCCCAGCGGGTCGGCGACGGTGAGCGGGTCGCTGACGTACGCGGTCGGGTTCGGGCCGCCGGTCAGGCCGAGCGGGTCGGGGCTGACGTACCGGCCGGTCGCCGGGTCGTAGTAGCGGAACCGGTTGTAGTGCAGGCCGGTCTCGGCGTCGACGTACTGGCCGGGAAAGGCCAGCGGCGTCGCGGTGCGGTCGGCACCGCGTCCCCACAGGTCGCCCCGCGACCACCAGCGCAGCCCGCCGCCCGGCTCGACCAGGTGGGTCGGGGTGCCGATGGTGTCGGTGATCACCGCGCGGAGCGTGCCGTCGTCGGTCTGCGCGACCGGCACCGGCGCGTCCGGGCGGTAGTCCCACGTGGTCGTGGTGGTCGCGCCGGTGACGTCGCGGTGCGTCTGCTCCAGCATCAGGTCGCCGGACCAGGCGAAGGACACCTCCTCCAGCACCCGGTCGCCGTCGCCGAGGCGCTGCTTGGCGATGCGCCGTCCGAAGCCGTCGTAGCGGTAGCGCCAGCGGTCGCCGCCGGGCGTCACGGCCAGGACCAGCCGGTCCTCGGCGTCCCACTCGAAGCGCCACGCGCCCGCGGCGTCGACCCGGCCGGTGAGGCGGCCCTTCGCGTCGTAGGAGAACGTCGCGTCGTCGGAGCGCACGAGCATCGTGCCGGTGAACTCCCAGCGCCCGCCGCCGGCGCCGACCAGGTTGCCGGCCTCGTCGTAGTCGTACCGCTGCGGGACGTCCCCGTCGACGGCCCGGATGCGGCCGGTGTCGTCGGCGGTGAAGGACTGGTCACCGGCGAGCGAGTCGGCGATCGCGGCGACCCGGTCGGCGGCGTCGTAGGTGTAGCGGCGCTCGGCGGTGTCGGCGATGTGCTGCCGGGTGAGCCGGCCCGCCGCGTCGAAGGTCTGCCGCAGCGCGACCAGGCCGCCGATGGTCCGGCCGATCTCGCGGCCCGCGTCGTCGTGCGTGAAGCCGAGCAGGTGCTCGGCGGCGGTCAGGCTCTCCGGGCGTCCGTCGGCGTCGAACGTCCACCGGCTCGACCGGCCCGACGGCGTGGTGCGCGTCGCGACCGCCCCGGAGTCGGTGTACGAGGTGTGCACCGTGCGGCCGTTGATCGTCTCGGACAGCACCCGGCCCTCGGCGTCCCGGGTGAACCGCACCTGCGCGTCCGGGCTGGTCACGGCTGCGACGTGGCCGTCGGCGTCGTACTCGACGCGGGTGACGGCGTCACCGACGCGGCGTTCGACTACCCGGCCCAGCGCGTCCCACAGGTAGCGGGTGACGGTGCCGGCGGCGTCGGTGTGCGCGACCAGTTGGCCCGCGTCGTCGTGCTCGTAGCGCTGGGTACGGCCGTCGAAGTCGGTCTGCCCGCACAGGCGGCCGGCCGCGTCGTACTCGTAGCGCCACGTCCGGCCCGCCGGGTTCGTCACGGCGGTCAGCCGTAGTTCCGTGTCGTACGTGAACTCGGTGCGGTTCCCCGCCTGATCCACCCGTGCCGTGGGTAGATCGAAGGGGCCGTACTCGAAGCTCACCGCCCTTCCTGATGCGTCGATGACGTCCACCAGATTCCCTTCACCGTCGTAGAACCACCGTTGCGTGGAGCCGTCCGGGCGGACCCGCCACGCGAGGTCCCCCTCGGCGGTCCAGCCGTACGTCGTGACCGCCCCGTCCGGGGCCCGGGTCGCCCGGACCCGTCCGAGCGCGTCGAACTCGATGCCGCCCGCGGGCGCGGGCCGGCGCGGCGGGACCCGGTGGGTCGAGCCGTCCGGCAGGGTGAGCGTGCGCGCGTCGTGGTCGAACCGGGTGACGCGCCCGAGCGGGTCGGTACGCGACAGCAGCCGGTTCGCCGCGTCCCACTCCTGCCGGGTGGTCGCGCCCAGCGGATCGACGATCGCGGTGACCTGGCGGCGCTCGTTGATCTCGTACCGGGTCACCTGGCCCAGCGAGTTCGTCACGGACGTGACGCCGTCGTCGTACCGCAGGCGGTAGCGCAGCCAGTCACCGGCGCCGCCGGCCCGGACGCAGCGGCCCGCCTCGTCGTAGTCGTAGCCGAACCACTCGCCGTTGCGGTCCTGCCAGCGCACCAGCCGGCCCGCCTCGTCGTAGCGCAGCCGGGTCGCGTGGCCCGAGGAGTTGCGTACCTCGACCAGGTGCCGCCTGTCGTCGTAGGTGAAGGTGGGCAGGTGGACCGCCTCGGCGGCGGTGTCGCCGGGTGCCCGTACGTGCGCGCCGACGACCAGGCCGCCGGCCAGGTGCGGCACCACGACCACGCCGGACGTGCAGGTCAGCAGCTCGGGGGTGCCGTCGGCGGCGCGTTCGACGTGCCAGCCGACGTCGTCGGTGACCACGTCGCTGAGCCAGGAGTGACCGTGCCCGGCGGCCGGGGCGAACAGCAGCCGCCGGTCCGGCCCGGTGAGCAGCCAGCCGCCGCCGGTCAGCCGGCGCAGCGGGCCGCCGGGGCCCAGGACCGGCCGGGCCTCGTCGCCCTCGGTGGGCAGCGGGTACGTGTGGACGGAGCCGTCGGCGGCCAGGAACCGCGCGTGCGTGGCGTCGGTGACGACGCGCTGGTCCAGCGTGGAGGCCCAGGCCGAGCCGAAGCAGCGGCCCCAGCGGTAGTCGGAGCGGTGGGTCCGCTCCAGGGTGAGCCCGGGGAGCCGGGCGTCCACCTCGGTGTAGATCACCCGGCCGGTGGCGACGTCGACCGGGTCGCCGACGAGCGGGGTCTGCGCGGTCGGGGTGGCGACGGCGGCGGCCGGCACGGTAGCGGGCGGGACCGGGACCGGCGGCCGGGTCACCTCGGTCTCGTGCGCGTGGTAAGCGTCCCACCAGGTCTTCTCGGCGTCCGCCACGGCCCGTTCGGCCCCGGCGACCTCCTCCGGGTCCGCGTCCGCCCGGGACGTCAGGCCGTCCAGGCGGGCCGTCGCCTCGGACAGCGTCTTCGCCGCGCCGGCGACGGCGAGCGCGGACGCGCGCAGCCCCGGGGAGAGGTCCCGGCCGGTGACGGCCCGGGCCGCCTCCTCGTCCAGCCGGACCACGTAGCCGCCCGGCACCCGGACCTCGGCGCCGCCCCGGTGCTTGCCGGCGGCGTCGCGGGAACGCGCGACGAAGCGGAACTCGACGTCGTACTCCACCGCGGCGGTGAGCTTGTCGTCCGGATCGGTGCGCCGGGTCGGCTTGTCGGTCGTGCTGACCGCGACCTTGCCCTCGTCCTTCACCTGGGCGGCCGGGTCGGTGCGGTAGAGCTGATGCTCGACGAGGGTCGCGGCGTTCACCGCGTTGAAGGCCTCCCGCTCGCCCACCCGGCTCGCGCCGCCCGGATGACCGACGCCGCCGACGACCAGCGGCCCGGCCGTCTTCAGCGCGAACGAGTGGCCGCTGGTCTGCTCGAACTCGGTGTCGGCGCTCCGCTTCGCCGAGCCGCCGATCTTCACTGTGGCGTCCGCGCGCAGCAGCTTCGGGCGGGCCACCAGGCGGGCGTCGAGGTACAGGTCGCGGCCCAGCCGGGCCGGCATCGGCAGCGGGAATGCGCCGGCCAGCATGGCCGGCAGCGCCTTCATCCGGGTGACGGTCAGTGTGTCGCGCAGCGCCGCGGTGACGTCGCGGCCGGGTTCGACGCCCGACGCGACAAGCGCCTGCCGGGCCGCCTCGTGCAGGTCGGGCAGGTCGACCAGGACGTCCTCGACGGCGAAGCGGCCCGGCTCGGGCAGCGGATCGAAGCCGGTGGCGCCGCGCCACAGCTGCCGCCCCGCATCGGTGGTCTGCGCGGCGGGCACCGTCGTGACCGGCCCGGAGACGGCCTGCGACCGGCCCTGCGTGGCCGAGTACGTGGTGACGTCGCGGACGGTCTGGATCGACACGCCGTCCTCGGGCAGCCCCTTGCCGGTGACGGTCAGCGTCAGCCGGACCGCCCCGCGGTACGTCGGCACCGGCCCGGAGACGGTGAGCGTCTGCTCGTACGTGCGGCCGGTGCGTTCGGTCGCCTTGGTGGCCCGGTTGTCGAGGGCGGCGGAGCCGGTGAGGCCGGCGGCGACGGTGCCGGAGGCCGGGCCGTGCCCGGTGGTACGGGTGGCATCGTCCTCGACCCGTTCGGTCTCGGTGCCCTGCGCCCGCGCGGTCAGCGTCACCTGTGCCGCCGTCCGGGAGGTGGTGCGGGTGTGCGCCTCGCCGACGACCGAGCGGTCGGTGACCGACATCTCGTCGACCAGCTCGATGCCGGTGAAGCTCGGCTCGCCGACCGGCTCGGCGGTCAGCGTGACGTGGTAGGTGGAGCCCCGGAAGCGCCGCTCCACGCGGATCGGCTCGCTCCGGCCGCCGTTGAGCGCGTCCGCCAGGTGCAGGTGGGCGGCGCCGAGGAAACCGGAGCTGCCGAGCCCGCGTACCGGGTCGAAGGGGCTGCGGTCCTGGGTGGACGGCAGGATGGCCTGGGCGAGTTCCTCGCTCGACGCCCGGGCCAGGGCCCGCCGCAGGTGCGGGATGCGGTCGCTGAGGTCGACGTGGGTGGTGACGCCGCCGATGCCGAGCGACCGCTGCGGTCCGGGCCGGAACGCTGGTTGTTCCCTGTCGTCCGGGGTGCCGGGGTCGGCCGTGGCCTCGTCCTGCCGCTGCTGTTCCTGCCGGACGATGTCGCGTTCGCGCTGCTGGTGCTCGGCCTGCGCGGCCCGCTGGCGTTCCTGCGCCTGAAGCAGCGCCTGCGTGGCCTCGTCGTGCGTCGCGGTCAGCTCCGCGAGCTCGCGCCGGTGCCGCTCCTCCTGCGCGGCGAAGGACTGGTCGACGAGCCGCCGCTCCGCCTCGCCGACGGCGCGGCGCCGGCGCACCCGGTCGACGTAGTCGGAGGCGTCGCGGCGTTCGGTGTGCTGCCGCCGCAGCAGTTCCCCACGCTCAGTGGCCTGTGCCCGTGCCATGCGGGCGCGCTGCTCGCGCTGGTCGGCGCGTACCGTCTCGGCGTTCTCGGCGTGTCGCAGCTGCAGCCGCACGTCGGCGCTCTGGTGCCGGCGGGCCCGGTCGCGGTCCTGGAGCCGCTTCAGCTCCGTCGGTGTCATCCGCATGACCACAGCGCCCGGCAGGGTGAGCCGCCGGCCGGCGCGGCGGGCCGGGGAGGCGGGCCAGAGGCCCAGCGGAAGCAGGTTGGTGTCGTGCCGTGCCTCGGCGACCACCTCCGCCTCCACGTCGACCCGCACCAGCAGCTCGCGTTCGGGCCGGCCGCCGACGCGCAGCTTGGAGATGCCCGAGACGCTGCGCTCGCTGATCCGGCCCCAGGCGCGCCGCCACGGCGTGACGGACAGGACGACGGCGCCCGCCGGCCGGCCGGTGCTGCCGCCGTGGTCGGCGGATGGGCCGCTTACCGTGGCGACGCCGGTGGCGGAGAGGCTCAGCTCGACCGAGCGGCCGTGCGTGGTCTTGCGGGCGGTGCCGCTGGCGAAGGTCCGCTTGATCCGGCCGAACTCGTCCGCGTCGTCGAGCACCACCGGGTTCGTCGGCCGCAGCCGTACCCGCACGTCGGCGCGGGCGTCCGCGGCCCGGCGGCCGTGCCACAGGTTGCTCAGCGCCAGCGGGCGGCTGAACAGCTCGGCGTCACCGGTGAGGCGCTCCGGCGACAGCTCGTCGGCGACGACAGTGGAGATCCGGCCGTCCTCGACGGTGTAGATGTCGTCGCCGCTGGCCTCGTGGAGCGTGTCGACCACGGCGTCCTGCAGCCGGCCGGCGCCGACGAAGGACTCCACCCGGCGCCCGTCGAGGTCGTGCGGGCCGCCGGTCATCCGGCTCAGCGGGGGCGGGTACGCGATGGTCTGCTCGTCCCGTGCGGCGGGGCCGGGATCGGGATCGGGGCGCTGCCGGGAGACCCGCGTCTCGGGGACGAGCATGCGCACGTCGAGGCGGTGGGTGCGGGGGCGCTGCTCGGACGTCGCGACGACGGTGGGCACGTCCCGGCCGTACGCCCCGACGGACAGCTGCCGGCCCGCCTGGTTGACCCGCACGCTCGACCGGGCCGTGACGGTGAGGTCGAGGGTGGCGGCGAACTCGCGCAGCCGTACGCCGGTGGGCTTGCCCTCGCCGTCGAGCGCCGGTCCGTGGCTGCTCTCGGCGGCCTGCCGGCCGGTGATCGCGCTCTCGTCGGTGGCGCTCCAGGTGACGGCGGCGCGGGGGCCGCCGAGCATCGCCGAGGCGGCCTGGCCGAGCGGGCCGAGGATGCGGGGCTCCAGGCTGATCTCGGCTGACTTGCTGCTGTCGCGCCCGCTGGTCACTGTGGACCGGGCGTCCCGTTTGGCATCGGTGCCGATCTTCTCGCGGTCGAGCAGGTCGCCGTCGGACACGTCGCGCAGGGTGCCCCGGATGGTCACCACCGTGACGTGGTCGTGGAACGTGCCGGTGCGGATCAGCGGGATCTTCAGCCCGGGCCCGACGATCCGGTCCGCCAGGTGGCGCAGCTGGTCGGGGGAGAGCTGGGTACGCAGGTCCGCGTCGCGGCTCAGCGCCGCCTGCAGTTGCGGGGTCAGCCCATCGGCGAGCCGCGGGTCGTCGAAGTGCCGCAGCATCTCGTCCCGGGTGGCCAGGCGGAACCGGTCGTGACCGGGCACCGACCGCACCGCCTCGGCGACCGTCTCGTAGAGCCCCCGGTCGCCGAACCGGGTCAGGTGCGCGCCGCCGAACGACTCGCCCCGCTCGATGCGGGCCGGCGCGAAGTGGGTCCGGGCGACGCCGCGCCGTCCGTGCCATTCCCGGCCGCCCGGGTCGAGGGCGGTGCCCGGCAGCCGGTCCCGGGTGGTCCACTGAAGGGCCTCGACGGAACCGGCCAGCATCCGCGGCTCGCGGCCCAGGACGCGCACCTGGACGCCGTACTCGACGCGGTACCGGATGCCGGGGGCGGTGCCCGTCACGGTCTGCTTGGCACCGGTCCGCTCGGTGACCGTCCGGCTGACGCCGGCCTCCCGGCTGCCGCCGACCCGGGGCGCGACGACCAGGCTGAGCGGCCCCGCGTCCAGGCCGGGGCCGGCGGTGGCCCAGCCGCCCCACAGCCGCTTGGCGGTGGCGCCGGCGCTGCTCTCGGCCGCGAGCGCGGACGTGTCGACGTGGGCGGTCCCGTCGACGCTCTCCACCTGCTCGATGCGGCGGGCGACCAGGCGGACCTCGACCTGCTGGCTGCGGCCCGGGAAGAAGCGCCGCCAGCCCGTACGCGCGCCGCGCGGCAGCGAACCGGACCGGACCCAGCCGTCGTGCCGGTTCGCCGGGTCGGTGACGACCGTCGTCGGCAACGTGCCGGCGAACGCCGCGTCGCTGAGCAGCTTCTGCACGGCCGGCCGGCCGGGCGCGCCGATGCGGACCACGTCGGCCATGCCGTCCTCGGCGAGGATCGCCTCTACCTGCTCGAAGAACGTGGCGCCCGGATCGGCCGGGCGGCTGCGTACGCTCTCCACCGCGAACCGGGCCGGGACCGGTCCGTCGAGCGCCGGGTCCGCGGCGGACGTCGCGGTCGTACCGACCGGGCGCAACCCGGTCGGTACGGCGAGAGCGACGGTGCCGGCGGCCTGGACCGGTCCGGTGTCGGGGCGGCCGGGCCGGACGAGCCGGGCGACGAAGCGGACCGGCACGCTCACCTCGGCCATGTCGGTGACCTTGACAGTGGTGGTGGACGTGTAGGTGCCCTTGTGGGCGGTGGAGTGTTCGGTGGTGGGCGCCGTCGGTACCGAGCCGCCCACGCCGACGACGACGCCCGGCAGCGCGGTCACAGTCACCTTCGGCTCGACGTGCCGGTCACGGTTGTGCCGCAGCGTGTGGGTGAGGTTCTCCCGGGTCCTGGTGGTGACCTTGCGCGGATCGTCGTGAAGCCGGTCGACTGTCAGCCGGTCCCAGTCGAGGACGGCGGTCACCACCAGTTCGGCGGGGCGGCCGCCGACGGTGACCGGGTAGGGGCGGCCCGCGCCGAGGAACTGGTCGATGTCGTCGCGGCTGTCGGCCTCCACCGCGGCGACGACGTCGGCCGGCAGGCGGGGGTCGAGGGTCCGCAGCGCCGCGCCGAGCGCCGCGTCCCGGGTGGCCCGTAGCTGCTCGGCGATGCCGAGGGTGTGGCTGTCCCGCAGGTAGGTGGGCAGGTGACGGCGTACCGCCTCGGGTGACGGCAGCGCCACCTCGCCCTCGGTGGTCAGCGCCGTGCCGATCTCCTCGGCGGCCTCGCCCTGGGCCGCCTCGCCCGTTGTGGCCGCGTCGGTCCCGGTCTCCGGTGGCGAGAACGGCGCCAGTCCCGCCGGTCCGGTCTCCACCAGCAGGTCGGCGGGCGGCTCCAGGTCGGAGTCGGCGTCGTCCTGCGGCGTCGTCGCGTCCGGCGCGTCGGCCGGCGCCGGCGCGGGTGACGGGGGCCGGGGCGGCACGCCCAGCCGCTCGGCCAGGTCGTAGACGTCGTTGAGCCGTTCCTCCGACTCGGTCAGCGAGTCGTGGGCGTCGTCCATGTGCGACAGCGCGGCCGTGTGCGCCGCGTACGCGCCGGGCGCCCGGGACGCCACCTCGGCGACCAGGCGGTCGGCCCGGGCGGCGGCGTCGCGCCGGTCCCGCACCGCGGCCGGCAGGTCACCGAGCGGGGCCAACTCGGCGGTGATCCGGTCGAGGTCGGCCCGCCGTCGCGCGGTCGCGTTCACCGCCGGGTACGCCCGCAGCAGCGCGTCCGCGAGCGCCAGGTCCCGTCGCGGGCCGGGCGGGAGGCCGAGCGCCGCGGTGGCGTCGGCTGCCGCCCGGGCGGCCTGGTCCGCCCAGTGCCGGGTCTCCGCCCGCAGGACGGTGAGCTGGTCGTGCCGCTCTCGCAGGAACCGCAGGTCCTCGTCCGCGCGCGCCGCCGTCGTCTCGGCCCACGCGGCGTCGTCGCGCAGGTCGCGTACGGTGGCCACCTCGGCGGCCGAGGCGGCGAGCGAGGCGCGTACCCCGTCGTCCCGGTCGCGGATGTGCTCCTCGGTCCGTCCGGCGATCTCGCGCAGCCGCCCCGCGTCGGCCGTGTCCCCGGCGCGGGCCGCGGCGTCGACGCCGGCCCGCGCCAGCTTCGGCGCCTCGTCGGCGCGCTGGTCGAGCTGGAGCTGGCTCGCCGACAGGTCGGCCAGCCGGTTCGCCGCGTCGCGGTGCAGCCCAGCGGCGCGCCGGTACGTGGCGTCGGCCCGGGTGGCGTCGTCGAGGGCGGGCGCGAGCGCGTCGAGCGCCGGCCCGGTCCGGGCCTCGACCTCGGTGGCGTCGGACTGCGCCCAGGCGGCGAGCTGCGCGACGGACCGGGCCGTCCGATCGGCGTCGACCTGACCGACCGGGGTGTACGCGTCGAGGACGTGCGACAGCTCGGTGACGGTGAGCCGGCCGGGGTCGGTGGGCGACGCCTCGAACTCGACGAACCGGGTGTCCCCGGTCGGCGGGGTGAGAGCCTCGCCGTCCGGGCCGCGACTGTCGCTCCCGGTGACGATCGCATGTCCGGTCGGCCCGGCCCACACCACGCCGCCGGGCGCGATGATCCTCGTCCCGGGCAGCTCCCGGGCGAGCTGCGCGGCGAAGCCGTTGCTGCGGTCCGTGCCGCTGTCGCAGACGATCAGGACGATCGGGCGTCCCTCCCAGCGGTCGCGGTCCTGGCGGATGCGCGCGGCGAGCTGCGCCGGGGTGATCCGGGCCTCGCCGACCCGGATCGCGTCCGTCTCGCCGTGTCCGAACACGTGGTAGCGGTCGGGCCGGTCCGGGAAGTCCCGGGCGGTGGACCTGGTGGCGCGGTCGCCGGGCGCGGCGAACACCAGGCCGGAGTCGACGGCGCCGGCCACCGGCGGCGAGGCGGCGCCGCTTGTCGTGGCGCTCGTGGTCGCGGTGCCGGTCGGCGCGGTGGCGGTCGGCGCGAACGTGGCGAGGCCGGCCACGTCGTCGCCGAACATCCCGAAGTCACCGGACTCGCTGTCGCTGTCGTCGCCGGTGTCACTCGCCGCGGGCGGCGGCGGCACGTACGGCGCGTAGGTGACCCGGCCCCACGCATCGATCGTCCGGACCAGCGCCAGCCGGCCCTGCGGCCTGGCGCCGCGCACCGGGTACTCCCGGACCGGGCCGCCCGCCCCGTCGTGCACGGTGAGGTGCACCCGGGCGCCCCGGGCGGCGGCGAACTCGACCACGTCGTGCGCGTTGCCGATCCGCTGCCGTTCGGCGTCGCCGATCGGGGTTCCGCGGCGCTGCGTGCCGGGGTCGGGTGCGAGGGCCGCCTTCACGAAGTGCCCGTTGTCGTACGGGCGCTGCTGCCGCATCGCCGCGGCGTCGTCCAGCACGATGGTGTCCCGGCCGGCCCGCAGGGTGTCGATCCGCAGGGTGTTCGCGTCGGCGCCCGGCAGCCCGGCGGCGATCGCGTCGTAGAGGGAGTCCGGCTGCCGGCTGAGCCCGCCACGATCGGCGATGGCGGTGGCGGCGGCGAACTCCTGCTGGATGGTCCCGGAGTCGTTGGACGTGGCGACCAGGTGCGCGGCGACGAGGCGCTGGCTGGTGGGCAGGCCCACGGTCCGGGCCGGCTTCGACGGGTCCAGGTCGGGGTCGACCGTGACCTCGCCGCTCGGCTCCGGCGCGGGACCCGCCCCGGGCGGCGGCAGCGAGACGGTGGTGACGAGCCGGTTGTGCGGCTGCGCGCCGAGCTGCTGGAGCTGCTCCGGCGTCAGCGACTCCTGCCACGTCCTCGGCGGCTCGCCCGGGGCGCGCGTCACCCCCGCGCGGCGGGGCACCACGTCGGTGGGGGCGGCGAACGGCTTGCCGGCGGCGATGCCGGGCTTGCGCAGCTCGGCCCGGTACTCCTTGAAGCCGGTGCCCTCGGTGTAGAACAGCTGCCGGTTGGCGTTCGTGGGCACGGCGTGCGACTGGGGCAGGAAGTTGCCGGCGGCGAAGTCGGCCGCCAGCCGGGACAGGTCGGTGGGCGTGGCGGCGCCCACGAAGTCCGTCATGAACCCCAGGTCGCGGTCGGGGTGCCTGTTGTTCTGCGACTCGACCTGGACGTCTGTGGTGAGGACGTCCGGGGGCAGGTCGGCCGGCGTCGCCGCGCCGTGGGCGACGGCCAGCTCGTCGCCGTACGCCTGGTGCAGGCTCTCGGCCAGCAGGAGGAACTCGGCGCCCGCGTCACCGAACCGGACCTCGGGCCGGCCGAGGACGAGCAGGCCGTCGACGAAGAGGTTCGGCTCCGGCGAGTACGGGAGCATGGGGTGGACGGTGGCCTGCCGGTCCCGGGAGCGCATGTCCTCGTCCACGGCCGTGGCGAAGTCCCGGACGAACGTGTCCTGCCCGGCCCGGGTGGCGAGCTTGCCGAGCCCGCCGTGGACGGCGGCCAGCTTCTGTCGCTCGATCCCGAGTTCCCTGCGCGCCTCCTTGTCGTCGCGCGTGGCGAGTTCGGCGATCCTCGCCTCGTGGTCGCGGGCGCGTCGTTCCAGCCGTTCCCGGGTACGGCGGACCAGGTCCGCGGCGTCGCCGACGCGGTAGCCGCCGGAGATCATCAAGGGCCGGGCCGGGGAGTCGGTCTGCGGCCCGGTCGCCTCCGGATCGAACCGGGTCGCCCGGTTGATGCGGTCGAAGACGTGGGTGCCGTCGGCGATCGTACGGGCGCCCCCGTCGAAGTCCTGGATCGAGACGTACGGGTAGCGGCGGTCCGCGCCGTCCGGGCCGCCCTGCGCGAGACCCTGGATCGCGGCCACCGTGTCGCTGTCGCGCAGCACCTGGTTGCGGGTGCGGCCGTACGGGAACTTGTCGTTCTTCGTGCCGACCGCGTAGCCGTTCACCGCCACCGGCACGTCGAGGCTCTCGGCGAGCCGGGCCGCCCGGGCGACCGCGTCCCGGAACGCCAGGTCCGGCACCTCGGCGGTGGTGTTGACGCCGAAGACGAACGCGACCCGGGTGCCCGGGGCGAGGCCCTCGGTGACGGCCCGGACCACCTCGGGGATCTGGTCGACGTCGGCGGCCGGGAGCATCGAGTTGACGACGAACCCGATCGGCGCCGCCTCGTTCTTGAGGTCGATCGTCGCCTGCCGGTAGTTGCCCGGGTTGACGTCGCGGGTGTGCCCGGCCAGCTCGTCGAACCGCGCGTTGCGGCCGCCGGCCACCCGTACCGGCTCGAACCGGGACGGCCGGGTCCGGGGCGGCAACGCGCCGCGATCGGGCGAGAGGACGTCGTGCCGCGGGCCGGCGATCTGGGTGGCGGAGGCGGCCGACGCCGGTGCCTGCACTTCCGGCGACGGCGGCATGCCGGGCGGCGGTGGGGCCGGGGCGCGGGACGGGACCTGCGGGTTCGGGTGCGGGTCCGGCGCCTGATCCCGCGGCGCACGCGGGACCGGCAGCTCCCGCACCGGGCCCGCGGTCAGCGCCGCGTCGTGGATCGTCGCCAGGTCCTGGGCGGTGAGATAGGCGGTCGGCCCGGTCGAGGCCGCGGCCTGCTCCGACGACGTCGGCAGGGCGTCGACGTCGAGCCCCATCACGCCCGGGCGGTCCACCGTGGTCAGCAGGTGTTCGGCGGCCTGGTGTCCCTCCTTGGCGCCGAGGTAGTGCATCACCTCGTGCACCATCACGCTGAGGCGGTCACCGGTGTTCCACAGATGCTGGTCGGTGCGCACACCGGTCTCGGAGGTCACCTCGACCGGCGGGTTGCGGCGCGGATCGGCCTGCCAGTCGCGGGTCATGCCGTCGCGCCACGGCGGCGTGTCGACCACGAGGTCGATGTGCAGCAGCCGCCCGTCGGGCAGCGTGTGCCGGCCGTTGACCATCTCGTCGAGGGTGTGTTGCACGGCGTCTGCGAAGTCCCGCAGCTCCTGCGGGGACATCTGGTCGTTCTTCGACACCAGATCCAGGTGTACGTCGAACGACCGGTGGTCGCGTCCGTCGGCGGTGAACTCCCGCGTGGTGAAGTCAATGGTCGTGATCTCGCCGCGCAGCAGGTGCGTGCCGGGTACGACGGTGTCCTTCCACGGGACGTACCGCTCGGTGCGCAGCCGCTTCGGTTCCGCGTCCGCCTTCGCCCGCTGGAACTGCGGGCTCGGCGTGGCCCGCACGGGTGCTCCGGCATACGGGGTGGCAGCACCGTCCCGAGGGCTGTCCCGGGTCTGCTCAGGGGTGACGGGCTGAGCCGTTCCCGGGTCGCCGGTCTGGTCCGGGTCGGGCTGGGAACTGGCCTGCGCAGGGTCGGTGCGGTCCGCGTCCACCGGGGCGTGGACGGTCGTCGAACCGTCAGTGGTGGCCGCCGGACCGGTCATTGGACCGTTCGTGGTGGCCGCCGGATCGTCCGGTGTGGACGCCGCCGTCGCCGGTGCCAGGGTGGCGGGCGCGTCGATGCCCACTGTGGAACCGGTCGCCGGGGTTACGCCGACCGCCGGTACCTCGACCGAGACGCCGCCCGCCAGCCCTTGCGCCGGTGGCAGCACAGGGGTGGAACCGGTGCTGCCGGGCCGCCCCGGCGCGGGCGTAGCCGCCGACGGCGAACTCGACGACGACGTACCGGTGGCGGGTGTGGCTGCTGCGGGTGTGGCGGCCGACGGCGTGGCCGCGGCAGGCGCAGCGGGGGACGGCGCGCTCGGGGCCGGTGCCGGTCCGGCCTGGGTACCCGGTGGCGAGCCGAAGGCGGCGGGCGGCTGCGTCGCCGATGTCACTGGCGTGATGGTGTCGAACCCCGGCAGTCCACCGCCCGACGTCGGGCCGTCCGGTGCGGTGAGGGCACCTCCGCGCGGCGTGGTGGCGTCGGTGACCGGCGTCGTGGGGACGGCCGAGGGCGCGCCGTTGGCGATCGGCGGGCTCCCGGCCGGAGTGCCCGTCGAGTCCGCCCGCGCGGATTCGTTGCCGGTGGCGACCGGGGCGGCCGTACCCGCGGCGGTGTTGCCGGCTCCGGCCGGAGGGCTGGCCCCGGCAGGACTGCCGGATCCGACGGGGTCGCTGGCTCCGGCGGGGCTCCCGGATCCGGTGGGGTCGCTGGCTCCGGCTGGATTGTCGGCTCCGGCGGGGTTGCCGGTCGCGTTCGGGTTGCTGGCGGCCGGGCTGCCGGCGCCGTCGCGGCCCGCGCCCTGACCGTCCGGGACCGAGCTTCCGGCACCGTTCTGGCCGCCGGCCGTCGAGTTTCCAACGCCGTTCTGCCCGCCGGCTGCGGAACTCCCACCCGCCTGGACGCCTTGACTTCCGGTGCCCTGCTGTCCGGCGCCTTGGCCCGGCGGGACCTGACTTCCCACGCCCTGCTGCCCGGCGCCTTGGCCCGCTGGGGCCTGGCTCCCGGCGCCCTGCGGACCGAGCCCTTGACTGCCGGGACCCTGGCCACTGCCCTGACTCCCGGAACCCTGGCTCCCGGAATCCGACCGGTCGAGACCCGGGTCGCCGACGGCGCCACCCGCGGTGCCGGAGCTGTCCGACGGCCGGCCACCGGCGCCCTGGTTCCCGGCAGCGCCGTGACCTGCGGGGCCGCCCGCCCCGGTGGGGGAACCGACGGGCGGGGGAACAGGTGGTCCGTCCACGCTCGTCGTCGGCGGAGGCGCGGACGGCGTGGTGGTGAGGCTGTTCGTCTCGATCTTCGGCGGCGCCTTGGCGCCGGCGCCGGGGCCGTAGCTGTTGCCGACCACAGTGGCGTAGTGGTGCGCCATCCCGCCGATCAGCGAGGAGGACATGGTGGCCCACGGGTTGAATCCGCCGCCGCCGACCATCATGGTGAACAAGCCCTCGAACAGCGTCTCGGCGAGCGCCGACAACCCTTCCCGGGACAGGACGCTGTCGTTGATCTTCGGGAAGAACTTGCCGCCGATCATCTGCACGCCGCTGACGCCCGCGCCGATGAAGGCGCCACCGGCGAACGCGATCGCCAGATCCTTGTAGTCCAGGGACTTGCGGTTTCCCTCGATGATCTGGGTCACCTGGGCGGCGGCGCTCTGCCAGAGTTCCTCCAGGCCCTCCTGGAACGCCTCCCAGGCCAGCCGCATCAGCATGTGCCGCAGGCGCTGCCGGAACAGGTCGATCAGGGCCTTGACGATCTCCTGACCGATCTTGATCAGTGCGGGAACCGCTGCGGCGCCGAAGCCGGAGGCCAGCGCGATGGCGATCTCGACGACCTGGGTGAAGGCCGCGATGACGATGTTGTACTGGGTGTTCTCCGAGTCCAGCGCGAAGTTGTAGGCCGACCCGCCCAGCGCCAGCGCGATGTTGCCGCCGGCCGGCACGTTCCTGGTGATGCCGACCTGGTACTGCTGGAACGCGTCCATCGCCGGGCCGGACAGGCTCCCGGCCAGCCCGTAGCCGAGGTTGGCGGTGGCGCCCATCCCGTTGAGGATCGTGCTGCTGAGCGCGTACAACTCGTCGCCCATGGCCCGCAGGGCGGTGGGGTCGGCCTTCGGGTACTCCTCACCGACGGCGACGAGGATGAGGTCGTACGCCCACTGCCACTGCGGGTCGTTGGGGATGTGGAAGTCGGGCATGTCCTACCGGCGGCGGGTGGTGGTGGCTCAGACGCCGGGGATGATCGGTGTCGGCGTGCCGTCCGGCGCGTAGCTCAGGTATAGCGGCTGGTAGCCGGGGACGGTGGGGTCGGCGACCGGGTTCTCCTTGACGACGAAGAACCGGCCCTGTCCGGGATCGATCGCCCTGCCGTCCGGGGTGGTGACGGGCGTTCCGGCCAGCGGGGTGATCGAGTCGTAGAGGTTCGCGTCCACCCGGGTGCTGCCGTCCTCGAACGGGTTGAGCGCGATCAGCCGGTACCCGTCGGGCAGCGGCCGGCCGCCGACGTGCGCGGACGCGTACTCCGGCTTGGAGAAGTAGGACGAGATGGCCGGCTGGGCGGCGGTGAGCGGGATCAGCGGCTCGGCGGGCTTCACCGGCAGCAGCGGCGTGCCCTGCTGCCGCGCGACGAGCCCGGCCTGCTCGGCGACCGGCTCGCCGACCGCCCGGCGGCGGGACAGCAGATGAGGTCGGCGCGGCTCACCCTCCGCGGCAGGTTCCGGCACGTCGCCGGTGACCGCCGCCCGGATCGGGTACGCGGGGCGCCGCAGGCCGTCGAAGTCCTTGGCCAACATCCGGCTGACGTCGGCGGCGGCCTCGTCGGCCTCGCGGTACGCCCGGCCGCTCTCCTTCAGGCCCTCGGCGGTGTAGTGCAGGGTGCCCTTGACGCCGCCGATGATCGCTTCGAGGTTGTCCATGCCCTGCAGGAACTTCTCCGAGAACTCCTTGCCCATGTCGTCGTCGCCCCAGGCGTTGGAGTACCGGGCGCGCAGCGCGGTCACCTGGGCGAGGTAGCTCTCGTAGAGCTGGACGTGCGACTCGTACGCCTTGCCGAGCCCTTCCACACCGTCCGGGTCGACCCACAGCCGGCCGCCGGGATTGTTGCTGATCATTCGGGTCCCCGGGTCAGGAGTTCCCGCACGCTCGTCACCATGCGCGGCTCCTTCGGCAGGAACGCCTCGGCGCCGGCCTGGCCCCGGACCAGCTTGTGGGCGTCGAGACCGTCCGGCAGCATCGGCGCCAGCAGGTCGGCCGCCTGGTTCATGACCTGTTCCTTGGCGTCGGCGTAGGTGTCGAGGATGAGCCGGGTCAGGTCGGCGGTGGTGAGCCGCTTGTGGGCGCCCGAGGGGAACTGGATGTCGGTCAGCACGCCGTTCTGGCCCACGGTGACGCTCACCTCGCGCCGCGGCGACGACGCGGTGGCCGAGAGCGCGCTCATCCGGGTCTGCATCTCCGTGAGGCTGTTGCGCTGCCGCTCGTACTCCTGGAACAGGCCTTCGATGCGCTCGCTGTAGTTCAAGCCGGACCACTCCCTCGACGTCGCGCGCTCCAGTGAAGACGCGCCGGTCCGGCGGCCGGAACTCGGATCGGGGATCAGTGCATGAAAGTGCAACCACTTTTCCCGGCCTCCCGGCCGTGGCCGCCGGGCGCGGGGGCGCTGCCGTGCAATGTTGGGTGACGTTCGGACATGGCGGCGCGACGGAGTTGCGCCCGCACGGGGCGGCGCATAAACACTCTTCCCTGCCACCTTTCCCTGACATGAGGAGTCCGGCCGTGACGATGCCGACCGTCAGCACCACCGAAGCGGGTATGCAGCGGGCTGCCCAGGAGTTCTCCGACAAGGCCACCGAATTCACCGGCCAGCTGCGCGCGGTCAACGGGCAGATGGCCGTCCTGATCTCCTCCTGGACCGGCCAGGCGTCGCAGGGCTTCAACCAGGCCATGGACAACTGGGAGAACGCGTTCCAGCGGGTGATCAACGAGCTGCTGAACATGCTCGAGGTCATGGGCGTGACCACCAAGGGCTACCAGGCGGCCGAGGACGAGGCGTCGAGCGTGGCCAACTCCTTCGGCGCGGCCCTGCCGGGCATCTGAGCCGTACCCCCGATCCCCTGATCTCCCGAGAGGACTGACGTGTCCAACTACACCTTCGACTTCGTGCAGGCAGACGCCGTGCTGACCGACATGCACCGCATCAACGGCCAGATCCAGACGTCGCTGGAGGAGATGGAGCGCACGGTCGAGGCAAGCCTCGCCGAGTGGACCGGCGCCGCCCAGCAGCAGTACCACGTCTCGAAGGCGGCCTGGAACCAGGCGGCCGACTCGATGGTGGGCTACCTGGAGCAGGCCCGGCAGACGCTGCTGCGGATCTCGGACAACTACGGCACCACCGAGCAGCGCCACGCCATGATCTGGAACGACGTCCGCGGCGGTTGATCCGCCGGGCGGCTGCCGCGGACGCGGTGCGGCAGTCTCCGTCGTCCGTCCCCGGCCCGGTGAGCTAGACGACCCGGGCCGCTGGGGTCTGCGCCTTCGTCCCGCCGTCGACAACCGAGTGGAGTGAGTTCCTTGGCCCGCATTGACTGGGGATACGCCAGCCCCGAAGCCATCGCCGCGATGAACGCCTACGGCATGGGCGACGCCGCCATCGGGAAGCCGGAAGGCACCACTCAGGCGGCGTACGACTCCTGGATGGCCTACTACCACGAGCACGGCAGGAACAGCCGGTACGGCACGGGGGTGAACCTCGAAGGGTGGAAGAACGAGGTTCGCGCCGAGCACCCGGAGTGGATCGAAGCCCGCGAGTGGTACGACAAGAACGTCCTCGACATCAACGGCTGGCGGAACCTCGTCAAGGAGTACAAGGCCAACATCACCGACCCGTCGAACGTGAAGCCGCCCGCGTTCACGGACAAGCCCGACTGGATCGACGAGACGAAGACTCCGACGAACTCGGGCTTCACCCCGCCGGGCATCAATCCGACGTTCAAGGGTGACACCGCCTCGACCAGTGGCGTGGCCGTGAACACCGCCGCGCTGGAGTGGTTCGCCAACGAGGTGCTGGGCCGGATCACCGGTCCCGGGAACGTCCTACTCACCACTGTGGATCAGTTGAACGCGGTCGACCCGCGGCCCGGCGCGTTCGCCCGCGCGGAGGTGCTGCGGCAGGCGGTGGTCGGGGCGACCGCCCAGGACGGCGGCGTCAAGGGCGACACGAAGGACATGCTCGTCGACATGAACACGGCCCTCCTCGCCGTGCAGCACGCCCTGCTGAAGATGGCCGCCCAGTACAAGAACCTCGAAGAGCTGAACTCGCTGACCACGGAGAAGCTCACCGAGGTCATGGGTGACTCCTTCAAGGGCCTCGACAACCTGAGCACGTACGGCCAGAAGATCATCAAGACCGACGGCAACTAGCGCGGGCGAGCGGCTCTCGCCGCTCGCGAAGAGGGACGGGGCATGGGCAACGGTCTCGGTGAGAGCAAACTCGACGGGTGGAACGACCCGGCGGAGGAGGCAGGAACCTTCCCGCCGAAGGTAATTCCCGTCGGTGACCTGTACGACTACCGGACCTGGGCGACCGAGACCCGGGGCTGGCGAAAGCTCGAGGCCGCGGTCAACGGCGGCGCCGCGGTGTTCAGCGAGGCGGGACTGCAGTACGCCGCCTCGCGCGTCAACGTCGCGTCGGTGGTCGAGGCGGCCCGGGCCTTTCAGGCGACGCAGGATCTGCTGATCTGGCTGGAACAGACCCTCCGTACCGCTGTCGCCTCCATGGTCGGTGACGAGAAGGCGTGGAAGGGGCCCGCCGCCAGCGCGTTCCGCGACAAGATGAACTTCTACGCGGACCTGCTCGGCAAGCAGGCCGAGCACCTCGCCGGCGGCAAGGTTCCGGACTCCACCACAGCGGCGAACGCCGTCAACTCCTCGCCGAACCTCACGTCGCTGCCGTCGCAGCTCTACGACGCCGCCAACCACCTCTCCTGGGCCCAGCAGACGATCGCCTACCTGGACGGCGCCTGGGCGACGATCGCCTCCCAGAACGGCGTCGGCAGCGGCAGCGGCCCGGTGCCGATCAGCGGCACCGAGTACGAGAAGCCGATGGCGCAGCAGATGGCCGAGGTCGTCCACACGGTCGCCGAGCAGTACCGGATCACCACCGACAAGGCGAAGACGGCCGGGGTCACCATGCCGACGCCCAGCATCAGCATGCCGACGACGTCGCCGTTCCCGACGCAGAACATCACCACGATGAACCTGTCGGCACCCCCGACGCTCACCCCGCCGGTGTTCACCACGCCCTCCATCGGCGGCATCACCACCGCGCCCTTCACCGCGCCGCCGAACATCACCGTCCCCACGATCACGCCGCCGAACCTCAGCGGCATCGGCGGCCCGGGTCCCGGCCAGGGTCCGGGGAACATCACCCCACCGTCGTTCTCGGGCCCGGGTGAGATCGGTGGCCCCACCCCGGGCGGAGGTGGCGCCGGCGGCGGACTGCCCGGATTCGACGCCCCGGTGTTCAACGGCCCGGGCGGCATCGGCGGGGGCGGCGGTGGTCTCGGCGGTGGCGGCGTCCCGGGCGGGTTCCCCGCGGTCGTGCCGCCGGGCATCAAGCCACCCGGCTCGGCGAATCTCGGCGGCGGCTCGGCCGGCGGCGGTTCGGTGAAGCCGCCGTCGTTCTCCGGTCCGGGCGAGGTCGGCGGTCCGAAGCCCGGGGGCGGAGTCGGCGGGGGCACCGCCGGCGGTGGGTTCACCCCGCCCGGCGTTCCGGGACTCGGCTCACCCGGCGGCGTCGGCAACGGCGCCGGCGGTAGCCCTGGCCTGCCGGAGAAACCGGACGCGAACGGGCTGCTGGGCAACGGCAAGGACTTCACTCCCGGCGCGATCAGCGGCGTGGACATCCCGGCCGCCCCCGGTGGCGCGGTGCCCGGTGGTGGCGGTTTCCAGTCGCCGATGATGCCGGGCATGCCCGGCGCCGGTGCTCCCGGCGCCGGTGGCGGTGGCGCGCCCGGCGTTCCCGAGGCGCCGGACGCCAAGGGTCTGGTGCAGGGGGACGCGGCCGACTGGCAGTCGCCCGGGTTCGACGGCGTGCAGGTTCCCGGTGCCCCGGCCGGCGTGTCGTCCGGCGGCGCCGGGCTGGGCGCGCCGATGCCGGCCATGCCCGGCATGCCGGGCCCCGCGGGCGGCGCGAACAGTCCCGGCGCGACCGAGTCGCCCGACGCCGGAGGGCTGGTCAGCGGCGACGCCGACGACTGGCGGCCCGGCGTCGACGCCGGTGTGCCGGACGGGTCCGGCGGCGCTCCGGCCGGTGGCGACGGGCTCGGCGGCGTCGACGGGCCGCAGCTTCCCGCCGTGTCACCAGTGAGTCCGGACGTCGGTGTCGAATCGCCGGTGGCCACGGCGCCGGCCGGCGCCGGCATGCCGATGATGCCCGGAGCGCCGGGCGCTCCCGGCGCGGGTACACCCGCCGGTGGCGTGCCGGACGCGCCGGACGCCTCCGAGTTGATCGAGGCGGATCCCGGCGACTGGAGCCCGTCCGCCCCGGACACGGCAGCGCCGGACGCGCCGTCGGGCACGGGAGCGGGCGGCGCGGGGCTGGAGAAGCCGGTCCGGTCGACGCCGGACGTGCCGCCGCCGCTCGCCGGTGACTCGTCCACCGGCGGGGTGGTCGTACCCGAGGCGACCCTGCCCGGCCGGACGGAGACGATGCCGGTGGCCGTCGGGACGCTGCCGCCGACGCCCGGCCCGGCGGGCGGCCACGTGCCCGCCGGAACCCCACCCGCGGGCAGGCCCGGCGTGTCCGGGCCGGTCCGGCCGGGCGGGGCCGACCGGATCCCGGCCGGGCCGGAGGGTGGCTCGCCGGACGCGGACGTGGTGGGGGAGTCGCGCGAGACCGACGGCGCCGAGCCGCCGGGCGCGTCCGTGGCCGAGGTGGTCGCGCCACCCACTGTGGTGGAGGTGCCGACGGCGGTGGAGCCGCCCACCGGTCAGGCGGACGGCGGAGACCCGGACGGGACACGCCGCAGGACCGGCGGCGGCGTCCCGGTGGCGGACGTCGAGACCGTCGTGCTCCCCGGGGCGCTCGGGCCGGCGGGCGCCGCCGTCGTGGCCGGTCTCGCCGGCCGGGGTCCTCAGCCGGGCGGCCCCGACGACCCGGCCCGGGCCGGTGCGCTGCGGCGTCGCTCCGGACGCGACGGTGACCGGGAGCCCGCGGACGGCGCCGACAGCACCGCCGGGCTGCGCGAGGACGACGCCGTCTGGGGCGACGACGACACCCGCCACCACTCCGCCGACGACCACGTCCCGCTGGTCCGGCCGGACGAGGACCCGGACGACAAGGCCGGGTGGGACGACCTCAGCGACGCCGACTGGCTGACCGGCGCGCCCGCCGACCAGGGCACGGAAAGGTGACCATGTCCGACACACCGGGGCCGCGGCGTGCCGTGTGGCGGCGGGTCGCGCCCACGAAGGCGCCCCGGCCGGTCGACGGCACGTTCGACTTCTTCGGCGCCGACCTGGACAAGATGCGCCGGTGCGGCGAGCCCGGGGCCGGCGACGCGGAGTTCATGGAGGCGCTCGCCACGGCGGAGAAGGAGGAGGCCGAGCGCGCCGAGGCGTTCTGGGCCGAGCAGGACCGCCGCCGCAAGGAGGAGCAGGAGCGGGCGGAGAAGGAGAAGAAGCGCCAGGCCGAGGAGGACGACGACGTCAAGGTGGCCGAGCGTTACCGCAACGACCGGTACGCCGTGAAGCTGCTGCGCCAGGAGAACACCGCCTGGGGCGGCGACGACGCCGGGGTGGAGAGGCTCGGATGAGTACGGTCACCGTCAAGCGCCCGCCCCGCGCCACCGGTCCGGAGGCGCCGGAGGGCTCGATCGAGCTCCAGGAGCCGCCGCTGATGGCCGAGGAGGCCCCCCTCGACTTCCGCTCGTTCGCGATGGTCGTGCCGATGGGCCTCGGCATGGGCGCGATGCTCGCCATGTTCGGCCTCTACAACCGCGCCCCGATCATGTACGTGATGGGCGGCGCGATGGCCGGCGGCATGCTGCTCATGGGCGTCATGCAGATCGGCCGGGCGGCCTCCGAGCGCAAACGCAAGATGCGCGGCGAGCGGCGCGACTTCCTGCGCTACATCGGGCAGCTGCGCAAGCAGGCCCGCGACGCGGCCGACCAGCAGCGCCGGCACGTCCTGTGGAACAACCCGCAGCCGGGCTGGCTCTGGTCGATCGCGATGGGCAGCCGGCTGTGGGAGCGGCGGCCCAGCCACGACGACTTCGGCCGGGTCCGCATCGGTCTCGGCCGGCAGGCCGCGATGCTGAAGTTCAACCCGCCCTCCACCAAGCCGATCGAGGATCTGGAACCGCTGTCGTCGATCTCGCTGCGGCGCTTCTCCGAGGCGTACCGCACGGTGTCGGGCATCCCGACCTCCGTCGGCCTGCCGAGCTTCACCAGCGTCGAGTTCGAGGGGGCCGTCGACCCGGCCATCGACCTGGCCCGCGCCATGGTGGCGCAGCTCGCCACCTTCCACGCCCCGGACGAGCTGCGGATCGCCGTGCTCGCCGCCGAGGTGCACCGGGGCCCGTGGGAGTGGGTCAAGTGGCTGCCGCACAACGCGCACCCCACGGCGTACGACGCGGCGGGCCCGGTCCGGATGTTCGCCGGCAGCCACGACGCGCTGATGGACATCCTCGGCCCCGAGATCACCGACCGGGGCGACCACGACCGGGCCGTCAGGCCGACCACGAGCGAGCCGTTCCTGGTGATCGTCGCGCACCTGGTGGACCTGCCGGACAGCTCCCGCCTGCTCGGCGCGGGCATCCGCAACGTGGTGCTGCTGGACCTGACCGGCGCGATGCCCGGCGGCCCCAAGGTGCTGCGGCTCACCGTCACCGACGACGTGGTGGAGTTCCCGGCCGGCGCGACGACCGGCACGGCCAAGCGTGACGGGCTCGACGAGACCCAGTGCGAGGCGCTCGCGCGGATCATCGCGCCGAAGCGGACCAGCGGCACCCTGGACGTCTCCGACGAGCCGCTGGACACCAGCTTCGAGCTGACCACGCTACTCGGCATCCGCGACGCGATGACCTTCGACGTGCAGGCGCTGTGGCGGACCCGGACCCCGCAGCGCAACCGCCTCATGGTGCCGATCGGCGTCACCGAGGAGGGTGAGGTCATCGAGCTGGACCTGAAGGAGTCCGCGCAGGGCGGCATGGGACCGCACGGGCTGCTCATCGGCGCCACCGGCTCGGGCAAGTCGGAGCTGCTGCGTACCCTCGTCTGCGGCCTCGCCGCGACGCACAGCTCGGAGATCCTCAACCTGGTGCTCGTCGACTTCAAGGGCGGCGCCACGTTCCTCGGCATGGACAAGCTGCCGCACACCTCGGCGGTGATCACCAACCTGGCCGACGAGCTGCCGCTTGTCGACCGGATGCAGGACGCGCTCAACGGCGAGATGACCCGGCGGCAGGAGATGCTGCGCGCCAGCGGCTACGCCTCGCTGTTCGACTACGAGAAGGCGCGCGGCAACGGCGCGCAGCTCGTGCCCTTCCCGGTGCTGCTGATCATCGTGGACGAGTTCAGCGAGCTGCTGTCCAGCAAGAGCGAGTTCATGGACCTGTTCGTCTCCATCGGCCGCCTCGGCCGGTCGCTCGGCGTGCACCTGCTGCTCGCCTCGCAGCGCCTGGACGAGGGGCGGATCAACCGGGTCGAGGGACACCTGTCCTACCGGCTGGCGCTGCGCACGTTCTCCTCGATGGAGTCCCGGTCGGTCATCGGCGTGGGCGCGGCGTACGAGCTGCCGCCCGAGCCCGGCAACGGCTACCTGAAGGTCGACACCACGAACCTGGTGCGCTTCAAGGCGGCGTACGTCTCCGGCGCGTACACCGGAAGCGGCCGCCTCAGCGGCGTCGTCGACGCCGACGACGAGCTGACCGCCGACGTGGTGCCGTTCACCACCCGGCAGGTCGCCGCGCGCCACGACCCCGGCCGGGACCGCCCGGTCGAGCAGGCCGAGGAGCCCGCCGTGGACGCCGGCGGGCCGAGCCTGGTCGAGGTGCTGCTGGACCGGCTCGCCGGCTCCGGCCCGCCGGCCCGCCAGGTCTGGTTGCCGCCGCTGTCCAGCGCGCCCAGCCTGGACTCGCTGATGCCGAGCGTGCTGCCCGACCCGGTCCGCGGCATGACCATCGACGACCCGCAGGTCCAGGGCGGTCTGCGGGTGCCGGTCGGCGTGGTGGACCGGCCCGCCGAGCAGTTGCGCGAGCTGCTGGTGGTGGACCTGAACGGCGCGGACGGCCACGTCGGCATCGCCGGCGCGCCGCAGAGCGGCAAGTCGACGCTGCTGCGCAGCCTGATCCTCGCGCTGTCGCTGGCGAACACGCCCCGGGAGGTGCAGTTCTACGGCCTCGACTTCGGCGGTGGCGGTCTCGCCTCGATCTCCGGCCTGCCGCACGTCGGCTCGATCGCGACGCGGATGGAGCGCGACCGCGTCGTCCGTACCGTCGAAGAGGTCCTCCAGGTCATGGAGAAGCGCGAGGCCGAGTTCGCCCGGCACGGGCTCGACTCCATGTCCAGCTACCTCGCAAAGGTCGCCGAGGGGGTGATCGAGGACAGCTTCGGGCACGTCTTCCTGGTCATCGACGGCTGGTACACGATGAAGCAGGACTTCCAGGAACTGGAGCAGAAGTTCCAGGAGCTCGCCTCGCGCGGCCTGTCGTTCGGCGTGCACGTGATCGTCACCGCTACCCGCTGGTCGGAGCTGCGTACCTGGATGCGGGACCTGCTCGGCACCAAGCTGGAGCTGCGGCTCGGCGACGCGATGGAGTCCGAGCACGGCTCCCGCAAGGCGGCCACGGTGCCGAGCCAGGTCGGCCGCGGCCTGACCGAGGGCGCGCTGCACTTCCTGGCCGCCCTGCCCCGGATGGACGGCAGCTCCGCGGTGGGCGACCTGGCCGAGGCGACCAAGTCGGTGGTCGAGGAGATCAGCACGTTCTGGCCCGGTCCGACCGCCCCGCCGGTACGGATGCTCCCGGCGCACCTGATGGTCGAGACGCTGCCGCCGCCCGAGTCCGAGTTCAAGGTCGTCATCGGCCAGGACGAGCAGCGTCTCGCCCCGGTCTGGCACGACTTCATGGCCACCCCGCACATGCTGGTGTTCGGCGACAGCGAGACCGGCAAGACCAACATGCTCCGGCTCGTGCTGCGGGCCATCCAGCAGCACTACCCGCCGGAGCGGGCGAAGGTCGTGCTCGGCGACTCCCGCCGCGACCTGGACACCGCGATCGGCGCCGCGTACCAGGTGGGCTTCGCGTTCACCGGCGACAAGATGTTCGAGCTGGCCGGCCAGACGTCGGTCTCGATGAACCGGCGGCTGCCCGGGGCGGACGTCTCGTCGGAGCGGATGCGCAAGCGCGACTGGTGGGAAGGGCCGGAGCTGTTCGTCATCGTGGACGACTACGACCTGATGACCAAGGGCACCGGGATGGGCTCGACGCTCGACCCGCTCCTGCCGTTGCTGGCCCAGGGCACCTTCATCGGCCTGCACGTGATCGTGGCCCGGAGCACCTCCGGCGCGATGCGGGCCATGATGGACCCGGTGATCCGGCGGATGTGGGAGCTGGGCACGCCCGCCGCGCTCTTCTCCTACCCGAAGGAGGAGGGCAAGTTCCTCGGCGAGGCGAAGGCCCGCCAACTGCCGCCCGGGCGCGCCCAGCTCGTCACCCGGCGCGGCGTACGTCTGATGCAGACCGGTTTCGTGTCGGACACGGCCCGATGAGAGAGGCTCGCTGGTGAGCGCAGCGCTTGACGACCAACTGTGCCGGATCACCGTGGTCGGGCCGGCCCGCCGGGCCGACCTGGCCGTGCCGGCCCGGATGCCGGTGGCGAACCTGATGCCGCTGCTCGTGCGGCACACCACCGACCTGGCCCGGGTCCCGGACGGCGACGTGCCGGACGAGTCGTGGGTGCTGCAACGTCTCGGCCAGGCGCCGTTCGAGCTGTCCGGCACGCCGGAGAGCCTGGACTGGCTGGAGGGCGAGGAGCTGCACCTGCGCCCGGCCGAGGATCCGCTGCCCGAACTCGACTTCGACGATCTGGCCGAGGGCGTCGCCACTGTGGTGAACCGGCGCGCGGACCGGTGGCAGCCGGAGTACCGCCGGGTGCTGTTCCTGGTGCTCTCCCTGGTGGCGATGGGGCTGCTCGCCGCCGTACTCGTCGATCGCGGCCCGGTGCTGCCCCAGGTGATCGGCGGCGCGGTGCTCGCGGCCGGTCTGTTCACCGCCGCTATGGTCAGCGCGCGCCAGCAGACCGACGGCGCGTTCCCGCTGCTGTTCGGCGGCGGCGCGGCGTTCTTCGCGGCGGTCGCCGCGTCCAGCGCCGTCGACGGCGACCCCGACGGCGTCGCCTGGAACGCCGACGCCGCGCTGGCCGCGGCCGTCGCGATCGTCGCGGTCACCGCGTTCCTGCTCGTCGCGCAGCGTACGGTCACGCCGGTCATGCCGTTCGCCCCGCTGCTGATCGTCGCGCTGACCGCCGCGATGGTGGTGCTCGTGCTGCTGGCCGGCGCCGGCTTCCAGCTCACCGCGCCGGAGGTCTCCGCCGTCGCCGTCTCGGTGATCCTCGTGCTGATCGTGATCGCGCCCCGGGCGGCGGTGAAACTGGCCCGGCTGCGCGGACCGCAGTTGCCCAAGACCGGCGCCGACATGTCCTACGACATCGAGCCGGAGGACTCCGACCTGGTCAAGGCCCGGGCCGACGAGGCGGACACCTACCTGACCGCCTGCATGACCGCCTCCGCGCTGGTCCTGCCGGTCCTGCTGCACCACACCATGCAGGTCCCGGGCTGGTCCGGGTGGACCCTGGTGCTCGTGACATCGAGTGCAATCCTGTTGCGCTCGCGTACCTTCTTCGGTTTCTGGCAGCGGATCGCCCTGGTGGCGGCCGGTACCGTCGGCTACCTCATGGTGGCCCTGATGTTCTCCGACACGCTCGCCCCGGCCGGCCGGTACGTCCTGCTCGGCGGGCTCGTCGCCCTCCTGGTCCCGCTGGTGATGGCCGCGCTGCGGCCGTGGCCGCGGCGAATGCTGCCGTTCTGGGAGTACACCGCGGGCGGGCTGGACGTCGCCACCGGGCTGGCCGTGCTGCCGGTGCTCGCCCAGGTGCTGGGGCTCTACGCCTGGGCCCGCGGACTGTTCGGGTAGCCGACCGTGCAGACCCAGCGCGACCATGTGCACGCCCACCAGTTCATGATGGGCCGGCTCAGTTCCGCCCTGGTGCAGGGCGACCCGTCGACGGCGGAGATCCCCGGCCGGCGCGCCGTCACCGGCCTGGCCTTCGGCGTGCTCATCAGCGTGCTGGTCGTGGCCGGGTTCGCCGTCTACGGCTGGATCGTGCCCGGCGGCAGCAAGGCGTACACCAAGGCCGGCGTGATCCTGGTGGAGAAGGAGAGCGGCACCAGGTACGTCTACCTCGACGGGATGCTGCGGCCGACGCCGAACCTCACCTCGGCCATGCTGATCCAGGGCGGCGCGGCCACCGTGAAGCTGATCTCCCAGGAGTCGATCAAGGACGTACCGCGCGGACCGTCGATCGGCATCGACGGCGCGCCGCAGTCGATCGCCACCGGCTCGATGGTCGCCGGGCCGTGGCTGGCCTGCCTGCCCGGCTCGGTCGCCGACACCCCCGGCGACCGGCTCGGCCTCAACCTCGACCCGCGCGCGGAAGCCACTGCGGTACCGGCCGACCGGTTCGTGGTGGTCCGTGGCGCCGACGGGCCGACCTACCTGGTGACCGCCGAGCGCAAGTACCGGGTCGGCGACCCGGCAGTGCTCGTCGCGCTCGGCGCCACCACGACCCGCCGGCTGCCCGCGCCGGAGAACTGGCTCGCCTTCCTGCCCGACGGGCCGGCCCTGGCGCCGGCCACGATCCCCGGCGAAGGCCAGTCCGGCCGGGTCGGCGACCGTACGTACCCGGTCGGCACGCTGTTCCGCCAGCAGCCCGACACCGGCGCGGAGCAGCTGCTGGTGCTGCGCCGCGACGGCCTGGCGCCGCTGAGCCGCACCGAGTTCCTGCTCGCCACGGCCACCACCGGCGCGAAGGTGGTCGAGTTGACCGCCGCCGACCTCGCCGCGGCGCGTATGTCGACCGACCGGTCGCTGCTGACCCGGCTGCCCGACCTGACCGGCCTGACCCCGCAGGAGCCCGCCCCGAACGCGCTGTGCCTGCGGCAGAGTGCCGTGGACGGCACGCTGTTCGCCAGCACCGCCGTCCTCGTCCCGCTGGACCGCTCCGGCGTCGGCCCCGCCGGGCAGACGTCGGTACACACCCGGCCGGGCAGCGGCATGGCAGTGCTCCCGGCGCCGTTCGCCTCGGACACGGTGCCGCCCCTGCCCACGTACATCGCGGACGACGGAAAGGCGTACCCGGTCGGCGACCAGGACTCGGCGAAGGCGCTGAAGCTCGACCGGGTCACGCACGTGCCCTTCCCGAAGGAGTTGCTCGCGTTGCTGCCGCAGGGCCCGGCGCTGAGCCTGAGGGCCATCGCGGCCGCGGAAGTGGGGTAGGTCGACCATGGCGACCCGGATCCGGGACCTGTTCGGCGGCGGCAAGGACCGCCCCGGCGGCGTCGTGCAGCACACGGTCGGCAACGCCCTCGTGGTGCACGTCGAGGATGCGATCAGCCCCGAGGCGCAGTCGCTGGCGCTGTCCATGATCGAGGACGCGGAGAACGACGTCGTCGTGCTCGACCTCGGCGACGGCATGCCGATCAGCGCGTGGGAGTCGATGGCGGGAGTGCTGCCGCGCCGCCGCCGGGGCATCCGCCTGGTCGCCTGCGGCCGGCACGGCAACTCCGCGGCGATGGCCGGCCAGTGGCTCTCCGAGCGGCTCAACCGCACTGTCATCGCCCCGGACGGCGACCTGGTACGCGGCTCGGCCGGCACGCTGTTCGTCCACTCCGTCCCGGGTAGCGGCTGGGTGCGGTTCCGGCCCGGCCGCCCGCCGGCCTGGGACGCCAAGCGCTACCCGACGCCGGCGTGGGACCGGGCCGCTGTCGACACCCGGCCGTCCAGCGCCGTCGCCGAGATCGAGCCGATCCCGGCCGGGGTCTGGATCCACAGCAACCGCGACCCGCAGGTGGTCGACCCGCAGCGGCGGCGGCTGACCGCGTACGTGCCGTGCCAGGCGGAGACCATGTCGGTGCTGCTGGGCTGCCCCGGGACGCCACCGCTGTCACTCGACGACGTGGTGCGCTTCTGGCGCGGGCTCGACGAGGAGCACCGGCAGCGGGTGCGCTTCGTGCAGTTCGGCGAGGTTCGCATGCCGGAGGGCGAGGCGTTCGGCCAGGCGATCGCCGACCTGCTCAACACCGAGGTCACCTGCTACACCGGCGTGCCGATCGGCAGCCCGCAGAAGTACGAGATCCGCACCGTGCTGCCGGACGGCGCGTTCGGCTGGGCCCCGTACGCGCTGGAACTGTCCTACTCGCCCCGGGCACACCCCAACTCGCGGGCCCGCCGGCCCACTGTGCTGCGCCACCGCCCGCCGCTGGCCGGCGCCGAGGAACTCGCGCCCCGCGTCTACTGGTTCGCCCCGGGCGCCGTTGTCGAGGTGGTGCAGAGCGGGCTCTGGGTACGGGCCACCGCCGAGCCGAAGAACGCCGAGCAGGTCCGGGCCGCGATGCTCGACGCCCGCAGCGGCACGCTCGTCTTCGACGACACCGTCCACGCCGCCGCCGAGCGGATGCGGGAACTGGCGGCCGACCTGGCCGCACGGGTGGACGGCATGGCGGGCACGGGCCGGACGCTGATGTCGGCGTCGGTGCTCGTACCCGGCGCGAAGCCGTCCAGCCCGGCGCAGGTGGTCGTCGACCTGGAGGCCGGGACGCGCGCCGTGGGCGTCCCCGCTGCGATGCCGGCGTACGTGGAGGTGGCCCCGCCCGCGCCGGTCGCCCCGGTGTCGGCCGACAGCGTGGTGGTCGCCGTTCCCGCCCCGAGCGGTGGGCGCGAGGTCGCCGCGCCGGACCTGCTCGCGAACACGCCCCCGTTGCCGCCACCGCCTGTGGTGCCGCGTCCGGTCGCGCCCGTGGGCCCGGCGGCGCCCACGCTGCCACCTCCGCCCGTGCTGCCGTTGGCGTCCGAGCTGCCGGCCCCTCCCGTGGTGCGGTTCCCGTCCGAGTTGCCGGCGCCGCAGTCGGCGACCTCCACGCCGGATCTGCCGGCGCCGCCGTGGGTGCCTTCCGCGTCGGATCTGCCGGTGCCGCCGTCGGTGCCGCACGCGCCGGAGCTGCCGCCGCCTGTGGTGCCGTTCGCCTCGGGCCTGCCGTCGCCGCCCGTGATGCCGCTCGTGTCGGAGCTGCCGTCGCCGCCTGTGGTGCCGCCGTCGGTCGAGCCGGTGCGGCCGGCCGTCCCTGGCGAGCGGGCCGCCACCGGCCTGACCTCCGCCGTGTCCGCTGCCACCGGCCCGTCGCCGGTGCTGCCGGCCGCCCCGGCCGGGCCGGACACTCCGGGCCGGTCGGTCATCTCCGGCGGATCAGGGGAGTCGGCGGGCCAGGACGGGCGGGCCGCGCTGCCCGAGCCGGTCGCCATGGTCGAGCCCGTCACGCCGGTCGGGCCGCCCGGACCGGTCAAGCCGCCCGGGTCGGGCCCGGCCGGGCGAGCAGGGCTGCCTGAGCCGGTGGCGCAGACCGAGCCGGTGGTCCGCGCCGAGCCGCCGGCGCACACCGCGCGCACCGAGGCAGGGCCGACGGCGGCAAGGGGCCAGGACGCCGCGTACCCGGTCCCCGAGCCGCCCACCATGCCGGCCGGCTTCGGCGAGCCGGAGCCGCCTACCATGCCGGCCGGTTTCGGCCAGGCGCTCGCGACGCCGCCACCGGTCGCGCCCGCTGTGCCGTCGCTGACGGTCCACGCCGTCGACCCGATCCCCACCCCGACGGCTCCGGCCCTCGCACCGGCGCCGGCCACTGCGGCGGGTGAGGCCGTGCCGTCCGGCGAGGCCGAGCCGACCGACGGAGCCGAGCCGGCCGACAGGGCCGAGGACAGCGCCGAGGCCCGGGTGCAACCGGTGCCCTCCGCCGGCGCGGGCGCGCTGCTGTCGGAGAAGAAAGGGCTCGCCGACGAGCGGGCCTGGCTGCGCCGTACGCTCAGCCGCGAGTTCGACGTGATGGCCAGCTCGGTGTCGCGGATCATGTCGCAGCACCCGGGCATGCAGGGGTCCGGCGTGTCCAAGGAGGACGTGCTCGCCGACTCGGTCGCGCTTCGGCTCTACCTGACCGGCCGGGGCCCGGGCGTCGACGCCGGCCTGCGTTCCGGCCGCAAGGGACCGCACGTGCCGTTCGCGCGTTGCGTGGTCGCCGGGGTCTCCCGGATGCCGTCCTTCCGGGGGACCACCGTCTACCGGCTGTCCCCGACCGACCGGGAGTGGGAACTCTACCGGGACCGCCGGCTGGTCACCGACTGGAGCTTCGTCAACGCGCTCACCCAGCCGTGCGCGACCGAGGACGGCGACACCGACGTGCTGATCTGGTCGATGACGGCCCGCCGCACCAGCCTGCTGGAGCCGGAGGGGGACGAGCACGTCGAGGACCGGGTGCTGTTCCTGCCGGGCACGAACTTCAAGGTGCTGGACCTGCGCCGGCCCGCGGCGGGCGAGCGCGGCGCGGTCCTGCTGCGGGAGATCGGCGCCAACGAGATCGACGACACCGGCCGGGTCGACTCCAACCGGGTGTCGCTCGACGAGCTGGCGGTCACGTCGCTGCGGCGCAGCCTCGACCGGTGGGCCACGGCCGAGCCCCGGGAGCGGATCGGTGCCGGGGCCCGTGGCCGCCTCCGGGTGCTGCCCGGACTGGACCGGAAGGGGTGACGCCGTGAGTCGGCAGGTTCTCGTGGTGGGAGACCGCAGGGCGGGCTCCTATCCGACCATCGGCTCGGCGCTGTCCCGGGCCGAGCCCGGCGCCACCATCAACGTCCACCCCGGCCGGTACGTCGAGAAGCTGGTGGTCGGCGACCGGGTGACGATCAGCGCGGTCCAGCCCGGCACCGTCGAGGTGCACGTGGAGGAGGGCAGTGTCCTCGTCGTCCGCGGTGAGGGCGCCCAGTTGCGCGGCATCACGCTGGGCAGCGCCGACGCCACGCTGGCCGCCGTCGACGTGTACGCGGGCGAGGTGGCGCTGGACGACTGCCGGGTCAGCGGCGCCTCCTGGGTCACACTGCTGGCGCGTATGCAGGGCACTGTGGCTCTGCGCGGCTGCGACGTGACCAGCTCGGCCGGCGCGGGCGTGGTGGTGATGTCGGCCGGGTCCAGCACGATCGAGGACACTGTCGTCCACGACGTCGCCACGAGCAGTGTCGTGGCGGGGGAGAGCAGCGCCCTGACCCTGCGCCGCTGCCGCCTGCAGACGGCCGGCGCGAACAGCGTCTGCGTGGGCGGCGACGCCCGGCTCACCGTCGAGCAGTGCGAGATCGCCGGGGCGGGCAAGCCGGCTCTCGTGGTCGAGCAGCGGGCCTGGGCCCGCATCCGCGGCCTGACCGTCACCGGAAGCGGGAACGTCGACGTCTTCGTCCGTGGCGAGGCTGACGTGCAGATCAGCGACTCGACGTTCACCGGCGCCGCGGTGCAGTCGGCGCACATCGCCGAGGGCGCGTCGCCGTCGTTCCGGAACTGCACGTTCGGCGGGGCCGGGCACACCGCCGTGCAGGTGCTCGGCGCCGGGCGGCCGACCTTCACCGACTGCACCGTCCTGGACTCGCCGGTCGGCGTCGCGGTCAGCGGCGGCGCTCCGCGTTTCCTCGGGCTGACGGTCCGGGGCACGCGGGAGCACGTCGCCATGCTCACCGGTGAGTCGACGGTCGTCATGCAGCGGCTGCGGGCCGAGATCACCGCGGGCGCCGGGCTCCTGGTCCAGGACGGGGCCTCGCTGGAGGGCGCCGACCTGGCCGTCGACGCCGGGGACGCGTCCGCGCTCACGCTGACCGGCCCCGCGCGGGCCGTCGTGCGGGAGGCCCGCTTCACCGGTACGGGGGCCGCCTGCGTGCGGGTGGGCCCCGGTGCCGACCTGACGCTGCGCGCGGCCCTGCTGCGGGGCTCCGGCGTACTCGTCGAGGGTGCTCTCCAGATGGGCGACAGCGAGATCGCCGACGCGGCCCGGGACGGCCTGCGGGTGACCGGCTCGGCGACAGTGACGCAGGTCCGGGTGCGCAACGCCCGGGCGGACGGTGTGGTCTTCGAGGCGGGGTCCCGAGGCTCCGTCACCGACGGCGAGGTGCTCGGCAGTGGCGCGGCCGGGATCGGCGTGGACACCGAGGAGCCGGTCGCGCTCACCCGCTGCGTGGTGCGCGACAGCGGCGGCGAGGACGTGCGCCGGGCGCCCGGCGCCACGGTGACCGCCGAGGCCCTGACGGTGGGCCGTCAGCAGGCCACGCCGCCGCCGGTCCCCGGCCCGGTGCCCGTCCCGGCGGCCGGCGACGGCGGTACGGCGGAGCGGAGCGGCGGCGACGAGCTGAGCGAGCCGTTGCGCCAGTTGAACGGGCTGATCGGTCTGCGCGGGGTGAAGCAGGAGGTCACCGCGCTGATCAACCTGATCAAGATGTCGCAGGTGCGGCTCCAGCTGGGCCTGCCGATGCCGCCGATGAGCCGGCACCTGGTCTTCGCCGGTCCGCCCGGTACGGGCAAGACCACAGTGGCCCGCCTCTACGGCTCCGTGCTCAAGGAGCTGGGAATCCTGTCCAAGGGCCACATGGTCGAGGCGGCGCGGGCCGACCTGGTGGGCCAGTACATCGGCTCCACCGCGATCAAGACCACCGAGCTGGTGACCAAGGCGCTCGGCGGCGTGCTGTTCATCGACGAGGCGTACACGCTGTCCAGCGGCTCGGGCGGCTCGGGCCCGGACTTCGGTCAGGAGGCCATCGACGCGCTGATGAAGATGATGGAGGACCACCGCGACGAACTGGTGGTCATCGTCGCCGGGTACTCCGAGCTGATGGAGCAGTTCCTCGCCTCCAACCCCGGTATGGCGTCCCGCTTCACGCGCACCATCGAGTTCCCGAACTACTCGGTCGGGGAGCTCGTCACCATCACCTCGAACCTGGTCAGCAAGCACTACTACGAGTTGACCGACGACGCGGTGGACGCGCTGACCGCGTACTTCACCCGGGTGCCGAGGAACGCGACGTTCGGCAACGGCCGGGTCGCCCGCAAGCTGTTCGAGGCGCTGATCAACAACCAGGCGTCCCGGCTGGCGGCCAACCCGCCGACGAAGGACAACGAGCTGAACCGGCTCACCGCCGCCGATGTCGAGCCCGAGCTGGCGCTGCTGGAGGACCTGCCGGTCGAGCCCGGTGAGCAGCCCGACGCGGCGACCGACCCCACCGGCGCGATCAACGCGGCCCGTAGCTGGAAGCGGATCTGCGGGCTGGTCGGCGGGCAGCGGGTGAAGGAGGCGGCCGGGCAGACGCTGTTGCGGCTCTGCGAGGGACGCAACCGCCGGCGTGGCCCCGGCCGTACCGGAAACGTGCTGATCGGCGGCGCGGCCGGCAGCGGCCGCAGCGAGTACGCCCGGCTCTACACGGCCTGCCTGTCGGAGCTGGGCCTGGTGCCGGTCGGCCAACTGGTGCGGGTGAGCACGCGCCGGGAGCTGGCGCCGCAGTGGCCCGGCCAGGCGGCCAGCCTGGTGGCCGCGGTCCTCGACGACGCGGCCGGGGGTGTGCTCCAGCTCGACTACGCCGACGACGGGTCCGGTGTGGCGCCGGAGATCGCCGAGGCGCTCGTCGCGCAGATGCGCTCCCGGCTCGGCGACCCGGTGGTGGTGCTGACCGGCGAGGAGCCGGCGTTGGCGAGCCTGCGGGCCGCGGTGCCCGAGGTGAACGAGGTGTTCGGCCAGCAGTGGTCGGTGCCCGAGTTCAGCACCGACGAGCTGGCCGAGATCGTGCTGCGGCATCTGGTGCGGCGGGGCCACGAGGTCCCGGACGACGTCCGGGAGGCGCTGCCCCGGATGGCCGGTCAGCTGCCCGAGCGCACCGTCCACGCCGCCCACCAGTTCTCGCTCGCCCTGACCCGCCGCACCGGCTCCCGCACGCTCGCGCTCGCCGACCTGGCCGCGCCGCCGCCCCCGGTCGGCGAGCGTCTCGGTGGCCTGGCCGCCGTCGGCTGACCACCCGCCCGTCGCAGACAGAAAGGCCCGGCATGCACCCCGAATCCAAGCCGATCCCACCCTCGTTCCAGGAGTTCATGGCGAACGCGCAGCGGCTCGAGGACCAGATGCGCGTCGCGCAGACGGAGCTGGAGAAGGCGATCGTCACCGGCCGTTCCCAGGACGCGACGGTAGTGGTGATGGCCAATGGCCTGGGCAAGGTCCAGGCCGTCCGGGTCGACCCCCGGGTGTACGAGCAGCGTGACGCGGCGTCACTTCAAGCGGCGATCATGGAGGCGATCCAGGCCGCCGCCGCGAACGCCGGGAAGCTCGCCACGGAGAAGATGGGTCCCGTCGAAATCAATCTTCACTGACTGAAAAAAGTCTGACCAGGGATTACGTGCACATCTTCATGGGTTGCCGAGCCCTGCGGTGCCACTGTGGAGATTTCCTGAAGGAGTCTCCACGAGACTGTCAGCCCCTACTGACAGTGATGGAGATGGCTGTGGAGCAAGTTGCCGTCTTTGTGCACGCGCCGGACCCGCTGACCCACACCGGGCTGACCGCCCACCTCCGGTCGCGGTCGGACGTCACGCTGCTGGACAGCGCGGACCGGACCCGCGCGCAGGTGCTGATCGTCGCGGCGGACCGGCTCACCACCGACGTGATCGCCATGCTGCGCCTCGCCGCGACCGAGATCGGCGCGCCCGTCGTGCTGGTCACGACGGACATCAGCGAGCAGGAACTGCTGACCGCTGTGGAGTGCCGGGTGGTGGCGGTCCTGCCCCGGGCGGCGGTCACCGCCGAACGCCTCGCGCACAGCGTGCTGGCGGCGGCCTCCGGCGGCGGGGTGCTGCCCCCGAACCTGGTGGGCGAACTGCTCAAGCACATCGAACGGCTCCAGCGCGACGTGCTCAACCCGAACGGGCTGAACGCCTCGGGGCTCACCGCGCGCGAGATCGACGTGCTCCGGCTCATGGCCGAGGGCTTCGACACCAACGAGATCGCCGACGAGCTGCGCTACTCCGAACGTACGGTGAAGAACGTCATCTACGGCCTCAACCACCGCCTGAAGCTGCGCAACCGCTCACACGCGGTCGCCTACGCCCTGCGCTCCGGCATGATCTGAGGTGATCACCCGCCACACCGTCGGGAACGCTCTGGTGCTGCACCCCCGGGAGCGGATCAGCCCGGAGGCCCGTACGGTCGCGCTGTCGGTGGACCCGGATCCGGACAACGACATCGTGATCCTCGACCTGCAGCACGAGCTGCCCTTCGACGTCTGGGACACGGTCGCGACCGAGTTGCGCCGGCAGCGCCTGCGCCGGGGCATCCGGCTGGTGGTCTGCGGGGCGCGCCCCGAGACCGGGGCGCTCGCCGGCCAGTGGCTCTCCGACCGGCTGGGCCGGCCGGTGATCGCGCCGTTCGGGCAGATGATCCCGGGTGCCGCCGGACTGCTCTTCGTGCACGGCACGGACCTCGGCGGCTGGGTCTGCTACCGGCGCGGCCGGGCACCGGCCTGGCAGTCGAAGCGCTATCCGGCGCCGGCCTGGGACGGGGCCGCCACCGACCACCTCACCATCAGCTCCACCTGCGCCGCGGAGCCGCTGCCGGGTGGTGTCTGGCTGCGGGAGAGCCGCGACGAGGCCGCGGTCGCCGGGCACGGCAGCCGTCTGACCTCGGCCATGGCGTGCCTGCCGCAGGCGATGCCGGTCCTGGTGGGCTGTCCCGGCACGGCCCCGCTGCGGCTCGACGACGTCGCCCGGTTCTGGCGTGGGCTCGCGCCGGAGGGCCGCGAGCACGCCCGCTTCATCCAGTACGGTCCGGTCGCGCTGCCCGACGGCGAGCAGTTCGGCCAGGCGCTCGCCGACGTGCTGGGCTGCTCGGTACGGGTCTTCACCGGGGTGCCCACCGGCCGGCCGGACGACCCGGCCATGTTCACCGTCACCGCCGACGGCGGGACTGGCTGGCAGGTGTTCGCACAGGAACTGGCGTACGGTCCCCGGGCGGCGCTCGGGGCGGCGGCGACGCCGCGCATCGTCAGCCACCGCGCGCCCCCGGAACTCGGCGAGCCGGTCGGCCCCGGCGTCTACCAGTACGCCCACGACGCGGTGGTCGAGGTGATCCCGTCCGGCCTCTGGCTGCGTGGCCCGCAGCCGTCGCGTGACGCCGACCGGATCCGCGCCGTACCGCTGGACCCGGCACAGGCCCGGCTGGTCGTGGACGACCCGGTGCCGGCGGTGGCCGACCGCCACCGGGAACTGGCCGGCGACCTGGCCGCGCGGCTCGACCCGGCCACCCGCGGGCGTACGGCGGTGCGTCCGTCCTCGCTCGTGGCGCCGGCACGCCCGTCGGCCCCGGCGTTCAGGACGCGCCGGCACGCGCCGGATCAGGCCCCGGTGCCCCCGGTTCCCGCCCCGCCGCCGGTCGACCTCACCGTGCCCGGTCCGGTCGCCGCGCCGCTGGCCGCCGAGGTGCTCCTCCCCGCCGTGGCCGGCGGCGGTGGGGCGACCTGGGCGAGCGCTCCGACGATGGCGCTGCCGGTGTACCGCGCCACGGCGGCCGCCAGCTTCCAGCGCACCCCCGTCGACGAGGCGAGGGGCGTACGCCCCGGTCCCGACCTGGACGAGGAGCGGGCCTGGTTCCGCCGCGCGTTCCGGCACCAGATCGCCGCTGTCGCCGCCGACGTCGCCCGCGTGCTCGCGGCGCACCCGGCCCTGCCGGACGGCGCGGACGCGGTGGAGTACGCGACAGCGGTCCGCCTCTATCTCACCGCCGCGGGGGACGGCGTCGACCGGGCACTGCGGTCGGCCGAGCCGGGTGGTCACGTGCCGTTCGCCAGGTGCGTGGCTGCCGGGACGCGCCCGCTGCCCGTGCACAGCGGCGTCACGTACGCCACCGCCGCCGTGGCCACGGCGGACCTGCGCCGGATCGCGCAGCGCCGGGTGCTGACCGACTGGGGGTTCACCAACGCGCTCGCCGAACCGCCGGCCGACCTGCCGGGCGACGTCGAGGTGCTGATCTGGTCGGCCACCGGGCGGCGCACGGGCGCGCTGGAGACCGCCACCGGCGTGCCCGGCCGCGTCCTCTTCCTGCCCGGTACGGCCTTCGCGGTGCTCCACGTGCGGGAGCCGGCCGCCGGTGCTCGCGGCCGGCTGCTGCTGCGTGAGCTGGCCGCCGGCGACGCGGCGGCGGACGAGCGGGCGCGGCACGACGCGCTGGCCCTCGCCGCCCTGGACCGGCACGTCGCGGGCGGCGCCGGCCCGGGTACGCCGGTCCCGCCGGCCGCGGCGCGCCGCTTCGTCGGCGTGCCCGGGCTGCGCTGAGCCGCTGCCCGCGCGCTGCTATCCGCGCCCGCCGCTGTCCGGGCACGCCGCTGCCCGCGCGGCGCTGCGCGGGCAGCGTTGCGCGCTACCCGGCGAGGCCGTCCAGGAGGGCCGCGAGCGTCTGCCGCTGCTCCGGCGGGCACCGGCCGCTCGTCAGGGCCCGGCGGAACAGCTCGCGGGCCGGCTCCGGCGCCTGCCGGGACACCTCGTCGCCGTGTGCGACCAGCCAGTCCACCTGCCAGTCGTCGACCTCGGGCGGCCCGGCGAGGAGGTGTTCGGCGACTCGGACGGCGGCGCTGCCGTTGTCCGCGAGCGCCTGCGCCGCGTACCTGTGCAGGGTCGGCCGCAGCGCGGCGGGGATGCTCCCGGCGAGCGCCCGCCGCAGCACCGGCTGCCGGAACGCCAGCTCGCTGCCCGCGCCCACGAGGACGGTCGCGGCAACGGCCTCCTCCAGGTCGGCCATCAGGTCGAACGGCGTCCGCCCGGTGACCGCGGCGAGGTCGGCGACGGCGAACTCGTCGCCGAGCAGGGCCGCGTACCGCAGTGCCTCCCGGGCGCCGGGGGAGAGGTGGTCGAGGCTGGCCCGGACGGTGTCCACAAGTGAGCGCGGCATGCCGTCGGCCCGCACGTCGACCTCGGCGAACCCGTCGACCACCCGGACCCCGTCCTCCGCCACCAGACCGCTCACCAGCTCCCGCGCGTACAGCGGATTGCCCCCGGTCAACGGCGCCAGCGACCGCAGCGTGGCGCCGGGCGGGACGCCCACCGCCGTGCCGAAGATCTGCTCGATGTCCGACCGCGGCAGGGGAGCGAGCCGCATCAGGTGCCCGTCGCGTGTCGCCACGCCCCGCCGCAGCCGGGCCAGGTCGCGGCGGCTGGGCTCGGGCCGGGTCGTCGCGACGAGCAGCAGCGGCAGCCACCGGGTCAGCGCGGCCAGCCGTTCCCAGGTCAGCAGGCTCGCCTCGTCGGCCCACTGGAGGCGCTCGACGGCCAGCACCAGCGGACCGGCGGCGGTCAGCTGACGGACGTGCGCGAGCACCCGGTCGACGGCCGTGTCCGGGTCGTCGTGCGGCGCCGCCTCCTCGCCCAGCGCCGCGCGCATCACGTGCAGCGGGATGCGGCTGCTCAGTTCCTCGGCGACGCCGTGCACGACCCGCAGGCCGAGGGCCCGCGCCTCGTGCAGCGCCGCGTCCAGCAGCGCGGACTTGCCGATGCCGGGCTCGCCCTCGATCCACACGATCGCGCTGCGTCCCTCGCGCGCCTCACCGAGCAGGCCGCGCAGCAGCGCCAGCTCGCCGTCGCGTCCGACGAGGCGGCGACGCCGCACGGCCGGCCGGGCGACCACGGCGGCCGCAGCGGCGGCCGGGGTCGTGGGCGGCCCCGACTCGGTGAGAATCCCGCTCTGCAGCTCACGCATCGCCGTGCCGGGCTCGACGCCGAGCTCGTCGGCCAGCACCCGGCGCGCCGCGTGGTAGACGTCGAGCGCCTCGGTGCCGCGACCGGCCCGGTGCAACGCGCGCATCAGCAGCTCGTGGAACGGCTCGTGCAGCGGGTGGTCGCGGACCAGGGCGGTCAGGTCGGCGATCGGGCTCTCGTCGCATCCACCGTCAAGGATCAGCCGGGCCCGCCGTTCCGCCGCGGCGATCCGCAGCTCCGCCAGGCGGTGCCGGTCGAGCTCCGCGAACAGCGCGGCCACGTTGGCGTACGCGTCGCCGTGCCACAGCGCGAGCGCCTCGTCGAGCAGCGCCACGGCCTCGCCGGGCCGGCCCGCGGCGGCCGGCGCCTCGGCCGCCTCGCACAGCGACACGAACCGGTCGGCGTCGAGCGCGCCCGGGTCGAGGCGCAGCGTGTAACCGGCCCGGCCGGACAGCAGCCGTCCGCCGGCCCGGCCCAGGCTGCGCCGCAGGCCGGAGACGTACGTGTAGACGTTGCCCGCCGCGGCGCCGGGCGCGGAGCCACCCCACAGCGCCCGGATCAGCTCGCCACGGGTGACCGGCCGGTTGGCGTTCGCGGCGAGCATCGCGAACAGGGCACGCCGCCGGGCCGGTCCCAGGTCGATCTCGGCTTCGCCGTTCCAGGCGCGTACCGGCCCCAGAACGTTTACCCGCAGTTGCGTCACGAGCGGCCGACGACCGCCGGCCCGGCGCTGCGGGGCGGGCTGTCGGAGCCGGCGATCCGGCTCATCTCGGCGCGCGTCGCGGCGTCCGCGGTGTGCGCCGACACCCAGGTCGCCTCGGCCCGGGCCGGGAGGCCGCAGCGGTGCAGCACCCGGGCCAGCTGCGCGGTGAGCACCTCGCGGGACGACGCGGAGAGGCCGGGCGAGGCGACGGCGTGCCGCAGCACCGCGATGGCGGGCGCGGGAGCGGCGACGCTCAGCTGCGCGGCGTGGGCGGTCAGCCAACCCTGCACCCAGGCGTCGACCGGCACCGGCCCGGCCAGCAGCTGACCGGCGACCCGGCCGAGGTCGCCGCCGGCCTCGGCGATCCGCTGCGCGAACTGCCTGTGCATCAGCACCCGCAGCGCGGTCGGGATCGCGCCGCGCAGCACCCGGCGGATCACCGGGTGCCGGAACCGCAGGCGACGGCCGTCCTCGACGAGCACCCCGGCGGCGAGCGCCTCCTCCACAGCCGGGACGAGCTGCGGCGCCGACCTGCCGGTGACCGCGGCGAGGTCGGTGACCAGGTAGTTGTTTCCCAGGAACGCGATCGCCCGCAGCAGCTGCCGGGTGTCGTCGGCAAGCGGTTGCAGGTGCCGGTTGACGGCTTCGGTCAGCTCGGGCCCGGGCGTGTCGGCGGTCCGGCCGTCGCGGTCGGCGAGCACGAGCTGGCGGAGGTAGAACGGATTGCCGGCGGAGGCCGCGACGAGCGCGCGTACGGTGTCCGCACCCGGGCCGGGCGGACGGGCCCAGGAACGCGCCAGTCGGGTCGCCGTGTCGTCGTCCAGCGGCCCGAGTTCGACGAGCGCGGTGCCGTTGCGGGGCAGCACCCTGCGCAGGAGACGCACCTCGTACCCGGCGGGCACCGGGCGGCAGGCGGAGACGAGCAGCAACGGCAGCCGCTCGGTGAGGTTGTGCAGCGCGTGCCAGACCAGCAGCGACATGTCGTCGGCCCACTGGAGGTCGTCCAGGACCAGCAGCAGTGGCCGCTCGGCGCAGCGCGCCACCACGAACCGCTGGACCGTGTCGACGACAGTCATGGTCGGTGGCGCCCCGCCGGAGCAGGCGTGCAGCGAGGCGGGCAGGCCGCCGTCGTCGCCCAGCGACAGGCACTCCAGCACGATGCTCAGCGGCATCCGGTACGCCAGCTCGTCGCCGACGCCCCAGCCGACCTGGACGCCGAGCGGCGCCGCGTCGCGCAGTCCCTCGGCGAGCAGCGCCGACTTGCCGATGCCCGCCTCGCCGCTGATCCAGAGGCTGCCCCCGCGCCCGGCCGTGAGCGCGGTGACCGCCTGCCGCAGCCGGGCCAGCGCAGCCCTACGCCCCTGGAAGCCGGGGTGCGGGGGCGGCGCCGGGCTGTGTCCGCGCGTCACGGTGGGATTCGTGCCGAGTATCTGTTCGTGGATCCGGCGGACGGCGGCGCCGGGCTCGGTGCCCGACTCCTCCACCAGACGGTCCCGCAGCGTGGCGTAGAGCGCGCGGGCGTCGGCGGTGCGGCCCTGCGCGGCGAGCGCCCGCATGGCCACCGCGTACAGGCTCTCCCGGCCGGGGTGGCGGTCGACGAGCGCGAGCAGGCGGTCGACGACCTCGGCGGCGCGCCCGAGGCCCAGCAGCAACTCCGCGCGCCGCTCCACCGACGTCAGGTACAGCTCGCCGAGCCGGATCCGCTGGCTGACCGCCCGGGGCCCGGGCACGCCCACCAGCGCCTCGTCGCCCCGCCACTGGGCGAGCGCGGCGTCGAGCGCGGCCAGCTCGCCGGCCACGTCACCGGCGGCACGCGGCGTGCGGGCGCGTTCGCGCAGCCGTTCGAAACGGTGGACGTCGACGGTGTCCGCCGCGACGTGCAGGCGGTAACTGCCACCCTCGGACGTGAGCACGCCGCCGGAGGACCAGCGGCCGCGATCGGGTTCGAGCACCCGGCGCAGCGCGGAGACGTACGTGTAGAGGTTGCCCTGCGCGCTGGCCGGCGGCCGGTCGCCCCAGACGGCGGCGATCAGCTCGTCCTTGGACAGGCCGCGATGCGGGGTGAGGGCCAGCGCGGTGAAGACGGCCCGGCGCTGGGCCGACCGCATCGTCAGTTCCTGCCCGGCGAACGTGACCCGGAGGGGGCCCAGCAAGCGGATGTCGAAGCCACTGCACTGTGCCGTCATGCCGTCCTCGTGGTGACCCTGTCCCGGTGACAACCATCCGGGCGGAACCCTAGCTCACCCATCCATTATGTCAACTTCGTCGGCATGGCCTGAAGCCTTACGGCACATGGCTTCCGGTGCGCTCACCGGTCGGTGAAGGCCCCTGCCGATCGCGCTAGCAGGGGCCTTCCGGCGGCGGGCTCGCACTGGCCGCGACGGCGGCCCGGCGACCGCCCGGTGCCCGGCGAGACGTTCCTCACCTCCCGGCGGGCGGACGCGGCCGGTCGCCGCCGTGTCAGTCGTGTCTCAGCTTCCGGCGCACGTGACGGTGGCGCCGCTGCCGTTGCCGGCGCCCTGGAATCCGAAGGTGGTGCTCTGGCCCGCGCCGACTCGCCCGTTGTAGCTCTGGTTCGCCACGGTGACGGTGCCGCTGGTTCCGCTGGGCACGCCGTTCCACAGGGAGCTGATCGATGCTCCGCCCGGCAGGGTGAGCGTCACGCGCCAGCCGGTCAGCGCCGTGTTGCCGGCGGTGACGGTGACGGTGACGGTGGCGACGAACCCGCCGTTCCACTGGTCCTGGACCACGTAGGCGGCCGAACAGGACGGGCCGCCGCCGGGCGGCGGCGTGGTGGGCGGGGGAGCCGTGGGTGGCGGCGTCGTGGGCGGAGGGGTGGTGGGCGGCGGCGTGGTAGGCGGCGGGTCGCCGTCGAGTGTCAGGTTCTTCTGCTGAACCGTCCACTGGGTACGGCACAGGCCGCAGTCCGGGCCGACGAAGTTGGACCCGGCGCTCACGTCGCCCTTCAGGCGCCATTTCAGGTAGAGCACCGCCACCCGGCCGAACTCGCCGCCGTTGGGCTGGTCGTAGGTGCCGCCGTGCCCGACGTTGAGGTTGCCCATGAACGCGGGCAGCCCGGACGGCAGCTTGCCCCAGTCGTCCATGGCGTTGGGGTAGGCGATGTCGCTGGGCCCGCCGACGAAGTAGGCGATGGGCTTGGTCAGCCTGCGCAACTGGTAGTCGTCGGCGTCGTTGAGCAGCCCGCTGCTGAAGATGCCGGTCGTGGTGACGCGCGGGTCGTTGGAGACGGCGTACGCCTCCAGGCCGCCGCAGGAGAAGCCGGCGACGGCGATCTTCGTGGTGTCGAGCCGGTTGTAGTACTTGCTGCCCGACCGGGAGTTCTCCGCCACCGCCCAGTCGATGGACTGGGTGAGCATCTGGGCGTTTGTGGAGCCGGAGCCGTTCGGCGCGCCGTTGGCGATGGCGAGGAAGCCGTGGGAGGCGATCTCGCGGAGGAAGTTGCCCTGGGACAGGCCGTTGGCCGAGCACGCGCCGTTGCCCCACACCAGGACGGGTAGGCGTTCGGACGGGAGTGTCTGGGGCCGGAAGATGGTGTGGTTGGCCAGGGTGGACGAGGTTTCGTAGTCGGCGGGGTAGGGGCCGGAGCCGCCGATCGCGGCGCCGGCGGGCGTCGCGCCGAAGGCCATGATCACGGAAGCGGCCGAAACGACGGCGGCCGCCAGCCCCGCGTAGATGCTCGATCTCCTTCTCATCGGTCCTCCAGCGACTGACGCGACGGCGCCCTTGGTGGTGACGGTGTGCGGTCACTATCACCAGCGTAACGAAAAGTGTCAATGTAAGGTCCGCTGGGTGGGCGCGACTTCGCGCTGGTCGAGGGCCCGAGGTGACGCCTCGGTCGAGCGATGCGAAGCCGGCCCACCTCTGCGCCGCGCGTCAGGCGTCGGTCGCGTCGAGCCGCTTCTGCAGGCGGTCGAGCCGGTCGAGGACGTCGTGCATCATCACGCGCAGGACCGTCGTGTCGGCGTCGCGTCCGGGCAGCATCCGCCCGAACGCGACGCCGTGGTAGAGAGCGGAGAGGGCGGCGGGCGTGATGACAGCTGTCACCCCGGTGCGGCGCAGCGCGTCGCCCGCCTCGCCGTCGTCGCGCAACAGCCCGAGCAGCAGGTGGCTGCCGGTGGTGACGGGCGAGGCGTGCGCGGTGGCCTGCCCGGCGGCGGCCGCCAGCACCGCCAGGGTGGCCGGTGACGTGGCCGGCACGGTGGGCGTCGCCGTGGCGGCGGGGGCCTCGCCCAGGGCCGCGCGGATCGTGGCGGCGGGGAAGCCGAGCAGTTCGACGGTGTTCAGCACCAGGCTCTCGCCCTCGTCGAGGAAGGCCCGCAGCAGGTGGACCGGCTCCACAGTGCCCGCCCCGGAGGTGGACGCGAGGGCGTACGCCTGGTGCAGGATCGCCGCGACGTGGTGGTTGGCCGGCGGGGTCAGGGTGAGCGCGGCGGGCAGTGCCCGGGTGGTGGGTGTCTCGTGGGCCGCGCCCGCGGCGCCGTCCAGCGCCTGGGTCAGCGCGGTCTGGCAGATCCGGGAGACCGGTAGCCGGGCGTCGCGGACGCGGTCGGCGAGGGCGTCGGGCAGATAAACGTTGACCTTGGGCACCTGACCGATCCTGTCACGCGAGCGCTGAGCAGGTCACCCCTTGATCGCCTACATTTCCTAGGGTTATAGTAGGGTTATGCCCGCGCTGCTGACCACCCGACGAGCCCTCGACCAGGGCCGTACGTCCAGCGCGCTCTGTCGCCGCTGAGCCCTACCGGCTCGCTTCGCACACGTCGCCTCGTCGTGCCCCCTGGGCGCGGCCGACTCCTTAAGGCCCGACACGCCATGACTCAGCACGACCCTGTCCAGAAAGCCCGCGCCGACCTGACCGCCGGCATCAACAAGCTCTTCGCCGCCTCGGCCATGTCGGCCAGCGGACACGGCAACATCAGCGTCCGGATCCCCGGCCACGACGACCGCCTGCTCGTCAACGCCGGTGAGCTGCTGCGCCCGTGGCCCGCCGACGACCTGCGGGTCGCGGCGCCCGCGCTGCGCACCGTCAACGACCACGTCGTCGTGGTCGGCCTCGACGGCACTGTCCACGAGGGAACTCCCAGCCCGTCGGTGGCCGCGATCCTGAAGATGCACATCGGCGTCTACCAGGCCCGGCCCGACGTCAACGCCGTCATCCACACCCATTCGCCGTACGCCACCAGCTACGCCCTCGCCGGTGTGTCGCTGCCGGCCCGGTACGAGGCCCTGCTGGTGCACGGCCAGCCGGTCGACATCCCCGTCGCGCCGTGGGCGCCACGCGGCACCGAGGAGGCGGTGCGGTCGATCGCCGAGACGTTCGCGGCGCACCCCCGCACGTACGCGATCCTGCTCGGCAACCACGGCCTGCTCGTCGCCGGCGACTCCGCCCGGCACGCCGCGAGCCTCGTCGTGGCGATCGAGGAGGCGGCCGTCTCCAGCATCGGCGCCGAGCCGCTCGGCGGCCCGGCCCCGTTCCCCGACCACGTCCACGACCTCGACCTGCGCCTGCGCTTTGAGGAGCCGACCGCATGACCACCCGTAGCCGCCGGATCGCCGGCGCCCTCGCCGCCGTCCTGCTCACCACGTCGCTCGCCGCCTGCGGTGAGGACGACGCGCCCGCCGCGGCGAGCGCCGACGGACTCACCACCGTCCGGCTCGCCTCGTCGCCGCTGGGCCACCTCGCGCCCATCTACCTGGCCCAGGAGCGGGGCATCTTCGCCAGGCACGGCCTCAAGGTCGAGGTCGACACCGAGACCTCCGACCTGACCTCCGTGCCGGCCGTGCTGGCCGGCAAGGTCGACTTCGCCACCGGCGACCTCACCACGCTGATCGTCGCCCGGTCCAAGGGCCTGGACGTCAAGGCCGTGGTGCCGGCCTCGGCGTCCACCGGCAAGGCCGGCGCCGACTACGGCGCCCTGGTGGTCAAGGGCGACTCCGGCATCACCAGCGCCAAGCAGCTCGAAGGCAGGACCGTCTCGGTCAACATCCTCACCAACATCGCCGCGGCGGCGGCCCGCGAGGCCGTCCGCGCCGACGGCGGTGACCCGGCGAAGGTCAAGCTGGTCGAGATCCCGTTCCCGCAGGCGCCCGCGGCGGTCGGCGCGGGCCGGGTCGACGGCGCCTGGGTGGTCGAGCCGTTCCTGTCGGCGGCCAAGGCGCAGGGCGCGGTGCCGGTCGGCTGGGGCTTCACCGACCTGGCCCCCGACCTCACGGTCTCCGCCTGGTACGCGGCCGGCTCCTACGCCTCGAAGAACGCGAAGACCGTCACGGCCTTCCGGGGCGCGGTGCGTGAGGCGTACGCGTACGCCCGCGACCACGAGGACGAGGTACGCGCGAAGATCCCCACGTTCACCGAGATCAAGCCGGAGGTGGCCGCGAAGATCACCCTGACCGGCCTGCGTGACGAGGTCAGCCGGCAGGCCGCCGAGAAGCTCGCCGGCTACGCCCAGCGCGACGGGCTCATCACCACCACACCCGACCTCGACGAACTGATCCTCAAGTGAGAAGGGGTTGGCTCGGCGCCGTGGGCCTGGCGGGCGCGGCCACGGCGTACGAGATCCTCGCCCGCCTGATCCTCGGCCCCGAGCACGTGCCGCCGCTGAGCGCTGTGGTTCCCGAGGCGCTGCGACTGCTCACCGGGGAACGGTTCTGGACGGCGACCGGTCGTACGCTGGCGGCGGTGGCGGTCGGCCTGGTCATCGCGCTGGTCGCCGGCATCCTGGCCGGGTTCGCGCTCGGCTCCGTGCCGCAGGTGCGCCGGGCCACCTCCTCCACTCTGGACTTCCTGCGGCCGGTCCCGTCGATCGTGCTGATCCCGGTGCTGGTGCTCGTGCTCGACGTCCGGCAGATCACGGTGCTGCTGGTCGCCGTGTCCTGCTTCTGGATCGTCGTGTTCCAGGTGCTCTACGGCCTGCGCGACGTGGACCGGGTGGCGGTCGAGACCGCCCGCGCCTTCCGGCTCGGCCGGCTGGCCCGGATCGTGCACGTCACCTGGCCCACGGTGCTGCCGTACCTGGGCACGGCGCTGCGCCTGATCGTCTCGGTCGCGCTGGCGCTGGCCCTGACCGGCGGGCTGGTGATGGGCGCCGCCGGGCTCGGCGAGATGATCTGGAGCAGCCAGGAGTCCGGCGAGTCCACCGGCATGTACGCGCTGGTGCTGCTCACCGGCGGGCTCGGCATCGGCCTCGACCAGCTCGCCCGGCTGGCCGAGCGGCGGCTGCTGCACTGGCACGTGGCGACCCGCCGGGAGGCCGTGGCATGAAGGCCCTCGGTTACGCGCTCGGCCTGCCCGCGGTGCTCGTGGCCGCCTGGTGGGTGGCCAGCGACGGCAGCACCAACGTGTTCCTGCCGCCGCTGCGCACGATCGTCGAGGCGTTCGGGGACGTCTGGTTCTCCGACACGTTCGTCAGCGACGTGGTGCCCAGCCTGTGGCGCCTCGCCGCCGGTTACGCGATCGCGCTCGCCGCGGGCGTCGTACCCGGCTTCGTGATCGGGCGGTGGGCGGTGCCCCGCGCGCTCACCGGCCCGCTGCTGGCGTACTTCCGGGTGCTGCCCGCCCCGGTGCTGATCCCGGTGCTGCTGGTCGCGGTCGGCATCGGCGACGCGACCAAGCTGATCGTCATCACTGTGGGCGCGGTCTGGCCGATCCTGCTCAACACCGCCGACGGCGTCCGCGCCGCCGACGAGGTCGGGTTGGAGACCGCCGCGGCGTACCGGCTGCCGCGCCGCACCCGGCACCTGCTGGTGCTGCGCGGCGCCAGCCCGCAGATCTTCGCCGGCGCCCGTCAGGCTCTCGGCCTGTCGATCATCCTGATGGTGGTCAGCGAGATGCTGATGAGCACCGACGGGCTGGGCTTCACAGTGGTGCAGTTCCAGCGCAGCTTCGCCATCCCGCAGATGTGGAGCGGGGTGCTGCTGATCGGCCTGCTCGGGTTCGGGCTCGCCAAACTCTTCGAACTCGTCGAGCGGCGCGCGTTGCGCTGGCATCGCGGCCACACCGGACAACTCACGGAGCGACCATGACCTCCCTGCTCGAGATCGCCGGGGTCGGCAAGACCTACCGGGCCCGGGAACGCACCGTCGAGGTGCTGACCGAGATCGACCTGACCGTGTCCGAGGGCGAGTTCGTCGCGCTCGTCGGCCCGTCCGGCTGCGGCAAGACCACCCTGCTCAAGATCGTCGCCGGGCTGCTGCCGGCCACGGCGGGACAGGTCCGGTTCGGCGGCCGTCCGGTCACCGAGCCGCCGCCCGGCCTCGGCGTCGTCTTCCAGGAGTACGGCCGCAGCCTGTACGCCTGGAAGACGGTCCGGCAGAACGTCGAGCTGCCGCTGCGGCACCTGGGCCTGAGCCGGGCGCGGCGGCGGGAACTCGTCGCCGACGCGCTCGACGCGGTCGGTCTCGGCGCGGCCGGCGACGCGTACCCCTGGCAGCTCTCCGGCGGCATGCAGCAGCGCGTCGCGATCGCCCGCGCGGTCGCCTACCGGCCCCGGCTCCTGCTGATGGACGAGCCGTTCTCCGCCGTCGACGCGCAGACCCGCGCCGACCTGGAGGACCTGGTGGCCGCGTTGTGGAAGCGCTACGGCATGACCATCGTCTTCGTCACCCACGACATCGACGAGGCGGTCTACCTCAGCCGGCGTGTGGTGGTGCTCGGCACCGGCGTCTCCGGCGTCCAGGCCGACATCCCGGTCGATCTGCCCGCCGACCGGGAGCAGGTCGGCACCCGTTCCTCCGCCCGCTTCGGCGAGCTGCGCACCCGAGTGTGGACGCAGGTCCGCCGTACCCCCGACGGCGAGCCGCACGCTCGCCGGACACCCGAGAGCGAGATGGTATGAGCAAGGCCCGCTGGACCGACACCGGCGGCGGCGAGGGCCCGCTGTGGTCCTTCCGAGTCGGTGAGGTCGAGGTCTTCCCGATCCGCGAGGTCGACTACTTCGTGGACCCGGCCGAGTTCTTCCCGCAGCTGGCGACCGAGTCGTGGACCGACGGCGCGTTCTACACCCGGGAACCGTTCACCCACGACGGCCGGATCCTGCTCAACCAGGAGGCCCACCTGCTGCGTACGCCCGACCGGCTGATCCTGGTCGACGCGGGCGGCGGCAACGGCAAGCCACGCAACGGCGGCGTGTTCGACCGGGCGGACCGGCCGTTCCTGGAACAGTTCGCCCGCGCCGGGGTGTCGCTCGGCGACATCGACACCGTCGTCTTCACCCACCTGCACGTCGACCACGTCGGGTTCGCCACCAGCGCGGACGGCCGCGGCGGCTGGGAGCCGACCTTCCCGAACGCCCGGTACCTGGTGGTCCGGGAGGAGTTCGACTGGTGGACCGGCCCGGACGGCGCGCGAGCCATGCAACGGACCGGCGACTACATCGCCGACAGCATCCTGCCGCTGCGCGACGCCGGAGTGCTCGACCTGATCGAGGCCGACCACGTCCTGTCCCCGCAGGTGCACCTGGTGCCGGCGTTCGGCCACACGCCGGGCAACGTCTACCTGGTCGTCGAGTCGGCCGGGCAGCGGGCGCTGTTCGCCGGCGACATGCTGCACCACGGCGTCCAACTGGAACGGCCGGAGTGGAGCATCCGCTACTGCGTGGTGCCGGGCGACTCCGCCGACCAGCGCCGCCGGCTGCTCGAACGGGCCGCCGACTCGGGTGACCTGCTCGTGCCGGCGCACTTCCCGTTCCCGGCGGCCGGGTACGTGCGCCGGGCCGAGCGCGGCTTCACCTACACGTTCCTCGACGTCTGATGTTCATCGCCGACTTCCACACCCACCACGCCTGTCCGGACTATCCCGCGGTGCTGCCGCACAACGCCACGGGCGTGCTCGCCGCCCGCTGGGCCGACACGGCCCGGCGGGTCGCCGACCTCGACGGCCTGCTCGCCGAGTCCGGCCGGCACGGCGTGGACCTGCGCGTCCTCAGCGCCCCGCCGGCGATGGTCACACCGCACGGCGAACGGACACGGCCGGACGACCAGCGACGGCTCAACGACCATCTGGCCACCGTGGTCGCCGGGGATCCGGGCCGCCTCGCCGGGCTCGCCACGATCGACGCCTTCGGCGGCGACGCGGCCGCCGGGGAGGTGGTCCGGGCCGTCCGCGAGCTGGGCCTGCCGGGCATCGTCGTCGACTGCGCCGCAGCGGACGGGCGGCTGCTCGGCGACCCGGCCGCCCGTCCGACCCTGTCCGCCGCGGCCGAGCTGGGCGTGCCGGTCTTCGCGCATCCGATCAGCAGGTCCACGCTGACCGCCGAGTTCGCGGGCCTGGGCCGGCTCGGCACGTCGCTGGCCCGCGGCACGATGAACGCCGCCGCGCTGCTGTCCCTGCTCACCGGCGGCGCCCTGGCCACGCTGCCCGGCCTGCACGTGGTCTTCCCGATGCTCGGGGTGGCCGGCCTGGCGCTGGCCGCCGCCACGGACGAGGGCGCGTTGCTCACCGCGCCCGACCGCCGCGCCCACGTGTACGCCGACACGATGGGCTTCGCGCCGTCGGCGATCCGCTTCGCCACCGACCTGCTCGGCGCCGACCATGTGGTCGTCGGCGGGGACTGGCCGGTCGCCGAACGGGAAACCACCCGGGAGCGGGTCGAGGCGGCGCTGCGCGGCGCGGGCCTCGACCCGGACGAGCGCGCCCTGGTGGCCGGCGGCAACACGCTGCGCCTGCTGGGGCGCGGCTGAGACGCCGATCAGGCCGGCGCCGATCCCGTCCCCGCCGCGGCCAGCGGGGCCGCGCCGAACGACACCGCGAACCGCTTGCACCAGATGGACACGCTGCGCAGCCCGTCCAGGTCCACCGACGCCGGGATGTCGTACGCCTGGTCGCCGATGTTGCCCTTGAGGCGGCCCAGTTCCACCCAGCGGCCGTCGTCGAACACCTGCCAGCCCGCGCGGCCGGTCAGCACCTTCCGGTCGGTGAGCCAGACCCGCAGGTCGGGACCGTCCGACGTGTTCAGTCCCCGCAGCAGCAACTGGCGGCGGCCGTCGGCGAGACGGACCAGCTGCGCCCGGCCGGACGTGTCGTGCTCGTGGGTGACGAAGTCGCCGGCGGCGAGGACCACGTCGGCGGGCGCCTCGCCGGTGGCCGGCGGGCCGCTCGTGCCGGCCGTCGGCGTCTCCGTCACCGACGGCAGCGCTTCGCGCACCTCGCGGTCGGTCACCAGCCGCCACGGCTGGAACAGGTACAGGCTCACCCCGAGACCGGCGACGATCACGACGGCGAGCACCGACAACACCACACGTCTTCTGCCCATGTCGTGAACCGTAGGCCCGGACGGGGCCGGCGGATCTTTCCGTCCGCTTACGGCCCGACCGCGGCCCGCCGCACCGGGACGCCGGTGGGTAGCGTCAGGCCCATGGAGCGCTACGTGCTCGTCGTCGACGACGACCGGACGGTGAGCGACGTCGTCCGGCGCTATCTCGAACAGGACGGCTACCGGGTCCGGCTGTCGTTCGACGGGGCGGACGCGCTCATCGCGGCCGGGGAACAGCCGCCCGACCTCGTGGTCCTCGACCTGATGATGCCGGGCCTCGACGGCATCGAGGTGTGCCGGCGGCTGCGTCGCCGGCTGCCGGGACTGCCCGTCGTCATGCTCACCGCGCTCGGCGACGAGGCCGACCGGGTCGCCGGGCTGGAGGTCGGCGCGGACGACTACGTGACGAAGCCGTTCTCCCCACGGGAACTGGTGTTGCGCATCCGGTCGGTGCTGCGGCGCACGGCCCGCGACGACCGGGGACCGGCCGGGGTGCTGCGCGACGGCGACCTGACCGTCGACGCCGACCGGCGGGTCGCCGAGCGTGGCGACGACCCGCTGGCGCTGACCGTGCGGGAGTTCGACCTGCTCGCGTTCCTGCTGGCGAACCCGGGGCGCGCGTGGTCCCGGGCCGAACTGCTGGACCGGGTGTGGGGCTGGCGCTTCGGCGACCAGTCGACAGTCACCGTCCACGTCCGGCGGTTGCGGGAGAAGATCGAGGACCGTCCCGCGCAGCCGTGCCGCATCGTCACCGTGTGGGGCGTCGGCTACCGCTACGAGCCGCTGGCGTCCCGGTGAACGAGCTGCTGGTCATCGGGTTCTACGCCCTGCTGGCCGGCGCGGTCGTCGGCGCGCTCGGCGTGGGCGCGCTGCGGCTGGTGCGCCGCCGGTCGATCCTCGTGCACATCGCGGTGCTGCTCGCGGTCACGATCGCCTCGGTGACGGCGGGCGTCACCGCTGTCGCGCAGGCCATGTTCCTGTCCGCACACGACCTGCAGGTCGTCCTCGTGACGGTCGCGGCGTCCGCGGCGGTCAGCCTGGCCGTCGGCGTGGCGTTCGCCCGCCGGCTGGCGCGGGCAGCCGTCTGGGCCGACCAGGCCCGCCGGCGCGAGCGGCAGCTGGAGGCCGGCCGCCGCGAGCTGGTCGCCTGGGTCTCCCACGACCTGCGGACGCCGCTGGCCGGCCTGCGGGCGATGGCGGAGGCGCTGGAGGACCGGGTGGTCGACGACCCGGCGACGGTGGCCGAGTACCACCACCGGATCCGGGTCGAGACCGACCGGATGACGCGCCTGGTCGACGACCTGTTCGAGCTGTCCCGGATCAACGCCGGCGCGCTGCGGCCCGCGCTGTCCCCGGTGCCGCTCGGCGACGTCGTGTCCGACGCGATCGCCGCCACCGCGCCGCTGGCCGCCGACCGGGGGGTGCGCGTGCTCGCCCCGGAGGCCGGCTGGCCCACGGTCCGGGCCGCCGAGGCCGAACTCGCCCGCGTCGTCACGAACCTGCTCGTCAACTCGGTGCGGTACACGCCGCCGGACGGCACGGTGCGCGTCGACGCCGGCCACGACGAGGGCGACGTGTGGTTCGCCGTCTCCGACACCTGCGGCGGCATCCCCGAAGCGGACCTGCCCCGGGTGTTCGACGTGGCGTTCCGGGGGACACGGGCCCGAACACCGGCCGGCGTCGACCAGCCCGCGCCGGCCGGTGGCGGGCTGGGCCTGGCCATCGTGCGCGGCCTGGTCGAGGCGCACGGCGGGCGGGTGCACGCGCACAACGTCACCGGCGGCTGCCGGTTCGTCGTCCGCCTCCCGCCCGCCTGACCTCCCGCCGCGCCGGGTCAGCCGGCGTCCGGGGGACCGGTCTCCACCAGGCGCCCGTCGACGAGCCGCAGCCAGCGGTCGACCCCGATCGCGGCGAGGAACCGCTCGTCGTGGCTTACCACGAGCAGCGCCCCCTGGTACGCGTCCAGCGCGCTCTCCAACTGGCCGACGCTCACCAGGTCGAGGTTGTTCGTCGGCTCGTCGAGCAGCAGGAGCTGCGGCGCCGGTTCGGCGCCCAGGACGCAGGCCAGGGTGGCCCGCAGCCGCTCGCCGCCGGAGAGCACCCCGGCCGGCAGGTGCGCCCGGGCGCCGCGGAACAGGAACCGGGCCAGCAGGTTCATCCGCTGCGCGTCCGGAGCCTGCGGCGCGAACGCGGCCAGGTTCTCCGCCACCGTACGGTCCAGGTCCAGCAGGTCCAGTCGCTGCGACAGGTAGGCGATCCGGCCGTCGGCCCGCTTGATCCGGCCGGCCTCGGGCTCCAGGTCGCCGCTGATCAGGCGCAGCACTGTGGACTTGCCGGCGCCGTTGGCGCCGAGCAGGGCGATCCGCTCCGGACCTCGGATCGTCAGGTCGACGCCGTCGGCGGCGAACAGGGGCTCGTCGCCGTACCGGACCTGCATCCGTTCGGCGGTCAGGAGCGTACGTCCGGCCGGCACGTTTGTGGCGGGCAGCTCCACCGAGATCTTCTGCTCGTTGCGCAGCGCCCGCTCGGCCTCGTCGAGCCGGACCCTGGCGTCGTCGACCCGCCCGGAGTGCATCTCGTTCGCCTTGCCCGCGGCCACCTGCGCGTCCCGCTTCATGCCGCCGGCGACGATCCTCGGCAGCCCTGCGTTCTTCAGGTTGCGGGCGGCGTTGCCGGCCCGGCGGGCCGCCCGCTCGCGGGCCTCCTGCAACTCGCGCTTCTCCCGCTTGAGTTCCTGCTCGGCGTTGCGGACGTTCTTCTCCGCCACCTCCTGCGCGGCGCGCACCGCCGCCTCGTACTCGGTGAAGTTCCCGCCGTGGAACCGCACCTCGCCGCGGTCCAGTTCGGCGATGCGCTCCATCCGGTCCAGCAGCGCCCGGTCGTGACTGACGAGCAGCAGGCAGCCGTTCCACTGCTCCAGCACGTCGTAGAGCCGGTGCCGGGCGTCGAGGTCGAGGTTGTTCGTGGGCTCGTCCAGCAGCAGCACGTCGGGCTGCTTCAGCAGCTGCGCCGCCAGGCCGAGGGAGACGACCTGCCCGCCGCTGAGGGTGTCCAGGCGCCGATCGAAGGCGAGGCCGCCGAGGCCGAGCCGGTCGAGCTGCGCGCTGGTGCGCTCCTCGATGTCCCAGTCGTTGCCGATGGTGGTGAAGTGCCTCTCGTCGGCGTCCCCGGACTCGATCGCGTGCAGCGCCGCGATCAGCGGGGCGATCTCCAGCACCTCGGCCACTGTGAGGTCGCCGGACAGCGGCAGGCTCTGCGGGAGATAGCCCAGCAGGCCGTTGACCGTGATCGAGCCGGCGGTGGGCCGCTGTTCACCGGCGATCAGCTTGAGCAGCGTGCTCTTGCCGGCGCCGTTCGGCGCGACCAGACCGGTACGGCCTCCGCCGAGCGTGAAGGAGAGGTCCTGGAAGACCGCTGTGTCGTCCGGCCAGGAGAAGGTCAGGTTCGAGCAGACGATGAAGGAATGGGACATCGGGGAGACAACCTCGGAGTGAGGGCGGGCGGACCGGAGCCGCCCGGCAGGGGACAGGTCTCGGGGAACGACGAAGCGACCACGGCGAACGGCGCTGATGCGCGTGCCGGTGGTCTGTCACATGCCCGGGCTCACCCGGAGATGTCGTCGTCACCCGCCATGTCTGGTCTCCCTGCTTGCCAGTCCTGGACTGGATCACTCCGCTCCACCGTAGCACCGGCCGGCGGCGGGCGGCGTGGAGGAACCGGACGTGACGATGCCCTCCGCCGCCGACGCGGCCCTATGCTCCTGGCCATGTCCCTGGTGAGTGCGGGCGGCGCGAGCCGCTGGTTCGGGCCGGCCGGATCCCCGGCCGGGGACGCCCAGGTCTTCGTCTTCCCGTACGCCGGCGGCGTGGCGGCGTCGTTCGCGCAGTGGCAGGAGCTGGCCGAGCCGGAGCTGTCGGTGCACGTCGCGCTGATGCCGGGCCGGGGCGCCCGGCTGCACGAGCCGCCCGTCGACGACCTGACCGAGGTGGTGGACCAGCTGGCGACCGCCGTCACCGAGCGGGCGTCCGGACCGTTCCTGCTGTTCGGCCACAGCCTGGGGGCGCTCGTGGCGTTCGAGGTGGCCCGGGAGCTGCGCCGTCGCGGCGCACCCGCTCCGCTGGCGCTGCTCGTCGGCGGCGCGGAGGCGCCGCAGACCCGGCTGGTGCGGCGGCGCGTCCACGATCTCGACGACACCGGCCTGATCGACGCGTTGCGCGACTTCGGGGCCACGCCGGCCGGGCTGCTGGCCGACCGCGAGCTGATGGAGCTCGTCCTGCCGGGGGTACGGGCCGACTTCGCGCTGTCCGAGCGGTACGCCTACCGTCCCGAGCCGCCGCTGGACCTGCCGGTGCACGTGCTGCTCGGCGACGGCGACGAGCACGTGGACCCGGACCGGGCCGCCGGGTGGGCGCGGGAGTGCGTGACCGCGCCGCGGCGGCACGTCTTTCCCGGCGGGCATTTCTTCCTTACCGACTGTGAGCCGGAAATCATCGACCTAATGCGACACATCGTCGTCAGTCACACCGCTGTACCGGAATAGGCGACAAAGAACGGGTAAGGACCCGTACCCGCTCCGGACCTTCCACAATGTCCGGTATTCGACCTGGTGAATCGGCGAGAGGCGATGCTAAAGTTCGCCATCCGTTCGCCGAAGGGACGTCGCTGACGAGGCGGCATACTGTCGCGTGCGCCGAGGTGTTCATGAACCGGCCGTACCTTCCGTCCCTGGTCCTGCGCGATTACCTGCACACCGTGGCGACCCTCCACCCGCAACTGCGCGAGCTGCTCGACTTCGGGCGTCCGGGCGCGGCCGAGGCGCTGGCGGAGCTGGCCGGCACGGTGAGCGAGTTCGACAGCGACTCCACCGGCCGGGGCGACTCGTACCGCCGCGCGCAGCGGGACACGCTGGTGCGCTGGACCGGCATGCGGCAACTGCTGGAGCTGGCCACTCCGGACGCCGCCGCGCCGGTCACCCTCATCCTCGACGTGCTCGGCGGCGACGGCACGGTGGCACGCGCCGCGAGCAGCCAGTCCGCCTGCTTCGAGTCGAAACTGGCGTTCATCACCGGCGACCTGTCCGGCCACATGGTCGACAAGGCGCTCGCGCACGGCCTGCCCGCCGTACGCCAGGCCGCGCACTTCCTGTTCCTGCGCGACGCCGGCGTGGACGCGGTGCTGCTCGCCTACGGCACCCACCACATCCCGGCGCGCCGACGGCCGCAGGCGGTGGCGGAGGCGGCCCGGGTGGTCCGCCCGGGCGGCCGGATCGTGCTGCACGACTTCGACGAGTCCAGCCCGATGGCCGGGTTCTTCGGCGAGGTGGTGCACCCGCACGCCTCCGGCGGCCACGACTACCGGCACTTCAGCCGCGCGGAGCTGACCGGCCTGTTCGCCGCGGCCGGGCTGCCGGTGCGCGTCGTCGACCTGTACGACCCGCTGATCGTGCGCGCCGACACCGCCGAGTCCGCGTACGCGGGGATGCGCGACTACGTCGGCGACATGTACGGCGTGCGGGAGTTCTTCGCCACGCTGACCGACGACGAGGTGTGGCGGTTGCTGACGCGCCACTTCGACCACACCCGCTACCTGGCCGGCATCGGCGGCCCCGGCGACGTCCCGGCCCGGCCGCTGGTCTATCGGGCCGACGGGCAGTTCGTCGCCGAGGTGCCCCGGATGGCGATCGTCGCGGTCGCGACGAGGACGGCGTGACAGTCGTGTCCGGCCCGCGCTACCTGACCGACCTGGTGCACCGGCCCGCCGGCGCCGACGGCGACCGGCCCGCGATCGTCGGCCCGGACGGCGAGCTGAGCTACGCGGGGCTGTGGGAGCGGGTCGGCGCGACGGCCGAGCTGCTGCGCCGGGCCCGCGTCGGTCCGGGTGACCTGGTCGGCCTGTACCTGCACCGGTCCGCCGACTACGTGACGTCGTTGCTGGCGACGCTCGCGGTGGGCGCGGTCGCCGTGCCTGTCGACCCCGAGCTGCCCTCCGGCCGGGCCGAGCAGATGCTCGCCCTGGCCGCGCCCCGGCTCGTCCTGTACGCCGACCGTCCGCCCACTGTCGCCGCGCCGGCGGCCACACGGTGGCGGGACGTCCGTACCGCGCGGGCCGGGTCGCCGGTCGACCTGACCGACCGCGCCGGCTGGCTGCCGCCGGAGCAGCACGCCGCGCTCGTGCTGTTCACCTCCGGCTCCACCGGGCAGCCGAAGGGCGTCGTGCTGCACCACGCCGGGCTGGTCAACCGGCTGGCCTGGGGCCACGACCGGTTCGGCTTCACCGCCGCGGACCGGGTGCTGCACAAGGCGTCGATCGGGTTCGACGCGTCGGTGCACGAGATCCTCTCCCCGCTGATCGCGGGCGGCGCCGTGGTCGTCGCCGGGCCGGGCCTGCAGTTCGACAGCCTCGGCCTGGTCCGGCTGATCCAGCGGCGGGCGGTCACCACCGCACACTTCGTACCGACCATGCTGCGGCACGTGCTCGACGAGCCCGAGTTCGCCGGCTGTGTCACGCTGCGGCGGGTGCTGTGCGGCGGCGAGGCGCTGGACATGCAACTGGTCCGGCGGTTGCGCGAGGTGCTGCCGTGCGATCTGTTCAACGGGTACGGCCCGAGCGAGACCTCGGTGAACGTGTCCTACTGGGACTGCTCCGAGCCGTACGCGGGCGGCATCGCCCCGATCGGCCGGATCATCGACGGTGTCACGGCCCACGTGCTCGACGACGACATGCGGCCGGTGCCCGACGGCGAGACCGGCGAGCTGTGGATCGGCGGCGTCGCGGTCGGGCTGGGCTACCTGCGCGACGACCAGCGGACGGCCGAGCGGTTCCGGCCCGACCCGGCACGGCCGGGCGCGCGGCTCTACCGCACCGGTGACCTGGTGCGGGTCGCGCCGCAGGGCTTCCTGGAGTTCCGGGGCCGGGCCGACGACCAGGTGAAGATCCGGGGCGTCCGGGTGGAGCCGGGCGAGGTGGCCGCCGTGCTGCGCCGGCATCCCGCCGTGCACGACGCGGTAGTGGTGACAGTGCCCGACGCCGACGCCGACGCCGACGCCGGGCCGCGCCTGGTCGGGTACGTGGTGCCGCAGCGCCGGCAGGCCCCGGCGGTCGGCGGGCTGCCCCGGTTCCCCCTGCCCAACGGCATGGCGGTGACGGCGGCGTCGCCGGACGAGGCGGTCTTCCTCTACCGGCAGATCTTCGACCAGGCGGAGTACGCGCGCTTCGGCGTCCGTGTCGGTGACGACGCTGTCGTCCTCGACGTCGGCGCCAACATCGGCCTGTTCTCGCTCTGGGCGTCGCGGCAGGCACGCGACGTGCGCCTGGTCGCTGTCGAGCCGAACCCGGACACGCTGCCCTACCTGCGCGCCAACCTCGGCCTCTACGCCGGGTCCGCGTCAGTCGTGGAGGCCGCCGTGACCGATGTTGCGGGCACCGCCGAGCTGACCTCGTTCCCCGAGCTGAGCTACCTGTCCGGGCTCGGCGCCGACCGGGCCGGGGCCGCGTCCGACCTGGTCCGCTCGCACTACCGGCGCGGAGGCGGCGACGCCGACGAGACCGAACAGGCGGCGCTGCTGGCCGACGCCCGCCGGCGGCTGGCCCCGGTGGCGCACGTGGTGCCGACCGTGACGCTGTCGGAGCTGCTGGACCGGTTCGGGCTGGACCGCGTGGACCTGCTGAAGATCAACACTGAGGGCGCCGAGCTCAGCGTGCTGCGCGGGCTGCGCCCCGAGCACTGGCCCCGCATCCGCCAGGTGTGCCTGGAGGTCGAGCGCAGCAGCGTGACCATGCCCCAGGTGCGCGAGCTGCTGAGCGCGGCCGGGTTCGAGGTGCACGAGATCGGTGACTGGAACGTCGGCGCGGACGCCGACGTCAGCTACGTCTACGCGGTGCGGCCGCAGGACCGGCCGCCGGCGGCGTCGCCCCGGGACGAGCCCGCCGACCACCTGCTGACCACCGGCATGCTCCAGGCATACCTGGCCTCGGCGCTGCCGCCCGCGATGCGCCCGGACCAGCTCGTCCTCGTCGACCGCCTGCCCCGCCTCCCGAACGGCAAGGTGGCCCGGCTGGAGCTGCCGCCGCCACCGCCCCGGCACACCGGGGCCGCCCCGGAGCCGGGCAGCGCCCTGACCGACCGGCTGCGCGAGGCGTGGCGGGCCACGCTCGGCGTCGACGCGGTGCGCGACGACGACACGTTCGTCGCGCTCGGCGGGCACTCGCTCACCGCGCTTCGGATGGCGCTGCGGGTGCGGGAGATGGCCGGCCTGGAGGTCTCCCCGGCGAGCTGCCTGCGCGCCGGGTCGTTCGCCGACTGGGTGGCCCGGATCACTGATGCGAGTCGCGATGTCAGCCCGGCCCGCTGACGCGCGGCACGTCGTCGTGGCGGGCGGCGGCCGGCTCGCCCGCTCGCTGTGCCACTCCCTGGCCGCGATCCACCCCCCGGTGCCGGTCCGCGTGACAGTGCTGGCCCGCGACCTGGACGCGGCGCTCGGCCTGGCCCGGGCCGCGCGGGTGCGCGCCACGGTCACCGGAACCCCTGTCGCCTTCACCGCCCGGCCGTTCACCGCCGAACCCGGCGCCGACCCGGGGGAGGGGTACGCCGCCGACGCCGCGTCGATGGCCCGGCTCCGCCCCGACGTGCTGGTCTGCGCCGCGTCGGCGCAGTCGCCGTACGAGCGGGCGGCGGCGCCGTCGGCCTGGACGGAGCTGATCGCCGCGGCCGGCTTCGGGGTGACGCTGGCGTTGCAGGCCGAGCTGGTGTCCCGGCTGGCCGCCGCGCTGGCCGGCGGCGCGCCGGACGCGACGCTCGTCAACGGCGCCTTCCCGGACGCGGTGAACCCGCTGCTGGCCGCGCTGGACCTGTCGGCGCTCTGCGGCATCGGCAACGTGGCGACGCTCGCCGCGTGCCTGGACGCCGCGCTGGGCCGCCCCGGGCCGCGGCGGCTGGCGGTGCTCGGCCACCACGCCCACCTCGCCGCGCCCGGTAGGGACGGCGACGACACCGCCGAGGTACGCGCCTGGCTGGACGGCCGGCCCGTCCCGGACGTCACCGGGCTGCTGGCCGACTACCGCGCGCTGCCCCGGCCGGAGCTGAACGCGCTCGCCGGACACGCCGGGGCCACCCTGGTGGCGGCGCTCGCCACCGGCACGGACGAGGTGGCGGCGAGCCTGCCGGGGCCGCTGGGGCTGCCGGGCGGCTACCCGGTCCGGTTCACCGGCGGCCGGACCGAGCTGCGGCTGCCGGCCGAGGTCTCCGTCGCGCAGGCGGTGGCCTGGAACACCGCCGCCGGACGCCGCGACGGCGTCGAGGTCGGCGGCGGCCACGTGCGCTACCCGGAACGCGCCCGGGCGGCGCTGTCGGCGTACCGGCCGGACCTGGCCGACGGCTGGCACGCGAGCGAGCTGCCCGACATCGCCGGCCGGTTCACCGCCCTGCGCGACCATCTGCGAACGGTGCCACCGGCCCGGAGTGTGTTGGAGGAATCCCGATGACCGTGACCACCCCGGCCACCCGCAACCTGATCACCGACTACTACGACGTCATCGCGTCGGCGGTGCGACAGTGCGGCGCGACCCCCGGCGACGCGCCCGGCACCCCCGGCTTCGCGCCCGGCTTCGACCTGCCCGAGCTGACCCCCGCGGTACGCGAGTTCTACGCCGCCGCCACCGTCAGCTGGTCCCCGCTCGGCGAGTACGGCGGGCACGACCTCACGATGCTCGACCTGACCGCCAACCCGGGCACCCGGACCACGAAGACGTTCGCCTCGATGGTGATCGTGGCCCGCGCTGTGGAGCACATCCGGCGCACCGGCGACCGGCTGCGCATCGTCACCCCCACCTCGGGCAACAAGGGCGTCGCGCTGCGCGACTCGGTGGCCCGCGCGTACGCGGCCGGGCTGGTGACACCGGAGCAGTTGTCCATCGTGGTGCTGGCGCCGAAGGCGACCCGGCACAAGTTCCGCCACGACGCGCTGGCCGCCGACCCGCGCACGCGCCTGCTCAACCCGCTGCTGCGGTACACCGGCGCGGACCCGGAGGGCGTCAAGGCGCTCGGCCGCGCGTTCGTCGACGAGCACGCCGCCACCGTGCACGCCAAGCACGGCGTCACGCTCTGGTACACCCTCGACCTGCGCAACTACCTGGTCGCCGACGCCGCCCGGGCCGCCTTCGAGGCCGACGTCGCGCCCGCCACCGGTGCGCGCTGGCACGCGCACGCCGTCTCCAGCGCGTTCGGCCTGCTCGGCTACAACCTGGGCCGCGACGTGCTGGAGGCGGCCGGCGAGGCGGACCCGGCCGACCGTCCCGGCTTCCTGCTCGTGCAGCACCTCGGCACGCCCGACATGGTGCTCAGCCTGCGCCACGGCTCGTTCGACCGGCGCCACTGCCCGGCGTACACCCGGGACGAGGGCCTGGGCGCCTGGACGCAGGACGCCGACCCGCGCTTCCCGGCCGTCACCGACGACCCGGCCGAGGTGCTCGACCCGACGTTCTACACCCACCGCCCGGTGACCTCCCCGGCGATGAACGCGCTCGTCGAACGGCACGGCGGCGACGGCATCGTGGTGTCGCGGCGCGAGTGCGCGCAGCGCTACCCGGTGGCCCGCGAGTGGCTGGCGAACGCCGGGCTGACGTTGCCCGCCGACCCGACCCGGCTGCGGGAGTGGTCGATCGTGATGGCGCTCACCGGCGTCTGCAACGCCGTCGACCGCGGCCTGGTGCCGGCCGGGCACCAGATCGTGGTGCACGGCACCGGCAGCTACTGCGACGACTACCGGGTCGCCGAGGCGGACGCCGAGGTGTCCACGCTCGACGCCGTCGTCGCCGCCGTCCTGGACGAGCGGTGAACCCGCCCCACCGCCCGCTCGGCCTGCCACCCGGGCCGGCCGCGCGGCTCGCCGCCCGGGCGCGGGCCGCGGGCGTCGGCCCGGCCGCCGTCGTCCTCACCGCGACGGCCCTGCTGGTACGCCGGTACACCGGCGCCCAGGTGGTGACGCTGCGGCACGGCGACGACCCGGTGACGCTCGACCTGACCGGGGACGCGCCGATCCGGGAACTGTGCCGGTCGGTACGCCCGGCGCCGCCGGGCAGCGCGGTCGACGCCACCGTGCGGGTGGGCCCCGACCTGCGCGACGTCGCTCTGTCCGGGCTGCCCGCCGACTACGCCGAGGATCTGTGCGCAGACCTGGCCGAGTTCCTGTCCACGCTGGACCCGGACGCGTCGTCGGCCGGTGTGGTGCCGTCGGCCCGCTACGAGCGGCGCCCGGCGCCGGACCGCTGGCGGCTGCACGGCGGCGACGGCGCCGAGGCCGGCCGGGTACGCGGTGACACGATCCCTGCCGCGTTCGCGGCGACGGTCGAGGCGTACCCGCAACGGCTGGCGCTGCTCGCCGACGACGCGACTGTGACCTACCGCGAACTCGGCGCCGCCGTCGCCGCGACGGCAGTGGCCCTGGCCGGGCCCGGTGATCTCGCGGCGCCGGTCGCGGTGCTGTGCCGCCACGGCGTCGCCACTGTCACCGGCATCCTGGCGGCGTTGGCGTCGGGGTCGCCGTACGTGCCGCTGGACCCGGCGTACCCGGCGGCCCGGCTGGCCGCGATGCTGCGCGACGCCGGGGTACGGGCGATCGTCACCGACCCCGTACACGAAGGGCTCGCCGTGACGCTCGCCGCCGACGCCGGGCCCGCGCTGCCGGTCGTGTTGCTGCGCCAGGGCGACCCGGGCGACCGCGGCGTGCCGGTGCCGGCCGGTCCGGCGCGGCCGGACGACCCGGCGTACGTGCTCTACACCTCCGGCTCGACCGGACAGCCCAAGGGCGTGGTGCAGAGCCACCGCAACGTGCTGTTCGGCGTCCGCAACCACGTGCGCAACTTCGCCGTCCGGCCGGACGACCGCACCAGCGTGCTCACCTCGTTCGGCTACGACATGGCCGTCACCGACACGTTCAGCGCGCTGCTGTCCGGCGCCGCCGCCGTCCCGGTCGACGTCCGCGCGCACGGCCTCGGCCACCTGACCGGCGCGCTCGCCGACCGGGGCGTCACGATCTACCACTCCACCCCTACCGTCTACCGGTACGTGGTGGCGAGCCTGGGCGAGGGCGGGCGGCTGCCGTCGGTCCGCGCGGTGGTGCTCGGCGGCGAGGAGGTCACCCGGCACGACGTGGTGCTGGCCCGGCGGTCGTTCGCGCCCGGCGTGGTGTTCGTCAACGGGTACGGCACCACCGAGATCAGCTTCGCCGCGCAGCACCACCTGCCGCCGGACGCCGAACCGGCGCGGGCAGTCGTGCCGATCGGGCACCCGCTGCCCGGCATCGAGGTGGTGTTGACAGATCCGGCCGGACGCCCGGCCTGCCTCACCGGCGAGGTGGTGGTGCGTACCCCGCACGTCGCACTGGGATATCTGGGCCTGCCGGAACTCACCGCGGCCCGGTTCACCGAGCACGGCGGGGTGCGGGCGTACCGGACCGGGGACGTCGCGCGGCGGCTGCCCGACGGCACGCTCGTCTACCTGGGCCGCGGCGACCGGATGGTGAAGATCCGCGGCTACCGGGTGGAGCTGGGCGAGATCGAGGCCCACCTGGCCGCGCTGCCCGGGGTGGCCCACGCGGCGGTGGTGGCGCGTCGCGGCGCGTCCGGCGCGGGCGAGCAGGAGATCGTCGCGTACGTGGTGCCGGTCGCCGGAGCGAACGTCGAGCCGGGACCGCTGCGGGAACGGCTGGCCGGTCTGCTGCCGGACTTCATGGTGCCCCGGGCGGTCGTTGCGGTACCGGAGCTGCCGACGGGACCGACCGGCAAGCTCGACCAGGCCGCCCTGCCCGACCCGGACGCCGACCGGCCGGCCGCCGGGGGACCGCCGTCCGGGCCGGTCGAGGAGACGATCGCGGCGGGCTGGCGCGCGGTGCTGGGACTGCCCGCTGTGGACCGCCAGGTGAACTTCTTCGAGGCGGGCGGGCACTCGCTCCAGCTCGCCCTGGTGCAGCGGTACCTGGAGGAACACCTCGGCCGCCGGGTGCCGCTGGCGCGGCTTGTGGAGTTCCCGACGGTGGCCGCGCTCGCCGAGCACCTGGCGACGGCCGGGGACGCGGGCGGCGTACCGGATGACGGTCGCCTGGCGGCGGTCGGGCGCCGGATGGCCCGCCGCAGCGCCGCGCGGGCCGGCGGGGAGGGCCGGGCGTGAGCGACGACGACCGGATCGCTGTGGTGGGCCTGGCCTGCCGGGTGCCGGGCGCTGACGACGCGCCCACGCTGTGGCGCAACCTCCTGGCCGGGTTCGACGCGGTACGCCGGACCGCCGGAGAGGGCGTGCCCGCCGGTCCCGGCTGGGTACCGGCGTTCGGGCGGCTCGACGACCTGGAGGGCTTCGACGCGGACCTGTTCGGCTATCCCGCCGAAGCGGCGGCGCTGCTCGATCCGCAGCACCGGCTGTTCCTGGAGGTCGCCTGGCACGCGCTGGAGGACGCCGGGATCGACCCGGACCGCGATCCGGCCCAGACCGGCGTGTTCGCCGGGTGCGGACCCAACCGCTACCTGCACCACCACCTGCTCGGCAACGCCGCGCTGGCGCCTGGCGCGGACGCGCTCGCCGAGGACTGGGACGACGCGCTGACCGGCTCCGGCTGCGACTACCTGCCGACGCGTACCGCGTTCGCGCTGGGACTGTCGGGCCCGGCCGTGGCGGTCCAGACCGCCTGCTCGACCTCCCTCGTCGCGGTGTGCCAGGCCGGGCAGAGCCTGCTGGACTACCGCTGCGACGTGGCGATCGCCGGCGGCGCGGCCGTCGTCTCCACCCGGCAGGCCGGATACCGCCTGCGGCCGGGCGGCCTGCTGGCCACCGACGGGGTGTGCCGTCCCTACGACGCCGCCGCCACCGGGCAGGTGTTCGGCAACGGCGCCGGCGCGGTGGTGCTCAAGCGCCTCGCCGACGCCCGCGCCGACGGCGACCACGTCCACGCCGTCCTCGCCGGGTGGGCGGTGAACAACGACGGCGCCGACCGGCCTGGCTTCACCGTGCCGGGGGTGTCCGGGCAGGCGGCGGTCATGGCGGAGGCGCTGGCGTCGGTCGGCTGGGACGCGGCCGACGTCGGCTACCTGGAGGGGCACGGCACCGGCACGCCGGTGGGCGACGCGATCGAGGTCGACGCGCTGGCCCGGGTACGCCGGGGCGCCCCCGGCCCGCTGCTGCTCGGCTCGGTCAAGGGCAACCTCGGCAACCTGGACGCGGCGGCGGGCGTGATCTCGCTGATCAAGGCCGTGTACGCGGTCCGCACCGGACAGGTGCCGGGCACCGCCCACTTCACCGGCGCGCACGGCGACGTCGACCTGGCCGCCGCGCACGCCGAGGTCAGCGCTTCGACCCGGCCGTGGACGGGGGAGCGGCGCGCCGGGGTCAGCTCGTTCGGCCTCGGCGGCACGAACGCGCACGTGCTGGTCGAGTCCGCGCCCGCCTCGCCCGAGCCGGACCGGGCCGCCGACGCCCCCGGCCCGGTGGTGCTGGGACTGTCGGCGGGCAGCCCGGCGGCGTTGCGGGAACTGGCCCGGCGGCTGGCCGCACGGCTGGCCGAGGGCGACCTCGCGGTGGCCGACGTGGCGCACACGCTCGCCGTGGGACGGCGGCGGCTGGCGTACCGGGACGCGGTCGGATGCGCCGACGCCGGGGAGGCGGTGCGCCGGCTCACCGCGCTCGCGTCGGGCGGCCCGGCCGCCGAGGACGACGCCGCCCGCTCCTGGCGTGCCGCCGGTGACCTGCCCGTGACGCCGGGCCGGCGGGTGCAGCTGCCCGGCTACCCGTTCCGGCGCACCCGGCACTGGATCGAGGCACGGCGATGAACGGTCCCGAGCTGCCCTACCCCGAGGTGTGCCTGCCCGACCTGGTCGCCGCGCACGCCCGGCGGCGTCCCGACGCCCCGGCCGTGGTGCAGGGCGGCCAGACGCTGAGCTACGCCGGCCTGGTCGGCCGGGCCGCCGCGCTCGCCGCATCGCTGCGCGCGCACGGCATCGGCCCGGACGACCTCGTCGGGGTCTGCGTCGACCGCCGTCCGGACCTGGTGGTCGCGCTGCTCGGCGTGCAGGCGGCCGGCGCCGGGTACGTCCCGCTCGACCCGGCGCTGCCGACCGGACGGCTGCGCGAGCTGTCCACCGAGGCCCGCCTGCGCGTCGTCGTGGGTACCCCCGCCACCGCCGCCGAGGCGTTCACCGGCCTGACCGTGCAGGGCGTGCCCGCCGGGACGGCGCCCTGGCAGCCGACCCCGGCGACGCTGTCCACCACGGCGTACGCGATGTTCACGTCCGGGTCGACCGGGCAGCCGAAGGGCGCGGTGATCGAGCACCGGGCGCTGACCGAGAAGGTCACCTCCATCGCGCAGTTCTCCGGGTTCGACGCGGCGACCCGGTGCCTGGCCTTCGCCTCGATCGGGTTCGACGCGTCGGTGGCCGACATGCTCGCCCCGCTCGCCGCCGGCAGCACCGTGGTGCTCGCCGGTGACGCCGAACGGGCCGACCCGGCGCGCCTCTACCGGGTCTGTGCCGGCCAGGACGTCGACGTCGTGGTGCTGCCGCCGCCGATCCTGCCGCTGCTCGACCCGGCCCGGCTGCCCGGCGTACGGCTGGTCGTCACCGGCGGCGAGGCGACCGGCCCGGAGCAGGTCGGCCGCTGGACCGCGGGTGGCCGCCGCTTCATCAGCGTGTACGGCCCGACCGAGGCGACGGTGCTGGTGACGTGGTTCGAGGGCAGCGGCGACTGGACCCGGCCCATCCCGATCGGCCGGCCCGCCGCCAACCACCGCATCCACCTCGTCGACGACGATCTGCGCGAGGTCGGTCCGGGCGAGATCGGCGAGGTGCTCGCCGGTGGACCCGGCCTCGGCCGCGGCTACCTGTCCGACGCCGCCCGCACCGCGCAGCGGTTCGTCCCCGACCCGTTCTCCGGCCGGCCCGGCCAGCGGCTCTACCGCACCGGTGACCTGGCCCGGTGGTTGCCGGACGGGAACCTGGAGTTCCTCGGCCGGGCCGACCGGCAGGTCAAGATCCGCGGGCAGCGGATCGAACTGGGCGAGGTCGAGGCCGTGCTGCGCCGCCACCCCGATGTCGACCTCGCCAACGTCCAGGTCCGCGTCGGCCCCGGCGGCCAGGAGCTCGTCGCGTACGTGGCCACCGGCCTGGACGTGACCGAGCTGCGCGCCTACTGCGCCCGGCTGCTGCCGCCCGCCGCCGTACCGGCGCGGATGCACACCATGGCCGCGCTGCCGATCACCATCAACGGCAAGATCGACACCGAGCGGCTGGCCGCGCTCGACACCGCCGGATCCGCCCCGGCGCCGGGCGGCGAGGCGCCCGCCACCGACACCGAACGCCTCGTCGCGCAGGCGTGGGCGGCGCTGCTGGACGTGCCGGCCGTCGGCCGCGACGACGACTTCTTCCACCACGGCGGACACTCGATCACTGCCATGCGGCTGGTCGCCGACCTACGTGAACGGCTGGGCCGGGACCTCGCGATCGAGGACGTGCTGGTCGGGCGGACGCCACGCGGCATCGCCGCCCGCGCCGACGCCGCCGCCGGAACCGGCCCGGCCACCGCCGTCCGGGGACGGCCACCGGCTCCGTCCCCGGCGCAGCAGCGGCTGTGGTTCCTCGACCGCTACTTCCCGGCCGCCGCGTCGGCGTACAACGTCGCCTTCGCCGAACGGCTCACCGGCCCGCTCGACGTCGCGGCGCTCGCCACCGCGCTCACCGCCGTCGCGGACCGCCAGCAGATCCTGCGCTGGCGCATCCCGGACCGTGACGGCGTCCCGTACGCCGTCGCCGACCCGTCCACGCCGGTGCCGCTGCCCGTGCGCGAGCTGCCCCCGGGCACGGACCTCGCCACCCACCTCGCGGCGGGCGCGGCGACACCGTTCACGCTGGCCACCGACACGCTGTGGCGGGCCGAGCTGATCCGCACCGGCGCCGACGAGCACGTGCTCGCCGTCTACGCCCACCACGCCGTGTTCGACGGCTGGTCCCAGTCGCTGTTCTACGCCGACCTCGCCACCGCGTACCGGGCCGCGCTCGGCGACGGGCCGCCGCTGCCGCCGTTGCCCGCCACCTACGGCGACTACGTCGCCTGGCGCGCCGACCGGGCCCGGCGCCGCGCCGAGGCGGACCTCGACTGGTGGCTGGAGCACCTGACCGGGGCGCCGGTGGTGGTGCAGCTGCCCGGGGGACGGGACCGGCCCGCCGAGCAGACGTACACCAGCGCGACAGTGAGCACCCGGCTGGACCCGGCAGCCACTACCGCCCTGACCGACCTCGCCGCCGGGCTCGGCGCGACCCCCGCCGCCGCCGTGCTCGCCGCGTTCGCGCTGGTGCTGGCCCGGCGCACCGGCCTGGCCGACCTGGTCGTCGGCACCCCCACGGTGGACCGGCGCGTCGCCGACTTCGAGCCGATGGTCGGCTTCTTCATCGAGATCGCGCCACTGCGGCTGCGGCAGACCCCCGGGGCGGGCTTCGCCGAGCACGTCCGCGCCGCCTGGGAGGAACTGCTCGCCGCGCTCGCCCACCCGGAGGCGCCTGTGGAACGCGTCGTCGGCGGCCTCGGGCTGGGCGGCCTGCTGGACCGCAGCCCGCTGGTGCAGGTGCTGTTCAACATGTACACCTTCGACGAGCCCCGGCTGGACCTGGCCGGGCTGACCGACGAGCCGGTGCCGGTGCCCGCGCCCGGATCCCCGTTCGACCTCACGCTCTACGGCGTCACCCGGGACGGGCGGCTGCGCGTGGAGATCGTCTTCAATCCGGACGTCTACGGCGAAGCCCTGATCGCGGCAGTGCTCGGCGACGTCGAGCGGCTGCTGCGAGCCGGCGCCGCCGACCCCCGGCGGGCGGTGTCCGAGCTGCCCGCCTTCACCGCCGTCCCGGCCGGGACACCGGGTGACGTGCCCCGGGCCGTCCGCATCACCCGGACCGTGGGCCGGGCGAGCGCGACCGCCGCACGCCCGGCCACCGCCACCGAGCGGCAGATCGCGTCGGTCTGGTGCAACGTGCTCGGCGTACCGGAGGTGGCGGCGACTGACAGCTTCTTCGACGTCGGCGGCGGTTCGCTCGCCGTCGCCGTCGTGCAGCGGCAACTCAACCGGCTGCTCGGCACGAACCTGCGGGTCGTGGACCTGTTCCACCACCCGACAGTCCGTACGCTCGCGGCGCACCTGGACAGCGTCCGGGCGTCGTCGCCGGCCGAGGACGCCGAGGACGAGGCGGTGGCCCGGGCCGCGCGGCGGGGCGCCGTGCGCCGTCAGCGTGTGCAGCGCCGCCCGGCCGTGGAGGACGATCAGCGGTGACGCATCTGGTTCCCCTCGGTGACACCGGCTGGTCGGTGTGGCGCGACGTGCTGCTGCGGAGCGCCGGGTTCCCCGCCGACGGACTGGACCGCTTCGCCGCGCCGGACTGCGCCGACGCCGCCGACCGCCACCTCGCCGGTGACCTGGACGCCTCCGCGTTCAGCGCCGCGTACGCCGACGCCACCCGGGCGTCCTCGGCGGCGGTGTGCGAGGTCGCCGCCGACCCGCTGTTCCGGGAGGCCGTCGCCTGGCAGAACCCGGAGGCGCTCGTCGCGCTGGACGGGCTGCTCCGCGACGGCCCGGACGCGCCCCGCAACGTACGCCGCCGGGGCCGGGAGAACGTCGTCGCCGGGTACTGGCAGCGCTACGTCGCCAAGTGCGAGACCATCGGCTTCTTCGGGCCGGTGTGCTGGGGAACCGTGGAGCCAGGCCCGCCCGGCGTCGTCGCCACATCCGGCCCCGGCCTGCTCCGCCGCCGCGCCGTCCAACTCGAGTACTGGGCGCTCGCCGCGTACGCAAACCGCCTGGCGGCGGATCCGGAGGTGCGGCGATGGCTGGCCCCGGCCCGGGCGCCGCACGTGCACCTGGACGGGCGGGTCGTGCACCGGCCCGCCCAGCGCCCGGCGCCGGTGTCGCTCACCGAGTCGACCGCGCTGCTGCGGTGCGACGGCATCCGCCCGGCCCGGGACATCGTCGACGACCTGGTGGCCGACCGGCAGACCGGCGTACGCCGGGCCGAGGAGGGCTTCCTGCTGCTGGCGCACCTGGTCGAGCGGGGCCTGCTGCGCTGGGACTTCGACCTGCCACAGGGGTTCGTCGCCCAGGAGTGCCTGCGCGAGCGGATCGAGGCGATCGGCGACCCGGAGTGCCGCAAGGAGGCCCTCGCCGGGCTGGACCGGCTGGCCACCGCCCGCACCCGCGTCGCCGACGCCGCCGGTGACCCCGCCGCGCTGGCCGGCGTGCTGTCCGCCCTGGACGCCGAGTTCACCGCGCTCACCGGGCTGCCGCCGCGCCGCCGGGCCGGGCAGAACTACGCCGGGCGGGCGCTGTGCCACGAGGAGACCGTCCGCGACGTGGAGCTGACCGTCGGCGCCGGAGTGCTCGACGCACTCGCCCCGGCGCTGGACCTGCCGTTGCGCGCGGCGCGCTGGCTCACCGCCGAACTGGCCACGGCGTACGGCGACGCGCTGCGCGACCTGTACGCCGATCTGAGCGGCGACGGGCCGGTCCGGCTCGGTGACCTGTGGTTCGTCGCCCAGGGGCCGCTGTTCGGGCCCGGTGACCGGCCCGTCGACCGGGTCGCCGGCGAGTTCGCCGCCCGCTGGGAACGGGTGCTCGGGCTGGCCGATCTGCCGGCCGGGGCGGCGCGCCTGGACCTCGGCTCGACCGAGCTGGCGCCCCGGGTGGCCGAGCAGTTCCCGGCGACCCGTCCCGGGTGGAGCGCGGGCCGGGTGCACAGCCCCGACCTGCAACTGTTCGCCGAGTCACCGCAGGCGCTCGCCGCCGGCGAGTTCGGGGCGGTGCTCGGCGAGCTGCACGCCGCGTACGCCACGTTCAACGCCGAGCTGTTCACGCACTGCCATCCCGACCTGGACCGGCTGCGGCGCGCGTACGCGGCCGACCTCGGCACCGGGCGGCTGCGCCCGCTCTACCCGGTCGACTTCCCCCGCGTCGGCGGACGGCTCTCGGCGTCCCTGTCCGGGCCGGACGACTACCGGCTCGCGTTCGCCGACGCGCCGGGCGCCCCGCGGGACCGGCTCGTGCCGGCGAACGCGGCGATCGTGTCCGAGGTGGACGGCGTGCTGGTGGCGACCGGGCCGGACGGCGCGCGCTGGCCGCTCGTGGAGGTGTTCTCCGACCTGATCGCGGTGCACGCCGGTGACGCGTTCAAGCTGATGACCGACCGCCCGCACAGTCCTCGGATCACTGTGGACCGGCTCGTGCTCCACCGGGAGACCTGGCGCACCACGGTCGGGGCGTCGGGTCTGACGGACGCCGCCGACCAGGCGCAGCGCTACCTCGCGGTACGCCGCTGGCGCGCGGCGCTGGGCCTGCCGGAGCGGGTCTTCGTCCGGGTGGCCACCGAACTCAAACCCGCCTACGTGGACCTGACCAGCCCGCTCTACGCCAACCGGCTCTGCCTGCTGCTGCGCGCCGCCCGGCGGGCCGAGGGCGACGAGGTCACTGTGACGGTGTCGGAGCTGCTGCCCGCGCTCGGGCAGGCGTGGTTGCCCGACGGCGCGGGCCGCCGCTACGTCAGCGAACTGCGCCTGCACATCAGCGATTCGGCCGAGGCGGAGGTCATGGCGTGACGAACGAGACAGTGGAGCCGATCGCGATCGTCGGGCTCAGCCTGCGCGTACCCGGGGCGTCGTCGGCGGAGGAGTTCTGGCGCAACCTGGTCGTCGGCGCCGAGTCGCTCACCCGGTTCGGCCGGGCGGAGCTGCTGGCCCAGGGCGTCGCCGAGGAGCAGCTCGACGACCCGGCGTACGTGCCGGTGGCGGCCGTGCTCGACGGGGTCGACCAGTTCGACGCGGAGCTGTTCGGGATGAGCCCGCGCGACGCGGAGCTGACCGACCCGCAGCAGCGGCTGTTCCTGGAACACGCGCACGCCGCGCTCACCGACGCGGGCTGTGACCCGGCCCGCTACGACGGCGAGATCGGCGTCTACGCGGGCGGCAACGCCGACCTGTACCAGTGGCTCAACGTCCGGCGGAACCCGCAGGCCCTCGCGGACGCGGGCGAGTTGCGGGTGTCGCTCGGCAACAAGCCCGACTACCTGGCCAGCACGGTGGCGTTCCGGCTCGGCCTGCGCGGCCCGGCCCTGACCGTGCAGACCGCCTGCTCGTCGTCGCTCGTCGCGGTGCACCTGGCGAGCGAGGCGCTGCGCAGCGGCGAGTGCGACACGGCGCTGGCCGGTGGCGTGTGCGTGGAGCTGCCGCACGCCGTCGGGTACGTCGCCGACGAGGGGTACACCTCCGCCGACGGGCACTGCCGCCCGTTCGACGCCCGCGCCGACGGCACCGTCTACGGCAGCGGCGTCGGTGTGGTCGTGCTGAAGCGGCTGTCCGACGCGCTCGCCGACGGCGACGACATCCGGGCGCTGATCATCGGCAACGCGGTGAACAACGACGGCTCGACGAAGGCGAGCTTCACCGCGCCCAGCGTCACCGGGCAGGTGGAGGTCGTCACCCAGGCCCTCGCGGTTGCCGACGTTCCCCCGCGCTCGGTCGGCTACGTCGAGGCGCACGGCACCGGCACGGTCCTCGGCGACTCGATCGAGATAGCGGCGCTGAGCGCGGCCTACGGGCGGCGCGCCGCCGAGCGGGGCTGGTGCGGCGTCGGCTCCACGAAGGCCAACATCGGTCACCTCAGCGCGGCCGGCGGCGTGATCGGCCTGATCAAGACCGTGCTGTCGATGCGGCACCGGCTGATCCCGCCCAGCATCAACCACGACCGTCCGCACCCGGACATCGACATCGAGGCGAGCCCGTTCTACGTCGTGTCCACGCTGACCAAGTGGGAGCCGGAGGAGCAGCGGCCGCTGCGGGCCGGGGTCAGCTCGCTCGGTCTCGGCGGCACGAACGCGCACCTGGTGCTCCAGGAGGCGCCGCCGCGCGTACCCCCGGCGCCGGACTCCGGGGGCGGTGAGCTGCTCCAGGTGTCCGCCGCGACCCCGGCGGCGCTGGCCGCGGCGTGCGCCCGGCTGGCCGAGCGGCTCACCGGCGAGCCCGAGCTGGACCTGCGGGACGTGGCGTACACGTTGCGGGACGGCCGGCCGGCCTACCGGCACCGGGCCGCGGTCGTCGCGGTGGACCGGGCCCGGGCGGCCGCGGCGCTCACCGACCCGAAGCGCCGGGCCGGCGGCGACGCCGCGACCCCGCCCCGCGTGGGTCTGCTGCTCCCGGGCCAGGGTGCGCAGCACCCCGGCATGGGCGCGCGGCTGGCCGCTACCGAGCCGGTGTTCGCCGCCGCCGTCGACGAGTGCGCCGCGATCCTCGGCTGGGACGCAGGCGACATGATCTTCGACGCCGGACCCGGCGCCGACGAGCGGCTCGCCGAACCGGCCGTGGCGCAACCCGCGCTGTTCGCCGTCGAGTACGCCCTCGCGACGCTGTGGCGGCACTGGGGCGTCACGCCCGCCGCGATGATCGGCCACTCCGTCGGCGAGCTGGTCGCCGCGACCGTGGCCGGGGTCTTCGACCTGCCCGACGCGCTGCGGCTCGCCGCCGCCCGGGGCCGCCTGGTCCAGGCCGCGCCGCAGGGCCGCATGCTCGCCGTGCAGCGCGGCGCCGAGGAGATCGCGCCGCTGCTGCCCGACGGCGTCGCCGTGGCGGTCAGCAACGGCCCGCAGACCTGCGTGCTGGCCGGCGCGCCGGAACCGGTCACCGCCGCCGCCGACGCGCTGCGCGAACGCGGCATCGGCTGCACGCTGCTGCGGTCGCCGTACGCGATGCACGTGCCGCTGCTGGAGCCGGTGCGCGACGAGTTCGCGGCGCTCGTCGCGGCGGTGCCGCGCCGGGCGCCGGACCTGACGGTGTTCTCCGCCGCGACCGCCGCGCCGTTCACCGACGCGCAGATCACCGACCCGGCGTACTGGGCCGGGCAGCTGTGCCGGACGGTGCGGTTCGGGGACACAGTGGCGGCGCTCGCCGCTACCGGCGCCGCCGACGACTGGCTGCTACTGGAGTGCGGCCCCGGCCGGCAACTCGCCGGACTCGCCCGGCTCAGCCTGCCGCAGGGGGCCCGGGCGCCGCTGCGCACGCTGCCCGCGCCGGGGGAGCGGCTGACCGACCGGCAGACCGCGTACGAGGCGGCGGGCCGGCTGTGGACCGCAGGGGTGCCGGTGCGCCTGCCCGCCTCCGGCACGCCGCGCCGGGTGCCGCTGCCGGGTTACCCGTACCAGCGGGCCCGGTACTGGATCGACCCCGCGCCGGTGGCCGCACCCGCCGAACCGGCCACCGACCGGCGGTACGACGACGGGGTGGTCGAGGTCCCGGTCTGGCGTCAACTGCCCGACACCGCGCCCGCCGGGGCACCCGGTCCGCTGCTGCTGTTCGCCTCCGGGGAGCGGGGCACGGCGCTCGCGGACCGGCTGCGCGAGCGCGGCGTGGACGTGACAGTGGTCCGTCCCGGGCCCGCCTTCGCGGTCCGCCCGGACGGCTTCCGGCTGCGTCCGACGAACGTCGCCGACCACCGGCGGCTGCTCGACGAGTGCGCCGACGACGGCCGCGCCGGCCGGATCGTGCACGCGTGGGCGCTCGACGGCGACCCGGCCGGCGCCGACGCGGACGCCGTGGCGGCGGCACAGGAGCACGGGTACCTCGCGCTGCTGACGCTGCTGGAGGCGCTGCCGGCCGCCGACCTGGAACTGGACGTGGTGACCGCCGGGACGGCCGACGTGACCGGGAGCGACCTGCTGCGCCCGGAGCACGCCACAGTGGCCGGGGTGGTGCGCTCGGTGCCGCTGGAACGCCCGGGGCTGCGCTGCCACTGGGTCGACGCCGACCCGGCCGACCCGGGCGCGCACGCGGTGGCTGACGAACTGCTCGGCGCCGAGCGGGCCGAGTCGGTCGCGCTGCGGCTGGGCGGGCGCCGCTGGACCCGCGAGTTCGCGGCGGTCCGGCCGGGTGGGCATACCGGCCCGGGGCCGGTCCTGCGCGACGGCGGACGCTACCTGATCACCGGCGGGCTGGGGCGGATCGGCGGCGCGTTCGCCGCCGAGCTGGCCCGCCGGGGCGCGCGGCTGGTGCTGCTCGGCCGCGCCACGCAGCCACCACCGGGCGTGATCGAGGCCCTGGAACGGGCCGGCGCGCAGGTCCGCCACGTCAGCGCCGACGTGACCGACGTGGACGCGCTGCGGGCGGTACGCACCGACGTCCTGCGCGACCTCGGCGGACTCGACGGAGTCATCCACGCCGCGCGGCTGCCCGACACCGGACTGTCCGCCGGGTCGCGACTGGCCGAGGCGGCGGCGGAACTGCGGCCGAAGGTCACCGGCACGCTGGCGCTGCGCGAGGTCTTCGGTGACCTGCCGCTCGACGTCGTCGTGCTCAACTCGTCGGTGACAGCGCTCGCGGGCGGCCTGGGCCGCGCCGACGACACGGCCGCCAACGCGTTCCTCGACGCGTACGCGCGCGGCCCGCACGGGTGGCGGGCACCAGTCGTGTCGCTGGCCTGGGGAGCGTGGCGGGAGGAGGGCGTCCCCGACCACGACGGGCTGTCCCCGGCGGCGGCCGTCGGCGCGGCGAACCGGGTCCTCGGTGAGGGGCGTACCGGCTCGGTGGCGGTCGGCGCGTACACGGTGGCCGCTGTCGCCGGGCACGAGCGGCGGCTCGCCTCGGCCACCGCCGCCACCGCCTCGACGGCGCCCGCCGCCGACGGCGACCTGACCGCCACAGTCGCCCGGATCTGGCGGGACGTGCTCGGCGTGGCCGAGGTCGGCCCGTATGACAACTTCTTCCGGCTCGGCGGCACCTCGCTCGTGGCCGCGCAACTGGTGCTGCGCATCCGCCAGGCGGTCGGGGCCCGGCTGTCCATGCGGGTGCTGTTCGACGCGCCGACCGTGTCGGCGATGGCGGCCCGGATCGAGTCGCTGCGCGCCGCCCCACCCGCCGCCGCGTCCGCGGAGGCGCCCATCCCGCGCCTGCGGAGACCGGTATGACGGAGTCGCGGCAGGACGTCACGCCGGTGGAGGACGTCTACACGGTCCCGGCCTCCTACGCGCAGGAGCGGGTCTGGTTCACTGCCCAGCTCAGCCCCGGGCAGCCGTTGTTCACCATGACCGACGCGGTCACCCTGCCGCCGGGCGCCGGCCCGGAGCAGGCGCTCGCCGCGCTGCGGGCGGTCACCGACCGGCACGAGTCCATGCGCACCACACTGCGCCTCGACGACGGCCGGCTCTACCAGGACATCCACCCCACGGTGCCGGTCGAGCTGCCGGTCACCGACCTGTCCGGGCTGCCCGAGCCGGAGCGCAATGATGCCCGTGCCCGGATCGTCGCCGAGTACGCAGGCCTCGACCTGCCGATGGACACCGCGCCGCTGTGGCGGGCCCGGCTGCTGCGGCTCGGCCCGGACACCTGGTGGCTGCTGTTCGCCGGGCATCACGTCGTCCTCGACGGCACGTCCCTGCTCATCCTGCGCGCCGAGCTGACCGAGCTGTGCGCCGCCGCCGTCGCGGGCCGCGAGCCGGACCTGCCCGACCTGCCCATCCAGTACGCCGACTACGCCGCCTGGGACCGCGACCGCCTCGACGGCCCTCGCTGGGACGAGCTGCGCGAGTACTGGCGGGAGGCGTTGACCGGCCTGCCGGCAGTGCACGCGCTGACCACCGACCGGCCGCGCCCGCCGACGCTCTCGTTCGACGGCGCAGACGTCCGCCGTACGCTGCCGGCTGACGTTACGCGGGCGCTGCCCGAGCTGGCCCAGCAGTCCGCCGCCACCCCGTTCATGGTGCAGCTGGCCGCCTACGTCGCGCTGCTGCACCGGCTGTCCGGAAGCGACGACGTGGTGGTCGGCATGCCGGTGACCGGCCGCGACCGCGCCGAGCTGGAACCGCTGCTCGGCATGTTCATGAACATGCTGGTGCTGCGGGTCGACGTGTCGGGCGACCCGCCGTTCCTGACCCTGGTCCGCCGGGTACGCAGGGTTGTGCTCGACGCCTGGGACCACCAGGACATGCCGTTCCAGCGGCTGGTCGAGGAGCTGGCGGTACGGCGCGACCCGGGCGTGCCGCCGCTGTACCAGCTCACGTTCCACCACCTGCCGACCGGCCGGGGCGAGGCGTTCGGCGGCGCCATGGACGACCTGTCGCTGGAGATCGCCGGGGACGAGCTGCGGCTGGAGTACCGCACGGCGTTGTTCGAGCGCGCCGGCATGGAGGCGTTCGCCGACCGTTACCTGCTGCTGTTCGCCGCCGCCGTGGCGGCGCCCCGCACCCGGGTGAGCGCGCTGCCGGTCATGTCGGACGCCGAGCGCGCCAAGGTGGTCACCGGCTGGAACGCCACCGACGGCCCGGTACGCCGGACCACGCTGGCGGAGCTCTTCGACGATCAGGTCCGGCGCGCGCCGGACGCGGTGGCGCTCGTCGACGGCGACACCCTGATGACGTACGCCGAGCTGTCCGCGGCCGCCGAGCAGGTGGCGCGGCGGCTGGTCGCGTACGGCGTGGGACCGGAGTCGGTCGTCGCGATCCACGAGCCCCGCTCCAGCCGCCTGGTCGCCGGGCTGCTCGGCATCCACCGGGCCGGCGCGGCGTACCTGCCGCTGGACCCGGACCACCCGGCGCAACGGCTGGCCTTCATGCTGGCCGACGCGGGCGCCGGGGTGCTGCTCGCCGACGAGATGCCGGACGGGCTGACGGCGCCGGGCGCGGTGCTGCCGCTGACCGCGCCGGACCAGCCGCGCACCGGCGAGCGCGTCGCCGCCGGGCCGGGGAACGCGGCGTACGTGATCTACACGTCCGGTTCCACCGGGCGGCCGAAGGGCGTGGTGAACGAGCACGCCGCGATCGTCAACCGGCTCGACTGGATGCAGGACGCGTTCGCGCTCGGCCCGGACGACGCGGTGCTGCACAAGACGCCGATCGGCTTCGACGTGTCGGTGTGGGAGGTGTTCTGGCCGCTGATCGTGGGCGCACGGCTGGTCCTCGCCGCGCCGGGCGGGCACCGCGACCCGGCGTACCTGCGGGAGCTGATCGAGCGGGAGCGGATCACCACTGTCCACTTCGTCCCGTCGATGCTCGACGCGTTCCTGTCCACCGCCGACCCCGCCGGGCCGGCCCGCTGCGGGTCGCTGCGGCGGATCGTGTGCAGCGGCGAGGAGCTGCCGCCGGACCTGGCCCGCCGCGCCGTGACGGCGTTCCCGTCGGCCGCGCTGCACAACCTCTACGGCCCCACCGAGGCCGCGATCGACGTCACCGCCTGGGCGGCCACGCCCGCCGCGCTCGCCGGGGTGACCCGGGTGCCGATCGGCGGGCCGATCCGCAACGTGCGCACCTACGTGCTCGACGAGGCGATGCGGCCGGCGCCGGTAGGCGTGGCCGGGCAGCTCCACCTCGGCGGCGTGCAGGTGGCCCGTGGCTACCTGAACCGGCCTGCGCTCACCGCCTGCGCGTTCGTCCCCGACCCGTTCGGGGCGCCCGGCGGGCGGCTGTACGCCACCGGTGACCTGGCCCGCTGGCATGCCGACGGCACGCTGGAGTTCCTCGGCCGCATGGACGACCAGGTGAAACTGCGGGGCCTGCGGATCGAACCGGGGGAGATCGCCGCGGTGCTGCGCGAGCAGCCGGGCGTCGGCTCCGCCGCAGTCGTCGTCCGGGGCGCCACGCCCGCCGAGCAGCGCCTCGTGGCGTACCTGACGGGCGAGGCCCCGGACCCGGCCGCGCTGCGCGCGGCGCTGAAGCGGCGGCTGCCGGAGTACATGGTGCCGTCGGCGTTCGTGCGGCTGGACGCGCTGCCGCTGTCCGCCAACGGCAAGCTCGACACCGCCGCGCTGCCCGCCCCGGTGTCCGGCGGCACCGCGGTGGAGCGCCGGACGCCGGTCACCCCGGTCGAGCAGGCGGTCGCCGCCGCCTGGCGCGACGTACTCGGCGTCACCGACGTCGGCCTCGACGACGACTTCTTCGAGCTGGGCGGGCACTCGCTGCTGGCGATCCGGATGTTGGCCATGCTGCGCGCTGTGTACGGGCAGGTCGACGTCGGCGTGATGGACGTGTTCGCCCACCCGACGGTGGAAGGGCTGGCCGCGCTGATCGACGGCCCGGCCGACCGGGAACGCCCGCTGCTGTACGAGCTGACCCGGCCGGTCCCGCCGGGGCAGCGGGTGCGCTCCTACGTGTGCGTGCCCTACGGCGGCGGCCTGGCCAGCATCTACCAGCCGCTCGCCGACGCGCTGCCGCCCGGGCACACGCTGTTCTCCGTGGCGGTCCCCGGCCACGACGTCGGCGTCGACGACACCGAGCTGCCGTTCGACGAGCTCGTCGAGCGGTGTGTGGCCGAGATCCAGGAGCGCGTGGACGGCCCGCTGGTCCTGTACGGCCACTGCGTCGGCGGCGCGCTGCTGACCGGCATCGCCCGGCGGCTGCACGAGCGGGGCCGCCCGATCGAGGCGATCTACGCCGGGGGCGTGTTCCCGACGGCGCGGCCGGACAACATGCTCGGCCGGCTCGTCGACTGGGCCGACTCCCGGGGCGCGGACCGGCGCTACGAGACGTTCCTGCGCTCGATCGGCGCGGAGCTGGCCGACCTCGACCAGGCGCAGGTCGACCGGTTCGTCCACCACGTACGGCGGGAGGCCGCCGAGGCGCAGGAACGGTTCACCGGGTGGCTGGACGCCGAGCCGGTTCGGGTGCCCACGCCGGTGATCTCGGTCGTCGGCACCCACGACGTGCTCACCGAGTACTACGAGGAGCGGTACCGCGAGTGGAGCTTCCTCGGCGAGTCCACCGCGCTCGTGGTTCTGGACCAGGCCGGGCACTACTTCGTCAAGCAGCGGGCCGCGGCGCTCGCCGAGGTGCTCACCCGGACTCACCCCCGGCTGGCCGAGCCCGCCGCGCCGCGCCGGCTCGCCGGTGACGGCTGGGAACTCGCCGCGACGAGCACCGACCCGGTTGCCGCCGAGGCCGCCGTGCAGCCGGGGGTACGCCGGTTCCTGGCGCTCACCGCCAGCCAGCTGATCTCGTCCACCGGCTCGGCGTTGACCCAGTGGGCGGTGCCGGTCTGGGTCTACCTGGAGACCGGGTCGATGCTGTGGTTCGGCCTGTCCGGGGTGATCGCCTACCTTCCGGCGCTGCTGACGCTGCCGGTCGCGGGCGCGGTCGCGGACCGGTTCGACAGGCGCCGGGTGCTGCTCGCCGCGTGCGCGGTAGCGGTGACCGCGGAGGCGCTTCTCGCAGTGCTGCTGTGGACCGACCGGATGGGACTGGCAGCCGTCTACACGCTCGTCTGTGTGCTCGGCGCGGCGTCGGTGTTCCAACGCATCACCTACCTGGCCGCGATCCCGCAGGTGGTGCCGAAACGCTATCTGGGCCACGCCAACGGCATCGCCCAACTCGCGGTCGGGCTCAGCTCGCTCGCCGTGCCGCTGCTGGCGGCGGGCCTGCTCGCGGCGATCGGCCTGGCCGGCGTACTGGTGATCGACATCGTGAGCTACGTGGCGGCGATCGGTGTGCTGGTGGCGGTGCGCTTCCCCGACCTGCTCGGCCGCCGCCGCAAGGAGCCGTTCCTGGCCGAGCTGGTCGGCGGCGCGCGGATGGCGTGGGCGGAACCGGGGTTCCGGGCCATGCTGGGCTTCTTCTCGCTCTACAACCTGTGCCTGGCCAGCCTGCTGCTGGTGCCGCCGATGGTGCTCGCGTTCGGCACGATGGGCCAGGTCGGCACCGTCGCGTTCGCCGAGGCGCTGGGCGCGGTCCTCGGTGGACTCGCCATCGCGATCTGGGGCGGCCCGACCCGCCGCCGGATGCCCGCGCTGATCGCCATCGCGTTCGGGGTGGCGATCAGCCTGGTGCTCAGCGGCGTACGCCCGAGCCTCCTGCTGGTGGCGCTCGGCAGCTTCGGCGTCGGCCTGGGCCTGGGCCTGCACAACGGCATCTACCTGTCGATCATCCAGGTGAAGGTGCCGCAGCGGTTCCACGGCCGGGTACTGGCGATCATCCAGACGCTGACCTGGGCGACGCTGCCGCTGGGCTTCGCCGTGCTGGTGCCGCTGAGCGGGTCGCTGCTGGAGCCGATGTTCGCGCCGGGCGGCGCCCTGGCCGACAGCGTCGGCGCGCTGATCGGCACCGGCCCCGGCCGAGGGCTCGGGTTCGCGTTCGTGGTGTCCGGGCTGGCACTGGTTGTGGTGTCGCTCGGCGCCTACGGCGTACGCCGGCTGCGCCTGTTCGACACCGAGACCCCCGACGCCCCGGCGGACGCCACCGAGTGGCTACCGCACCTGCGCCGGCACCGGGTCGACGATCTGTAGCCGCAGCTCCGAGGCGTACGCCCGGCCGGCCCCGTCGGTCAGCCAGGCGTCGTCCGGGCCGGGCAGCAACTCGGTGACCGTCAGGCCGACGCCGTCGCCGCCCTTGGCGTGCGCGCCCCGCAACAGCGTGCACAGCAGTCGGGTGTAGACGCCGCTGGTCAGGTCGACGTAGCTGGGCTTGAGTTCGGTGTCGACCCGGACGAAGACCTGCTCGGGCAGGCCCATCGCCAGCCGCCAGCGGCGTACCGCGAGGTAGCGTTCCCGCTCGCCCTTGACCGTGTGCAGGCCGGTCTCGCCGACCGTGGTGCGCCACGTCTCGCGTACCAGCACCAGGCCGTCGACTGTGACGCGCGGCGTGCGCCCGGCGTTGCCGGCCAGCTTCCACGTGTCGAACACCTGGTAGTCGAACAGCGGCGCGAACACCTCCAGCAGCGGCCACCGCCGGCCGTCGTCCGCGTGCGCGGTTAGCGTGCCGTCGGCGTCCGGCCGCACGGTCAGGGCGGTGATCGGCACGAGGCGGTCCGGGTCGGCGCCGGGAGCGTCGACGAAGCCGATCTGGGCGTCGGCGGGCCCGTGCAGCCACTCCGCGATCCGGGCCGTGTGCCGGGGCCAGTCCACCGGCGCCAGCAGCCGTACCCGGCCGTCGGGCAGGTCGGCGCGCATGCCGTCGCGCAGCCGCTGCGGGTCCGGGTGCCCGTACGCGAAGAAGTGCGTGTCGAACGCGGCCAGGGCGACGTGCAGCTCGCCGAGCACGACCGTGAAGTCCCCGCGCAGCAGCGCCGTCTCGTCAGTGGCGCACACGTGCACGTCCGGGCTGTGGATCCGGGCGGCGGCCCAGCCGGGCGCGGTGGCGGGGAAGGCGGCGGCGACCCGCTCGGTCAGCTCCGCGGCGTCGAACCGCAGCTCCCGGGCGTCGCCGTCGGCGTCGGCCAGGCCGAGCACCGTCGCCCACCGGCCGAGGAAGTCGGCGGTGACTGCGGCACCGGGCGGGTCCGCCCCGAACACCATCGCCTGCGCCAGGAACCACAGGTCGGCCAGGGCAACGTCCACGGTGGCCGACTCCGCCGCCAGGTCGCGGTACAGGGCGGTCAGCGCGTCGGCGTACGCCGCACCGATCGCCGAGGTCAGCCACCGCGCCGACAGCAGCAGCGGCGCCAGCGGGGCGAGCCGTTCCAGCAGCGCGTCACCGAAGCCGACGTCCAGGTCGCGGACCGTCTCCAGGTGGCAGAGCGTGCGACCGGCGTACACCTCGCCGGGCTGCTGCCGCGCGGCCCGGCCGGTCAGCTCCACGAACCGCCGGTCCAACGCGGACATCGCCTCGGCTAGTGCGTCCGGGCCGTCGGCGGCGGCCACCGCGTCGCGCAGCGCGCCCACTGTGGACAGGTCGCCGAGCACCCGTTCCCGGGCCGTGTCGTCGCCGATCGCGGCCAACTGTTCGCGCAGCACGTCCTCGGCGGTGAGGTCGACCGGCAGGTCGAAGCCGATCCGCAGCACGCCGCGCCCGGCGAGGTCGTCCAACTGGGCGTGCACGTCGGCGGCGCGGCGGAAGCCGCTCGCCGGGTCCGCGAGCAGCGCGGCGACCAGATCGGCGACGCGCGGCCCCCGCTGCGCCAGCGCGAGCAGCGCCGCAGTCGCTGCGGTCACCGTCTGCGGCGGGTGGTGCGGGTGCCGCAGCACCCGCTCGCGCACCGTCAGGTGCGGGGCCAGCCGCACCGGCAGCCAGTCCCGCACGCCCGGCGCACGGGCGAACGACTCGCCGAGCGCGTCCAGGCCCCACCGTTCCAGGAACACCTTGCGGGTACGCGTCAGAGCCGCGCCGGGGCGTACGGTCGCGACCGGACCCGGGCCGCCCAGCTCGGTCCAGCAGATGGGGCCGAAGAAGCCCACTGTGTCGTTCTTCAGGCAGTACCGCTGCCAGTACTTCGCGATCACCTCCTCCCGGTGGCGGCGGCGCAGATTGCGCGGGGCGTGCGGGCCGTCGCGCCGGATCGCGTCGACAGCGAGCAGGACCGCCGGGTTCTGCCAGATCAGCGCCGTGCGGAACGCGTCGTCGCAGGCGATGTCGTAGACCGCCTGCCCGAGTTCGGTAGCGGCGGCGTCGAACGCGGCCCCGAAGTCCGCCGCGTCGCCCTCCCCGCGCAGATGCCTGTCGGCCGCCGCCGCGAGCGCGGGCGCGGCGAACCGCCGCATCCCGGCGGCCGGAAAACCGGCCGACCGGAGCAACGCGGAACGCCATACGTGCCAAGGGGTTCCGGGCAGGGACGTGAGATGCTCTCGGGGCATGGGGGAATGGTATGCACCAGCGGATCAGCGGCGGGACGGTCGACCATGAGTTTCGGGCTGGTGTCCTTCGGCGAGGCGCTCGGCGAACCGGCGCCGGTGGCGGACGTGGTGGGGCAGTACACCGACGACGTGCGGCGGGTCCTCGGCTACGGCTACCGGCGGGTGCACCGCAGCGCGCCGGACGTCGGCCTCACCGACCTCGCCGAAGATGCCGCCCGCCGGGCCCTCGACGCCGCCGCGCTGCCCGCCGAGCGGGTGGACCTGCTGGTGCTGGCCGTCACCGACCTCACCGAACACCTCTACTGGGACGCCGCCGCCGAGTTGGCGCACCGGCTCGGCGTGGTCGGCGCCGAGGCGGTGCTGCTCACCCAGGCGTGCACCACGGGCGTGCTCAGCCTCGACACCGTCGCCGGCAAGTTCGCCACCCACCCCGGGTACGACCACGCGCTCGTGGTGGCCGCGAACCGGACCTGTGAGGCGTACTGGAACCGGATGGACACGCAGCCGATGGTGTTCTCCGACGGCGCGGTCGCCACAGTGGCCCGGCGCGGGCATCCCCGGCTGCGCTGGCAGGCCACCGAGGCCGCCACCGACGGCCGCTACGCCGGGTTCTACCGGCTCGACACCGGTGGCGCGGCGGCGCCGTTCGGCCCCGGCGCCGAGCCGCCGGCCGCCCGCGACGTGTGGCACGTGATGGAGTTCTTCGACTACGACGCCGAGCAGTTCGAGCAGTACGCCCGGCACCTGGACGAGCGGGCCGTGCGGGTCACCGAGCGGGCCTGCGAGCGGGCCGGCGTCAAGGTCGCCGACCTGGCGCGGCTGATCCTGGTCGCCGACAACGAACGCGCCATGACGTCGCTCGCGCAGGCGCACGGGGTGCCGCCGGAGCGCACGAACCGGGAGCTGGCGGCCGAGTACGGGCACCTCGGCGCGGCGGACCAGATGTTCGGGCTGAGCCGTCTGCTCGCCGCCGGTGAGCTGGCCGACGGCGACCGGATCGCGTTGATCTCGCTGGGCCGGGGCACGCACTGGGCCTGTACCATCATCGAGGTATGAGCATGTCCAGCCGGCTGGTGCGGCTCGTCGCCGACGTGCTGGAGCTGCCGGTCGATCAGGTCGACGACGAGACCGGCCCCGCGACCACCGCCGCCTGGGTGAGCCTGCGCCATCTCCAGATCGTCGCGGCGGTCGAGGACGCGTACGGGATCGCGCTGAAGCCCCGGGAGATCCGGACCGTGCGGTCGGTGGCCGATCTGCGCGCGCTGCTCGCGCAGCGGGGTGTGCCGGAGTGACCGCCGCGCCGTCCCCGCTCGACGACGCCGACCTCGACGCCGGGCTGCTCATCCGCCGCTTCGAGGAGCAGCTGCTCCGCCTGTACGCCGACGGCCACCTCGGCGGCACCACGCACACCTGCCTCGGCCAGGAGTACGTCCCGGTCGCGCTGGCCCCGCTGCTGACCGGCGACTTCGTGTTCAGCAACCACCGCGGGCACGGGCACTACCTGGCCCACTGCGGCGACCCGGAGGGCCTGCTCGCGGAACTGCTCGGCCGGGAGGGCGGGGTGTGTCACGGGTACGGCGGCAGCCAGCACCTGCGCCGGGAGCGGTTCCTGTCCACCGGCGTGCAGGGCGAGAGCCTGCCCGCCGCTGTCGGCGTGGGGCTGCACCTCAACCGCACCGGGCAGGACCGGATCGTGGTCGCGTACATCGGGGACGGCACCTGGGGCGAGGGTGCGGTCTACGAGGCGCTGAACATGGCGGCGCTGTGGCGGGTGCCGCTGCTGGTGGTGGTCGAGCACAACCGGATCGCCCAGTCCACCCCGACCGGCGCGCAGCTCGCAGGCACCATCGCCGGCCGGGTCACCGGGTTCGGCATCACAGTGAGCGAGTCCGACTCGCTGGACCTCGCCGAGGTGCGGGCCGCCGCCGCGCCGCACGTCGAGCGGGTCCGTACCACCCGGCAGCCGCACGTGCTGGTGCAGCACACGGTGCGGCTCGGCCCGCACAGCAAGGGCGACGACACCCGGCCCGCCGAGGAACTCGACCGGCTGCGCCGCTTCGACTGGCTCCAGCGGTACGCGGCCGCGTACCCGGACCGGTTCTCGGCCGCCGACGCGCGGGCCCGGCGGCGGGTCGCGGAGATCTCGGCCGACGTGCTGGCCCGGCCCGCGGCGCGGGGAGGCGTGGCGTGACGCGCGCCGAACGGGTGAGCCGCAACCTCAACCGTGCCCTGCACGGGCTGTTCGCCGCCGACGAGCGGGCCTGGCTGCTGGGCGAGGACGTCGCCGACCCGTACGGCGGGGCGTTCAAGGTCACCCAGGGGCTCTCCACCGTCTACCCGGACCGGGTGCTGTCGACGCCGCTGAGCGAGAACGGCATCACCGGCGTCGCGGGCGGCCTGGCGCTCTGCGGCGACACCGTCGTCGTGGAGATCATGTTCGGGGACTTCGTCGGCCTCGCGTTCGACCCGATCCTCAACCTCCTCACCAAGTCCGTCACCATGTACGGCGAGCGCACCCCGATGCGGGTGGTGATCCGCTGCCCGGTCGGCGGCGGGCGGGGCTACGGCGCGACGCACAGCCAGAGCCCGCAGAAGCACTTCATCGGCATCCCGCACCTCGCGCTGTACGAGCTGTCGCCGCTGCACGACGCGGCCGACGTGCTGGCCGCCGCGCTGAGCCGGGGCGAACCGGCGATGCTGTTCGAGGACAAGATCCTCTACACCCAGCGGCGGTACGTGGACAACCGCGTCGACGACCGCCTCGCCTTCGAGCTGCGGGGCGGGGACGGCAACTGGGCCCGCGTCCACGACCCGGCCGCCACCGCCGCGCCGACGCTCGTCATCGCGCCCGGCGGGGTCGCCAACCGGGCGATCACCGCCGCCACGGAGGCGGCGCGGCGAGGGCGCACCGTCGAAGTGCTGGTCCCGGCGCGGCTCTATCCGGTGGACGTCGAGGGTCTGCTCGACCTGCTCGACGGCGCCGACGGCGTGATCGTCGCCGAGGAGAGCACTGCCGGCGGCACCTGGGGCAGCGAGGTCGCCGCCCGGCTCCACGCCGAGGCCTGGCCGCTGCTGCGCGGCCCGGTCGAGCTGGTCAGCTCCGCCGACCGTGTCATCCCGTCCGCGCCGCACCTGGAACGAGCGGTCCTGCTCGGCGCGGACGCGATCCTGGATCGGATCATGCGCCTCCCCGCCGGTCCGGTGGCCCGCGACCGGTCCGCCCCGTCGCCGGACGGGTCCGGCACCATTGCGGCAGCGCGCACCGGTCCGTCACCCGCCGGTCGGGTCCCGGCGGCACAGCGGGGCGTCGCCGTGGACGTACCCAGGCTCAACCCCAACGACGACAGCTACGTGCTGCTGGAATGGCTGGTCCCGGCCGGCGCCACGGTCGAGGCCGGCGAGCCGGTCGCGGCGGTCGAGACGTCCAAGGCGATCGAGGAACTGCCCGCGCCGGACTCGGGCATCCTGCGTCAGGACGTGGCGGCCGGCGCCGACTGCGTCCCGGGCGCGACAATCGGCCACATCCTGCCCGCCGCGGCGGTGCCCGCTCCGGCTACGCCACCGGCCCTGCCCGCCCAGGCCGCGTCCGTGCCGGATGCGCCCGCCCGCGCCGGCTCCGGTCCGGGCGTGCCCGCCCCGGCGTACCCGGAGTCGGAGGCGGCAGCCGGGACGCGGGCCGCGCCGCCGGGACGGCCGCTGCCACCGGCGCAACGTCGCATCGCCGACGTGGTGACGACGTCGCACCGGGAGATCCCGGCCGCCTTCACCGCCGTGCGCGTCGACGTCACTGCCGCGCTCGCGTACGCACGCCGCGCCGCCGACGAGGCCGGCGCCGCGGTCGGCCTGACCGAGGTCGTCATCGCCGCCGTGGCCGCGCTGCACGAGCGGTTCCCCGCCCTCTACGCCCGGCTCACCGACGGCGGCCTGGTCGTCGACGCGGCGGCACCGGCGATCGGGGTCACCGTGGACGCCGGCACCGGGCTGTTCCTGCCGGTGATCCGCGACGCGGCCGGGCTGGACCTCGGCGACCTCGCCGACGCGGTGGTCGAGCTGCGGATGAAGGCGCTGCGCAACCGGCTGCGCGAGGAGGACATGGCCGGCATGACCTTCCTGGTCGCGCTCAACGACACAGCCGGCGTCACGCTGGCCCGGCCGATCATCCCGCCCGGCGTCACCTGCGCCCTGTCGGTGCCGGACGTGCACCGCGAGGTCGTGCTCGACGGCGACGGCGGGGTACGCGAGCGGATGGTGGCGGACCTGGGCCTGGCCTACGACCACCGGCTGGTGAACGGGGCGCAGGCCGGGGCGTACCTGGCCGCGCTCGGCGAGGCCCTGCAACGCTGACGGCCGGGCCCGGCCCGGGGTCGGGACGGCGTCGCGAGGGGCGTGACCTGCGTTACCTCTGGCCGAGACGGGAATGCGCCCGTCCGGGGCGTATTTGACTGAGGGTGTGAGTGCCGCACCGTCTTCCGCCCGGCCGCACGCCGACCGGACGGAGATCTCCCCGTTGACCGATGCCGCCCCCGGCCCGCTTCCGACGCCCGGCCCGACCCCCGGTGACCTGATGAGCCGCGCCCAGCGGCTGAAGCTCGTGCTGGTCCTCGGCTCGCTGATCGCTGTGGGTCCGCTGACCATCGACATGTACCTGCCCGCGCTGCCCGCGATCGTGACGGACTTCGCGACCACGTCGGCGGCGGTGCAGTTGACGCTCACCGGGACGCTCGCCGGGCTCGCCGTCGGGCAACTGCTGATCGGGCCGTTGTCTGACGCGGTCGGGCGGCGCCGTCCGCTGATCGCCGGTCTGCTGCTGCACATCGTGGCGTCGGCGCTGTGCGTGGTCGCCCCGAACGTCGCCGTCCTGGGCGTGCTGCGGGTCGTGCAGGGCCTCGGCGTCGCCGCGACCGCCGTCGTCGCGATGGCTGTGGTGCGTGACCTGTTCAGCGGGTCGGCGTTCGCCACGATGCTGTCCCGGCTGCTGCTGGTGATGGGCGCGGCGCCGGTCCTCGCCCCGACGCTCGGCGGCGGTGTGCTGCGGTGGACGGACTGGCGCGGCGTGTTCGTGGTCCTCGCCGTCTTCGGGGTGCTGCTCGTCGTGCTGGCCACGCTCGCCCTGCCGGAGACGCTGCCGCCCGCGCGCCGTCAGCGCGGCGGAGTCGTGGCGACCGTGATGAACTACGGCGGGCTGCTGCGGGACCGTGTCTTCGTCGGCCTGGTCCTGGTGGCCGGCCTGGCCATGGCGGCGCTGTTCGCGTACGTGGCCGGCTCGTCGTTCGTCCTTCAGGACGGGTACGGCCTCGACGAGCAGGAGTTCGGGCTGGCGTTCGGGGCGGGCGCGGTGGGCCTGATCGGCGCGACGCAGTACAACGTGCGGCTGCTGCGCCGCTACCCGTCCCAGTGGATCCTGGTGGCCTCGCTGGTGGGCGGCACGGTGGCCGGGCTGGCGCTGCTGGTGTTCGCCGCGACCGGTTTCGGCGGGCTGCCCGCGCTGCTGGTGTCGCTGTGGGTGGTGCTGGCGGCGGCGGGCCTGGCCATGCCGAACGCCCCGGCGCTGGCCCTGTCCCGCCACGGCGAGGCGGCCGGCACCGCGTCCGCTCTGCTCGGTGCGGTGCAGTTCGGTGTGGGCGCGGTGGCGGCGCCGCTGGTCGGCGTGCTCGGCACCGGCGCGGTGGCGATGGCGCTGGTGGTGGCCGGCGGGATGGTGGCCGCCCTGGTGGTGCTGCTGGTCGTCGTGCGGCCGTCCCAGCTCGCCGGACTGGAGGCGGATCCGGCGGTCGCGGTCGCGCACTGACGGACCGCCCGGCGGCGCGGGTGCGCGCGGCGCCTACGCTGCTGCCATGACCGCCCCGGCCCGCATCCTGGTCGAGGGGATCCACGGGTCCGGCAAGTCGACGCTGGCCGCACGGCTGGCGCAGCGCTTCGACCTGCCCTGGTATCCGGTCGACGACCTGCTGTGGGAACCGGGCTGGGTGGAGGTGCCGGTCGCCGAGCAGCGGCGGCGGATCGAGGAGATCTGCCGGCGCGACAGATGGATCCTCGACGGCGCCTACCACGGCTGGCGGGACGTGGTGCTCGGCCGCGTCGACCTGGTGATCGGGCTGGACTACCCGCGCGGGGTCTCGTTCCGGCGGCTGCTGCGGCGTACGCGGCAGCGGCTGGCCAGTGGCGAGGAGATCTGCAACGGCAACCGGGAGTCGTGGGGAAGCGTGCTGTCCCGCGACTCGGTGGTGGTCTGGCACGTCACCGGGTTCAGCCGGGCGCGCCGGCGCCTGCGGGCCTGGGCGGCCGACCCGGCCGGACCGCCGGTGCTGCTGTTCACCGACCCGGCCGCCCTCGACGACTGGCTGGCGAGTGGCTCGCCGGCGCCGGGCCGGCGCGGGACGTGACTACATCGGGAAGCGGCCGCGACGCCACTGCCAGTGACGGCCGGCCCGCAGGTGGTCGATGACGGCGCGCTGCAGCGCGGTGCGGCGGGGCAGCCGGTCCAGCGGCGTGTTCAGGCTGCGGAAGACGAAGCGCAGCACCTCGACGTCGCCGTCCAGCCCGTCGATCTGCTGGTAGGGCTCCAGCGTGAACCGCCGCTGGAACCGGACGATGTTGGAGTCCTCCGGCAGGTATTCGCTCAGCTGCGGGTCGAGCAGCCAGGAGCCGCAGGAGAAGGCGGTGTAGCTCTCGTCGGGGAAGTGGCGCGGGAAGAACGTCCGGGCCCGCTCCAGCGACGCGTCGACCGCCTCCGGGGTCAGCGGCCCCGAGTCGGGGATGTGCAGGTCGACGGCCCCGGTGTCGCCGCGCTGGTGCTGCAGGCGGCCCAGGTCGTAGATGCCGCCGCGCGCGTGCAGCGTCAGCCATGCCTGCATGACCGGCCAGCCCTCACCGTGCATCCGCCGGTCGACGGCGAGGTTGTTGCCCAGGTCGGCGAGCGTCGCCCAGGAGACCTCGTCGGGGACGCCGTGGTCGGCGTGGTACGCCCGGACGACGTCGACCAGGGCCAGGTACGCGTAGGCGTAGAGGTGCCGCCAGGCCGGTCCCCGGTCGCGGGGCAGCGCCGGGCCCGGCGGCAGCCAGCCGAAGCCACCGAGGTCGGCCCGGACCAGGGCGATCGAGCGGTCGAGCAGCCAGCGCAGCTCCGGTGTCCACAGTGGGGACTCCGGCTCGGGCCAGGCCGCCATGATCTCGGCGGCGTCGTCGGGGCGGACCGCGAGCCGCTGCAGCAGCGCGGGCGCGTCCGCCTGGGCGGGCAGCGGCGCGGACGGCCGGTCGCCGGCGAGCCGGCGCACCCTGTCGATCTCCTCGGCGGGCACGCCGAGCCGGCCGGCGACGTCGTCCACATCCATGGGGACGACGCTACCGGCCGGCGTCCGCGCCGGCAGCCCCGTGCGGTGTCAGCGCCGTTGCTGGCACGGCACGCAGAAGCGGGCCGAGGGGCGGATCTCCAGGCGGGCGGTGGGGATGTCCTGGCCGCAGCGCTCGCAGACGCCGTACGTGCCCTCGGACATGCGCTTGAGCGCCTGGGCGCTGTCCGCGACGCCCTGGCGCGCGGCCTCGATCAGCCGGCGCAGGGTGTCCGGGTCGTGGCCGCCGTGGTCGGGCTGCCGCGTGTGCAGCGTCAGCTCGGTGAGCTGGTCGGTGTACTCGTTGAACTGCCGGTCCAGCAGTTCCCGCAGGGTGTCGGTGCGGTCGTTCAGGGCGTGCGTCATGATCAGGCGCTCCTTTCCGGGCGGCGCTTGGTGTCGTGCGGGTGGCGCAGGGCCGAGATGGCGGCCATGCCGGCGCCGGTCAGGGCGGCGGTCCGGGGTGAGGCGGCGCGGTGAACGGCGGCGCCGAGTGTCGAGACCATCCGGGCGGTCACGTCGGGCCGGGTCGCGCCGTCGCCGATGACGATCACGCCGCGGGCCAGGGACGTGCGGACCAGGGGCCGCAACGCCGGGTCCTGGCGCAGCTCACGGACCAGTCGCGCGGCGGCGTCGGCGAGCATGCCGGCGGTCGTCGCGTGGTTCAGGTCGCGGGTGCCGACCTCCGCACGGCGGGCGGCCACGACACGGCCGTCCTCCAGCAACGCCACCTCGGTGAGCTGCGCGCCGATGTCGGCGAGCAGCAGGGTGCCGGCGGCGGCGCCGGCGCCGATGGCGCCCGCCCGGACGCTGTCGAGGAACAGCAGCCGGGACGGCGCCAGGACGGCGGCGAGCACGCGGCGCGTCGCCTCCTGCTCGGCCGGCGCGGCCAGCACCGGCCGGCAGGCCACCACGAGCCCGCCGACCGGCACCGACGTGCGGTGGTCACGCAGGATGCGTCGCAGCTCGGTGACACAGGCCGGACCGTCCACGATCCGCCCGCGCCGCACGACCGGGCTGCGCAGGCCGTGACCGAGCGGGACGCTGAGCGTCCGGCCCGGCCCCAGCCAGATCCGCAGCACGCTGCTGCCGAGGTCCACGGCGATCGGCGCCGCGTCGACGGCGACCGGCGGGCGGGTGGTGTGGGACCGGCCGATCAGCAGACCGGTACGCGCCGCTGAACGGGCAACGGTGACGGGATGCGGCATACCGACCTCTTTCGGATCAGGCGCCCAACCGGGCGGTGGACGGTGCGGGGAAGGGGTGTGGCCGGGGGGCCGGGGCCGGACGCCGGATTCGCTCGACGGCGCCGGCGGCCAGGGCTCAGGCGCGCCGCTGGTCGCCGCTCGCGGACCGGGACGCGCCGAGACCGGCGAACACCGGTGGTGAAGCCATCGACGTGCGGGTCATGGTCACCACCTCCTCGCTGCTCGGGTACCGCCTGGGACCTCCAGCGTCGCCCGGAAAACCGCGCTCGGCATTGCCCGCTACCGGCCAACAAAGGGCCGAATGATTGCCGGTCACTGGACAACCGATCCGGGCACCCCCCGGAGCTATGGTTGACGTGAGGAGGTTCCCGTGATCATCGAACGCACGTTCCTCCCCGGCATCGGGGTACGGCACACGCTGACCACCGAAGAGGGCCGCCGCATCGGAGTGATCGACTACCACACCGGCGGCCGGCGCGACGTCGTCCACGACGACCCGGACGACCCGGACGGCATGGTGACGCTCAGCCTCACCCGCGACGAGGCCTCGGCCCTGGCGAACCTGCTCGGCTTCCCGGAGCTGGTCGCCGTTCCCGCCTGAGCGTGACGCCGGCAGCGGCCTGAGTGTCAGGCCGGCAGCGGCCTGAGTGTCAGGCTGGCAGCGGCTTGCGCGGCCAGTCCAGCGCCCGCGCGCCGAGGACGGCGGCGTGCAGCGTGAACCGGTCCCGCGCGTCGGCGGGGTCGTAGCCGCTCAGCGCCCGGACGCGGGCCAGCCGGTAGGTGACGGTGCGGACGGAGACGTGCAGCCGGCGGGCCGCCTCGGTGCCGACCTCGCCGCAGGCGAAGTACTCGTTCAGCGTGTCCAGCAGCGGCTCGGCGCCGCCGCGCGCCTGGGCCAGCGGCGTCAGCACCGCCCGGACCAGGTCGACCATGGCGGGCTGGTCGCGCAGCAGGACGCGGTAGATGAGCAGGTCGTGCGCGTCGATCACGGACGTGTCGGAGTGCAGCCGCCGCGCCGTGGTCAGCGCCTCCCGCGCCTCCTCGTAGGAGCGGGCGATGCCGTACACGCCGGGGTGCGGGCGACCCACCGCCACCTGCCACGGCCGGCCCCGCACCAGGCGGTCCAGCTCACCGTGCATCAGCGTGCCCAGATTCCCGGCCGGCCCGCGGCCCCGGTCGCCGGCCACCGGATCGGCCGGGGCGATCACCACGAGCAGCCCTTCCTTCGTGGCCACCAGGACGTCCCGGTCACCCAGCCGGTCGAAGACGGCCCGTTCCAGCGCGCTGATCGCCGCCTCCGTGTCCGGCAGCCGGCGGCCGGGCGCGGCGAGCGCGACCTGGTGTACGCGGGCCAGGTCCAGCCCGAACGGCTCGGCCCGTTCCACCAGTCCGCCGAGGTCGGAGTCCCCGCGCAGCAGGTCGTCGACGAGTTCCCGGCGCAGCGACTCCTCGCGCCGGACCAGTTCCCGCCGGGCCACCGCGTAGCCCTCGGCGAGCGTGGCGACGGCGGTGTCGACCACGTGCAGCACGGCGTCGGCGGCAGCGCGGACCGCCTCGCTGTCGTCGGAGCGGTCCAGGTGCGGAAGCTGCCGCCACACCCGCCGCGCCGCGGACAGGTAGAGGCGTACCGCGCGTCCGGCGGACACCCCCTGCTCGGCCGCGCGCCGGCCGTGGGCGCCGACCGCGTCGAGTTCGGCGCGGCGCGGACGGCGGCCGGTCACCGCCGCGTCGGTCAGCAGCCGCAGGTAGTCGCCGAGCAGTTCCACAGGCACGCCACCGGCGTCGGCGCTCGCCTCGCGGGCCACCTCGGCCAGCCACTGCTCGTCCTCGCCGCCCGCGGCCGGCGCCGGCCGGCGGACGTTGTCGGTCATCGCGGTCTCCCCGTGCCGGGCCGGCATCCGATGCCGGCCCACCGCGCCCAGCGTAGGCCGCGGGTCCGGCGCCGGCGGACGCGACCGGCCCGCGCGGCCGGTCCGGGAGCGGGCGCGCCCGGTTTCATGCCCGCGACGGCGGGCCCGGGTCGACCACGAGCGCCGGACCGATCCGCCGCCCACCCCGGGGACCGCGGGTCAGCCCCCGCGCCGCCCTCGCCGGGTCGTCGTCGGCCGCCACCTGATCGAGTACGCGAGCCCAGCGCTCGCCGTGCGCGTCGGCGAACGTGGCGCCGACCACGGCGACCCGTCGGCCCGTGACCGGCGACGGCGGCGCGTCCCCGGCCGGGACAGTGGTGGAGCCGAGCGCCGGGCCCGCCGGCACCCCGGCGAGGTCGGCCCGGTCTCCGCCGACGGTGATCAGGTCGGGCGAGCCGCAGCGCACCGCCTCCACCGCGCCGGACCGGTCCACCCGCACGATCGTGGCGAGCAGGTGACCCGCCGGCGCGAGGTCGCGTACCGCCTGGTCGAGCACGCCGGCGAGGTGCGGCGGCGACGCTGCCGGCCGGGCGTGCCGGCGGAACGTCTGCTCGACCGCCCGCCGCCCGGCGGGCGTGTCCAGCGCGGCGCCGGTGACCGTGCCGACCAGGGCGAGAAGCCCGCCGCCGCGCAGCGGAACGGCGGCGCCGATCTCACCGGGCGAGCCGCAGACCGCCAGCGCCGCGCTTCCCGGCCCGGCCGGCACGGTGAAGACCGCGACGTCCGGCGGCCCGGTGGCGCGCGTCACCGACGCGGTCCGCGTCCGTCGGCGGGCCCAGGCCAGCAGGGGCACCGCGGACAGGCTGACCGCGGAGGCGAGCAGCGCCTGCGGGTCGGTGCGATGACCGGGGATCACCGGTACGAGGACCGACGCCACCACCAGCACGCCCGCCCACGCCGACACCAGCGCCGCCACTCGGGGCCGGGCCGAGACGCCGAGCAGGCCGGGCAGCAGCACCCAGCCGATCGGGGTGCCGACCTCGGCGACACCCATCAGCACCGCGTTCCCGGTGGTGCCCGCCAGGGCGGCTCGCATCGGCAGCACGCCCAACACCCTATCGGGGGTGCCTGCCGGGCGGCGACGGCGTACCGGCCGAGACCTAACCTCACTCCTTACCCTGAGCCGGGCCCGGGTGACACGACACGAGCGCGTGATTCTCTCGACATTTTGTCTCGCCGCATCGCCAGTTAGGGTTGACGTACCGGGCGTCGATCTTGAGGAGTGTGTGTGCTGGTTCTGGTGGCGGTCCATGCGCTCGCAGCCGTGATCGCCCCCGTGCTGGTACGCCTAGTCGGTCGACGCGCTCTCTACCTGCTGGCCGCCGTTCCCGCCGCGGCGCTGGTCTGGGCTCTGACCCGGACCGGGCAGGTGCGCTCGGGCCGGCCGGTCGTCGAGACGGTCACCTGGGTGCCGCAGCTCGGCCTCGACCTCGCGCTGCGGATGGGCACGCTGTCCTGGCTGCTGGTGCTGCTCGTCGGTGGCGTCGGCGCCCTCGTGCTGATCTACAGCGCGCGCTACTTCCACTCCGACGACCCGAGCCTCGGCCGGTTCGCCGCGGTGTTCGTCGCGTTCGCCGGCGCGATGCTCGGCCTGGTGGTCTCCGACGACCTGCTGCTGCTGTACGTGTTCTGGGAACTGACCACGGTCTTCTCGTACCTGCTGATCGGCAGCGACCCCACCAAGCGGGCCAGCCGGCGCGCCGCGATGCAGGCGCTGCTCGTGACCACGCTGGGCGGCCTGGCGATGCTCGCCGGGTTCGTGATGCTCGGCCAGCACGCCGGCTCGTACCGGTGGTCCGAGATCGCCGGGAACCTGCCGGAGGGCGGGTACCTCACCACCGCGCTGGTGCTCGTCCTGCTCGGCGTGACGAGCAAGTCGGCGATCTTCCCGTTCAGCTTCTGGCTGCCCCGCGCGATGGCCGCGCCCACGCCGGTCAGCGCCTACCTGCACGCCGCCGCCATGGTCAAGGCGGGCGTGTTCCTGGCCGCGCTGATGGGCCCCGCGGTCGGCCAGGCCACCGTGTGGCGCGCCATCCTGCTCGGCGGCGGCCTGATCACGCTGTTCCTCGGCGGCTGGACGGCGCTGCGGCAGGTCGACCTCAAGCTGCTGCTGGCGTACGGCACGGTCAGCCAGCTCGGCCTGCTGATGGTGATCCTCGGCGCGGGCACCCGCGACACCGCGCTCGCCGGCGCCGCGATGCTGCTGGCGCACGCCCTGTTCAAAGCCACCCTCTTCCTCGTCGTCGGCGTCGTCGACCACGTCACCGGCACCCGGGACCTGCGCGAGCTCAGCGGGCTGGGCCGCCGCGCGCCGGTGCTGGCGGCCGTCGCCGGGCTCGCGGCCGCCTCCATGGCCGGCCTGCCGCCACTGTTCGGCTTCGTGGCCAAAGAGGCAGCGCTGGAGGCGTTCCTGCACGGCGGACCCGTCGAGCTGCTGGTGCTCGCCGGGGTGGTGGCCGGCTCGGCGCTCACCGTCGCGTACACGTTGCGTTTCCTCTGGGGCGCGTTCGCCGCCAAGCCCGACGTGCCCGAGACCCGGCCCGAGCGGATCGAGCCGGCCTTCCTCGGCCCGGCGGCGGTGCTCGCCCTCGCCGGCCTCGTGGTCGGGATCGCCGCCCCGGCGGTGGACCGGGTGCTCGCCCCGTACGCCGACCAGTTCCCGACCGCCGACCCCGGCTACCACCTCGCGCTCTGGCACGGGCTGACGCCGGCCCTCGGCCTGTCGGCGCTGGCCGTCACCGGCGGCGTCGGGCTGTTCCTGCTGCTGCAGCGCCGCCGCCCGTACCTCGCCCGGCTGCCGTTCGACGGCGCCACCGGCTACGACCGGCTGGCGGGCGCCGTCGACCGTGCGGCGGTGGAGCTCACCGGCGCCACCCAGCGCGGATCACTGCCGTTCTACCTCGGCGTCATCCTGCTGGTGCTGGTGATCCTGCCGGGCGGGGCGGTGCTGGCCGGCATTCCCTGGGCGCAGCGGTTCCAGCTGTGGGACACGCCGTTGCAGGCCGCCGCGGGCGCTGTCGTCGTGGTCGCCGCGCTGGTGGCCGCGCGCGCCCGCCGCCGGCTGACCGCGATGATCCTGGTCGGGGTGACCGGCTACGGCACGGCGCTGCTGTTCATCCTGCACGGCGCGCCGGACCTGGCACTCACCCAGTTCCTGGTGGAGACCGTCACGATCGTGATGTTCGTGCTGGTGCTGCGCCGCCTGCCGCGCCGGTTCTCGGCCCGCCCGATCCGCGCCACCCGGCAGTTCCGCGTCGCGCTCGGCGTGGCCGTCGGCGTGGTCACCGCCGGCATGGCGTACGTCGCGGCGGGCAGCCGGGTGGCCACGCCGATCTCGGTCGACTTCCCGGACGAGGCCGTGTCCTACGGCGGCGGCAAGAACGTGGTCAACGTGACGCTCGTCGACATCCGGGCCTGGGACACGATGGGCGAGATCGCCGTGCTGGTGGTGGCCGCCACCGGTGTGGCCAGCCTGATCTTCCGTGGCACCCGCGCCCTGGACCTGCGCAGCGGCATTCCCGGTGCCGGCCGGCAGCAGTCGTCGCGCCCGCGCTGGCTCACCAGCGGCGCGACCTCCCGGCAGCAGTCGGTGATCCTCCAGGTCGTCACCCGGCTGCTCTTCCACGCCATCCTGCTGTTCTCCATCTACCTGCTCTTCTCCGGCCACAACGCGCCGGGTGGCGGGTTCGCCGCCGGGCTGGTCGCCGGCCTCGGGCTCGCGGTGCGGTATCTGGCGGGCGGGCGTACCGAACTCAACGGCGCCGCGCCGGTGGACGCCGGTTTCGTGCTCGGCGCGGGACTGTTCGTGGCGGTCGGCACCGGCGTCGCCGCGATGCTGCTGGGCGGCGAGTTCCTGCAGAGCGCGACGCTCGACTTCCACCTGCCGCTGCTGGGCCATGTCCACTTCGTCACGTCAGTCTTCTTCGACGTGGGCGTCTACCTCATCGTGGTCGGCCTTGTGCTGGACATCCTGCGCAGCCTGGGCGCCGAGATGGACCGCCAGGAGGAGGACGACGAGCAGGAGACCGATCCGGCCGGCGTACGGGAAGAGGAGCTGGTATGAGCCCGAACATTCCCAACCTGGTCTACATCCTGGTGATCGGCGTCCTGTTCGCCACCGGGGTCACGCTGCTGCTGGAACGCAGCCTCACCCGCGTCCTGATGGGGGTCATCCTGCTCGGCAACGGCGCCAACCTGCTGCTGCTCACCGGTGGCCGGGCCGGTGGCCCGCCGATCGTCGGCACCACCGACCAGGAGGACATGTCCGACCCGCTGCCGCAGGCGATGGTGCTGACCGCGATCGTCATCACCCTCGGCATGACCGCGTTCCTGCTCGCCCTGGCCTACCGCAGCTGGCACCTCAACGGCCACGACGAGGTGCAGGACGACGTCGAGGACCGCCGGATCATGGAACTCGCCGACCGGGACGAGGGCCCCGGCACGTCCGACGCCGACACCGCGGACGGCGGCCCCGCCGACGGCAGCCCCGAGGCGCGGGTCCTGGCTGAGGCGGAGGGCGGCCGATGACCTGGCTCGTTCCGCTGCCGGTGGTGATGCCGCTGCTCGGCGCGGCCCTCACGCTGCTGCTCGCCCGGCGGGCCCGCGCCCAGCGCTGGGTCAGCATCATCGTGCTCGCCGCCACCGTCGCCGTGGCGGCACTGCTCCTGGTCCAGTCGTCGCTGGACGGCCCGCTCGTGGTGGAGGTGGGCGGCTGGGCCGCGCCGATGGGCATCGTGCTCGTCGCCGACCAGCTCGCCGCGTTGATGCTCGTGGTCTCCGCCTCGGTCACCCTGTGCGTGCTCGTCTACTCCATCGGGCAGGGCATGGCCGACGGCAACGAGGAGACGCCGCTGTCGGTCTACCACCCGACCTATCTCGTGCTGACCGCCGGCGTGTGCAACGCCTTCCTCTCCGGCGACCTGTTCAACCTCTACGTCGGCTTCGAGATCCTGCTGGTGGCCAGCTACGTGCTGTTGACGCTCGGCAGCACCGAGACGCGGATCCGGGCCGGCACCACGTACGTCGTGGTCAGCCTGCTCTCGTCGTTGATCTTCCTGGTGGCGATCGGCCTGGTCTACTCGGCCACCGGCACGCTGAACCTGGCCCAGCTCGCCGACCGCCTGGACGCGCTGCCCGACGACATCCGCCTGGTGCTGCAGGGCATGCTGCTGCTCGCGTTCGGGATCAAGGCGGCGGTGTTCCCGCTGTCGGCGTGGTTGCCGGACAGCTACCCGACCGCGCCGGCGCCGGTGACAGCGGTCTTCGCGGGCCTGCTCACCAAGGTCGGCGTGTACGCGATCATCCGTACCGAGACGCTGCTGTTCCCCGGCGGCCGCACCGCCGACCTGCTCATGGTGATAGCGGCGCTCACCATGGTGGTCGGCATCCTGGGCGCGGTGGCACAGTCGGACATCAAACGACTGCTGTCGTTCACGCTCGTCAGCCACATCGGCTACATGCTGTTCGGGGTCGGCCTGACCACCCCGCTCGGCCTGTCCGCGGCGATCTTCTACGTGGTGCACCACATCACCATCCAGACCACGCTGTTCCTCGCCGCCGGCCTGGTCGAACGACGCGGCGGCAGCACCGCGCTGGATCGCCTCGGCGGGCTGGCCCGGCTGTCGCCACTGCTGGCGCTGCTGTTCTTCGTACCGGCGCTCAACCTGGCCGGCATCCCACCGTTCTCCGGGTTCCTCGGCAAGCTCGGCCTCGTGCAGGCCGGGGTGGACGACGGCGGGTTCCTGGCCTGGGTGCTCGTCGGCGGTGGACTGCTGACCAGCCTGCTCACCCTCTACGCCATCGCCCGGGTGTGGAACCTGGCGTTCTGGCGTGCGCCGCACCCGGACATGCCGGAGCCCGGTGACGCCGACCGGGCGGCCCGGACCGACGGCGCCGAGCAGCCGCACGAGGGCGCGTCGCCGGCCGGGGCCGTGCTGCCCCGGCTGATGACGGTGCCGACCGCCGCCCTGGTGGTGCTCGGTCTGGCGCTGACAGTGGTGGCCGGGCCGCTGTTCGAGATCAGCACCGACGCCGCCGACGACCTGCTGCGCCGTGCCCCGTACGTGGAGGCCGTGTTCCCGGAGGGACCGCCGTGACAAGTCAGCCGAAAGCGCCGCTGACCCCCCGCGACCGCTGGCGCAACCGCGCGATCGCCGTGACCGGCCTGGTCACCGTCTGGGTGCTGCTGTGGGGCACCTTCAGCTGGGCGAACGTGATCAGCGGACTGGTGGTCGCCGCCGTGTTGCTCGTGGTCTTCCCGCTGCCCCCGGTGACGTTCGCCGGACGGATCCGGCCGGTGCCGCTGCTGAGATTCCTGGCCCGCTTCATGCGCGACCTGGTGGTCGCGTCCGTCCAGATCGCCTGGCTGGCCGTCCGGTCCAAACACCCGCACTCGGCGATCATCGCGGTGCCGCTGCGGGTGAACACCGACCTCAACCTCACCCTCAACGCCGAAGCCCTGTCGCTGGTGCCGGGCAGCCTGATCCTGGAGGCCGACCGGAACACCGGCACCCTCTACGTGCACGTCATCGGCATCCGCAGCCTCGACGAGGTGGAGCGCTTCCGGCGCGACGTGCTGGAGCTGGAGGGGCGCATCGTCGCCGCCGTCGGCTCGGCCGAGGAACTTGACCTGATCCGTCGATCCGCACCCACCGGCCCGTCCGGGTCGGTCGAGCTGGAAGGAGCACCGACGTGACCGTCGTCGCCGTGATCGTCACCGCCCTGCTCGTCGCGGCCGGTGGGCTCACCCTCGTCCGCATCATCCGTGGGCCGTCGATCCTCGACCGGGCCGTCGCCACCGACGTGCTGCTCGCCGTCGCGGTCGCGGCCATCGCCACCGAGGCCGCCTACAGCCGGGACGCCACCGCGCTGCCGGTGCTCGTGGTCCTCGCCCTCGTCGGGTTCGTCGGCTCGGTGAGCGTCGCCCGCTTCGCGTCCCGGAGAAACCCGAAATGACGCTCGACACGATCCTGGACACCGTCGCCGGCGTCTGCCTGATCGCGGGCGCCCTGCTCTCCCTGGCCGCCGGCATCGCGCTGATCCGCTTCCCGGACGTGCTGTCGCGGATGCACGCGGCGGCCAAGCCGCAGGTGCTCGGGCTGCTGCTGGTGCTGCTCGGCTGCGCGTTGCGGCTGCGTACCGGGGTGGACATCACCACGCTGGTCCTGGTGGGCCTGTTCCAGCTCGCCACCGCCCCGGTCGCCGCGCACATGGTCGGGCGGACCGCGTACCCGCACGACGACATCCGGCGGGACCTGCTGATCACCGACGAGCTGTCCGGTGACATCGACCGGATCCGGGCGGACCGGGCCGGTGAGCCGCAGGAGACGTCGCCGGCCCACACGTCCTGAGACTGCGCGCGAGCGCCGAGGCAGGGAGCCCCATGAGCGGCACGGTCTACGAGAACGCCCGCATCCACACGCTCGACCCGGCCCGCCCGTACGCCGAGGCGATGCTGGTCCGCGGCGAGCGGATCGTCGCCGTCGGTGACCTCGCCGAGTGCCGGGACCGGGCCGGCGGCGGCGCCCGCCGGGTCGACCTCGGCGGCATGGCCGTGCTGCCCGGGCTGATCGACAGCCACATGCACTCGGCGTCCTACGTACGCGGGCTGGACCAGGTGGACCTGCGCGGCACGGCAAGCCTCGACGAGGCGCTGACCCGGATCGCGCGGCGCGCCGCGACCCTGCCGCCGGACGCCTGGCTGCTCGGCGGGCGGTGGGACAGCAACAGGTGGACCCGGCCGGTGCAGCCGACCCGTACCGACCTGGACCGCGTCTGCCCGGACCGCCCGGCCGCGCTGCCCAGCATCGACGGTCACACCATCTGGGTGAACAGCGCGGCACTGGCCCGGCTCGGCATCGACGCCGCCACCCCCGACCCGCCCGGCGGGCAGATCGCGCGCGACGAGCAGGGCGAGCCGACCGGCATCCTGCGCGAGGCGGCGGCCGACGCGGCGTACGCGGTGGTGCGTTCCCCGCACGCCGGTGACCTGGTCGCCCAGTTGCGCGCCCACCTGCCCCGGCTGCTCGCCGCCGGGCTGACCGGCATCCACGACCTGGACGGGCAGGACGCCCGCGCCGCCTACGAGACGCTGTACGCCCGGGGCGAGCTGCCGCTGCGGGTGCACAAGACGATCCCCGCCACGGCGCTGGACGAGGCGATCGACAGCGGCTGGGCCACCGGGGACGGGGACCGGTGGCTGAGCACCGGACCGGTGAAGATCTTCACCGACGGCGCGCTCGGCTCGCACACCTGCCTGATGACCGAGCCGTACGACGGCGAGCCCGGCAACCACGGCATCGCGGTCACCCCGGCCGAGGAGTTCGAGCGGCTGCTGGCCACTGCCGCCGGGGCCGGCATCGCGGTGGCGGCGCACGCCATCGGCGACGCGGCGAACCGGATGGTGCTGCGGGCGTACGCGCGCTGGCGCGACTCTGCGGGGCCCGGCCCGGCGGCGCGGCTGCGGCACCGGATCGAGCACACCCAGCACCTGCTGCCGGACGACGTGCCACTGCTCGCCCGCTGCGGCGTGATCGCCTCGATGCAGCCCACCCACTGCACCAGCGACATCCCGCTGACCAGCCGGATGCTCGCCGGCCGGGACCTCGCCTCGTACGCCTGGCGCAGCCTGCTCGACGCCGGGGCCGTCGTGGCGTTCGGATCGGACGCCCCGGTGGAGGACCCCGACCCGTTCTTCGGCATCCACGCCGCGGTGACCCGCGAGCAGTCCGACGGCGTCCCGCCCGGCGGCGTCGACCCGCAGGAACGGCTCGACCTGGACACGGCGCTGCGCTGCTTCACCGAGGCCGGCGCGTACGCCTCCTACGAGGAGCACCTGAAGGGCCGGCTGCGCCCCGGCATGCTCGCCGACTTCATCGCGCTGCCCACCGACCCGTACCAGGTCGAACCGGCGGAGCTGCGCGACCTGACGGTGGCGCTGACGGTGGTCGGCGGCGTGGTCCGCTGGCAGCGCTGACCGTGCCCCGCCCGGACGCCGCTGTCCGGGCGGGACACGGCGGTCAGGCGCCCTTCACCCAGCCGAGGCTGAACCGGGCGAAGTAGATGCCGCCGGTGTCGCCGACCTCGTACAGGTTGCCGACCGTGCCGTCGGCCAGCACCGCCATGGTCGAGTAGCCGGCGCCGCCGGGCTTCACCAGCGCCCGCGCCGGCCAGCTCGCGCCGTCGTCGGTGGACAGCCGCACGGTGAGGTCGTTGCGCGCGCTCGGGTGCCCGTTGTTGCTGAACAGCGCCGTGCGGGTCCGCACCGGCGCCCGGTTCGCGCCGACCTCGGCGGGCCGCAGGTAGGACATCTCGTCGGCGTTGCAGAGCGGGTCGGTCAGCAGCGGGCTGGCCGTCGCCGCGCCGAACGTCGCGCCCCCGTCGGTGGACGTGGCGTAGAAGCGGCTGCGGGTCGAGTTGTGCCGCATGTTCTGCACGACCGCGCCGGTGCCGCGCTCGATCGCCTTGCTCTCGTTGATGGTCCCGCCGGCGGATCCGCCGCGCCGCCACGTCGCGCCGTGGTCGTCGCTGTAGATGTTCGCGGCGTGGCTGGTGCCGGCTGCGTCCCGGTAGGCGATCGGCTGGATCAGGCGGCCGGTGCTGGTCTGGATGCCGTGGCCGGAGGAAAAGAACACCTGCCGCCAGGTCGGGTCCTTGACCGCCGGGTTCAGCTCCACCGGCGCGCTCCAGGTGGCGCCGTTGTCCCGGCTGGTGATGTAACGCAGGTGCATGCTGTTCGGGTCGTCGGCGGTGTTCAGGCCGGATCCGCCGGACCAGAAGCTGATGCCGGGCCGGGGGGAGTAGGTGAAGAAGCAGTAGACGACGCCGGTGGCGCGGTCCACGAGCAGGCTGGGGTCGCCGACGCCCTCGCTGGTGGTGGGCGGGGCGTGGATGACCCGCGGCTGCTCGAAGGTACGGCCGCCGTCGGTGCTGCGGATCATCACGATCTGGATGTTGTTGGTGCCGCCGCCGAGGTCGTACGAGCCGTTCACCCGGGCGTCGGCCACGGCGATGACGGTGCCGTTGTTGGTGACCGCCAGGCCGGGGATGCGGACCGAGGCGACGGTGCCGTTGTACCGGCCGCCCGGGCCGTTGAGGTCGCGGATCACTGTCTGCGTGGTGAGCAGCGTGGTGCTGGTCATCTGCGGGTTACCGAGGGCCAGGTCGCAGGAGGTGACGCCGCGCAGCGTGGTGTCGAAGCCGGGGGCGGTGACCCGCAGCGTGTACGGGGCGCCGGCGCCGACGGTCCAGTAGTGCAGGTAGTTGCCGCCGGCGGCGATCGTCCGGGTCCACGGCGAGCCGGCGCGTCCGGGCCACGTGACTGTGAAATCCCGGGCGGTCGTGGTGCGGTTCTCCAGCGCGAGCTGGAGGCGGCCGTTGGTGCAGTCGAAGCTGGCGAGCGCGGACATGCCGGTGCCGCAGTGGAAGAGGCCGGCGGTGGTCTCGTCCAGGCCCGTCGGGGTCGTCGTGCGCAGCGTGTACGCGGTGCCGGGCGCGAGCGTCCAGTACAGCTCGGCGCCGGCGCCGGCGGCGACCGTGCGGGTCCACGGCGAGCCGGACCGTCCGGGCCAGGTGACGGTGTAGGTCTGTGCCGCGGTGCTGCGGTTGTCGAGGAGCAGGAGCAGCCGGCTGGTGGTGCAGTCGGCGCTGACGGTGGCGATCACGCCGGCGGGCGCGGCGGCCTGGGCGGGGCCGGCGGGCAGCACGGTGAGCAGGGCGAGGACGGCTGCCGCGAGGACTGTTGCTCGGCGCGGTATGGCGCGGAGAGGGGACACGGGGTTCCTTCCGTGACGGGGGAGGGGACGGACCATCTGTACGACGTCAGATGTCCGATGTCGGCACGCTAGGCGGATTCACCCCGGGCCGTCAAGGATCGGTTCCGGTCGACGCCTCGAGTCCGGCTCGGGGAGCCGTCAGCGGTCGTGCCCGGGCGTCTCGCCGAGCAGCGCCTCGCCCATCGCGGTGAGCCGGTGCAGCACGAGGTTGCCGTGCCGCTGGCTGGTGATCAGCCCGGCCTCGCGCAGGATCGTGGTGTGGTGGCTGGTGGTGGCCGGCGAGATGCTGGCCCGCCGGGCCAGCTCGCCGGTGGTCGCGCCGCCCGCGGCGGCGCGCAGGACGGCCACGCGGGTGTGGCCGAGCAGCGGGCCGAGCCGGCGTTGCGGGCTCCCGGTCGCCGGTTCCGGTCGCTGCCGCCGGGCCGGGTAGACGAGCGTCGGGGGCAGGCCGGGATCGGCCAGCGTGATCGGCGCGTGCCAGCAGAAGTACGAGGGGACCAACGTGATCCCGCGACCGTCGAGGTGCATGTCCCGGTCCTCCGGGTAGCCGCTCACGGACAGCACCGGCGGATCCCAGCGCGCCTCCGGGCTCAGGTCGTCCAGGATCTGCCCGGCGCCGGTGTCGAGCACCCGGGCCCCGCGCAGGGCCCGGTCGCCGGAGACGGCGGAGACGATGTCCGTCCAGTGCGGAGCGACGGCGACCCGGAAGTAGGCGCGCAGCGCGTCGCCGAGGCCGTGCAGGGCGGCGAGTCGACCGGCGGCCAGGTCGCCCAGCCAGGCACCGCCGAGCGGGGTCACCATCCGGCCCATCTCGGTGCGAATCCGCCGGGTCGGGGTGCCGAGGATCCGGTCGATCCCGTCGTCGAGGTCGATGACCAGGCTGGGCGTCAGGAAGTCCGGGAAGTACCGCTTGCGGGGCGCGACGGGCAGCAGTCGCTCACGCACCGCCGGGACCAGGCCGGCTCGTTGCAGATCCGCACGCACCTGCCGGTGCCAGCGGTCGTAACCCGCGTACCCGGCGCGGGTCTGCAGGCGGTGCAGGCTGCAGATGATCTCCCACAATGGATCGGGCCGGGTCGCCAGCCGCGTGCGGCTGAGGTCCCCGGCCGTGAAGTGGATGCGTAGCGTCCCCATGACGCTCAGTGTTCCGAGGTGGCCCGCCGCGCTCAGTCTCATCCATGACATTGACGTACATCGCTGTAGCTGGACCCCGGGCAGCCGGAGAGGGGCGGCAGCCGGACGGCTGCCGCCACCTCGTGGTCGTGGTCTCAGCCGGCGCTGCAGCTCGTCCGCCACCGGTGGGAGGCGATGTTGTCGTTCGTGTTCGCCATGTAGCCGTCGCGGTTGGAGCCCCAGGTGAACCAGGCCCCGGTGAGGTCGTCCCACGCGTCACCCGCGCCGAGGCAGGCGTACGCGCCGGTGTAGTTGGTGTGGATGTAGAGGGCGACCGGGCGGCCGCTGTTCGAGTCGTTCCACGCCGAGGACGCCAGGTTGCGCATGCTGGCCCTGTTGTTGTTGTCGCAGTTGGCGTTCTCGGCGACGTTGATCGTGTCCCAGTTGGTGTCGGCGTTGTACCACCAGCACCACCGGCCCGACCAGTAGGCGTCCTGGCTGACGTACAGGTAGCCGCTGCCGGCCGCCGCGCGCTGGGTGTCGGCGTGCGGGGTCGGCCGGGGCGCGGCCTGGGCGGCGGTGGCGGTGAAGGCCAGCGCGGCTGCCGCCGCGACCACTGTGGCCAGCACGGCACGTACTGCTCTCATGGGTTTCCCTCCGGTCGGGTCCTGCCGTGGCGGTCCGCCACGGACGTCGTGGGGTGGGTCAGCCGGCGGCCAGCGCGGCGCGGGCCCGCGGCAGCGCGGCGGTTTCGAGGCGCAGCCGATCGGCCACCTCGGTGCGGAACCGCCGTTCGACGGCGCGGCGGTGCTCGGCGTCGAGCCGCCGGGCGAGCCGGCCGAGCCCGGTGCGCGTGGCGCACGTCGCCTCGCTCACCGCCAGCCCGACCTCGCCGGCCGCGACGGAGCCGGACGCCGGTTCGGGCACCGACGCGCGGGCCGCGGCCGGGTCGGCGACGTCGTGCCCGGCGGCGCGCATGCACCGCCGCCACGCCGTCACGCCGCCGGCGTAGCGGGGGTCGGCGAGCACCCGGCCGACGCGCAGCCCGGCGAGGTTGTCGGTGATTTTGACGGCGCGATACCAGCCCGGCAGGTCGAGATAGAGCCGGCGCTCCGCCTCCGAGGTGCAGCTGTGACTGCTGCGGCGCAGCACGCCGCCGGCCGGCAGCGTCGCGCGCAGGGCGTCCGGCTCGCCGGGGTCGCCGTTGACCGCGCGTACGGCGGCGGCGCCGCGCTCCGGCGGCAGCTCGCGGACGTACCGCGCGTTCGGGTCGGCCGCCATCGCCTCCTGGAGCCGGCGTTCCAGGACGCCGCCGTATCCGTGGCGGCGGGCGTAGGACACGTCGTCGAGGACGTACGGGAACTCACGCAGCTCCGGCACCGGGCGCCGGGGGACCGGCCAGTAGCGGAACCCGCGGCGCTGCATGCAGTCGCGGATCAGCAGCTGCGTGGCGGCGTACAGCACCTCCGCGGGCGGGGCGGACGGGGGTGGGGCGGACACGGCCGGCGCGCTCGCGGCGGGCGGTCCGGCCGCGCCGCGCTCGTCGGGCGGCGGTGTGGTGTCCCGGCTCGCGCCCATCGCCCCGGCGACCGCGGCCGCGAGGGCGGCCGGAACCGCGACGGCGTACCACAGTGACCGCACCCGTCGCGACACATCCGCCATGACACCCACCTCGGCCGTCCGGGGCGCCCGACGCGCCCGTCACAAGACAGCTTCGGCACGGGGCGCGCCCCGGGACAGAGGACTTCGATCAGGCTCGAACGACAGGTCCCCGGCGGGTCAGGGCTGCGCGGCGCGGGCGATGCTCGCCCGGATGGGCGCGTAGTGCTCGGCGATGGCCGAGCGCAGCGCCGCCGCGTCCCCAGCGGTGAGGGCGGCCACGATGGCCTGGTGCCGCTGGGCGGTGATCACCCGGTCCTCCGGCTCGGTGCGCAGGGTGGGCGCGACGATGGCCTGCACCTGCCAGAACGCCTCGGTCAGCTGGACCAGCAGGTCGTTGCCGAGCGGCTCCATCAGCTTCAGGTGGAAGGCCCTGTCGACGTCGAGGAAGTCCTCGCCCTGTGCCGCCCGGCTGTGCATCTCGTCGGCGAGCGCGGACAGCTCCGACCGGTGCTCCTCGTCCAGGGCGTCGATGACGGTGGCCGCCAGTCCCTGCTCCAGCGTCTGGCGGATGTCGACGACCTGGGCCAGTACGTGGTGGTCGTCCTCGCCGCTGAGCAGGCCGCGGAACGTCAGGCTCTCCACCAGGGCGTTGAGGGACATCCGGCCGACGAACGTGCCGTGACCGTGGCGCACCTCGACGATGTCCAGCGCGGAGAGGATCTTGACGGCCTCGCGGACGCTGGAGCGGCTGGCGCCGACCGCCTCGCACAGCTCCGTCTCGGTGGGCAGGAGGTTGCCCGGCTTGAGGCGGTTGCGCAGGATGTACTCCTTGATCCTGGTAACGACCTCCTGCCGGCGAGGGCTCGGCCGCTCGGCGCCGCGTAGCGGACTGGCGTCAATGGTCGTCATCTGCCCCTTGCCCTTCGTTTCCGAATCTGACACTCTCACCCTACCGGCATCAGACGTCAGACGTCATACACCTTACACTTCACATCCCCCAGCGTGAGCGGCGACGCGAGCGCATGAAGAGCCTATGGAGGCATCTACGTGAGCACCACCGGTAAGTCGCGGAGCTGGCGCGTTCCGCGCCGCCGCGTCCGCCCCCTGGCCGTCGCGTCCCTCGGCGCGACCCTCGCCCTCGGGCTGGTGGCCTGTAGCGGCGGTCCCGCCTCGACCAACGCGGTCAGCGGCGGGAAGGCGGGCACGTCGATCGAGGCCACCCTGGCGTTCACGCTCTCCAGCGGTTTCGACCCGGGCAACGCCTCCTCGGCCGTGGCGACCGCTGTCAACCAGCACGTCTTCGAGGGTCTCGTGGACCTCGACCCGATCACGCGGGAACCCTACAACGCCCTGGCCAAGAGCGACCCGACGCCCGGCGCCGGCGGGCTCACGTACACCGTGACGCTGCGCGACGGCGCGAAGTTCTCCGACGGCACCCCCGTCACCGCCGAGGACGTCGCCTGGTCGTTCACCCGCGTGCTCAAGCCGGCGGACCCGAAGGCGCCGCCGCTGATGCAGGGGTTCGTGTCGTTCCTCGACACCGTCACCGCCAAGGACGCGGCCACCGTCGAGTTCACGCTGAAGTACCCGTTCGCGCTGTTCAGCGAGCGGATCTCGGTCATCAAGGTGGTGCCCAAGGCCAAGACCGGTGACGCGGCGGCGGCCAAGGCGTTCGACACCGCGCCGATCGGCTCCGGCCCGTTCAAGGTGGACAGCGCGTCCAAGGAATCCGGCATCAAGCTGAGCAGGAACGAGACCTACAACGGCCCGCGCCCGGCCAAGGTCGAGACGATGACGTGGAACACCACCACCGAGGCGTCCGCCCGCGTGTCGGACCTGCAGGGCGGTCGTGTGCAGGCCATCGAGGCCGTGCCGTACCTGAACGTGGACTCGCTCAAGGACAAGTACACGATCGACGTGAAGCAGGCCTTCAACCAGGTCTTCCTCATGTTCAACAACGCCGCCGCGCCGTTCAGCGACAAGCGCGTCCGCCAGGCCCTGCACTACGCCATCGACAGGGACGCCGTCATCAAGACCGCGCTCAACGGCTACGGCAGCCCGGCGACCAGCTACCTCGACGAGGGCAACAAGGCGTACCAGAAGGCCGGCACCGTCTACGACTACAACCCGGACAAGGCCAAGGCCCTGCTCCAGGAGGCGGGCGTCACCAACCTGTCGTTCCGGCTCGACACCACCGACAACTCGGTGGTCAAGGACGTCGCCCCGCTGGTCATCGAGCAGTGGAAGAAGATCGGCGTCAACGCCACGCTCAACACCGTGCCGTCCTCGGCCATCTACGGCGACATCGTCCCCAAGGACACGTTCCGGGTGCTCATGGCCACCGGCGACCCGAGCGTCTTCGGCGTCGACACCGACCTGCTGATGCGCTGGTACTACTTCGGCGAGACCTGGCCGGGCCAGCGTTACCGCTGGAGCGACGCCAACCGCAAGACCATGGGCGACCTGCTGGACAAGGCCGCGCAGACCTCCGACGAGGCGGCCCGCAAGGCGCTGTGGAAGCAGGCCCTGGACATGGTGGCGGACGAGGTCCCGCTCTACCCGATCCTGCACACCAAGGTCGTCACCGCGTACGACCCGGCCAAGCTCGACGGCTTCTCGGGCGCGTCGACCACCGGCCTGTACTTCATGGGCACCGGCCGGACCGGCTGAGCCCACACTCGGGGCTCCGCCCCCGCCTCCGTCCCGTCCGGCCCACGTGACCCGTGCGGCCGGACGGGACGCCCCGGCGCCCCGCCACGAGAAAGAGAATCCATGCTGACCGTCCTGAACCTGGTCGCACGACGATTCCTGACGCTGATCCCCCTGGTGCTGGGCATCACGCTCTTCGTCTTCGTGATCATGCAGTTCTCCCCGATCGACCCGGCGCTGTCGGTCCTCGGCGACCAGGCCACGCCGGCGCAGGTCGAGGCGTTCCGCGCCGCGAACGGGCTCAACGACCCGCTGCCGCTGCGCTACCTGCACTTCCTCGGCGACCTCGTGCGCGGCGACCTCGGCATGACGTTCCCGCCGTCGGTCCCGGTCGCCGAGAAGATCGCCCTGGCGCTGCCGCTGACCATCCAGCTCACCGCGCTCGGGGTCGTCGGCGCGCTCGTCATCGCGCTGGCCCTCGGGATCCCGGCCGCCCTGTACCGGGACCGCTGGCCCGACCAGGTCATCCGGATCGTCTCCATGGCCGGCATCGCCACGCCGTCGTTCTGGCTGGCCCTGCTGTTCATCCAGGAGTTCTCGGTCCGCCGCCCGATCTTCCCGACCGGCGGATACGTCAACCCCGCCGACTCGGTCGGCCTCTGGCTGCAGTCCCTCGCCCTGCCCGCGCTGGCGCTCGCCGTCCCGGTCGGCTGCTCGCTGGCCCGCATCGTCCGCACGTCGATGGTCGAGGAACTCGACAAGGACTACGTCCGCACCGCAGTCGGCGCCGGGCTCCCGCCCCGCGTGGTGATCGGCCGCAACGTGCTGCGCAACGCGCTGGTCAACCCGCTCACCGCGCTCGGCCTGCGCATCGGTTACCTCATCGGCGGCACCGTCGTCATCGAGGCGATCTTCTCGCTGCCCGGCATGGGCACCCAGATCATGAGCGCGGTCCAGCAGAACGACACCGCGCTCGCCCAGGGCACCGTCCTGACCATCGCCATCGGCTTCGTCGTGGTGAACCTGGTCGTGGACATCCTCTACCTCTTCGCCAACCCCCGACTGCGCGGAGGCCACTGATGCGCCGGTCCCTCACCACCCGGCTCTCCCGACCCGGCATGGCCTTCGCCCGCCTCGGCCTCGCGGCCCGGTTCGCGCTCGGCTTCGTCGTCCTGATCGTCCTGGTGGGCGTGCTCGCCCCGCTGCTGCTGCGGCACGACCCCACCCAGACCGGCCTCGGACCGGCGCTCACCGGCCCGAACGGCGACTTCTGGTTCGGCCTGGACAAGCTCGGCCGGGACGTCTTCTCCCGGCTGGTGGCCGGCACCCGGCGGTCGCTGATCGTCGGCTTCGGCGCGGCCGGCATCGCGCTGGTGCTCGGCGCGATCCTCGGGGCCTTCGCCGGGAGCAGCCGCACCGCCGTCGACGAGGTCGTCATGCGCTGCCTCGACGTGGTGATGGCGTTCCCCGCGATCGTGCTCTCCGCGCTGCTGATCATCTCGTTCGGCAAGAACAGCCTGCTGGTCCTCGTGATCGCGATCGGTTTCGTGTTCACCCCGTCGGTCGCGCGCATCGTCCGCGCCAACGTGCTGTCTCAGTACGGCGAGGACTACGTGGCCGCCGAGCGGATCATCGGCGCCCGCCGCCCGCACATCCTCTGGCGGCATGTCCTGCGCAACTGCGCCGCCCCGATCCTCGTCTTCGTCACCGTCATGGTGGCCGACGCGATCGTCTTCGAGGCGTCCCTGTCCTTCATCGGCGGCGGCCTCGCCCCGCAGGAGGCGGCCTCCTCGTGGGGCTCGGTCATCGCCTTCGGCAAGGAGATGGTGCAGATCGGCGGCTGGTGGGCCACGTTCTTCCCCGGCCTGCTGATCCTGCTGACAGTGCTGGCGCTCAACGTGCTCTCCGAGGGCATGTCCGACGCGTGGGCCGCCCCGGCCGCACGCCGCGCCACGTCCACCACCAGCGGCGACGCGCTGGAGCAGGCGCAGCCGGGCACCGGCGAGGTGGTCGAGCTGCCCGGTCTCGCCGAGGCGGCGCAGCGGCTGCGTGAGCGCGCCCGCCCGCTGCCGCAGGGCAAGCCGGTCCTCCAGGTCAGCAACCTGTCCATCGGCTTCGAGGGCCGCCACCGCGGCGTCGACATCGTCGACGGGCTCACCTTCGACGTACGCCCCGGCGAGGTCGTCGGCCTGGTGGGGGAGTCCGGCTCGGGCAAGTCGCTGAGCGTCCTCGCGGTCATGGGCCTGCTGCCGCAGGGCGCCCGGGTACGCGGTGGGATCCGCTTCCAGGACACGGACCTGTTGACGCTGAGCGCCAAGGGCCGCCGCGCCCTGATGGGCCGTGAGATCGCCATGGTCTACCAGGACGCGCTGTCGGCGCTGAACCCGGCGCTGCGCGTCGGCGCCCAGCTCGCCCAGATGATCCGCCGCGGCGGCACCCGCTCGGCCGAGGAACTGATGCGGCTGGTCGGGCTGGATCCGCGGCGCACGCTCGCCGCGTACCCGCACGAGCTGTCCGGCGGGCAGCGGCAGCGGGTCGTGATCGCCATGGCGCTGTCCCGCGACCCGAAGCTGATCATCGCGGACGAGCCGACCACCGCGCTCGACGTCACGGTGCAGGCCCAGGTGATGGCGCTGCTGCTGGAGCTGCGCGAGCGGCTCGGCTTCGCTCTCATCCTGGTCAGCCACGACCTCGCCCTGGTCAGCGACGTCTGCGACCGGGTCGTGGTGATGTACGGCGGGCAGATCGTCGAGACCGGTGTGACCGCCGACGTGATGGAGGCCCCCGCGCACCACTACGCCCGCGGGCTCCTCGGTTCCGTCCTGTCCCTGGAGACCGGCGCGGAGCGGCTCACCCAGATCCGCGGCGTGGTGCCGTCACCGGCCGACTTCCCGAAGGGCTGCCGGTTCTCCGACCGCTGCCCGATGGCGACCGAGATCTGCCGGGACACCGCGCCCGCCCTGGCGGGCACGGACGGCCACGGGTACGCCTGCCACCACCCCGCCGTCACCGTCAGCGAGAAGGAGCCGGCCCGATGAGCGCCACCGCCGAGCACCGGCCGATCGCCGAGCTGAGCGACGTGCACGTGGTGCACGCCTCGCGCGGCGGCGGCATGTTCAGCCGGGAGAAGGTCTACGCGCTCACCGGGGCCGACCTGGTCATCCGGGCCGGCGAGACGGTCGGCATCGTCGGCGAGTCCGGCTGCGGCAAGTCGACGCTGGCCAAGGTGCTCGTGGGCCTGCAACGGCCGACCGCCGGCACGGTGTCATTCGCCGGCAAGGACGTGTGGTCGATGAGCGCCGCCGAGCGGCGGGAGCACATCGGTGCCGGCGTCGGCATGATCTTCCAGGACCCGGCCACGTCGCTGAACCGCCGCATGCCGGTACGCGACATCCTGCGGGACCCGCTCGACGTGCACCGCCGGGGCACCCGGGAGCAGCGCGAGAAGCGGGTGACCGAGCTGATGGCCCTGGTCGGCCTGCCCCGCTCGGTCGCCGACGTGCTGCCCAGCCAGCTCTCCGGCGGCCAGCGCCAGCGGGTGTCCATCGCCCGCGCGCTGGCCCTGGAACCGGGGCTGGTCATCGCCGACGAGCCGACCAGTGCGCTCGACGTGTCGGTACGCGCGCAGATCCTCAACCTGCTGCTGGATCTCAAGGACCGGCTCGGACTGGCCATGGTCCTGGTCTCGCACGACATCCAGACCGTCAAGCGGGTCAGCGACCGGGTCGTCACCATGTACCTGGGTCGCATCGTCGAGCAGACGCCCGCCGACCTGCTGCCCGAGGGCGGCCGGCACCCGTACACCCGGGCGCTGTTCTCCGCCACGCCGGGCCTGCTCTCGCCGATCGAGCCCATTCCGCTGGTCGGCCCGGTCCCGTCCGCGACCCGGCCGCCGAGCGGCTGCCCGTTCCGGACCCGCTGCTGGGCCGCCACCGACGGCTGCGCCGTGGACATGCCGGCGCCGCGCCCCGCCGCGGGCACGGGCCACGAGTTCCGCTGCCACCACCCGGTGCCCGCCGGCACCGCCAACACCGAACTGGTCGCGCTCGCCACCTCGGCGACCGGCCGCACCACATCCGAGTCTGTCGAGGAGAACCTGTGACCACCCCCGCCCCGCGGTTCGCCGGAGTCGTGCCGCCGGCCGTCACCCCCCTGACCGAGGAGGGCGAGGTCGACGTCCACTCCCTGGAGCGGCTGGTCGAAAGGCTGCTCGACGCCGGGGTCGACGGCATCTTCGCCCTCGGCAGCTCCGGCGAGACGGTCTTCCTCACCGACCGGCAGCGGGACCTGGCGCTGGAGACCATCGTCAAGACCGCCGGCGGCGCCGTGCCGGTCCTCGCCGGCTGCATCGAGCCGACCACCCGCCGGGTCGTGGAACGGGCCGAGGCGTCCACCCGGCTGGGCGCGGACGGGCTGGTAGTGACCGCCCCGTTCTACGCCATCGTCGGCCCGCACGAGATCGAGCGGCACTTCCGCGCCGTCGGCGCGGCGGTCGAGCTTCCGCTGCTGGCGTACGACATCCCGGTCTGCGTGCACAGCAAGCTCTCCGTCGACCTGCTGACCCGGCTCGCCGTCGACGGCGTGCTGGCCGGCGTCAAGGACTCCAGCGGCGACGACGTCGCGTTCCGCCAGCTCGCGCTGGCCGTCGCCGAGCACGCGCCGGAGCGCGACTTCAGTCTGCTCACCGGCCACGAGGTGGTGGTCGACGCGATGATGCTCGCGGGCGGGTCCGGCTCGGTGCCCGGACTGGGCAACGTGGACCCGGCCGGCTACGTGCGGCTGCACCGGGCCTGCGTGTCCGGCGACTGGGCCGCCGCCCGGCAGGAGCAGGACCGCCTGACCCGGCTGTTCCGCATCGTCGACGCCGCCGACCCGGCCACCTCGGCTGGCGCCACCCGGGGCGTCGGCGCGTTCAAGACCGCCCTGGCGCTGCTCGGCGTCATCGCCGGCAACGCGGTGTCGCTGCCGCTGCGGCCGCTGGACGCCGCCGAGACCGGCCGCGTGCGTACCCAGCTGGAACTGGCTGGACTGCTCTGACCATGCCTGAGGTGAGCACGACCGGCCTGGTCGCCGCGCTCGACATCGGCGGCACCAAGACCACCGCCGCCCTGGTCACAGCCTCCGGCGAGATCGTCGGCCGGCGCACCGCGCCGACGCCGGGCCGCTCCGGCGCCGCTGCGGTTCTCGACACCGCGGCCGGCCTGGTCGAGAAGCTGCGGGCGGACGCGCCAGGCGTCGTACGGGCGCTCGGCGTCGGCAGCGCCGGCGTCATCGACAGCGGTTCCGGCCTGGTGCTGTCCGCCACCGACGTGCTGACCGGGTGGACCGGCACGGACCTGCGGGGCGACCTGGCCCGGCGCCTGGGCGTGCCGGTCACTGTGATCAACGACGTGCACGCCCACGCGCTGGGCGAGGCGCGCCACGGCGTCGCGGCCGGACACGACACGGTGCTCTACGTCGCCGTCGGCACCGGCGTCGGGGCGTCGTTCGTCCTCGGGGACACCGTGCTCACCGGTGCGCACAGCGCGGCCGGGCACGCCGGGCACCAGCCGTCGGCGTACGCCGGGTCGCTGCCCTGCACGTGCGGCCGGCGCGGGCACCTGGAGGCGATCGCCGCCGGGCCCGCCCTCGCCGCCGAGTACGTCCGGCGTACCGGCCGGCCGGTGGCCGACCTGCGGGCCGTCGCCGCGCTCGCCGCGGACGGCGACAAGGCGGCCCGCGACGTCGTCCGGCTGGGCGGCACGGCGATCGGATCCGCCGTCGGCGGCCTGGTCAACGTGCTCGACCCCGCCGCCGTGGTGGTCGGCGGCGGCGTCACCGGCCTCGGCGAGCCGTGGTGGCGCGCGCTGCGCGACGCGGTGCCCGCCGAGACGCTGCCCGCCCTGGCCGGCGTCCCGGTCCTCGCCTCCACCCTCGGCCCCGACGCGCCGCTGCTCGGCGCCGCCTCGCTCGCCTGGAAGGTCTCATGAACGCGCTCGTCGACCAGCTCTGTCACCGCCTGGTGGTCTCCTGCCAGGCGTACCCGGGTGAGCCGATGCGTGACCCGGACACCATGCGCCGGGTCGCGCTCGCCACCGCCCGCGGTGGCGCCGCGGGCATCCGCGCCCAGGGCCTGGCGGACATCGCGGCGATCCGCGCGGCGGTGGACCTGCCGCTGATCGGGCTCTGGAAGGACGGCGACGACGACGTCTTCATCACCCCGACGCTGGAGCACGCGCTCGCCGTCGCCGACGCCGGGGCACACGTCGTAGCGCTCGACGGCACGTCCCGGCCCCGGCCCGACGGCCGCACGCTCGCCGAGACGATCGCCGCCGTGCACGAGCGCACCGGCGCGCTGGTGATGGCCGACTGCTCCACGTTCGACGAGGGCATCGCCGCCGCCGCCGCGGGCGCCGACCTGGTCGGCACCACGCTCGCCGGCTACACCGCGTACACCACGAAGGGCGACGGGCCGGACCTGGACCTGGTCGCCCGGCTCGCCGCCGCGCTCGACGTCCCGGTGGTCGCCGAGGGACGCATCCACACCCCGGAGCAGGCCGCGCAGGCGCTGCGGGCGGGCGCGTGGACGGTGGTGGTCGGCACCGCCATCACCCACCCCAGCACGATCACCGGCTGGTTCGCCGCCGCCGTACAGGAGGCCGCGTCGTGCCGCTGACCGACCTCGACCTGGCCGGCTGCATGGCGTACCGGCCGGAGCTGGACGTGCCGGCGGACCTGGACGCGTTCTGGGCGCGCACGCTCGACGGCGGCGGTGACCCGGAGGCGGCGGTCTACGAGCCGGTCGACACCGGCCTGACCCAGATCCGCACGTACGCCGCCACGATCCCCGGTTTCGGCGGCGAGCCGGTACGCGGATGGCTGCACCTGCCGGCCAATGCCGACAGGCCGCTGCCCTGCGTGGTCGAGTACCTCGGCTACGGCCGGGGCCGCGGCCTGGCGCACGAGAAGTTGTTCTGGGCGGCGGCCGGCTTCGCACACCTGATCATGGACAGTCGTGGTCAGGGCTGGAGCGCCGCCACCGGCGGCACGCCCGACCCGCACCCCTACCCGGCCGGCACCGTGCCTGGCTTCCTCACCCGGGGCGTCGCCGACCCGGCCGACCACTACTACCGGCGGCTGATCACCGACGCGGTCCGCTTCGCCGAGGCCGCCCGGCGGCACCCGGCCGTCGACCCGGACCGGGTGGCGGTCACCGGATTCAGCCAGGGCGGCGGCCTGGCCCTCGCCGCCGGCGCGCTGTGCCCGGGCGTCGCGGCCGTCATGCCGGACGTGCCGTTTCTCTGCGACATCCGCCGGGGCGTGCGCGTCGCCGGGCCGGACAGCCCGTACGCCGAGGTCGTCGACTACCTCGCGCTCCACCGCGACCGCGCCGACCAGGTGTTCCGCACGCTGTCCTACCTGGACGCCGCCGTGCTCGCGCCCCGCGCGACCGCGCCGGCGCTGTTCTCCATCGCCCTGCGGGACCAGGTCTGCCCGCCGTCGACCTGCTTCGCCGCCTACCACCGCTACGGCGGCGACAAGGACGTGCGGGTGTACGAGTTCAACGACCACGAGGGCGGCGAGGCGGCGCACCAGCGCGAACAGCTCACCTGGCTGCGCGGGATCCTGGGCGCCTAACGGGCACGTTCCACCACGTAGTCGGTCAGCTCCAGCAGGAAACGTCCGTCCTCGGTGTCGGCCGCGGCGCCCAGCGCCCGCTCACCCTCACGCCGGGCGGCGAGCGCGAGGTCCCGGGCGCTGCGCCGCGCCGACTCCACGCAGTCGTACGCGAGCAGCCGCCCGTGCAGCCAGCGCACCTCGGCGTCGGTGCGCTGCGCGCGGGTCCGGCTCAGCAGCCGCACGAGCCGTTCGCGTTCCGCAGCCGTGCACCGCCGCATGAAGTCGATCAGGATCAGCGTGCGTTTGCCCTCCCACAGGTCACCGGCGATCTCCTTGCCGTACCGGGCGTAGTCGCCGGTGAGGTTCAGCGCGTCGTCCTGGATCTGGAACGCCGCGCCCAGGTACCAGCCGTAGCGGTCCAGCACGTCGACAGCGTTCTCCCGGCCGGTCGCCACGAGGACGCCGGTGCGACACGGGTAGATGCAGGTGTACCAGGACGTCTTCTTCAGGCACATCCGGTAGTAGTCGTCCGCGTCCAGATCGCACACGTTGTCGCGGATCCAGCCGATCTCGATCGCCTGCCCCTCCAGCGAGTGGCGCATCATCAGCTCGGTCTCGGTGAACAGCCGCCAGGCGATGCCGGAGCCGAGCGCCGCCCGGTTCGCGGCCAGCCGCCGCAACGCCAGCAGGTTCGTCATGTTGCCGACGTTCAGCGCGACGCCGACGCCGTACTCGGCGTGCAGCGTCTGCCCGCCGCGCCGCTGTTCGCTGGAGTCCTGGATGTCGTCGTGGATGAGGAAGGCGTTGTGGAACAGCTCCACAGTCACCGCGGCGTTGAGGCCCACCGCGTCGCCGCCGCCGAACGCCCGGCACGTCGCCAGGCACAACGCGGCGCGCAGCCCTTTGCCCCACCGGCGGGGATATTCCGCGACCAGGTCGTAGAGGTATCGCGGGCCGCCGTCGGGCACGTCGTCGAGCAGCGCGCCGAGGGCGAGCCCGCGATAGCGCTCCAACATCCGTTCCACGTGCCCGCCGGCCACCCCCGCGGTCGGCGCCATCGCGCCGCTACCGGTCCGTCGGCCGCTTCGGGGCCGGCGGCGCCAGCCGGTCCGCGAGCCCGTTGGCCACCTCGGGGGCCAGCCTCGCCAGATTGAGTACGGTGTCCAGCGCGTCGTGCGCGTCCGACGTGTACCGCCGGATCACCTCACCGCGCTGGTCGTCGGCCATCTTCAGCTGCCCGACCACGGTGTCGATGAGGGCGTGCCCGTCGGTGCGGACCCGGGCGACGAGTTCGTCGAACGCCTCCGGGTCCACCCGCCGGCTCTCGGTCAGCTTCTCCTCGAGCCGCCGGGCGCCGGCCAGCCCCGCCGCGAGTTCCTCCTCCAGCACCGTGGCCGCGTGGGTCACTGTCTCCGAGGTCTCCTCGGCCACCTTCTCGAAGCGCTCGTTGCTGCGCTCACGCTCCACGTTCTCCATGCGGCGGAGTCTCCACCCGGCTCCGCGCGGCGGGCTAGCCATGTGTCGCGATAGTGACTGACGGTAATGACCGCAGGTGGTGGTCAGGGGTGTCGGCGCGAGCGCCGGGTCAGGACCAGACCGGCGACCAGGAGCACGCCGAGGGTCACGGCGGCGAGCCCGATCGAGGCGATGGTGACCACGCCACTGCCGGTCACCGGCAACGGCGGCATCGGCTTGTGCGGCCCCGGCTTGGGCGGCTTCGGTGTGGGCGGTTCCGGTGTCGGCGGTACCGGGGTGGGCTGCACCGGCCCGGCGACGACCACCGTCGCCGAGCAGTTCGGCGTGCAGCCCGGGTCGGCGGCACCAGACGGCGGGGTGACGGTGGCGGTGTTGGTGAGGTCTCCCGCGGTCCCCGCCGGCACCGTTCCGGTGATGGTGTAGACGACCGACTCACCGACCCGGATGGTGACCCGGTCGTTGATGTCTCCGAGCCCGGAGGCGGTGCAGGTGCTGCCGATGCCGGCGGCGCACGTCCACTCGAACCCGGCCAACGGCTCGGGCAGTGCGTCGGTCACCGTGGCGCCGACGGCGTCGGAGGGGCCGCCGTTGGTGATGGTGACGGTGTACGTGAACGGCGCACCCGGCACGTAGGGGTTCGGAGTGGCGGTCTTGGTGATCGCGAGGTCGACGGTGGGGAGGCCGGGTGTCACAGTCGTGGACTGGCAGCTGGGGGTGCAGCCGGGGTCGGCGACGCCCTCCGGTGGGGTGAGGACAGCGGTGTTGGTCAGGTCGCCGGCGGTGCTCGACGGCACGGTCCCGCTGATCGTGTACGTGAGCGTCCCGCCCGCCAGCACGGTGACCGTGTCGCTGATGTCCCCGCTGCCGGAGGCGGCACACGTGCTGCCGGTGGACGCCGCGCACGTCCACGTGAAGCCGGGTGCCGGCAGGGTGTCGGTGACCGTGGCGCCGACGGCGTCGGACGGCCCGCTGTTGGTCACAGTGACCGTGTACGTCAGCGGCGCCCCCGGCACGTACGGGTTCGGGGTCGCCGTCTTCGTCACCGCCAGGTCGACCAGGGGGATGACCTGGAGCGTCGCGGAGCCGGGCGGGTTGATCCCGACGATGCTCGGGAAATTGCTCGCACAGCCGGGGATCGGTGTGCCGTCCGGTCCGGCGCATCCGGTGTTCGTGTACGAGCCGACCACGTCCGCGGTCACCTCGACCGAGACGGTGCAGGAGGCGGCGCCCAGGCCGATGTCGCCGTCGAAGACCACCGAGGTCGCGCCCGCTGCCGCGGTCACCGTGGCGTCCGAGCAGGTGGTGCTGTTCACCCCGGTCGCGGTCACGCCTGCGGGAAGGTCGTCGGTGAAACTCATCCCGTTCTTGGCCCGCAGGTCGTCGGTGTTGGTGATGGTGAACGTCAGCGTGGACGTCTGCCCCTGCGCGATGGTGGCCGGGCTGAACGCCTTGTCCAGTTGCGGGGTCACGTCCACGATCTGCGGAAGGTCGAACGCACGTCGTTGCCGGTGCCGGTGGCGGTCGCGTTGTAGAGCCGGAGCCCCAGTGTCGGCGTGTCGGCCACCGACAGTTGCAGCGCCGTCGACTGCAGCTTCGCGATCCACGTGTTGTTGACGATCACGGCACCCGGATCCGTACACGGGCTCAGGTTCTCCGCGAGCACCGTCGGCACCCCGTTGAGCAGCAGTTCGAAGCGCAGGCGTGCCCGCTGCGCGCCGGGGACCGTGCAGTTCCGCTCGGCGAAGATCGCCGAGACCTCGTAGAAGTGTCCGCCCACCGCCGGGATCGAGTTGTTGTTCGTCTCCAACAGGTATCCGGGCAGCTGGGCGGTCGTGCCGTTGGTGTACTCGGTGAGCACCTGGTTGCTGGCCGCCTCCTCCGCGCTCTGCCCCTGGAACAGCCCCATGTCGCGGGCCATCTCGCGCAGCCGGTCCCAGGCGGCGTTCCGGGCGCAGTTGTCGTTGTTGGTCACCGGAGGGCTGCCGCCGTTCGGCGGCAGCGGCGACGTCTCGCGCATGATCCAGCCGTTGCACTGCCCTGCGCCGGGGCTCCACGCCGGGTCCGCCGTGTACGTCTCGCTGTCCGCGCCGCTGCCTCCCGGCCCCGGCACGTAGACCGAACCGGGGGAGCCGGTGTAGGAGCCGATGCGGATCGGCGCGTCGGCCGCGCTCTCGTTGGAGAAGTCCTCGGTGAAGATGGGTGTGCCGGGCTGGGGTACTCCCGGCTGGCCGGGGACGGTGGCCGAGGCGGGCGGGGGCAAGACCACCACCGCGAACGTCGTCGACGACGCCAGCACGGCGAGCACCGCCAGCGCCGACGACAGTCGGGGCCATCCCTTGTGAACCATCTTCGTCTTCCCCCCCCCCCCCGTTGCGGCAGGCCGGGTCCGCGCAGGATCCGACACCTCACAGCGGTAAAGGTTTCAGGCAGCCGTGCCATAAGTCTTGTTTTTCACGATTTGCGAGTCAGATCTGACGCTGTTCACCTGGGTACGGGTACTCAGCGCAGTACCGTCTCGTCGCTCATGTGCGGGCGTCGCAGCGTCGGCAGGATTCTTGTCATGGCCGAGACGCTGCACCGACACGCTGCTGCACGTACCGTCGACATGCCGCTGCCCGCCGAGGCCGCGCTGGCCCCCGCCGGCCGCGCGGTCGCCGCGCTGGCCCGGCTCATCGCCCACCACCCCGCCGGCTGGCGATGGCTGGCCCGGCGCCACCACCCGGTCCTGGACCAGCTCGCCGCCGCGAACGCGCGGTCGACCTGCCTGCGGGCGGCCCGGCGGGTGCCCGCCTACCAGGCGTTCCTGCGGGCCCGCCCGGGCGGGCTGCGCCGCCGGCTGCGGGACTTCCCGGAGACCGACAAGCGCGGGTACGTGATGGCGTACGACGCCTCCGCCCGGTGCCGGGACGGGCGGCTGCCGGAGCGGGGCGTGGTGGTCGACGAGTCGGCCGGCTCGTCCGGGCGGCCGTTCAACTGGCCGCGCGGTGAGCGGGAGCTGCTGGCGGTGCACCGCGACATCGCCGGGTACACCGGGCTGGCGTTCCCGATGCGCCGCCCGTTCGTCATAAACGCGTACTCGATGGGCGCCTGGGCGACCGGCACCACCACCGGCGCGGCGATGGCCCGGATCGCGACGGTGAAGAACACCGGCCCCGACCTGGGGAAGATCGTCGACACGCTGCGCGAGTTCGGCCCCGGCCACGACTACCTGGTGACCGCGTACCCGCCGTTCCTCAAGCACCTGCGGGACCGCCTCGACGCCGAGGACTTTCAGTGGTCGCGGTACCGGATCTTCGCCAGCTGCGGCGGCGAGGGGATGACCGAGGCGCTGCGCGACTACCTGGAACAGCGGTTCGTGCGGGTGCGCTCGGCGTACGGGGCGTCGGACCTGACCATCGGCATCGGCGCGGAGACCCGGCTCACGGTGTGGCTGCGGCGGCGGCTGCGCACCGACGCGGGACTGCGCGCGGAACTGCTCGGCCGCGACGAGCAACGGCTGCCCATGGTGTTCCAGTACAACCCGTTCGCCACCTACCTGGAGACCAACGAGCGGCGGGAGCTGCTCTGCACTGTGACCGGCCCGCACGTGCTCCAGCCCCGGCTGCGCTACAACGTCGGTGACGAGGCGCTGCTGGTGCCGTACCGGCGGATCGTGGAGCTGGCGCACGCCGACCCGGTGCGCCGCGCCGAGTTCCGTACCGCGGTGTCCGAGGAGCGGATGACGCTGCCGCTGCTGCTGTTGTTCGGCCGCAGCGACTCCACCGTGTCCTACCTGGGCGCGAACCTCTACCCGCAGGACGTGGAGTACGGCCTCTACACCGGCAACCCGTACGCCGCGCAGATCAGCCGGTTCTGCCTCACGCTGCACGAGGACGCCGAGCTGGAGACCCGGCCGGTGATCCACGTCGAGCTGCGCCGTCCACTGGAAGCCGCGGCACGCGCGGCGCTCGCCGACGCCTGCCGCGACGGGGTACGCGCGCACCTGACCTCGGTGTCGCGGGACTTCGCGCAGTCCCTGGTGGAGGACCCGACCGCCGGTGACCTGCGCGTGGAGCTGCACGAGCCGGGCGGCGGCCCGTTCGCCGGCATGGAAAAGCTGAAGAACGTCTACCTGGTGAGGTGAGTGATGCGTACCCGTGACTTCTCCCGCGCCCCGGCCCAGGCCCGCGCCGGCGCCATGTTCATCGGCGGCACCCGGTACGCGAACCCGCTGGTGCTGCTGCGCCTGGCCCCGGACTGGATCCGGATGGTGCGCGACATGCGCCGGATGTCCGGCTACTGCTGGCACACCGTCTACTGGCAGTTCCCGCTGACGCTCGGCACCATCGCGTTCTTCACCGACCGGGACGCGCTGCTGCGCTTCGCCCGGACCCGGCACCACCGCAAGCTGATGATGTGGCTGACCGACGGCAACCGCAATGCCACCGCCGGGTTCATCCGGCTCTACACCGCCTCGCCGGACGGCTACTCCAACGGCGCGTGGCGGGCCGAGGACGGCGCGATGGGCCACATCGAGCAGTTCAGCCCGCTGGGCGCGGAGACGACCGGGCCGGCGGTGCGCCGGTGACCGGCCACCGGTTCGAGCGCGTGACCGGCCGGCGCGGCCTGCGCGACTTCCTCACCCTCACCGACCGGCTCTACGCGGACGAGCCCCGGTACGTGCCGACGCCCCGGCAGCAGATCCGCCGCTGGTGGCGCGACGGCGTGCCGATGTACGTGCTGCACGACGCCGACGGCGTCGTGGTCGGGCGGACCACGTTGCACACCGACGCGGACCTCGACGCCAAGCTGGGCCGCCGGTGCCAGCTGTTCGGGCTGACCGAGTTCACCGCGCCGGCCGCCCGGCCGCTGTTCGACGCGATCACCGCGCATGCGACACCCGGCCGGGACCTGCTGTTCGGGCCGGTGGCGCTGCTGCCCAACCAGGCCGGGGGAGTGATCACCGCCGGGTACGCCGACCGGGGCTTCGTGGACAGCGCCTGGAACCCGCCGCACTACCCGGACGCCTACGAGGAGAACGGATTCACCAGGCGGTTCGTCTCCGACACCTGGATCTGCCCGGTGCCGCCACCGGCCGGACCGCCGCCCGCGCTCGGCGTCCAGCCGGACGGCGCGCGGCTGGAACTGCACAGAGGGGACATCCGGCGGCTCGACGCGCAGCTCGACCTGCTGCGCGGGATGCTCAACGACTCCTTCGCCCAGCTCGGCTACTACACGCCGATCTCGGCGGCGCAGCTGCGGCGGCAGACCGACGGGCTGGCATACCTGCTGGATGAGTCGCTGCTGCTCTACCTGACCCGCGACGGGCGCCCGGTGGCGTTCGTGCTCTGCGTGCCGGACATCAGCGACTTCCTGGTAGCTGTGCGCGGCGATCTGAACCCGGTCAACCAGCTGCGGCTGCTGGCCACCCGGCGCCGGTACCGGCGGGAGGCGGTGCTGATCGTCAAGGGCGTGGTGCCGCAGTTCCAGGGGTGCGGCTACCAGCGGCTGCTGTCGGCGCACCTGCACCACAACCTGCACGACGGCGGCTACACGGCGCTGCGCAGCACGTATGTCGGGCGGGACAATCCGGCGTCGGCTGCCCAGTACCGGCGCCTCGGCGGACGCCCGCTGCACGGCTACACGTTCTACGCCAAGGAGCGGTGAGCATGGACCTCGCCGCGTTCCGCGCGCTGGAGCCGCTGTGCTGGCGGGCCCCGAGCGCCCACAACACGCAACCGTGGCGGCTGCGCTACGAGCACTGGGCGGTCACCGTCGGCTGGGACCCGGCCGACGCGCTGCCGGCGGGCGACCCGACCGGCCGGGACCTGCGGCTGTCGCTGGGCGCGTTCGTGGAGACCTGCCTGATCGTCGCCGCCGACGCGGGGCTGCGGCTGGACTGGACCGCCGACCACGACGAGGCGGACCGGCGGGTGGGGCGGCTGCGTCCGGGACGGCAGCCGTACCGGACGCCGTTCCGCGCCGCCGACGTGCGGGACCGGCGCACCCACCGGGGCCGGTTCACCGGCGGCCCGGACGCCGACGTGGTCGCTGCGGTGGACGCGGTCGTCCGGCGGGCCGGTGGCGCGGCCCGCGTCGTGCCGGCGGCCGGGCGGCTGCGCGCGCTGCTGCGCACGGCCGACCGGCGGGTGTACGCCGAGCCGGCGGTGGTCGCGGAGCTGCGCCGCTGGCTGCGCCTGGACCGGGCGTGCCCGCGCTACCGGACCGACGGGCTCAGTGACAGCTGCCTCGGGCTGGGCCGGGTGGCGGCCACCGGGCTGCGGGCGGCGCTCGCGGCCTACCCGGCGTTGCGCCCCCTGGGGCTGCCGCGCCTGCTCGCCGCCGGTGACGATCCGCTCGCGCGCGGCGGCGGGGTGCTGGCGCTGATCGCGCCGCCGGACCTGGACGCGGCCGGGCAGGTCGAGTTCGGACGGGTGCTGATGCGGGCGTGGCTGACGTTGCACAGCGCCGGGCTGGCCGCGCACCCGCTCAGTCAGCTCGTCGACGTGGCCGACACCCGGGACGCGCTCGGGACGCTGCTGGACGTGGCGCCGGAGCGGATCGTGCACGTGGTCCGCGTGGGCCGGCCGGCCGATCCGGCGCCCCGCTCGGCCCGCCGGGTGCAGCACAGATCCTCCCTGTTAGCGGTAACACCCCTTGACGCGGTGTCACTTCATCCATGAGAGTCCATGTTGGCTCACGTGTAGCCCGGTCGGGAGCCCTGGGCGCGGAGTGGCAGGAAACGGCGTCCGGGCGCACGAGGCGGTTCTGTTAGCGATAACAGGAACGCTTCGCGCGCCCGGGCCCGCCACTGATCCGCGTGGTTGGGAGAAGAACCATGTCTGAAATGACACGACGAAACGTCATCAAGGCCACAGCGGCAGGCGCCGGCGCCGCGCTGGTGCCGGCCGCCTGGAGCGCCGCCGCCCGCGCCGGCTCGGCAGCCCCGGCGCAGGTGCTCGCCGCGAACGACCTGGCACTCTGGTACGACGAACCGGCCGGCACCGACTGGCTGCGCGCCCTGCCGATCGGCAACGGACGGCTCGGCGCGATGGTGTTCGGCAACACGGACACCGAACGGCTCCAGCTCAACGAGGACACCGTCTGGGCCGGTGGCCCGTACGACTCGGCAAACACCCGGGGCGCGGCCAACCTGGCCGAGATCCGCCGCCGCGTCTTCGCCGACCAGTGGACCTCGGCCCAGGACCTGATCAACCAGACAATGATGGGCAGCCCCGGCGGTCAGCTCGCCTACCAGACCGTCGGCGACCTCCGGCTCTCCTTCGGATCGGCGAGCGGGGCGACGCAGTACAACCGGACGCTCGACCTCACCACCGCCACCGTCACCACCACGTATGTGCTGGGCGGCGTACGGCACCAGCGGGAGGTGTTCGCCAGCGCCCCCGACCAGGTGATGGTGCTCCGGCTGACCGCCGACCGGGCGAACGCGATCACGTTCTCCGCCGCCTTCGACAGCCCGCAGCGGACCACCGTGTCCAGCCCGGACGGCGCGACCGTCGCGCTCGACGGCATCTCCGGCTCGATGGAGGGGGTCAACGGCTCGGTGCGGTTCCTCGCCCTGGCCAACGCCGCCGTCACCGGTGGCACGGTCAGCAGCTCCGGCGGCACGCTGCGGGTCTCCGGCGCGACCAGCGTGACCGTCCTGATCTCGATCGGCACCAGCTACGTCAACTACCGCACCGTCAACGGCGACTACCAGGGCATCGCCCGCAACCGGCTGAACGCCGCCAAGAGCGTGGGCGTCGACCAGCTCCGCAGCCGCCACCGCGCCGACTACCAGGCGCTGTTCGACCGGGTCACGATCGACCTGGGCCGCACCGCCGCCGCCGACCAGCCCACCGACGTACGGATCGCGCAGCACGCGAGCACGAACGACCCGCAGTTCGCCGCGCTGCTGTTCCAGTTCGGGCGGTACCTGCTGATCTCCTCGTCGCGCCCGGGCACCCAGCCGGCGAACCTCCAGGGCATCTGGAACGACTCGCTGACGCCGTCCTGGGACTCGAAGTACACGGTCAACGCCAACCTGCCGATGAACTACTGGCCGGCCGACACCACGAACCTGTCCGAGTGCTTCCTGCCGGTCTTCGACATGGTCAAGGACCTCACGGTCACCGGCGCGCGGGTCGCCCAGGCGCAGTACGGCGCCGGTGGCTGGGTCACCCACCACAACACCGACGCCTGGCGGGGCGCGTCGGTCGTGGACGGCGCGTTCTGGGGCATGTGGCAGACCGGCGGGGCCTGGCTGAGCACGCTCATCTGGGACCACTACCTGTTCACCGGCGACCTCGGATTCCTCCAGGCCAACTACCCGGCCCTCAAGGGCGCCGCGCAGTTCTTCCTCGACACCCTGGTCGCCCACCCGACGCTCGGTTACCTGGTGACGAACCCGTCGAACTCGCCGGAGCTGGCCCACCACGCGAACGCCAGCGTCTGCGCGGGCCCCACGATGGACAACCAGATCCTGCGTGACCTGTTCGACGCCGCGGCCCGGGCCAGTGAGGTGCTCGGCGTCGACACCACGTTCCGGTCCCAGGTGCGCACGGCCAAGGACCGGCTCCCGCCGAGCCGCGTCGGCTCCCGGGGCAACGTGCAGGAGTGGCTGGCCGACTGGGTGGAGACCGAGCGCACCCACAGGCACGTCTCGCACCTGTACGGGCTGCATCCCAGCAACCAGATCACCAGGCGGGGCACCCCGGCGCTGTACGAGGCCGCCCGAAAGACGCTGGAGCTGCGCGGCGACGACGGGACCGGCTGGTCCCTCGCCTGGAAGATCAATTTCTGGGCCCGGCTGGAGGACGGCGCCCGCGCCCACAAGCTCCTGCGCGACCTGGTACGCACCGACCGGCTCGCGCCGAACATGTTCGACCTGCACCCGCCGTTCCAGATCGACGGCAACTTCGGCGCCACCTCGGGCATCGCCGAGATGCTGCTGCACAGCCACACCGGCGAGCTGCACCTGCTGCCCGCGCTACCGACCGCCTGGCCCGCCGGGCAGGTGGCGGGGCTGCGCGGCCGGGGCGGCTACACGGTGGGGCTGGCCTGGAGCAACGGCCAGACCGACGAGATCAGCGTCCGCGCCGACCGCGACGGCACGGTGCGACTGCGGTCCCGGCTGTTCACCGGCAGCTTCACCGTCACCGACGTCACAGACGGCAGCACACCCGCCACCACCCGCCCGGAGTCCGACGTCGTCGCGCTCAGCGTCCGCGCCGGCCACACCTACCGGGCGGCCCGGCCCGGCGTGACCCCCTCGCCGACGGTGACGCCGACGTCCACGCCGTCACCGACCCCGACCCCGACTCCGACCCCGACTCCGACCCCGACCACCAGTTCGCCGGCGCCGTCCGGCGCACGGGCCACGTACGCGGTCACCGGCTCCTGGTCCGGTGGCTTCCAGGCCGAGGTCACGGTGACCGCCGGCGCCACCGCGATCCGCGGCTGGACGGTGTCCTGGACGTTCCCGAACGGTCAGGTGATCAACCAGATCTGGAGCGGCACGCACACCCAGAACGGCGCGAACGTGACGGTGCGCAACGTCGACTACAACGGAGCACTGCCGGCCGGCGGTTCCACCACGTTCGGCTTCATCGGCACGGCCGGCGGCGCCAACAACCCGCCGACGAACCTCACCTGCACCACCACCTGACCGCCGGCGCGGCACGCCGCGCCGCCGCCACCCGGCCGGGGCGGGGCGTGCCGCCGGTCAGGCCAGCAACGTCTCGCGCAGCCGCGCGCCCAGATTCAACTCGCCGACCACCCGGGGGCCGGCCGGGTCGTACACGGCGATGCGATGGTTGCGGCGCATCATCTCCCGCACCGCCGGCGGCAGCCGGGGCGGGTCGTCCATCGTCGCGAGCACCCGCGCGCCGGTGTCCGTCAGCCGCTCCACCAGCGACGCGCCGTCGGTGTCCACCCGCACCCGGCCGAACTCCCAGCCGACGGTGGTCAGGTCGAGCACCTCGAACAGCCGCGTCACGAACGGCTGCGGATCGGTCACCTTGTCCAGCCGGTCCGCCCGCCCGCCGACCGTCGCCACGGCGCCGGCCAACTGCGCGTACGGGTGCAGCCCGCTGGGCAGCGCGCCGAGCGGCCAGCGCAGCGCGGGCCCGGCCTCCTTCCACAGGGGCCGGTAGTTGCGGCGGTGCACCAGCAGCCGCCTCCCGGTACGCCGGAACACTTCCTGCGCCTGGCACTGCAGGTCGGCGTGGGCCTGATCGGCGGCCTCGCAGACGATGCCGGCGGCCACCACGAGACCGTCGTCATCGGACAGCAGCCGGGTGATCGCGTCCACCTGGTCCGGGAACCGGAGGCGGGCGTGCGCCCCGTAGGACTGCCGGACGTCCCGCAGCAGTTCCTGCTGGCGTGTGGGGTCCAGTTCGACCCGTCCACCACCGAGCAACCGCTGGAGCCAACCCATCGCGCCTCGCTTCCGTCGCGGTCTGCGGACCGGGCAATGCTAGTTCGTCGGCCGTTGCTCGTATGGTGACGGGGTGACGGATCGATCCCTGACCCTGATGGCGGTGCACGCGCACCCCGACGACGAGGCGACGAGCACCGGTGGCGTCCTGGCCCGCTACGCGGCCGAGGGCATCACCACGGTGCTCGTGACGTGCACCGACGGGGGGTGCGGCGACGGTCCCGGCGGGATCAAGCCGGACGACCCCGGGCACGACCCGCAGGCCGTGGTCCAGATGCGCCGCGCCGAGCTGGCCGCCAGTTGCGAGGCGCTCAAGGTGACCCACCTGGAGACGCTCGACTACGGTGACTCCGGGATGATGGGCTGGGCGACGAACGACGCGCCCGGCGCGTTCTGGAACACGCCCGTGGCCGAGGCGGCCGGCCGACTGGCCGAGCTGATCCGGCGCTACCGCCCGGACGTCGTGGTCACCTACGACGAGAACGGCTTCTACGGCCACCCGGACCACATCCAGGCGCACCGGGTCACGATGGCCGCTGTCGAGCAGACCGGCATCCCGGCCAAGGTCTACTGGACCACCGTGCCGCGCAGCGCGTTCCAGCAGTTCGGCACCGTCATGCGCGAGATCGGGGTGGAGTTCCCCGAGCCGGAGGCGACCGACGAGATGCCGGCGCTGGGCCTGCCGGACGACGAGATCACCACCTGGGTCGACACCAGCGGCTACGGCGGGCAGAAGTTCGCCTCGCTGGCCGCGCACGCCAGCCAGGCGGAGAACATCTTCTTCCTGCGGCTGGGGCAGGAGCGGTTCACCGAGCTGATGGGCATGGAGACGTTCGTGCGCGTGCGGGACACCACTGGCGCCCCGACGCCGGAGGACGACCTGTTCGCCGGGCTGCGCTGACCGGCCGCCGGCCCGGTCCGGCGTGTCGTCGGCCGGGCCGCACATCTCAGGCCGCAATGGTCTGCGCGGCCAGGTGCGCGAGCACCACGCGGACGTCGCCGCCGGTGTCGGCCATGACCTGACGCTGCCGGGTGGCGCCGGTGCCCTCCTGGCGCACCCGGTCCATCTGCCGCCGCACCAGGTCCAGGTCGCCGTGGCGGGTCAGCGCGGGCGTGACGATGTCGAGCATGTCGTCGACGAGGTCCCAGGCGGGCCGGGGCCGCCCGGTGCGCAGGTCGACCAGGTCACCGTCCACACCGTCGTGTGCGGCCCGCCAGTGCGCGGCGGCGACCAGGCAGTCGCGGATGCGCTGGGCCGGTACGCCGTCGCGTATGTCGCCGATCGCGGTGGCGACCAGCGCCCGGACCAGCCCGGCGATCAGGACCGTGTCGTCGACAGTGGGGCAGACGTCGCCGACGCGGATCTCCACCGTGGGGTACGACGCCGACGGCCGGGCGTACCAGTAGGCCATCGCGGCGTCGAGCATGACGCCGGCGGTGATCAGGTCCCGGACCGTGGCGTCGTAGTCGGCGGCGGACTGGAAGTGCGGCGTCGGTCCGATGCTCGGCCACCGTTCCAACTGCATCGAGCGCCAGCTGGCGTGTCCGGTGTCCCGCCCGTCGTGCAGCGGCGAGTTGGTGGTGAGCGCCTGCACCACCGGCAGCCACGGACGCAGGTGGTTGCAGACCTGCACGGCCAGCTCCCGGTCGGGCACGCCGATGTGCACGTGGCAGCCGCAGACCGCGGGGTCGTGGGCAACCGGGCCGAACCGGCGGGACATGTCGTGGTAGCGCTGCTCGTCGGGCACGGTGCGGTGTGCCTCGCAGACCGGCGTGGCGCCGACTGCGACCAGTCGCGCCCCGGCTGCCTCGGCTGCCCGGGCGGCGGCCCGGCGCAGCGTGACCAGGTGCTCGCGGAGCTGACCGAGGTCGGGGCTGACCGGGGTCACCATCTCCACCATGCTGTGCCGGAACTCCTGCCGGCTCTGCTCGCGGGCGGTTCCGGAAAGGGCGTCACGGACCCGGTCGGCGACCGGCATGCTCTCGCCGGTGACCGGGTCCAGCAGCAGGAACTCCTCTTCCACCCCGAGGGTCAGGACGGTGGGAATCTCCGGTGTCGGGGTGGTGGCGGTGGTGGTGGGCCGCGGCCTCACCGACGGCTCCACCGGCACGGAACGGTCGGCGTGTCGTCGTGAGGCGGAGTCATGTCTCGACGGTACGAGGCCGAGGGCTTTCCCGAGGCCGTTTCCGCCGACCACCGCCCCCGCGGGTGGCGCGGGGGCGGCGGGGTCGCTCAGCGATCGTCGTACGTCGCTCAGCAGTCGTAGTACATGGCGAACTCGTGCGGGGTCGGGCGCAGGCGCACCGGGTCGACCTCGTTGGCCCGCTTCCAGTCGACCCAGGTGGAGATCAGGTCGTCGGTGAAGACGTTCCCGTCGAGCAGGTAGTCGTGGTCGGCCTCCAGCGACGTCAGCGCCTCAGTGAGGGAGCCGGGCACCTGCTTGACGTCGCCCCACTCCTCCGGCGGGAGGTCGTAGAGGTCCTTGTCGATCGGCGCCGGCGGCTCGATCTTGCTCTTGATGCCGTCGAGACCGGCCATGAGCATCGCGGAGAAGGCGAGGTAGACGTTCGCCGACGGGTCGGGGACCCGGAACTCGACGCGCTTGGCCTTCGGGTTGCTGCCGGTGACCGGGATGCGGGTGCACGCGGAGCGGTTGCGCTGCGAGTAGACCAGGTTCACCGGCGCCTCGAAGCCCGGCACCAGACGACGGTAGGAGTTGATCGTCGGGTTGGTGAAGGCCAGCAGTGACGGGGCGTGGTGCAGGAGGCCGCCGATGTACCAGCGGGCGGTGTCGGACAGGCCGGCGTAGCCGGTCTCGTCGTAGAACAGGGGTTCGCCGCCGCGCCAGAGGCTCTGGTGGGTGTGCATGCCGGAGCCGTTGTCACCGAACAGCGGCTTCGGCATGAACGTGGCCGTCTTGCCGTGCGCCCACGCCTCGTTCTTGATCAGATACTTGAAGAGCTGAAGCTGGTCGGCCGAGTGCAGCAACGTCGAGAACCTGTAATTGATCTCGGACTGGCCACCCGTGCCGACCTCGTGGTGTGACCGTTCCACAGTGAACCCGGCGTCGACCATCCGGCGGACCATGCTGTCGCGCAGGTCGGCGTAGTGGTCGACCGGCGGCACCGGGAAGTAGCCGCCCTTGTAGGCGGTCTTGTAGCCGCGGTTGCCGCCCTCTTCGATGCGGCCGCTGTTCCAGGCGCCTTCGATCGAGTCGATGTAGTAGAACGACTGGTGGGCGGAGGTTTCGTGGCGGATGGAGTCGAAGATGTAGAACTCCGCCTCGGCGCCGAAGTAGGCGGTGTCGGCGATGCCGCTGGCGGCGAGGTAGGCCTCGGCCTTCTTGGCGACGTTGCGGGGGTCGCGGGAGTAGGCCTCGCGGGTGAACGGGTCGTGGATGAAGAAGTTCAGCGCGAGGGTCTTCTGGGCCCGGAACGGGTCGATGAAGGCGGTGGCGACGTCCGGCAGCAGGAGCATGTCGGACTCGTGGATGGCCTGGAACCCGCGGATCGAGGAGCCGTCGAAGGCGAGGCCGTCGGTGAACACGCTGTCGTCGAACGACTCGACCGGCAGGTTGAAGTGCTGCATCACGCCGGGCAGGTCACAGAAACGTACGTCGACGAACTTCACGTCCTCGTCGGTGAGGTATCGCAGGAGTTCCTCGGAATTGGCGAACACACGTCCTCCTGGCAGGCGTCGTTGATCCTGGCCACGTCCCGTGGCCGGACCGCCCGGGGACATGGCCCGTACCGCCACCGTACGACGGCTCGCCGTGCCCGGCTCGGCAACCGCCCATCCGGGTTTCCTTCGCCACATGCCGGGTAGTCGCCGTACCCGGCGGACCGCCCGGGAGACGACGCGGCGGGAGGTTGGCATGGTGAGTGCTCCGCGACTGACCGGTGGGCGCTGAGATGTGCGGGATCAGCGGTGAGGCCAGGTTCGACGGGGTCACCCCCGACACCGACGCGGTGAAGCGGATGACAGCGGCCATGCGCTCACGCGGCCCGGACGGCGAGGGCGCGTGGGACGACGGCTGGATCGCGCTGGGGCACCGCCGGCTCACAGTCATCGACCTGTCCGAGGCCGGCGCCCAGCCGATGGTCCGCGACGACCTCGGCTTGGCGCTCGTGTTCAACGGCTGCGTCTACAACTACCCGCAGCTGCGCGACGAACTGCGCGCCGCGGGGCACACGTTCCACAGCACCAGCGACACCGAGGTGATCCTGGTCGCGTACGCGCAGTGGGGGGAGCGGTTCGTCGATCACCTGGTCGGCATGTTCGCCGTGGCGCTCGTGGACCGGCGGCGCCGCCGCCTCGTGCTGGCCCGCGACCGGCTCGGCATCAAACCGCTGTACCTCGCCGAGTCCCCGGGCCGGCTCCGGTTCGCCTCCACGCTGCCGGCGCTGCTGGCCGGGGGCGACGTCGACACCGGCATCGACCGGGTCGCGCTGCACCACTACCTGTCCTGGCACTCGATCGTGCCAGCGCCGCGCACGATCCTGCGCGGGATACGCAAGCTGCCCCCGGCCACCGTCCGGGTGGTGGACGCCGACGGGAACAGCAGCGAGCGCGTCTACTGGCGGCCCGAGTACCGGCGCGACCGGGCCCACGACGGCATGGACGCCGCCGACTGGCGGGCCGCCGTCGGGGACGCGCTGCGCACCGCCGTACGCCGCCGCCTGGTCGCCGACGTGCCGGTCGGGGTGCTGCTCTCCGGCGGCCTCGACTCCAGCATGATCGTCGCGCTGCTCGACGGCGCCGGCCAGCACCACCTGCAGACGTTCAGCATCGGCTTCGACAGCCGCGGCGACGAGGCCGGCGACGAGTTCCACTACTCCGACCTGGTCGCCCGCGCGTTCGGCACCGACCATCACCGCATCCAGCTCGCCGACGACGACCTCGGACCGGCCGTACGCGCCACCGTGGCGGCCATGACCGAACCGATGGGCAGCCACGACGTGGTGGCGTTCCACCTGCTCTCCGAGCAGGTCGCCCGGCACGTGAAGGTGGCACAGTCGGGCCAGGGCGCCGACGAGGTGTTCGCCGGCTACGGCTACCACCACCGGCTGGCCGACGCGGCGCGGGAGAACGCCGCGGCCGAGTTCACCGCCGCGTTCTTCGACCGCGACCACGCCGAGCTGAACCGGGTGGTCGACCCCGCGTACACCTGTGAGCGGGACGCCAGCGGCGAGCTGGTCGCCGCGGACCTGGCCGCGCCGGGCGCGCAGACCGCCGTGGACGCGGTGCTGCGCCTGGACACGCACCTGATGCTGCCCGACGACCCGGTCAAGCGGGTCGACAGCATGAGCATGGCCTGGGGACTGGAGGTGCGGACGCCCTTCCTCGACCAGGACCTGGTGACGCTCGCCGCGGCCTGCCCGCCCGAGCACAAGCTGGCCCAGGGCGGCAAGGGCGTGCTCAAGGAGGTGGCCCGGGAAGTGCTGCCGGCCGAGGTCATCGACCGGCCCAAGGGCTACTTCCCGGTGCCGGCGCTGCGCAACGTCGACGGGCCCGTGCGAGAGCTGGTGGTCGAGGCGCTCAGCGCGCCGGAGGCGCGCCGGCGCGGGTTGTTCCGCCGGGAGTACGTCGACGAGCTGCTGGCCGAGCCGGACCGGGCGCAGGCCGCCGCCGGCAGCAACAAGTTGTGGCAACTGGGCCTGCTGGAGTTGTGGTTGCAGTCGCACGGCGTGAGCTGAGTGGCCGCCCGGCCCGGGGCGGCGAGAGGAGCATGGTGAAGTTCGTCATCGAGAGCGAAGCCGACGGCACGGTGGGGTTCACCGTGGTGGGCGGCGACGGACGGGTGCTCGCGACCGGGCAGCCCTGCCCGGACAAGGGCGCGGCGCTCGCCGCGGTGGGGGAGATGATGCACGCGCTGGGTGACGCCTGCATCGAGGACCGGACCGGGGCGGCCGCCGGGCCGGTGGCCGGCACCCGGACCGAGATCGGCGACGACATGTCGGACATCGGCCGATCCGGCATCCCGCCGGTCTGAGGCTGCCCCTCCGGGGCCGCTCTCCGGGGCCGCTCTCCGGGGCCGCCGGAACCCGCCCGGTCGGCCGGGCGGGTTCGCGCGCTCACTGCTCGTCGTCGAGCACGTCCGTGTGGCCGTCGCGGGTGACGGTGGGTGGGAGATGCTCGTCCGGCTGGGGCGCCTCGGCCAGCGTGTGGTGCGGGTCGCCGTCGGGCGAGAACAGCACCCGATCGGTCTTGCGGGTCTTCTCCTGCTCCTCCTCCGGCTCCGTCACCGCGTTCTCCCTCCGCTCACCGGCGCCCCGGGCAGGTCACCTCGCCCCACGCTATGCGCCGGACGGGCGCCGGGAGCGGGTTTCCGCCCGACGGCCCCGCGGTCACCGGTCCGGCCGGTCACATCCGGACTGCGCGGCCGCCGGGGTGGGGCTCGCCTACGCCGTCGTGGCCGGCGCGCCGATGTCCGGCACCGGCCGCCTGATCGTTCCGTCGCGCCACTTGGCCGTCACGCACGGTAGCGCCGAAGCTGCTGCCGCATGGTTCACCTCGCGCCCCTTTGCTTTGCAGCCATCGACGCGGCGGTGACTCACGGCTATCGCTGCGTATGGGGCTGCAGAGCAAAGTCGGCGGAGAGGCAACAGCACCGCCGACGACCAGTCGAGCATTTTTGCTGTTCAGAGGCGCTGCACGCGGAATTCGGTGCACTAGACCGGGAAACCGCACCTCACCCTCTGTGACGAGCTGCTGGATCGGGGCTGAGGTGACGGGCAGTCACACCCCGGGACGCGGGCGGGTCGCCGAAGGCCGGTCGGGCGGCAGCCGGCGAAGGGTCAGGCGGCCCGCCAGTCGCGCACCAGGGCGGCCACGGTGGCGTGCCGCGCCGCCGGGTCGGGCCGGGTGGCCCGGTCGACGACCGCGCGTTCCACGGTGGTGCCGCGCCAGCCGGATGGGCCGTCGAGCAGGTGGTGCAGCGTGCGGCCGAGCGCGTGGACAGTGGTGCGCTCGTCGATGGTCGCGCCCCGGGTCAGCTCCTCCGGCGACAGGTAGCGGCGGGACCCGGGCAGCCGGTCGGAGTCGAGTACGAACGCCCCCGGCCGGTACTCGTCCAGGTCGATCAGCCACATCCGGCGGGCGTCGAAGTCGTAGAGGAAGCAGCCGTCGTACAGGTCGACAGCGACGTACCCGGCCGCGCTCACCGCCGCATGCGCGTCGAGGATCGCGTCCAGCGCCGCGCGCACCTCGGCGAGCGGGAGCCGCTGGAAGCGGGCCAGCCCGCTCCGGTCGCTGCCGTGGACGGTGGCGTGGTTGAGCACGACGCCGTCGCGCCACGGGTACACGATCGTTGGGCCGTCGGCGCCGTCGCGTACCAGTTCGGGCCGCACGAGCGCGGAATGCCGGACCGCGGCGTGCAGGCCCAGGGCGCGCGTGAGCGACTCGCGCGCCCGCGGTGTCCCGGCCCGTTTGACGAACCAGCGCCTGCCCGCCGACTCCACGCCGTAGGAGACGCACCCGGAGTCCTGATCCCCGAAGACCACGAACGCGGCGCCCGGGTCCAGGTTCAGCATCGGTCGATGTTACGACGACCGCCCGGCCGGCGAGGGCCCCGTCCGGGTCACCGCGGCGGGTCCACCACCTCGATGACGTCCGCCGGCGCGCGGCGGGGCGCGGGCGGCAGCTCGGCCTCCGGACCCCAGCCGACGCGCACGATCAGGTACGGGTCGCCGATGCCGGCGAGCAGCTCACGCATCATCCGGCGCGGCCAGGTCAGCTCGACGGCGTCGCTGAGCGGCGCGCTGGCCAGCCCTTCGGCGGTGGCGCTGAGCAGCAGCGCCGACAGCGCCTCACCGCCGCGCAACCAGGCGGCCGGCTCGTCGCCCTCGCCGAACAGGATCAGGTACGCCGCGCCGCGGTCGAAGTCCGTGCCCGCGCTGAGCCCTGCCGCCCCGCCGGGCGCGTAGTCACGCAGCGGCACCCGTCGTGGGGAGGGCCGCACGGCGGTCGCGGCTGGTACGCCGTCGCCGCTGCCCGCCGGCCGGTTCGTCCACCGGTTCAGCTCCTCCCGGTACGCGGGGTCGGCCAGCTCCGCCTCGGCGGCACGACCGGTGGACACGGCGAGCATCGGCATCTGGTCCGGCCGGACCACGTGCAGGTGGGCGCCCTCGGCTTCGACGGCGTCCCCGAGGCGGGCCAGCACCGCCTCCGGCACCGGCCGGTCGCCGTACGCCCGCCGGTCGGTGCGGCGGCGCGGGATCGCGTCGACCAGCCGGCCCGCCGGCACGTCCAGGTCGGCCGGGCCGGTCGTGCGCAGCCGGGCCAGCAACGACGGGTCGGCCGGGTCGGGCAGCCGCTCGACCACCGCCGCCCAGCCGAACGCCGCCAGCGACACGCGCGCGTGGTGCAGGGCGGCGCCGCAGCTCAGCATCAGCAGCCGGCCGTCCGGGTCGGTGTGGGTGAGCTGCCGGTCCGGCTCGGCGCGCAGCTCCAGCGTGTCGCCGGTGATCCGCCAGCGCCAGGGCTGGGTGTTGAACACCGACGGGGCGTGCAGGGACTGCCGGGCGGCCGCCTCCAGCACCCGTACCCTCGGGTCCTGCTCGACGCGGGTCGACGCGCTGTTCATGGCGGCCCTCCTTGCTCGCTCGTCCCCTTCCGAGCCTGCCCGCCGCCCTCGCGGGCGGACAGGGCCGGAGGTCCCGGCCGCACCGGGCCGTGCGCCCCGGCGCGGCGTCAGGCGTCGCCCGGCTCCGGGGGTACGGCCAGCGCGATGGTGAGGTCGAGGACCGTGGCGGGGTCGTGCAGCCGGTCGCCGAACAGCTCGCGGAGCTTGCCCATCCGGTAGCGGACGGTCTGGGGGTGCACGAACAGGTCGGCGGCCACCTCGTCGCGGCGTCCCTGGTGCAGCAGCCACGACCGCAGCGTCTCGGCCAGCCGGTGCGCGGTGGCCGGAGGCAGCGCGGCCAGCGGCGCGAGGGCCTGCGCGCGCAGGTCGGCAAGGGCCTCCGGGTCCATGCTGAGCAGCAGAGTGGCCAGGTGACGCTCAGTGTCGACCGGCCCGGCGTCCGGCTCGCCGAGCCCGAGCGCGAGCGCCCGGGTGGCCCGCTGGTACGACGCGGCCACCCGGTGCCAGGGGCGGGCCGGGCCGAGCACCGCCCGGTGCCCGTGCAGCAGCCGGGTGAGCTGGCGGCGCCGGCCGCCGTGCATGTCCGGCACCAGCAGTACGGCCAGCTCCTCGACCGGGTTCATGCCGGGCAGGTCCTCGCCGCTCTCCAGCGTGTGCGGACTGAGCAGCGCCAGCACCGCGCGCAGGTGCCGGCGGGGCAGCAGCACCACTGTGAGTGTCTGCGGCGGCGGCCAGTCGGCGCGGTCCGCACTGCGCCGCAGCGACTCCTCCGGCTCGCCGGCCAGCAACTGCTGGGTGAGCCGTTCCATACTGCGGCGGCGCATCCGGCCGGCGCTGGCCAGCTCGTCGGCGTGCCCGGCCACGCTCGCGGCCGACAGCTCGTCGATGTACGCGAACATCAGCTCGGCGAACTCGGCCACCGTCGCGGCGGCGAGCCCGCTGCGCACCGTCGTGGTGGACACCTCACGCCAGGCCACCCGGGCGCCCACCCGGTACGCGGCCAGCAGCGCGTCCATGCTCCGCCCCGAGCGGGCCTCGCCGCTGCCCAGCGCGTACGCGGCTTCCAGTGCCGGGGCCAGTGGAGTGCTCGGGTCGGACGCCTGGGTACCCTCTATGAGCTGGAGGAACGTGCCGAGCGCGATGCGTACCGCGTTTTCGATCTTCGCTCGCATGGCGCCGGTGAGCGCGCCGGAGTAGTCCGGCACCTCGGCGGTGATCGCGGAGACGGTCCGCTCGGCGACCATCGGCAGCCCTTCGCGCAGGGTCTCGGCCATCCCGGCCTCGAGGTTGAGGTGCGCGGCGCGCTGCCCGGTGCCGACCTCCAACGTCATGTTGTTCCCTCCGAACAAAAACCCGCGACCGTTTCACCTTTGTCGGTCAAGATGTTATGCGATCGGGCGGTCACGCTGGTCATATGACCACAACTGCCTCCCGCCGCCCTCAGAAGGTCACCTTCCGGGACAGGCTGCTGCGGCTGGCCGGAGCGGTCACCACGCCGGTGCTGCCCGACGACTATCTCGACCTGATCGCGCCGCTGCGCGCGGGCGCCCCGCTGCGCGGGCGGATCGTCGCGGTCCGCCCGGAGACCCGGGACGCGGCCACGCTGGTGATCCAGCCCGGCCGTGCCTGGCAGGGGCACCTGCCCGGGCAGTACATCCGCCTCGGCGTCGACGTCGACGGCGTGCGCCAGTGGCGCGCGTACTCGGTCACCTCGGCGCCGGACGCCGCGGACGGCCGGATCAGCGTCACGGTGAAGGCCATCCCCGACGGCAAGGTCAGCAACCACCTGGTCCGCCGGATCCGGCCCGGCACGTTGATCCACCTCGACCAGGCCCAGGGCGACTTCGTGCTCCCGAGCGCGACGCCCGAGCGGGTCCTGTTCGTCACCGCAGGCAGCGGCATCACCCCGGTCATGGGGATGCTGCGCTCCGGGCTGGCCGACCGGGCCGACGTGGTGCTCGTGCACTCGGCGCCCACGCGCGACGACGTCATCTTCGGCGCGGAGCTGCGCGCGCTCGCCGAACGCGGCGCGTTGCGGCTGGTCGAGCGGCACACCGACACCGACGGCCTGCTCGACGTCGCCGAACTGGCCGGGCTGGTGCCCGACCACTTCGACCGGGAGGCGTGGGCGTGCGGGCCGATCGGCATGCTCGACGCGGTTGAGGGGTACTGGTCCTCGAACGGCCTCGTCGAGCGGTTGCACACCGAACGTTTCCGTCCGACGGTGATCACGCCGGGCGAGGGAGGCACTGTGACGTTCACCGGAGCAGGGGTGACCGTCGAGTCCGACGGCGCCACCACCCTGCTCGACGCGGGGGAGAACGCCGGAGTGCTGATGCCTTCCGGGTGCCGGATGGGCATCTGCTTCGGCTGCGTCGTACCGCTGCGCCAGGGCGCCGTCCGCGACCTGCGCAACGGCGACGTCACCACGGCCGTACCGGGGGACGGCGTGCTCGTCCAGACGTGCGTGTCGGCCGCCGCCGGTACTTGCGACATCGATCTCTGAACAGGAGCCACCCACGTGACCGTCATCCAGAAGAAGGCCGTCAACCCGATCGCCCACCTGAGCGCCGAAGACATCGAGATCATCGGCAAGGAACTGGACGCGATCCGGGACCGGGTCCTCGCCGACCGGGGGGAGCGGGACGCCCGCTACATCCGCAAGGTGGTCAAGACCCAGCGGACACTGGAGATGAGCAGTCGGGCGGTGCTGCTGTTCTCGCTGTTCCCGCCGGCCTGGATCGTCGGCACGGCCGGCCTCACGGTCGCCAAGATCCTGGAGAACATGGAGATCGGGCACAACGTCCTGCACGGCCAGTGGGACTGGATGCGCGACCCGAAGATCCACTCCACCACCTGGGAGTGGGACCACGTCTCCCCGGCCGACCAGTGGAAGCAGTCGCACAACGAACTGCACCACCGCTACACCAACGTCGTCGGCAAGGACAACGACCTCGGGTACGGCATCATGCGCGTCGACGAGGACCAGCCATGGCACCCCATGCACCTCGGCCAGCCGCTGTGGAACCTGCTCAACGCCGCGTTCTTCGAGTACGGCATCGCCGCGTACGACATGGAGCTGGGCGACCACCTCAAACAGCGCAACCTCAAGGACCCGAAGTTCCGGGCCAAGGCCAGGGCGGTCGGCCGCAAGATCCGCCGCCAGGTGCTCAAGGACTACGTGGTGCACCCGCTGCTGTCCGGCCCGTCGTTCCTGACCACGCTCGCCGCCACGTTCACCGCGAACCTGCTGCGCAACGTGTGGAGCCACTCGGTGATCATGTGCGGGCACTTCCCCAACGGCGTGGAGACGTTCGAGAAGACCTCCATCGAGGGCGAGACGCGCGGCGAGTGGTACCTGCGCCAGATGCTCGGCTCGGCCAACATCAGCGGCAGCCCGCTGCTGCACATCATGACCGGCAACCTGTCGTACCAGATCGAGCACCACCTCTTCCCCGACCTGCCCAGCAACCGCTACCAGGAGATCGCGCCGCAGGTGCGGGCGCTGTTCGACAGGTACGGCCTGCACTACACCACCGGCCCGCTGCCCAAGCAGGTCGCCTCCGCGTGGTGGAAGGTCATCCGCCTGTCGCTGCCCAACCGCAACGACAGCCGGCAGCCGGTCGCCCCGGCCGCGCTGGCCTCCTCCGGCACGGCCTGACCCGACCGTTGGGTGCACGGCCGGTGAACTTACACCGGCCGGCACCTGACCGTCCGGTGCACAGTCGGCGTCCGCGCAGCTCAGAGCGGTTTGCGCGGCCGTCGCGGCAGCCCGGCCTCCCCGTACACTCGCGCCCGTCCGGCATACGGGTGAATGGGTGTTCGGCGATGCGGCTCGGCCGGCGGGTGGTCATGCTTGTCGACAACGCGGTCGAGGGTGACTCGCGGGTGCAGGAGGCGGCCCGGTCCGCCGCCGACGTCGGCTGGGACGTCACGCTGATCGGCTGCGCCCACGTCGACGCCGAACGCCGCTGGCGGCTCGGCGACGCCGAGGTACGCGTCCTGCCGCTCGCCGCCGCTCGCGCTACTCCATCCGCCACCGCATCGGCCGTCGTCTGCCGCCCGGGCGGCGGTGTCCCCGGCGCCGGCGTCTCCGCCGACCTCGGTCCCCGGGGGCGGCGACGTCTCCGCCCTGCCCGACCGCCCGACAGTGGTGCTGAACGCCCCGGTCACCGGAGGCGCAGGCCGAACGCCTCGACGCCCTCTACCGCCGCCTGCTCACCCTCACCCGCTGACGCCCGCCGCCCGGGTGGAACACCATGGGTGTCTCCGGCCCGTTTTGACACCCATGGCGTTCCACCCGCGCCCTTGGGGAGGCATGGTCAACTCCATCTCGCCGGAATGGCGGCATCCGAGTGCCGTTGACCCCGCCATTTCGGGGGAGTGGTGTTGATCTTGCGAGGGCGAGGGCGAGGGCGCGGGAAAAGGGCTGGGCGGGACGGTGTGGGCCGGGCTACCGTCCAAGGTATGCAGAGCAGGCGCACCATTACCGCCGCGGCCGCGCGAGCTTTCCGCTCGCCGGTTGCCGCCGCCTGACCTGCCCCACACCCACGCCGGCGACCGGAAACGGTCCGCCGGCGTCGTCGTGTCCACGCCGTGAAACGCGTCGCGGCGGGCCGTCCGGTCACCCGTACCCGGAAGGCACCCGCCATGACGCCCGACGACATCACCCGGACGTTTCTCGACCACTACCACCGGCACGACCATCAGCGTGCGCCGGAGAGTTCCCTCGTTCCGCCACCCGGCGACCCGGTGCTGTTCACCACGTCCGGCATGCACCCGCTCACCCCGTATCTGCTGGGGCGCCCGCACCCGGGCGGACGACGACTGGCGAACGTGCAGCGGTGCCTGCGCACGACGGACCTGGACGAGGTCGGTGACGACACCCACCTGACCGTGTTCCAGATGCTCGGCTCGTGGTCGCTCGGCGACTACGACATCGCGACCAGCCTGCGCTGGGGCTTCGACCTGCTCACCGGCGGGTTCGGCATCCCGCTGGAGAGGCTGCACGCCACGGTCTTCGGTGGCGGCAGCGGTGAAGGGCCGGACGACACCGCGCGGGACACCTGGACCGGGCTCGGTGTGCCGGTGGAGGCGCTGGGCGAGGACAACTGGTGGTCCAACGGCCCGACCGGCCCCTGCGGACCGGACTCGGAGATCTTCGTGTGGACCGGCGACGGCCCGCCCACCGGCACGCCCAGCACCGACGCGCGCTGGGTGGAGGTGTGGAACCACGTGCAGATGCGCTACCACAGGCACCCCGACGGCCGGCTCACACCGCTGCCGCACTCCAGCATCGACACGGGCATGGGCCTGGAACGACTGGAGATCGTGCTGCGCGGCGACCGGTCCGTGTTCACCGGCGACGGGCTGCGCCGGTGGGTGGACGCGGTGGGGGACCGGTGGGACCTGCGCGATGAGGACCTGCGCGTGGTCTCCGACCACCTGCGGTCCGCGGTGGTCGTGCTCGGCGACGGGGTACGCCCCGGCAACACCGGCCGCGGGTACGTGCTGCGGCGGCTGCTGCGCCGCGCGCTCACGGTGCTGTGGCGCGACGACCCGGCGCGCAGCCTGGACGGGCTACCGCCCGAGCTGTACGCGGACACGCTGCGCCGCTTCCGCCAAGTGCCCGGTCCGAGCGCGCTGCCGGTCGACGTCGGCTCGCTGCACGCGACGCTGGTGGACGAGGAACGCCGCTTCCGAGGGCTGCTGCGACGCGGACGGCCGCTCGTGGACCGGGTACGGGAGCGTGGCCCGCTGACCGAGCGCGACTACCACTGGCTGCACGACACCCACGGGCTGCCCCGCGACCTGGTCGACGGTCTGCTCGCCGAGGCCAGCTGAGTAGCGGCAGGGGTGAGCGGGGGCCGGGCGGCCAGCAGCCGGGGGAGCAGCAGCCGGCTCAGCGGTGGCCGCCCGGCCGGGCCGGTGCCAGACTCGGAGGCGGACGCCACGCGAGGGAAGCGGACGCCGCCGCGAGGAAAGGGCTGCCGATGACCGAGGTACGGCCGGACGAGAAGACGGTGCCGCTGCTCGGCGCCGAGGTGCGCATCGCCGACGCGGCCGGGTTGCTCGCCGCCGCCGTCGACGGGCCGGTGGAGCTGCTGGTCGACGGCGACTTCCCGGCCCCGGTGCGGGAGGTGCGCTGCACTGTGCGCGCCGACACCGCAGACGGGCAGCCGGCGCACCGCTTCGAGGCGTACCTGCGGGTGGAGAGCACCCCGGCGGGCCTGCTCGCTCTCGGTCTGGCCGGGCCGGTCGGCGTGCTGCTCGCCGAGCGGCTGGCCGCCCGCGGCGGTGACGGCCCGGCCGCCGCGGTGGGCCGGATGGCCGCGGAGGCCGGACGGCGGATCTGGCCGCGACCGGTCGCGACGCTCGCCGCGCCGCCCGGCGACGAGGCCGGCCGGGAGGTGCTGCGCGTGGCCCGGGAAGCCGGGCTGCGGCCCCGCGTCGACCAGGACAACGGCACGGTACGCATCAGCGCCGACGTGCCCAGCGCCGAGGTGGATGCGGCGCACCTGCGGGCGATGCTCGGTCTGCTGCTGCAGGCCGTACGCGAGTTGTCCGGCGACAGCGACGAGCCGACTGTGCTGCGCGGACGGACGTACCTCGTGGGGCGGCGACCGGTGACGGCGGCCGGGCCGCGTAGCGCGGCGGTGACCCTCGACCAGGTCGGCGGACTGTCCGACGTGGTCGCGCAGTTCCGCGAGGTGGCGGTGTCGTTCCGGCACCCGGCGGCGATGGCCCGCTGGGGCGCGCGTCGGCCGCAGGGCATCCTGATGTACGGGCCGCCGGGCACCGGCAAGACCATGCTGGCTCGGGCGCTGGCGAACGAGATCGGCGCGGACTTCGTGGAGATCCGCACCCCGGAGATCCTGGACAAGTACCTCGGCGGCTCGGAACGCAACATCAAGCGGATCTTCCGGGAGGCGCGCCGCTACCGGCGGCCCACCGTGATGCTGTTCGACGAGTTCGACTCGATCATCAGCTACGCCGGTGCCGGCGGCGACGCGGCCAGCCAGGCGGTCAACGCCGTCGCGGGCATCTTCAAGCAGGAGATGAACACGCTGTTCGAGGAGAACCCCGACGTCATCGTGGTGGCCACCACCAACTTCCCGCAGCGCGTCGACGCCTCGCTGATCCGCTCCGGCCGCTTCGACCTGAAGATCGCCATTCCGGCGCCGGACGAGACCGGACGCGCCGAGATCCTCACCAAGATGGTCCGCGAGCTGATCGACCGGCACGAGCGGCCGGGCTTCAAGATGTTCGCCGACGACCTCGACCCGGCCGCGCTCGCGGCCGACACGGCCGGGCTGACCGGCGCGGACCTCCGGGAGGCGCTGCGCCGGGTGCAACTCGCCAAGGCGCTCCGGGAGGCGGCGGAGGGTGCGCCGCCGGCTCCGATCGGTCAGGATGACCTGCGGGAGGCCGTCGCCGGGTTGCGCCGCGGCTGACCGGAAGGAGTCCACGTTGTCCTCGTCCGATCTGCTGCTGTCCCGCCGTGACCTCGCGTTCCTGCTGCACGACTGGCTGGACGTGACCCGGCTGACCGAGCGGCCCCGCTACGCCGAGCACACCCGGGAGACAGTCGACGAGGTGCTGGACCTCGCCGCCCGGGTCGCCGCCGAGCGCTTCGCCCCACACAACCGGGCCGCCGACACCGGTGAGCCCACGTTCGACGGGCAGCGCGTGCGGACCATCCCGCAGGTGAAGGCCGCGCTGGAGGCGTTCGCCGAGACCGGGCTGCTCGCCGCCACCATGGACGAGTCGGTCGGCGGGCTGCAACTGCCGCACGTGGTGGCCGCCGCCGCGTTCGCCTGGTTCCAGGCCGCCAACGTGGGCACGTCGGCGTACCCGATGCTCACCCTCGGCAACGCCAACCTGCTGCTCGCCCACGGCAGCGCCGAGCAGATCGACACCTGGGTACGCCCCATGGTCGAGGGGCGCTTCTTCGGCACCATGTGCCTGTCCGAGCCGCAGGCCGGCAGCTCCCTGACCGACCTCACCACGCGGGCCGAGCCGCAGGACGACGGCACGTACCGGATCGTCGGCACCAAGATGTGGATCTCCGGCGGCGACCACGAGCTGGCGGAGAACATCGTCCACCTGGTGCTGGCCCGCATCCCCGGCGCGCCGGCCGGCGTGAAGGGCCTGTCGCTGTTCATCGTGCCCAAGGTGCTGCTCGACGACGACGGCAACCTCGGGCCGCGCAACGACGTGGTGCTGGTCGGCCTCAACCACAAGCTCGGCTACCGGGGCACCACCAACACGCTGCTCAACTTCGGCGAAGGCGTGCACCGGCCGTACGGGCGGGCCGGGGCGGTCGGCTACCTGGTGGGGCAGCCGCACCAGGGGCTCGCGGTGATGTTCCACATGATGAACGAGGCGCGCATCGGCATCGGGGCCGGCGCCACGGCGCTCGGCTACACCGCGTACCTGAAGTCCGTCGCGTACGCCCGGCAGCGCCCGCAGGGCCGCCCGGTCGCCGACAAGGACCCCACCACGCCGCAGGTGCCCATCGTGGCCCACCCCGACGTACGCCGGATGCTGCTGGCCCAGAAGAGCTACGTGGAGGGCGCGCTCGCGCTCGTGCTCTACTGCGGACGGCTGCTCGACGAGCAGAAGACCGCGCCCGCCGAGGCCGACCGCGAACGGGCACAACTGCTGCTGGACCTGCTCACCCCGATCACCAAGAGCTGGCCGGCGCAGTGGTGCCTGGCCGCCAACGACCTGGCCATCCAGGTGCACGGCGGGTACGGCTACACCCGCGACTACGACGTCGAGCAGCACTGGCGCGACAACCGGCTCAACGCCATCCACGAGGGCACCCACGGCATCCAGGCGCTGGACCTGCTCGGCCGCAAGGTCACCATGCGCGACGGTGCCGCGCTGGAACTGCTGCTGGAGACGATCCGCGGCACCGTCAGCCGAGCGTGGAAGGCTGACGGGTTCGCCTCGGAGCTGGCCGGACAGCTCGCCGCCGCGGTGGACCGGATCGCCGTGGTGACGCGGCGGTTGTGGGCACCGGGCGATCCGGAGCTGGCGCTGGCGAACGCCTCGGTCTACCTGGAGGCGGTCGGGCATGTGGTGATCGCGTGGATGTGGCTGGAGCAGGTGCTGGTGGTGGAGGCGCTTGGGTCGCCGGAGGGGGCCGAGGGGGAGTTCCTGGCGGGGAAGAGGCAGGCGGCGCGGTACTTCTACCGGTGGGAGCTGCCGAAGGTGGGGGCGCAGTTCGACCTGCTGGAAGGGCTCGATCGGACGACGCTGGACATGCGCGAGAGCTGGTTCTGAGGCCATCCGACAGTTTGAAGCGAAGCCCCGAACACGGATTGTGTGTGCGCCGCCGGAAGGGCTTTCTTCTCCGGCGGCGCAACCGTCAGTCTTCTCCCGCTGCTTCAGGTATTAGCTGCTGGACTGGACCCCATATCGCGTCCACCTCGTCAGGGAACGCATACGCCCAAGTTGTTACGAAAGCCCTCTGAACCACCGTCTCGCTCAGGAAATCTAGGTCCTCGCCGATCTGGGCGTAGATTAAATGACGGTCCCTGTTGGTGTTGCCACGCTCGATAATCGAAGACCGAACGCGAGATTGCATCGGCGTATCCAGCTGCAGGGCCAACGTCAACTTGCCAATTAGATTTCCGCTCTCCATGTTGGAGCGTATCGTGGAGAAAACGTGCTCTTCGGGGTCCGACAGCCCGGGTGCATAGACGATATCGACACCGGTTCTCTCAACTCCATCTCGCCGGTGCGTGAGAGGTAGGGGAACGTACCCACCCTCATGGCGCATGTCGCCATCGAGTAAGCAAACTGCGGGAAAGGTGCGTGTGGGGTTTCCATTATGAAATCGTGTATGATCTCGGGCCGGCGCTGAACCGCCAAGTGCGTGGATTCGAATGCTTGACCGGTCCAGCGACTTCCTTTGGGCGTACGCCCGAAGAGTTACGTCGGCAAACATTTCATCAAAGCGGTCTTCCGTGAAGATGGCGAGTTGGGCGTCGATTTGGCCGGTAAGAGTGCGCAATGCCGACACATCGAGCTTCCCTTGCGTTAAACGCCCCTTGTATGACGACCAGACCGCATCGGTGGGAAGTGGTGCCAAAGCGTCGTTCGAATGTGTGGTGAAGATGATCTGGCAGGACTTCCGGCGAGCCACGTCAATTAGGTACTCGACGAGTCGTCGCGTAGCAACCGGATGTAGCCCGTTTTCGATCTCCTCGATTAGAATAAGGGAGTCGTTGGCAGTTTCCTCGATCTTCGACACAATCCGAATGATGCTGGCCTCACCCGCTCCGAAGTGGAATTCGGAGTAGTTCTCATCCGGGCGATCCTCGTCCCTAAGCGCGAAAATCTGGGCCTTCCCCGCCTTGTCGGCTGCCACCTTCAGGTAGTTCTCAGCATCTTTGCCGAGGATTCGTCGCACGGCCTCAAGGACGGGAGGGTCGAACGATATTTCACCCGCAGCCGTAAAGTCGTTCCGAGCAAAGCGATACATATCGTTTCGTTCGCTGGCAGGTAGAGTGCGCGCAATTCCAATGATCGCGACATCCCGTTTAACTGCGTCTCGATTCCACTTTGCTCTCAGATAGCTTGCTGTTCGGGTTCGAGTGGATCCAGTTTTTTGCGAGGTATCGATCAGATTGTACTCGACGCGCCAGCCCTTCATGCTGTTGTCGTACGCACCGCTCTTTACGAAAAACTGTCGTGGCCGCACCTTTTCGTAGATGAGCCCCGCTGCGCCGAGAATGGTTGTCTTTCCTGCTCCGTTTGGCCCAACGAGAGCCGTTACGGGAAAATCAAACCTGATTTCGCGATCACGAAATCCTCGAATCTTTACCAGCCGCATGCTCGTAAGGTACTTGTTGTAGGTTCGCTTGCGTACTCGGTCAGAAAGCGCTTGAATCTCGCTACTCCGGATCTCGCTTTGAGTCAACTAGCCACCTCGTGAGTTCCCTCGCTTGTTACCCCTGAACCTATGGTGTTCATGCATTGGGCGGCGCCAGCCAGGATAGGGTTTGCTCGGTCAGGGCGGCGTTGGCGAGACGGTGAGCGGACGCTGTCTTAAGCGCCGCCCGCGAGCTGTCGATCCAGCGCTGAACGTCCGCGACTCCCTGATGCCGGTACTCGACCGCTTGGACGAGGCACTCCAACTTGTCCGCGTCGCGGGCCACGATGGCTTCCAGGGTTTCGCCGTCCTCATACTCTGCAACGGCAGCGTTGATCACGTCGGCAACGGCGGGCGGGCAGCCGGCGACCTGGTCGGCGGTGACGGCGGTGTTGGGCGCGGCGGTGAGGTAGCGCTTGGCGATGTGCGGGATGTCGGTGATCCGGGTTTCCTGCGTGTCGTGCAGGACGCAGAGCATCGATACCCGAGCCGGGTCGGCGCCCTCCATGGCCGCGAGCATCATGCCGATGAGCGCCGTGCGGAACGAGTGCTCGGCGATCGACTCGGGGTGCTTCACGCCGGCAAACCACCAGCCGGTACGGGCGGCGCGCTTGAGCACGCCGGCCTCGAAGATGAAGCTCATGGCTCCTGCGGCGTCCTGGTCCTCGCTCATCTGCCCGTCCCTGTACCGGTGACTCCGTCAGCACGGAGGCTGTAGAGGATAGACGTTAGTTCTTGTCGTGACTGCCTGGATACCTCGTCGCCGTCGAGCAGCGTGCCGCACCGGTCAGCCAGTGCTTGCCCGGTCGCGACGTCATCGCGGGCGAGGCCGCGTCTCACCATGAGTAGAGCCCAGAGGTTGTGCACGTTGAGGTCGACGAACGGGTGGCCGATGGTGAGGCGCTCAACCAGGTGCCGGAGCAGGACGACTCCTCGCCAGTCACCGAGAGCAGTGGGCATGAACGAGTCGTCGCGATGCCGGTACGGAATCTCGCCGACCCAGTAGGCGGAGTAGTTGAGTGCGGCCCGCTCACAGGCATCGTCCGGGTGAGCGCGCTCGATGAAGTCTCTTAGCGGTTCCGGGTTTCCCTGATTCGCGAGGGAGGTCACCATCGACCGGATGTCGGGCCACAGCGGCGACCAGGTGTGGAAGCGGGTGATCTGGCGGGCTGTCCGGGTGGTGCCTTCGGCGAGCCATGACGCGGACGCGCCTGTGGGATCCATGCCGGCAAGGAAGCAGGCTTGCCGGTGCAGCAGAACATCTGGCTCGCGTTCGGACGCCGAACGTTCGGCGAGCATGCGGAGGCGTGCGAAGAAGGCCCGCCGCTCGTCGGCGGACAAGATCGGGGCAGTAGCCACAGGGCCGCGTCGCCGGTGGGGTGTGGGGATACTCCGAAGGAACGTCGGCGTCTGCCCGAGAACGCTCCAGAGGATCAGGTCGGTCAGACGGTGCGTCAGCACCGACCAGCCGAGGGGCTGTTCGGCGATGGGGTAGCGGCCCGCCTCATCCCGGAGGAGCGCCGCAAGGATGAGGTCTGCCTCGGCGGCATCGTCGAGAGCGGCCAGCAGCTTCGTGTTTGCCCCGAGGCGTCCGAGCCGCTGGCGAATCGCAACGGCCTGACCGAATGGCACGGCGGTGAACGGTCTGCGCCCCGACTCCCAGCTCTGAACGGTCACCCGGTCCACGTCCAGATGCGCGGCGAGTTGCTCTTGGGTCAGCGGGACGGATTCCCGAACGAGCTTCAGGAGATAGCCCGTCACCTCGCCTCGATGCGGCGTGGAACTGCGGTGACCTGCCAACTGACATCCCTACGTTGACCGGTGGTCGACGTTTCGCCGGACGCGGACCGCGAGGTGGCGTTCCTGATCGGCTCACTCGTACCGCTGGTGAGTCCAGTGATCGACGCCGTGATCGTAGCGTCGCAGTTACCGAACGTTCCAGATCCGGTCCGCGATTCGCGGCCGGTCGAATTCCGCTGCCCTGCGGAGGAAACGGCGATGCGGGAGAGGACACCACCGTGGAGACGAGTCACCTACGACCAGTACGTGATCGCTGCTGCTTTGACGCTCGCACGTCGGCATCGCCCGAAGTGGTCGTGGCGGAAGTGGCGGTGGGTGTGCCGGTGTGGTGCGGAGCTGCCGTGCCGGAACCGCCACCGCGTACCGATCAATCGCGGTCACTGGCCGTCGCAGGAGGACCAATGAGCACTGCGGAACAGGCGATCCTGGCGGTGCACGTACGGGGTCTGGACGGGATGTGCGTGGGTTGCCGGCTGTGGTGGGCGCGGCTGACTCCGTACCCCTGCTGGCAGGTCGCGTGGGCGACCAGCCGGCAGGCGCGCGCGAGCGTCGCCCGCTTCCTGGGGGTGCGCGGGTGAGCACCCACGGGCCGGTGCTGCCGGTCTGGACGTGCGGTGGGTGCGGTGCGCCGTGGCCGTGCGCGACGCGGCGGCGGGAGCTGCTTGCGGAGTACGAGGGCGCGCCGGTCTCGCTGGCGGTGTACCTGGGGGCGCAGCTGGTGCGGGCCACGGCGGATCTGAGCTGGGCGCCGGCGGGGACGTTGCACCGGCGGTTCCTGGGGTGGCTGCGGTGAGCGTGCTGCGGGCCGGGGACGAGAAGTTCCACTACAGCGACGGGTACGCATTCGACGGATCGTGTGATCCCAGCCGATCGTGCGGCGAATGCGAGACTGTGCCGGTGACTCACCCGCTCGCGCGCCGCGTCTACGACACCTGCCATCTCACCGGGCGGTTCCATCTCCGATCCGGGCAGGTCAGCGACGAGTACTTCGACAAGTACCTGTTCGAGGGGAAGCCGGAGCTGTTGCGCGAGGTCGCCGAGGCGATGGTCGCTCTGCTGCCGGAGTGTGACGTGTTGGCGGGGATGGAGATGGGCGGCATTCCGCTCGCCACGGTGATGTCACAGCTGACCGGGCTGCCCACTGTCTTCGTGCGGAAGCAGGCAAAGGAGTACGGCACCGCGAAGGTGGCCGAGGGCGGGCCGGTGACCGGTCTGCGGGTCGTCGTGGTCGAGGACGTCGTGACCACCGGAGGCGCGCTTCTGGCCTCGTGCGGACACCTGCGGTCCGTCGGCGCGCAGGTCGAGACGGTGGTCTGCGCCATCGACCGCGAGCAGGGCGGCCGGGAGAACCTGGCGGCCGAGGGGCTGCACCTCCGCGCCGCCCTCACCCGCCGGGATCTGGAAGCCGCACTGACGGCGTGAGGCTCGCCCCCCACCTGTAGCTAGGGCTGCGCCGGGCCGCTGCTGGCGTCGTACGAGTTCTTGGCGGCGACCACTGCCGCCTGGATGTGCTCGGGGTCGACGCCGTGGACGTTGAGCGGCGGGTGCAGACGCCGGACGAGTTCGGCCTCGATGTCCGCCGGCTCGGGGTCCTCCGCCCAGGTCAGGCGCAGGTGCTCGTGCATCCAGGCGGTCAGCCGTGTCTCGTCCTCGGGGACCAGGACGACGCGGTCGGTCCAGGTCGTCCGGTAGCCCTCGGACACGAGAAGCCCGGCCAGCGTGCGGCGCAGGGTCGAGCTGCCCGACCGTCGCAGATGGTTGCGCAGGATCCGGCCGCGCAGGCTGGTCGCCCGGCCGAGATAGAGCATCCGCCGCGACGGGTCGCTGTCGTTCGGCGGCCCGGGGAGGTCGGGAAGGACCGAGGGCAGGGCCCACCAGGCGTAGACGCCGCTGCCACGGGCGAGCCGCTTGACGGCGACGTCGAGCGCGACCGGCGGGCCGGAGAGCAACCGCAGGGCCTCGTCGACCCGTTCTTCGTCGGTCGGGACGTCGGCGGATCGCCGTTCGGGGAAGGTCACCGGGACCATCCTAGGCGGTTGGCGGGTTCCCTTGACTCTCGACCCGGTCGAGGGCCGACCCTTCCCGGGTGACGTCTGAGAAGCACGACCGACTATCAGTCCCACTCGCGATCGACCTGGAGACGCTGCGGCCGGTGCTGCGCGCCGGCTGGGGAGCGGACACCTGCGACCCGCACGACGTGCGGGATTGGCACGCCGGCAACCCAGCCCGTGGTCAATGCGGGGTGACCGCACTGATCATCCAGGACCTGCTCGGCGGAGAGCTGATCCTCGGCGAGGTCCACGCCGGGGGCGCCAAGGTCGGCCACCACTACTGGAATCGACTGGCCGACGGCCGCGAGGTGGACCTGACTGCTGACCAGTTCCAGCCACCGGAAGTCGTTGTCGGCGGTCAGGTTCAGCAACGCCCGCCGGGCCCACCCGTCCGGTGCCGCCGGCAGTACGAGATCCTGCGGGACCGCGTCCTCGTAGCCCTCTACGGCGGCAGGTCAGTCAGCGCACTCTAGATGTCAACCTCGGTTGAGGTTGCAGGATGGCAGCGGCCTGCCCCGCATGACGAGGAGTGCGTTCGTGAGCGCCGATATCAGCTTCCACTCGATCATCGACTACACGGTTGACGGCCCCGACACCCAACAGGAGTTCGTAGCGGTCTTCGCGGAGATTCAGGAGCGCTGGGTGCGCTTCTATCCTGGCTACCAGTCGGCCCGCTTCTACCTGAGCACCGACGGCACCCGGGTGTACACCATCGTGCGTTGGGCCAGCGAGGCGGACTACCGCAATTTCGTGGAAACCTCAGACACCGAAGGTCGAATGGCCGCCATCTCTCAGGCCCTGGCGGGCCTGTCCGGCAAGGCCGAAGCGCGCATGAGCGGCGTTCCCACGTACACCGTCGCCCGCGAGGTCGGCCCCGGGCCACAGCGTCTCGACGTCTGACCGGACGGTGGGGGAGGAGCGGGCCTCTGACGGGCGATCAGGTCAGGGCCTCGCCCGGCACGGACGAGATGCGAGGCTGAGCGCGATGAACCTGGCGTCGGCGTTCGTACCGATCTGGATCCTCACCGCGCTCGGCTACGCGGCCTGTCGGTGGGGTCTGCTGGGCGAGGCGGCGGCGTCGGTGCTCGGCCGGTTCGTGTTCCATCTGGCGATGCCCGCCGCCCTGTTCCTGGCCCTGTCCCGGATGCCGCTGTCCGGGTTCGCCGGGCGGCCGCTGCTCGCCTTCGGGGTGAGCACCGCAGCGGTGGTCGGTTTCGGGTGGGTCGGCGCGAGCCGGCTGTTCGGTCGCGAGCCCGGCGAACGGCCGATCTGGGGCATGGCCGCCGGGTACGTGAACTCGGCGAACCTTGGCATCCCGATCGCGACGCAGGTTCTCGGCAGCGTGTCGTTCCTGGCCGAGGTGGTGCTGCTGCACGTGCTGGTGGTGACGCCGGTGATCCTGGTCGCGCTGGACCGGCACCGCGACCCGCACGGGCGGGTGAGGGTGCGCCGGACCGCCTCCCTGCCCGTACGCAACCCGGTGATCCTCGCGTCGCTGCTCGGTGTCGCATGCTCCGCTGCCGGGCTGCGCCTGCCGTCGGCGGCCGCCGCGCCGCTGACCCTGCTGGCGGGCGCCGCGGTCCCGGCCGCGCTGGTCGCGCTCGGCGCGTCGCTGCACCGCACGGCGCCGTCGCGGGCCGAGCCGGTCGAGCCCGCCGCGCTCGCCGTGATCACCGCGCTGAAGCTGGTCGCGCAGCCGGTCATCGCGTACGCGGCCGGGCTGGCCCTGCACCTGTCCGCGCCGCAGTTGCTCGCCGTGGTGGTGTGCGCGGGCCTGCCGACAGCGCAGAACACGTTCATCTACGCCCAGGAGTACGACGCCGGCGAGACGGTGGCCAACCGGGCGGTGGTGGTGACCACGACGCTGTCGCTGGTCACAGTGGCCGCAGCGGCGACGCTGCTCGGCTAGCTCCGGGGCGATCGCCGCTACGCGGGGAACCGCTTCCAGTGCCCCTCGGAGACGACCTCGACGGCGCCGTCGGTCACCGTGATGGCCGTCTGGTCGTCGATCGCGTACGCCGGACCCGCGATCTCGGCCGCCCACTTCTCGGCGTTCGCCATGGTGTTGTCCGGTTCGAGGCCGAGGTGCGGGAAGATCGAGAAGTCGACCACCCCCAGCGTGCGGTCGTCGGACGCGGACTGCCACTCGACGAAGTCCTTGCCGACACGGGGGGTCAGCACCATGCTCCCCGCGCTCAGCCCCACCCAGACGGTGTCCCGCAACGACGGCAGCAGGTCCGCCAGCCCGGACTGCCGCATCCAGTGGCACAGGTACGTCGCGTCGCCGCCGTGCACCAGGATGACGTCCGCCTCCCGTACCCAGGGGACCCACCGATCCTCGCCGATGCTGGGCAGCGCGGTCAGCTCCAGGACGCCCAGCGACTTCCAGCCCAGGCCGGTCATGGGCAGCGGTGTCTGACCGGTGATGAAACGCCAGGCCGAGGCCGGCCCGCCCATCGGGTAGGCGGCCGTGGGAATGCAGAGGGCGGTGGACTCGGCGATCGGCTTGCCCAGCAGGCTGACCAGCGCATCGTGGATGCTCGGGTTCTGGACCCCCGCGGATGTGAGAAGAAGCTTCACGCCTACCTCCTGTGCGTAGCGGTTGGGTGCACGGGAATACAGACCGGGCACCGTATCGAAACTCATCGCCACGCCTCGCGTCACTCGCGGATCTCCATCGCTGTCACCAGGCCGTCAGCGAGGCGGTAGACGTGCGTGACGGTGTGGTCGGCGAGCTTCGCTCCGGCTTTGTCATGGACGACCTGATGAACGGTGACGGCGATGCGGCCGTCGGCCTCCGTGCTGAACGCGGTCGGCGTGACAACAGGTTCGAGCTGGTCCCACTGCCGGCGCCAGTAGGCACTCACCTGGTCCCGGCCGCGAAGGACGCCTCCCTCCCAGCCGTTGGGCCACGAGACATCGGGCGTCATGGCGGCCAGCAGCGTGGGGATGTCACGCCTGTTGAAGGCCGCGTAGAGGTTCGTGAGCAGGGCCTGGGAGGTAGGGCGTCGCGGCGAATCCACGGACCCAGCATGGCCGGTGGGTGAGACCTTGTGCAGACGTCTTAGCGGTCAGCAGAAGGCGAGCAGACCCGGACGGTAGGGACGCAGCCATGCGGCGGGCCACGACCGTCCCGTTGCGATCTCCGCCCACCTGCCGGCGCGTGCCCGCATCTGCTCCTCGAAGGCGCTGCGGCCGGCCGTCTCGCGCCGTGTGCTCACCGTCTTGTGCGGATGCGTCGTACCTCGACGTAGCGGCGGATCTTCTCTGCGGTCCCGCAGTCGTCCATGCTGCACCAACGACGGCTGCGGTTCTTGCTCTCGTCGATGAACAGGAAGCGGCAGCCCGCGCATCGTTTGATCCGGTCGAGCCCACCCGTGGTGAGAAGCTGGACCGCAGCATGGACCACCGGCCGTAAGGGCCGGGCAAGCGTGTGGTCGTCCCGCCAGGACCATGCGAATGTCTTCCCGCGCATGAGCTGTGCGTGGGCCAGCGCGTCGGCTTCGTCGTCGCGCAGCCGGGTCAGCGCCGCGACGCCCGGGTCCTCGCCGGCGGCCAGTGGCCGGAACACCTCGTCCAGGTAGTCACGGGTGCGCAGTGCCTGCGCGAAGGTGGTGCGGGTGCTGTCCGGACTGCCGCGGGACAGCCGGCGCAACGCCGCCGCCTGCGTTTCGGTGAGGGTGCCCGCGTACACGCTCCAGGCGACCAGCTCGGCGTAGCCGGTGAGCACGTCGTCGTCCGGAGGCCCGACGGGTGGGCCGGCGCGGGTGTTGAGGAAGTCCAGCGCGAGGTCGCCGCCGACCAGGCGCATCCGCGTAACCCCTGCTGTTTCCATCATAACCGACTTTACCAGTTGCCCCGTGACGAGGAACCTTCCTAGAGTGTTTCCGTCATAGCCGGTTTAGGGGGTAACGATGGGCCAGGCGCACGCACACCGGCGGGCAGTGGGCGCGCTGATCGGCCTTGCCGGCGGAACGTTCCTCTACACCGCAGCGGAGGCGCTGCCGATCGGGCTCCTGTTGCCGATGGCCGTGGACCTGGCCGTACCGCCGTCCCAGGTGGGCATGCTCGTCACCGTGTACGGCGCAGTGGTGATGGTCGCCTCGGTCCCGTTGACGGCGCTGGTGCGCAGAGTTCCTCGCCGACGGCTGCTGTCGGCGCTCCTGGCCGGCTTCGTCGTCAGCAACGCGATCACGGTGTTCGCGAGTACGTTCACCATGCTGATGGCAGCCAGGATCGCCACCGCGGCCACTCATGCGTTGTTCTGGGCGGTCGTCGTGCCGACCGCGGCTGAGCTGTTCCGGCCCGGACTGCACGGACGGGTGGTCGCGGTCGTGTTCGCCGGCGGCAACGTCGCTCTGGTCCTGGGTGTGCCCGCGGGCACCTGGCTGGGTGAACGTGCCGGCTGGCGGGCATCGTTCCTGGCGGTGGCCGGGCTCGGTGTGTTCGTCTTCGCCGTGGTGGCCTGGTTGCTGCCGTCGACGGGGCCGGCACAGGGACACGCCGACCGGGGCAGAACCCCTGACTCCCGCCGATTCTGGCTCCTGGTCGTCGTGGCCGTCCTGTCGACCGCCGGCGCCATCGCCGCCTACACCTACATCGCCCTGTTCGTCACCGAGGTCACCGGACTGCCCGCCGCGTCGATGGCGACCACCCTGCTGGCGCGCGGCGTCGCCAGCGTCTTCGGCATCCTCGCTGCCGGACCGATGGTCGACCGCAGCCCGTGGTCCGTCCTGGTCGCGACGGTCGCACTGCAGTGCGTGGCGCTGCTCGGCCTGTACGCGTTCGGCCACCACCCGGCGGTTGCCGTCGTCCTGATCGCACTCGCCGGCCTGGGGTTCGCCGCGTTCACCGCGGCGCTCGGCGGCCTCGTCCTTCAGGTGGCGCCCGGCCGCTCCGATCTCGCCGCCGCGACGCTGTCCGCCGCCGTCAACGTCGGCATCACCGGCGGCGCCTTTTTCGGGGCCCTCGTACTGGAAAGCCACGGTGCCGCCGGCACCATGTTGGTCGGCGCCCTGCTCGCCGCTGTCGCCCTCGCACTCGCCCTCGGCGAACGACTCATTCCGCCGCCGCGCACCAAGGACGACGCGGCCGTCCGTGAGTCGATCCCGGCGGGGCGTCGGCGGTGACGGCGGGCCGTCCGCGATGCTGTGGACGTGGAGTACTTGTCCAGAGTGCCGCGACCGCCGCTGGACGGGCTGATCGACGACCTCTACTACCTGGAGGGCACGCCCCCGTACCCCCGGCTGACGCTGCCGCCGATGCCGGCGGCGCTGCTCATCGTCAACCTCGGCGCGCCGGTCCGCGTCCGCGGTGGCACCGACATCGAGACCACCGAGTACGCCGACGGCTGCGTGATCACCACGCCCACCCGCGCGTTCGAGTTCGGCTACCCGCGCCCGACCCGGTCCGTCGGCGTACACGTCAAGCCGTGGGGCCTGGCGCCGTTCCTGCCGATGCCCGCGGCCGAACTGCGCGACCGGCCGGTGACGCTGGAGCAGGTCTGGGGCCGGCCCGCCGTCGCCGAGCTGCGCGACCGGCTGGCCACGGCCGACGGGCCGCACGCGATGCTGACGCTGCTCGAGGAGGAGCTGAGGCGACGGCTGTCCGAGACCACCGGCCTGGGGCTGGTCCGGCACACCAGCGGCGTCATCGCGGCGACCAGCGGCGCGGTGCCGATCGGCGACCTGAGGACGGCGGCCGGTGTCAGCAGCACCCATCTGGCGCAGCGGTTCAAGGAACTCGTCGGCGTCACGCCGAAGCGGCTGGCCCGCACCTACCGCTTCGCCGCCACCGTGTTCGCGATCGACCCCGCCCGACCGGTCGACTGGGGCGCGCTCGCCAGTGGGGCGGGTTACTTCGACCAGGCCCACTTCGGCCACGAGTTCCGGGCGTTCACCGGGCTCACGCCGACCCGGTACGTCGAGGTCCGGCGGCGGTTCCTGCGCGAACACCCCGGCCACGTGATCGACGGCTGGTCGCTGCCGGCCGATTGATTTCCTACAAGAACAGCGGCTCACGGGACGCTAGCTTGGGGACAACCGAGGCAGAGGAGAGCCGGCGTGGGCACTGTGGTCCTGTACAGCTCGGTGTCGGTGGACGGCTTCGTCGCGGACGAGAACGACCAGCCCGGCCCGCTGTTCGACTGGTTGACCAGCGGTGACGTCCCGTTGGACGCCAGCGGCGCGTTGCAGGTGTCGCGGGTATCCCACGACTACGTCCGGCCGTACTGGGACCAGATCGGTGTGACTGTCGTCGGGCGGCACGTCTTCGACCTGACCGACGGCTGGGACGGGACACCGCCGAGCGGGATCGACCACGTGGTCGTCGTGACGCACCGGCCGGCGCCCGAGGGCTGGGACCCCAGGGCGCCGTTCCACTTCGTCCACGGCGTCGAGGCGGCCGTGGCCAGGGCGCAGGAACTCGCGGGGGACCGCATCGTCGAGGTCGCGGCCGGTGACGTCGGAGGCCAGGCGCTCGCCGCGGGCCTTGTCGACGAGGTACGGATGGACGTCGTACCCGTGGTGTTCGGGTCCGGCAAGCGCTTCTTCGGGTCGGTCGACGCGCAGCACCTGCTGGAGGATCCCGACGTGGTGCTTCCGGGCGAGCGGGTGCTGCACCTGCGCTACCGGGTGCGCCGCTGACCGCGCACGGGCCACGGGGTGGTGCGGACCCGTCCTACCGTGAGGACATGCGGTGGTATCTCCAGCTCGCCGCGCCCGGGTCGCGACATCTTCGAGCGCGGCCGGGGCGTCCCCGACCGGCACTCCGCCGCCATCGCGGAGAACGCTGTCTACGGCGACACCGCGACCTTCGATTCCGGCGGTGGCGGCGGGGGAGCGGACTGAGGCGTACTGCGTCCTCGCCGCGATGGTCGGCCCTTTACGTTGACATTAGGCAGGCAAAAACCTGCATAATGAGGCGTGAGTGAGATGGAGCTGGTCTTCAAGGCGCTGGCCGACCCGACGAGGCGGCTCCTGCTCGACCGCCTCCGCGAACGCAACGGCCAGACGCTGCGCGAACTCTGCGAGCACCTGGCCATGGCCCGCCAGTCGGCCACCCAGCACGTCGACGTCCTCGTGCGGGCCAACCTCGTCACGGTCGTGCGGCGAGGGCGGGAACGCCTGCACTACCTGAACCCGGCGCCGATCCACGAGATCGAGGAGCGCTGGATCTCCGGCTTCGACAAGCCCCGTCTGGCGGCGCTCAGCGCGATCAGACACCGAGCAGAGGAGTACGCCATGACGTCCGTGCCGACGTACGTGTACGTCACCTACATCCACGCCACCCCCGAGCAGGTGTGGCGCGCGCTCACCGACGCCGACCTGACGGCCCGGTACTGGGGACACGCCAACGTCTCCGACTGGCAGCCCGGCTCGGCCTGGGAGCACCGGCGCGCCGACGGATCGGGCGTCGCCGACGTGGTGGGCCGGGTGCTCACCGCCGAGCCGCCGACGCGCCTGGTCATCACCTTCGAGGACAGCCCGGACGCCGAGCGCGAGCCGTCGGTCGTCACGTTCCTCGTCGAACCGCACCAGGACATCGTGCGTCTCACGGTGACCCACGAGAACCTCGCCGACCTCGACATGTTCCACGGCATCTCGAACGGGTGGCCGGCCGTCCTGTCGAACCTGAAGTCCCTGCTGGAGACCGGCGACGCGCTACCACAGGCGCCGTGGGAGATGACCGGCGCACACGCCTGAGAGAGAGGACCGCCCCGATGGACACCGACCCGCTCCGGCAGGCGTACGACGCGCTGCTGGCCGCCGAGCCGAGAACCGTACCGCCGCCCGGCGAGTGGAACACCGCGCAGATCCTGGCCCACGTCTCCCTGGTCGGCGCGGCCACCATCAGCACCGTCACCGCGGTCGCCACGGGAGCGGTCTCGACGTACGACAACCGCCCGTCCCAGGACCCGTGGACCCTGGACCGCGTCATCGCGCTCGCCGGTGGCGAGGCGTGCCTCCGGGAGCGCATCCGCGCGCAGAGGGAGGCGCTGTGCGCCCTGGCGGCGGTGCTGAGCGAGGCCGAGCTGGTCACGACGGTGCCGGCGCTGCTGCTGTCGAACGGCTCGTGCCTGGTGGACCAGCCACTGTCGGTGCGGGACATCCTCGCCGGTCTGGCCGATGTGGAACTGCCCGGGCACACGAAGCAGCTCTAGCGGGTGCGGTCGGCGGTGCCGGTAGGTAGTCGTACCTCGACGCGGAGCCCGCCCTCGGGACGGGGGACGAGGGTGAGCGTTCCGTCGTGGGCGTGGGCGATGCTCCTGACGATCGCCAGACCGAGCCCGACACCCGCGTGGCTGCTCCGGGCGCGTTCGCCGCCCCGCTGGAACGGCTCGGCGAGTGTGGCGACCATGTGGCCGGCGAGCGGCGCGCCGGTGTTCTCGACGATGAGCACCACCGCCTCGGGGTGAACCGTGGTCGTGACCCGGACGGCGCCCCGGTCGGGCAGGTTGTGGACGATCGCGTTGTACACGAGGTTCGTGGTCAGCTGGAGCAGCAGAGCGTGTGAGCCGACGGTGGGGCTGATGTCGCCGGCGGTTTCGACGGTGAGGCCGCGTCCTTCCGCGAGAGGGAGAAGCATCTCGGCGGCCTCTTCCGCGAGAAGGGACAGGTCGACGCGCTCGCGGGTGAATGATCGTTGGTCGGCGCGGCTGAGCAGGAGCAACGCCTCGGTGAGATGGATCGCCCGGGTGTTGACGGCGTGGAGGCGGTCGATGAGGTCGCCGATGTCGCGGTCGGGGTCGCTGCGGGCCACGTCGAGAAGCGTCCGCGTGATCGAGAGCGGGGTCCGCAGCTCGTGGGAGGCGTTGGCGGCGAATCGCTCCTGCTCGGCGACATGTGCTTCGAGCCGCGCGAGCATGGTGTCGAAGGCGTCGGCGAGTTCCCGGAACTCGTCCCGGCGGCCGGGCAGCCGGATCCGGTGGGAGAGCGATCCGGCGGCGGCCAGCCGGGTGGCGTCGGTGATGCGCGTCAGGGGGGCGAGCATCCGGCCGGCCAGAAACCACCCGCCCAGCAGACCTGTCACCAGCAGGAGAGCCCACACGACGGCCGCACGCGGGGCGAAGGCACGCAGGAGGTCGGACCGGTTGGGGATGACCGGACCCGGGGGAGAGCCGCGCTGAGGGACGGTCAGCACGGTGTCGGGCACGTAGCGGAGCAGGAACACCCACACGACCGCGAGGAGCAGGGTCACCGCGAGCATGAGGAACCCGGCGTAGCTGAGTGCGAGTTTGAGGCGGACGCTCAAACCGGGCTGCCTATCGACTGTCCTCTCCCTCGGACGCGGTGTCGATGCGGTAGCCGCTGCCGACCGCGGTGGAGATGATCCACGGTTCGCCTAGCCGCTTGCGCAGTGCCGAGACCGTCAGGCGTACGGCGTTCGTGAACGGGTCGGCGTTCTCGTCCCACGCCCGCTCCAGCAGCTCCTCGGCGCTGACGACGCCGCCTTCGGCAGCGACGAGGACCTCGAGCACGGCGAACTGTTTGCGGGTCAGCGCGACGTAGCGGCCGTCGCGGTGGACCTCGCGGCGGAACGGATCCAGCCGCAGGCCGGCGATCTCGCGTACGGGTGGCCGGCTGTGCGCGCGCCGGCGGTCGAGCGCTCGCAGCCGGAGCACGAGTTCCCGCAGGTCGAAGGGCTTGGTGAGGTAGTCGTCGGCGCCGAGGCCGAAGCCGGAGGCCTTGTCGTCGAGCCGGGCGGCGGCGGTGAGCATGAGGATCGGGATGCCGCTGCCGGACGCGACGATGCTCTCGGCGATCTCGTCACCGGACGGGCCGGGGATGTCGCGGTCGAGGACGGCGATGTCGTAGGCGTTGACGCTCAGCATCTCCAGCGCGGTGTCGCCGTCTCCGGCGATGTCGGCCGCGATCGCCTCCAGGCGCAGGCCGTCGCGGACGGCCTCCGCCAGATACGGCTCGTCCTCCACGATCAGCACACGCACACGCCCGATGCTACGAGCCGGCCCATGTGGTTTCCGTATGCAAAAGGGCATACGCCGCCGCAACAGTCCTCCGCCTTCACTGGAGCCACCTGACCAGGAAAGGACTGTGATCATGGACTTGGACTCCGTGCGTGGTGGTGTCGACCGGCGGCGGCTGCTGGGATGGGTCGGGCTGGCGACCGCCGGGCTCGCGGCCGGCGCGCCGCTGCTGGGCGCCGGACCGGCCCACGCCGCCCCCGGTTCGGTCGGCCCCGGCGGACCCCAGGCGCCCGGGCACGGCCGGATTCCGCGGGACACCCGGCCCGGCGGCGCCTACGACCGGTTCGTGGCGGAGCTGGCCGCGCAGGACAGGTTCTCCGGCGTGGTGCTGCTGTCCCACCAGGGACGGACGGTGTTGTCCCGCAGCTACGGCATGGCCGACCGGGCCAGCGGCATCCGCAACCACGAGGACACCGCGTTCAACCTCTCCTCGGCGAGCCAGCCGTTCCTGTCGGTGGCGATCCTCCAGCTGGTGCAGCAGGGCCGGATCGCGTTGTCGGACACGGTGGGCACCCACCTGACGGGCCTGGCTCCGGCCATCGCCGAGCAGGTCACCATCCATCACCTGCTCACCGGCACCTCCGGCGTGGACGCGCCGATGCCCGACTGGCGTCGCGTCTTCCACAGCCGCGACGAGGTGCACGAGTACGGCGAGCAGTGGGCCCGGCAGGCGACCCTGGCGGGAGTCCCCGGCGCGGGCTCCAACGGCCATCTACCCGGTGGAGGCGTGAGCCTCGCCATCGCCGCGCAGATCGTGGAGGCCGTCTCCGGCATGACGTTCTGGGACTATGTGCACGAGCACGTCTTCGGACGCGCCCGCATGACCCGCTCGGCGTTCTACACCAGACAGCAGTGGCTCACCGACAGGCGCATCGCGCACCCGTACATGCGCCAGGCCGACGGCAGCCGGATCGACGCCGTCCGCAACCTGGACAAGGGCAGCGTGAGCCCGCCCATCCAGGGCCGGAATCCCGGCCGCGGCTTCATCGGTTACGCCTCCGGCGACGGCTTCGCCACCGCGCCGGACCTGGTCCGGTTCGCGCACGCGCTACGCGACGGCACGCTGCTCGACCGGCCGTACGCCGACCTGTTCGCCGGGGCCAAACTCCCCGGCCCCGAACCGACGTCCTTCGAGGCCTACACGATGCCGATCTCGATCATCGGCGGGCAGTGGGTGATCGGACGCGGCGGTGGGGCCGGCGGCGTCGGTGCGAACTGGACCATCTACCCGGACACCGGGTGGGTCGGTGTCGTCCTGAGCAACTACGACGACATGCCGCTGCTGGAGATCTGCCTGCGCGAGGTCGAGGCCGTCACCGGCCAGCACATCGATCCGCCCGGCGGCGGCTGAGGCGCGGCCACCGCGCGGACAGGCCGGGTCACCCGCGCGACGAGCGTGGAGAGTACGCATTTCGGATCGTCCGAGCGTCGTCGGGTCCGGATACCGCTGGCGCGTGCCGGGCGGGCGCGGGTACACCTGGGTGGTGATCCTCATCCAGCGGGTCCGCGTCCGGTGGACCGCCGACGCCCGCGGTGCGCCCGCGGCGAACGCCCGTCGCGGGCTCGCGCGGGCGATGCCGCTGCCCCGGGCGCTGCCGGAGGGCGAGGTGGTCCTGGTCCTCCACGACGTGCTCGCCGACCAGGCGGCCGGCTACCGACACCGGGACGGGGTACGCGCCGGGGACGTCGCGCTGGCCCGCGAGGCCGGGCTCTGGCTCGGGCGTGACCAGGCGTCGATCGTCGTCGACCGGCTGCCCGGGTCGGCGGCCTTTCCGCGCCCGTCGGCGTCGGCGCGGCTGTTCACGCTCGCCCCGGGGCAGGTCGGCCGCTACCGGGCGAACTTCCGGTTCACCGGCTGCGGGTGCGATCCGAGCTGGTACTACGAGGAGTGGCTGGTGCACGTCGGACACGGCGCGGTGGCATCCTTCGGGCAGCCGGACCGCGACGTCGACCACCGCGTACACCTGTACGGGGGAGCGTCCCGGGGTGACCGTCATGGTTGACGCGGACGACGTCCGTCGGGTGGCGTTGTCGCTGCCCCACGTGGTCGAGATCGACAGTGACGGCTTCGACTTCCGGGTCGCCGGCAAGGGGTTCGTCTGGTCCTATCCCGAGCGTACGCCCGGGAAGCCGCGGCGCATCCGCACCGACATCGCCGTGCTGTACGTGGGCGACGAGGCGGAGAAGCAGGCGCTGCTTCTCGGCGAGCCCGACCTCTTCTTCACCACGCCCGCGTACGACGGGTCACCCCTGGTCATGCTGCGGCTGGCGCACGTCGGCGTCGAGCGCCTGACGGAACTGGTCACCGACGCGTGGCGGATGCGTGCCCCCGACTCGCTCACCGGTGAACCCGACGAGGGCGCCGGCGCGTGATCCCGCACGCTATCCGTCGAGGATCTGCTCCCGGAGGATGTCCGCGTGCCCGCAGTGCTGGGCGAGCTCGCGCAGGACGTGGAGATACACCCAGCGCAGCGGAAGCGGGCCTCGCCGGTGGCCGGTGAGGATGTCGTCCATACCTCGCGTGGAGGTCGCCCGGCGTGACACGTCGCGGGCGTCGCGGTAGGCCTGCCGGATGCCCGCGATCGTGTCGCCGGCGTCGAGGAGAAAGGAGTCCTCCGACCGTTCGGGGATGCCGATCTCGGCACGCGACCGGCCTGTGACGGCCTCGTCGAACCAGACCTTCTCGACGAAGGTCGCGTGCTTCACCAGACCCAGCAGTGTGGTCCGGGATGCCACCAATGATCGGCGCGCCTGCTCCTCGGTCAGTCCGTCCAGGCAGCGGTCGAGCGCGTCGCGGTGCTCGTCGAGAAACGCCTCGAGCTGGGCCTGGGCCGGCTGCGCGACGACTTCGGCGGAGAAGGTGGGCGGGAAGGACGGCATGGAGGAAGCATTCCAGATCGGCGCCCGCCACCCGGCGGACGAACGGCGATCGGTGTCGGGGGTGCCCGCACGGCCGACAGGTCCGCGTCAGGTGCCTGGTTGAAAGGTGATTGACACACTCGCGCCAGATGGGGAATGGTTGCCGTCGACCCCGCGATGCGCGTGGGCACTCTGCATGAAGGAATGACGCCTGTGATCCGGGTAGGCCGAGCGGCCGCCTGAGTGTCGAGCGCACGACGGATGACCGTCGTGCGGCTGCGGCACGGTGGAGCGGCCCGACGTTTCCTCCGCCCATCGCAGCTCTTCTCATGCATCGAGGTTCACCTTGAACACGGATGTCCGCATCCAGCAGTCTGTCGTCGCCAACCTGTCCCACCGGCCCGCGCCCGTCGAGGTGGGGCCGTTCGTGATCGGGTTGGACCCGACAACGACCAGCCCGCACATCAACTACGCCGCGCCGCGCCCCGGGACCACCGCCACCGAGGCCGACGTCACCGCCCTCGTCGCGGCGTTCCGCGCCGCCGGTCGCAGACCCCGCCTGGAGTACGTCACCAGGTGCGCCCCCGGACTGGAGGCGCTGCTGACCGCCGTCGGCTTCGCCGTGGAAGCCCGGCACACCTATCTGCTCTGTGTGCCCGGCACCCTGGCGGCAGCACCGACTCCGGCCCGCCTCGACCTGCGGGAACCGGACACCGATCCGCAGCGCGCCGCGTTGATCAGCGCCCAGAACGAAGCGTTCGGCGGCGAGCCGGCTGCCTCCGACGCCGACGTGGCTCGCCTGCGGCGCCAGCAGGACGCCGGGGGCGTGGCCGTCATGGCCGTCACCGGGGACGGCACCTGCGCGGGAGGTGGCGGGGCGGCCCAGCCCGTCGACGCGGTCAGTGAGGTGGCCGGCATCGCCGTGCGCCCGCCCTACCGCCGTCGGGGACTGGCGTCCGCGATCACCGCGGACATCACCCGGCGACTGTTCACCACCGGCGCGGAGGTCGCCTGGCTGGAGGCCTCCGGCGAGGACTCGTGGCGGGTCTATGAGCGCGTCGGCTACCGGCCCGCCGGCGAACGGCTCTACATCGCCATGAGGTGAGCCCTGACGAGGAGCCCGGGCTGCGGGTGCGCGGCCACCGCACCTTGATGCGGCCAGAGGAGCGCATGGCGTCTCAGGTGGGTCGCTGACGAACCGCGCCGTGGAGGGCATGGTGAGCATGCCCTCCACGGCGCGGTGCAACTCGTTGAACCGGAGCGACCGTACTCGCCGACCGGAACCGGCATCGGCAGCCGAGGCGGTGTGCGCCTCGCCGGGTACGCCGGCACGGGGATGCACGCGCGCCGCGCCGACGCTACGGCTGGAAGTAGTCGGACATCATGCCGCTGACCCACTCCGGCTGCCGGACGTCGGCGGGAACGAACTCCTTCAGCACCGGCTTCAGGTCGATGACCGGCGTGCCGGACACCGCGTCGAGGCCCACCACCGTCAGCTCACGGCTGTCGACCGACTCGATGCGGCAGCACGTCACGCCGATGCGGTTCGGCCGGCGGGGGCCACGGCCGGCGAAGACGCCCATCGGCGGCAGGTCGGCCCGGCCCCGGTAGGGACGGGGCTCGCGGTGGTCGCCGTCGTCCGGGAGCCGGTCGAAGACGAACACGACCTCCACGTGGGAGAACTCCTCCAGGCCCTGCAGGCACGCCTCGCCGAAGCGTTCGTCGACGACGATCGTGCTGCGGACGGCACCCCAGTTGTCGCTGTGCTGGATGTCCGTCCGATCGTTGCGGACGGTGCCGATCGGAGTGATCTCGAAGGCGCTCATGACCGGAGACTAGTTCCGCGTCGACCGGCCCGAGGGCCCGCTGCGCCGTCAGCAGGTCACGGGGCACACGCGGTCGACCGCCGCCGCTAGGCTCATGATCATGGACATCCTCCGATACGCCGCGTTCACCGCCGACCCCGCCGGCGGCAACCCGGCCGGTGTCGTCCTGGACGCCACCGGGGCGGACGACGCGGAGATGCAGCAGGTGGCGGCCGAGGTCGGCTACTCCGAGACGGCGTTCCTCGCGCCCGCCGGGGACGGGCAGTTCACGGTGCGCTACTTCAGCCCGAAGGCGGAGGTGCCGTTCTGCGGCCACGCGACCATCGCTTCGGCGGTCGCCTACGCCGAGCGGCACGGCCCCGGTGTGCTGCACCTGGACACGCGCGCCGGGCTGGTCGCGGTCGCCACGAGCGTGCAGGCGGACGGCATCACCACGGCCACGCTGACCAGCGTCGCGCCGCGCAGCGTACCCCTGGCCGTGGACGACCTCGCGGCGCTGCTCGCCGCGCTGCGCTGGTCGCCGGGCGATCTCGACCCGGCGCTGCCGCCGCGTGTCGCGTACGCCGGGGCCTGGCATCCGATCGTGGCCGCCGCGACCCGGCAGCGCCTGGCGGACCTGGACTACGACATGGCGGCGCTGAGCGCGCTGATGGCCGAGCGGGACTGGACGACCATCGACCTGGTGCACCGGGAGTCCGAGCTGGTGTTCCACGCGCGCAACCCGTTCCCGCCCGGCGGCGTGGTCGAGGACGCCGCGACCGGCGCGGCGGCCGCCGCGTTCGGCGGCTACCTGCGCGAGCTGGGCCTGGTGCGACCGCCCGCGACGGTCACCGTGCGGCAGGGCGAGGACATGGGCCGCCCGAGCCTGCTCACCGTTGGCATCCCCGCCGATCCCGGCGCCGGGATCGCGGTGACCGGCACCGCCGTGCCCATCCCGCCCACCGGGGAGGCAGCCTGGTGAGGCCGGACCACTACGACGGTTTCGCCGGGCGGTACGCGGCGGAGAACGAGTCCAGCCTGTTCAACGCCTACTACGAGCGGCCCGCGATGCTGGAACTCGCCGGGGACGTGCGGGGCCGGCGGATCCTCGACGCCGGCTGCGGCGCCGGGCCGCTGTCCGAGGCGCTCGCCGCGCGCGGGGCCGTCGTGACCGGCTTCGACGCCAGCCCGGCGAGGTGGCGCGTTTCCGGACGCCGACTACTTCGCCGTCGCGAGCTGGTCCGAGGAGTACGACTTCGACGGGCAGCGGGCGACGCTCACCTACTGGCACCGGCCGTTGCAGGCGATGACGACGGCGTTCACCGACGCCGGTTTCCGCCTCTCGGTGCTCAGCGAACCGCCGTTCTCGCCCGACACACCGCGCGAGCTGCTGCCTCCGGAACTCGACGGCCGTACTGCTTTCCTCTGCTTCATCTTCTTCGTCCTCGAAGCGCGGTGAATCCACCGGCGGCATAACGTCGGATCCGGGGCGGCTCGTTCGTCGTACGGGTGAGAGGCGGCCGGACCGGGCCGCCCGGACAAGGGAGTCATGGCATGCCGCGGTACCTGATCTCGTTCAACGACGGCGCGATGGACCACATCCCCGCCGAGGAGCTGCCCGAGGTGGGCAGGGACGCGCACGCGGTCATCCAGGAGGCCGTGAACGCTGGTGTGTTCGTGTACGGCACCGGGCTCGAACGCCAGCAGGCGAGCATCGTGGGTACCGACGGGGTGGTCACCGACGGGCCGTACCCGGAGACCAAGGAGGTCATCGGCGGGTTCGTGGTCCTCGACGCGGCCTCACGCGACGAGGCGCTGAAGTGGGCCGCCAAGATCGCGGTTTCGTGCCGTTGCGCCCAGGAGGTCCGGGAGATCATGCCCGACCCCGAGACCGAGGCGATGCTCCGCGCGGCGGGCCGCTGACAGGCGCGAAGTCGACGCGATCACGGGTGGGCGGGGCACCCGGACGGAGGTCACGCCCACCGTGATCGCCGGCCTCGTGCGGAGACACCCCTGCGGCCGCATGCTCATGCCTGTCCGGCGGCCTGAGCGATGGCGAGGGTGTGCTGATATTCGCGCCAGTGGGCCAGCTTGCCGTCCCGGGTCCGCAACACCCCGATGAACGGCGCGGAGGCGGTCACCCCGGTCACCGTGTGCGTGCCGACGAGTTCGTATTCGACCACGATCACCTCGGGATCTGCGGTCTCGTGCACGACCACGCCGCGGCACTCCTCGAACCGCACCGGGAACGACGCCCGGCCCGCTCGCGTGTACGCGAGAACAGGTTGCTTCCCCTCGGTGCGCGTCGGGTGGCCGGGCGCGGCGAAGGGCGTCTCGATCACCACGTCGTCGGTCAGCGAATCTGACTCGAAGGTGGGCAGGTTCGCCAGCCACCGGGCGCACATGCTCTCGAAGATCTGCTGCGGTGTCACGCCGGCCTCCGCGATAATGAGTCGTGACTCGACTTGTGCCACACAGAATAATGAGTGGAGGCTCACTTTGGTAGAGGGGCCGCCCCTGCGCGCCGACGCGCAACGCAACCGGGCACGCATCCTGGACGCCGCCGAGGCGGTCTTCGCCGAGTTCGGCGCACGTGCCTCCACCGAGGAGGTGGCCCGCCGGGCCGGCGTCGCCATCGGCACGGTCTTCCGTCACTTCCCCACCAAGGAGGACCTGCTCGCCGCGCTCATGAAGCGACTGCTCGCGCAGCTCGCCGAGGAGGCTGGACGGCGCGACCTCTTCGGGTTCTTCCGACACACGGTGGCGCAGGCCGCCGCGAAGAAGACGGCAGTCGAACTGCTCGCCGGATCCGGGGTGGACATCCGGCTTCCGGACGCGGTAGGTCACCTGGAGGAGGCGATGGGCAGGCTGCTGGAACAGGCCCAAGCCGCCGGCACCGTCGCCGACTCGGTACGGCTGCCCGAGGTGATGGCGCTGCTCGCCTCCATGTGCCAGGGCGCACTGCACGGTGGATGGGACGAGCATCTGCAAGCCCGGACGCTGGCGGTCGTCTTCGCCGGATTCGAGCGCGGCTGACGGTCCGGCGCCGATCACGCCGCGATAACCGGTTGTCCGGCCCCGGCGAGCACTGTTAGCTTGCCGGTGGCCGTGCCGGAGGACGAGGGAGGTGGTACCCGTGACCGCAGTATCGACATGGGTGCTCCCCTCGGGGGTCACGGCCGGGCGATAGGTCGTCCGGGAGCGCCGTCGCACTCCCGAAAGGCACGACCATGCGCTTCATCTCCGAACAGCGCCTCGCCGACGGCGTCCGCGAACGCGAGTTCACCCTCGGCGGCATCCCCGGCATCCTGTGGACGCCCGCGCCCGCGTCCGAGCCGGTCCCGCTGATCCTGCTCGGCCACCCCGGCGGGCTGCGCCGGATGTATCCCCGCCTGGTGGCCCGGGCGCAGGGCTGCGTCGAGCAGGGCTTCGCCGCCGCGACCATCGAACTGCCCGGCAGCGGCGACCGGCCCGCGTCCGCCGCCGCCGAGCAGGCCCGCGCCGACCTGCGCCGGGCACTCGCGGCCGGTGAGCCGGTCGCCGACGAGGTGGTCGACCGGCTCGTCCTGCCGCTGGTGGAGAAGGCGGTCCCGGAGTGTCGGGCCGCGCTGGACGCGCTCCTCGCGCTGCCCGAGGTCGGCGGCCCGGCCGGGTACGCCGGTGGGGTGATCTCGATCGGCGTACGGCTGGCGGTGGTCGAGCCGCGCATCGTGGCCGCGCTCCTGTTCGCCGGGAGTTTCGTGCCGCGCGCCATCGTCGCCGAAGCCCGGCGGGTCACCATTCCGCTGCACGTCCTGCTGCAGTGGGACGACGAGGGCAACGACCGGCAGATGGCCCTGGACCTGTTCGACGCCTTGGGCTCGGCGGAGAAGACGCTGCACGCCAACATGGGCGGGCACACCGGCGTCCCGTGGTTCGAGGGAGAGGCCGCGAACCGGTTCTTCGCCCGGCACCTGAAGGCTGGCCCACCGGCGGCGGCCTCGGCGGATCCGGGGGAGCGGACGCCGTCCGGCCAATAGGGTGATCGCATGGCGCCCGTGACCGGACTGGACCACGTCGTCATCGCCGCGTCCGACTGGCGGACCGCCACCGACTTCTATCGCGACGTCGTCGGCGCCGAGGTGATCGGCGCCGGCGGCGACCGCGTCGCCTTCCGGATCGGCCCCAATCAGTTGAGCGTGCACGGGCCGGGCCTCGACCTCGGCGGCAACGTCGCCCGCGTCCCGGTCCGCCCGGGCAACAGCGACATCTGCCTCGTCTGGGCGGGGCCGATCGAGGAGGCGGTGGCGCACCTGCGGCGGCACGACGTCGAGGTGGAAACCGGACCGGTCCGGCGGGTCGGCGCCGGTGGCGCCGGGACCAGCGTCTACTTCCGCGACCCGGACGGAAGCCTGCTGGAGTTCATCTCCTACCAGGAGGCGCCGTGACGGTGTCCGGTCAGAGCGGTGACACCACCAACTCGACGTGGCGGGCCTCCGTCGCGTCGTCCACGGCGAACTGCAACAGCCAGCGGCCCGGCGCCAACTCGATCTCGTCGTTGTCGTCGGCGTCGCCGACGTAAAGCCGTCCGGAGGGGACGTCCAGGGCCGCCTCGTACGGATGCCCCGTGACGCGCTGCGACGTCGCCCGGATGTCGAGGGTGACATCTGCCTTTCCCTCGTCCGCCACGGCGGCGGAGGCGACCAGGACCGCGACGTGGTGCGTCGTGGCGAGCACCGGCGCGTCAGCGGCGTGGAAGTCGATGTCGAAATCGGCCTCGCAGTGAGCGTCGCTGAGGTAGACGGCACCCCAGTGGTAGGTGCGGACCCGGCGTACAGGTGGATTCACGCGGACCCGCCCACCGGCGACGCCCAGGTGGGACGCCGGATCAGGCAGAACGGGTGACCGGCCGGATCGGCGTACACGTGGTCGCCCTGCAGCCGCCGCGCGCCCAGTGCGAGCACCGCCGCGCCCGCCGCGTCCTGGTCGTCGACCATCACGTCGAGGTGCATCTGCTGCGGCACTTCCGGCTCCGGCCACGTCGGCGGCGTCAGCTCGGGGGCGCGCTGGAACGCCAGCCCGGACGCCGCCGTACTGGCCGACACCACGGCGAAGTCGTCGTCCGCGTACGTGACCGGGTCGCCGAGGACCGCGCTCCAGAAGCGTGCCTCGGTCATCGGATCCGGGCAGTCGACGATCAGGTGGTGGAGCCGCCCGAGCGGCATCGCGATCACCTCGTCAGCTCAGCCGCAGGTCGTGCTCGTCGAGGGCGGCCTCGATGACGTCCAGCGCCTTCGGCCCCATGCCGTGCAAGCGGGCCAGCTCCGCTCGCGGCACCCCGGCGAGCTGGCGCAGCGTGGTGTAGCCGGCGGCGGTCAGCGCCCGCGTCGCCGGCGCGCCGATCTTCGGCAGACTGTCCAGGGACGACGTCATCGCCCGATGCTAGACCGCCGGCGCCGAGCCCGATGCCCCGGCGAGCGCCCGGCCGCCCCGGACGCGAACTCGTCCCCCTTCATGTGGCCCTCAGGGCGGACTCGGGGAGAAGGCCCGATGGGCATATCGGGGCGTTTCCGTATAGGACTCGGGTGGGACGCCGCTGAAGAATCGACGAACATCCACACACCGGGAGGCGCCGTGTTCCGACGTACCGTGGCCGTCGCTCTGGCCGCGCTCACCGTCCTGGCGGGACTGCCCGGCGCGGCGCGCGCCGATGGTCCGCCGCAGCGGCTCGTCTGGGGCGAGTGCGCCGACGATCTGCCGAACGTCCCGCCGGATGAGCGCGTGCGATGCGCCCGGCTCCGCGTGCCGGTGGACTGGAACCGGCCGAACGGCCCGACGTTCGAACTCGCTGTGGCACGCCGGCTCGCGCGAGCGCCGGAGCGGCGGGTGGGCATGCTGGTCTTCGGGCCGGGAGGCCCCGGCGACTCGGGGGTGGAACGCATCCGTAAGGGCGACCGGTTCAGCGGCGAGTTGCTGGATCGGTTCGACCTGGTCAGCTTCGACCCGCGCTCCGTGGCCCGCACGGCCGCGCCCGTCTGCACGCCGGATCCGGCGCTACGCAAGCCGCCCGTCCCGCTGACCGGTCAGGCCGACTTCGACGCCGCGGTGGCGTACAACCAGGCCCTGTGGGGCAGGTGCCGCCCGACCAGCCCGGTGTTCGACCACGCCGACACGCTCAGCACCGTCCGTGACCTCGACGCGTTACGGCGGGCGCTGGGGGAGCGGCGGCTGTCCTTCCACGGCAGCTCGTACGGCACATTGCTGGGCCAGCAGTACGCCGAGCGGTATCCCGGCCGCGTGCGGGCGGTCGTGCTGGAGGGCGTGTTCGACCACAGCCTCGACGTGCGGTCCTTCGTGCGGACGCAGGCCGCCACGTTGCAGGACTCGTTCGACGAGTTCGTCTCCTGGTGCGACAGGTCGGCGGACTGTGCGCTCCACGAAAGGGACGTGCGGTCGGTGTGGGCGCGGGTGCTGGCCCGCGCGGACCGTGGCGAGTACACCCCTCGTACCGCCTTCGACGTCACCGCCGTGGCACTCGGCCTGCTCGCCGGCCCTCGCTGGCCGCAACTCGCGGTGATCGTGCGGGACATGGACGCCGGCGCGCCGCCACCGGAGGTGAATCTCCCGCTCTCGGTCGCGGCGTTCTGCGCGGACTGGCCGGCCCGGGTGCGCGACTACACCGACTACGCCGGCCTGGTCCGGGACGCCGTGGCCGTCGCCCCGGACGTCCGGTACGGCGCCGGTCTGCTGGCCGTGCAGATCTGCCTGGGCTGGCCGTCCCCGGTCCGCAACCCGCCGCACGCGCTGAATGTGCACACCCGCACGCCGCTGCTGCTGCTCAACGCCCGGCACGATCCCCGCACCGGCTACGCCTGGGCGGTGAACGTCGCCCGGCAACTCGGCCGGCATGGACGTCTGGTCACCTACGAGGGCTGGGGCCACGGCACCTACCAGCGCAACGACTGCACGGAAGCGGTGGTGGACAGGTACCTCGTCGACCTGACGTTGCCCGCCCCCGGCGCGCGATGCCCGGCGGGCTGACCCGGCGCGCTGCTAGCCGGCCCGGCCCGGCGCCCCGGCGAGCGTAGGGTCGGCCGGCCGCCGGTGCGGCAGCGCCGCCAGGCCCAGCGCGAGCAGCAGCAGGACCGCGCCGAGCAGGAACGGCAGCGACATGGTGGGCTGGCCGAGCCACTCCCACGGCACGTGCCAGCGGGGATGCGGCTCGTCCAGGTGGTGCGTGAGCATCAGTGGCGCGCTCAGCAGGATCGGCGCGGCCCAGAACACCATCGCGACGCCGTACAGGACCTTCGCCGGCCCCTGCACCAGCGGGCGTCGTCCCTCGGTGCGCCGGCTGGCCCAGCCGAACAGCACCCAGCCGCCGACAGTGCCCAGTGCGAAGGCGAGCAGACCTGCGGGGTGGGCGGCGCCGGGGGTGGCGCGGCTGAGGGTGAGGCTCATCGAGCCCTCGGCGTTGAGTTGCACAGCGAGGATGTGGTCGCCGCGTTCGGCGTACACGGTGGCGTCGGAGTGGACGGGCTCGCTGTGCTCCCACCCGGCGGCGTCCAGGCGCTGCCGCAGCTCGGTGAGGCCGGCGGCCGGCGTCTGGTCGAACGACGCGGTCAGCTCGGCCAGCGCGTACTCGCCGCCGTCGCCGAGCAGCAGCTCGGACACGAGATCCTGGTCCAGCGGGTGGCCGTAGATGAGGAACACGGCGGACGGGTCGTCCTGGTCGATGTGGCTGACCTGCCGGTCCGGGTAGAGCTGGCCGACCACGGCGGCGAGGTCCCGGTGGTCGAGCGGACGGGAGCCGAGCCAGGCGAGCCAGGTGCCGAACGACGCGGCGAACAAACCGCAGGCCACCGCGAAGACCGACGCCCAGGCCACCACGGAACGGCTCGCCGGCCGTCCCAGCCGGGCACGCAGACCATGGCGTACGAGATTCGCCGCCACCCGGGTACGGCGGTGTGCCGGGCCGACGTCCCGTACCGTCTCCAGGATCTCGGCCCCGCGCGCGCGGCGGTAGTCACGGGGGTAGGCCAGCAGCAGCCAGCGGTGCATGGGTTCTCCCTACGGGGCCGCGACGGTGGGGGTCAGGCGGGGCGGGGCCGCAGGGCGCGCAGCCGGGTCTCGGCGGCGGACGCGAGCTGCCGCAGCCGCTCGGTCTGGCGTGCCAGCTCGGCCTGGCCGTCGGCGCGCAGCCGGTAGTAGCGGCGCAGCCTGCCGTCGACCACCTCTTCGTGACTGAGTTCGACGAGGCCCTGCGCGGCGAGCCGGTCCAGGGCGGCGTAGAGGGTGCCCGGCAGCAGGTTGACGCGACCGCCGGACAGGCCGGCGACCTCCTGGATGATCCCGTAGCCGTGGCGCGGCTCGTCGGCCAGCGCGGTCAGGATCAGGAAGGTCGCCTCGCGCATCTCACTCACCGAGGCAACATATATAGCCGATCAATACATCGTCAATGGCTGCCGAGCAGTCCGCGTTCCGTCATGAAGGCGCGCAGCGTCCCGGCGTCCTCGGCGGACATCAGCCACCGGGGAATCACCGTGGCCGGCATGCGTCCCACGTACACGATCCAGAAGTCCGGGGTCTCGGTGACCCGCTCGACGCCGTCCCAGGCGATGCCGCCGGACTCCGGACCGCTGCGCATCATGATGTTGCGGTCGTCGATGTCGTAGCCGCCCTCGACGGCGTAGCCGCCGGAGCGGCGCCGGGCCCGCCACCGCACCCACGGCGCGTAGAGCATCGACAGCACGCCGGCCACGATGAACGCGGTCCACAGCGAAGCGAACCGGCCACCTCGGTCCGACGCCTGGGAGGCGACCCAGCCGATCACCCCGATCGCGGCGAGGACCGCGCCGATGTAGCCGAACCGGCGCAGCCGGGCGGCGGCGAGCGCGGCGGCCACGCGGGCCGGATAGGCAGGGTCGGCCGGTACGGCGAAACGGATCTGCATCGGCACCGAGGACCACCCACCGGACTCGTGTTCTGGACGGCGGGAGCGCTGCCCCGCGAGGACGTGCGGCTCCACGTTACCGGTGACCGGCGGGGGCGCGGTTCTCCGCACCCCGGCGGCTCGGGCCGGCCCGCTGAGGTCGGCGGTCGCAGCGCCACCTGGGCTCCTGAGGTCTCAGATCCGGCGCAGCACGAACGTCACGAAGCCCAGCATGTTCCGGTACCCGCGCAGCCACTGGTCACGGTGCTCGCGGGCGGCCGTCAGCGCCCCGGCGGCGTCCGGGTGACCGGGGTTGTCCAGCGCCCACTCGGTGAGCGAGCCGGTCCACGACCACTCGTAGTCGTCCCACTCGGCGGTGTCGCTGACGTGCGCGTACACCGGGGCCCAGCCCGCCTGCTCGGCGGCGTCGACCAGGCCGGCGAGGTCGGCGTGGTCGTCCGGTTTCGCGCCCAGCGCCGCCAGCGCCCCCGGCGTCGGCGGCACCTGCCAGAACCCCTCGCCGACCATCAGGATGCCGTCGGCCTTCACGTGCCGGCCGGCCAGCCTCAGCGTCTCGCTGAAGCCGCCGAGCGCGTGCGTCGACCCGACGCACAGCACCAGGTCGTAGTCGCCGTCCGGCACGTACGCGCGGGCGTCGCGCTCGTGCAGGGTGAGCCGTTCGGCGAGGCCGCGTTCGGCGGCGGCGTCCGCTGCGCGTTCGAGCGCGTACGGGCTGAGGTCCACGCCGTCGGCGTGCCCGTCCGGGTAGTGCGCGAGGGCCTGCAACGCCCAGGCGGCCTCACCGCAGCCGAGGTCGAGGATCCGGGCCTCCGGCCGCCGGCCCGCCCGGCGCAGCAGCCGGTTGAGGCTGAGGCCCGAGATCGGGGCCGCGATCGGGTGGTGCGAGTGCGCGATGCTGCTCAGGCGTTGACGGTCCATCGCCGCAGTCAACACGAGGACGGCGGGCCCGCGCACGCGGGTGGCCGCGCCGGTCAGTGCCGCCAGACGATCGTGGCGTCGTCGGCGCCGACGCCCTCGCGCGCCTCGGCCTCGCGGACCCGGCGGATGACGTCGGCGGGGCCGTCGGTCTCCAGCAGGCGCAGCAGCCCTGCCCAGTCGGAGAGCCCGAACGTGTCCACGAGCCGGCTCGCGCCGTTGCTGAGCAGCGCCGCCACGGTCACGTCGTCCGCCGGGCTGCTGCCGGCGACCGCCTCGTCCACCACCCGCGGGTCGTCCTTCGCGACCCAGAACCCACCCGGGCTGTTCCGCCTTGCCCGCAGCTCCATGAACAGCCGCCGGTACTCGTCGCTGTCCTCGGGCACGTCCTTCAGCCGCTCCTCGAAGGACCGGGCGATCACCACCTCGCGCGGATCGTGGGCGACGACGGGCTCACCCGCCGCCCGGCCGACGACCGCCACCGCGTCGCCGAGGACCAGGTGCTCGACGGTCCCGCCGGAGAACCGGAGCATCGCCACGGCCGCGAACGGGCTGATCGGATGGGTGACGTCGCATGTGTCGCGGTGCGCGTCGGTGACCCACTCGATGCCCTCGGCCAGCACGTCGCGCAGGCTGCGCTCCTGGTCCAGCGCGCCGAGGAGGGCACCACCGAGCCGGGTCGCGTACCAGGCGACGCCGTGGCGGCAGACCTTCTCCACGCCGGAGATGCCGCCGGCGCCGTCGACCAGGACCATGCCGCACGGCACGGCGCCGGCGAAGTCCTCGTTGCTGCGCCCCGGATGTCCCGCGTCGGTGGCCATCGTTACCCGCATCGGCCCATCATGCCGTCATCGACAGGTACGCGACGCCCCTCACGACTTGATCTGAAGCGTGGTTGAGGTCCTAGCGTCGTGCTCACCCGACCACTGCCGGAGGTAGATCACCATGACGACGCCGCACCTGTCCGACGCCGAACTCGCGGGCCAGCCGGCCGCCTACTGGACGGGCGTCGCGTACGAGTCGCTGATCGCCTTCACCCGGGCCCAGCAGGCCGTGCACGGCTTCACCCAGCCACAGTTCTGGCTCCTGCGCAACCTGTCCACGAACGACCTTCTACCAGGCGGTGGCGGGCTGACCGTCCCCGAGCTGCGGCAGGCGATGCGCTCCTACCTGCGCGCCGAGGACGATCTGGACTCCGAGGCGGAGGTGTTGCTGGAGCGCGGCTGGCTGACCCGCGACGCGGACGGCAGGCTGCGGATCACCGAGGCGGGGGAGGACGCCCGGCTCCGCCTCAAGCAGCACGCGCCGGGGATCCGGGCCCGCATCCACGAGGGCGTGGACGACGCCGACTACGTCACCACCCTCAAGGTGCTCCGGCAGATGATCCGGAACACCGGCGGCACCGTGTAGCGCACGGACCCGCCTCAGGACGCCCGAAGCCGCCGGATCGCCAGGCGGGCTCCCTGATGGAGCAGCACGCCGGCGCCGCAGTTCGCGACGGCGAGCACGGCCGCGCCGAGCAGCCCGACGTCGGCGTCCATCACATCGGTCGCGACCAGTAGGACCGGCCAGCCCAGCGCGGCGGCGACGAGCGACGACCGCCACCAGCGCCCGAGGAGAACCCCGAACAGGATCAGCACCGGGATCATCGCGGGCGACCTCCTGCCGTCGGCTCGTTCGAGCGTACGCCCAGGTCGCCCCCGCCGGTCGTCGTGGCTGCCGGAATCGGCCGTACGGGCGCGGCCGGGCCGCCAGGATGAGGTGATGCGCGCCAGTCAGAAGATCCGCCACCGGCACGCCGACGTCGACGGGCTGGAGGTGTTCCTCCGCGAGGCCGGACGCCCCGGCGACCCGGCGGTGCTGCTGCTGCACGGATTCCCCAGCTCGTCGCACACGTTCCGCGAGGTCATGCCCGCGCTCGCCGAGGTCGCGTACGTGCTCGCGCCCGACCTGCCCGGCTTCGGCATGTCGTCGTCGCCCACTGTGGCCCGGTACGACTACACGTTCGAGAACCTGTCGTGGACCGTCGAGCGCCTGCTCGGCATGCTCGGCGTCGAACGCTTCTTCGTCTACCTGCACGACTTCGGCGCGCCGGTCGGGTATCACCTGGCCCTGCGGGCTCCGGAACGGATCCGCGGCCTGATCGTGCAGAACGGCAACGCGCACGCCGACGGGCTCGGCGCGCAGTGGGACACCGCGCGGGCGTACTGGGCCGACCCGGGCGAGGCCACCCGCGCCGCGCTGCCGGACTGGCTGACCTTCGCCGGCACCCGGGACCAGTACCTCGCCGGGCTGCCCGAACACGTACGGCCGTTGCAGGCGCCCGAGGCGTGGCACCTGGACTGGGAGCGGATGACCCGGCCCGGCAACGTCGAGGCGCAGTTCGCGCTCTTCACCGACTACGCGAACCATGTCGCCCGGTTCGGGGAGATCGCCGAGTACCACAGCGCCCACCAGCCGCCGGCGCTCGTGCTGTGGGGCCGGCACGACGCGTACTTCGACGTGGAGGAGGTGCTCGCCTACCACCGGGTGCTGAACCGGATGGACGCACACATCCTCGACGGCGGCCACCTGCTGCTGGAGACGCACGCGGCCGAGTGCGCCGCGCTCATGCACGCGTTCGTCCGGGACCACTCGTGAGCCGGGTCACGGCGTGGCCGGCGGCTTCGCCTTCTGCGGGTAGAACGTCTCGTGGCGGGCCAGCATGGCGACGAACTCGCCGATCTTGCGCGTGCGGGTCTCCGCGCGTTTGACCGCGTTGAGCCGGTGGATGAGCGCGAACCTGTTGGCGCTGGTGAGGACGTCGAGCATGGCCTGGGCGGCGGGCTCGGCGGCGACGGCGGCGAGCAGGTCGGCCGGCACCTCGGCCTCCGACGGTGGCGCGTAGGCCGCCGCCCACCGGCCGTCCGCCTTCGCGGCCTCCACCGCGGCCCGGCCCGCCGGTGTCATCCGCCCCTGCTCCTCCAGCCGGGCCACGTTGGCGACGTTGCGTTGAGACCAGGCACTGCGTGCCCGTCGCGGGGTGAGCCGGATCCAGGAGCTCTCGTGGTCGCGCTTGCGGGCCTGCCCGTCGATCCAGCCGAAGCACAACGCCTCGTCGACCGCCTGCTGCCAGGTCAGCGTGGTGAGCGTGCCGCCCTTGCGGGTCAGGGCGAGCCAGACGCCGGGCGACGTGTCGTGGTGGGCGGACAGCCACACGCGCAGCGCGTCCGCGTCGGCCACGATCAGGTCGTCCAGCTCGGCGGTTCCCATGACCGGCAGACTATGCCGGGGGTACGACATCGGCGCCCGCCCGCCGCTCGTGCGACTTCCGGGCCGCCAGCAGCTCGTCCAGGTGCTCCTCGCTCCACGACCGGGCGGCCGCGACCAGCGTCAGCAGGCTGCGGCCCAGCGGCGTCAGCGCGTACTCCACGCGCGGCGGGTTCTCGTCGTAGGCGGTACGCGTGACCAGCCCGTCGCGTTCCATCGCCCGCAACGTCTCGGCCAGCACCTTCGGCGTGATCGTGCGCAGCGGCGCGCGCAGCTCGGTGAACCGGCGCGGCCCGTGCTCCAGGCACAGCACCACCATCGCGGTCCACTTGTCGCCGATCCGCAGCGGCATCACCCGCGACGGACACGCGGGATGGAACATGTCCGGATCGAGCGGCGTCACCGCCCGAGCGTAACGCCGGTACCGTTGCGGTAACCGGCACCCGGCGCTCTAGCGTCGCGCCATGACCAGCATCGCCGTCTTCGGCGCGGGCGGCCGGGCCGGCCGCGCGATCACCGCCGAGGCCCACCGCCGTGGCCACCGCGTCACCGCCGTCGTCCGCGATCCGGCCCGCCATCGCGACCTCACCTCCGCGGTACGCGGCGATGTCACCGACCCGGAGACGGTCACCTCGATCGGGTACGGGCACGACGCCGTCGTCCACGCGGTCAGCCCGGCGTCCGGGCCGGACGCGCTCGCCGCCATCGGCCTCGATCCGGAGTTCTTCGTCCGGGCGGCCGACGCGCTGCTGCACGGACTGACCCGCGCAGGCGTGCCCCGGCTCGTGGCGATCGGCCTGTTCGCCACGCTCACCGACGCGCACGGCCGGCCCCTCCACGACGACCCGGCCGTCCTGTCCGCCGAGCTGCGGCATTTCGCGCTCAGCCACGCCGCCGGCCTGGACCGGCTCCGCGCGGCGGACACCACAGTCGACTGGCTCGTGCTCACCCCGCCCGCAGCGCTGAACGTGGACGGTCCCCGCACCGGCCGGTACCGCCTCGGCGGCGAGCGCGCCCCGGCGTCGGCGCACCTGTCGTACGCCGATCTGGCGGTCGCGGTGGTCGACGAGATCGAGTCGCCGCGCCACCACCGCACCCGGGTCTCGGTCTTCGCCGACGCCCCGGGCTAGCCGCCCGCCGCGTTGTGCCGCTGCACCAGGCCCGGCAGCTCGTCCAGGGAGCCGATGCGGAACAGGCACCGGTCGGCCACGTCCGGCATGTCGATGATGTGGCCCCACGGTCCGCGCCGGATCAGGCACGCCGACATGCCGGCGGCCATCGCCGGGGCGGCGTCGTTGTCCGGCCGGTCACCGACGTACAGGATGGTGGACACGTCGCCGCCGCTCTCCTGGACGACCCGGGCGAAGAACTCCGGCGCCGGTTTCGCCACGCCCCAGGCCGCCGACGTGCCGATCACGTCCACCGACAGGTCCAGCGCCCGCAGCGTCGCCTCGGCGTGCTCCGGCTGGTTGCCGGCCAGACCGACGCGCAGACCCTGGTCCTTCAGGGCGGTCAGGCACGCTCGCGCGTCCGGGTAGAGGTCCTGCTCGCCGAACGACTCCGGGTCACCGGCCGCGACCCGGCGGGCCAGTTCGGCGGTGAGGTCGAAGTCCGGCCGGAACGCCCGGAACACCTCCTCGTAGTCCAGGCCCCGGGCGATCACCGCGCCGAAGACCGCGGAGAACGTGTGCCGGGGTACGCCCAGCCAGTCCGCCCAGGTCGCGAACTCGCGGGTCTCGTCGAGGATCGTTCCGCCCACGTCGAAGAAGACCGCCTGGATCATCAGCGGATCGTACTGTCGTTGATCCGTCTGTGGGGGGCGACCGGGTGGCGCAGACTGCCCGCATGAATTCCGCCTTCCTTCCCGAACCACCGCAGAGCCCGGCGGCGAAAGCCGCGTACGAGGACGACCTCTCCTCCGACGGCTACGTCAACAACCTCACCCGCGTCTGGTGCTGGCGTCCCGACGTGCTGATGTCGTTCCAGAACACGCGCACCGAGCTGCTGTCGGAGTCCACGTTGTCCGCGCGGGAGGTGGCGGTGCTGGTCGCCGCCACCGCCGCGGCCCGGGGGGACTCGTACTGCGCGCTGGCCTGGGGCGCGCGGCTGGCCGGGATGAGCGACGAGACAACCGCCGCCGGGGTGCTGCGTGGCGCCGAGGCGGACCTGTCCGAGCGGGAGACGGCGCTGGCCGACTGGTCCCGCCGGGTCGTGACGGACCCGAACGCCACCACCGAGGCCGACACGCAACGCCTGCGCGACGCCGGCCTGAACGATCGCGAGATCTTCGAGGCCACCACGCTGATCGCGTTCCGGCTGGCCTTCTCCACTGTGAACGACGCGCTCGGCGCGCGCCCGGACGCGCAACTGGCGGAGAAGGCCCCGAAGCTGGTCCGGGAGGCGGTGACTTTCGGCCGCCCGGCCTGAGCGAGCGGGCCCCGACCCCGGGCCGCGCCTCGACCGGGCGGCCACGGGGCAGCGGTCCGGCACGCGAGCGGAGATCATCATCTGGTGACCGACACCGCCGCGTACACGTTGGCCGTTCCGCCGTTGTTCGCCGCCCTGGCTCCGGCACGCGACGTCCTGATCGCCGGCGCCGGTGGCGGCTTCGACGTCTACGCCGGCCTGCCGCTGGCGCTGGCGCTGTGGCAGGCCGGCAAGCGGGTGCACCTGGCCTGCCTCTCCTTCTCGGAGCTGGAACTGCTCGACCGGCAGGTGTGGGTGCACGAGCACGTCGCGGCGATCCGGCCGGACACCCTCAGCCCGGACTGGTACTTCCCGGAGGGGCACCTGGCCCGCTGGCTGGCGGGCCGGGACCTGCCGTCGACCGTGTACGCCTTCCCGCCGCTGGGCGTGCAGCCGCTGCGCGAGGCGTACCGGCACCTGGTCGACCGGCTCGACGTCGACGCGATAGTGCTCGTCGACGGCGGCACCGACATCCTGTTGCGCGGCGACGAGAGCGGCCTGGGCACCCCGGTGGAGGACATCACCAGCCTGGCCGCCGTGGCCGGGCTGGACGTGCCGGTCCGGTTGGTGAGCAGCCTCGGTTTCGGCATCGACGCGCACGACGGCGTCAACCACGTCGAGGTGCTGGAGAACCTGGCCGCGCTCGACCGGGAGGGCGGCTACCTCGGCGCGCTGTCCATTCCGGGCTCCAGCCGTGAGGCGATGCTCTACCGTGAGGCGGTCGCGCAGGCCCAGGTCGCCACCCCGCACCGGCCGAGCATCGTCCAGGGGCAGATCGCCGCCGCCACCGGCGGCGCGTGCGGAGACGTACGGTTCAGCCGGCGCACCGGCCACGGCGACCTGTTCGTCAACCCCCTCATGGCGATCTACTTCTCCGTGGACCTGCCCCGGCTCGCCGCCCGCTGCCTCTACCTCGACCGGATCGAGAACACGATCGGGCGGCGTCAGGTCATCACCCGCATCGAGGCGTTCCGCGACGAGCTGCGGGCCACCCGGGTCCCCCGGGCGTATCCGCACTGACGGCCACGGCATGTCGTACCCGTGTGGGAGGGTCCGGGCATGACGACGTTCGTGCTCATCCACGGTGGCGGGGGCAGCACGTGGGACTGGCATCTGCTGGTTCCCGAGCTGGCCGCGCGGGGTCACGACGCGGTGGTGCCGGAGCTGCCGATCGGGGACCGGTCGGCGGGGTTCACCGACTTCCGCCAGGCGGTGATCGACGCTGTCGGCGATCGCGACGACCTCGTGGTGGTCGGGCACTCGTACGGCGCGTTCACCGCGCCGCTGGTCGCCGACCGGCTGCCGGTGCGGCTGCTGGTCCTGCTCACCCCGATGATCCCGCGGCCCGGTGAGAAGCCGGGGGACTGGTGGGGCAACACCGGCTACCGCGAGCCGGAGGGGCTCAGCGAGGAGCAGCAGTTCTACAACGGCGTGCCGGCCGAGATCGTCGCCGAGGCGCCGTCGCACGGCCGGGAGCAGGTCAGCGCGGAGTGGGACGAGCCGTGGCCGCCGGCCGCCTGGCCGGACGTGCCGACGGCGGTGCTGATCGGCCGCGACGACCGGTTCTTCCCCGCCGACTTCCAACGCCGGGTGGCCGCCGACCGGCTCGGCGTGGTGCCGGACGAGATCGACGGTGGCCACGCGGTGGCGCTCAGCCGTCCGGGTCCGCTCGCCGACCGGCTGACCGCCTATCTGTCGGCCTGACCCTCCGGCCGCCGGGCTCAGGAGACCGCAGCGGCCGGGCGCGCGGGCTCCGGGTCGCGGGTGCGCCGACGCGTCGGCAGCAGCAGCGGCGTGGCGAGCAGCAGCACCCCGGACGCGGTGATCGCGGCGAGCGGGCCGACGACGGTGGCGAGGACGCCCCACAGGGTCATCAACGCGGCCTGGGTGAGCCGGCCGGTGACGCTCCACGCGGTCAGGACCTGTGCGGTGTGCGCCTGCGGGGTCCGACGCAGGCGCTCAGTCGCGTAGATCGGGTTGAACACGCCCATACACGTGATGAGCACCGACTCGACGGCGATCACGGTCAGCAGTCCGGTGGTCCCCGGGTGGGTGAACGCGAGACCGAGCGGAACGATCGACCGCAGCCAGCCGGACACCGTCGTCACCCGCTGCTGCCCGTACCGCCGCACGAGGCGCGGGCTCAGTCGTGCGCCGAGCACGCCGCCGAGCGCGGAGACGCCGAAGACCAGCCCGTACTGCCAGGCCGCCACCGGTACTCACCCAGCAGGAGCACCGCCAGCAATGGCGCGGTCGCCATGATCAGGCCGCCGACCAGCACCGAGTTGAGGAACAGCCGCCACAGCACCGGGTCGCGGCGCACGAACAGCCAGCCCACGCCCAGGTCAGCGGCACGCGAGCTGCCCGCCGGGACGCGGGGCGCCGCCGTGTCGCCGACTCGGATCCGCCGTACCGCGAGCGCCGACAGCAGGTGGCTCACGGCGTCGGCGGTGATGGTGACGACTGGGCCGAGCAGCCCGACGAGCGCGCCCCCGAGCGGCGGCCCGGCCGCCGTCGCGGCCCAGCTCGTCGCCTCGAACCGCCCGTTCGCCGCCAGCAGCCGATCACCGCGGACCAGGCTCTTCAGGTACGCCCCGGACGCGGCGGTGAACGTGATGCCGGCCGTCCCGCAGACCACCGCGACGACGAGCAACTGGCCGTAGGACAACACCCCGAGCGCGTACGCGGCCGCCACGCTCGCCAGCGCCGCGAACCGGACCAGATCCGTCGCGACCATCACCGGCAGCTTGGGCCGGTACGCCACCCACGGGCCCAGCGGGACCGCCAGCACCGCCGCCACGGCGAGCCCGGCCGCCTCCAGGAGCGACACCGCGAACGCCGACGAATCAAGCACCCGCACCGCGATCAGCGGAAACGCGCCGAACGCCAGCCAGGTGCCGTACGTGCTCACCGCGTAGGCCGACCACAGCCACCCGAAATCCGATCCCCGTCTCCGCACGCCCGCCCCCGTCACCGATGCCCCGCGCATCAGACCGGCCGCGCGGGTGCCGCAGCAAACAACCGCCGCCCGGCGCGCCACAACCATCGGCTGGAGCCGCCTACTGTGGGCCGGTGGACAGCGAGGCGGTGCGGTCGTTCGTGCGGGCGGCCGAACTCGGGCAGTTCCGGCACGCCGCCGACGAGCTGGGCGTCACCCAGCAGGCCGTGTCGAAGCGGATCGCCGCGCTGGAGCGCGAGCTGGGAGTGCGGCTGTTCACCCGTACACCCCGGGGCGTCGAGCTGACAGGCGACGGCCGGGCATTCCTCCCGCACGCCCGGGGCGTCGTCGCGGGCGCGGACCGCGCGGTCGCCGCGGTCCGGCCCGGCGCGCGGGCGCCGCGCGTCGACGTGCTCGGCCTGCGCAGCGCGCAGGCCGTCCTGCTGCACGACTACTGGCGCTCCCACCCGGGCGTCGACCTCGACGTGGTGACGCTGCGGGTCGACGATCCCCGGCAGGTCGCCGCCGCGGTCCGGGCCGGCGACGTGGACGCCGCGTTCCGCACCGTCACCGACCCGGCCGCGCTGCCGCCCGAGGTACGGATGGTCCGCGCCTTCGACTCGCCGCTGCAACTGCTCGCCGGGCCCCGGCATCCGCTCGCGTCCGCGCGCACGCTCACGCCGTCCCAGCTGCGCGGACACCGGCTCCGGGTGCCGGGCATCGTGCCGGGCAGCGAGTGGGGCGAGTTCTACGAGCAGCTCGCCGACGCCTTCGACCTGTGGGTGGACGCGACCGGGCCGAACTTCGGCACCGAGGTGCTCCTCGACACGCTCGCGGACTCGGCGGACGTGGCGACGCTCGTCGGCGCCCGGGACCGCTACCTCTGGCCCGCCGACCACGACCTGCGCCGCATCCCGATCACGGGTCCGGCGCTCGCGTACCCGATCAACCTCATGCTGCCCCGGACCGGCCCGCACCCGGGGCTGCGGCCGGTGATCCGCCACTTCGCGGGCCTACCGCCGCTGACCGGGCCGGCCTGGCGGCCCTCGTGGGCCGCATGATCAGGGCTGCGGTGCTCGCCGCGCCAGGTGGACCGTGACGTCGGCGGTGACCTCGACCGTGCCGGGCAGGACGTCCCGGACGCGGCGGAACACCTGTTCGCGTACCGGCGGCGGCAGTTCGAGATAGGCCGAGACGGTCGACAGGAGACCGACGAGGTCGTCGGCGCTCATGGGGATCCGGCGCTCGATCGCCGTCTGCCGCACGTCGGTGAACCACTCGGAGGCGCGCAGCTCGGTGCCGGGCCACTGCATCTCGGCCGCCGGTGACGTCCCGTCCGGCGACGGGATCTCGTCGTCGGCGAGGTACTCGGCGCGGGCGGCGGCGACCGCGTCGCGCAGGGCCGGGTCGGCCAGCCGCAGCGGCCCGCCGAACGAGGCGAACACACCATCGGGCGCCAGCAGCGCGGCCACCCGCTCCCATCGCCGGTCCGGGACCGTCCAGTGCAGCGCCGCCGCCGCGTACACCAGGTCGTGGCGCTCGCCGGCGGGCAACTCCTCGAACGCGGCCTGCCGGACCCGCACGTCGGCGGGCACGTGCCGGCGCAGCTCGGCGAGCATCGCGGCGTCCGGGTCGGTGGCGGTGACCGTGATGCCGCGCCGGGCGAACAGCCGGGTCGCCTTGCCGGTCCCGGCGCCGATCTCCAGCGCGGTCCGGACGGGCCTGCCCGCGTAGGCCAGCACCAGATCGGCGAGTTCCTCCGGATAGCCGGGCCGGAACCGCTCGTACGCCTGCGCGGCCGCTCCGAAGCTCAACGCACGACCCGGCATGCCGAGCATCCTCCCACGGTCGTCCGTTCGTTCGCGGCTATCGTGCGCGGTGTGGGCGCACCCGGCTGGCTGGACGACACCCGTACCTCCTACGACACAGTGGCGTCCAGTTACGCCGACCTGCTGCGCGACGCCCTGGCGAACGAGCCGTTCCAGCGCGGCATCCTCATGCTCTTCGCCGAGCTGGTTCGGGCGCGGGGGAGCGGGCCGGTCGCGGACGTCGGCTGCGGGCCGGGCCGGATCACCCGGCATCTGCACGATCTGGGCCTGAGCGCGTTCGGCATCGACCTGTCACCGGCGATGATCGACCTGGCGCGGCGCGACCACCCGGGCCTGCGCTTCGAGGTGGGCTCGATGACCCGTCTCGACCTCACCGACGAGTGCCTGACCGGGTTGCTCGCCTGGTTCTCCCTGATCCACGTCCCGGACGACGAGGTGCCCGCCGTCCTCGCCGGATTCCACCGTGTGCTGCGGCCCGGCGGCGTCGTGCTGCTCGGATTCCACGCCGGTGACGGCAGCCGGCTCAAGACACAGGGGTACGGCGGGCACCCGATGCGCGTCCACGCGCACCGCCGTCCACCGGGGCGGGTCGCGGCCTGGCTGACCGACGCCGGGTTCACCGTCGAGGCCGAGATGACGCATCGCCCCGCGCCGGACGTCGAGGGCGGATTCGTCTTCGCCCACCGGTGACGTGCCGTCCTACGCGTCCGGGTCCCACGCCGCGATCCGGTCCAGTACGCGCCGGTCGCCCTCGATGGTGAGCGCGTCCAGCGGTATCCGGCCGTAGAAGGCCAGGCCAGTTCACCGGCGGTGGAACGGGCGGCGGTGTCGGCCGGGCCCGCATCGTCTCCGGCGGGCAGGCGGGTGACCTGTACGCCGTCGGGGGAGAGCCGCACGCGCCACCATCCGCCCTCGGTGACGTGGTAGTCGAGGACGGCGGGCTCGTACGGCCACGGCACAGTGGTCGCGCAGCAGGTGAACAGGAAGTCCTCCACACCGTCGAGGGCCACCTCGACCGGCAACGGCTGCGGTGCGCCCACTGTGAGCTGGGCGTCGTAGGTGTGCACCGCGATCTCCTGAAGCTGGTGCCGGGCGACGGCGCCACAGGTCTGCGGGGACTGCGACGTGTCCCACCACGTCCAGCAGCCACGATCGGGCCCGGCGTCGCGCAGCGCGACGAGCAACTGCTCGGTGGACTCGGCCAGCCAGTCCCGCAGCGCCGTACGCTTCCGGGGCGCGCCCGGACCGCCGGGCGCGGCCCGCCCGGGCGCCTCGGGGCCGGCGGCGACGGTGGCCGCCCAGGAGCGGCGTCCCTCGCCGATGTGCCGGGCCAGGTCGAACAGCGTCCACCCGGGACAGGTGGGCACCGGCGCGTCGAGGTCCGGCGCGGCGGCGACCGCGTCCCGGAACGCGGCCGACCGGTCGTCGATCAGCCGCAGCCGATCGGGAAACGTCAGGGGTTCGGTCACTCCGGCTGTCTACCACCGTCCCCGGGAGCCGGACAGCGAGTTTCGGCGCGCACGTGCGCGGCGACGGCGTCGGCGACCTGCTCGGGCGGGGCGGAGGCGTCGATCAGACGGGCGTCGGTCACCGACGCGAACGTGGCGAGCGCCCGGGCGGCGTGGTCGTGCCGCCAGCCGCGCGCGCCGGCCTCGACCTGATCGGCGTCGATGCGCTCGCGCAACCGGTCCTCGGGGAGCGTGAGCACGACCTCGCGGACGTCGGCGCCCGCCTCGCGGATGCCGCCGAGGATCTCCGCGCGGTACGCCGGATCGAGCAGGCTCATCGGCACGATCCAGACGCCCCCGTGGTGTCGGTCCAGGCCGGTGACGGTCTGCACGACGAGGTGACGCCACAGCGGCAGGTCCTGGAAGTCGCCGGTCGGCGGGGTGACGAACGCGGTGAGCATCGAGCCGAGGAACTCCGGGTCGAACAGCCGCGCGTCCGGCAGCGCGCTCGTGAGCAGCCGTGCCGTGGTCGTCTTGCCGACGCCGAAAGCGCCGTTGAGCCAGACAATCATGGGCATGATCATGGCACGGGCGTTGCTAGCCTCATGCGGTGAGCTTCGATGTGGACGCTTCCGCGTACGGCCGGTCCATGGGCCGATTCGCCGAGGCGTTGGCGGTGCGCTTCGCCGACGCCGCGGGTGTCACGCCGGGGCAGCGGGCGCTTGACGTCGGGTGCGGGACCGGCGCGTTGACCGCGGAGCTGGTGGCACGGCTGGGCCCCGAGGTGGTGTCGGCCGTCGACCCGTCGGCGCCGTTCGTGGAGGCGGCCCGGGTACGCCTGCCGCAGGTGGAGATCAGGCGGGCGTCGGCCGAGCTGCTGCCGTTCCCAGACGGCGGCTTCGACGTCACCCTCGCCCAGCTCGTCGTGCACTTCATGACGGACCCGGTGGCCGGCCTGCGGGAGATGGCCCGGGTGACCCGCCCCGGGGGCGTGGTGGCGGCCTGCGTGTGGGACCACGCCGGCGGGCGCGGGCCGCTGACCGTGTTCTGGCAGGCGGTCCGGTCGCTCGACCCGGACGCGTACGACGAGTCGGGGCTCGCTGGGGCGCGGGAGGGCGACCTCGCCGACCTGTTCGCCGCCGCCGGTCTGCGGGACGTGCAGTCGTCCATGCTCACCGTCCGGGCGAGTTTCGCGAGCTTCGACCAGTGGTGGGAGCCGTACACGCTCGGGGTGGGCCCGGCCGGGGACCACGTCCAGCGGCTCGACGTCGCGGGCCGCGCGGCGTTGCGCGACAGGTGCGCGTCGCTGCTCGGCGACCGGTGGCCGGTGGAGGTGCCGGCCTCGGCCTGGACGGCGATCGGCCGGACGCGGTAGGCGGTCAGTCGGCGAAGTCGACACCGGCCAGCGACACGCCCCGGTACGCGGCGAGGCGCTCGGCCTCCGCGACCACCGCGTCGCGGGTGCTGCCGGTGAGCTTGCGCCACGGCTGGACAGCGACGGTGAACGTCCGGCCGGACTTGCGGGGACGCCAGGCGCCGGCCAGCTCACCGTCGGCGAGCACCGCTCCGGGGCGGCCCAGCACCGGCCACAGTTCCTTGGCGCGGGCCGCGTCCGGCACCAGCGTCGCCCGGTCCTTCGCCTGGAGGAACAGGTCGAACGGGCCGAGCAGGCGGGTCGTCGTGGCGTCCGCCGACGCCAGCGCCGCCTCGTCGGCGGCGAGCAGCCAGCGCGTCTCACCGTCGACGCTCACCTCGACCGCGTCGCGCGGCCAGCGGGCCTTGACCTCCTTGACCGGGGCGTCGAGGTAGTCGGCGACGTGCTTCGGGGTGGCCGGGCCGAGCAGCCGCAGGTAGGCGCGGATGAGATCGAACCGGTCGCCGGGCGTGGCTGCCGGACGGAAGGCGCGGATGCGTTCCAGCACCGGCGGTGACGTGTCGAGCCGCAGCTCCAGCCCGGCGCGTACGGCGGCCAGCCGGAACGGCATCTCGTAGAGGTGGGTCGCGTCGCAGGGACGGCAATGCCGCAGGTAGGGCTCGGGCATCAGCTCGGCGAGCCGCCCGGAGACCTCGCCCTTGGCCGTCGGCTCGCGGACGATCTCCCGCATCCGCGTGGCCACCTCGTCCAGCGCGGCGAGGATGCCGATGCCGGCCGCCTTCAACGGCTTCGCCGCGTCGTAGATGCGCTTGCCCGCGTCGGCGTCGGAGAACGGCTCGACCGCGGCGGCCACCGCTCCCACGTCGGCGCGTCGGTAGAGGTGCGGGGCGCCGCGTACGGTCCAGAGCATGACCACGTCGTCGCCGGTCAGCGAGGTCACGTCGACCCCGCGCGTGGCCAGCGCCCAGCGCCCGCCGTCGGGGCCGGTGTCCTGCACGCCGATGTCGAGCACCGCGGTGTCGGCGAGCGGGCCCTGCGCCCGGTCGAGTTGCTGAGCGCGTACGCGGAAGGCCATGACCTGACGCCTGTCGACCACCGACACAGCGTAGGCGGCGGCACCGACATCTCCGGGCCAGCGCGCGGCCCGGCGCGGCGGGTGCCGTCAGCGAGCGGCGCGCGGCACTGAATCCGTCCGCCGGTCGCCGCCGGAGCGCTTGAGCAGGAACACCCCGCCGCCGATGAGAACGAGGCTGAACACGATTCCGAACAGATTGCCCTCGGCGAGCGTGCCGAAGATGCCGAGCAGGCCGAAGATGACGGCCACACCCCCGACGAGACGCATGACGTAACGACCGACCGACTTGCCCCGCGAATCCACCATGGACGGTACTACGCCTACGACCCGGCCTGGGGAGCGGACGAGGCGGCGTTGATGAGCAACGGCGGCGGGGACGAGTGGGCTGTCGTCTTCACCCCGGAGGGCGCCTTCATCCGGGTCTTCGACCATGAGTCGTCCATGTCGCCGTACGCCGACGACGACGTCGAACTGTGGCCGGGCCTGCTCGACGGCCTGCCGGCGCAGTTCCGCGGGCTGGTGGACGAGCCCGCGTTCGGCGACGAGGGACGGTTCGTCGCCACCGCTGTCCTGTGGCGGCTGACGGGCGACGACCGCTGGCACGCCGGTCAGGGAATCGACTTCCCGCCGTTGCGTGGGCCGTACGACCACACCGGGCCGGACGGCTCGCCGATGCTGGAGATTCTCTGCGACGACGTCGTGGACGAGTTCGTGGAGTTCGCCGGCGACTACCACGAGGTGGCGCTGGATCGGGAGGCGGTCGCGGCGGTGGTCGCCCACCGGCCGCTCACGGAGGCGCTGGTGCGGGCCGTGAACCCGGAGGCGTCGCTCGCCGCGGTCCGCGCCGATGTCGAGGCCATGGGTTACCCGGTCGTCTGAGAACGACGGGTCAGCGGGCGGCGAGCAGCCGTTCGCGGACCTCGCGGCGCAGGATCTTGCCGATCTGGGAGTACGGCAGTTCGTCGACGATCACGACCCGGCGCGGCACCTTGTAACCGGCCAGGCGGGTGCGGCACGAGGTCCGGATCGCCTCCGGGTCGCCGGCCACCGCCGGGTCGACCACCACCGCCGCGACGACCTCCTCGCCGTCTGCGGTGGGCATCCCCACGGCGGCGGCCTCGCGTACGCCGGGGACGCGGCGCAGCGCCTCCTCCACCTCGGACGGGTAGACGTTGAAGCCGCCGGTGATGATCAGCTCCTTGATCCGGTCGACCACAGTGACGAAGCCGTCGGCGTCCATGGTGACGATGTCGCCGGTGCGCAGCCAGCCACCGGGCAGCAGCACCTTCGCGGTCTCCTCCGGCCGGTGCCAGTAGCCGGAGAACACCTGCGGGCCGCGGACCAGCAGCTCACCGGCCTCGCCCGGGGCGCGGTCGCGGGACGGGTCCTCCGGGTCGACGATGCGTACGTCGGTGGAGGGGAACGGCACGCCGACGGTGCCGGGCCGCCGGGTCGGCGCGACCGGGTTGCCGACGGTGATCGGGGAGGTCTCGGTCATCCCGTACCCCTCGACCAGCAGGCCGCCGGTCACCTGTTCCCACAGTTCCACGGTGGCCGGTGGCAGCGACATCGCGCCGGACAGCGCGTACCGGATGGAGGTGAGGTCGACGCCGCGCTCGCGGGCGACGGTGGCCAGCTTCGCGTAGACCGGCGGCACCGCGGGCAGGAACGTCGGCGGGCGGCGGCGGACCGCGTCGAGCACCTGGTCGGCGTCGAAGCGGGGGAACAGCACCAGCGTGGCCCCGATGCTCACCGCGAAGGTCAGGCAGAGCGTCAGCCCGTAGGCGTGGAACAGCGGCAGCACCGCGTACACCGTCTCCGCGCCGTCGCGCAGGCCGGGCACCCAGGCGCGGCCCTGCGCGGCGTTGGCCCGCAGGTTGCGGTGGGTGAGCACCGCGCCCTTGGGCTCGCCGGTGGTGCCGCCGGTGTACTGGAGCAACGCGACGTCGCCGGCCTCCGGCGCGGGATGCCCGGCGGGCAGCGGCCCGGCAGCGGCGACCAGGTCCGACCAGGCCAGGGCGCCGGGCGCGGGGGCGGTCATCGCGGCGCGGGCGGCGCGGACCTTCGGCAGCGGCGCCCGCAGCGCCCAGCGCTTGAGCCGCGGCAGCGCCGCGGTCAGGTCGACCGCCACCACGGTACGCACGGCGCCGCGTCCCGCCACCAGCGGCGCGACCTTGTCCCACGCGATCGCGACCGTGGCGCCGTGGTCGGTGAGCTGCCGGTCCAGCTCGTCGGCGGTGTAGAGCGGGTTGTGCTCGACCACGACCGCGCCGAGGCGCAGCACGGCGTAGAAGGCGACCACGTGCTGCGGGCAGTTCGGCAGCACCAGCGCCACCCGGTCGCCCGGGCCGACGCCGAGCCGGCGCAGCGCCTCGGCGGCGCGGGCCACCTGCTCGGCCAGCTCGGTGAACGTGGTGGTGGCGCCGTAGAAGTCGAGCGCGACGCGGGGGCCGAACCGTCCGGCCGCCTCGGTGAGCAGGTCGACGAGCGAGCCGTCCGGCTCGGCGATCTCGGCCGGTACCCCCGGCGCGTAGCTACGGGTCCAGGGTCGCTGGGTGGTCGCGTCCATCGCCGTTACTCCTCGTCGCGCGGATGACGACCCCAGCCTAACGTGACCGGGCGGTAACCTACGCTAACGTAGGTTGCCGGGTAGGTCACACCTGCGCAGGTCAGTGCCGGCGTGTCGAATGCTGGTGCACCACCCGCCGGCCCTTCACGATGCCGACGATGATGACCGCGGCGAGCGCGATCACGCCGATGATCACGAGCCAGCGGACCGCCTCCAGCAGCAGCCCGAGCAGGATGATCACACCGGCGACCACGCCGACCACCCAGAGCAACGCGCGCATGTCCCAGCCTCCCGTCGTACGGTCGGCGTCCGCTTTCCCGCTGGTCGTGCGGCCATGCGCGGCCGGGCCGGTCAGTGCCGGGCCACGTACACGGTGTTCGCCGCCTCCCGGCCCTGCAACGGGTTCGGGAACCGGACGACGTGCGCCACCGAGGTCGGGAACACCTCGGTGAGCGTGCGCTGGAACGCCGGGTCCGGCGGGTCGTTCGACCAGAGCGCGAAGACCCCCTGCGGATGCAGCAGCGCGGCCAGACGGCGCAGCCCGTCGACCGTGTAGAACGCGGCGTGGCTCGGGTGCAGCACCTGGCGGGGGGAGTGGTCCACGTCCAGCAGCACGGCGTGGAAGCGGCGGCCCGGCTCGTCGGGGTCGAAACCGCCGTCGGCGACCGCGGCGAAGAAATCCGCCCGGACGAACCGGGTACGCGGATCAGCGGCCAGGCCGGCGGCGAACGGCAGCAGGTCCCGGCGGTGCCAGTCGATCACGTCCTCGATCGCCTCGACCACCAGCAGCGAGCGCACCCGGGGATCCTCCAGCGCGGTCCGCGCCGTGTAGCCGAGGCCCAGCCCGCCGACCACCACGTCCAGCTCCGTGCCGGTGAGCGGGGCCAGCCCGAGCCGGGCCAGTTCGATCTCCGCCACCGGGAAGGCGCTGGACATGAGGTACTCGTCGTCGAGCTTCACCTCGTACACCTCGGAGCCAAGCGCCGGGTCGCGCCGCCGCCGCAGGCTGATCTCGCCGATCGGTGTCTCCCGCCAGGCCAGTTCCTCGAAACGCGCGCCCACCCGGTGTCCTCTCCGCCGATCCGTCCCCGGATGCTACCGGCCGGCCCCGGCCCGGCCCGGCGAAACCCCGGCGCGCGGCGCTCAGTCGGCGGGGCGGGTGGCCACCACGACCGTGTCCAGCGCGTCGACGGCGCCGTCGCTCGTCGGGACCGGCCGGCGCGTGGTCTCGGCCCGCTGGACCCGCAGCCCGGCCAGACCGTCGACCACCGCCTCGGGGGTGAGCAGCACGGCGGGGTCCTGCGGGCCGCCGGTGCCACCGGTGAGGTTGGCCAGGTCGTGCCCGACCACCACGAGCGTGCCGCCGGGACGCAGCGCCGACTTCGCCGCGGCGAGCACGCCGGCAAAGTCGGCGGCGGGCAGGTGCAGGTAGCTGATCAGCACCAGGTCGTAGCTGTTCGGCACCGGCCGGTACGCGGTCACGTCCGCGACCCGCCAGTCGACAGTCACGCCCCGCGCGGCGGCCATCTGCCGCCCCCGCTCGACGGCCACGGTGGAGAAGTCCACCGCGTTCACCCGCCAGCCCTGACCGGCCAGCCAGACCGCGTTGCGTCCCTCGCCGGCAGCGATGTCCAGCGCCGATCCGGGGGTCAGCCCGGTGACCGACTCGACCACGAAACGGTTGGGCTCAGCGCTCCACACCAGTCCGGGCGTGTCGGCGTACCGGCCGTCCCAGGCGCTGCTGTCCACTGTGTCCCCTTCCTCGGCGGCCCCACACCGCCATGGTGACCGTACCGGCCACGGCAACCGCTCCCACGGCGAGTCCCCAGACCGGCGGCAGCTGCTGTGCGAGCACGAACACGCCCATCACCACGACGAACCAGCCGAACCCGCGGCGCAGCAGATCGGCCGGGATCCGCCCGGCGAGCCGGCCACCGAGCAGGCTGCCGACGACCGCGGCGACCGTCACCGCGCCGGCCAGCCCCCAGTGGATCTGCACGCTGGACAGGTAGCCGGCCAGGCCGGCGAACGACTTCATCGCGATGACGACGAGCGAGGTGCCGACCGCCACCGGCATCGGCAACCCACCCAGCAGGGCCAGAGCCGGTACGACCAGGAAGCCGCCGCCCGCGCCGACCAGGCCGGTGACCAGACCGACGACCACGCCGTCCCCGACCACCCGCAGCATCGGCAGCTCGTGCGGCTTCGGCCGGCCCTCGGCGGACCGGCGGCCCCGGAGCATCGCGACCGCGGTGGCCAGCATCATCAGGGCGAACCCGGTGAGCAGGACGCCGGCCGGGACGAACTCGGCCAGCCGGCCGCCCGCGTACGCGCCGGTCATGCCGGCCACGCCGAAGATGAGCCCGGTACGCCAGCGGACCCGGTTCGCCCAGGCGTGCGGCAGCACGCCCACCGCGCTGGTCACGCCGACGACGAGCAGCGAGGTGGCGATGGCCTCCTTCGCGGGCAGGTCGGCGACGTAGACCAGCAGCGGCACCGCGAGGATCGACCCGCCGCCGCCGAGCAGGCCCAGCGTCACGCCGATCAGCACCGCGCCGGCCAGCGTCAGCGCGAGGGTGGTCACCTACGGCCCCCGTCGCGCAACTGCCCCACGATCGTGTCGAGGTCGCAGCTCGCGCCACGGTTGTACGGCAGCTTGCTCAGCAGCATGCCCATGGCGCAGGTGTTGGTGAGCGCGGCGAACGTGAGGCCCGCGCCGATGAACGCGGCGACCCACTTCAGGCCGGGCACGAGCACCGAGCCGAGCACGGCGGCGAGCACGATCGCGCCGGCGACGAGGCGCACCTGGCGCTCCAGGTCCCAGCGGGCCCGGCCCTGGTTGACCTGCGCGCCGGTGGCCTGCCAGGCCAGCATGCCGCCGTCGAGCACCTTGAGGTTGGGCAGGCCGACGGCGCCGAGCGCCTGGCCGGCCTGGCTCGCCCGGGCGCCGGAGCGGCAGACGAGCACCACGTCCTCGCCCAGGTGGTTGCGCAGCTCGGCGCGGTGCTCGCGGAGCAGGTCCAGCGGCACGTTGTACGCGCCGGGGATGTGCGCCGCCTCGAACTCGCCGGGCGTACGCACGTCCAGCATCCGGGGCGGACGGCCGGCGGCGATCAGCTCGCGCAGGGTGGCCGCGTCGATGGTGGTGGGGGTGGTCGTGGTCATGCTGTCTCCTTGACTGTTTTCGGGCAGGCACCATCGCCGGCCGGCGTGTCGGCACGCCGGCCGGGCGTCGGGGAAGAGGGTCAGGCGGCGGGCGCCATCCGTACGCCGGCCTCCGCGGCCCGGGCGTACGCGTCGTCGATCAGCACCACGTCGCGGCCGGCGTTGGCGAGCAGGGACGCGGCTGCGGTGGCCCGGTAGCCGGAGCCGCAGTGCACCCAGATCGTCCCGGCGGGGATGTCGGCGAGCCGCTTCGGCACGTCCGGCAGCGGCACGTGCACTGCGCCGTCGATGTGCCCGGCCTTCCACTCGTTGGTCATCCGCACGTCGAGGACGACCTGCGGCTCGGGCAGTCCGGCCGGGGTCTTCCCGGCCTGCGCGGCGGCAAGCGCCGGGAAGTCGGCCACGGGCATCTCGCGCAGCTGCGCCGGGTCGCCGGCCCACTGCTCGGGTTCGCCGGTGGCCTGCGCGGCCGGGCGGTCGATGCCGATGCGGACCAGTTCCCGCTGGGCGTCGGCGACCTGCTCCGGGGTCTGCGCCAGGAACGTCACCGGCACGCCCCAGTCGATCAGCCAGCCGAGCCACGTCGACATCGGCCCGTCCAGGCCGAGGCTGACGGTGCCGGCCAGGTGCGAGGTCGCGTACGCCTTGCGGTGGCGCAGGTCGACCACCCACTCGCCGGCGGCGATGCGACGGCGCAGCTCGTCGGCGTCGGCGCGGGCCACCGGTGTGAGGTCGACCGGGGCGGGCCCGGCCGCGTTCGCCACGCCCATGTGGGCGTAGTACGCCGGGTAGGCGTCCAGCCCGGCCAGCGTCTCGGTGACGAACCGGTCGGCGGCCAGCCGCAGCACCGGGTTGGCCTCCTTCTCCCGGCCGATCGTCGACTCGGGGGCGTCGGCCTGGCTGGCTGAGCAGAAGCTGCCGAAGCCGTGCGTGGGCCACACCTGCGCGCCGTCGGGCAGCAGGTCGGCGAGCTTGCGGGCCGAGGCGTGCTGGTGGTGCGCCAGTTCGTGCGCGTACTGCTGGCCGAGCAGGTCGGTACGGCCGGTGGTGCCGAACAGCAGCGACCCGCCGGTGAACACGCCGGCCGGCGTCCAGCCGCCGTCGCGCTCGTCGAGCACGTACGACAGGTGGTGGAACGTGTGGCCCGGCGTGCCGAGCACCCGCAGCCGCATCGTGTCCGAGACCGGCACGGTGTCGCCGTCGGAGACCGGCGTGCGGTCGAACTCGACGGTGTCGGCGGCGGCCACCAGGTACTGCGCGCCGGTGATCCGGGCCAGCTCCAGGCCGCCGGAGACGTAGTCGTTGTGGATGTGCGTCTCCACCACGTGGGTGATCCGTACGCCCTTGGCGCCGGCCAGGTACAGGACGCGGTCGATGTCGCGCTGCGGGTCGACCACGATCGCCACGCGGCCGTCGGAGGCCAGGTAGCTGCGGTCGCCGAGCGAGGAGGTCGCGATGACGGACACGTCGAGAGTCATGTCGTTCCTCTCTTTGCCTTATATACCCCGGGGGGTATGCGTGGGACGGTCTGCGGCCCGGGTTCTCCGGGTAGTGGTTTACCCACCCGCGCCGTGGTCACACGGCGCGGGTGGGATTCAGCTGGTCAGGCGGGCGCCGTCAGGGGGGCGCCGTCAGGCGAGGGACAGGAAGAGCTTCTCCAGCTCCTCCTCGGTCATCTCCGGCTCCTCGCCGGCCTGGCGGGCGGCGTCGCAGTAGCGCATGCCGGAGGCGATGATCTTGAAGCCGGCCCGGTCGATGGCCTTCGAGACCGCGGCGAGCTGGGTCAGCGCGGCGCGGCAGTCCTCGCCGTTCTCCATCATCTCGATGACGGCGTTGAGCTGCCCCCGGGCCCGCTTGAGCCGGGTCAGCGCCTCGCCGGTCATCTCGGGTCGAAGATTCACGTCGCACCTCCTGTGCTCGAAGATACCCCAGGGGGTACCCCTGTTGCCACCCCGATCAGACGCCGGCCTGAGCCCGGACCTCGTTCATGTCGAGGTCACGCACGGCCCGGATCAGCTCCTCCAGCCCGGCCGTCGGCAGAGCGCCCGGCTGGGCGAACACCAGCACGCCGTCCCGGAACGCCATGAGTGTCGGGATCGACCGGATCTGCGCCGCGGCCGCGAGGGCCGGCTCGGCCTCGGTGTCGACCTTGCCGAAGACGATGTCCGGATGCTGCTCGGCGGCCTTCTCGTAGACCGGCGCGAACGCCCGGCAGGGGCCGCACCAGCCGGCCCAGAAGTCGACCAGGACGATGCCGTCCCGGTTGACGGTCTCCGCGAAGTCGGCGGTGGTCAACGCCACGCTGGCCATCAGTACCTCCGTTGGTTCGGGTTCCGGCATGTGTAACACACCCCCGGGGGTATCCATTCCGGGTGGGTGCCTGGTTCGGCGCGCCTTGATCTCACCTTTGACGGGTCCGGCCGCCTTGATCGACTCCAGTTCGGGGAGGTGGTGTGGTGGTTCAGGTGGGTGTGATGCAGCCACGTCGGGGAGCTGGCGGGGCGGGCGCTTCGGGGGTCTCGCTTGGGTGTGGTGCGTGGCCCACACCTGCCCCTGTCTTGATCCACTTCACCTCGGGGAGGTGGTCGGGTCCGGGCTGGTGGGATGCGGCCACCTCGGCGTACTTGCGCCCGGCCTGGCGCGGGCGCGGGCGTGCCGGTGTTCGGGCGAAGCGGGGTGGGCGCTCACCCTGTGGCTTGATCGACCCCAGTTCGGGGAGATGGTCGGGTTCGGGTGGGTGGGATGCGGCCACTTCGGCGTACTGGCGGAACGGGCCGACAACCGAGGGGCGGTGAGGGACACGCAGGGTCGCCGGGGCATCGACGGAGCGCTTATCCTGTGCGCCGACCATCCCGGCGGGAAGGGACCCGATGGCGTCGCGGCAGGACCAGCTGCACTCGTACCAGTTCACCGTCCAGCGGGCGGTCGCCGCGCTCGTCATGCGGGAGACCGACCCGCCGCAGTCCCCGTTCCGCCGCCTGGCCGGCGCCGGTCTGGCCAGCGTCCTGGTCGCGGCGATCGCGCTCGGCGGGGTCGCCCTCTACGGCCTGTTCACCGGCGGCGGTGACTCGTGGCGCGAGACGGGCGCGGTGATCGTGGAGAAGGAGTCGGGCGCGCGGTTCGTCTACCGGGACGAGAAGCTGCACCCGGTGCTCAACTACGCCTCCGCGCTGCTGATCATCGGGGCGGAGCAGCCCAGAACGGTGCTGGTATCCCGCCGCGCCATCGAGGGGGTGCCGCGCGGCCTGCCGCTGGGCATCGCCGACGCGCCGGACTCGCTGCCCGCGCCGAACCGGCTGGTCCGCGACGCGTGGACGCTCTGCTCCATGGAGGGGGACGAGAGCGGGCGCGGCGAGGCCCGGTCGGTGCTGCTGATCGGGCGGGAGGCCACCGGCGGCCGGGCGCTCGGCGACCAGGGCCTGCTGGCACGCCACCCGGACGGCGGCCTGCACCTGGTGTGGCACGACCGGCGCTACCTGCTGCGCGACACCGACCGGGTGCTGGCCGCGCTGGCGGCCACCCGGGAACGGGCGGTGCCGATCGCGGCGGCGCTGCTCAACTCGCTGCCGGCCGGCGCCGACCTGGCCCCGCCGCCGGTCGGCGACCTCGGTGAGCCGTCCGAGCGGGTCACCGGCGCGACTGTGGGTGACGTCTACCTGGTGCGCAACTCCGGTGGCGGACGGCAGTACGCGGTGGCCCAGCGCGGCGGACTGGCCGGCATCACCGAGTTGCAGGCGGCGCTGCTGCTGGCGCGCACCGGCCAGGGGGAGCCGGAACCGATCACGCTCGGTCGGTTCGCCGCGCTGCCGAAGCTGCCCGGTCTGGTGCCCGGCGGCCCGGCTGCGCCGCCCGCCGTACCGCCCTCTCTGGCCGCCGCCGAGGGCGGTGCGTTCTGCGCGCGGGCCGGTGACGACACCGGGGTACGCGAGATCCGCGTCGGCGTCACCGCGCCGGACCTCGCCGCCGCCACGCGGACACCCGGCGGCCGGGCCGGGCTCGCCGACGAGGTGGTGGTGGAGCCGGGACGCGGCGCGCTCGTGGAGGCGGTGTCCGCGCCGGGCGCGACCGGCGGCGCGATCTGCGTGGTCACCGACCTGGGACGGCGGTACGCGCTGGCCGGCGCGGAGGTGGCCGGCATGCTCGGGTACGCGGGCGTGCGCCCGGCGCGGCTACCGGCGGGCCTGGTGGACCTGCTGCCTGCGGGCAGCCCGCTCGACCCGGAGGCCGCCCGCGCTGTGGCCGCACCCGCCTGACCGCCAGGAGCACGGGCACAGGCCGGGCGAGAAGAGCAGCGGGTCAGTCAGCGGGGCGGCGCAGCACGGTCACCGCGAAGTCGGCGTCGTCGCGCCATGGGCGCAGGTCCCAGGTGGCGAAGCGGTGCTCGGGGCGCAGCCCGGCGGCGACGGCGTCGGCGTCCAGGTCGGCCACCGGGTAACCGCGGTCGGTGCCGAAGCCGACCACGACCAGGCCGTCCGGGCGCACGTGCGCGGCGACCCGGCCCAGCACGTCGCGTTCGGTGCCGGGGGCGACGAAGACCATCACGTTGCCGGCGAGCACCGCGGCGTCGAACGGTTCGGCCTCGCCCTGTGCGGGCAGGTCCAGCTCGGCCAGGTCGGCGACCAGGAAGCGGGGGCCGGGGTGGTCGGCACGGGCCGCCTCGACGAGTGTCGGGTCGGCGTCCACGCCCACGGCGTCGTGCCCCCGCGCGGCGAGCGCGGCGGCGACCCGGCCGGTGCCGCAGCCGGCGTCCAGCACGCGCCCGCCGGGCGGTACGAGCGCGTCCAGCAGCCGCGCCTCACCGGCCAGGTCGGCGCCCTCGGCGGCGAGCTGGCGGAAGCGGTCCACGTACCACTGGGAGTGGCCGGGCTTCGTGTCGGTCACCCAGCGGGTCGGCTTGCCCATGAGGCCACCGTAGCTGATCTTGTGGGCCCGGGTCAGGCGAGCGCCAGGAACGTGCCGGCGGCCAGCGGCCCGCCCAGCGCGACGCCGGCCAGCACCTGCGGCCAGGTGTGGTCGCGCAGCCGTACCCGGGACCAGCCGACCGCCGCCACGAGCGGCCAGCCGAGGTGTGCGACCGGGCCGACCAGCGGCACCAGCACGGCGACGGTGGCGGCGACCACCGCCGCGTGGATGCTGAGCTTCCACCAGTGGTTCACCAGCGCGCACGCCGCGCCGACCACGAAGACCACGACGATGACGGCGAACAGTTCGGCGGGCGCGCGTACCGCCGCCAGTAGCAGCAACCCGGCCGCGACCGAGGCGAGCCCGATCGACAGCGGCCGGGCCCGCTGGGTGCGGTCGCCGACGTGCCGGTCGGTGAGCCGCCCCCGGCGTACGCCGTGCACGAGCACGCCGATCGGGATGACGGCGCAGAACGTCAGCGCGATGCCGCCCCAGAGCAGGAACTGGCCCGCCGAGCGGCTGACCCGGGCGGCGGCGATCAGCGGCAGCGCCGTGACCAGGACGGTCGGGGCGAGCGCCTCGGTGAGTAGCCGGGCCGCCCGCGCGCCGGCCGGCTGCTCCTCCCGTGATGCTCGCACCCGATCATCCTGGCACGGACGCTCAGCCCTTCTCGGCTCCGCTGGTGAGTCCCTCGGTCAACAGCCGCTCACCGGCGAAGAAGAGCACCACGATCGGCAGCGTGAGGATGACCGAGCCGGCCATCAGCACGGTCTTGGGCACCTCGACGCCGTCGGCGAGCAGCGACAGCCCCAGCGACACGGTCCACCGGTCGGGCCGGTCGACCAGGAACAGCAGCGCGAACAGGTACTCGTTCCAGGCGATCATGAAGTCGTACAGCGCGACTGCCATCACCGACGGCGCAGCGAGGGGCAGGCTGACCCGGCGGATGATGCCCAGGCGGCCCGCGCCGTCGATCGCCGCCGACTCCTCCAGGCTGACCGGGATGGTCTCGAAGTAGTTCTTCAGCATGTAGACCGAGACGGGCAGCGTCTGCGAGATGTAGACGAGCACGAGCCCGGTCAGCGACCCGCGCAGCCCGGCCCGGCTGAAGACCACGAACAGCGGGATCGCGATGACGATCGACGGGAACAGGTAGACCGCCAGGAACAGCGCGCTGACCTGCCGGCGGCCGAAGAACCGCAGGCGGGACACCGCGTACGCGCCGGGAATGGCGATCACCAGGGTGAGCGCGGTCGCGGCGAGCGCCACCAGGCCGCTGTTGCGGATGAACGTGAGGAAGCCCTGGCCACCGTCGGAGACGGACTTGAGGACCTCGGCGTACGTGGCGACGGTCAGCTCGCCGAACGGCACCCAGAGCGAGCCGGGTTCGAGCAGCAGGCGTTCGATCGGGCGCACCGAGAGCACCAGCATGTACCAGAACGGCAGCAGCGTGACCACCAGGAAGCCGGCGATCACCAGCCGGCGCAGCCAGCGCAGGCTCACCGTCTCGATCCGGTCCCGGTCCATCACGCCTCCCGTCGCGCGCCGAAGAAGCGCAGGTAGATCGCCACGAACACGAGCAGCACCACGGCGAGCACTACCGCCTGGGCGGCGGCCGCGCCGATGTCGGTACGGGCGGTGAGGAACTGGTAGACGCGGACGCTCACCACCTCGGTGCCGGCCGAGCCGCCGGTGAGCAGGTAGACGTCGTCGAACTTGTTGAACGTCATGATGAAACGCAGCACGCCGATCAGCGCGATCACCGGCATGAGCTGCGGCAGGATGATGTGCCGGAACCGCTGGGTGGGTGTCGCCCCGTCGACCCGGGCGGCCTCCTCCAGTTCGCCGGGCACCGCTTGGAGCCGCGCGAGCAGGAACAGGAACGCGAACGGGAAGTAGCGCCACGCCTCGAACGCGATCACCGTCCACAGCGCGGTGGACTCCTGGGACAGGAACGGCACCGGCTGATCCCAGCCCAGGAAGCGCTTCCCCCAGTCGTTGACGATGCCGAGCTGCGGGTCGAGCATGACCTGCCAGACGAACGTCATGGCGACCACCGGCGCCACGTACGGCAGCAGCATCGACGCGCGTACCAGGGTGCGGCCCCGGAACGGCCCGCGGACGGCCAGCGCCGCCACCAGGCCGACCAGAATCGAGCCGGCGGTGCCGCCGACGCTGTAGAGCACCGTGGTCCAGAGCGTGTCGGCGAATCCGGGGGTGTGCAGGACCCGGTCGATGTTGTCCAGCGTCAGCTCGCCGAACAGGCCGGTCTTGCGCAGTGTCGCCAGGCGTACCCGCTGGAAGGCCAGCACCACCGTCCAGACGATGGGTATGCCGATCACCGCGAGCACGACGAGCAGGGTCGGGGCGACGAGCGCGAGCCCGGCGCGGGACTCGCGGCGGCGCAGCGTCAGCGGGCGGCGGCCGGGTCGGCGGGGTCGCTCCGGTGCGGGGGAGCGGCCGGCCTCCGGCGCGGTGGTGGTCAATTGACGCCCTTGGCTATCGCCTCGACGTCCTTGCGGGCGCGTTCGGCGGCGGCGCGGGCGTCGGACTTGCCACCGACGACGTCGGCGAGCGCCTTGGGCACTGGTAGTTCACCCAGGATCGCGCCGACCAGCTTGCCCTGGTTCTCGGTCAGGCCCCAGCGCTGGAACGTGTCGGGGCTGCGCCGCAGCGTGGCGAGCACGTCCTCGCCGTAGACCTCGGACAGCGGCTTCTTGGTGTCCACCCCGGCGGGGCTGGTGTTCCAGGCGGTGCGGAACTTCTGCTTGTCCTCCGGCGTGCCGGTGCGCACCGGGAAGCGCCCCTCGGGGGACATGCCGAACCAGCGGGGGTAGCCGTCGGAGAGCATGTACTCCACGAACGACTTCGCCGGGTCGGCCGCGCCGTCGAGCACCGACCAGGAGCTGACCTCGCCGTACTGGGCCGGCTCGGTGCCGTTCGGGCCCTTGATCGCGGTGACGAAGCCGCTGTTCTTCGCGAGCCACGCCGCGTCGGACTGGCACTGGGGGCAGGTGGGGCGGGCGTCGGCGCGCAGGCCGGCCAGCTCGTCGAGGATGAACGGCGACCAGATCAGCATGGCTGCCTTGCCGGCGAAGTAGGTGGCGCGGGTGGTGTCCACGTCCTGGGCGCCCTTGACCGAGTTGTTCCGCATCAGGTCGCCGTAGAAGCGGAACGCCTCGACGCACTCGGGGGAGTCGAGGGTGATCTTGCCGGCGTCGTCGGTGAGCCGGCAGTTGTTCGCCAGCGCCAGGTGTTCGAACGTCTGCTGGGTGAACACGTCGCCGGGCGCGGTGGCCGCGGTGATGCCGGCGACGCCGCCGGTGTTCAGCTTCGCCGCCGCGGCGGCGATCTTCTCGTACGTGTCGGGCACGGGCAGGCCGGCGGCGGCGAACAGGTCCTTGCGGTAGACGAGCAGCTGGCCCCACCCGTCGCTGGGTACGGCGAGCTGCTTGCCGCCGTCGCTGGTGAGTTCCAGCGCGCGGGGCGTGAACGTGTCTTTGCCGAGCCGGTCGACGACCGTGCCGTTGGCGTCGGCGTCGACCAGTTCGTTGGCGGACAGCGTGCGCACCCCGGCCAGGGAGACGGAGCCGACCACGTCGGGCAGGTCGCCGGCGGCGGCGCTGGAGGCGATCAGGGACGGGAACTGGTCCTCGTTGACGGTGACGAGGTTGACCTTGACGCCGGTCTTCGCGGTGTAGTCGGCGATGATCGCCTTGGTGGCGGCGACCCGGTCCGCCACGTCTTCCAGGCTCCAGACGGTGATCCGGGAACTGTCGGATTTCTGCCCGTCGTCGCTGCATGCGGCCACGCCGGTCCCGGCCAGTGCCAGGATCAGGCCTAGTGCGAGCCGCCGCGTTGAGGGTGATGACATCGGTGGCACTCCTCTCGAAAGAGTACGGCTTGCCGCTAATACCCATCGATTCATCAATGTAATCACATATGCCCATTTTTTGGGTTAGAATCGAGGTCGGCACTTTCTTCGGAGCGACGCCATGAGCAACTGGGTTGTCTCTCTGGCCGGGCCCCGGCACGTACGCCTGGAGCCCTGCCCCGCGGACCGGCTCGGTCCGGGCCAGGTCCGCGTCCGCACCCGCTACTCGGGCATCTCCGCCGGCACCGAACTGACCCTCTACCGGGGCAGCAACCCGCGCCTGCGGAAAGACTGGGACGCCGGCAGCCGCATGTTCGTGCCCCGGCAGGCCGGCCCCGCGTACCCGGTGGTGGGTTTCGGCTACGAGGAGGTCGGCGAGATCGTCGAGGCCGCTCCGGACGTCGCCGACCGGCGGCCCGGCCAGCTCGTCTGGGGCATCTGGGGGCACCGCGCCGAAGCGGTGCTGCCCGCCGCGGCGGCGCATCCGCTGCCGCCCGGCATCGACCCGCTCGCCGCCGTCTTCGCCCGACCCGGCGCCATCGCGCTGACCGCGGTGCTCGCTGGTGACCTGCACCTGGGCGACTGGGTGGGCGTGTTCGGGCAGGGCGTGATCGGGCTGCTCGGCACCCGGCTCGCGGTGCTCTCCGGCGCCCGCGTGGTAGCCGTCGACCGGATGCCCGGGCGGCTCGCGCACGCCACCGGGCTCGGCGCCCGCCGGGTCGTCGACGCCGCCGAGTCGCCCGCCGCCGCGCTGCGCACGGCCACCGGCGGCCGGGGCGCCGACGTGTGCCTGGAGCTGTCCGGGTCGTACCCGGCGCTGCACGAGGCGATCCGGGCCACCGCGCACGCCGGCCGCGTCGTCGCCGCCGGCTTCTACCAGGGGTACGCCCACGGGCTGGAACTCGGCGAGGAGTTCCACCACAACCGGATCCAGCTGGTGGCCGCCCAGGTCTCCGGGCCGGACCCGGCACCCGGCACGGCCGGCCGGTGGTCCGGGACCCGGATCGCGGACACGTTCATGGACCTGGTGGCCGAGGGCAGCGTCGACCCGCTGCCGCTGGTGAGCCACGTCGTCGACGCGGGCGCGGTGGCCGACGCCCTGGCGTTGCTCGACCGCGGTGACGGTGACGTCCTCCAAGTGGTGCTGAGGTTCTGATGGAATTTCCCCTAGCCTGCCAGGAGCAGTTGCTCCCCGGCGCCGACCTGACCCGGAAGTACGCCCTCGCCGTCTCCCTCGGCTACCAGGGCATCGAGCTGCGCGGGCGGGGCGACCACGCGCTGGCCGGGCGGCTGCCGGAGCTGCGGCGCGCCCGCGCCGCCGGTGTGGTCATGCCGACCGTCTGCGTCGAGATGGACCATTTCATCGGCGACTTCGACCCGGCCCGCTCCCGCGACGCGGTGGACAACCTGCGCTCCCAGCTCTCCGTGCTCGCCGAGCTGGGCGGCGTCGGCGCGATGACGCCGGCCGCGTGGGGCATGTTCTCCCGCCGGCTGCCGCCGTTCGAACCGCCACGCTCGGCCGACGACGACCGGCGGGTGCTCGTCGACGCCCTGGGCGAGCTGGCCGGGCACGCCCGCGCCGAGGGGGTCACGGTGTTCCTGGAACCGCTCAACCGGTACGAGGACCACATGGTCAACCGGCTCGACCAGGCCGTCGAGCTGTGCCGCGCGGTCGGGTCACCGGCGCTGCGGGTGGCCGCCGACACGTACCACATGAACATCGAGGAGGACGACCCGAACGCCGCGCTGCGCGCCGCCGCGCCGTACCTCGGGCACGTGCAGGTCAGCGACTCCAACCGGCACCAGCCCGGCGCCGGGCACCTGGACTGGGCCGCGCTGCTGGCCACACTGGACGCGATCGGCTACTCCGGCTGGCTCGCGCTGGAGTGCCGGCTGCGCGGCGAGCCGGTCGCCGCGCTGCGCCAGGCCGCCGACGCGCTGGCCCAGGCCCGTCCCCGGCGGGCCGCCGCATGACGCTGACCACCGGGGTACGCGCCGACGCCGGCCGCCACGCCCGGCTGCGCGGCCTCGCGCTGGCCACCCTGGACGCCAACTGGGAACACGACCATACGGTGCCCTCCCGCACGCTCTACCCGCACCAGTGGAGCTGGGACTCGGCGTTCATCGCGATCGGCCTGGCCCATGTCCGTCCCGACCGGGCCTGGCGGGAGCTGCGCACGCTGTTCGCCGCGCAGTGGGTCGACGGGCGGGTGCCGCACATCGTGTTCAACCCGGCCTCGCGTGCCGGGCCGTACTTCCCCGGGCCGCAGTTCTGGGACTCCGCGCGCGCCGACGGCGCCCCGGCCCGGGCCACCTCCGGGATCGTCCAGCCGCCGGTGCACGCCCCGGCCGCCTGGCTGGTGCACCGCCGGGCACCCGGCGAGGCGTCGGTGGCCGCGCTGCGGCGGCTCTACCCGAGGCTGGTCGCGCAGCAGCGCTACCTGACCGGTCGACGCGACGCCGGCGGCGGCGGGCTGGCGTCGATCGTGCACCCGTGGGAGTCCGGGCTGGACAACAGCCCCGCCTGGGACGCGCCGCTGGCCGCGGTGCCGGCCGACGAGGCGGTGATGCGCGCGTACCGCCGGCACGACACCGCGCACGCCGACGCGGCGCAGCGCCCCACCGACCTGGACTACGCGCGCTACGTCGCGCTGGTGGAGTCGTACCGCGCCGGCCGCTACCGGGACGAAGCGCTGCTCGGACGGCACCCGTTCCTGGTGGAGTGCCCCCTGGTGAACGCGGCGCTCGGCGTCTCCGAGTACGCCCTCGCGCGCATCGCCACCGTGATCGGCGCCGACCCGGGACCGCACCGCGACCGGGGGGCCCGGATCACCGAGGCGATCGTCAGCCGCCTCTGGGACCCGGTCACCGGCACGTTCCGCCCCCGCGACGTACGCGCCGACCGGCTCGTGCCGGCCCGCACCGTGCTCGGGCTGATGCCGCTGGCGCTGCCCGAGCTGCCGTCGGCGCAGGTGAGCGCGGTGCTGGCCGAGGCGTGCTCGCCGCGCTTCGGGCTGGCCGCCCGGATGGACCGGCCGCTGCCCACCTACGACCGCACCGCGCCGGACTTCGAGCCGCTGCGCTACTGGCGCGGCCCGAGCTGGATCAACACCGGCTGGCTGCTCTGGCAGGGCCTGCGTACCCACCGCCGGGCCGACCTGGCCGCCGGGCTGCGCGAGTCCCTGCTCGACCTGGTCGACCGGGCGGGCTGCCACGAGTACTTCCACCCGGACACCGGCGTCGGGCTCGGCTCACCGGCGTTCAGCTGGACCGCCGCGCTGGTGCTGGACGCGCTCGCCCAGGAGTGACACCGGTGGGCGCCGGACACCGGCGCCCGCCGGATCCGTGCCGGGTCAGACGAGGCCGGCCGGGGCGCCGCCGCCGATGCGCAGGGCCGCCATCGGGGCGTCGTCGATCGCGTAGCCGAGCGCGTCGACCACCTCGACCACGCCGCTGACCTGCCGGGCCAGCCGCACCGCGAGCTGAGCCGTGGAACGGCGCTCCACCTGCCCGGTCAGCGTCACCACGCCCCGCTGGACGGTCACGTCGACCACGCCGTCGCGGACGCCGAGGCTGCGCCACAGCACCTCCTCGACCACGTCGCGCCGGATGCCGGCGTCCGGGCGCAGGTGCACCTTGAGCAGGTCGCCGCGGGTGACGATGCCGACGAGACGGCCGAGGTCGTCGACCACCGGCAGCCGCTTCACGCCGCGCGCGTCCATCAGCCGGGCCGCCTCCACGATCGTCGCGTCCGGCGTGACGGTGACCGGCGGGGCGGTCATCAGGTCCGCGGCGAGCGTCGCGCCCGCCTTCGCCCGCGCCTCCCGGCGGTGCCGGTCGGGCAGGATCCGCCGCTCCCGGGGCTGCCCCAGCAGCTCCACCTTGTACATCAGGTCCGCCTCGGACACCACGCCGAGCACCCGCCGGGTCTCGTCCACCACCGGCGCCGCCGTGACGTGCCGGTCGGCCAGCACGTCGACGATCTCCCGGTACGCCGTGCCCTCCCGTACCGACGCCACGTCCCTGGTCATCACGTCCTGCACCTGCCACGTACGCATGGCGAACCTCCCTGTGTCCGCCTCCGACGCTAGGTGGCGGCGACGGGCCGGAGCAGGGGCGCAAAGACCAGGTCAGGGGGCCGGAGGTCCCGAATCACCCAGCCGCGACGGGCTCGGCGACCTCGTCGGCGGGCGGCTCGACGATCAACAGGCCGGCCGGCACCGGCTCGACCTCCACCCGGCAGTCGTGGAACGTCGGCGCCTCGCCCAGATCGGTGTCGCGGACCCCGGTGACGGCGTTGACGGTGGAGCGCCCCGGGCTGCGCCGCGCCCAGTACGCCTTGTACGTGAACGCGCACCCCGGCCGGGCCGCCTCGTCGACGGCCACCGCCGCGAGGAACGCGCCCCGGTCGTTGTGCACGCGTACCGCGTCGCCGTCGGCGAGCCCGCGCGCCGCCGCGTCGGCCGGGTGCAGGTGCACCCGGGGCGGACCGGCCCGGCGGGCGTGCCAGGGCAGCGAGGCGAACGTGGAGTTCATCAGGTAGCGGTTGGCCGGGGTGAGCAGCGTCAGCGGGAACCGGCGGGCCAGTTCCGGGTCCGCCGCCTCGGCCGGCGGCGTGTACCCGGGCAGCGGGTCTACGCCGAGCGCTGCGAGCGCCGGGTCGTGCAGCCGGGCGCGGCCGTCCGGCGTGGGGAAACCGCCCTCGGCGTACGGCGCGGAGCCGACCGGCACGCCGGTGAGCCGGGCGTACGTGCGCTCGCGCAGCTCCTCGAACGTGATCGGCGCGCCGGCCAGCAACTGCCGGGCCAGGTCCTCGTCGCTGTCCGAGAACGCCGGATGGTCCACGCCCAGCGCGGCGGCGATGCGGCGGAAGATCTCGGTGTTCGGCAGCGCCTCCCCGGGCGCCCGGGTGACCGGCAGGTTCAGCGTCGTGTAGTGGTGCCCGTACGACGTCTGCAGGTCCAGGTGCTCGGGCTGCATGGTGGCCGGGAGCACCACGTCGGCGTAGTCGCAGGTGTCGGTCCAGCGCTGCTCCAGCACCACTGTGAACAGGTCCGCGCGGCCGAGCCCGGTCAGCAGCCGGGCCTGGTCCGGCGCGGTCGCCGCCGGGTTGGCGTTGAACACCACGAGCGAGGTGACCGGCGGGTCCGCCTCACCGGTGAGCACGGCGGCCAGCCGGCTCATGTTCAGCGTCCGGGCCGGCGGGGCCGGCATGCCGGCGGGCCGGATCACCGGGCCGTTGTCGACCGGGTGATGGCCGCTGGTGGTCACCAGGGCCCCGCCGCCGGGGTGCCGGAAGTCGCCGGTGACCAGCGGCAACGCGCAGATGGCCCGGATCGCCTGCCCGGCGCCGTGGTGCCGTTGCAGGCCCAGCCCGACTCGTATCGCGGTGGGCCGGGTGGTGGCGATCCGCTCGCCGAGCCGGCGTACCGTCCCGGGCGGCAGGCCGCACTCGGCGGCGGCCCGCTCGACCGGCCACTCGTCGAGCCGGGCGGCCAGCTCCGGCCAGCCGGTGGTGTGCGCGGCCAGCCACGCCTCGTCGGCCGCCCCGGCGTCGCGGACGTGGCGCATCAGCCCGAGCGCGAGCGCCGCGTCGGTGCCGGGCAGCGGCGCGACGTGCTCGTCGCTGCGGGCCGCCGTGTCGGTACGCAGCGGGTCGATGGTCACCACGTACGCGCCGCGTTCGCGGGCCTGCTGCACGAACGGCCACAGGTGCAGGTTGGTCACCAGCGGATTGGCGCCCCAGAGCACGATCAGGTCCGCCTCCACGATCGACTCCGGCTCGAAGCCGACCGAGCTGCCGTAGAGCGAGCGCAGCGCCGCCCGTGCCGCCGCCGTGCAGATGGTGGTGTCCAGCCGGGACGCGCCCAGGTGGGCGAAGAGCCGGGGGCCCATGGTCCAGCCCTGGACCAGGCCCATGGTGCCGGCGAAGTAGTAGGGCAGCACCGATTCCGGGCCGTTCCGTTCGATGCTCGCGCGCAGTCCGGCGGCCACCCGGTCGACTGCTTCGTCCCAGCTCGCCGGCCGGTACGCGACCCGGCCGGCGCCCTTCGGGCCGGTGCGGACCCAGGGCGTGGTGAGCCGGTCCGGCCCGTTCACCGCGTCCAGGTAGCGGTTGACCTTCCCGCAGAGCGCGCCCCGGGTGAACGGGTGGTCGCGGTCGCCGCGCAGCGCGACCGCCCGGCCGTCGGAGACGGTGAGCTGCCAGACGCAGGTGTCGGGGCAGTCCAGCGGGCAGGCGCCGGGATGGGTGGTGACGGGGGCCATGGGGCGGATGCTACCGACGCGACCGGCCACGTGCCCTGCGGCTTTCCCGCCTGCCGGCGGGTGGGGGAGTTTGGCCGGGGCGGGGGCGGGTACCCGCCGGGGCCGACCGGGGTGGGCGTGGTGCCCGCCGGCGGCGAGGGGAGGGGTGGGATGCGGTTCCCCCTGTTCGTCGAGGCGGTGGCGCGGCGGTCCGAGTTGCCGTCCGACGAGGCCGCGACCATCTCCCGGGCGGTGTTGCAGACCCTCGCCGAGCGGGTCAGCGCGGACGAGGCGGCCGACCTGGCGGCGCAGTTGCCGGACGACGTCGGCGGCTACCTGGAGCCGGGCGGGATCGCGACGACCGGCGGCGCGGTGGATTTCCTGTACCGGGTGGCCGAGCGCGCGGCGGTGGATCCGGCGGTCGCCGAGGTGGGTGCGGCGGCGGTGCTCGCCACGCTGCGCGACACGGTGACGGTGGGGGAGTTCCAGGACCTCGTGGCGCAGCTCCCGAAGGGCTTCGACGCGATGGTGGACCCGATCCCGCGTCCACCCTACGATGTCTGAGCAGGCTCCCCGCGATCCGGGTTGAGCCGCGGCACCGGGGCCGCCGCGACGAAGATTCGACGGCCAGAAAGTATTTTCACCGTAAAATAACTCGTCGCCGATCACCTACGCTGTAAATCGTCTACGCGCTAGAGGGATGATCGGACGAATTCCTCCGTCCGAGGTTCCAGGACGCCTTCCTCCCTTCGGCTCAAGCCGCATCGATGCTCTTCCGGCGCGGAGATTGAGCCATATCCTGCTTCCAATGTGAAGTCCTGGGGGGGATCAATGATCACATTCGTCGATCGCTTCGTGCCTGTCCTCTGTGGAGCGTATCCCGTTTCCTGACATGGCAGAGCCGATGATTATCAATCGTTTCGGCGCGATCACGGCGGTACACGGCGGACGTCCGGCCCTGCTCGGTGAGACCCACGAGGTCACCTACACCGAGCTGGCCGAGGCGGCCGGCGGGCATGCTGCCGTGTTCGCCGCCGCGGGCCTGCGCCCCGGAGACCGGGTCGCGCTGCTCACCGCGCACGGCGCACCGACCGTCGCGGCGCTGCTCGGCGCCCTGGCCGCCGGGTGCGCGTACGTGCCACTGGACCCGGGCTTCCCGGTCGCGCGGCTGCGCCACATGGTCGGCGCCGCCGGGGTCACCGCCGTGGCGTGCGCCGCCGAGCACCGCGACCTGGCCGCGGCGCTGGCCGGTGAGCGTCCGGTCGTGCCGCTGGACGAGGTGCCGCCGGCCCCGCTGCGCCCCGTCGCGGACGACCCGGACGCGCTGGCGTACGTGCTGTTCACCTCCGGCTCCACCGGCGTGCCCAAGGCGGTCGGGCAGACCCACCGCAACCTGGCCCACGTCGTCGACAACCAGATCGCCGCGCTGGCCGTCGGCCCGGACGACCGCCTCAGCCTGCTCGCGTCGTTCAGCTTCGACGCCGCCATCCCCGACCTCTACCCGGCGCTGCTCACCGGCGCCGCCGTCGTCCCGGTCGACCTGCGCCGCCAGGGGCTGGCCCACGCCGTCGAGCAGCTCGACCGGCGCCGCGCCACGGTGCTGCACTGCACGCCCACCGTCTACCGCTTCCTGCTCGACACGCTCGGCGCGCGCCGGCTGCCCACCGTGCGGGCCGTGCTGCTCGGCGGCGAGCAGGCCACCTGGACCGACGCGGCACGCGGCCGGGACCGGTTCGCCGCCGAGTGCGTGCTGGTGAACGGCTACGGCGCCACCGAGATGACGTTCGCGGCCCGGCACGTGCAGCGGCTGTCCGAGGTGGACCCCGACGCCCGCGGGCCGCTGCCGGTCGGCACCGCGTTCCCCGGCTACCGGCTCGACCTCGCCCCGGACACCGGCGAGATCGTCGTGCACAGCCGGCACCTCGCCCCCGGCTACCTCAACCAGGACAGCGACCGGTTCGGCGTCGACGCCGACGGGGTGCCGTCGTACCGCACCGGTGACCTGGGCCGGCTGCTGCCCGGCGGGGACCTGGTCTGCCTCGGCCGGCTCGACCGCCAGGTCAAGGTACGCGGGCACCGGGTCGAGCTGACCGAGATCGAAGCGGTGCTGTCCGCCCAGCCCGGCGTGGCAGGCGTCCGCGCCGTCGTCCGCGACGGCGAGCTGCTCGCGTACGCCCGCCCGGCCGGCGCCCGCCCCGATCCGGCGGCGCTGCGCGCTGCCCTGACCGCGGCGCTGCCCGACTACGCGGTGCCCCGCGCGGTGGTGGTGGTCGACGAGTTCCCGCTCACCGTCACCGGCAAGATCGACGAGCGGGCGCTGCCCGACCCGGTGACCGAGGTGCCGGCCGAGGAGGCGCCGGCCACCGGGACCGAGCGCGCCGTGCACGATATCTGGTGCGCGGTGCTCGGCCGCGACGCGGTCGGCCGCACCGACAGCTTCTTCGACGTGGGCGGGCAGTCGCTGCTGCTGGGCCAGGTGCAGCAGCGCCTCGCCGAGCGGTTCGGCGTGCGCCTGCCGATGCTGCGCCTGTTCGACCACCCGACCGTCGCCGCCCAGGCGACGCTGCTCGACGCCCCGTCCGAGGCGGTCCGCGCCCCGGTGCTGCCCGCGCCCGCCGCGCCGGTGCGCGCCGCGCGCGAGTACACCGGCGACGAGATCGCCGTGGTCGGCGTCGCCGGGCGGTTCCCCGGCGCGCCCGACGTGGCGACGTTCTGGTGGAACCTGTGCACCGGCGTCGACTCGGTGCACGACCACACCGACGAGGAGCTGACCGCGCTCGGCGTCGGGCCCGGCCTGCTCGCCGACCCCCGGCACGTACGCGCCACCGGCCGCCTCGACGGGGTGGCCGACTTCGACGCCGAGTTCTTCGGCTTCGGCGCCGACGAGGCCGCCCGAACCGACCCGCAGCACCGGCTGTTCCTGGAGACCGCCTGGGAGGCGCTGGAGGATGCCGGGCACGACCCGGCGCGCTTCCCCGGCCTGGTCGGTGTCTACTCCGCCACCTCGGCCAACCGCTATTTCCTGTTCCACCTCATGGACAACCCGGCGGTGGTCGGCGACGTCGACCCGGACGACTGGGAGGCCCGGCTCGTCGGCCGCCAGTTCACCGACCACCTGCCCGGGCAGGTGGCCTACCGGCTCGGCCTGACCGGCCCGGCGATGGCCGTACAGTCCGCCTGCTCCAGCTCGCTCGTCGCGGTCTGCCTGGCCGCGCAGAGCCTCGCCGACTACCAGTGCGACCTGGCCCTGGCGGGCGGGTCCACAGTGACGTGGCCGCGGCACCGGGCCGGCGGGCTCACCTCGCCCGACGGGCGGTGCCGCGCCTTCGACGAGGCCGCCGCCGGCTCCGGGTTCGGCTCCGGGGCCGGGGTGGTCGCCCTGCGCCGGCTCGCCGACGCGCAGGCCGACGGCGACCGCATCTACGCGATCCTGCCCGGCTGGGCGGTCACCAACGACGGCCCGGACCGGGCCGGATTCGCCGTGCCCGGCCCGGCCGGGCAGGCCGCCGCCGTCGCAGGCGCGCTCGCCACCGCCGAGGTCGCGCCGGGCGAGGTCCGCTTCGTCGAGGGCCACGGCAGCGGCACGCCGCTCGGCGACGCCATCGAGGTCGCGGCGCTGCACGAGGTGTACGCGGGCGCCGCGCCCGCCGAGTCCACAGCGCTCGGCTCGGTGAAGACCAACATCGGCCACCTCGACGCCGCCGCCGGCATCGCCGGGCTGATCAAGGCGGTACTCGCCGTCCGGCACGGGGTGATCCCGCCGAACCTGCACTTCACCCGCCCGCACCCGGAGATCGACCTGGCGGCCGGACCGTTCTACGTGCCCGCCAAGGCGCGGGACTGGCCGGACGGCGCGCGCCGGGTCGCCGGGGTGAGTGCGTTCGGCCTCGGCGGCACAAACGCCCACGTGGTGGTGGAACAGCCGCCGCCGGCCGAGCCGGCCGACCCACCCGGCGAGGGGCCGTGGCTGCTGCCGGTCTCCGCGCGTACCCCGGCGGCGCTGCGCGCCGCGCTGGCCCGCCTGCGGACCCACCTGGCCGGCGCCGCGCCGGCGCTGCCCGACGTGGCCGCCACGCTGGCGCTCGGCCGGCGGGCGTTCGCCCACCGGGCGGCGGTGGTCGCCGCCGACCTGCCGGCCGCGCTGTCCGCTCTGGACGTGCTGCTGGACACCGACGCCCGCATCGCCGGTGACGGCGGGCCGCTGCGCGAGACGGCCGCCGACTGGGTCGCCGGGCGCGACGTCGACTGGCACGAGCTGCACCCCGACGGCACGGTGCGCCGCACCGGACTGCCGACCTACCCGTTCCAGCGCCGCCGGCACTGGATCGACCCCGTGCAGAAAGGTCCGCGGTGAACTGGTTCGTCTCCGCCGGAAGCCGCCCCGAGGCCCCGGTGCGACTGTTCTGCCTGCCCTACGCCGGGGCGGGCGCCAGCGCGTTCCGCCGCTGGGCGGCCGAGTTCGGCCCGGGCGTCGACGTGACGCCTGTGCAACTGCCCGGCCGGGAGAACCGGATCACCGAGGACCCGTGCTTCAGCGTCGCCGACGTGGCCGAGGCCATCGCCTCCCGGGCCGACCGCCCGTACGCGATCTACGGCCACTCGATGGGCGGACGGCTCGGCTTCGACGTGGTCCGCGAGCTGCGCCGCACCGGCCGGCCGCTGCCGCTGCGGCTCTACGTCGGCGGCGCCCGCGCCCCGCACGTGCGCACCCCCGGCCCGTTCGACGGCCTGTCCCGGGCCGGCGACGACGAGCTGCTGCGCCGCCTCGGCGAGGGCGGCGGCCTCCCCGCCGAACTGCTCGACCACCCGGAGCTGGTGGAACTGCTGCTGCCGCTGCTGCGGGCCGACTTCGGCCGCGTCGACGACTACCGCCACGTGCCCGGCGAGCCGCTGCCGGTGCCGATCGTCGCGTTCGCCGGGCGCACCGACCGGGCGGTCACCCGGGACCAGAGCGCGGCCTGGGCCGAGCACACCGCGGCCGGGTTCACCCTGCACGAGCTGGACGGCGGGCACTTCTTCCTGCACGACCGGCTGCCCGAACTGGCCGTGCTGATCCGCGACGACCTGACCGCCGCGTCCACTGACACCCGCGCCGGCATGCCGGACGCGGGTCCGGACCCGGTGCGCGCCGCCGGCCGCGGGACCGCCGGCGCCGCGCACCGGGTCCCCCTCGGCGACACCGGCTGGTCGGTGTGGCGCGACGCGGTGCTGCGGACCACCGGGTTCCCGGCCGACGGGCTGGAGCTGTTCACCGCCTCCCGGGCCGCCACGGCCGCCGACGAGCTGCTCGCCACCGGTGCGGGCGCGGACCGGTTCGACAAGGAGTTCGAGGAGGCGCTGCGCGCCGGCGCGCGGCGGTTCAGCGAGCTGGCCGCCGACCCGCTGCTGCGCGAGGCGGTCACCTGGCAGAACCGGGGCGCGCTCGTCGCGTTCGACGGGCTGGTGCGCGGCGGCGCCGACGCGGCCCGCAACGTCCGCCGCCGCGACCGGGAACGGGCGCTGCTGAAGTACTGGCAGCGCTACTGCGGCAAGAACGAGACGGTCGGCTTCTTCGGGCCCAGCTGCTGGGTCACAGTCGATCCGGCGCAGCCGGAAGTTGCCCGAGTCAACCCCGGCGCCGGGCTGACCCGCCGCCGCTGGGTGTGGTTCGAGTCGTGGGCGCTGACCGCGTACGCCGAACGGATCGGCGCGGACCTGGCGGTCCGCCGCTGGTGGCCGCCGATGCTCCGCCCCCACCTGGCGGTCCGGGACCGGGCCGTGCTGCGGCCCGGACGGCCGCCGCTGACGCTCACCCCGGTCGAGGCCGAGCTGCTGCGCGCGGCTGACGGGCGGCGCCCCGCCGCCGACCTGGTCACCGACCCGGCGATCGGGCTGCGCCGCCCCGAGGACGGCTACGCGCTGCTCGACCGCCTGGTGGAGCGGGAGCTGATCACCTGGGACGCGGCCCTGCCGGTGAGCCCGGACGCCGAGCGGGTGCTGGCCGACCGGATCGAGGCGATCGGCGACGAGCCGGCCCGCGCCGCCGCGCGCGCCGGGTTCGACCGGCTGCGCGCCGCCCGTGACGACGTCGCCGCGGCGGCCGGGGACGCGGACCGGCTGCGCGTCGTCCTGGACGCGCTGGACGCCACGTTCACCGAGCTGACCGGCGTCCCGGCGGCACGCCGGGCCGGACAGATGTACGCCGGACGCACGCTCTGCTACGAGGACAGCGCCCGGGACCTGGACGTGGTGTTCGGCGCGCCGCTGCTGGCCGAGCTGGCCGCCCCGCTCGACGTGCTGCTGCGCGCCGCCCGCTGGCTGGCGAACGCGCTCGCCCGCGCCTATCTCGACGTGCTGCGCGGCCTGTACGAGGAACTGCGCGCCGAGTCCGGCGCGCCGGTGGCGCTGGCCGACCTGTGGTTCCTGGCCCAGGGCATGTTCTGGGGCGACGGCGAGCGGCCCGTCGACGCGGTGGCGGCGGAGTTCGCCGCCCGCTGGTCCGGGCTGTTCGGCCTGGACACGCTGCCCGCCGGCGCCACCGACGTACGGCTGCGCGCGGCCGACCTTGCCGACCGGGTCGACGAGGTGTTTCCCGGCGCCGGCCCGGAGTGGTCGAACGCCGCCATCCACAGCCCCGACCTGCAGATCTGCGCCACCGACGCGGACGCGCTGCGGCGCGGCGAGTACACGGTGGTGCTCGGCGAGCTGCACGCCGCCTGGTCGTCCTTCGACTGCGCGGTCTTCACGCCGTCGCACCCGGACGTGGAACGGCTGCGCGAGGCGCTGGCCGCGGACCTCGGGCAGCGGCGGGTCCGGCTGCTGTTCCCGGCCGACTGGCCGCGGCGCACCAGCCGTACCGCCGAGTCGCTGACCGGCCCCACCGACCGGCACCTGGCGTTCCTCGACGCGCCGGGTGCCGACCCGGCCCGCGTGCTGCCCACAGTGGACCTGGTCGTCGACGACGTCGACGGGGAACTGGTCGCCACCGCCTCGGACGGGCAGCGCTGGCCGCTCACCGAGATCTTCGCCGAACCGTTCAGCGCGCACGCCGTGGACGGTTTCAAGCTGGTCGCCGCCGCGCCGTACACGCCGCGGATCACCGTGGACCGGCTGGTGCTGGCCCGGCAGACGTGGCGGACCACTGTGGGCGAGAGCGGCCTGGCCGTCCCGAACGGCGAGCGTGAGCGCTTCCTCGCCGTCCGGGACTGGCGCCGCCGCCTCGGCCTGCCCGAGCAGGTGTACGTCAAGTTCGGCACCGAGACCAAGCCCTGCTTCGTGGACCTGGCCGCGCCGGCGTTCGCCACCACGCTCTGCGCGATGGCGCGTGCCGCCCGGGTCGACGGCGGCGACGACGTCTCGTTCACGGTGAGCGAGATGCTGCCCGCCCCCGAGCAGGCGTGGGTGCCCGACGGACAGGGCCGCCGCTACTTCAGCGAGCTGCGCCTGCACATCACCGACGCCCGGCGGGAGGACCACCGGTGAGCCACCTGGTGCCCCTGGGCGACACCGGCTGGTCGGTGTGGCGCGACGTGGTCCTGCGGACCGCCGGGTTCCCGGCCGCCGGGCTGGACCGGTTCGCCGCGCCGGACTGCGCCGCCACCGCGGACGCGCTGCTCGCAGGCGACACCGGCCCCGAGGTCTTCGACAAGACGCTGCGCGAGGCGTTCGCCGAGTCCTCCGCGGTGGCCGGCGAGCTGGCCGCCGACCCGCTGCTGCGCGAGGCGGTGACCTGGCAGAACCCGGACATGCTGATCGCGCTGGACGGGCTGCTGCGCACCGACCCGCAGGTCCGCAACGTGCGCCGCCGCAAGCGCGAGCTGAGCCTGCTGCGCTACTGGCAGCGGTACTGCGGCAAGGCCGAGACCATCGGCTTCTTCGGCCCGGTCTGCTGGGGCACGTTCGACACCACCAGGCCCGGCGTGCGGGCCGTGCCCGGTGACGCGCTGGTGCACCGGCGGCGGGTGTACTTCGAGGCGTGGGCGCTCATCGCGTACGCCGACCGGCTCGCCGACGACCTGGCGGTACGCCGCTGGTGGGCGCCCGCGCTGCAACCGCACCTGACCGTCGCCGGGCGGGAGCTGCGCTGGCCGCTGCACCCGCCGATCGCGCTGACCCCGGTCGAGGCGCTGGTGCTCGGCGCCTGCGACGGGCGCACGCCCGCGGTGGAGCTGGCGCAGCGGCTGCGCGACGCCGGCGAGGTGCACAGCGCCGACGACGTCTACCTGCTGCTGGACCGGTGGGTCGAGCGTGGCCAGCTCAGCTGGGGCGCGAACCTGCCGGTCGCGCCTGATGCCGAGCGGGTGCTCGCCGCGCGGATCGCCGCGATCGACGACGAGCCGGTCCGCGCCGCGACCGCGGCCGAGTTCGGCCGGCTGCGCGCCGCCCGCGACGAGGTGGCCGCCGCGGCCGGCGACCCGGACCGGCTGGGCGCCGCGCTCGCCGCGCTCAACGCCGGGTTCACCGCCGTCACCGGGCGCCCCGCCACCCGGCACAGCGGACAGATGTACGCCGCCCGCACCGTCTGCTACGAGGAGACCGCCCGCGACCTGGAGTTCCAGATCGGCGCGGCGGTCGTCGACGCGCTCGCCGAGCCGCTGGCGGTGGTGCTGCGTACCGCCCGCTGGTTCACAGGCGAGGTGGCCGCCCGCTGCGGTGACCTCTTCGTCGAGCTGCACGAGGAGCTGGCTGCCGACGGGAGACCGGTGCGGCTGGCCGACCTGTGGCTGCTGGCCCAGGGCACGCTCGTCTCCCCGGACGGCCCGATCGGCCTGGCCGGCGCGACGCTCACCGCGCGCTGGGCCGAGCTGTTCGGCCTGGCCGAGCTGCCCGAGGGGCAGGCGGAGCTGCGGTTGCGCGCGGCGGACCTCACCGGCCGGGTCCGGGAGCTGTTCCCGGCGACGCGGCCCGGCTGGCCGTCGGCCCGGCTGCACAACCCGGACGTGCAGCTGTGCGCCGCCTCGCCGGAGGCCGTCGAGCGGGGTGACTTCCTGCTCGTGCTCGGCGAGCTGCACCCGGCGTCGGTCGCCTTCGACAGCGCGGTGCTCAGTCCGTTCCACCCGGACCCGGCGGCGCTGCGCGCCGACCTCGACGCCGACCTGGGCCCGGTCCGGCTGCGGGTGCTGTGGCCGGACAGCTTCCCCCGCCGCACCACCCGCACCACGTACGCGCTGACCGGCCCGGCGGACCTGCAGCTCGGCATCGACACCGCGCACGGCGCGGACGTCGACCGCCTGGTCCCGGCCACCGGCGTGGTGGTCGAGCGGACCGGCGACTCGCTCACCGCGGTCTTTCCCGACGGCGCCCGCTGGCCGCTGATGGAGGTCTTCGCCACGCTGCTCGGCGCGCTGCTGCTCGACGCGTTCAAGCTGCTCGGCGCGGCCGCGCACACGCCCCGGATCACCATCGACCGGCTGGTGGTGGCGCGGCGCACCTGGCGCACCACGGCCGGGGCGTGCGGGCTGGGCGGCCACTCCGACGAGTCCGCCCGCTACCTGGCGGTACGCCGCTGGCGGGCGGCCACCGGCCTGCCCGAGCGGGTCTTCGTCAAGGTCGGCACCGAGATCAAACCCTGCTACGTGGACCTGACCGGGCCGCTGTACGCGCAGTCGCTGTGCGCCATGGTCGACGCCGCGCTGCGTACCGGGCCGGACGTGCCCGTCGTGGTCTCCGAACTGCTGCCCGCCCCCGCCGAGTCCTGGGTGCCCGACGCCCGTGGCCGCGGCTACGTCAGCGAACTGCGCCTCCAGATCACCGACCCGGCCGAGCACCTTGGAGCACTCCGGTGACCGACACCCTGACCGTCAGCGCCGTCCACGGCACGGACCTGCCGTGGCCGGACGCCACCCTCGCCGACCTGATCACCGCGCAGGCCGCCCGGACCCCGGACGCGGTGGCGGTACGCCAGTGGGACACCCGGCTCACCTACCGGCAGCTCGTCGACCGGGCCGCCGGGGTGGCCGCCGCGCTGCGTGGGCACGGCGTCGGCCGGGGCGACCGGGTCGGCGTGTGCGGCGCGCGTACCCCCGACCTGGTGGTGAGCGTGGTCGGCGTGCTGCTGGCCGGCGCGGCGTACGTGCCGCTGGAGCCGGGCAGCCCCCGGGCCCGGCTGCGCGGCATCGCCCGCGACGCGGGCGTGCGGGTGGTGGTCGGCGACGCGGCGGCGGCCGAGTTCGGCGACGAGCCCGGCGTGGTGGCGCTCGCGCTGCCCGGCCCGGCCCCGCTCGCGCCCTGCCCGGCCCGGCCCGGTGACCCGGCGTACGTGCTGTTCACCTCCGGCTCCACCGGCCGCCCCAAGGGCGTGCTGACCACCCACCGCAACGCCGTCGAGTTCGTCACCGGGGTGAGCGCGCTGACCGGCGCCGACGCCTCAGTGCGCAGCCTCGGCATCGCCTCGCTCGGCTTCGACGCGGCCACCATGGACCTGTTCGTGCCGCTCACGCTCGGCGGCGCGGTGCAGCTGCTCGGCGCCGACGACCGGGCCGACCCGGTACGGCTGGCCCGGTTCGTCGCCGAGCACGAGGTCACCTGGGGCTTCATCACGCCGACCGTGCTGTCGCTGCTGGACCCGGCCGGGTTCCCGTCGTGGCGGGTGCTGCTCTGCGGCGGCGAGGCGGTACCGGCCGAGCTGGTCGCCCGCTGGGCGCCGGGCCGGCGGTTCCTCAACGGCTACGGCCCGACCGAGACCACGGTGCTGGCGGTCACCTGCGACCTCACCCCGGCCGACACCGACCCGATGCCGATCGGCCGGCCGCTGCCCAACCACCGGGCGTACGTGGTCGACGCCGACCTGCGGCCGGTGCCGACGGGCGAGACCGGCGAGCTGCTGATCGGCGGGCCGGGCCTGGCCGACGGCTACCTGAACCGGCCCGGCCTGACCGCCGAGCGGTTCGTGCCCGACCCGTTCGGCGACGTCCCCGGCGAGCGGCTCTACCGCACCGGTGATCTGGTCCGGCAGGGCCCGGACGGCCGGATCGTCTACCTCGGCCGTGCCGACCGGCAGGTCAAGGTCCGCGGCCAGCGCATCGAGCTGGGCGAGATCGAGGCGGTGCTCGCCGCCCACCCGGGCGTCGAGCGCGTCGCGGTGGAAGCGGTGCCCGGCCCGGCCGGCGCCGAACTGATCGCGTTCCTCACCCCGGCCGGCGCGCCCGGCGACGACGAGCTGCGCGCGTACGCGACGACGCGGCTGACCACCGCGATGCTGCCGGCCCGGACGGTGCGGCTGGACGCGCTGCCGGTCAGCCCGGTCACCGGCAAGCTGGACCGGCCGGCGCTGCGCGAGCTGGCCGCCACCGCCCCGCCCGGCGTGGACGACGCGTCCACCGACGGCGACCCGGTGACGGTGGCGGTCCGGCGGATCTGGACCCGGCTGCTCGGCGCCGCGCCCGCCCCGGACAGCGACTTCCTCGCCGCTGGCGGCAACTCGATCGCCGCGATGCGGCTGGTCGCGGCGCTGCGCGCGGAGCTGGGCCGGCAGGTGGACACCCGGGTGCTGTTCGCCGACCGCACGTTCGCCGCGCTGGTGGACCGGGTCCGCGCCGCCGACCCGGCCGACGCCGACGGGCTGACCACCGGCAACCCGCCCACGCTGTCCCCGCCGCAGCGGCGGCTGTGGTTCATGGACCAGCTCGCCCCGTCCAGCGCGCCCTACAACATCGCCGTCGCGCACCGGCTGCGCGGGCCGCTGGACGTCGTCGCCCTCGGCGCCGCGCTGCGCGCCGTGGCCGAACGGCACGACGTGCTGCGCTGGCGGATCCCGCAGAACGGCGGCGTGCCGTACGCGGTGCGCGAGGAACCGACCGACGTGGCGGTGCCGGTGGTCGACCTGACCGGCGCCGCCGACCCGGACACCGAGCTGGCCGGCATGCTCGCGGCCGGCGCCGGGCACGCGTTCGACCTGGCCACCGGCCCGCCCTGGCAGGTGACCGTGTACCGGCTCGCCGCCGAGGAGCACGTGCTCGCGGTCACCGTGCACCACGCGGTCTTCGACGGCTGGTCCGAGGCGCTGCTCTACGACGAGCTGGCGCTCGCGTACGCCCGCGCGCTCGGCCGGTCCGTGCCGGGCCGCCCGCCGCTGCCCGCCACGTACGCCGACTACGCGGTGTGGCGCGCCGACCGGGACCGGCGCCGCGGCGACGCGGACCTGGCCTGGTGGACCGCGCACCTGGCCGGCGCGCCGACGGTGCTGGACCTGCCCCGCGACCGGCCCCGCCCGGCCGTGCAGACGTACGCCGGCGCGGAGGCCGCGGTACGGCTGGACGCCACCGCCGACCGGGACGTGCGCGACCTGGCCGCCCGGCGCGGCACCACAGTCGCGGCGGTGCTGCTGGCCGCGTTCGGCGAGCTGCTGCGCCGGGTCACCGGCGGCGACGAGCACGTGCTCGGCGCGATCGTCGCCGACCGGCGGCTGGCCGCGTTCGACGAGGTGATCGGCTTCTTCATCGACACCGTGCCGGTGCGGGTCCGTTCCGGCGACGCGAGCTTCGCCGAGCAGGTCGACCGGGCCGCCGCCGAGCTGCACGAGGTCACCGCCCACCCGGGCGCGCCGCTGGAACGCATCGTGGAATCGCTCGGCGTGGGCCGGGACACCTCCCGCGCCCCGCTGGTGCAGGTGCTGTTCAACGTGCTCAACTTCGCCCCGCCCCGGCTGACGCTGACCGGCCTCACGGCCGAGCCGCTGCCGGTGCCCAAGCCCGGCTCACCATTCGACCTGACCGTCTATGTGGTGGAGCGCGACGGGCGGGCCGGCGTCGAGGTGGTGCACAACCCGGACCTGTTCGAGGCCGAGCGGATCAGCGCGCTCCTGGCCGACCTGGCCGCCCTGGTCGGCGCGCTCGCCGCCGACCCGCACACGCCGGCCGCCGAGGTGGCGCCCGAGCTGCCCCGCCCGGCGGTGCGCGTCGCCGCGCTCGGCGCGATGACTGTCGCCACCGCCGAACCGGCCCGCGCGCCGCTGCCCACCGGCTCGGACGCGCTCACCGGCACCGAGGAGCTGATCGCCGGGATCTGGCGCGACGTGCTCGGCCGGGACACCGTCGGCGTCACCGACAACTTCTTCGACATCGGCGGCCACTCGATGGCCCTCGCCGCCGTGTACGCCCGCCTCACCGAGGCCACCGGCCGCTCGATCACCATGCTCGACCTGTTCCGCCACCCGACCGTGCGGGCGCTCGCCGCCAGCCTCGACGGGGCCGCCGACCGGCCGGAGCTGGCCCGCGCCGCGCTGCGCGCCGCCGCCCGGCGGGGCCGCGCCCGCCGTACCCCGCCACCACGCCGACCTCACCAGTGACGCGATCCCTTGTGAACTGAAGGAACCCCCATGCAGAACGACATTCCCGCCGACGACGGCGTCGAGCCCATCGCCATCGTCGGGCTCGCCGCCCGCCTGCCCGGCGCGGCCGACGTCGACGAGTTCTGGCGCAACCTGGTCGACGGCGTGGAGTCGACGACCGAGCTGACCCGCGAGGAGCAGCTCGCCCGCGGCGCCCGGCCGGAGGAGGTCGACGACCCGGGCTGGGTCAACCGCGCGCCGCTGGTGGACGGCTACGACGAGTTCGACGCCGGCCTGTTCGGGATGACCGCCCGCGAGGCCGAGATCACCGACCCGCAGCACCGGCTGTTCCTGGAGACCTGCTACACCGCGTTGCAGGACGCCGGCTACGACCCGGGCCGCTACGACGGCGCGGTCGGCGTGTACGCCGGCACCGGCGGCAACACCTACCTGCACCGCAACGTGTACCGCAACAAGCGGGTCGGCGGGAACCCGCACGGCGCGGTCTCGCTGGCCACCGGAAACTCGCCGAACTACGTGGCCACGAACGTGTCGTACCGGCTGGACCTGCGCGGCCCGAGCATGACAGTGCACACCGCCTGCTCCACCTCGCTGGTCGCGTTCCACCTGGCCTGCGAGGCGCTGCGCAACGGCGAGTGCGACATGGCCCTGGCCGGCGGCGTCAACATCGAGCTGCCGCACGTCGGCTACCTCGGCATGGACGGCTTCACCTCGCCGGACGGGCGGTGCCGGCCGTTCGACGCCGCCGCGAACGGCACGGTGTGGGGCAGCGGCGTCGGGGTGACGCTGCTCAAGCGGCTCACCGACGCGATCGCCGACGGCGACCACATCCGCGCGGTCGTGCTCGGCAACGCCATCAACAACGACGGCGCCGGGAAGGTCGGCTTCACCGCCCCCAGCATCGACGGGCAGACGGAGGCCATCGCCCAGGCCGTCGCGCTCGCCGGCGTCGACCCGCGCAGCATCAGCTACGTCGAGGCGCACGGCACCGGCACCGCGCTCGGCGACCCGATCGAGATCGCCGCGCTGTCCGCCGTCTACACCAGGGACACCGACGAGCGCGGCTGGTGCGGCATCGGGTCGGTGAAGTCGAACATCGGCCACCTCAGCCAGCCCTCCGGCATCGTCAGCGTGATCAAGACGGTGCTGGCGATGGAGCGCGGGCTGATCCCGCCGACCATCAACTACGAGACGCCGAACCCGGCCATCGACTTCGCCGAGACCCCGTTCTACGTGGCGAACACGCTGACCAAGTGGGACACCGACGGCGGGCCGCGCCGGGCCGGGGTCAGCTCCTTCGGCATCGGCGGCACCAACGCGCACGTGGTGCTCCAGGAGGCGCCCGCCGCGGAGCGGGACGAGCCGTCGGCCCGCCCGGCGCACCTGCTCCAGGTGTCGGCGAAGACCCCGGCCGCGCTGGACGTCGCCGTGCGGCGGCTCGCCGAGCACCTGGAGGGCGGCAGCGACGTGGCGCTCGCCGACGTGGCGCACACGCTGCGCGTCGGCCGCCAGACGTATGCCCACCGCGCCGCCGTCGTGGCCGGCGACCCGGGCAGCGCCGCCGCCGCGCTGCGCGAGCGGCGCAAGGGCCACCGGGGCGTCGCCGACGGACCCGCGCCCCGGGTGGCGTTCCTGTTCAGCGGCCAGGGCTCGCAGTACGCGGGGATGGGCGCCGAACTGTACGCCCAGGACCCGGCGTTTGCCGCCGCCGTGGACGAGTGTGCCGACCTGCTCCGGCCCGAGCTGGGCCTGGACATCCGGGATCTGATCCTCGGCCGCGACCCGGACGCGGCGGACAAGCTCACCGAGACCCGCTGGACGCAGCCCGCGCTGTTCACAGTCGAGTACGCCCTCGCCGTCGCCTGGCGGGCCGCCGGGGTCGTCCCGGCCGCGATGATCGGCCATTCCATCGGCGAGTACGTGGCCGCCACGCTCGCCGGGGTGCTCGACCTCGCGGACGCGCTGCGGGTGGTGGCCGCCCGGGGCCGGCTGATGCACTCCCTGCCCGCCGGTTCGATGCTGGCGGTCACGCTCGACGAGTCGGCGGTGGCCGACCGGCTGCCTGCGGGCCTGTCCGTGGCGACAGTCAACGGCCCCGGCACCTGCGTGGTGGCCGGTGAGACCGCCCTGGTGGAGGAGTTCGCCGCGAGTCTGGGCGGCAAGAACAAGTCGAAGCTGCTGCGCACCTCGCACGCGTTCCACTCGCCGATGATGGACCCGATCCTGGACGAGTTCACCGCGCTGATGGCCACCGTGCCGCTGCGGCCGCCCGCGGTGCCGTTCGTGTCGAACGTGACAGGCACCTGGATCACCGAGGCGCAGGCCACCGACCCGGCGTACTGGGCCGCGCACCTGCGTCGCCCGGTCCGCTTCGGCGCGTGCGTGGCCACAGTGCTCGCCGAGGGCACCTGGGCGCTCGTCGAGTGCGGCCCCGGCCGGCAACTGGCCAACCTGGCCCGGATGCAGGTCGCCAAGGCCGCCGAGGCGCAGCGTGCGCTCACCCCGCTTGGCAGCCTGCCCGGTCCGGGCGAGCAGACCGGCGACCTGGCCGCGCTGCTCGGCACGGCCGGCGCGCTGTGGTGCGCGGGCGTGCCGGTGCGACTGCCGGCCGACCCGGGCGCGCGGCGGGTGCCGCTGCCCACGTACCCGTTCGAGCGGCGCCGCTACTGGATCGACCCGGACCTGGAGCAGGAGGTTGTCGCGGCGCCCGCCGAGACCGGACCCCGGCCGTTGCCGGAGTGGTTCGCGGTGCCGGTGTGGCGCCAGGCCGCCCCGGCCCGCGCCGTGGAGCCGCTGGGCCGTTGCCTGGTGCTGGCCGACGGCCCGCGCGGCGAGGCGCTCGTGGCCGCGTTGCGCGCCGCCGGCGACGACCCGGTCGAGGTACGCGTCGGTGAGGCGTTCTCCGCCGGCCCCACCGGATTCCGGCTTCGCCCGGGCGTACGCGCCGACGCCGAGGCGCTGGTCGCCGCGCTCGGCGCCGACCTGCCCCGGCGGATCGTGCACGCGTTCGCCCTCGACGGCGAGCCGGCCGGCATCGACCCGGCGGCCGCCTGGGCGGCGCAGGAGCGCGGCTTCTTCGGCGCGCTGCACCTGGTGCAGGCCCTCGCCGGCGCCGGTGTGCCGGCCGACGAGGCGGGCGTACGCCTGGACCTGGTCACCGCCGGCATCGGCGACGTACGCGGTGACGACCTGGTCCGCCCCGAGCACGCCACGCTCGCCGGACTGGCCCGGGTCCTCCCGGCCGAGCTGCCCGGCCTGACCGTGCGGCTGCTCGACACCGATCCGGCCGCACGCGGCGTGGCCGCCCTGGTGGCCGAGCTGCGCAGCCCGGTCCACGCCGAGCACCCGGAGGTGGCGCTGCGCGGCGACCGCCGCTGGCTCGGCGGGTACGAGCAGGTGAGCGTGGCCGCCGAGGCCGAGCCGGGCGTGCTGCGCGAGGAGGGCCGCTACATGATCACCGGCGGTCTCGGCGGGATCGGCGTCACCCTGGCCGAGGACTTCGCCCGCCGGGCCCGCGCCAAGCTGGTGCTGCTGGCCCGCTCCGGGCTGCCGGAGCGGGACGACTGGGACGCGCACCTGGCGGTGCACGGCGGCGCCGACCGGGCCGGGCGCGCCATCGCGGCGATCCGCCGGATGGAGGCGGCCGGCGCCGACGTGCTGGTGCTGGCCGCCGACGTCACCGACCCGGACGACCTGCGCCGGGTCCGCGACGAGGCCGAGCGGCGGTTCGGCGGGCTCGACGGCATCGTGCACGCCGCCGGCCTGCCCGGCGGCGGCATGGCCGAGGTCAAGGAGCGCGACGAGGCGCAGCGCGTGCTGGCCCCGAAGCTGGCCGGCACGCTCGCGCTGGCCCAGGTCTTCGGCGACCTGCCGCTCGACTTCGTCGTCCTCTGCTCCTCGATCACCGCGGTGATCGGCGGTTTCGGCCAGGTCGACTACTGCGCCGCGAACAACTTCCTGGACGCCTTCGCGCGTTCCGGGGCCGGGTTCCGTGCCCCCGTGGTGTCGCAGAACTGGGGCGGCTGGGCCGAGGTCGGCATGGCGGTGGAGACCGCCGCGCCGGCCGCGTTCCGGGCCGCCGGGCGGGACACCGTGACCACAGCGGTCACGCACCCGGTGCTGACCACGATGGTCGCCGGGCCGGACGGCACGGTGCTGCACGGCCTGGTCGCCGCCGACACCCACTGGCTGCTCGACGAGCACCGGATCGGCGGGGTGCCGGTGGTGCCGGGCACCGCCCACCTGGAGTCGGTGCGCGCCGCGGTGGCCGCCGCGCTGCCCGCGCCGGGCCCGGACGCCGCTGTCGAACTGCGCGACGTGGTCTTCCTGGAGCCGTTCTCGGTGCCGGACGGCACTGTGGCCCAGTACCGGGTCGAGCTGACCCCAGCCGAGGACGGCACCGACTTCACTGTCGCCAGCCTCGCCGCCGGCCAGGCGCGTACCCACGTGCGCGGCACCGCCGGGTGGACCACCGAGGCGGCCCCGCCGGCCGCGGTGCCCGCCCTCGCCGGGCGGCGGGTCGACGACGACGCCTCGTTCGGCCGGGGACGCACCAGCATGCTGACGTTCGGCCCGCGCTGGGCGGCGCTGGCCGAGCACCACCTCGCCGACGGCGAGGAGCTGGCCCGCGTGCAGGCGCCCGCCGCCGCGCTGGGCGATCTGCCCTCGTGGGGGCTGCACCCGGCGCTGCTGGACGTGGCCACCGCGTTCGGCCGCGGCCAGGGCTCCGGCACCTACCTGCCGCTGTCGTACGGCCGGATCGTGGTGCGCGGCGCTCTGCCGGCGACGTTCCACAGTCACCTGCGGCACCGGCCCGCCGCCACCGACGAGGTGGTCGCCGCCGACCTGTCGCTGCGCGACCCGGCCGGGCGGGAGCTGGTCGCGATCAGCGACTTCGTGCTGCGCCGGGTCGACCAGGGCGCGTTCACCGGCAACCTGGCCGAGTCCTCGGCGGCGGACGCCGACGCCCCGGTGCCGGTGACCGAGGACATCCGCCCGGTCGACGGCGCGGAGGCGTTCCGGCGCAGCCTCGCCGCCGGACTCGGCGCCCAGGTGGTGATCGCCACCCGCACCGTTGCCGACATCCGGCGCCGGGCCGCCCGGGTCACCACCGACAGCATCGCCGAGGATTCCGGCGCGCCGTCCGGCACGCCGGACGCCACCGGCGGCGGCTCGGCCGCCCCGAGCACCGAGCTGGAGAGGACCATCGCCCAGGTGTGGCGTGACGGCCTCGGCGTCACCGACGTCGGCGTGGACGACGACTTCTTCGCCCTCGGCGGCAACTCGCTGGTCGCCGTGCAGCTGATCGCCGCCATGCGCAAGGCGACAGGGGTGCGGCTGCCGATGCGCAGCCTCTTCGAGACCCCCACGGTGGCCGGCCTGGCCGCCCGGATCGAGGAGCTGCGCGCCGAGGCGCCCGCCGACCAACCGGCCGCCCCGGCGGCGATCCCGGCCATCCCGCGGCTGCCCCGCGGCTGACACCCCCGACGCAAACAAGGAGACACCGCACCATGAGCGAGACAACCGCGACGCTGCCGGTGGTCGTCGAGAGCGACGGCCGGGCGCTGACCGACCTGATCACCGCCCGGCGCGCCGAGCTGCGGGACACCCTCGTCGCCAGTGGAGGGCTGCTGTTCCGCGGCTTCGACGTGGGCGGCGTGGACGGCTTCGACCAGGCCGTACGGGCCCTGGCCGGCGAGCCGCTGACCTACACCGAGCGCTCCTCGCCCCGGCACTCCATCAAGGGCCGGGTCTACACCTCGACCGACTACCCGCCGGACGAGGAGATCTTCCTGCACAACGAGAACTCGTACCAGGCGCGCTGGCCGCTGACACTGTTCTTCTACTGCGTCACGCCGCCGGACACCCGGGGCGCCACGCCGCTGGCCGACGTACGCCGGGTGTACGAGCTGATCGACCCGGCGGTACGCGAGGAGTTCGTCCGCCGCCGGTGGATGCTGGTGCGCAACTTCCACGGCGACTTCGGCACCCGCTGGCAGGAGGTGTTCAACACCGAGAACCGCGCCGAGGTCGAGGCGTACGCGGCGGCGAACGGGATCACAGTGGAGTGGGTCGGCAAGGACGGCCTGCGTACCCGCGCGGTCCGGGACGTGGTGCACCACCGGCCGGGATCGGACACCCCGCGCTGGTTCAACCACGCCACCTTCTTCCACCTGAGCACGTTGCCGGCCGACTACCAGGAGGGCCTGCTGGCCATGTTCGGCGCCGACGGGCTGCCGTCGAACACCTATTACGGCGACGGCGGCGAGATCCCCGCCGACGTCATGGACCACCTGCGCGCCGCCTACCGGGCGGCCACGGTCCGCTTCGACTACCAGCGCGACGACGTGCTGGTGGTGGACAACATGACCGCCGCGCACGGCCGGGAGCCGTTCACCGGCCCCCGCAAGATCGCCGTGGCGATGGCCGAGCCGCACACCCCCGACACCGCAGGAGCGAACTGACATGGCCGAATCCCGATTCCTTGTCGTCCGCAACGACGAGGAGCAGTACTCGATCTGGTCGGCCGACCGCGAGCTGCCCGCCGGCTGGCACGGCACCGGCTTCGTCGGCAGCCGCGAGGAGTGCCTGACCCACGTGGACGAGGTCTGGACCGACATGCGTCCCCGCTCGGTGCGCGAGGCCCTCTCATGACGCAGGAGTGGACCTTCCCGGCCTCCTACGCCCAGGAGCGGGTGTGGATGGCCAACCAGCTCGACGCCGGGTCGCCGGTGTTCAACGTCTCCTTCCCGTGGATGTTCCCGGCCGGCGTGGACGCCGACACGGCCAGCGACGTGGTCAACCGGGTGATCGCCCGGCACGAGACGCTGCGTACCCACCTGCGGGCCGACGACGGCGCGCTGGTTCAGGTCGTGCGCGCCCACGAGCCGGCGCCGCTGCCGGTCACCGACGTCACCCACCTGCCCGCCGGTGAGCAGCGAGGCGAGTTCGAGCGGATCCGCGGCGAGATGGCGCGGATGCCGATCCCGCTGGACGCGGCGCCGCTGTGGCGGGCCCGGCTGATCCGCATGGACGAAGGGCTGGCGCTGGCGTTCGTGGCGCACCACGCCGTCTTCGACAGCCACTCGGCGGTGCTGTTCCACGCCGAGCTTGTCGCGTTCTGCGCGGCCGCGCGCACCGGCGCCGAGCCCGCCGTGCCCGAGCTGCCCATCCAGTACGCCGACTTCGCGGTCTGGCAGCGCCAGCAGCTCACCGGTGCGGAACTGGACCGGCAGCTCGCGTTCTGGACCGGCCACCTGGCCGGCGCGCCGCCGGTCACCGGTCTGCCGCTGGACCGGCCCCGTCCGGTCCAGCTCGGCTTCGCCGGTGACGAGGTGCGCTTCACGCTGCCCGACGGGCTGCTGGACCGCGTCGGCGCGCTGGCCACCGGCGCGCAGGCCACCCCGTACATGGTGCTGCTGGCCGGTTTCGCGGCGCTGCTGTCGCGGATCTCCGGCGACGCCGACGTGGTGGTCGGCGTCTCCACCGCCGGCCGGGACAACCCGGAGCTGACGCCGCTGATCGGCATGTTCGTCAACCCGGTGGCGCTGCGCTGCGACGTCTCCGGCGACCCGACGTTCGCGGCGCTGCTCGGCCGGATCCGCAACGGCCTCATCGACGCCATGGAGCACGGGCAGGCGCCGTTCCAGAAGATCGTCGAGGCGGTCGACCCGCAGCGGAACCCGTCGGTGCAGCCGATCTTCCAGACCGCCCTGAACTGGATCCCGGACTCCGGCCTCGACCCGGTGGAGCTGGGCACCACGAAGGACGACCTGGCCTTCGACATCACCACCGGCGACTGCCGCCTGGTCTACCGGACCGAGCTGTTCGACCGGGGGACCGCCGAGTCGGTGGTACGCCGCTACGTGCGGCTGCTCGCCGCCGCCGTCGCCGAGCCGGAGCGGACCGTGGCCGCGCTGCCGCTGCTCACCGACGACGAGCGTGACCTGGTGCTCGGCGCCTGGAACGACACCGCCCGCGACGTGCCGGTGACCACAGTGGTCGACGAGGTGCAGCGGCAGGCCGCCGCCACCCCGGACGCGGCGGCGCTGGTCAGCGACGGCGTGACGCTGCGCTACGCCGAGCTGAACAGCGCCGCGAACCGGCTGGCCCGGCTGCTGGTGGCGCGCGGGGCCGGCCCGGAGACCCGGGTCGCGCTGGCCCTGCCCCGCTCCTGCGACCTTGTCGTCGCGATGCTCGCGGTGCTGAAGGCCGGCGCCGCGTACGTGCCGGTGGACACCACGTACCCGGCCGGGCGGATCGCGTACCTGCTCGAGGACGCCGCGCCCGCGCTGGTGGTGGCCGACCCGGACACCGCCGCCCTGGTGCCCGGCGACGCGCTGGTGCTCGACGGCGAGGTGGGCTCTGACCAGCCCGGCGAGGACCTCACCGACACCGACCGGGTCGCCCCGCTGCGCCCCGAGCACCCGGCGTACGTGCTCTACACCTCCGGCTCCACCGGCCGCCCGAAGGGCGTGGTGGTCGAGCACCGGGCGGTGACCGCGTACCTGGCCTGGGCCCGGGCCACCTACCCGGGGCTTTCCGGGGTGGCGCTGCTGCACTCGCCGGTCTCGTTCGACCTCACCGTCACCGGCCTGCTCGGCACGCTCACCGCCGGCGGCACGGTGCGGCTGGCCGCGATCGACGACCCGGCCGCCCGCGCCGGCGGCCGGCCGGCCTTCCTCAAGGTCACGCCGAGCCACCTGCCGCTGCTCGACGCCGAGCTGTCACCGACGACCGACCTGGTCATCGGCGGCGAGGCGCTGACCGGGGAGCAGCTCGCCGCGTGGCGGGCCGCGCACCCCGACGTCGCGGTGATCAACGAGTACGGCCCGACCGAGGCCACAGTGGGCTGCGTCGCGGCCCGCATCGCCCCCGGTGAGCCGCTCCCGGGCGGTCCGGTGCCGATCGGCACGCCCACCTGGAACACCCGGGCGCTGCTGTTCGACGCCGCCCTGCGCCCGGTGCCCCCGGGCGTGGTGGGGGAGCTGTACCTCACCGGCACGCAGCTCGCCCGTGGCTACCACGACCGGCCCGGGCTGACCGCCGAGCGGTTCCTGCCCTGCCCGTACGGTCCGCCCGGCGCCCGGATGTACGCCACCGGCGACCTGGCCCGCTGGCGCGCCGACGGCACGCTGGACTACCTGGGCCGCCGCGACGACCAGGTCAAGGTGCGCGGCATGCGCATCGAGCTGGGCGAGGTCGAGGCGGCGCTGCTGGCCCACCCGGACGTGCGCGCCGCCGCCGCAGCGGTACGCGCCGACGGCGGCGAGCCGATGCTCGTCGGCTACCTGGTGGGCCCGGCCCACGAGGACTCGGTCCGCGCCGAACTGGCCCGCGAGCTGCCCGCGCACCTGGTGCCGGCCGCCCTGGTCCGGCTGGACACGCTGCCGCTGACCCCGAACGGCAAGCTGGACCGCGCCGCGTTGCCCGCCCCGGCGGCGGCCGAGCCGGCCCAGGACAGCTACGTCGCGCCCCGCACCGAGGCCGAGGCCCTGGTCGCCGAGGTGTACGCCGAGATCCTCCAGGTGGAGAAGGTCGGCGCGCACGACGACTTCTTCGCCCTCGGCGGCAACTCGCTGCGCGGCATGCGGGCGATGGCCCGCATCCGCGCCGAGGTGGACGTCGAGCTGCCCATGCGGGCGCTGTTCAGCAGCCCCGTGGTGGCGGACCTGGCCGCCCAGATCGAAGAGCGGATCGCCGCCGAGCTCGACGGCCTCTCCGACACCGAGGTCGCCGCGCTGCTCGCGGCGGAAGAGGGAACCAACTGATGACCGACCTGAAGGATCCGGCCCGCGAGGCGGCCCGGCAGGCGCTGATCGCCCGACGGCTACGCGCCCGCCAGACCGCCCCCGCGGCCCGGATCACCCCTCGCCCGGCCGGCGCCGAGGTGCCGCTGTCCTACGCCCAGGAGCGGGTCTGGTTCATGGACCAGCTCGCTCCGGGCGAGGCGGCGTACCACATCGCGGTGCCGTTGCGGGTGCGCGGGCCGCTCGACGTGGACGCGCTGCGCGCCGCCCTGACCGGGCTCGCCGAGCGGCACGAGTCGCAGCGCACCCGCTTCCCGGCCGACGCCGACGGCCGTCCCACTGTCGTGATCGCGGACACCGCGGACGTGCCATTGACGGTGGTGGACGCGCCCGACGAGGCCGCCGCGCAGGCGCTGGTCGAGGAGGCGGCGGCCGAGCCGTTCGACCTCGCCGACGGGCCGCTGCTGCGGGCGCTGCTGATCCGGCTCGCCGCCGAGGAGCACGTGCTGTTCCTCGCCCAGCACCACATCGTCGGCGACGGCTGGTCGGTGGACGTGCTGCTGCGTGACCTGATCACGCTCTACCGGGGCGGCGAGCCGCCCGCCCTGCCGATCCAGTACGGCGACTTCGCCGTCTGGGAGACGCGGGAGCTGGACGGCCCGCAGGCGCGGGCGCACGTCGACTACTGGAAGCAACGGCTGGCCGGCATCACCCCGCTGGAACTGCCGCTGGACCGGCCGCGCCCGGCCACCCAGACCTACCGGGGTGACTTCGTCGAGTTCCAGCTCGACCCGGCCGCCACCGAGGCGCTCAACGCGCTCACCCGCGACAGCGGCGGCACGCTGTTCATGACGTTGCTCGCCGCGTACCAGGTGCTGCTGGCCCGGCACTCCGGCCAGGACGACTTCGCGATCGGCGCCTCGGTGGCCGGCCGGTCCGCGCCGGAGCTGGAGAACCTCGTCGGCATGTTCATCAACATGCTGCCGCTGCGCGCCGACCTGGACGGCGACCCGACGTTCACCGAACTGCTGGAGCGCACCCGCCGCACCGTGCTGGACGGGTTCGAGCACGCCGAGGTGCCGTTCGCCAAGGTCGTGCACGAGCTGGGCCTGCCGCGCGACGTCAGCCGCTCCCCGGTGTTCCAGGCCATGTTCGTGCTGCAGAACTACGAGATGGGCCGGTTCACCGGCGTGTCCCGCACCGACGAGGTCACCTTCACCTGGACGCCGATGGAGTTGCGGGCCACCCGCTTCGACTTCGAGCTGCACGCGGTCGAGACCGTCGACGGGCTCTGGGGCAAGCTGGTCTTCAACACCGACCTGTTCGACCGGGCCACCGTGGAACGGATGGCCCAGCGGTGGACCGCGCTGCTGGACGCGCTCGTCGCCGCGCCGGACACCCCGGTGTCGCGGCTGCCGCTGCTGCCCGCCGCCGAGCGGGAACTGCTGGCCGCGTGGAACGACACGACCGCCGACTTCCCGCGCGCGCAGACGCTGCACGGCCCGATCGAGGAGCGCGCCGCCACCGCCCCGGAGGCGGTGGCGGTCACCATCGACGGGCACAGCCGCACGTACGCGCAGCTCAACGCGCAGGCCAACCGCGTCGCGCACCGGCTGCGCGCGGCCGGCGTCGGCCCGGAGACCCTCGTCGGGGTCTGCGCGGAACGCTCGGTGGAACTCGTCGCCGGGCTGCTCGGCGTGCTCAAGGCCGGCGGCGCGTACCTGCCGCTGGACCCGGAGTACCCGGCCGACCGGCTCGCGTTCATGGTCGGCGACGCGGACGCGCCGGTGGTGCTGGTCCAGTCGCACCTGCGCGACGTCCTGCCGGACACCGGCGCCACGGTGCTCGAACTGGACGACGCCGCGGTCTGGGCCGGCCAGCCCGAGACCGACCCGGTGCCCACCGCCGGGCCGGAGCACCTGGCGTACGTCATCTACACCTCCGGTTCCACCGGCCGCCCGAAGGGCGTGCCCAACACCCACCGGGGCATCGTCAACCGGCTCGACTGGATGCAGAAGACGTACCGGCTCGGCGCCGACGACGCGGTGCTGCAGAAGACGCCTGCCAGCTTCGACGTGTCGGTGTGGGAGTTCTTCTGGCCGCTGCGCGCCGGCGCCCGCCTGGTGCTGGCCAGGCCCGGCGGCCACAAGGACGCCGGCTACCTGCGTGACCTGCTGGTGTCCGAGCGGATCACCACCGCCCACTTCGTACCCTCGATGCTCACCGTCTTCCTCGCCGAGGACGGCGTCGAGGCGGCCACCGCCCTGCGCCGGGTGATCTGCTCCGGCGAGGAGCTGCCGTTGGCCTCGGCGGTCGACTTCACCGCCCGGCTGCCCTGGTGCGGCCTGCACAACCTGTACGGCCCGACCGAGGCGGCCATCGACGTGACCGCCTGGGCGTGCGAGCCGGACCGGCTCGCGGAGGTGACGAGCGTGCCGATCGGCGCGCCGATCGCCAACCTGCGGCTGCACGTGCTCGACCCGTCCGGCGCGCAGTGCCCGGTCGGCGTGGCCGGCGAGCTGCACATCGGCGGTGTCGGGCTGGCCCGCGGCTACCACCGCCGGCCGGCGCTGACGGCGGAGAAGTTCGTCCCCGACCCGTTCTCCGGCGCGCCGGGCGCCCGCCTCTACCGCACCGGCGACCTGGCCCGCTGGGTGATCGGCCCGGACGGCGCCGGGGTGATCGAGTTCCTGGGCCGCATCGACCACCAGGTCAAGCTGCGCGGCCTGCGCATCGAGCTGGGCGAGATCGAGAGCGCGCTGCGCGAGCAGCCGGGCGTCACCGAGGCCACGGTGATCGTCCGCGAGGACAGCCCCGGCGACAAGCGGCTCACCGCGTACCTGGTGGGGGCGGCGGAGCACACCGCGTTGAAGGCGGCGCTGAAGGACACGCTGCCCGAGTACATGGTGCCGGCCGCGTTCGTCACGCTCGACGCGCTGCCGCTGACCCCCAACGGCAAGCTGGACCGCAAGGCGCTACCGGCGCCGGTGGTCACCCGCGAGGCGTCGGTGGCGCTTGTCGAGCCGCGCGACGACACCGAGCGGGCGCTCGCCGCGATCTGGTCCGAGGTGCTCGGCGTGGACACGCTCGGCATCGACGACGACTTCTTCGACCTGGGCGGGCACTCGATGCTCGCCACCCAGGTGGTCGCGAAGATCCGCAAGGCGGAGCTGGGCGGCCGGGCGGTCGGCGTGATGGACCTGTTCCAGCAGCGCGCCATCCGCGACCTGGCCGCGTTCATCTCCGGCGACGCCGCCCAGGAGGGGCCGCGCCGGCTGCTCTACGAGCTGACCAAGCCGATCCCGGCGGCGAAGCGGGTGCTGACGTACGTCTGTGTGCCGTACGGCGGCGGCAGCGCCATCGTCTACCAGCCGCTGGCCGACGCGCTGCCGGCCGGGCACGCGCTGTGGTCGCTGGCCATCCCCGGCCACGACGTCGGCCTCACCGAGGACGCGCTGCCGTTCGAGGAGCTGACCAGCCGGGTCGCCGACGAGATCCTGGAACGGGTCGAGGGGCCGATCGCCCTGTACGGCCACTGCGGCGTGGGCAGCGCGATCGTCGCCGAGGTGGCCCGCAAGGTCGAGGCGGCCGGCCGGGACCTGGAGGCCGTCTACATCGGCGCGATGTTCCCGTTCGCCCGCCCCAAGGGCGTCTTCTCGGCCGCCCGCAACAAGCTGGAGCAGCTGCGCAGCAACAAGCACTACGCGAGCTGGCTCAAGTCGATGGGCGTGGACACCGACGAGCTGGACCCGGAGCAGGCCGACCGGATCATCAGCAACATGCGGGCCGACTCCCGCGCCTCGGAGGAGTACTTCACCCGGCTGCTGGACCAGCAGGCGACGAAGCTGCGCGCGCCGATCGTCTCGGTGGTCGGCTCGGAGGACCCGGTCACCGACTACTACCGCGAGCGGTACACCGAGTGGCAGTTCCTCAGCGACACGCTCGGGCTGGTCGTGCTCGACCAGGCCGGCCACTTCTTCCTCAAGTACCGCGCCGAGGAACTGGCCGAGATCGTCAGCCAGACACATCCCGCCGTGACGGCCGGCGACGTCAGCGCGCTGACGCCGGAGGCCCGGGGTGAGGACGCCGGCTGGGCGGTGGCGGACACGCTGCGCGTGGGCGTGACCCGCAAGGTCAGCACCGCGGTCAAGCCGAGCATGGGCCGCTTCCTGGCCATCACGGTCGGGCAGCTCGTCTCCAGCACCGGATCGGCGCTCACCGCGTTCGCGCTGCCGATCTGGCTGTTCAACCGCACCGGCTCGGTGGCGAACCTCGGCCTGCTCTGGGCGCTCGCGCTGATCTGCGGCGTGCTCATGCTGCCGGTGGCCGGCGCGCTGGTCGACCGGGTCAGCCGGCGGCGGATCATGATGACGGCCAGCTGCTTCGCCGGATCCGTCCAGCTGGTGCTGGCCGCCCTGCTGTGGACCGACAACCTGGTGCTCTGGCACATCTACATGCTGGTGGCGCTGAGTTCGGTGGCCGGGTCGTTCCAGCGGATCGCGTTCCAGTCGGCGGTGCCGCAACTGGTGCCCAAGCGCTACCTCGGGCACGCCATGGGCATCACCCAGCTGTCCACCGGTGTGGCCACGCTGCTCATGCCGGCGTTCGCGGCCGGCCTGCTCGCCACCATCGACCTCAAGGGCATCCTGCTCGTCGACGTGGCCAGCTACGTGCTCGCGGTGCTCACCCTCGCCGTGGTCCGCTTCCCGGACATGCTCGGCTGGCGGCCCCGGGAACGGCTGCTCGTGGCCATCGCCAACGGGATGCGCTACTCCTGGCGGCACCGCGGGTTCCGGCTGATGCTCGGCTACTTCGCGCTGGGCAACATCTTCCTGGCGCCGGCGCTGGTGCTCATCACCCCGCTCGTGCTGTCGTTCGGCAGCCCCACCCAGGTCGCCCAGGTCGCGCTGGCCGAGGCGGTCGGCGCGGTGCTCGGTGGCGTGCTGATGTCGCTGTGGGGCGGTCCGCGCAAGCGCCGGATGATCGGCGTGCTGATCGGCAACCTGGGCACCGCCATCGGCTGCATCCTGATCGGCCTGGACGCGTCGGTGGCGATGATCTGCGTCGGCTTCTGCTGGCTGGCCATGTCGATGACCACCGCGCAGTCGATCTACGCGACGATCGTGCAGGTGAAGGTGCCGCAGCGCTTCCACGGCCGGGTGTTCAGCCTCAACCAGACCATCTCCTGGTCCACTCTGCCGATCGGGTTCGCGCTGCTCGCGCCGGGCGCAACCGCGTTGTTCGAGCCGATGCTCGCACCGGGCGGGTCGCTCGCGGGCACGGTGGGCGCGGTGATCGGCACCGGACCGGGCCGGGGTATCGGCTTCGCGTACATCTGTTTCGGCGCGGCGCTGGTCCTGGTCACGCTCGGCGGGTTCGCGATCCGCCTGCTGCGCCGCTTCGACATCGAGGTGGAGGACTCCCTGCCGGACGACCTGATCGGCGCCCAGGAGCGCGAGAAGCGCCTGGCCGCCAAGGCCGAGGAGAAGGAACTCGCCTCGGTCTGACCGTGTCGATCAAGGAGTTCGTGTCGGTTCCGGGCCTCCCGGCCGGCACGAACTCCTTGGTCACGGGGCGGAGGGTGGGTGCCGCCCCGGAGGGGTCGGTTGCGCTACCAGCGTTGGCCCTCCGGGGCCGGATCCGGCTCCGTCCACCCGTCCGAACGCCGGGGCTGCACGATGAGCAGCGCCACCAACAGGTGGGGGACGGCCACCGGCACCGCCGCCTTCGCACCGGCCGCGGCGAACACGAACAGCGGGAGCGGCACGCCGAAGAGCAGAATCGCGGCCAGCCTGAACCAGTACCACCGCACGCGGGACAGCAGGCGCAGCACTCCCAGGCAGCCGGCGGCCAGAGCGCTCACCATCAGCCCACCGGGGCTGAGGAGCACGGACGGCAACTCGGTGAGGGCCTGGCTGAAAGCCTCGACGAGGCCGCCGGCCGGGGCCGGCTCCCACAGCAGGGGGACCACGACGGCGACACCGACGTAGAGCAGCAGGTGGATGCCGACCCACGGGAGGGCAGGCAGGGCGGCGAGAGCGTTGACCGGTCGCGGGCGAGGCGCATCGACGTTCACGGGCGCGAGCGTAGCCGGAATCCGGCGGTGTGCGGCTAGCCTCGATTCCATGATCGACGAATTCGCCGACGGGTTGCTGGGGGAGGTGACCCGCCTCGATCCGTGTGTGGCGGTGGTCGAGGCCGGTGAGCAGGACGTCGACGGGCTCACCGACTACAGCCCGGAGGGTCACCAGGCCCGCGCCGATCTCGCCGCGCGCGCCCTGCGCCGGATCGAGGCGCTGCCCGCCACGAGCCCGCTGCACGAGCACCTCGCCGAACGGCTGCGCGCCCGGATCGCCTTCCACACCGCCGGGGAGGACCTGCGGGAACTGCACGTCGCGGCCACCGGCCCGCTCCAGCTCATCCGCCAGTGCGTCGAGTCCGCGGTGCCGGGCCGCGACGCCGGGCGCGCGGCCTACGAGGACGGCTGGGCCCGCGTGGGCGCGCGCCAGGCCGCGATCCCGGCGTCCCTGGACGGGTACGCCCGCAGTCTGCTGGTCGCCGCCGAACGCGGTCACCTGCCCACACGACGCCAGGTGGACCTGGTGACGCAGCGCTGCCGCAACTGGATCGACGACGACACGGCGCTCGTGGAGCGCTACGGCGACGGCCCGCAGCGCCCGTCGTTGCAGGCGGCGGCGCGGTACGCGCGGGAGGCGTACCGGAGGTTCGCGACGACGCTCACCGCGGACCTGGCGCCGCGGGCGCGCGACGACGAGGCGTTCGGCCCGGCGCGGTACGCCCTCTGGGTGCGGACCTTCCTCGGGATGGAACCGGACCTGCGCGAGCTGTACGAGTGGGGCTGGGACGAGTTCACCGCGACCGAGGCGCAACTGGTCGCGGAGGCGAAGACCCTGGGCGGGACCGTGCCCGAGGCGCTGGACCGGCTCGGCCGCCCCGACGCGCCCGGCACCCTGCACAGCCGGGCCGCGTTCGGCGCGTGGTTGCAGGAGCTGCTGGAGGCCACCATCGAGCGGCTGCACGGCACGCACTTCGACATCCCCGCGCCGCTGCGCCGCGTCGAGTCGCGCATCACCGCGTCGGGCGGCACCGCCTACACCGCGCCGTCGCGGGACCTGACGCGGCCGGGCCGGGTCTCGTGGCTGCTGCCCGCGGGCCAGGAGAGCTTCCCCACCTGGCGGGCCTACAGCACCGCGTACCACGAGGGCGTTCCCGGCCACCACCTGCAACTCGGCGCCGAGGCGTGCCGGGGCGGTCCCGGGCAGCGGCTGAACCTGCTCGGCGGACTCTCCGGCGCCCAGGAGGGCTGGGCGCTGTACGCCGAGCGGTTCATGGACGAGCTCGGGCTCTACGAGCAGCCCGGCGCGCGGCTGGGACACCTGTTCATGCAGTTGCTGCGGGCGGCCCGGGTGGTGCTCGACATCGGCCTGCACCTGCGGCTGCCGATGCCGTCCGCCGACGGCGCGCCGTGGACGCCGGAGGCGGCGCTGGCCCTGCTGCGCGACCGCTGCCACCAGGGGCCGTACGCGCCCCTGGAACTGGCCCGGTACCTGGGCCGCCCCGGGCAGGCGCTCACCTACAAGGTGGGGGAGCGGGTGTGGCGGGACGGCCGCGCGGCGTTCCCCGGCGACCGGCGGGCGTTCCACAGCCACGCCCTGGCGCTCGGCTCGCTGGGGCTGGACCAGCTCACCAGCGCGCTCGCCGCCTACCCGGCCTCGTCGGCGGGCAGCTCCTCCGGGTCGGCCACCCAGGCGGAGTAGACGGGCAGGGCGTGCCAGGGGCCGCCGGCCGGGTCGGTGGTCACCGCGACCACCGCGTACGGGTGACCGAAGCGCAGCTCGGCGACGCGGGCGACGCCCTCCGGCGGCAGCGCTGTCGCCCGGCCGAACGCGGTCACGGCGGCGGCCTCGAAGCCGTAGCGGCCGAACCGGGCAACCGCCGACTGCGCGGCGTCGAACCCCGGCCCGGCCAGTCCCAGCAGCCGGCCCAGCGCCCGCGCCGCCGCGTCGAAGCCGAACCCGGCCGCGGTCAGGTCGTGCCGGCTCTGCGCCGACCAGCACGGCAGCACCGCCGTCGCGCGTTCCTCCCGGCCGTCGTCCGCGTACGTCCGGGTCGACTCCTCCCGCAGCGTCCACAGCGGCGTCTCGCCCAGCGGCAGGTCGAACAGCGAGCGGCGGCCCGGGTCCGGCCCGTCCGGCGCCGTGGCGGCGGCCACGGCCAGCTCCTGCGCGGCGGCCAGCACGTCGGTGGCCGGAACCTGCGGCGCGGCGGCCACCGACACCACGAGCATCCCGGCGCCGTCGTCGCCCTCGGCAGCCCGGACCGCGTGCACCGCCACCTCGCCGGCCCGGTCGGTGGCCGCCACCCAGCAGCGGTGCCCGAACGGCGGCGTGCGCAGCACCCGGCTCAATCGGCTCGACCAGGCGCTGCCCGCGCCCAGTTCCGTGCCCGGGGCGGTGTCGAACGGGTCGGCCCACGACACCCGGGTGGCCAGCGCGTTCGCCAGGACCAGCAGCGTGTCCGGGGCGACGTCGAGCGGGAACCGCTCGATCAACCCGCCGGTACGCTCCCGCGCCCAGGCGTCGAGCGCCGCCTGGTCGGGCAGCGCGCCGCGTTCGGTGTCCTCCGGCAGGGCGGCCCGCCACGCGGCCAGCTCCGCCATCGGCGTGCGCTCCCACAGCGCGGTGGCCGCGGCGACCATCGGGTGCGGCGCGGCGAGCAGCGCCCGCGCCTCGGCGGCGGCGTCGTCCGGGTCGAGACCGAGCGCCCCGGCCAGCGCCGCACGGTCCTCCCCGGTGGCGGTCGGGCCGGTCAGCGCCAGCAGCAGCCAGGCACCGAGCGGCGAGGCGACGTGGTGGGTGTCACCGGCGGCGCGGTGCAGCCGCTCGGCGTAACGGGCCAGGGGTGCGCGCAGGGGAGTCACGGCTCCACTCTGCCCGTTCGCGCGCCGCGTGGCACGCCCGCGCTCAGGACCACAATTCGAACGGCTCGTCGATCTCCTCGCCGGCCAGGAACGCCGGCAGCAGCTCCGGCAGCCGCCCGGGATAGCAGCGCGGCCGCTCGGCGAGCACCTCGGCCAGCGGCCACCAGCGGAATCCGAAGTAGTCCTCCACCTCGTAGTCCAGCCGCAGCGCCTCGTCCACGTCCGGTCCGGGGCCGGGCAGCCGTACCGCCACGATCACCTCGTCCTGGAGGTGGCGGCGCTGCCGGTGCCGGAAGCTGGCCCGCCGCCGCCACGTCGGCGCGCCCACCTCGTCCGGGCCGACGGCGATGCCTGTTTCCTCGCGCAGTTCGCGTACCGCCGCCTCCCGGTACGTCTCACCCGGGTCCAGCCCGCCGCCGGGCAGCTCCCACCACACGCCGAGGTCCGGATGATCCGGGTCGCGGGTGTGGAACAGCAGCAGGCGGTCGGTGGCGTCGAGCACCACCAGCCGCACCGCGCTGCGCTCGAACACCGGCAGATCGTCGGGTAGCTGCACGCCCCCAGCGTAAGGAAGGGCCCCTTCTTAACGCCTGCGGTAGTAGAAGGGCCCCTTATTAACAGCGCGCCTCGCGGCGCCCCGCCTCGCGGCGCCCCGCCTCGCGGCGCCCCGCCTCGCGGCGCCCCGCCTCGCGGCGCCGCGCGCGCCGAACCGCTCAGCCGGCGTCGACGATCCGGGCCACGTCGGCCGGCAGCGGGTACGGCCGCTCCACCGGCAACAGCGCCGCCGCGCCGGCCTCGTCGCCGTCGGTGAGACGGCCGTGCACGGACCGGGCCAGCCCGGTGACGTCGGTCAGCCCGAGGACCCACTCGTCGACGTACCGGTGGACCGCCTCGCCGGACAGTCCGACCTGCAGCGAGCGGTACGGCCGCAGTGGAACTTCACCTGCGCCGAGCTGAGCAGCGGCGCCAGCCGCAGCGAGCGTTCCGGGTCCCACTGCACCCGCACCGGGCTGACCCGCAGGCCGCGCTGCCATGCCTCCCGGTCCGGGTGCAGGCGGGGGTCGTAGCTGCTGAGGCAGGCGTGCCGCAGGGCCCACTCGAAGCCGGCCCGGCTGATGTCGACAGCCAGCACCCGTTCCTGGCCCGGCTTGAGCGCCCAGCCGCAGCGGTACATCATCCAGCGGAACGACGGCTTGATCCAGGTCATCCGCTCCCGCTTGAACGGCGGCACGAACCGGCCCGCGCGCAGCGCGGCGTCGGCGATCTCCGGCGGGTACGCCTGGTAGACGGTGACGGCGTCCGCTGTGAACGCGGCGCGGATCTGGTGGCGGGGCACTGTCACCGGCGCATGATGGCACCGCGTACCCGACCCGGCGACCCGATTCCCGGGCGGTCGCACCCCGGCCGATAGGCTGCCCGCCGTGGCAGGTCTGTTGAAGAACGTGGCGTCGCGGCTCGGCCGGATCACCCGGGGCGTGCCCGCCCCGGCCCGCACGGGCGGGCCGATCCCGGCTCAGGTCGCGCGCCGCCGCCAGGTCAGCGCGTTGCAGAGCCGCGAGTTGTCGTACGCGCCGGAGCCGGACGGCCAGGCCGACCCGGGCGAGATCGTCTGGACCTGGGTGCCCTACGAGGACGATCCCCGCCAGGGCAAGGACCGCCCGGTGCTGGTGGTGGGACGGCACAGCCGCACCTTGTTCGGGCTGATGCTGTCCAGCCAGAGCGATCGGGACGGCCAGCGGCACTGGCTGGCGCTCGGCCCGGGGGAGTGGGACCGGGACAACCGGCCCTCCTGGGTGCGCCTGGACCGGGTGCTCACCATGCGCGAGGACAGCATCCGCCGCGAGGGCGCGGTGCTGGACCGGCCGCGGTTCGACCGGGTCGGGCAGGCGCTGCGCGCCGGCTACGGCTGGCGCTGACCGAGCGCCCGGGGCCCGCGCCGAGCGGGTGAGCCGGACCGACCGGGCACGGGGACCGACCGGGCCGGTCAGTACTCCGCGACGAGCTGGCGGGGCGGCCGGGCCGCGCCCAGCGTCTTCGCCTCGTACATGGCGGCGTCGGCGCGGCACAGCGCGTCGGTGAGCTGCTTCGGGCAATGGACCGGCGCCAGCCCGACCGAGGCGGTGACCTGGATGCTGCGCGCGCCCAGCGGGATCGGCGCGGCGAGCGCCTCGCAGAGCCGCCGGGTGGCGTGCTCGATCCACCGGCGGTCCGCCGTGGGGCTGGCCAGCAGGCCGGCGAACTCGTCGCCGCCGAGGCGGGCCACCAGGTTGTTGCCGGCGAACGCGGCGAGCCGCTGCGCGACGGCGATCAACACCTGGTCGCCGGCGGCGTGCCCGTAGCGGTCGTTCACCTGCTTGAAGTTGTCGAGGTCGAGGACGACAGCGACCAGTGGCTGGCCGGCCGGGTCGGTGAGCAGGGTGGCGGCCAGCCGGAAGAACGCGCGGCGGTTGGGCAGCCCGGTGAGCGGGTCGTGGCTGGCCGCGTGCCGTTCGGCGGCCAGTTCGGCCTGGAGCAGCTCGATTTCGGCCTCGGCGCGTACGGCGCGACGGCGCAACTGCCAGGCCGAGATCAGGGCGCCGGCGGCGGATATGCCGGAGGCGACGGTCATCGGATCCGGCACGCGCGTCCTCCTCACCGCAGTCCCCTAGCCGCGCGCGGCGGCATCCGGAGGCCGGGTTCGGGTCACCGAATGTGAGCGACCCGGCACACCGTACGTTTCGGCTATCATGCTCTCCGTCCATTGCAGATGCAATAGCAGATGCACGTGCATCTCACTCCTCAGTCGACAGACGTCGCCACCCACCGCTCCTCCCCGCGGCCTCGGCTGGCTCATCCCGAAGGACGCTCATGCAACAACCCCCGAACGGTGTGCCCGTACCCGAGCTGCCCCCGATGCGCTGGTCGAAGAGTCGTCGCAGCAACCCCAGCGGCAACTGCGTCGAGTTGGCCGAGCTGCCCGGCGGCACCGGAATCGCGGTCCGAAACTCCCGGCACCCGGAGGGTCCGGCGTTGATCTACACAGTGGACGAGATCGCCGCCTTCGTGCTCGGCGCGCGCGACGGCGACTTCGACCACCTGATCCCGCCGTCCCGCACACGGGACTGATTCGTCGCTCCGGAGGAGTTCACCTCACTGTCAGTTCATGGCATGCTTACTCGTCGGCCGGGACGGCACCCGGCCGGGGCAGTCGGGATGCGAGGGCGGTCAGGTGGCGACGGTGCCCGTCGAGGGTGGTCCGACAAGCGGGCCCACCGTGCTGCGCATGTTGCTCGGTGGGCAGCTGCGACGGCTGCGTGAGGGGGCGGGGGTCAGCCGGGAGACGGCCGGCTGGGAGATCCGCTCCTCCGAGTCGAAGATCAGCCGGATGGAGCTGGGCCGGGTCGGCTTCAAGGAGCGCGACGTGGCCGACCTGCTCACGCTCTACGGCGTCACCGACGCCGACGAGCGCGAGGCGCTGCTCAAGCTCGCCCGGGACGCGAACAGCCCGGGCTGGTGGCACCGCTACGGCGACGTGCTCCCCGCGTGGTTCCAGGCGTACCTGGGCCTGGAGGCCGCCGCCGCGCTGATCCGCACGTACGAGGTGCAGTTCGTGCCCGGCCTGCTGCAGACCGCCGCGTACGCCCGGGAGGTGATCCTGCTCGGGCACCGCAGCGCGTCGGCGGCGGAGCTGGACCGGCGGGTGGAGCTGCGGATGCAGCGCAAGGAGCTGCTGCGCCGCAGCAACCCGCCGCAGTTGTGGGCGGTGCTCGACGAGGCGGCGCTGCGCCGCCCGATCGGCGGAACCGCGGTGATGCGCGAGCAGTTGGACGCTCTGATCGACGCGACCGCCGCGCCGCACGTACGGCTGCAGGTCGTCCCGTTCTCCGCCGGTGGGCACGCCGCGGCCAGCGGCGCCTTCAGCATCCTGCGCTTCGGCGACGCCGACCTGCCGGACATCGTCTACATCGAGCAGCTGACCAGCGCCATCTACCTGGACAAGCGCGACGACCTCGACTTCTACGCCGAGGCGATGGAACGGCTGTGCGTGGAGGCCGCACCGCCGGAGCGCACCCGGGAGATGCTGGCCCGCCTCCGCGACGAGCTGTACCCCGCCTGACCGGCCCGGCGCCGGGCAGTAGCATGATCCGCACCGGAGACAGTGGACTGTGGCACCCGAGTCGTGGAGGCGGCCTTGACCAGCGACGCACCAGGGACGGCGCCCGGTTCGGGGCCGCTCGGCGACCGGATCGACACGACCGTGGCGCACCCCGCCCGCCGGTACAACTACTGGCTCGGTGGCAAGGACAACTTCCAGGCCGACCGTGACTCCGGCGACGCCATGGCCGCCCGCTTCCCGACGATCCGGATCAGCGCGCTGGAGAACCGGCGGTTCCTGCGCCGCGCGGTGCGTCACCTGGCCGGTGAAGCGGGCATCCGGCAGTTCCTGGACATCGGCACCGGCATCCCCACCGCCGACAACACCCACGAGGTGGCGCAGGCGATCGACCCGCGCGCCCGGGTGGTGTACGTCGACAACGACCCGATCGTGCTGGCCCACGCCCGCGCGCTGCTCACCAGCTCGGCCGACGGCGTCACCGCCTACCTCGACGCGGACCTGCGTGCCCCGGAGCGGATCCTGGCCCACCCCGACCTGCGCCGCACGCTCGACCTGTCGCAGCCGGTGGCGTTGATGCTGCTGGCGGTGCTGCACTTCGTGCCCGACGGCGAGGACCCGTACGCGATCGTCGACACCCTTCTCGACGCGCTGCCCCCGGGCAGTTACCTGGCCGCCTCGCACGCCACCCACGACTACCTTCCGGCGGAGGTGGCCGCCGAGGCGAAGGCGGCGGCCCGGGGCGGTGGCCCGCACGGCGTGATCAACCTGCGCAGCCGGGAGGAGGTCGTGCGCTTCTTCGACGGCCTCGAACTGGTCGAGCCGGGCGTCTGCTCGGTGGCCGAGTGGCGCGCCGACGGCGAGCCGGAGCCGCGGCCGTCGGTGGTCGACGTCAGCATGTACGGCGGGGTCGCTCGCAAGCCCTGACACGGACGGAAGAACGCCGGAACACCGACAAAACGGGGGCGCGGGTTGGTGCGGCCGGTGCCGCACGTGGCAGCCTGGTGAATTATGTCGCCGTTCACGCCCGCTCTGCGCCTGCACGACCGCTACGTCCTGCGCGAGCGCATCGGCCTCGGCGGCATGTCCGAGGTGTGGCGCGCCGACGACGAGGTGCTGCACCGTTCCGTCGCGGTCAAGGCCCTCGCCGGGCAGCTCGCCGCCGACCCGCAACTGCGGGCGGTGATCCAGCGCGAGGCCCGCGCGGCGGCGCGGCTCACCCACCCGCACGTGACCCAGGTGTACGACTACGGCGAGGCGACGCTGGACAGCGGCGTCGTGGTCCCGTACCTGGTGATGGAGCTGGTGGAGGGGCAGACGCTCGCCGATCGGCTGGCCGGCGGGCCGCTGGCCTGGCCGGACGCGGTCCGCACGGCCGGGCAGGTCGCCGGGGCGCTGGCCGCGGCGCACCGCATCGGCGTGGTGCACCGCGACGTCAAGCCGGCGAACGTGATGCTCACCGAGACCGGCGCGAAGGTGCTCGACTTCGGCATCGCCGCGCCCGCCGGCCCGCATCCGGTCACCGGGCACACCGGTGCGCTGCTGATGGGCACCCCCGCCTACTTCGCCCCGGAACGCCTCGACCCGGGCCCGGCGAACCCGGCCGGCGACGTGTACGCGCTCGGCGTGCTGCTGTACCGCAGCCTGACCGGCCGGGCCCCGCTGCCGGTGCGCAGCTGGGACGACGTGCTGGAGGTGCGGCGCAACCGGCCGCCGGTGCCGCCGCCGCGGGTGCCCGGCCTGCCGCCGGAGATTGCCGATCTGGTGCTGGCCTGCCTCGCGGCGGACCCGGAGCGGCGACCCGCAGCGGCCCGGCTCGCCGAGCGTCTCGGCGCGGCGCGGTCGGCGGATCCGCCGACCGCGATCCTGCCCACAGTGGCGCCGGTGACGCACCCGCCGACTCTCGTCGAGCGGTTCCCGGCCGCCACGACCCGCCCGGCCGCGCCGGAGCGTCCCATCCCGCCGCCGCGCCCGGCCGTCTCCTCGAAGCGGCTGTTCGGGCTGCTCGTCGCCGGCGCCGTGGTGCTGTTGCTCGCGGTGGTCGGCTCGCTGCTGTGGGGCGACGGCTCCGGCGCCCCGCCGGCCGCCGCGCCCACGGCCGGCCCGTCGACGCGCGCGGCCGAGCCGCCCGCCCCCGAGCCCAGCAGCGCCGCGCCGCCGTCGACGGTGCCCGAACCGGTGACGCTGCGTCAGCTCGGCGACCGGTTCGACGAGCTGCTCGACCGGGCCGAGTCGATCGGGCTGATCGACCGCAAGACCGCCGACGACCTGCGCAAGAAGGCCGCCGAGCTGGACCGGGGCAAGCCGAAGGACCGGGACAAGCGGGTCGAGGACCTGCGCGAGAAGATCGAGGACGCCGCCGAGGACGACAAGATCGATCGCGTCACCGCCGCCGGGCTGCGCAAGCTGCTCGACGGCTACGAGCGGCTGCGCGGCGGGGACGAGGGCTGAGACGCCCGGCGGTCTCTCGTCCTCAGTGCAGGGTTCCGGTGACCACCTCGCCGGCGCCTGTGCCGGCGCGGACCACCGGCTCACCCGCCGGTGACCAGATCCCCGAACCACCCGCGGCACGCGCGTACCCGCCTCCGGTCGAGCCGGCGAAGCTGGCCGTCACCACCCACACGCCGTGCGCGGCGGCGACCCGGCGGGCACGTTCGTCCGGCACCGCCGCGTCGTCGGCGGACTCCAGCACCCCGGCCAGGTAGGCGTCCGCGCCCAGGGCCACCGTCGCCGCCGCGTGCTCCGGCGTGCCGGTGTCCTTGCAGACCGCCAGGCCCAGCCGCCAGCCGTCCACATCGAGCACCGCCGGCTCCCGGCCCGGCCGCATGTGCCGCGGCTCCGCGCCGCCCAGGCACATCTTCCGGTACGCCACCCGCACGCCCTCGCCGTCGACCGCGAGCACCCCGATGTGCGGCCCGGGCACCGGCGCGCCGGCCAGCGCCAGCGTCCCGGTCCCGGCGCACGCCGCGCGCAGCGGCGCGAGCCGGGGATCGTCCGGGTCCAGCGGCGCGGCCGTCAGCTCGTACCCGGTCAGTGACATCTCCGGGAAGACCACCACCCGGGCCGACGCGGCGCGTACGGCGTCGGCGTGCCGTGCCGCGTTGCCCTCGACGTCGTCGGAGAGGGTGAGCGGCTGGGCGACCGCGATCCGCAACGGCGTACGCATGCCGCACACGATAATGGTTCCCATCACGCGTGGCCGTCCACGGCTTCGCCCCGTAACGTTGGTCGGATGATCGGAAACGCACAGCTGCTCGCCGGCCCCCGGGTGAGCGCCGCGCGGGCGGCAGAGCCGTCCGGTGACGGGGTTACCGGGTGGGTCACCGGCCTGATGGAACGGCTCGGCGGTCCCGGCGCCGGGCTCGCGGTGGCGCTGGAGAACCTGTTCCCGCCCATCCCCAGCGAGGTGATCCTGCCGCTGGCCGGCTTCACCGCGAGCCAGGGCCGGATGAGCCTGGTCGGCGCGATCTTCTGGACCACACTCGGGTCGATCGTGGGCGCGCTGGCGCTCTACTACATCGGCGCGGCGCTGGGGCGGGACCGGATGCGCGCCCTCGCCGCGCGGCTGCCGCTGATCAAGCTGGAGGACGTGGACCGCACCGAGGCGTGGTTCCTGCGCCACGGCGTCAAGGCGGTGTTCTTCGGCCGGATGATTCCGATCTTCCGCAGTCTCATCTCCATCCCGGCCGGGGTGGAACGGATGCCGGTGCCGGTGTTCCTGCTCTACACCGCGCTGGGCAGCCTGATCTGGAACACCACGTTCGTGCTGGCCGGGTACCTGCTCGGTGAGCAGTGGCATGTGGTCGAGGCGTACGCCGGCACGTTCCAGAAGGTCGTGATCGTGGCGGTGATCGCCGGGTTCTGCTGGTTCGTGGTCAGCCGGGTCCGCCGCTCGCGCCGGACCGCCCTCGCGGCGGACCCGACCCCGGTGCCGGAGTCGGCACCGGCGCCGGAGTCGGAGTCGGCCCGGCAGGGCACTGTCTACCGGGGCGGCTGGTACGGCCGCGAGGAGGGCTGAGCCGGGCAGGCCGGATAGAGCGGGCGGGTGCCGGCGCCGGCGGCCCGGGCGGCGTGGTCGCTGAACCGGCAGCCGAAGTCCGGCGCCGCCACCGCTCGCGCGTCGGTGACCGGGTCACCGGCCGGGCGCTTCCCGGTACGCACCCAGCGGGTCAGGTCGTCCCAGGCGGCGCCGGCCTCGGCCGGGCTGAACTCGCAGTGCTGCGCGGTACGGACGGCCCGCTGCACCAGCAGCCGGGACCGGCCGTGCCGGGCCACGTCCCGGGCGTACGCCTGCTCCATGCCGAACGGCACGAACAGGTCACCGAGCCCGTGCAGGCTCAGCACCGGCGCGGTGGGCCGCCCGGCGATCCGGGGCACCTCGGTCAGGGCCGGCGAGAGCCGCTGGCGCAGGTTCTCCGGCGCGACCCGCTGCACCGTGGCGTCGAGGTTCACCGGCTGGTTCGGGGCGTACCTGGTGAACAGGTTCGTGGCGAGCTGACCGGGGCGCCGGGCGGGGGAGCCGTCCGTCTCGCTGACCGCGATGCCGAACAGGAAGTCCTTCCACACCGCGAACGCGGCGTCGGCGCCCGGCCGCGGCCCGCCGGAGCGCGCCACGGTGACCGCGCGCAGCTGCTTGCCGAGCGCGTTGGTGGTGTCCGGGCCGCCCGGGCTCAGCCCGGCCAGGCCGAGCGTGACCTGGATCCGGGGCACCGCCGAGGTCAGGTAGTCCGGCGGCGTCGGGTACGCGCGCACCCCGGCCAGCGCCTGCGCCACCAGGTTGTAGTCCAGGAAGAAGTCGAACAGCTCCTGGTCGCCGAGCACCCCGCACATCGGCAGCGCCCCGGCGTAGTAGCCGGGGTACTGCTCCAGCGAGCGGCCGATGACGTGACCGCCCATCGACACCCCGGCGGCGAGCACCCGATGCGGGCGGCGGACGGTACGGCTGAACAGGTCGGCGAGGGCGCGGGTGCTGCGCACGCCGGAGCGCACGTCGTAGCCGTTGCGGTCGTACGACGACGACGCCCACGCGTACCCCTGCGCCACCAGGCGCTGCCGCAGGTCGAAGCCGGGCGGCTCCGGCGACAGCTCGGTGCCCTGGCCGCGGTAGCCGTGCGCCCACATCACCAGCTCGCCGTTCCAGCGCGCGGGGATCTCGATGATGTATCCGGCGTTGGCGTGCACGCCCTGCCGCACGGTGGTGGCGGCCCCGCCGACGACGAGCGGTGGCAGCGGCGGGTTGACGATGGTGTAGCCGGGCAGCGGGCCGCTGCCGTCGTCGCGGCCGGTGGCGGCGGCGGGGGCCGCGCCGGTGAGGCCGAGCGTCAAGGCGAGGGCCACTCCGACGGCGAGCAGCCGGCGGCGGACGGGTGAGGGCTGCATCGCTGCTCCCCGGGGGACGGGTGCCACCCCGGGACGGGGGCGACGACGCGGGACGGATGCCTACCGGCCGGTAGCGCCCTGAACCTAGGCCGGGCTTCGAGAGCTGTCAATCACTGACTGAGCGCGCCGTCAGCGCCCGTCCCGGGGCCGGTTCACACCAGGCCGTGCGCCAACATCGCCTCGGCCACCCGCCGGAACCCCTGGATGTTCGCGCCGGCCACGTAGTCGCCCGGCAGGCCGAACTCCTCCGCGGTCGCCCAGCACCGGTCGTGCACGTCCCGCATGATCTCGCGCAGCCGCTGCTCCGACTCGCCGAACGTCCACGTGTCGCGGCTGGCGTTCTGCTGCATCTCCAGCCCGCTCACCGCCACGCCGCCGGCGTTGGCCGCCTTGCCCGGCGCGAACCGCACCCCGGCCCGGCCGAGGATCCGCACCGCCTCCGGCGTGGTGGGCATGTTCGCCCCCTCCACCACCGCGACGCAGCCGCCCGCGACCAGCGCGGCGGCCTCCGCGCCGCCGATCTCGTTCTGCGTGGCGCAGGGCAGCGCCAGGTCGCAGGGCACCTCCCAGACGTTGCGGTCCGGGACCGCGACGGCGTTGCGCGCGTGCTCGGCGTACTCGGCCAGCCGCCCCCGGCGCTGCTCCTTCAGCTCCCGCAGCAGCGCCAGGTCGATGCCCTTCTCGTCGACCACGTAGCCGCCGGAGTCGGAGCACGCCACCACCGTGCCGCCGAGCTGGTGCACCTTCTCGATCGCGTAGATGGCGACGTTGCCGGAGCCGGACACCACCACCCGCTTGCCCTCCAGGCTGTCACCCGCCTGCCGGAGCATCTCGTCGGCGAAGAACACCGCGCCGTACCCGGTCGCCTCCCGGCGCGCCTGCGCGCCCCCGTACGCCAGGCCCTTGCCGGTGAGCACGCCCGCGTCGTACCGGTTGGTGATCCGCTTGTACTGCCCGAACAGGTAGCCGATCTCCCGGCCACCCACCCCGATGTCACCGGCCGGCACGTCGGTCTGCGGGCCGATGTGCCGGTACAGCTCGGTCATGAAGCTCTGGCAGAACCGCATCACCTCGCGGTCGGAGCGACCCTTCGGGTCGAAGTCCGCGCCGCCCTTGCCGCCGCCGATCGCCAGGCCGGTCAGCGCGTTCTTGAAGATCTGCTCGAATCCGAGGAACTTCACGATGCCCAGGTAGACCGACGGGTGGAAGCGCAGGCCGCCCTTGAACGGGCCGAGCGCGCTGTTGAACTCCACCCGGAAGCCGCGGTTCACCCGTACCCGGCCCTGGTCGTCCTCCCACGGCACCCGGAAGATGACCTGCCGCTCGGGCTCGCAGACCCGCTCGACCACCTCGGCGTACTCGGGATGCCGGGCCAGGGCCGGACCGATGCTCTCCAGCACCTCACGGACCGCCTGGTGGAACTCGGGCTCTCCCGGGTTCCGGGCGACCACGCCGGCGAACACCGACTCGACGATCTCCGGCATCACGGGCACCTCCTCTCGCCTCGCACACCGGCCCTGCGACCGGCGTCGCCCCAGGATACGAACGGTTTGAGCGGTCAGGTTCACTGGTCGCCGTGGACGCCACCATCTGGACAACGGCGCGGGACGCGCGCGCCTGGCTGGACGCCGCGAACGGCAGCGGCGACACCGAACTGACCTGTCGCATCCTCAAGATCGGCGAGGAGGCCGGCGAGGTCGCCGCGGCCTGGATCGGCCTGCTCGGCCAGAACCCGCGTAAGGGCGTGACGCACACCCGCGAGGAGGTCGCCGCCGAGTTGGCCGACGTGGCGTTCACCGCGCTCGTCGCCATCGAGAGCCTCGGCCTGGACGCCCACGCCGTGCTGACCGCGTGCGCCGCCAAGGTGCGCTCCCGTACCGCTGGGGCGGAAAAGGAGTGAACCGACTGGGAAACGGACACGTATGACCCGTTGGGGACCGGCGAGAGGGGATGCCCATGACCACATCCGAGGACGACCCCGGCCTGACCCGACCCCGCTGGTCCGGCGCGGCCCGCCTGCTGGCCGCCGCCGCCGCGCTGGTGGTGGTGCTCGGCGGGGTGGCCGTGGCGGTGACCCTGTCCAACCCGGGCCGGCTCGGCGTGGTCTTCTCCGGCGGCGCGCCCCCGTCGCCGGCCACCGGCGCCGGAGGTGTGGGCGCGGCCGAGGCCGCAGGGGCGCAGACGCTCGCCGCGCCCCGGGCCGGCCGGCAGCGCGCCGAGTTCGAGCTGACCGACGGCCTGACCCGGTTCACCCTGCGGACCGCCGACCTCGGCGCCGACCTGTACCGCATCGACGTGCCCGAGGACGCCGGGGTCACGCCGCGCCCGCTGATGGTCGGGGACCGGGTCCGCCTGCGGATCGAGGAGAACGGACGCCGAGGGCCGGCCGCCGTCGACGTGGTGCTCAACTCCCGGGTCACCTGGCGGTTGCGGCTCGTCGGCGGCGTCAGCGAGCAGCGGCTCGACCTCGGCGAAGCCCGGCTCGCCGGGATCGACCTGGTCGGCGGCGCCTCGCGTACCCGGCTGCTGCTGCCCCGGCTGAACGGCTCGCTCACCGTCCGGATGACCGGCGGGGTCAGCGAGCTGACCGTCACCGTGCCCGGCGGGCCGCCGGTCCGGGTGCGGGTCGCCGCCGGGGCCGGCTCGTTGACCGTCTACGACGAGCGGCACGGCGGGATCGCCGCCGGGGACCTGGTCAGCTCACCGGGCTGGGACCGGGCGGCCGACCGGCTCTACCTCGACCTGGCCGCGGGCGCGAACGCGGTGAGCGTCACGGCGGACTGAGCGTACAGTCGGGGCGGTGGACCGCACCGAATCCCTGCCCGCCCAGACTCTCCCGCCCGGCGTCGGCCCGACCGACCCCGGCAGCGTGCTGCTGCCGGGGCACGACGTACCCCTCGGCCGCTACACCACGGTGCGTCGGCTGCTGCCCCAGCGGCAGCGCCGGATGGTGGGCGCCTGGTGCTTCGTCGACCACTTCGGGCCCGACGACGTCGCCGACCGGCCCGGCATGGAGGTGCCGCCGCACCCGCACACCGGGCTGCAGACCGTCACCTGGCTGCTCGACGGGGAGATCCTGCACCGCGACAGCCTCGGCAACGTCCAGCCCATCCGCCCCGGCCAGCTCAACGTGATGACCTCCGGGCGCGGCATCGCGCACTCCGAGCGTTCCCCGCTGGTGCACCCGCCGCTGATGCACGGCGTACAACTCTGGGTGGCGCTGCCCGACCCCGCGCGCGCCGGTGACCCGGACTTCGCCCACCACGCCGACCTGCCCCGCTGGCGCGACGGCGACCTGGACGTCACGTTGCTCGTCGGCGAGTTCGGTGGGCATCGCTCGCCCGCCGTCGTGCACACCCCGCTGGTCGGCGCGCAGCTCGAGGTCCGCGGCGCGGTGCCGGCCACGCTGTCGCTGCGTCCGGACTTCGAGTACGCGCTGCTGGCCATGTCCGGCGCCGCCGACTGCGACGGCACGGCGCTGGCCCCCGGCGCGCTGCTCTACCTGGGCCGCGGCCGGAGCGCGCTGACGCTGAGCGCCGAACCGGGCACCCGGCTGCTGCTGCTCGGCGGCACCCCGTTCGACGAGCCGCTGGTGATGTGGTGGAACTTCGTGGGCCGCTCGCACGAGGAGGTCGTGGCCGCCCGGGAGGACTGGATGGCCGGTCGCCGCTTCGGCGTGGTCGCCGACGACGCGGCGCCGCCGCTGCCCGCGCCCGCGCTGCCCACCACCCGGCTCAAGGCCCGCGACCGCAGTGGCGGCGTAGGCGGCTGACCGCCGTACCCGAATGCCGGGCCGTCGCCTGGGTAGTCGGCGGCATGCCGACAAAGACCGCCCCGCGCGACGTCGCGGACAAGAAGCGGCTCGCCCGCCGGCTCGCCGGGGACGGCCGCGGGTTCGCCGAGTGCTTCGGGTTCCGGGTGACGAACAACCCGGCCCAGTTGTTCCAGGTCCTCTACCTGTCGGTCCTGCTGGCCCGGCGGGGCGACTTCCACCGCGCGATCGACGCGGCCACGGCGCTGCGGGACGCCGGCTGGGACACGGCGGCGCGGATGGCCCGGTCCCGCCACGAGGACCGGGTACGCGTGCTGCGCGCCGCCGGGCTGCGCGGCGATCTGGCCGGGCTCGCCGACACGCTCGGCGACCTGGCCCGCACGCTCGTCGACACGTACCGGGGCGACCTGCGCCGGCTGCGTACCGCCGCGCGCCAGGACCCGGCGGGGGAGCGGCGGTTGCTTATCGCTCTGCCCGGAGTGGACGACGAGGTGTGCGACCTGTTCCTGCGCGAGGCGCAGGCGCTGTGGCGCGAGGCGGCGCCGGTGGCCGACCGGCGAGCGCTCGCGGCGGCCCGCCGGCTCGGCCTGGGCCGTACCGCCGGCGACCTCGCAGGGCTGGCCGGCAGCGGCGAGTCGGAACGACTGTCGTGGCTGGTCGGAGCGCTGGCGCGAGTGGACCTGGAGCGGCGGTACGCCGAGGTGACCGCCTGAGCGCGGGCGTGCGCCCGGCCACAGTTTCGCGATTCTCACCCGTTCGGCTGATGTTGCGTCGTATGATGGTCGTGGCAGCGATGCCCCGCCCGGTTCGGGCGAACATCTCACCGCTCTGCGGTCGCGACCCGGTTCGGGCGTGAACCGCTGGGGAAAGGTGCTGCGTGGCGCCCCAGGTCGCGGTTCGTGACTTGGGGCGCTCGCCTGTCCCGGGCCTGCCGCACCGCGGCGCACGAACGCGAGCCCGAGCCGAGGCACGGGCACCCTTGGCCACGACTGCCCATCCGCGGCGGCACGAACGGGCCGCCGGCGAACCGGACGCGCGACCGCCCACCTGCGACGTCACGCGCCACCGTCCGCGCGCGACGGTCGTGCTCGTGCCGGGCACGCCGAGGCCGGCGGCCGTGTCGCCCGCCGGCTCTCCCCGCGGTGCTCAGATGCCGCGCAGATGCTGCGAGACGCGCGGGTGGTTGTCCCGGGCCTGCGCCGCGCGCTGCGAGCGGCTCACCTCGGGCGCCGCGTCGATGCCGGCCGAGCGGGCCACCTCGGTGCCGTTGGCGTAGTCCACCGGGGGCAGCGCCCGCAACGCCCGCAACACGTCCGGCGGCGCGCCCTCCCGCTCCGCCTCGCGGATGACGTCGTCCTTCCCGGCCGGATAGTCCAGCGCGGACAGGTACTCCAGGACGTCCGAGTAACTCGCCATCAGTCGGGCTCCTCGCGGCAGTAGTTGGGGTCACGACCGGGCGGCGGTTACCCGTCGCGCCGCCGCTCACGCCCGCCGCCGCGGAAAACGTGCCGCCCTTGGCGGAGCCGTTTCCGCAGCGCCGGGGCGGGTAGCCGCGGTGGGCGCACCGAAGGGGGTACCACCGATGCACTACCTGACCTTCGTGGGCCGGGTCGCCCGGCTCACCGGCACCAGCGAGGACCGGGCCGCCACGCTCACCGCGGCCACGCTGGAGACGTTCGCGCAGCGGCTGACCGGTGGCGAGGTGCTGGACCTGGCCGCGCAACTGCCGAAACCGCTGCAAGGGCTGCTCAGCCCGTACCCGCGTGACGAGGCGGCCGACCGGTTCGGCGCGGCCGAGTTCGTCGCCCGGGTCGCCCGCCGCGCCGACTGCGACGAGAACACCGCCCGGGACGCGGTCCGCGCGGTGTTCACCACGCTGCGCGAGGCGATCGGCGGCGGGGAGTTCCAGGACGTCGTGGTCCAGTTCCCCCGCGACTACCGCGACATGGTGGAACCGGCCCTCGCCCCGGCAGCCACGCACCGGCGCTGACCCGGCCGGCAGCGATCAGGCGATCACACCGGCGGCGCGCAGCGCGGCGATCCGGCCGGCGTCCACCCCGGCGGCCTCGGCGAGCACCTCGTCGGTGTGCTCGCCCGGTCTCGGCGGCGGTCGCCGCACACTGGTCGGGGTGGCCGAGAAGCGCGGCGCGGGCGCGGGCTGGGTGACCCCGTCCGGCGCGACGAAGGCGTCCCGGGCGCGCAGGTGCGGGTGCTCCGGCGCCTCGGCCCAGTCGAGCACCGGCGCCACGCAGGCGTCCGTGCCGGCCAGCAGCTCCGTCCACTCGTCCCGGGTGCGGGTGCGGAACAGCCGCGCCCAGGCGGCCCGCAACGCCGGCCAGTTCGCCGGGTCGTCCCGGTCCAGGGCGCCGCCGTCCGGCGCGTCGTCGCCGTCCAGCGGGAAACCGGTGAGCCGGACCAGCTCGGCGTAGAACTGCGGCTCCAGCGCGCCCACCGCCACGTACCGCCCGTCGGCGCACTCGTACGTGTCGTAGAAGGGCGCGCCGCCGTCGAGCAGGTTCACCCCGCGCGGGTCCTGCCACAGCCCGATGCCACGCAGCGCGTGGATCTGGGTCGCCAGCACCGACACGCCGTCCACGATGGCGGCGTCGACCACCTGGCCGGGCGCGCCGCCGCGCACCGCGTGCAGCGCCGCGACCACGCCGAGGGCCAGCATCATGCCGCCGCCGCCGAAGTCGCCGAGCAGGTTCATCGGCGGCACCGGACGCTCACCGGCCCGGCCCACCCCGTGCAGCGCGCCGGTCAGCGCCAGGTAGTCGATGTCGTGCCCGGCGCTGTGGGCGAGCGGGCCGTCCTGCCCCCAGCCGGTCATCCGCCCGTACACCAGCTTGGGGTTGACGGCGAGACAGTCGTCCGGGCCGAGGCCGAGCCGCTCGGTCACCCCCGGCCGGAAGCCCTCCACCAGAGCGTCCGCCCCGGCGACGAGCGCCAGCACCAGGTCGCGGCCCGCGGGCTGCTTCAGGTCCACCGCGACCGAGCGGCGGTTGCGGTTCAGCAGGTCGCCCGGGAAGGCGCCGAAGCTGCCGCTGCCGAGCCGGTCGACCCGCACCACGTCCGCGCCGAGATCGGCCAGCATCATCGCCGCGAACGGCCCGGGCCCGATCCCGGCCAGCTCGATCACCCGTACGCCGGTCAGCGGTCCCTGATTGGTCACCCGCGTCACCCTAGGGGCCGCGATGACCTGGCGCCATGCCCGTCCTCCCCGGCACAGCTGTTGACCAGGGCAAGCATCTGTGTCCCGACTTGGCGTCCGCTCCGGCGGTGACCTAGCCTTGTGCAGGCGAGGGGAGTACTTCCCACGAATCATTCCGGTCAGTACGGCAAGCCGCCGAGGCGAGCCCCGGGTGGTTGCCCACGAAAGCGTGGGTGAAGGAGACCTCGAACATGACACGGTGTTCGAGGAGGTTCCATGCCCGAATTGTCTCCCCTGGCTGCGTCCGAGCTGTCGTCGGTCGGTACGCCCACGCTCTGGGCGGTGACGATCGTCGGCGTGCTCGTGCTGCTGGTGCTGGATTTCCTGGTCACCCGCAAGCCGCACGAGGTCTCCATGCGCGAGGCCCTGCGCTGGTCGGCCTTCTACATCGCCCTGCCCCTGGCCTTCGGCGCCTGGATCTGGTGGCGCTGGGGCAGCCAGCAGGGCATCGAGTACCTCACCGGTTACCTGGTCGAGAAGTCGCTGTCGGTCGACAACCTGTTCGTCTTCATGCTGCTGCTCGCCGCGTTCGCCGTGCCCTCCGTGCTGGCCCAGCGGGTGCTGCTCTACGGCATCGCGGGCGCCCTGGTGCTGCGCGGCGTGTTCATCGCGCTCGGCGCCGCCGCGCTCAAGACGCTCGACTTCGCCTTCCTGCTCTTCGCGCTCATCCTCATCGCCACCGCGGTGAAGCTGCTGCGCGACGCCCTCAGCGGGCACGAGCAGGAGGTCGACATCAACAAGATGCGGTCGGTACGACTGCTGCGCAAGGTCATGCCGGTGGTCGACGACTACCACGGCACCCGCATGACGATCATGCAGAACGGCCGCCGGGCGCTCACCCCGTTCGCGCTCGTCGTCGTCGCGGTGCTGGCCACCGACATCGTGTTCGCCGTCGACTCGGTGCCCGCCGTCTACGGCATCACCGAGGACCCGTACCTGGTCTTCGCCACGAACGCCTTCGCGCTGCTGGGCCTGCGGGCGCTCTACTTCGTGCTGCACGCCGCGCTGAGCCGGCTCGTGCACCTCAGCTACGGCCTGGCCGCCATCCTGGCGTTCATCGGCCTCAAGCTCGGCCTGCACTGGGCGCACGGCATCTGGAAGGGCGTGCCGGAGATCCCGACGCTCGCCTCGCTCGGCGTGATCATCGGCGTCCTGGTGATCGTCACCATCACCAGCCTCCGGGCCACCCGGGACAGCGGCGACGGCAAGCGCACAGTCGTGCACGAGGTGCAGGGCGGAGGCGGCGCCTGACTCGGTGGGAACCGCTGCCCCGGCACGGCCGGCGGTGGTACGACTGACGGGTGGGAATCGTCTCGCCGGGCTTCCAGGGCCGGCCCCGTTCGTCCGCGTCCGACCTACCGCCGGGGCAGTACCTCACCGAGGACTTTCCCGTGCTCTCCGCCGGCCCGACGCCGCGGGTGCCGCTGGACACCTGGGAGTTCGTGCTGACCAGTGAGACCGGCGCCGAGTACCGCTGGTCCTGGGACGAGATGACGGGTCTGCCGCAGGACACACCGACTGTGGACCTGCACTGCGTCACCCGCTGGTCCAAGCTCGGCACCACCTGGCAGGGCGTCTCCCTGGACACGCTGCTCGACGGCGTCGACACCACCGCCCGGTACGCGCTCGCGCACTCCTACGGCGGCTACACCACGAACCTGCCGCTGGACGACCTGCGCGGCGGGCGCGCCTGGGTGGTGCACACGTACGACGGGGGGCCGCTTCCGGCCGAGCACGGCGGCCCGGCGCGGCTGCTCGTGCCGCACCTGTACCTGTGGAAGTCGGCGAAGTGGGTGCACGGCATCCGGCTGCTCGTCGACGACCGGCCCGGCTTCTGGGAGACCGCCGGCTACCACGACTACGGCGACCCGTGGCGCGAGCAGCGCTACCAGGGCGACTGAGGTGACGGCGCAGGCGCAGGGCCGCCGCGTCGCGCCGCTGATGTGGCGGGTGGCCCGGCTCGCCGAGCGGCGGGTCGAGACGCCCACCGCGCAGACGCTGGTGCTGGACGTGCCCGGCTGGCCCGGACACCTGCCCGGACAGCACGTCGACCTGCGCCTGACCGCCGAGGACGGCTACCAGGCCGCCCGGTCGTACTCGCTGGCCGGCCCCGCCGACGGCGAGCAGATCGAGGTCACAGTGCAGCGGGTGCCCGACGGGGAGGTGTCGCCGTACCTGACCGACACCTACGCCGAGGGCGACCCGATCGAGGTGCGCGGTCCGGTCGGCGGCTGGTTCGTCTGGCGTACCGACGAGACCGCGCCGGTGCTGCTGGTCGGCGGCGGATCCGGCGTCGTGCCGCTGATGGCGATGATCCGCGCGCGCCGGGCCGCCGGCAGCCGGACGCCGTTCCGGCTCGTCTACTCGGTGCGCACCCCGGACGACGTGATCTACGCCGACGAGCTGCGCCGCCGCGCCCGCGACGACCAGGGTCTGGACGTCGCGTACGTCTACACCCGCGCGGCGCCCGACGGCTGGCGCGGCGAGCCGCACCGGATCGGCCTGGCCGACGTGAACAGCCACGGCTGGCCGCCGGACCTGGAGCCGCTCTGCTACGTCTGCGGCCCCACCGGATTCGTGGAGACCGTGGCCGACCTGCTGGTGGGGCTCGGTCACCCGACCCGGCGCGTGCGGACCGAACGGTTCGGCCCGACCGGCTGACGACCCGAGGAGAGCGGATGACCGACCTGTCCTACCTGGATGGCAACATGCTCGACGGGCCGCTGCGCGAGTTGTTCGCCGTCGACCTGAGCGCCACCACCGGGCGCTGCGACAACTGCGGCATGACCGGCCCGATGGCCGGGCTGCACGTCTACTCGCACGCCCCGGGCCTGGTCGGGCGCTGTCCCACCTGCTCCGGAGTGATGGTGCGCCTGGTCCGCGCGCCGCAGCGGGCCTGGCTGGACCTGCGCGGCACCACGTACCTCCAGGTGCCCATGCCGGCCGAGCCGGGCTTCCGTTCCGCGCGCTGATCCGGCCGGGCGGGTCCGCCGCTGCCGCAGCCGCCCGACGAGCTGCCCGACGGTCACCGGCACCACCGATAGCACGAGCTGACCGTTGCGTGGTCGACTGTCGCCGCCACCGCGTACAGCCGGGCGCCGTGCCGCATCAGCCGGGGCCGGCCGGCGGCGAGCCCTGGCGCGCGCACCGCGGCGTTGCCGCGCCCGTGGTCGCCGTCCACCTCGGCGCGTACCGGATGACGCCGGCCCTCGACGGAGCTCGCGGCCAGGAGGCGATCGAGGGGGAACTCCGTGCGGACCGTGCGGCCGGTCGGGTCGCCGGCGTCGATCCGGGTGGCGCCCACGACCGGACCGGCCAGCAGCCGCACCGGCCCGGCCTCCGCGGCGAACCGGGGGTACGGGCTGCGCGCGGTCACCGCGAGGGTGTGCCCGTCGACCCAGCTCACGTCGACGGCGTCCAGCCGCGCCAGCCAGTCGGCGCGTACGTCGGTGACGTCGGTCCAGCCGGCCGGCGCGCCCGGGTAGCCCGCGTGCCACCGGTCACCGGCGATCACGGTCGCCGGCACGCCCCGCCCGGTGTCCTGCACGATGACGGCGAGCAGCTCGTCGACCCCGCCCGCGGTGACCGTGCCCAGGCGCAGCCGGGCCTCGATGCCGAGCCGGTCCCGCAGGCCGTCGGTGACGTGCCGCCGCACCAGCCGGGCGACAGTGTCGTGCACTCGCTCCTGCGCCGCCCGGTCCAGGTGCCGGAAGTCGTCGCCGACCAGGTTCGCCAGCTCCAGCCCGACGTGGCGGCACAGCACCGCGTCGCGGCGTGGGCCGGCGGGGATCAGGTCGGCGACGAACGCGAACAGCCGCTCCACGCTGACCAGGCGCTGCCCGATCCGGCTGTGGTAGGTGATGTTGCGGGCGTCCAGGCGGCGTACCGCGTGGTAGTAGTCGTGGTCGCCCAGCACCGAGACCCCGCCGGGCGTGGTAGCAGGCGGCCAGCGTGAACGGCTGGTCGCTGAGGACCGGCATGTCCTCCGGGAAGCGCAGCCCCAGCCGGTCGACCAGTTCGCGCCGGAACAGCTTCGTGTTCGCGAGCGACCAGGGCAGCGCCGAGTCGAACAGGCTCACGTCGACCGCGTTGCCCGCGGCGAACACGTCGGAGAAGACGTGCCGTCCGTTGACGCCCACCACCTTGCCGAGCACCACGTCCGAGCCGTACCGGTCCAGACGTTCCAGGGCCTCCGGGCCGAGCCGGTCGTCGGAACCGAGGAAGAAGACGTACCGGCCGGTGGCCAGGTCCAGTCCCCGGTTGCAGGGCGCGGCCGGACCGCCGGAGTTGGGCTGGTGCGTCACCCGTACGGTGCCCGGGTACCGCGCGGCGTACCGGTCAAGCAGGCGGCCGCTGCCGTCGGTGGAGCCGTCGTCGACCGCCACGATCTCCATCCGGTCCGGCCCGATCGTCTGCCGCAGCAGCGAGTCGAGGCATTGCCGCAGGTAGCGCAGCGTGTTGTAGACCGGCACGACGACGCTCACGTCGGGGCGGCTCGTCGCGGGTGGGCGGGGCGTGGTCGGTGGGCGGTGCGTCGCCCTCCTCGGCTGCCACTGCTGCTCCTTCGCGCTCGCCCGGACGATCCCGGCGCGACCCAGCGTGGTGGAGCGACCCGTCCGGGTGCCGACACCCGCGTGACGACGAGGTGGCCGGAAGGCAGCCGTTGGATACGCGCAAAAGGGCCCGACCCCGTGGTGGGGTCGGGCCCTTCGTGTTCGGTCAGGAGCTGTAGCCGCGGCTGGCGATCCAGCGGGCGAGCTCGTCGACGTCCATCCGGTAGGAGGCCTGGGTCGGGTTGGCCGAGTCGGCGATCGTCACGATCTTCCCGTCGTCGCGGTAGCCGACCACGCTGATGTAGTGGCCGCCCTCGAAGGAGTGGGCGTTGCCGTCGGTGTCGGTCGCGGTGCCGGCGATGTTGGCCACCACGGCACGGCCGTCGTCGACCGTACGTACCACGTCGGCGCGCAGCTTGTCGACCTTGTCGCGGTCGCGGGCCTTGTCCATGGGGATCTCGGTGGACTTGTAGACGTCCTTACCGGTCTCCTTGTTCAGCACGGGGGTGATGTCGTTGATGGAGTTGGTGCCGGACTCGGTGGTGCCCATCTCCTTGGCCATGGCGTGCACGTCGATGTTCTTGCCCTGCACGCTCAGCGCGTTACGGGCGGCGGCGGGGCCGCAGAAGTAGAAGTTGGGCTGGGCTTCGTAGCGCACGTCGAGCTCCCGCTCGCCGTGCTTGCGGTCGGTGGTGACCTGGGCGGCGGCGCGCTCGGCCGGGGTGGCCTGGGCGGCGACGGCGGGGCCGGCGATGCCACCGGCGGTGGCGGCGATACCGGCAGCGGTCAGAACGGTCTTGCGCAGCAGAGTGGTAGCCATGATCAGTTGCCTCTCTGTCGGGGGTACGCGGCGATGGGGGATGCCGCGGAAGTCGAAGGGGCCCGGTGTGTGCTTCGGGCCGGTGGCCTGCACGGGCGACCAAGGGGGTGGACTGCTCTGGCGGCTCGGGGATGTAACGACCGGCGGCCCGGGGTCATTCCCGGCGGGCGTCGCCCGGTCTGGTGGACTGCTCGTCAGGCGCTGTCGGCCTGCTCGGCGGCCCGGGGATGTAACGACCGGCGTCCCGACCTGATTCCCTGCCCGCTGGGGGCGGGGCGGGGCGGTCGGCGGGGTGCGGCGCGGTCTGCCATGTACAACGCCCCGCACCCGGCCCCGATTCCACCCGCACGGTGGCACCGACCACACCCCCGCCAAGCCCAGCCCAGCGAACCGGACACCGCTCACCACACCACCCGGCCCCCGGCTGCGATGGCCGCCTGGTGCGCATGGAATCCGCGAAACGCACAGTCTCGACACCAGCCCTCACACCCGCCCCGGGACGCATACGCGATCTTGCACTTTGGTGCCCGGCAAACCTCGCAAACCTGGCACCCCGGGGGCGCTAACTGCAAGATCGTGGGCGTGGGTGTGGTGAGCGAGATCTTGGTACGAAATGGCCCCTATGGGGGCGCTTTCCTTCCAAGATCTCTCTTGGTCCTGGGGAGTGGGACGGTTCTCTCGGTGAGTAGGACGGCGGGGGCGGGCGTGACCCGGGTGGGGCGGGACAGGGGCGGTGTCCGAGAGTGGGGCGGTGCGATATCTGCGCAGCGACGGTCACGTCGCCATCCGCCGTCCCCGCCCTGCCGACGAGGCGGAGTTCGTCGCCGCCGTCCGGCGCAGCCGCGACCTGCACCATCCGTGGTTGTCGGCGCCGGACGACGCGCTGCGGTACGCGGCGTACCTGCGCAAGATCCGGCGGCGGGACAGCTCCGGTTTCCTGTTCTGCGACCGGGAGAGCGGCGAGATCGCCGGGTACGCGAACATCAGCGGCATCGTGCTGGGCGCGCTGCGCGGCGGCTACCTCGGATACGCGGCGTTCCGGCCGTACGCCGGGACCGGACACGCCTCGGCCGGGGTGCGGCTGGTGATCGGGTACGCGTTCGGGCCGCTGGGGCTGCACCGGCTGGAGGCGAACATCCAGCCTGGCAACGAGCCGTCGAAGCGGCTGGCGCGACGGCTCGGCTTCCGGCTGGAGGGCTTCTCCCCGGACTACCTGTTCGTCGACGGCGCGTGGCGCGACCACGAACGCTGGGCGATCACCGCCTGACGACCGAGCCGCGTCACGCCGCACCGAGCCGCGTCACGCCGCACCGGGCCGCGTCACGCCGCACCGGGCCGCGCCGAGTCGCGTCCACGCCGAACCGGGCCGCACCGCGCTGAGCCGCCGAACGGAGTCGCGCCCGGCGCACTGACCCGCCGGACGCCGGACCCGCGAGGGCCCGGCGCCCGGGAGCATGACCGGGCAGCCTCAGCTACCCGGCTTCGGGAACGCGACCGGGCTGCGGTGCCCGGCCCGGTCCACCGCCCGTACGCCGAAGAAGACGTTGTCCTTGGACAGGTCGATGGTCACCTCGGTGACGTCGCCGACCGGCAGCACCTTCTGCCACTGGTCGGCGGTGGTCTCGCGCCACACCACCTCGTACCCGGCCAGGTCCGGCTCCGGGCCGCGCTGCCACCGCAGCGTGGTGTCGTTGGTCAGGTTGGTGGTCACCACTGTCACGTTCTTCGGCGTGCCGGGCGCCTGGGCCAGTGACCACAGCGTCGCGGCGTTCACCCGGGCCACGCGGGTGATGAAGTCGAAGTCGCAGAACTCGGGCAGGTCGCCGTACTGCACGCCGTCGACCACGCGCACGTCCTGGTGCTGGTGGGCGAAGTCCTCGTTGGGCTCGGTGAAGCGGCCGGCCGGCCAGCCCTCGCGCAGGAACGAGATGTGGTCGCTGCCGCGCAGGTAGCGGTCCCGCCGGTAGATGACGCGCACGTCCATGCCGGTGGCGGAGTTCTCGGCGACGTCGGTGACGAACCGGGCGAGCTGCCGGGACGGGGAGTCGTTCTCGCCGCCGACGGACTGCCGCACGCTCGCCTCGGCCGGGGTCTCGGCGGTGGGGACTCCCTCGGCGAACAACCGCACGGTACGCGGGTCGCGGGTGCCGTCGTCGGCGGTGCTGCTGCCGACGATGTCGTTGCTGAACATGGCCTGAACGTCGACGCCCGCCGCCTTCAACTGCGACGCCAGGTACGCCGAGCCGTACAGTCCCTGCTCCTCGGCTGCGACGGCGGCGAGCACGATGGTGGCCTCGGTGCGGCGGGTGGACAGCACCCGGGCCAGTTCCATCACCACCGCCACGCCGGAGGCGTCGTCGTCGGCGCCGGGCGCGTCGCTGACCGCGTCCATCACGTCGGTGGCCCGGGAGTCGTAGTGGCCGGTGATGACGTACACCCGCTCGGGCGTGACGTCGCCGCGCAGGGTGGCCACCACGTTGGTGATGGTGGTCGCGGTGGGGATGCGGGAGGCGGGCTGCTGCACGTACGACTGCAGTTCGACGCTCATCCTGCCGCCCGACGCGGCGGCGTACCCGGACAGCTGGGCGTGGATCCAGTCGCGGGCGGCGCCGATGCCGCGTACCGGATCGGTCTGGCTGGACAGGGTGTGGCGGGTGCCGAACGCGGCGAGCCGGCGCACGGTGGCCTCGATCCGGCGTCTGTCGATCTCGCGCAGCAGCGCGGTCAGCTCGCGGCCGGGCCGCTGCGGCCGGGCCGGGCGGCCGGGGCCCGGGGGAGCGGTGGTCGCGGCGGCGGCCGGGGCGGCGGCGAGGGGGGTGGCGACGGCGGCGGCGGTGGCCGCGGCGGAGGCGGTGAGGAAGGTACGCCGACTGGACCTCGTGGGTCCGTCCTCGGCGGTCTCGTGGTTTCCCATCCCGGCATCCTCGCGCCGATCACGAGGAATGTCCATATAGCCGCCGATGGATGGATCATGGGTACGTTTGTCGCAGGTCTGCCCGGGAACGGCAGCAGGCATGACGAAACCACGGGTGGTGATCGTGGGGGCCGGGTTCGCCGGGTACCACGCGGCCAAGACGTTGCGCCGACTGGCCCGCGACCGGGCCGAGATCGTCCTGCTCAACACGACCGACTACTTCCTCTACCTGCCGCTGCTGCCCGAGGTGGCGGCCGGCGTGGTGGAGCCGACCCGGATCGCCGTGCCGCTGACCGGCACCCTCGACGGCGTCCGCGTGGTGATCGGCGAAGCGGACCGGGTCGACCTGCAGAACCGGTGGGTCGGTTACCGCTCCGTCGAGGGCGACCACGGGCAGATCGCGTACGACCGGCTGGTGCTCAGCGTCGGTAGCGTCAACAAGCTGCTGCCGATCCCCGGCGTGACCGAGTACGCCCACGGCTTCCGCGGGCTGCCCGAGGCGCTGTTCCTGCACGACCACGTGGTCCGGCAGATCGAGCTGGCCGAGCTGACCGACGACCCGGCCGAGCAGCGGGCCCGCTCCACGTTCGTGGTGGTCGGCGCCGGCTACACCGGTACGGAGGTGGCCGCGCACGGGCAGCTGTTCACCGACCGGCTGATGGCGCAGCGACCGCACCTGAAGGTCCGGCCGCGCTGGATGCTGCTCGACGTCGCGCCCCGGGTGCTGCCCGAACTGGACCGGCGGATGTCGGTCACCGCCGACCGGGTGCTGCGCAAGCGCGGCGTGGACGTGCGGATGGGCACCTCGGTCGCCGAGGCCACCCCGGACGGGGTGATGCTCACCGACGGCGAGTACGTCCCGACGTGCAGCCTCGTCTGGTGCGTCGGCGTACGCCCCGACCCGTTCGTGGCCGACCTGGGGCTGCGCACCGAGAAGGGCCGGCTGGTGGTCGACGAGTACCTCAACGTCCCCGGCTTCCCGGAGGTGTTCGCCTGCGGCGACGCCGCCGCCGTGCCCGACCCGACCCGCCCGGGACAGGTGTGCGCGATGACCGCGCAGCACGCCCAGCGGCAGGGCAAGCTGGCCGCGCACAACATCGCCGCGTCCTACGGGCAGGGCACCCGCAAGTCGTACAAGCACCACGACCTGGGCTGGGTCGTCGACCTGGGCGGCAAGGACGCGGCGGCGAACCCGCTGAAGGTGCCGCTGGCCGGGCTGCCGGCCAAGGCCGTCACCCGGGGCTACCACCTGCTGGCGATGCCGGGTAACCGTCCCCGGGTCGCGGCAGACTGGGCGCTCGACGCGACGCTGCCCCGCCCGGCCGTACAGCTGGGCCTGGTGCCGGCCAACGCGGTGCCGCTGGAGAGCGAGTCCCCGGAGCTGGCCCGCCGCGGCTGACCGTGGCCCGAGCGCCGTCAGGCCGGATCCCGGCCTGACGGCGCTGCGTCCGCGTCCGGGCCTGACGGCTCGACGTCTGCGTCCCCGCCCGACGGCTCGCCGTCAGCCGGGCGGGGCAGGGCCTGCCGCCCGGCGGGCACGAACTCGCGCAGCAGCACCTGCGTGATGCCGGCCGCCGGGATCGCCAGCAGTGCGCCCACCAGCCCGGCCAGCTCGACCGACAGCAGGACGCTGACCAGCACCGTCAACGGGTTCAGCCGGACCGCGCGGGCCATGATGACCGGTTGCAGCAGATGGTTCTCCACCTGCTGGTAGACCACGAAGAAGACCAGCACCACGATGCCGGCGGTGGGGGAGTGCAGGAACCCCGCGCCGGCCGCGGCGATCGCACCGAGCGTGGCGCCGACGAGCGGGATCAGGTCGAACACGGCGACCGTCAGCGCGATCACCGCGGCGAACGGCACACCGAGCAGGAACAGCACGACGAACGTCAGACCGCCGCAGATCACGCTGATCAGCAGGTTGCCGCTCAGGTAGCCGGTGACGATCCGGGACGAGTCGCGCCCGATGCGCCGCAGCCGCGCCGCCGCGCCGTCGCCGGTCAGCCGCAGCGTGGCGGCCACGATCTTCGGCGCCTCCAGGACCATCAGGTACGCCAGCACCACCACGGTGACCAGGGCGGCAACCGCCTGGACGACGCTGCGAACCACCCCGACTGTCGGGTCACCGAGCCGGGCGCCGAACCGGCGGAGCTGGCCGGGTTCGGCGTACCGGAGCAGGTGGAAGCGCTCCAGCAGCCGCCCGAACGGTCCCTGTCCGGCCTGCGCCTCGCGTACCAGCTCCGGCGCCCGGTCTGCGAACCGGCCCACCTCGTCCACCAGCGGCACCACGATCAGCGCGCCGATGGCGGCGAACAGCGCGAACGCGGCCAGGAAGACCAGCAGCGTGGCGAGCGCGCGGCGGCGTACCCGACGTTCCAGACGGTCCACGAGCGGTTTGAGGGCGACCGCGAAGAACACCGCCACCAGCCCCCACACCAGCACCCGCCGGGTGGCCCAGACCAGCGCCAGTCCGACCGCAGTGGCGAGGACCAGACCGATCACAATCAGCGTCCGGCGCGCGGTGGACCGGTCCGAGGCGGCGCTCATCCGGCGCGGCTACCCGCCGCGCGGGTGGGGAAACCCCGGCTCAGCCCAGGTCGGCGTCGGTGACCGGGAGGGCGCCGGCGGCGAAGGCGTCGAGCGTCGCGGCGTGCAGCACCGTGCCGGGCACCGGATCGGCGGCGACGCGGTTGGCGAGCCGGTCCACCGGCAGCCGCCCGGCGGCGGGCGACGCGGCCAGCACCACGTTGCCGTACCGCCGCCCGCGCAGCATGCGCCGGTCGGCCACCAGGCAGACGTCGGCGAACACCGCCCGCAGCGTGGCCACCTGTCCCCGGGTGTGCGCCAGCGGCGGCAGGTCGGTGAGGTTGATCAGATAGAGGCCGTCCGGGCGCAGCACGCGGGCCACCTGCGCCGCGAACTCGAGCGCCGCCACCTGCGGAGGCATCCGGGCCGCCCGGTACACGTCGGCCACCACCACGTCGTACGCCCCGGACGGCGCCTCGGTGACCGCCTCCCGGGCGTCGCCGAGCGCCACCACCACCTCCGGCGGCAGCGGCGGCAGCTTGCGCCGGACCAGCTCGACCACGCCCGGGTCCCGCTCGATCACCCGTTGCGCCGAGCCGGGCCGGGTGGCGGCGAGCCAGCGCGGCAGCGTGAGCGCGCCCCCGCCGAGGTGCAGCGCGGTCAGCGCCACGCCCCGGGGGGCGGCCAGGTCGATCGCGGCGGCGATCCGCCGCACGTACTCGAAGTGCAGGTACCGGGCGTCGGCGACGTCCACGTACGACTGCTCGACGCCGTCGGCCAGCAGCGTGCGCCCGGACGGGCGGGCCGGGTCCACAACGATCTCCAGGGCCTCGGCGTCGCGTTCCACGGCGGGACACGCTACCTCGCGGCGGCGGGCGGCCCCGGCCCGCGGGGGACCGGGGCCGCGCCGGCGCCGGCTCAGCCGGCGGCCATTCCGGCGCCCGCCTCGTCGACTGCCGCGTCGACCCGGTGCGCGAGGTCCACGTCCGCCGCGGTCACGCCGTCGACCTGCTGCGTGCGGACCGTGAGCACGGCGTTGTCCGGGTCCGGCCGCCCGATCTGCGGCGCGCGCCCGACCTCGGCCTTGAGCTGGTCCAGCCGGTCGAGCACCCGGTCCAGGTTGCCGCCGGGCAACTCGATCGTGCGCACCAGCGACCGCCGGTCGCTGGACCAGTAGGGCAGCGAGGCGAGCGCGTCACGCAGCTCCGGCTCGGTCAGCGGCGCGGTGGCCGAGGACGCGCCCACCAGGCCGCCGCCGTAGTCGGTCGGCCCGAGCAGGTCGCGCAACTCGTCCGGTACGCGTAGCGACTCGACCAGTTCCGCGTCGGCCTCGGCGAGCGCGGCGAGCGTCGCCCCGGCCTGGTACCGCGCCTGCTCCGGGGTGAGGCGGCTGTGGCGGCCGACCTCGGCCAGGAAGCCGGGCAGGTCGCGGCGGCGTTCCATGCCGTCCACCGGCACCACGTCGTGCAGGGTCAGCGGCACCGCGTCCAGCAGCCGTTCCCGCTCCGCCTCGTCCAGCGCCCACGCCAGGGCCAGCACTGTCGCCTCCGCCGCCACCTTGGCCTGGGTGAAGTCCACCCCGGCGCGCCGGCTCACGTCGTCGACGAGATCCCGGTAGCCCAGGGAGAGGCCGGGTGACGGCTGCGGGTCCGGCAGCGGGCGCGGCCGCTCCGCGACGCCGACCGGCGGCGGCGCGGGACCGCCGCGCGTGGTGTCCGGCTTGTGTCGCCCGGCCGGCGGCGGACCGGACCGGTCGTGCTGGTCCAGCGAGGTGACCTGCTTGGACGCGCTCAGGCTGGCGCCGATCTGGCTCGGCCGCAGCCCTCGCTCGCGGGCCTGACGGGCCAGGGCCCGGCGGCGCTGGTTGTCGCCCTCCATCTGCTTGCGCATCGTCGCACCTCGTTCCTGGTCGGTTGCGCTTGCGCCGACCGCGTTCCCGTCGCTGCCGGGAAGCTAACGGGGGGCCGCCCGGCGGAGGCTTCACTCGCTGCGGGTGAGGAGCGCTCACCCCGGCGGGCGGCAGGATCGGATGGACCGGACAACTTCCGACGCACGCGGAAGGGCAGGTCGGCATGAAACGGATCGTGGAGATCGTCCCCGCCCGCCCCGGGTGGTACGCCCGCTGGCGCATCGGCCCGGACGTCACCCGCTGCTACCCGGTGACCCTCTGGGCGCTGCTGGAGCACCACGACGGCACCGGGCGTGAGGTGATCGGCGTCGACTGCGTCGGGCAGTGGCCCGGCGCGGACGACGACGGGGATACCGGAGACTTCGTCCGTTATCTGTTCCAGACGCCCGATTCCGGCGCGCCGGAGGACGCCGAGGCCCCGCTCGCGGAGCCGCGCGACAGCGGTCCGCGCCGGCAGGCCGCGCCTGCCGCCTGAGCCATCCTCCCGGCCCCCGGCCCCCGGCCCCTGGTCCCAGGGCCGGGGGCCACCCCTTCCCGGGAACGCCGCGCGGGCGGTCAGCCCACCTCGCGGGCGCTGCCGGTGACGCTGCGGGGCGGGGCGGCCAGCAGCTCGGCCAGGCCGGTGCGGTCCAGCAGATGCCGGATCTGGGTGTTCGTGTTCCGCAGGCGGACCGCGCCGGTGCCGGAGCGGTGGATCACCACGAGCGCGCTCAGCCCGGAGGAGTCGCAGAGGACCACGCCGGCGAAGTCGAGCTCCACCTCCTGGTAGCCGTCGAGGCGAAGCTGCGCCACGGCCTCGACGAGTTCCGGGGCGGTGTCGAAGTCCAGCTCACCGGCCAGCCGCACCCGGGCGGCGCCGGCGTCGAGCCGGTCCGCCTCGATGGTCAGCATCTGGGAGGGCACGCGTCCATGTTCCCAGCCGGGCACCGGCGGGAAACCCCCGGGGTCACGCGGAGGCGGCCGAATCCACGGCGGGCCACCCGGGCTGGTCGTCCACCGGGGAACGGTCGAGCAGGCCGGTGACGCCGGTCAGGTCGAGAATGGTCTCCAGGAACCGCGGGACCGCGCGAAGCTCGATGCGGGTGCCGGCCTGCTGGCCCTCCCGCCAGGCGTACACGATCACCGACAGGCCGGTGCTGTCCAGGAACAGCAGGTCGGCGAAGTCGAACACGAGCGTCGCGGGACGCCCGGCGAGCAGCCGGTCGACCTCCGCGCGCAGCGGCGTCGCCGTGGCGTAGGCCAGGTCGCCGCTGACGCCGAGCACCGGGACGGCCGGGTCGGAACGATCCACGGAGATGCTCAGCGGGGTCGCCTCGGGCCTTATGCGTTGAGGAACCACCATCACGCCTTTCCGCACGCTGCCGGTCGGGCAGGATGCCTGGATCGTAACAACAGCGGCACCGCTCCGCTGGGCGTGCGCGAGCCGCCCCGGCAGCGCTGCTGGGGTGGCGGTCCCGGCACACCGGCGTAGGGTGGGGCGTAGAGATCTGACCACAGGCGCCCCGCCGGCGCCCCGGGGGTGCCGACGAGGAGAGTGGGGCTCAGCTGGTGACTGCTGCCGACGTCAGGGGTACCGACCCGGGCGACGGACGGATCTCCACGCCCAGCGCCGCACGGTCCACGGCGTGGTCCGCCGCCGCTCCGGCGACGCCCGCCCTGCCGCCGCTGGCAGCCGACCGCGGTCCCGCCGTCCCGGACTGGTCCCAGGTCGTCGAGCACTTCCGGGAGGGCCTTGTCGTCTGCGACGCCGACGGCGTCGTGCGGCACGTCAGCCCGGTCGCGGAGCGCCTGCTTCCCGAGGTGAGCGCCGGCGAGCTGCTCGTCGCGGCGGGCGTGGACGCGCTGCGCGGCGACGGACCGGCCGAGTTCACCCACCACGGGCGGCGGCTGCGCGTACGGCCGGTCGCGCTGTCCGGTCACCGGCGCTGCTGGTACGTCGAGGACGTCACCGAGAGCGTCAGCCGGGCCGACGCGCTGCTGGCCGAGCGGGCCCGCTCGGCGTTCCTCGCCGTCGTCGGCGAGAAGCTCGGCAACCCGTTGCACCCCGACCGGGCGGCCGCCGCGGTGGTCCGCCTCGCCGTGCCGACGGTGGCCGACGTGGCGGTCCTGGTGCTCGCTCCCCGCTCCGGCCGGTCCCGGTGGTGGCGGGCGGTACGCGCGGACGACCAGGCGCCAGTGGTGGACAGCGGCATGCTGCCCGCCCCGGCGCTGCCCGCGGCCATCGAGGCCGGCCTGTCCGGCGCCGAGCCGCACGAGATGGACTGGCTGGTCGAGCAGGCCGCCGAGGCGGGCTGGCTGCCCGGTCTGGACACCGCCGGCGCCGTCGCCCGGGTGGTGCCGCTGCCCGGCCGGGAGGCGCCGGCCGGCGCGCTGCTGGTGGCCCGTCGCGCCGACCGCTGGTACGACGAGGCCGATGTGGACCTGATCCGCGCGTTCGCGGCACGGGCTGGCGCGGCGCTGACCACCGCCCTGCTCTACCGCGACCAGGCCGAGGTCGCCGACACACTGCAGGCCAGCCTGCTGCCGGTCGAGCCGGCACCCGCGGCCGGCGTGCAGTGGGGCACCGCGTACCGGCCCGCGCAGGCGGGCCTGCGCATCGGCGGCGACTTCTACGGTTCGCACCAGCTCACCGACGGCGGGTCGGTCTTCTTCCTCGGTGACGTGTCGGGCAAGGGCGTGGAGGCGGCCGTCTTCACCGGCCAGCTGCGCCAGTGCCTGCAGGCGTTGCACCGGGTCGAGACCCAGCCCGGGCGGCTGCTGAAGCTGCTCAACGACGCGCTGCTGGAGACCACCCAGGCGCACGGGCAGGGCCGGTTCGCCACCATGGTGCTCGGCGTGGCGCGCCCGCACCGCGACGGCGGCCTGACCCTGACCCTGGCCGGTGGCGGGCACCTGCCACCGCTGGTGCTGCGGGAGTCCGGTGACGTCGAGGTGGTGCCGTTGCGCGGCATGCTGATCGGCGTGGTGCCCGATCCCCGCATCGGCGAGGTCATCGTGCGCCTGGCGCCGGGGGAGACCTGCCTGTTGTACAGCGACGGGGTGACCGAGGCGCGGGGCGGCCTGCGCGGCGACGAGCAGTTCGGCGCCGAGCGGCTGCTCAACGCCGTGGCCGGCTGCCACCGGATGCCGGCGCCCGCGCTGGCCGAGCGGATCGAGCAGGTGACCTGCGACTGGCTCGCGCACGGCGACCACGACGACATCGCGGTGCTTGCGCTGCGGGCGACCGGCCCGGCCGGGCGGACGCCCCGGCACCTGCACGCGGTGCCCGAACCGGGCGCGGCCGAGCGAACGAGGGAGTGGTCCGCGTGACAGTGCCGGTTGTCGAGGCCGATCCGGGTCACGCCTTCGCCCGTTACCTGCAGTGCCTGGCCGACGCCGACGAGGCCGCCGCCGTGGCGGTGGCCAGAGAGCTGCTGGAGGCCGGTGTGCCCGCCGAGCGGGTGCTGCTCGATCTGGTCGCCCCGGCGCAGGCCGAGGTGGGCGAACGGTGGGCGCGCAACGAGTGGAGCGTCGCCGAGGAGCACGCCGCCACGCACATCAGCGAGCGGGTGGTGGCGGCGGTGGCCGCGTACGCCGATCCCCGGCCGACCCGCGGACGGATCGTGATGGCCTGCATGGACGGCGAGTGGCACGCGCTGCCGGCCCGGCTGGTGGCCGAGGTGCTGCGGCTGCGCGGCTGGCAGGTCGTCTTCCTCGGCGCCAGTGTGCCCGCCGCCCACCTGGTCTCCTACCTGCACCGCTACGACGCGGAGGCGGTGGCGCTCGCCTGTGCCCTGCCGATGCGGCTGCCGCACGCGCATCGGATGGTGGAGGCGTGCCGCCGCTCCGACGTGCCGGTGGTGGTGGGTGGCCGGGGCTTCGGCGAGGACGGCCGCTGGGCGCGTGTGCTGGGTGTGCCGTGGGCGCCGGACGCGCCGGCCGCGGCCGACCTGGTCGCCGACGAGCGGGCGCTGCGCGAGGTGCCGCCCGCCCAGCTGGACCACCTGGCCGACGACGAGTACGCCAGCCTGGTCAAGCGGCGCGGCGAGCTGATCGACAGCGCCCTGGCCGACCTGCGGGAGCGGGTGCCGTCGGTGGCCGGCTACACCCCGGCGCAGCTCGACTCCACGATCAGCGACCTCGGCTACATCGTGGACTTCCTGGCCGCCGCGCTCTATGTGAACGACGGGACGCTGTTCACCGCGTTCGTCGAGTGGCTGGTGGAGATCCTGGTCAGCCGCGGGGTGCCGGCCGCAGCGGTGGGACTGACCCTGGAGCACTATGGACAGCAGCTGCGCGACTTCCCGCGCGCAGCCGGTTTCCTCGACCGGTCCCGGGCTCTGGTCGGCGGCCTGTCGGCGGCGGGCCGCTGACGGCATCCGGGTGGGCCGTCCCATATACTTGCACTACTGCAAGGGTTTGCCTGCGGTGGGAGCGAGGGGGACCGTTGTGACGTTCACCGTCACGTACGCCCGGCGGAACGAGGGCGACGCCTGCCTCCGGCTGGCCGGTGAGCTCGACCTGAGCACGGCCCCCGAGCTGAACTCGGCGATCGACCGGCTGGTCGCCGAGGGGCGGCGTGAGTTGCTGCTCGACCTCGCCGAGCTGACCTTCTGCGACTCGACCGGCATCGCCGCCTTCCTCCGCGGGGACAACCTCGTCGCCGCCGACGGTGGCTGGCTGCGCCTGACCGGGGCGACCGGCCGGGTGGCCCGGGTGCTCCACGTGACCGGGCTGGCCGAGGTGCTCCGGTACCCCCGTTACACCGTCGACCCGGCCGAGCCGGTCGCCTCCTGATCCGATACATTTCCCCGCCAGCAACCGGCCGCCCGGCCGGCCGCCCTCCTCGAGACAAGCAGGTAGAACGCATGGGTCAGACCAGCCCGAGCCCGGTTCGCATCCTGGTCGTGGACGACGATCCGGGTGACGTCCTGATGATCGAGGAGGCGCTCGCCGACTCCGACGTCGACAAGGTGATCGACGTGGTCGCCGACGGTCAGGAGGCGATGGAGTTCCTCCGTCGCGAGGGCCGGCACGCCGAGGCGCAGCGCCCGGACGTGATCCTGCTCGACCTGAACATGCCCCGGATGGACGGGCGGCAGGTGCTCGGCGAGGTCAAGGGTGACGAGAGCCTGCGGACCATCCCGATCGTGGTGCTCACCACCTCCAACGCCGACACCGACGTGGTCAGCAGCTACACGTTGCAGGCCAACGCGTACGTGACCAAGCCGATCGACCTGGACGACTTCAACGACGTGGTACGCCGCATCGACGAGTTCTTCGGACGGGTGGTCGTGCTCCCGAAGCACCCGTAGGGGCGGGAAGTCCGGGCGTCCGCAATCTGAACATTTTGCGCGAACGGCCGCCCTCGGCGGTGCCCGGACCGCAGGATCGGCAGTGGGGACGAACACCGGCTGCCTGGGGGGCGACGCATGAGGTTCTCGGTGGTGGAGACCGGATACGACAGGCGTCAGGTGGATTCCTGCCTCGACGAGCTCAGCCTCCGGCTGGGGCGGCTGGCGGCGCGGGCGGAGGGCGCCGCCGGGGCCGGCCGGGAGTGGGACCAGATCCGGTCGGACGCCCTGCACCTGTGCGACTTCCTGCACCGGCGGGCCGCGCCGGTCGAGGGCCCGGGGACGGCCGGACCGTCGGCGGCCGAGCGGGAGGCCGCCGAGCTGCTGGCCACGGCCCGCGCCGAGCTGGAGGCCGCGCGCCAGGAGGCCCGCCGGTTGCGGGAGGAGGCGTACGCCGAGGCCCTGCGGGCCCGCCGCGAGTTCGAGGCGGCCCTGCTGGCACGACGTCGCCGCGAGTCCCGGGTCGACGAGATCCTGGCCGGCGCGCGCGGGGAGCGGGTGCCGGCGGACACCCCGACCGCCGCCGCGGGCGTGCGGCCCGGTGCCGCCTGACCGGTCCGCCTCAGGTCAGCGCCGCCACCACTGTCGCGGCCCGGTCCTCGTGCCGGGCGTACGCGTCCGGGAACGCGGACACCTGCACCGCCTGGGCGGCGGCGGTGACGCTCATGTCCGCCCAGCCGGGCACCTCGCGCAGGGCGGTGTAGAAGGCGCGGGCCGCGTACGACGGCCGCATGAGCTGGGCGACGGTGCCCCAGCCGCTGCTGGGACGCTGCTGGAACAGCCCGACCGAGTCGTGGTCGGAGCCGCTGCCCTGGTGCGGGTGGTCGAAGGATGCCGGGAGCACGTTGCTGGCCAGGTTGTACAGGTTGCTCTCCTGCATCGCGGTGGCCACGGCCACGACGAGCGCCCGGCGGGGCATCTTCATCTCCCGCCCCACGTCCACGATGACCTTCGCGTTGTTCATCTGCCGCTGGTCCAGCCCGGCGACCGGCCGCGGGTTCTTCGGGCGGGCGGGCTTGCGCGGCGGCTTCTTGGCCGAGGCCGTCGGGCTCGGCGTGACGGCCGGGGCGGGCAGCGCCGGTGCGGCGACGGCCGGTGGCGCGAGGCGGGTGAAGTCGCGGGAGGCCCGCAGGTCGGCGGCGGCCCGGTCGGCGACCGCCTCGTGCACGTCCAGACGCGTGGGCCCGGTCTCGCCGACGCCCGCCACGCCGATCAGGCCGAGGCAGCAGGTGACGCCGGTGGCCACGGCGATCCGGCCCGGTACGGAGCGGGCCGGGCCGCGCCGGGGCGGCTCCGGGGCGCGGTGACGCCCCACTCTCCGTTCGGCTGATGCCGGGTCAATCGTTCGGCGAACCGGGCGGTTGGCGGGCAACGGCTGATGATCGGGGTGGTCGGGATGCACCCGCCGAGGCTAGAAAGCTTCCGGGCCTTTGCCATCGGGGTGATTGGTGGCATGCGCCACAATCTGCCGGATTCGCGGTCGGCATTCCGCGCGGTGGATCAGGAAAGGAGTGAACCGCGCGTACCCGGAAGATGCCTCATGTCGGTTTAAGCCGTGGGAACCGGGCGAAGGTGCGGGCGCGCGGCGCCGCGACCAGGCCTCCACCGTTCGGCGGACGGTGGGCTGGTCGACCGGCCCGCCCGGCGCGGCGGTCCACCGACGGGCGGCATCGACCACGCCTGATGACGCCGGCCGTCGTGGATCATGGCGAGGCCCCGGCGCGGTGACCCGGGCGCTCGTTACGATCTCCACGGTGACCGAGCAGCAGGCCGACGAGCGCGCCCCCGGAGAGCCGCCCGGCTCCCGGAGGCGGCGCGGGCTCGTCGTCATCGCCTGCGCCGTGCTGCTCGCGGCGCTCCTCGCCGGGCACCGGGCGGTGCCGAACGTGCGCGGGCTGGGCAGCCTGCTGGACAGCGCCGTCCCGCTGCTCGGCCTCGGCGTACCCCTGCTCGCGCTCGTGGCGCTGCTGCGCCGCTCCCGCCCGGCGCTGCTGGCGGTACTGCTGCCGGCGCTGGTCTGGGCCGGCCTGTACGGGCGCGCCTGGCTGCCCCCGGCGGCCGGCGCGGCCGGCGCCTCGGTGCGGGTGGTCAGCCAGAACCTGCGCGTGGGCAACCCCGACCCGGCCGCCACCGTGGACGCGCTCGCGGGCGACGGACCGGACCTGATCGGGCTCCAGGAGGTCGCCGACGGCGACCGGGTGGCGTCGGTCCTGGCCGGGAAGTACCCGCACCACGCGGTGGTGTCGACGGTGGCGCTGTGGAGCCGGTGGCCGATCCGGGAGGCGCACGGCGTCGACACCGGGCTGGGCTGGGAGCGCGCGCTGCGCGCCGTGGTGGCCGCACCCCAGGGCGACCTGACCGTGTACGTCGTCCACCTCGGCTCCGCGCGCGCCGGGCACACCGCCACCCGGGACCAGACCGTCGCCGCGCTGGCCGACGCCGTGCGCGCCGACCCCGCCGAGCGGCTGGTGGTGCTCGGCGACCTGAACACCGCCACCACCGACCGGGTCTTCGACCCGCTGACCCGGCTGCTGCGCGACGCGCAGGCCGAGGCCGGGCAGGGATTCGGCTTCACCTGGCCGGCGGAACTCCCGGTCACCCGCCCGGACCACGTCCTCTACCGGGGACTCACCCCCACCGCGGCCGGGGTGCTGCGCACCCCGGACAGCGACCACCGGGCGGTGACCGCCGGCTTCCGCTGGTGAGCGCTCAGTGCCGGCCGTTCTCCGCCGGGGTCACCGTGAGCCGGTGCCGGCTCGGATCGCCGCTGGAGAACGGCCAGAGTCGATCGGCGTACGCGACCAGGTCGGCCAGCTGATCCCGGGTCAGTCCCGCCGAGGAGATCTCGGCGTGCACGTCGGCCCGGTACCGGCCGTCGTCGTCACGGCCCAGCTTCGCCTCGGCGGTCACCTGCACGGTGTGCGCCTCGTCGGTGATCTCCCCGGCCGCCTCCACCGCTGCGTGATGCAGGCAGGAGGCGAACGCCGCGGCCAGGAGCTGCTCCGGCGTCAGACCGGTGCAGTGCGGCGCCAGCGGGGACGCCAGGGCGGAGGAGAGACCGCCGTCGTCGGTGCGTACGTGACCGCCCGCCGCGGTCGCCGTGGCCGTCTCGGCCAGCCAGGAACTCGGATCCGGCATCGCGTTCCTCCCGTCACTCACCGGCCGCGTTCCCGGACCCTGAGCAGCGAAACCGCGCCCGGGCAGGCAGTACGCGCGCTCAGCGGATCCGGCCGCTCGGCGCGGCGTCGACGGCCATCGCCTCGGTGGCCTCGGCGGCCGCCCGGCTGGTCCACGGCGACACCTGCTCCGTGCGCTGGCGGGGCAGCATCGCGCTCATCGGCACGTACACCCGGGCGTCCACCGCCTCGGCCAGCAGCAGCGCGGCCATCGGGCTGGTCGGCCGGGCCGCCGGGTCGGCGTCGAGGCAGGTGCGGCACAGCTCGGCCACCTCGGGCGGCAACCCGGGAACGTCGGGCAGCGGCCGGGGCGTCCGGCGACCCGGCGACCCGAGCAGCTGGGTGGTGCTGTCCGCCTCGTACGGCAGCTGACCGGTGAGGCAGTAGTAGAGCAGCACGCCGAGGGCGTACATGTCGGCGGCCGGCGTGGCGGGCTGCCGGTCGAACTGCTCCGGCGCCAGATAGGCGGGCGTGCCCACGACGACGCCGTCCGGAGTGTGGTCCGGCGCGCCGGCCGAGGTGGCGATGCCGAAGTCGAGCACCTTCACCCCGCACGGGGTGAGGATCACGTTCGCGGGCTTCACGTCCCGGTGCACGATGCCGTGCGCGTGCGCGGCCGCGAGCGCGGCGCACACCTCGGCGCAGACCCGCACCGCGATCCGCCAGTCCAGCGGCCCGGAGCGCAGGTGCGCGGCGAGCGTCTCGCCCTCGGCCAGCTCCATCACGATGTACGGCACCGGCCGGCCGTCCGGCAGCGTGGCGGTGCCGAAGTCGTGCACGCTCGCCACGTTCGGGTGCACCAGCCGCGCCGCCGAACGCGCCTCGGCCCGGATCCGCTCCACCGAGCCGGCCTCGCCGTCGAGCCGGGGCGAGATCAGCTTCACCGCGACGGTCCGGTCCAGCACGCGGTCGTGCGCCCGCCAGACCTCCGACATGCCACCCAGGCCGGCTCGCTGTTCGAGCTCGTACCGCCCGCCCAGCGTCCGCATCGCCCACTCCTCGCCTCGTCCGGTGCCCTCCGGTCCCGCTACCCGGCGCCGGAGCTGTGCAAACCGCCGGGGGTTCCCGTCCCGGCGGGGTAGCTTCGCGGCGGGGGGTCGACACAGGGAGGGCGGCGGTGGCTTCGGTGCGCGTACGGTTCGTCGGCGGTCCGGCCGACGAGCTGACCCGGGATCTGCCCGCGGGGCCGGACGGTGGGCCGCCGCCACGGTGGGTGATGCGTCATCCCGAGGAACCGGCCGAGGGGGTGGCCGACCACCTCTACGAACGCGACGAGCACGCCGCGCCGGGCGGCTGGACGATGCGCTACGTGCACACGTTCCCGTTCGGCGCGACCGAGTGAGGCTCAGGCCGGGCGGACGCCTGTGGTGCCGAGGATGACCGAGGCGACCAGCTCCGGGTCGTCGTGCATCGGCACGTGCCCGCACCCGGGCAGGTCCAGGTGCCGCGCGGCAGGCAGCCGGGTCCGCGCCAGCGCGGCCTGCCGGTAGGGCAGGATCCGGTCCCGCGTACCCCACGCGATGGTCACCGGCACGGTCGGCGCGCCCGCGTAGGCGTACCCCCGGCCGGCCCGGGCGACGGCGCGGAACGCCCGCGCCTGGCGCAGCGCGCGGGCGTCGGCGAGCGCGTCGTCGAGCGCCATCCGGTTGGGCCGGGCCAGGATCATGCCCATCGCCAGCATCCGCAGCGCGGGCGCGGCGAACAGGCGGCGCAGCACCGGTTCGGGCAGCCGGGCGGCGTTGCGGTGCAGGGTGAGCACGGTCAGCGCCCAGCGCAGCTCGCGCGCGGTGCAGAAGCCGGCCGGCGACAGCGCGGTGGCGGAGGAGACCGCGCCGAGCGCGGCCAGCTCCAGCGCGATCGCCCCGCCGAGGCTGTTGCCCGCGACGTGCGGGCGCTCCAGCCCGAACGCGGCGAACAGCTCGATCATGGCGGCGGCCAGCCCGCGCATGTCGGCGGGAAGCCCGGCGGCGGGCACCGGCGAGCGGCCGAAGCCCGGCATGTCGACGGCTATCACGTCGTGCGCCTCGGCGAGCCGGTCCAGCACCGGCCGCCACGCGCCGCAGTGGTGACCGATGCCGTGCAGCAGCACCAGCGCGGGTCCGGCGCCGCGCCGCTCGTAGACGACGTCGACCGGCGCGGTCACGGCCGCCTCTGCGGCGTGCTGGCGCCGAAGCCCCGCCCCAGCGCCCGGGACTGCTCCTCGATCAGCGGTACGGTGGTCCGCGCGGTGCGGCCCACCAGGCGGTCGGCCAGCGGGCTGACCAGCACCGACCGTACGGCCTGCACGCCGGCCACGGCGCGTGGCACGTACACCCGGCGGCTGCGGCGCTCGATCGCCCGCACGAACGCCTCGGCGCACTCGACCACAGTGGTGGTGCGCCGCAGCGGCCACGGCAGCCTGGCCAGCGCCGTGGAGAAGGCCGGCAGGTCGGCGCGCGCCTCGCGGACCAGGTCGGTGTCCACCCACGACGGATGGGCGGTGCCGACCGCCACGCCCCGGTGCGCCAGCTCCAGCCGGACCGCGTTGCCGAACTGCTCGACGCCCGCCTTGGAGGCGCAGTAGGCGGCCATGCCGGGCAGCGCGGCGAACGCCGCGGCCGAGGACACGATGAGCAGGTAGCCACCCCGGTCGACGAGCGCCGGCACGGTCGCCGCGGCGGTGCGCATCACTCCGATCAGGTTCACCTCGACGGTACGCACCAGCGCCTCGACGTCGCCGACGGCGATCGTGCCGCGGTTGGCCACGCCCGCGTTCGCGACCACCGCGTCGATTCCGCCCAGCGTCTCGACCGTCCCGTCGACCGCCGCGGCGAGGGCGGCCTGGTCGGTGACGTCGGCGGCGAACCAGACGTGCCCGGGGCCCAGCTCGGCGGCGAGCGCGGCGAGCCGGTCGGGTTCCAGCCCGACCAGTGCCAGCCGGGCGCCGCGGGCCGCCGCGAGGCGGGCGGTGTGGGCGCCGATGCCGCGGGCCGCCCCGGTCACGAGCACCACCTTGCCGGCCAGCCGGCCGGAGAAACGACCGTCGATGGACATGCCGGCAAGTTACCACCGGGTAGCCTGCGTGCGGAAGACCCGACCGGACCTGCCCGGATCGTCGTCGCGTGGCGCGCACAGCTGGTACACAGGATCGGGACAGCCCGGCGACAGCGGGTCCGCCCACGATGGGGGCATGGTCATGAACGCGCAGTCCGCGCAGGGTCGGATCGAGCTGCGCCGACCGGACGGCGAGCCGGTGCGCGTGCTCGTGGTCGACGACGAGCCGACCCTCACCGACCTGCTCTCCATGGCCCTGCGGTACGAGGGCTGGCAGGTCGCCACCGCCGGCAACGGGATGGCGGCGATCAGCACGGCCCGCCAGTTCCGCCCGGACGCCGTGGTGCTCGACGTGATGCTGCCCGACCTGGACGGCTTCCAGGTGCTGCGCCGCCTGCGGGAGGAGTCGCCGAGCGTGCCGGTGCTGTTCCTGACCGCCAAGGACGCCGTGGAGGAGCGCGTCGCCGGGCTCACCGTCGGCGGCGACGACTACGTCACCAAACCGTTCAGCCTGGAGGAGGTGATCGCCCGGCTGCGCGCGCTGCTGCGCCGCTCCGGCTTCGCGGTCGCCGCCCGCCAGGAGGCGGTGCTCACCGTCGGCGACCTCACCCTCGACGAGGACAGCCACGAGGTACGCCGCGGCGACGACCTGATCACGCTCACCGCCACCGAGTTCGAGCTGCTGCGCTATCTCATGCGCAACCCGCGCCGCGTGCTCAGCAAGGCGCAGATCCTCGACCGGGTCTGGAACTACGACTTCGGCGGCCAGGCCAACGTGGTCGAGCTGTACATCTCGTACCTGCGCAAGAAGATCGACGCGGGCCGGGCGCCCATGATCCACACGTTGCGTGGGGCGGGTTATGTCCTCAAGCCCGCCGAGTGACGGTCGCGGCCGGCTGCGCCGCCGCCTGGCCGGCTGGTCGCTGCGCCGCCGGCTGGTGCTCTCCGTGGTGGCGCTGCTGGCGCTGGTCAGCGTCGGCATCGGCGGCCTGACCACCGTCGCGCTGCGGCACTTCCTGATCGACCAGATCGACAACCAGCTCAGTTTCGGCGACCGCCGCCCGGACGACCTCGAACGCTGGGCCCGGCGGGGCATGGATCCGCCGCGCCCGGAACAGCAGCCCGCCCCGCCGGACTCCGACGAGGTGGCGCCCGCGCCCCCGGGCGGTTTCCCGCCGGGCTCGATCGCGGTCCGGGTGCCCGCCACCGCCGAACCCGTCGGCCGGGTCCGGTCCGGCAACGGTGACAGCGAGGAGGTGCCCGCCGCGGACCTGACCGCGCTGGCCCGCGTACCCGCCGGTGAACGCCCGCGCACCGTCGTCGTCGGTGCCCGCGGCGAGTACCGGGCGGTCGCGATGCGGTCGCCGCGCGGCGACGGCGACGTCCTGGTCCTCGCGATCCCGATGGCCCAGGTGGACGACACCGTCATGTGGATGGTCGTGGCCCAGGCCGGGGTGATCGGCGCCGGGCTGGTCATCGCCGGCGCCCTCGGCACGCTCGTCGTCCGGGCCACGCTGCGCCCGCTCAACCGCGTCGCCGCCACCGCCGCCCGGGTCACCGAACTGCCGCTGGACCGTGGCGAGGTGGCCCTGTCGGTGCGGGTGCCGGCCGCCGACACCGACCCCCGCACCGAGGTCGGGCAGGTCGGCGGCGCGCTCAACCGGATGCTCGGCCACGTCGCCGCCGCGCTCGCCGCCCGGCAGGCCAGCGAGACCCGGGTACGCCAGTTCGTCGCCGACGCCAGCCACGAGCTGCGCACCCCCCTGGCCGCCATCCGCGGGTACGCCGAGGTGGCCCGCCGGGGCCGCCAGGAGGTCCCGCCCGACGTGGCGCACGCGCTGCGCCGCGTCGAGTCGGAGAGCACCCGGATGACCAGCCTCGTCGACGACCTGCTGCTGCTGGCCCGGCTGGACTCCGGCCGCCCGCTCGCCGCCGAGCCGGTAGACCTGACCGCCATGGCGGTGAACGCGGTCAGCGACGCGCACGTCGCCGGCCCGGACCACCGCTGGCAACTCGACCTGCCCGACGAACCGCTCACCGTCACCGGCGACGCCCACCGGCTGCACCAGGTGCTGGCGAACCTGCTCGCCAACGCGCGGGTGCACACCCCGGCCGGCACCACTGTGACCGTACGGCTCGCACCCGCGCCCGGTGGCGTCGAGCTGCGCGTCACCGACGACGGGCCGGGCATCCCGGAGCAGTTGCAGCCGGAGGTCTTCGAGCGCTTCGCGCGCGGCGACAGCTCCCGCTCCCGCGCGCAGGGCAGCACCGGCCTCGGCCTCGCCATCGTCGCCGCCGTGGTGGAGGCCCATCACGGCCGGGTCGACGTGGTCAGCCGGCCCGGCCACACCGCGTTCACGGTCTGGCTGCCCGGATCCACAGCCGACGCATAGGCCGTTCACGGGAGCGGGTCAGCGGGCGCTCCGAGGCTTGCCGGCATGGACAGAACCGAGAGCCTGCTGACCGCGCCCGCGGCCGGACCACCCGGAACCGTGCCCGTGCCCCTGAAGACCCGCACCGGTTCCGATCCGCGCTGGGCCCGCCCTGCCCTGCTCGGCCTGCTGGCCGCCACCGGGCTGTTCTACCTGTGGGGACTGGGCGCCTCCGGCTGGGCCAACGCGTTCTACTCGGCAGCGGTGCAGGCCGGCTCGCAGAACTGGACCGCGTTCCTCTACGGCTCGTCCGACGCGGCCAACTCGATCACAGTGGACAAGACGCCCGCCTCGCTCTGGCTGATGGCGCTGTCGGTCCGGATCTTCGGCTTGAGCAGCTGGTCGATCCTGGTGCCGCAGGCGCTGCTCGGCGTCGCCTCGGTCGGCGTGCTGTACGCGACGGTGCGCCGCTGGTACGGCCCGGCCGCCGGCCTGCTCGCCGGCGCGGTGCTCGCGCTCACCCCGGTGGCGACGCTGATGTTCCGGTTCAACAACCCGGACGCGCTGCTGGTGCTTCTGCTGGTCGCCGCCGCCTACGCGACTGTGCGCGCGGTCGAGACGGCGAGCACCCGGTGGATCGCGCTGACCGGCGTGCTCGTCGGCTTCGGCTTCCTCACCAAGATGCTCCAGGCGTTCCTGGTGATCCCGGTCTTCGCCGGGGTCTACCTGCTGGCCGCGCCGAGCGGCCTGGCACGGCGCATCCGCCAGCTCCTGCTGGCCGGGCTCGCCGTCGTCATCTCGGCCGGCTGGTGGGTGGCGATCGTGGAGCTGGTGCCCGTCGGCGCCCGCCCCTACGTCGGCGGCTCGCAGAACAACAGCATCCTGGAGCTGACGCTCGGCTACAACGGCCTGGGCCGGATCACCGGCGACGAGGTGGGCAGCGTCGGCGGTAGCGGCGGACGCCCCGGCGGCGGACCGTTCTCCGGACAGGCCGGTCTGCTGCGGATGTTCGACACCGAGGTGGGTGGGCAGATCTCCTGGCTGCTGCCGGCCGCGCTGATCCTGCTGGTCGCCGGGCTGTGGCTGGCCGGGCGGGCGCCGCGTACCGACCGGACCCGGGCCGGTCTGCTGCTCTGGGGCGGCTGGCTGCTGGTCACCGGCCTGATCTTCAGCTTCATGTCCGGCATCTTCCACGCGTACTACACGGTCGCTCTGGCCCCGGCGGTCGGCGCGCTGGTCGGCATCGGCGTCACAGTGCTCTGGCGGGCCCGCTCTGTTTCGGCTCCGGCTGGCTCGGCTTCGGTGGGCTCGCCTCCGGTGGGCTCGGCTCCGGCGGGCTCGGTGGGGCCGGCTCGCGCGGGTTCGGTGGTGGCGGCGGGCGCTCCGGTCGTGGCGGGCCGGGGGCGTGCGCTCGTCGCCACGCTGGTCCTGGCCGGCACGCTGGCGGTCACCGCCTGGTGGTCCTGGCAGCTGCTCGGCCGCACGCCCGACTGGCACCCGTGGCTGCGCACCGCGGTGCTGGCCCTGGGCCTGACCGCAGCCGCCCTCCTGGCCGCGCTGCCGCTCCTGCCCTCCCCACCCTCCCCGGATCCCGCGGTGATCAAGGAGTTTGTGTCCGGAGAGGGCGCTCCCGAAGACGCGAACTCCTTGGTCAACTCCGCTGGAGCGGGGTCGGCGGGAACGGAGAGCTGGGTGGGGCGGCGGGTCGTGCGGTGGGCGGTGCCGGTGCTGTCGGTGGCCGGTCTCGCCGTGGCGCTGGCCGGTCCGGCGGCGTACGCGATGCAGACCGCCTCCACCCCGCACACCGGCTCGATCCCGAGCGCCGGACCGTCCGGGGCGGGCGGCTTCGGGCCGGGTGGTCGGATGCCCGGCGGTGGGAACGGGCAGTTCCCCGGCGGCCCGGGTCGCGGGAACGGCCAGTTCCCGGGTTTCCCGGGCGGCGGCGGGTTCCCGGGCTTCCCGGGCGGCCAGAACAGCGGCGGCCAGAACGGCGGTCAGGACGGCGGCGGTCAGGACGGCGGATTCTCCGGCTTCCCTGGTGGCGGCCAGGCTCCGGGCGCACCCGGCGTCACCGGCCAGGAGGGTAGGGGACCGGACGGTCGCGGGCAGCGCGGCGGGGGCATGGGCGGTCTGCTCGACGCCCGCGAGCCGAGCGCCGAGATGACCGCGCTGCTCACGGCCGACGCCGACGACTACACCTGGGTCGCCGCCACGATCGGCTCGAACAACGCCTCCGGCTACCAGCTGGCCACCGGCCGGCCGGTCATGCCGATCGGCGGCTTCAACGGCAGCGACCCGTCGCCGACGCTCACCGAGTTCCAGCGGTACGTCGCCGACGGGCGGATCCACTACTTCCTCGGCGGCGGCGGGTTCCGGGCCAACGGCGGCAGCAACGCCTCGGCCGAGATCGCCGCCTGGGTCGCCGGAACCTTCACCGCGACCACCGTCGACGGCGTGACCGTGTACGACCTGAGCAGCGGAAAGCGGGGCTGAGCCGTGACAGGCACGTACGCGCCCCGGGCCGCTGTGCGGGCCCGGCCCGCCACCGGCAGCGCGGTGCTCGACGTGGTGGTTCCGGTCTACAACGAGGAGGCCGACCTGGGCCCGTGCGTCCGGCGGCTGCACGCGCACCTGACCGCGCACTTCCCGTACCCGTTCCGGATCACGGTGGCCGACAACGCCAGCGTGGACGGCACGCCGGCGGTGGCGCGGGCGCTCGCCGACGAACTGTCCGAGGTGGGGGTGCTGCGCCTGGACGAGAAGGGACGCGGGCGGGCGCTTCGCGCCGCGTGGTCGGCCTCGCCCGCGCCGGTGCTCGCGTACATGGACGTGGACCTCTCCACCGACCTGGCGGCGTTGCTGCCGCTCGTGGCGCCGCTCATCTCCGGGCACTCGGACGTGGCCATCGGCACCCGGCTGGCGCGGACCAGCCGGGTGGTCCGGGGCGCCAAGCGGGAGGTGATCTCGCGGGGCTACAACCTGCTGCTGCGCGGCACGCTCGCGGCGCGTTTCTCCGACGCGCAGTGCGGCTTCAAGGCGATCCGCGCCGACGTGGCGGCCGGGCTGCTGCCGCTGGTACGCGACACCGGCTGGTTCTTCGATACCGAGCTGCTGGTCCTGGCGCAGCGGGCCGGGCTGCGCATCCACGAGGTGCCGGTGGACTGGGTGGACGACCCGGACAGCCGCGTCGACATCGTCGCCACCGCGCTGGCCGACCTGCGGGGCATCGGGCGGCTGGGCCGTGCGCTCGTCACCGGGGCGCTGCCGCTGGCACAGTTGCGCGCCCAGCTCGGCCGCGGCCCGTTGCCGGCCCCGCCGGCGCGGGTTCCGGCCGGCCTGCCGCGTCAGCTCGCCCGGTTCGCCGCGGTGGGCGTGGCGAGCACGCTCGCGTACCTGCTGTTGTTCCTGCTGGCCCGCGGACCGCTCGGGGCGCAGCCGGCGAACCTGCTGGCACTGCTGCTCACAGCGGTGGCGAACACGGCGGCCAACCGGCGGCTCACGTTCGGTGTCAGCGGACGCCGGCACGCCGGACGGCACCATCTGCAGGGGCTGCTCGCGTTCGCGCTCGGCCTGGCCCTGACCAGCGGCTCGCTCGCCGCGCTGCACGCCACCACCGCCCCGAACCGCAGCCTGGAGCTGGTGGTGCTGGTGGCGGCGAACCTGGCCGCGACGGCCCTGCGCTTCCTCCTGCTCCGCCTGGCGATGCACCACCGCCAGTGAGCCCCCCACCCCGTCGATCATGAGGTTGGCGGCGCGACACGCCGGACGCCAGTGGCGTCAACTTCATGATCGACGGGGAGGGTGGCAGGGTTGAGGGCGTGTACCGGGAGTGGAGGACGCCGGGGGTTCCGGGCGCGGTCCTGTGGAGCAGCGTGTCCGGCGGGAGCGAGACGCGGGTGCTGCCGGACGGGTGCGTCGACCTGCTCTGGTCCAGCCGGAGCGGGCCGCTGGTGGCCGGTCCGGACCGCACCGCGCACCTGTCGCGGTCCGCGCCGGGGGACCGGTGGATCGGACTGCGCCTGCCGCCGGGGACCGGCCCGGCCGTGTTCGGCGTGCCCGCCGAGGAGCTGCGGGACCGCCGCGTACCGCTCGCCGACCTGTGGGGCCGCGCCGCCGCCGAGGTGGCCGAGCGGGTCGAGACCGCGCTGTCCGCGCCGACCGGCAGCGACGGGACTGACGCCGCCGCTGCCGTGCTGACGCGGGTGGCCCGGGATCGGCTGCGCGAGGCCGGCGGCCCCGACCCGCTCGGCGCGCGGATCGCCGGACGCCTGTCCGCCGGGGCCACTGTCGCCGCGACCGCCGCCGAGGTCGGCCTCGGCGCGCGTGCTCTGCACCGGCGCAGCCGGACCCTGTTCGGGTACGGCCCGAAGACGCTGGCCTGCATCCTGCGGATGCGCCGCGCGCTGGACCTGGCCCGTAGCGGCGCGCCGCTCGCCGAGGTGGCGGTGCGCAGCGGGTACGCCGATCAGGCCCACCTCACCCGCGAGGTGCGGGAGCTGGCCGGGGTGCCCCCGACGCGGCTGCTCACCCCGGCCACCGCCTGACCGGCGGCCGGTCAGTCGCCCGCCGGCAGCGGGGCGAACAGGTCCACGCCGTTGCCGTCCGGGTCGTGCAGGACCGCGTACCGCTGGCCCCAGAACGCGTCCCACGGGGGTAGCTCACCGTGGTGGCCGGCGGCGGTCAGCTCGGCGTACCAGCGGTCCACCTCGGCCGGGTCGGCGCACCGGAAGGCCAGGCTCATCCGGTTGTTGCCGCCGGACGGGTCGAAGTCGGGGTAGAAGCTGCGGATCACCTCGACCGTGTCCCAGGCCAGCCGTACGCCGTTCGGCAGGGTGACCTCCACGTGCCCTTCCGTCTCGGCGCCGGCCGGGATCGGCAGCCCCAGCCGCCGGTAGAAGTCGAGCGTGCGTGCCATGTCGGTGACCACGGCCCCGACCAGATCGAACTGCGGTGTCATGCCGCCACGGTAGGCGCGAGGCGGACCGCCCGTCTTGAACGGATCGGACGGGGGACGAGTGGCCGGTGTGGCCGCGCGTGCGGCGCCCGAGGCGTTACGGTGGGGAACAAGTCCGGCTCTGAGCATCAAAGCTCGCATACCGGGCGCGCACCGACGACCGGCGACGGAAGGAAAGCAGCCGTGAACCACCTGGCCTACCTGGACGCGGGATCGGGCAGTCTCATCGTGCAGGCGGTGGTCGGCGGCGTGGCCGGAGTGGCCGTGGCCGCCAAGCTCTACTGGCGGCGCCTGGTGTCCCGGTTCCGCCGCCAGCCCAGCGACCAGGGCCCCGCGGCGTGACGGTCCCCGACACCGGTGTCCGCGTCGAGCCCGGCTCCTTCCGCGACCCCGGCAACCGGGTGTTCCACCGGGGCGAAGAGGTGCTGCGCGGGCTCGACGAGCGCTCCGCCCGTGACTGGCGGGCACTGTCCGTCACCGACTTCTTCCGCCGCGCGGCCGAGCAGGGACAGATCGTCGCCACCGAGGAGTTGACCCCGGTCCCTGTCGACACGCCATGGGCGGCGGTGCTGCGGCACGAGCGGATCCCGTTCGTCTCGCACCCCTACGAGTGGTCGTCCGCGATGCTGCGCGACGCGGCGCTGCTGCACCTCGACGTGCTGCGAGCCGCCCTGGAGGCCGGCTTCACCACCAAGGACGGCTCGGCGTACAACGTGCAGTGGCGCGGCGCGCGACCCGTCTTCATCGACGTCGGCTCGTTCGAGGCGCTGCGCGACGGCGAGCCCTGGGCCGGGTACCGGCAGTTCTGCCAGACGCTGCTCTACCCGCTGCTGATCCAGGCCCACCTCGGGCTGGACTTCCAGCCGTTCCTGCGGGCCCGCGTCGACGGCGTCGAGCCGGACCAGATGCGCCGGCTGTTCGGCGGCGCCCGGCGCTGGCGGGCCGGTGTGCCCACCCACGTGCACCTGCACGGCGCGATGCAGGCCCGCAACTCCGCCGCGAGCACCACCGACGTCCGCGCCCAGTTGCGCGCCGCCGGCTTCTCCCGCGCACTGGCGCTGGCCACGGTACGCGGACTGACGAAACTGGTCCGCCGCCTCGACCACCGGCCGGGCGGCAGCCACTGGTCGGACTACCAGCGCACCTGCGCGTACTCGGTGCCGGACCGGCAGGCCAAGGAGGAGTTCGTCGACCGCGCGGTGGCCGCCACCGGCGGAGGCTCGGCGCTGGACCTGGGCGCCAACGACGGCCGGTACGCCCGGATCGCCGCCCGCCACGCCGCGCACGTCGTCGCGGTCGAGCAGGACCCGGCGGTGGTCGACACGCTCTACCGCGCCCTGCGGGACGAGGGCGAGACGCGGATCCTGCCGTTGGTGATGGACCTGGCCGACCCGTCGCCCGGCGGCGGCTGGCGCGGCGTCGAGCGGGCCGCGTTCGCCGACCGGGCCCACGCCGACGTGGTGCTCGCCCTGGCCGTCGTGCACCACCTGGCGATCGGACGCAACGTGCCGCTGCCCGAGGTGCTGGACCAGCTCGCCGCGCTCACCGCCACCGGCGGCAGCCTGGTGGTCGAGTTCGTCCACCCGGACGACCCGATGGCCCGCCGCCTGCTCGTCAACAAGCCCGACGGCCTGTTCCCGGACTACCGGCGCGACGCCTTCGAGGCGCTGCTGGCCCGCCAGGGCCGGGTGGTCGCCCGCACCGAGCTGCCGTCCGGCACCCGCACGCTCTACCAGGTGGTGGTGGGTGGCTGAGCGCACCCTCGCGCCACCCCGGGACCACGCGGCCGTCCCGGACCGGCGGGAACGCCGGCCCTGGTGGCGGTCCGAGGCGGCGCGGCTGGCGGAGGTGACGGCACTGGTCGGGCTGGTGGTCACCCAGCCGCTGCTCGACGTGCTCGGTCACAGCCCCGACTTCTTCCTGTTCCACCGCGCCTCCCGCGGCGACGTGCTGCTCCTGGTCGCCCTGATCGCGCTCGCGCCGACCGCGCTGTTCGCGCTACTGGGCGCGTTTGCGCTGCTCGGCGCGCTCGCGGTGCCCGCCGGACGCCTCGTCCGCGCCGCCGTGCACACCGTGCTCGTCGGCCTGCTGCTCGCCGCGCTGGCGGTCCAGGTCGGCCGGCACGTCACGCCGCTTCGGGGCGTACCCCTGCTTGTGGTCGCCGGTGTGGCCGGAGCCGCCGGGGCGGCCGCGCACCGGCGGTGGCGGACGCCCCGGCGGGTGCTGCGGGTGGCCGCCGCCGGGCCGCTGGTGTTCGTCGGGTTGTTCCTGTTCGCCTCGCCGGCCTCGGCGGTGGTGCTGCCGCGCGGCGAGGGCGGCGCGGCCGGGGTGGCCGGTCCGGGCACGCACCCGCCGGTGGTCATGATCGTGCTGGACGAGCTGCCGCTGGTGTCGCTGCTCGGGCCGGACGGCCGGATCGACGCCGCCCGCTACCCGAACTTCGCCGCGCTCGCGGCCGGGTCGACCTGGTACCGCAACGCCACCGGCGTCAGCGGCTGGACGCCCTACGCGCTGCCCGCGATGCTCACCGGGCGCTACCCCGAGCGGGGCGTGGCGCCGCACTACTCGCAGTACCCGGACAACCTGTTCACCGCGCTCGGCGGCCTGTACCGGATCAAGGCCGAGGAGAGCATCACCCGGCTCTGCCCGCCGAGCCGCTGCGAGCAGGCCACCACGCCGGAACAAGGGCTCGGGGTGCTGGTCCGGGAGAGCGGAAAGCTGCTGGGCCGGATCGCCGCGCCGGTGGACAGCCGCGTCGACCCGGAGGACTCCTACCGGGAGCGGACCGCCGCCGAGGCCGGGCTGGACGCCGCCGAGCCGGTGCCGGACGACCCCAAGTTCCGCTGGGACACCCTCGACGACAACCAGCCGGCCCGGTTCACCTCGTTCCTGGCCGGGCTGCGCCCCGACCCCCGGCCCACGCTGCACTTCCTGCACCTGCTGATGCCGCACTCGCCGTGGGCGTACCTGCCGTCCGGGGCGCACTACGCCGCGCCCGAGGATCTGCCGAACGACGGCGCCGGCTGGGTCGACCTGGCCCGCGCCCGGCACCTGGCCCAGCTCGGCTACACCGACCGGCTGATCGGCGAGACGCTGCGCACGCTGCGCGCCACCGGCCTCTACGACCAGGCGCTGGTGGTGGTCACCGCCGACCACGGGGTGAGCTTCCGGCGGGACTGGCAGGGGCGGGGGATGGACGCCATCGACCACGCCGCGAACGAGGTGGCCTGGGTGCCGATGTTCGTCAAGAAACCCGGCCAGCGCGCCGGCCGGGTGGACGACCGCAACTGGGAGCACGTGGACCTGCTGCCCACGATCGCCGACGAGACCCACATGCGGGTGCCCTGGCGGATGGACGGCCGGTCGGCCGCAGCGGCCCCGCGCGAGGGGAGCGACAAGCGCTTCTACGACCGCCCCGGCCAGCCGGTGACGATCACCGGCGGGGTGCCCGCCCCGCTCCCGCCCGTACCCGTCGACCCGCTCGTCGGCACCCGGGTCCCCGACGTGCCGGTGGGCGGGTCCGCCACGGTGGCCGACCGGGGCGCGTTCGACGCCGTCGACCCGGCGCGCGGCGGCCTGCCCGCGCTGGTCTGGGGGACGGTCCCGGACGACGTGCCCGACGGCGCCCGGCTCGCCGTCGCGGTGAACGGCACGGTCGGCGCCGTGGTGCCCGTGGTGCCCCCCGACGCCGGTGGCCGGCGGTTCGCGGCGTTCCTCCCCGACGACCGGCTCTTCGCCGCCGGCGCCAACCGGCTCGACCTCTACCGGGTCGGCGACGACGGGTCGCTGCGGCGGCTCACGCTGTCGTGACGGGCCCTCCGCGGGCGCCCATGGTCGCGCTCCCAACCGGTTTCCGGACCGCCTGGCCGGGAAACAGGTGACGCACACCTCACCCCGAAACCATGACGAGCGGTGTTCTCCGCGCCGTGATTACGGTAGAAGCGAAGGCAATTCAACGAAGATCTTGCCGGCGAAGCGAGGAACAGATGACGGAAGTCAAGCTCGACCACCCCGGTGGGCAGCTGTCGATGCCGGTGCAGTCCGCGGTTGAGGGCCCCGCCGGGATCGGGGTGAGCAAGCTGCTCAAGGAAACCGGGATGACCACGTACGACCCCGGTTTCGTGAACACCGCGTCCTGCTCGTCCGCCATCACCTACATCGACGGTGATGCCGGCATCCTGCGGTACCGGGGTTACCCGATCGACCAGTTGGCCGAGAAGTCCTCCTTCCTGGAGGTCTCCTACCTGCTGATCTACGGCGAGCTGCCGACCCAGACGCAGCTCACCGAGTTCAGCGAGCGGATCCGGCGGCACTCGCTGCTGCACGAGGAGATGCGCCGGTTCTTCGACGGCTTCCCCCGTGACGCGCACCCGATGGCCGTGCTCTCCTCGGCCGTCAGCGCCATCTCCACCTTCTACCAGGACAGCCTGGACCCGTTCGACTCCGAGCACGTGGAGATGTCCACCGTGCGGCTGATGGCGAAGGTCCCGACCATCGCCTCGTACGCGTACAAGAAGTCGATCGGTCAGCCGCTGCTGTACCCGGACAACTCGCTCGGCTACGTCGAGAACTTCCTGCGGATGACCTTCGGCGTGCCGGCCGAGCCGTACGAGGTCGACCCGGTGGTGGCCCGGGTGCTGGACATGCTGTTCGTCCTGCACGCCGACCACGAGCAGAACTGCTCCACCTCGACCGTGCGGCTGGTCGGCTCCAGCAACGCCAACCTGTTCGCCTCGGTCTCGGCCGGCGTGAACGCGCTGTTCGGCCCGCTGCACGGCGGCGCCAACCAGGCCGTGCTGGAGATGCTCCAGAAGATCCAGGCCGACGGCGGCGACGTCCGCTCCTTCGTGCAGAAGGTGAAGGACAAGCAGGACGGCGTGAAGCTGATGGGCTTCGGGCACCGGGTCTACAAGAACTACGACCCGCGCGCCGCCATCGTGAAGAAGGCCGCCCAGGACGTGCTCGGCCGGATGTCCAAGCCGGACCCGCTGCTGGACCTCGCGGTGCAGCTGGAGGAGATCGCGCTCGCCGACGACTTCTTCGTGTCCCGCCGGCTCTACCCGAACGTGGACTTCTACACCGGCCTGATCTACAAGGCCATGGGCTTCCCGACCAAGATGTTCACGGTGCTGTTCGCGCTGGGCCGCCTGCCCGGCTGGATCGCGCAGTGGCGCGAGATGATCAACGACCCGGAGACCAAGATCGGTCGCCCGCGGCAGATCTACACCGGTGCCGTCGAGCGGGACTACGTCCCCGCCGACAAGCGCTGACGTGCAAGGAAGGGCCCCTTCTTAACGCCTCCGGTAGAGGAGGGGCCCCCTTTTAACACGCGGACGACGAAGGCCGCCGACCCTGCTCGGGTCGGCGGCCTTCGTTCGTGCGCACCGGGGCGAGGGCGTTAACAAGGGGCCCTTTCTCTACCGGAGGCGTTAATAGGGGGCCCTTCCTTACCGCAGGCCGGCGGCGGTGAGGAGGTTGCCGTGAGGGAGGGCCGGCACGGTGTGGCCGTGGGCCATGCGGTGCTGGGCCCGGGCAGCCGTGAACGCGGGGTCGCCGGTGATGGCGGCGGCGTACGCGGCGGCGGTGCGGGACGCGATGGCGGCCCAGCCGTACCGCTCGTGCACCATGGCGCGGGCCCGCCGGGCGAGCGCGCGGGCCCGGTCCCGGTCGGACAGCAGCGCGTGCACCGCCTCGGCGAGCCCGTCCGGGTCGTGCGGGGCGAACGTCATCCCGGTGACGCCCGGCTCGACGATCTCGGCCAGCCCGCCGGTGCGGGAGACGGCCAGCGGCGCGCCCGCGGCGGCGCCTTCCAGCGCCACCATGCCGAACGGCTCGTAGATGCTCGGCACCGCGAAGCAGTCCGAGGCGGCCATCACGGCGGGCAGGTCGGTGCCGCCGAGGAAGCCGGGCATGCTGACCGTGGCGCCCAGCCCGAGGCGGTGCACCTCGGCCTCCAGTTCGGCCCGGTACGGCCCGTCGCCGACGATCACCGCGCGCAGCCCGGGGTGCCGGTCGCGCAGCCGGGGCAGCCCGGCCAGCAGGTGCTGCACGCCCTTCTCGTACACCAGGCGGCCGGCGAACGTGACCAGCGGGCCGTCGGCGGCGAACCGGGCGCGGGCGGCGGCGACCGCCGACGCGGGCACCCGCCAGCGGTGCGGCTCGACGCCGTTGGGCACCACGTCGACCCGGGCGGCGTCGACGCCGAACAGCGCGCCCACCTCGTCGCGCATGTAGCCGGAGCAGACGATCACCCGGCCGGACTCGCCGGCCAGCCAGTGCTCGACGCCGTGGATGGTGCGGTTCATCTCCTCGGGTAGCCAGCCCTGGTGCCGGCCGGCCTCGGTGGCGTGGATGGTGGTCACCAGCGGCACGTCGAGGTGCTCGCGCAGCGTCATCGCGGTGTGCGCGACGAGCCAGTCGTGGGCGTGGATGACGTCGTAGGCGCCGGAGGAGGCGGCGCGCAGCGCGGCCCGGGTCAGCGTGTGGTTGAACGCCATGGTCCAGGCCAGCAGCGAGCCGGTGGCCAGTGGGAACGTGACCGGGTCCTCGGCGGCGCGGACGATCCGCACCCCGTCGGCGTACTCCTCCAACGGCGCGCCTTCGGCGTGGCGGGTGACGACTGTGACCTCGTGCCCGGCGGCGGCCAGCGCGACGGACAGCGCGTGGACGTGGCGGCCGAGGCCGCCGACGAGCACCGGCGGGTACTCCCACGACAGCATCAGGATGCGCCGGGTCCGGGGCGCGGCACCCGCCTGCGGCGGCGGAGTCGGCCGGGAGGTGAGAGTGGGCCGGTGGAGCCGGTCCGTCGCGGTGGCGGGCTGGGCGCCGACCCGCAGAGTGGTCACGTCGATCTCCGTCCATGCATGGTGAGGCACGCCGGCATCGGTGGCGGCGACGAGCGGTCAGGAGCGACCGGACGGCCGGCCGGGCGTCGGCACCAGATCGCCGACGACCGCCTCGGCCGGGTACCGATCGCGGGCCACCGGGAGGGCGATGACGTCGATCGGGAACCGGAACCGTCCAGTCACCCCGCCAACCTACTGCGCCGGGATCGACTCGCGCGCGGTGAGCGATCCTCGTCACTGTCCGGCGAAGTCCGTGCACATAAGACGGTCACGGGAACGGGTGTGGATGCGGGTTGATCTCCTCCGGGGTGAGCGGGTCGGCCCGGTATCCGAGCCGGACGGGCAGGTCGCGTAGCCGGGGCAGGTCGACGCGCCGGTTGCGGTGGCCGAACGCCATCGGCAGCAGGCCCGGGATCAGCACCTTGACGCTGGTCAGGTCGACGGCCTCCTGCTCGCGGGCGGTCTGGTCGACGACCACCACGTCCAAGCCCTCGTCGAGGTAGCGTCCGACCACGTGCCGGAGATCGTCGAGCAGGTCGGTGGCCGGGCGGTAGCGTGCCGCCGGTGGGAACGCGTCCGCCATGGACAGGATCTCGTCGCGCTCGTACAGGAACGCGAACCGTGGCCAGCTGTCCGGGCTGGCCGCCGCCAGCAGGTGGTCCTCCATCGTCCGGATCAGGTCGGGATCGGCGACCAGGCCGGCGGCCGTGGTGTCCTCGGCGACCATCTCCCGGGTGGCCTCGGCGACGCTGGCGAGCTCCACCAGCGCGGACCAGAGGGCGCGCTCCGGGTCCAGGTGCGCCCCCGCTCCACAGAACGCCCGTGGACGTCCCGGCCGCACCTCGTCGTCGACGAGCATCAGCCAGACCGCCGGGACGCCCTCCGGCATCGTGATGTCGAAGACGTCCAGGCGGCTGCCGGTGGTCCGCTCCAGCCAGTTGACGAGCACGCGGGTCATCGGATCGGCGGAGGTCATCGGGTCGACGCGCGGCACGGGTAGCCGGGCGTACCAGGTGGACAGGAAGGCGTCCCGTTCGGCGACCTCGAAGATGCCGTGCAGGATCGCTTCCTCGAGGTTGGCGCCCAGCGCGCAGCCGTTCGAGCACTCCGAGCCGAAGCCCGTGCCGTGCGAGCCGTAGTAGGCGAAGGTCTCCGGCACCAGCACCGGGCCGTCGCGCCGGAACGAGTAGGCGTACACCCATTCGACAGGCCGGTCCGGGTCGTACGCCACCGTGTAGTCGTCCGGCGGCGCGGGCGGCAGCCCGAACTCCGTCGGCTCGATGGCCCGCTGCGGTCCGAGCTCGCGGAACGAGGCGCGGGTGACGGTACGGCGGGCGCGTGGAACGTTGCCGCCGAGCCGTTCCAACGCCTCGGCGACGGCGACGGCGACGCTCGCCGGGTAGGTGAAGGTCCGGCCGTAGCCGGCCAGTTCGCCGCAGCACAACGGGCCGCCGATGGCCCCGGCGAGGACCATCGGGTGGTTGTGGTGGACGGTGATCGACGACAGCAGCCCCGTCTCCTCGTCGTGCAGCGCCGCCAGCAGGGCGAGGTGCTCGTCGGGAAGGCTGCGGGCACGGTAGTCGTCGGGCGCCCGTTTCGGCCGTGACGTCAGCGCGAAGGTGCCGGCGGCGGGGCTGTCGTCAGGCAACGGGCCGCACACCGGGCAGCCGGGCTCGGGAACGAACCGGTGCCGTCTGACCGCCAGCGACGCCGTGGCGACCTCCAGCACCGCTTCCGCGCACCGGCCGTCGTCGCCCCGGGCGACCCGGCGCAGCTCGTCGGCCACGAGCGCGGCGACCGTGGCGCGCACCGGTGGGCCGAGGACGGGTCGGGCGGGCCGCACGCCGCCGTCGTAGATTCCCTGCCACAGCGCGGACCGGTGCGGTGTCCCGGTGGTCCGCGCCCGGCGTTCACGCACCTGGACGCAGCGGTGACAGCCCGGCCGTCCGGGCGTGACGAAGGGGCCGATCCGTACGCCGCGCGGCGTGGTGTACACCGGCAGGAAGGCCCGGCCGGCGTCCGCCGCCGCCCGGGCGGCAGCCTCGACGCCGCCGGCAACCTCGACGTCCCCGGCCGGCTCGTCGACGACGAAGACGTCGACGTCGGTGACCGGGGCGGTGCGCAGGGCCTGTTCCACCGCCCGGCGCAGGGCGCCGGCGCCGAGGATCCGCAGGCCGTGGCGCGGCACCACGTCGGACGGAGCCGGTGCGGCCGGCATGGTGGTGACCTCGGTCATGCGCTGCTCCCCGCTCGTGCCGACAACGTCGCCGCGATCATGAACGGCATCACCCGCTGCGCCCCGGGCAGCGAGTCGGCGGGCCGCACCAGCAGCGACTGCCCGTCCCGTGCCAGCTCGCGCAGCAGCGGCGGCAGCAGCGTGTCCCAGTCGCCGCTGCCGACGTCCGGCCCGATCTCCGCGCCGTCCGGGCAGCGGCCGGTCAGGACGGCGACCGCCGCCTGCATTGCGTTCTCCAGGGCGATGTCCGTGTCGGTGGCGCAACTGTGGGCGAGCCACCTGTCGCCGGCGGCGACGAAGACGGTCGGGGTGCTCGATCCGTCGCGCCACGCCCGCGGCTCGTGGCCGACGAGGGCCAGCTCCTGCGCCATGACGCGGGTCGATTGGGGCCACCGGGCCGGGTCGAGCCAGCCGCCGGGGGCACCGTCGGCCGTGGTGGTGTCCGGTGGGGTCGCGGCCGCGCGACGCAGCTTCAGGATCGCCCGGCCACGCGCCTCGGCCCAGGTGTGGCCGCCCGCGATCACCACGACGTCCGGCTGCGCGTCGACGACCGCGTCGCGCCCGGTGTCCCACCACAGCGGGACGGTGTCGCTGGCGCGGGCCCGTGCGGCGAGCGTCTCCAGCGCCGCCGTGGCCGCGCGCAGCAGGGCCTGCTCACGGCTGCCGCCGACGGCGGTGAGCACCAGTGGGGCGCCACCGGCCAGGTCCACGACTGTCGCCTCGACGCAGCTGACCGAGATCTGCGAGTGGGTGCCGGTGTCGATGGCCAGCAGCGGACCCAGCCGCGCGTCGACCAGGAACGGCATCCGGTTGACGAACTCCTCGACGTCCACCGGCGTTCGGTCGGCCATGGCGTCGACGTGTGCGGCGAGATCGGCGTACGCGGGCGCTGGCCGGCAGGAGCGGCAGCGGGGGTGGACGTCGAGCAGATGCTCGCTGGTCACAGCGGTTTCGAGGTCTACGCGGGTCATCCGGTTCGTGGCCGCGGTCTCCGCTCCCATGCGGTGGCGCAGGTACGCGAAGCCGAGCGCCGCGCCGATCAGGCCGCAGACCGGCGCCGACAACCATTCGGACGCCTCGTCGGAGTCGCCCAGGGGGAGCCGGGCACCCTGCCGGCTGAGCAGGCCGCATTCCCAGCAGCCGCCGGTGACGCCGCCGCCGGTCGGGCCGATCCACGCCTCCTCGCCGCTGGGCACCGCGTGCAGGACGGGCATCCCGATCGCGCGGGCCGCCCGGTTCAGCCGCGTCGCCCGCGCGGCCATCGGCCGGGTGGCGCAGTGCAGCACCGCGTCGTACCCCGCCAGCAGGCCGGCGAGCCCCTCGTCGGTGTCGAGGGCGGCGGCCGCGTCCAGCAGCGTCAGTTCGGTCGTCGGGTCCTCGGCCCGACGCAGCTCGACGATCCGCCGGAAGCCGTCGCGCTCGGTGCCGGCCTCGGCGGTCTCGACCAGCGAGGCCGCGCGCAGCCCGAGTTCGAACAGCGTCTGGACGAGCGCGCGCATGCCGGCGCCGGCGCCGACGAGCAGCACCCGTCCGTTGCGGAACGACTCGAAGCGGCTCAACGGCGCGTCGGTGACGTGCTCGGCGAACGCGATCGAATCCCGGTAGCAGGCGAGTTCCCAGTCCCGCAACGAGTGTGGCGGCTCGCTGTCGAGGTCGCGGGCGATGCCACGCTGCACCAGCATCCGGACCAGGTCGGTGACGAGCTGCCGCTGCGCCGGGGGCAGACCGGCGGTGAGCGCCTGCACCGTGTGGTTGCCGTCCAGGTGCGGGGCGAGCCGCTGCACGAGGCCGTACGCCGAGGCGCCCGCCAGGTGGGTACTGGCGAGCCCTGTCTCCAGGTACACGCCGTCGTCGACCGGTACGTACATCAGGTCGTCGCGGAGCTTGACCCTCACGCGGCCACCTCCTTCCGCAGATGTCCCATCCGCACCGCGACAGTGCGCCCGGGATCGGTGAACGCCTGCCGGCCGTGCAGGTACCGGGAGTTGTCCACGACCAGCACGTCACCGGACTGCCACGGCACCGCCACCGTCAGCCGCGCGGCGATGTCCGCGGCCGTGGCCACGAGCTCGTCGGGCACCGGGGCACCGGTGGCGGACCGCACCCTCAGCCGCCGGTCGTGGTATTCGCCGGGCTGTGGACGGCTGATGAACAGCGAGTTGCAGAACGCCGGCACCCCGCCGAAGAGGGTCGGTGGTGTGCACCGGGTGCCGAAGCCGACTGTCATCGCCTCCTCGTCGACGTCGATGTGGATCGACTCCCAGGGCCGCAGGTACGGCTCCCACTGCCGCAGCATCCGCTCCGCCGTCGCCGGGTCGGTCGTACCGCACATCCGCTGCCACACCGGCGTCGGCAGCACGCTCTCCCAGCGCAGCGCCAGCTCTTCGCAGGCGGCCCGGACCGCGGCGGGCAGGGCGTCCAGCAGCGCGAGACCGTCGCACAACGTCGTGGCCCCGCCGTCGGCGGCGGGCCGCTCGCATCGGAACATCAGCAGGTCCGGGGCGCCCGGCGCGTACGACGCCTCCCGGTGCAGCGGCATGCCCTGCGTGCCCCGGGTGACGGTGGTCGTCGTCGGGTCGCCGTCGATCACGTCCCGCTCGTCGTGGAACCCGCCCTGGTACGGCGACGCGGTCATCAGCGCGTCGCCGAGCGCGACGTAGGCGTCGTGCCGCCACCCGCCGCGCAGCAGCACCGCGCCGTGCTCGGCGACCGCCGCGAGCACCGTGTCCGGCGCCGGGGCGCCGGCAAGCGCCGGAACGTCCTGTTCAGCCATGAGGGTTCCCTTCGGTGAGATGGGCCGCCAGCACCCCGGGACGCGGCGCGGGCCGGCCGATCAGCAGTTGCGTCAGCGGGGACGCCCCGTCCGGTAGCCCGAGCCGGGCGGCGACCGCGTCGGCCGTGAGGCCACCCAGCGCCCGGCTCGCCGCGCCGGTCGCGGTGGCGGCGAGTCCGGCCAGTTGAAGGGCCACTCCGGCGAGCAGGTGCAGCCGGTGGAACGAGGCCGCGGAGAGCTGGTCGACGGGCCGGCTCCCGGCGTGCACCAGGTAGAGGGTCGCGCCGCGAGTGACCATCCGGCGGTCGACCCGGTGTGGGTACGCCGCCGCGTCGTCGACCGCTTCGGGCGGTCCGGTCGGCACCAGCCGGTGGCGGTGCGGCTGGTAGCGGTACGCGTCCGCCGCGATGCCGTCGACAGTCCGGGCGAGGCACCAGATCGCCGGGTACAGCGGCTGCCGGGCCAGCGCCGCCAGGGCCGGCGACCCGGCCCGGCCGGCGGCGCAGGCCAGGATGTCGGCGACCTGCCCGGCGGTCAGCCCCGGACCGAGGTTCGCCGCGGAGGCGCGGCGGGCGGCGGCCGCGACCAGATCGAGCGGCCGGGCCGGCGGCAGGTCGAGGGGCCGGTCCGCCGCCGGACCCACCGGGAGGCGGTCCGCCGGGAGGCGCTGGGCCGGAGAACCGTCAGCCGGGACGCGGTCGGCCGGGAGCCGGTCGACCGAAGGCGGCTCGGCGTCGGCGTCCCGGTCGTACGTCGCCCGGTGCAACGCCACCGCGCTCGGGTGGGCGGCGTCGTGGCCGAGCCGGTCGTGGTCCAGCCCGGTCGCCGAGGGCGGCCCGCCGGATGCAAGCGGTGCCCGGGGGACGTCCGCGTCCGCGGGGAACTCGATCGCCGCGTAGGTGGCCTCCAGTTCGGCGTCGAGTCCGAGCAGCTCACCGGCGAGCGCCGGATCGAGGTCCAGGCGCGGCGTCGCGTCCACCGGGGACGTGAGCAGTTGGGCCAGCAGGGCACCGGAGTCGATGATGCTCAGCCGGTAGCCGAACGCTCCGTACTTGCTGGCGTTCTTCCACGGCCGGTGGGTCAGCAGCAGCGCGTGCCGGGGCGTCGCCGCGATGCCGAGAAGCCGGTCGAGCCAGGCCGCCGGGCTGCCGGGGCGCAGCAGCTCCAGGCAGTGATGTGGCTGGTCGTAGTGGTAGACGCCGGCCGGGAGATCGGGTGAGCCGGCCCAGGCCAGGTAGATCTCGTTGGGGTGGAACGCCCCGCCGGACGGCACGGACCGGCGCAGCGTGTGCCAGCCGGGCAGCAGCCGCGACGGCGTGGGCGTGTCCAGCGGGGCGCCGGTCAACGCGGACAGCCCGGCCAGAGTGATCATCTCCGCCCGGCGTGGCGCGTAGCCGAGCAGCATGGAGCTGAGGCGGTCGAGGCAGCCGTCGCCGAACGGCACGCAACCCGGGCCGGGCCACCGCAGCGGCCGGCGGGCCGCGCCCGGATACCGCTTGCCGTAGGGCGGGAGATACACGGTCGGCTGCTCGGCGTCGACCCGCACCGCCGCCAGGTACCGGCCGACGGTCCCGGCGGAGGCCGTGGCCCGCGAGGCTGCCATCTCAGCTCCCCGCGCTCTCGTACCGGCGCAACCCGGCCCGGAAGACCGCCCACGCCCCGGCCGCGCACGCCGCCGCGACGACCGGGGTGAGCGCGCCCGCCGTGGTCGAGGTGCCCTTGTCCAGCAGCGCGGCCGTCGGGAAGTAGCCGACGAACGCGACGGGTACGAGCGTCAGCAGCGAGCGCAGGCCGGTGCCGTACAGGGTCAGCGGATAGCGGGCCAGATCGCCGAGGGTGTGCACGCTCGCCGCGAGCGAGCTGGACGGGCTCAGCAGCCAGAAGACGACGGCGTTCGTGGCCAGGTTGACCGCCAGCTTGACCAGCACACCGCTGGCGAGCAGCACCACCGCCCAGAGCACTGTCAGCGGCGTCCAGGCCAGGTCGAGGTTGACGGCCGCGGTACCGAGCAGCGCCGCGCCGAACCCGACGTTGCCGAGACCGTTGAACCCGACCGCGTTGCCGGTGACCTGGAGCACCACCGGATACGGCCGGACCAGCAGGTAGTCCAGCAGGCCGAGGTTGACCAGGCCGCCGAGGTGCCAGGTCCCCTCGAACAGCAGGGAGCCGACCCCCTCGGCGAGCATCACCATGGCGCAGACGTACAGCACCTCCCAGCGGGTCCACCCGCCGAGCGCCGTCACCTGCCGGAAAACCATGACCACGAAGATCAGCCCGGCCAGTTGACCGAGCACTGTCGCCCCGATCGTCAGGAGGGCGTCGGCCCGGTACTCCAGCACCGCCCGCAGATGCGCGCCGAGCAGCCGCCGGTAGATGCGTGCCTCGTGCATCATCGGCCGGTCACCCGCCGTGCGCCGTGAGCCGGCGAACGCCCGCGGACCACAGCAGCCGGGCCGCGCCCCACAACACCACGACCCAGAGCAGCTGTACGCCGATCAGCGTCACCGCCTCGGCGCCGCGTACCTGCCCCAGGTAGATCAGCGCCGGAGTGGAGACGATGCCGGGGAACGGCGACAGCTGGCACACGACCTGGAGCCAGCCCGGGAACAACGCGATCGGGACCAGCGCCCCGGAGAGGATGTTGGTGATCGCCACCCGCGACATGCTCAACCCGTGGAAGTTGCCGGTCCAGAAGCACAGCAACCCGACGAGGTAGACCAGGCCGAACTTCAGCGGCACCACCGCCAGCAGGCTGAGCAGGAACAACGCGGCCTGGCCGGCGCCGGGCAGCGCGGCGCCGCCGAACGCCACCACCAGCGTCGCCGCCATCACCCCCACCGTCAGCACCTCACCGACGACGTATCCGAGCGACAGCGCGAAACGGGAGAGCTGGTAGTCGACCGGCCGGACCAGGTCGAGCGCCACAGTGCCGTGCAGCACCGGGCCGGCGATCTGCGCGTCGGTGAAGCTCGACAGCAGCGCCCCGGTCAGGAACGCCACCACCAGGTAGCCCTTCATCTGCTCCCAGGACAGGCCGCCGACCTCGCCGCCGGACGCGCCGGCGAAGACTGCCTGCCACACCGCGAACAGCGCCACGGTCTGCACCACGACCCCGGTCAGCTGAAGGAGGAACTCACCCCGGTAGATCAGCAGCGTCGACCAGGACATCCGCGCCAGCGTCAGGTAGGCCCTCATGCCGGCGCCGACATGCTCAACTCGCCGGCGTACGCCCGGCGCACGACGTCCTCGATGGACGGCTCGTCGATCCTGATGTCCAGCACCGGCGCCTGACGGGCGACCACCGACACGATCTCGCCGGCGCCGTACGCGCCGTGGTCGAACGTGACGGCGATCTGCCGCGCCGCGCCGTCGCGGACCAGCCGGACGCCCGGCAGTTCCGCCCCGAGGTCGCCGTGCCAGTCGGCGCCGAGCGTCAGGTGCACGGTCCGCTGGTCGGCGACCAGCCGCCGGACGGCGTCGATCGAACCGTCGAAGATGATCCGGCCCCCGTCGATGATCACGAGGCGGCGGCAGACCTGCTCGATGTCGCCGATGTCGTGCGTGGTCATCAGCACCGTGGTCCCGTTCGCGCGCTGGGCCCGCAGGAAGTCCCGGACCGCCTGCCGGGCGATGATGTCCAGCCCGATGGTCGGCTCGTCGAGGAACACCACAGGCGGTGAGTGCAGCAGCGCGGCGGCCAGGTCGGCCCGCATCCGCTGGCCGAGCGACAGTTGCCGGGCGACCACCGGCAGCAGCTGGCCGAGACCGAGCAGCGCGTCGAACTCCTCCAGCCGTGCCGCGTACCGGGCCCGTGGGATGCGGTGGATGTCGCGCAGCAGGGCCAGCGAGTCACGGACCTGAAGGTCCCACCAGAGCTGGCTGCGCTGGCCGAACAGCACGCCGATGTTGCGGGCGTTGGCGTGCCGGTTGCGGTGCGGATCGAGGCCGCAGACGCGTACCTGCCCGGCGGTGGGGTGCAGGATGCCGGTGAGCAGCTTGACTGTCGTCGACTTCCCGGCGCCGTTCGGCCCGACGTACGCGACCGCCTCACCGGAGGAGATCGACAGGTCGACACCGTCCACGGCGACGTGCTCGGCGTGCCGGGGCCGTACGAGATGGCGCAGCGAGCCGCGCAGGCCCGGCTGCTTGTCGGCGATCCGGAACCGCTTGGTCAGACCCCTGGCCTCGATCACAGGCATCGGCGCTGCCGTTCCGGGTCAGCCGGCGGCGACGGCGGCGCGGTGGTGCGGGCGCAGCCGCAGCACCGGACCGAGCCCGTCGATCTCGGTGAGGGTGGTCTCGAACGCGGCACCCAGGACCCGGCCGAGGTACCCGAGGCTGGCCGGATCCGGGTCGAACCGCGCGGAGAGGTCCGTGCCGGTGGAGACCAGGTGCACCTCCGTGGCGAGACCACCCGCGACGTTGACGAACTGGCACAGGTCCTCCCAGTAGAGGTACCTCCAGAAGTCGACGCTGACCACGGCGTCCAGGCTGTCCGGGGCGATCGGTGGCCTGATCCCGACCAGGTGGAAGTTGGTCGGGCCCGCCGGCGCCCCGTAGTCGTAGGTGAGCGCGCCTTCGGGAAGCCCGGCCGCGGCGCTGCCGGTGCCGACCCACAGCACCCGGTCGCCCGGCAGGCGATCGCCGAGCCGCTCGACGGCCGGACCGATCCGGCACCAGGAGCGGCGTACGCACTCGTCCATCGCCCGGCGGTAGTGCACCACCCGCTCGGCCGCGCGGGCGACGTCCACCGGCCCGGCGAACTCCCACTCCACGACCGGGTACTTCAGCGCGACCCGGTCGAGGTTGTCCATGAAGTCGTTCCAGTTCTGGATGACGTTGCGGTGGTGCGGCAGGTGGTAGACGGCGGCCAGGTCGTCGTAGGCGAAGTTGCGGTCGAGCACGCCGAGGTGCGCGTGCACCCGGTAGAACAGCTCCATGTCCTCCAGGCCCCAGCGCAGCCCGAAGCCCTCGTCGAAGCCGCCGACCGCCTCGAACACGTCCCGGCGTACCGACGCGTTGTGGGTGAAGCAGAACAGCCAGCCGGCCAGCAGCCACTCGTCGCCCGACGGCCCCTCCTCGGTCCCGAACCGCATGTCGCCGCCGCCGCGTCCGCGTAGCCGGGGAACGGGCATCGTCGACTCGTCGGCCAGCGCCGCGTGAACGTGCTCGATGCCGGTCTCGTCGCGCCGGCCCATCAGCACCGCGGGCGCGGACGGGTCGCGGTGGTGGTCGAGGTGGCGGCGCAGCAGGTCAGGCGTGGCGTACGAGTCGGCGTCGAGGAACAGCAGCAGCGGCGAGGTCGCACGCCGCGCGCCTTCGTTGCGGGCTGCCGCCCGGCCGCCGCGCTCGGGCAGTTCGACGAAGTGCAGGCGCAGCCCTTTGCCCGCGTCGGCGATGCCGGAGTACTGGCTGCCGTCCCCACCGTCGCGGACCACGATGACCTCGAAGCGGTCCGGGGCCAGCGTCTGGCGTCGGAGCGACCGCAGGGTGAGCTCCAGACAGGGAGCGTCCGCGTGCGTGGGGATCACCACGCTCAGCTCGGCGGCTCGATCGGGCTCAACGCTCATCTGACGTACCTCTCCACTTGTCCCACGAGCCGGACCACCGGCCGCTGACGATGGGACGGAGCCGCCGGCGATAGCCGGCGGCTCCGCGATGATCAGTGGCAGTTGACGCAGCACCACTGGATCGGCCGGCCCTGGCACGCGGCGCCGCCGCAGGAGCCCTTGCCCATGGCAGACGGGTCGGTCAGCGTGATCCCGCCGGCCGTCGGCATGGCGTAGAGCCCCGCCGACGCCTCGTCACCGGCGCCCGACCAGGAGACCGCCGTGGTGTCCAGGTCGGACAGGTCGATCGACAAGTTCCTGCTTTCACCCATCGATTCATCCTCTTTTCGGATCGATGTGGACAGTGGAACGAAGCGTAGGCCGGTCCTGACGGGATTGGCACCGCGCTGATGTAACAGGGAGATAAAGCGAGGCGGAACCGTCAATTCGCGCAGGTGACGGCCGGTCGGGAACGGAAAGGTCCCGGGCGGTGACGCGGCGTAGTTCCGGATCCACTATTCGAGAAGCCCCAGCTCGGGCGGGGTGGAGCGATGAATCGCTGCATCAATTGCCCCCTTTTTTGATCGTGTGAAGTCGATGTAACAAGAAGATAAAGTGGGGGAGTGGCGTCTATGAATGCGGGTGACCCTCTATTGTGAAGTGACCTGCCTATTCCGTCGAGTCCGGCTATGAAATGCCGGGACGGGTGAGCCCGATCGTCGCAGGGCGCCCGAACGTGACACCCGGCCCCACGGGGGCGGATTTCGGTTACCGTCCGAACGGGTGGATTGACGAGGCGTACGACGGGGCATCACCGGCGTGCGCATCGGACCGCCCCCTGTCCGCTGCGCTCACGATCATGGGCCGAAGGAGCGACATGCAGGTCTGGCCGGGCGAGAGCTACCCCCTCGGCGCCACGTACGACGGGATGGGGACCAACTTCGCGATCTTCTCCGAGATGGCGGAGAAGGTCGAGCTCTGCCTGTTCGACGAGTGGGACATCGGCACCGAGCGCCGGGTGGAGCTGCGCGAGGTCGACGCGTACGTCTGGCACGCCTACATCCCCGGCATCGAGCCCGGCCAGCGGTACGGCTACCGGGTGCACGGCCCGTGGGACCCGGCGAACGGGCTGCGCTGCAACCCGCACAAGCTGCTGCTCGACCCGTACGCGAAGGCGGTCGACGGGGAGGTCACCTGGCACCCGTCGGTCTACGACTACGAGGTCGGCGGCGACCTGGACCGGATGAACACCGAGGACTCGGCGCCGTACATGCCGAAGTCGGTGGTGGTGAACCCGTACTTCGACTGGGGCAACGACCGCCCGCCGCGCACCCCGTACCACCACTCGGTGATCTACGAGGCGCACGTGCGCGGGCTGACCATGCGCCACCCCGGCATCCCGGAGGAGCTGCGCGGCACGTACGCGGCGATCGCCTCGCCGGTGATGATCGAGCACTTCAAGCGGCTCGGCGTGACGGCGGTGGAGCTGATGCCGGTGCACGAGTTCGTGCACGACCACCGCCTGGCCGACCTGGGGTTGCGCAACTACTGGGGCTACAACTCCATCGGCTTCTTCGCCCCGCACCACGGCTACTCCGCGCTGGGCCGCCTGGGCCAGCAGGTGCAGGAGTTCCGGGGCATGGTCAAGGCGCTGCACGCCGCCGGCATCGAGGTCATCCTCGACGTGGTCTACAACCACACCGCCGAGGGCAACCACCTCGGGCCGTCGCTGAGCTTCAAGGGCATCGACACGCCGAGCTACTACCGGCTCTCCGAGGAGGACAGGCGCTACTTCGTCGACTACACCGGCACCGGCAACAGCCTCAACGTCCGCAGCCCGCACTCACTCCAGCTGATCATGGATTCGCTGCGCTACTGGGTCACCGAGATGCACGTCGACGGCTTCCGGTTCGACCTGGCGGCGACGCTGGCCCGCGAGTTCTACGAGGTGGACCGCCTGTCCACGTTCTTCGAGGTGGTGCAGCAGGACCCGGTCGTGGGCCGGGTGAAGCTCATCGCCGAGCCGTGGGACGTCGGCCCCGGCGGCTACCAGGTCGGCAACTTCCCGCCGCAGTGGACCGAGTGGAACGGCAAGTACCGCGACACCGTACGCGACTTCTGGCGCGGCGAGCCGGCCACGCTCGCCGAGTTCGCCTCCCGCATCTCCGGCTCCGCCGACCTCTACCAGGACGACGGCCGCCGCCCGTTCCACAGCATCAACTTCGTCACCTGCCACGACGGGTTCACGCTCACCGACCTGGTCTCCTACAACGACAAGCACAACGACGCAAACGGCGAGGACAACCGGGACGGGGAGAGCCACAACCGCTCCTGGAACTGCGGCGTCGAGGGGGAGACCGACGACCCGGGCGTACGCGCGCTGCGGGCCCGGCAGCGGCGCAACTTCCTGGCCACGCTGATGCTGTCCCAGGGCGTGCCGATGCTCGGCCACGGCGACGAGCTGGGCCGCACCCAGCGCGGCAACAACAACGCCTACTGCCAGGACAGCGAACTCGCCTGGGTCGACTGGGACCGGGCCGACGACGAGCTGCTGGAGTTCGTCCGCCGGCTCACCGACTTCCGCAACCGGCACCAGGTGTTCCGCCGCCGCCGGTTCTTCACCGGCCTGCCGGTGGGCGGCCGGGCCGCCGGCTCCGGGCTGCCGGACCTGGCCTGGTACACCCCGGACGGCCGGGAGATGACCGGCGAGGACTGGGGCAACGACTTCGGCCGCTCGGTGGCCCTGTTCGTCAACGGCGACGGCATCGGGGAACGCGGCCAGTACGGCCAGCGCCACCGGGACGACTCGTTCCTGCTGCTGTTCAACGCGCACGACGCGCCGCTGGACTTCACGCTGCCCGGCGAGGAGTTCGGCAGCCGGTGGGAGCTGGTGATCAGCACCGCGGAACCCGACCCGGAGAAGACGACACTGGTCGAGGCGGGCGGCACGGTCTGCGTACCGGACCGCTCGCTGCTGGTCCTGGAGAGGACGGCCTGACCCATGCCCGCCACCCCCCGCTCGACCTACCGGGTCCAGGTGCGGCCCGGCTTCGACCTGGACGTCACGGCCGAGCTGGCGGGCTACCTCGCCGCGCTCGGCGTCACCCACCTCTACACCGCGCCCCTGCTCACCGCCACGCCCGGCTCCGCGCACGGCTACGACGTGGTCGACCACCGCGCGGTCAACCCGCAGCTCGGCGGTGAGGCCGCCCGGGCGCGTCTGGTCCGGGCGCTGCGCGCGGCCCGGCTGGGCCTGGTCGTGGACATCGTGCCCAACCACGCCGGCATCGCCCGGCCCGAGGCCAACCCGGCCTGGTGGGACGTGCTGCGGCGGGGACGCGAGTCGGCGTACGCGCGCTGGTTCGACATCGACTGGGACCGGGGGCGGCTGCTGCTGCCGGTGCTCGCCGACACCGCGGGCGCGCTGGACGACCTGAAGCTCGTAGACGGGGAGCTGCGCTACCACGAGCACCGCTTCCCGGTCGCCGACGGCACCGGCGACGGGACGCCCCGCCAGGTGCACGACCGGCAGCACTACGAGCTGGTGAACTGGCGGCGCGGCGACGCCGAGCTGACGTACCGCCGGTTCTTTGCCGTCTCCGACCTGGCCGGCCTGCGGGTGGAGGACCCGGAGGTGTTCGACGCCACCCACGCGGAGATCCTGCGCTGGGTCGACGCGGGTGAGGTCGACGGCATCCGGGTCGACCACCCGGACGGGCTGCGCGACCCGGCCGGCTACCTGACCCGGTTGCGCGCCGCCGCGCCGGAGCGCTGGCTCGTGGTGGAGAAGATCCTGGAGTACGGCGAGGACCTGCCGGACTGGCCGGTCGACGGCACCACCGGCTACGACGCGCTGGCCGCCGTGTCCGGGCTGTTCGTCGACCCGGACGCCGAGGCGGACTTCACCGCGCTGGACGGCCGGCTCACCGGGCGGCACACGTCCTGGGAGGACCTGACGCACGCCACCAAGCTGGAGGCCGCCACCCGGCTGCTCGCCGCCGAGCTGACCCGGCTGTCCGCGCTCGTGCCCGAGCTGCCCGGCGAGCAGGTCCGCGCCGCCCTGGCCGAGCTGGCCGCCTGCTTCCCGGTCTACCGCGGCTACCCGCCCTCCGGCGCCCGGCACCTGGCCGCCGCCCGCAGCGAGGCCGGTCGCCGCCGTCCCGACCTGACCGGCGTGCTCGACCAGGTCACCGCGAGGCTGCGCGATCCCGGCCACGAGCTGGCCGCCCGGTTCCCGCAGCTGACCGGCGCGGTGATGGCCAAGGGCGTGGAGGACACCGCGTACTACCGGTGGAGCCGGTTCGTCGCGCTCAACGAGGTCGGCGGCAGCCCGGCCCACTTCGGCGTACCAGCGGCCGAGCTGCACCGCTTCGCCGCCGCCCGGCAGGTGCGCTGGCCGGCGAGCATGACCACGCTGTCCACCCACGACACCAAGCGCGGCGAGGACGTCCGCGCCCGGCTCGCGGTGCTGTCCGAGCTGCCGGGCCGCTGGGCCGAGCGGGTCGCCGACTGGATGTCGCGCGCGCCGCTGGCCGACCCCGCGCTGGCCCACCTGCTCTGGCAGACCGCCGTCGGGGCCTGGCCGATCGAACGGGAGAGACTGCACGGGTACGCCGAGAAGGCCGCCCGGGAGGCGTCGGTCGCCACCAGCTGGGCCGACCCGGATCCGACCTTCGAGCACGAGCTGCGCGCCCTGGTCGACCGGATGTACGACGACCCGGAACTGCACGCCCAGATCACCGCGTTCGCCGCCGAGATCACCCCGCCCGGCTGGTCCAACGCGCTCGGGCAGAAGCTGGTCCAGCTCGCCATGCCTGGCGTGCCCGACGTCTACCAGGGCACCGAGCTGTGGGAGAACTCGCTCGTCGACCCGGACAACCGGCGGCCTGTCGACTTCGCCGTACGCCGGGACCTGCTGGCCCGGCTCGACGCCGGCCGGCGGCCCGCGGTGGCCGGCGACGGCGCGGCCAAGCTGCTCGTGGTGTCCCGGACGCTGCGGTTGCGCCGCGACCGCCCGGACCTGTTCGGCGGCTACCGGCCGGTGCCGGCGCGCGGCCCGGCCGCCGCGCACGCGGTGGCCTTCGACAGGGGTGGCGCGGTGGCGGTGGCGACCCGGCTGCCGCTGCGGCTGGCCCGCTCCGGCGGCTGGCGGGACACGGCCCTGTCACTTCCCGTTCACGAGCGCACCGACTTGTTCACCGGACGGGTCTACAGTGGTTCTGAGCTGCTCCTCGATGATCTGCTGAGCACCTATCCCGTCGCCCTCCTCGCACCCACCGACTCTGTGGAGGCCGCCGCATGACCGAGTTCACGGTGTGGGCGCCCGAGGCCGCCCGGGTGCGGCTGCGCCTGCCCGGCGCCGCCGACCACGCGATGCGTCAGGGCCCGGACGGCTGGTGGCGGGTCGAGGTGCCCGGCACCGGGCCGGGCACCGACTACGCGTTCCTGCTCGACGACGACGAGCAGGCCCTGCCCGACCCCCGCTCGGCCTGGCAGCCGGCCGGGGTGCACGGGGCCAGCCGGCTCTACGACCACGCCGCGTTCGGCTGGACCGACTCCGCGTGGACCGGCCGGCAGCTGCCCGGCAGCGTGCTGTACGAGCTGCACATCGGCACGTTCACCCCGGAAGGCACGTTCGACGCGGCGATCGCCCGGCTCGACCACCTCGTCGACCTCGGCGTGGACATGGTCGAGCTGCTGCCTGTGAACGCGTTCAACGGCGAGTACAACTGGGGCTACGACGGCGTCTGCTGGTTCGCCCCGCACGAGCCGTACGGCGGCCCGGACGGCCTGAAACGGTTCGTCGACGCCGCCCACGCCAAGGGCCTGGGGGTGATCCTCGACGTCGTCTACAACCATTTCGGGCCCTCCGGGGCCTACGCGCCGCGGTTCGCGCCGTACCTCACCGAGCAGAGCAACACCTGGGGCCGCACCGTCAACCTGGACGGCCCGCACTCCGACGGGGTGCGCCGCTACATCGCCGACAGCGTGCTGGGCTGGCTGCGTGACTACCACGTCGACGGGCTGCGGCTGGACGCCGTGCACGCCATGCCGGACGGCCGGGCCGTGCACTGGCTGGAGGAGGTCGCCGCCGAGGTGGAGGCGCTGTCCACGCACCTCGGCCGGCCGCTGTCGCTGATCGCCGAGAGCGACCTCAACGACCCACGCCTGATCACACCGCGGGAGGCGGGCGGGTACGGCCTGCACGCGCAGTGGAACGACGACGCCCACCACGCGCTGCACACGCTGCTCACCGGCGAACGGCAGGGCTACTACGGCGACTTCGGCTCGCTGGAGTGCCTCACCGACGTGCTGACCGGCGGGTTCTTCCACGCCGGCACCTGGTCCAGCTTCCGCGGCCGCAGCCACGGCCGTCCGGTCGACAGGCAGCGCACGCCCGGCCACCGCTTCGTGGCGTACCTGCAGAACCACGACCAGATCGGCAACCGGGCCACCGGCGACCGGATCTCCGCCACGCTGTCGCCCGGGCTGCTGCGCGTCGGCGCGACGCTGCTGATGACAGCGCCGTTCACGCCGATGCTGTTCATGGGGGAGGAGTGGGCGGCCACCACGCCGTGGCAGTTCTTCACCAGCCATCCCGAGCCGGAACTGGCGACGGCTGTCGCCACCGGCCGCCGGCGGGAGTTCGCCGGCCACGGGTGGGCCACCGACGACGTGCCCGACCCGCAGGACCCGCAGACGTTCCTGCGGTCCCGGCTGGACTGGGCCGAGCTGGACAAGCCGGAGCACCGCGAGACGTACGACCTCTACCGGCGGCTGATCGAGCTGCGCCGCTCGCGGGCCGACCTGTCCGACCCCCGGCTGGACCGGGTCGACGTCCGCCACGGCGACCGGTTCCTGGTGATGCGGCGCGGCGACACGCTCGTGGTGGCGAACCTGGCCGACCGGGCGCAGCGGATAAACCTGCCCGGGGTGGTACGCCGGGTGCTGCTCGCCACGTCCGAGGGCGTCACGGTGATGCGCGACGGCATCGAGCTGCCGCCGGAGTCGGCGGCGATCGCGGCGCTCTGACCGCTCACCGGTGAAGTTTGCGCCGTACCGCCTCGGCGTCGGCGTGACCGAGCTCCTCGTACAGCGCGAGTGACCGCCGCCAGGCGTCCCGGGCGGCGTCCGCCCGCCCGGCCGCGGCCCACGTGTCGCCGAGGTGGTCCAGCACGATGCCTTCGGCGTGCCGGTCACCGATCTCGGCGAACAGGGCGAGGGCCTGCTGGAAGCAGTCGACGGCCTGCTCGTACTCGCCCAGGTGGTGGTGGGCGAAGCCGATGCTGTCCCATGTGTTCGCCTGCCCGTACGCGCTCCCGGCCTGCTCGGACAGGGCGAGCGCGCGGCGGCAGAAGGTGATCGCGTCGTGGTGCTCGCCGAGTTGCGAGTGGTACCAGCCGATCGCGTTGAGCGCGACCGCCTGCTTGAGCGGGCTCCCGACCCGTTCGTAAAGGGCGAGGCTCTGCCGCGCGTGCGGCAGAGCCTCCCGGGGCTGCCGCTGCCGGTCGTGCAGCATGCTGAGGTCGAAGTGGGTGTGCGCCCGCCCCTCGTCGTCGCCCAGCGCGGCGAACAGGTCCAGCGCGGCGAGCAGGTTGCGCTGCGCCTCGGCGTGCCGGCCGAGGTTCGAGCAGGCCCCGGCCAGGAGCCGGTGCGCCTGCGCCTGCGCCGGGCGGTCGCCCGAGCGCCCGGTCGCCTCGACCGCCCGGCGGGCCACAGCGGCCCAGTCGTGCCAGTGGCCCTGCCTGTCGAAGTAGGTGGCCAGGGTCCACGAGAGCTGCCCGGTGGCGACGTCGAGGCCGTTGCCGGCGGCGTACTCGATGATCGCGAGGAGCACCTGGTGCTCGCCGGTGAACCAGGCCAGCGCCGCAGCCAGGTCGTCGAGCCGTTCGGCGGTCACCCACGGCGCGGCGGGCGCCAGGGTCAGCGGGTCGCGCTGCGGGGACAGCAGCAGCGCGGCCGCGTGCGCGGTGTGCAGATGATGGTCGACCAGCCGGCGCAACGCGGACCGGGAACCGGCCGGGTCACCGCTCGCCCGCTCGACCGCGAAGCTCCGGACCAGGTCGTGCATGCGGTACCGGCCCGCGACGTGTTGCTGCACCAGGTGCGCGTCGACCAGTTCGCGCAGCGGCGGGCGCAGCTCGTCCGGCGTACGGGCGGTCATGCTGGCGGCCGCGGCCCGGCCGATGTCCGGGCCCGGGGCGAGGCCGAGCAGCGCGAAGACCTCCGCCGCGGCCGGGGTGAGCGCCGCCAGCGAGCGGGACAGCACCACCCGTAGGTTCGTCGTCACCTCGTCGCCGGCCAGCGCGTCCAGCGGGCTGACCGCTGAGGTCAGCTCGGCCGCGACGGACGACAGGGCCAGTTCGGGGTTGAGCGCGGCGCGGGCCGCCACGATCCCGAGAGCCAGCGGCAGGCCCCCGCAGAACCCCAGGATGTCCGCGACGGCGTCCGGCTGTCCCGCCACCCGCGCGGCGCCCACCTGCCGGACGATCAGCTCGCGGGCCTCGTCGTCGGGCAGCACGTCCAGCGGCAGCGGTCGCGCGCCGTGGGTGGTGACGAGACCGGCCAGCTGCCGGCGGCTGGTCACCAGGACCGCGCTCGTGGGGGTGCCCGGCAGCAGCGGTATCACTGTGGCGGCGTCGCGGGCGTCGTCGAGGACCACCAGCAGCCGGCGGCCGGCGACGAGCGTGCGGTACAGCGACGCCTGGGCCTCCGGGTCGGCCGGGACGCGCGCCGGTTCGACGCCGAGCGCTTCGAGGAAGCCGCGCACCGCGACCGGCCATTTCACCGGTTCCGAGGCCGGGTCGAAGCCGCGCAGGTTGACGTAGAGCTGCCCGTCGGGGAAGCGATCGGTGTTGGCGTGCGCCCACCGTAGAGCGAGCCATGTCTTGCCGACGCCACCGCCGCCACCGATGGACGAGATCACCACCGGCGGCCCGGCGCCGTCCGGGCGTCCCGCGTCGCCGAGTTGTTCGTCGAGGCGCGCGAGCTGGGCGGTCCGGCCGGCGAAGACGCCGGGCGACGCGGGCAGCTGCCGGGGCACGGCGCCCGCGTCCCGTGCCCCGCCCGGCGACGGGCCGGTGGCCGCCGCTGCCGGTTCCCCCTCTTCCGGGAACTGCGGCGGCGCGACCGCCGCGTCGGCGGTGAGGATCTGCTGGTAGAGCTGTGCCAGCGGCGGGCTGGGGTCGGCGCCGATCTCGGCGGCCAGCCGGCGGCGCAGCCGGTGGAAGTGCTCCAGGGCGTCCGCCTGCCGCCCGCACCGGTACAACGCGAGCATCGCCTGCGCCGCCAGGCGCTCGTCCCACGGGTACCGGCCGCTCAGATCCAGGACGTCGGGGAGGAGGCGGGCGTGCGCGCCCCGGCGCATCGCGATGTCGTTGCGGTCCAGCGCCGCCGCGAGCCGCTGCCGGTCGAGGGTCTGCCGGTAGGCCGCCAGCCACGGCGTGGTCAGCCCGTCGAACGCCTCGCCGCGCCAGAGCCCCAGCGCCCGCTCCAGGCAGCCGATCGCCGTCACGTCGTCCCCGGCGCGCCGGGCCTGCTCGGTCAGCGCGCGGAAGCGGTGCAGGTCGACGCGGTCCGGGTCGACGGCGAGCAGGTAGCCGGGATGGCGCCGGACGATACGGACCTCGTCCGCGCCGGCCAGCGCCTGCCGGAGCCGGGACAGGTAGCCACGCAGGGTGGCGGCGGCCCCGTCCGGCACCTCGTCGCCCCAGACCCGGCTGATGAGCTGCCCGGCCGCGACGACCCGGTTGGGCTCGACCAGCAGAGCGGCGAGGACGCACTGCTGACGGGCGTGACCGATCCGGACCGCCCGGCCGTCGACCCGGACGTCCAGGTCGCCGAGCACCCGGAACTCCACCGCCACGGACTGTCACGGTAGCCGCGGACGGTGCTGGTTGGAGCGGCCTGACGACGATCCGACAGGCGGCAGCGCGACGGTCCGCGTTCCCGGTCTCCCGGTGCGCGGACCGCCGTGCCGGCGGGATCACGGGCAGTTGGTCGGGAGATCCACTGTGGGCCGGAAATCGTCGATCACCGCGTCCGGGCCGCAGTCACCCTCGTCCCAGCCGGGGCCGCCGACCAGGGTGTCCACGCCCTTGTCGCCGAAGAGGTAGTCGTCGTTGCTGCCGCCGTCCACGCGGTCGTTGCCGTCCAGGGCGCTGGGTCCGATGAAGCGGTCCCCGTGGATGGTGTCGACGCCACCGTCGCCGTGGAGGTTGTCGTTGCCCAGGTCGCCCCAGATGTCGTCGCCGTGAAAGCCGCCGTAGACGATGTCGTCGCCGCTGTTGGCCTGGATGTTGTCGCTGCCGGCGAGCCCGCAGATCACGTCGTCGTAGACGCTTCCGACGATGACGTCGGAACCGGTTGTGCCGATGATGAACTCCGGGCCGTTGTTGTTGGTGCTGGTGTAGAGCCCGCCGACGGGCACGTACTGCGGGTCGTATCCGAACGGCACCGGTGCTCCGGAGTAGGGGCCGCAGTCGGCGGGGACGATGTAGGCCGCCGACGCCGGGGCGGCGCCGCCGGCCAGGCCCGCGGCGGCCAGGACGAGCGCCCCGACCATCGAGGCGGTGGTACGGGCGGTGGAGAGGTACCTGTGTGACATGACGCTTCTCCCTTGCGGTTGATGTGTGCGAGAAGCGTCATCGGCGAGCGTTCAGCGGACGTGCAGCAAACGTGCAGCCCTCGCCCTCAGCGTCGATCTTGGAGTTGTGGCGCCTCGAAGGTCGCACAAGTCCGGTTCGTGAACCACCACAACTCCAAGATCGGCGGGCGGGGAGCGGTGAGTTCGTCCAGGCAGCGCGGTCCTACCTCCGACGGCCCGACCCTGGAGGTTTCATGTCCGACACGCTGACCCGCCGTGAGCTGTGGGCGCTCGCGCACACCGAGCGCGCCGCCCTGGCCGACGACCTCGCCGGTCTCGACGCGGCGCAGTGGGCGCGGCGCTCGCTGTGCGGCCGGTGGACGGTGCAGGAGGTGGTCGCGCACCTCACTGCGGCGGCGAGTGTCGGCCGCGCCCGCTGGGTCGCCAGCGTGCTCGGCGCCCGGTTCGACTTCGACCTGCACAACGACCGCCGGCTGGCCGAGCACCGGGGCGCCGACCCGGGGGAGACGCTCGACCGGTTCCGCCGGATCATCGGCAGCACCACGTCGACGTTCGGGCCGACCGAGGCGTGGCTCGGTGAGGTGGTCGTGCACGCCCAGGACATCCGGCGTCCGCTCGGCCTGGCACGGACGCCGTCGGTCGAGGCGATGACGCCGGTCGCCCGGTTCTACGCCGGGCGGGACTTCACGGTCGCCGGGCGCAGCGCCATCGACGGCCTGCGGGTGGAGGCGACCGACGGGCCGTTCACCGCCGGCGACGGCCCGCTGGTCAGCGGCACCACTGTGGCGCTGATGATGGCGATGGCCGGGCGGGCCGCGTACTGCGACGACCTCACCGGGCCCGGCGTCCCCACGCTGCGGGAGCGGTGCGCGGCCGCGTGACCAGGGCCCCCGGCCGGGCCCGGGTCACGACCTCGGCAGCGTCAGGATCTCCGCGCCGTCGTCGGTGATGGCGATGGTGTGCTCGCTGTGCGCGGTACGGCAGCCGGTCGCGCTGCGCAGCGTCCACCCGTCGGCGTCGGTGACGAGCGTGGCGGTGTCCGCCATCACCCACGGCTCCAGCGCCAGCAGCAGCCCGGGGCGCAACGTGTAACCGCGCCCGGGCCGGCCGGTGTTCGACACGTGCGGGTCCTGGTGCATCGTCGACCCGACGCCGTGGCCGCCGAACTCGGTGTTCACCGAGTATCCGGCCGCGGTGAGGACCGATCCGATGGCGTGCGAGAGGTCGCCGACGCGGGCGCCGGGACCGGCAGCGGCGATCCCGGCGCGCAACGCGCGCTCCGTCGCGTCGATCAGCGCGACGCTCTCCGGAGGCCGGGCGTCGCCGACGAGGAAGCTGATCGCGGAGTCGGCCACCACCCCGCCGAGGCTGACGGCCAGGTCGAGACTCAGCAGGTCACCGTCGGCGAGCGCGTAGTCGTGCGGCAGCCCGTGCAGCACCGCGTCGTTGACCGACGTGCAGATGTAGTGGCCGAACGGCCCGCGCCCGAAGGACGGCTCGTAGTCGACGTAGCAGGACTGCGCCCCGGCCTCGACGATCATGCGCTGGGCCTGCCTGTCGATGTCGAGCAGGTTGGTGCCGACAGTGGTGCGGCTGCGAAGCGTCTGAAGGATGTGGGCGACCAGGGCGCCGGTGTCCCGCGCCCGCCGTACGTCGGTGGGGCTCAGGATCTCGATCATGCAGGCGCCTTCCTCGCGCGACCAATAAGTATCCCGGTCATGTTATCCCGGTATTAGAATCTCGGCATGGTCCGGTTGCCCCTCACCCCCGCCGAGGTCGAGCGCGGGCAGCGCCTCGGCGCGCTCCTGCGTCGCGCCCGGGGCGAGCGATCCATGCTGCTCACCGCGCTCGACGCGGGTGTCTCCCCGGAGACGCTCCGGAAGATCGAGTCCGGCCGGGTAGCCACCCCGGCGTTCCCCACCATCGCCGCGATCGCCGACGTCCTCGGCCTCTCCCTCGACGCGGTGTGGTCGGAGATCAACCACTCCGACGACGCGGTGCGTCTCGCGCCGTCCGAGCGGCGCCTCGCCTCGTAGGGCCGCCGTGTCGACGAGGAGAGCATACCGAGTATGTAAGCTCGCATGCATGCCACCCTCGCGTCGCGCCGTCGCGTTTGTCGTACCCGTCGCCGGATTCCTGCTCGGCTTCCTGGACTTCGTCTGGATCAAGCGGGTGCCGTTCCCGTTCGCCGAACTGGGCAACTCCACAGCCACCTGGGCGGTGGCCGCGTTCGCGCTGGGCTGGTGGATCAGGTCGGGCGCGGTGCGCGCCGCCGTGGCCGCCAGCGTGCTGCTGATCGTCGCGGTGCCCAGCTACTACCTGGCGGCCACGCTGCTCCAGGGCGACGACCTCGCCGTGATCTGGGCGGTCACCTCGTTCGTCTGGATGGCGTTCGGCGTGGTGGCGGGCGTGGTGTTCGGTGTCGCCGGAATCTGGGCGCGGACCGACGGATGGCGGCGCGTCGTGGGGACCGCGCTGCCGGTGGCCGTGTTCGTCGAGGAGGCGCTGCGGTTCGCGCTGAAGTCGCGGTCGGACTATCCCGGCGTGTGGTGGAACGTCGCCATCGACCTCGGGCTCGCCGCGCTGCTTGTGGTGCTGGTCGGCCGGTCCGCCCGGGTGCGGCTGCTGGCCGCCGCGGTGGCGCTGCCGCTGGCCGCGGCGGGCGCTGTCACGTTCGCCGCCGTCGCGGGCTGACCTGCCCCGCCGGCCGGCGGGCCACCGGCCGAGGCGGCGGCCGCAGGGGCGGCCAAGGCGGCGCGCCGCAGCGCCGGCCAAGGCGGCGCGCCGCAGCGCCGGCCGAGGCGGCGAGCCACAGCGCCGCCGAGGCGGCGGACCACCGGCCCGACGGGATCGGCGACAATGATCCGAGAACGGCGTGGTCCGGACGAAAGGGGAGGAAACGGGTGATCCGACGGCAGGTGCTCGCGGCGGCGATGCTCACGGCGACGGCCCTGGTGGCCGGCTGCACAAAGGACCAGCCCGAAGCGGCACCGTCCACCAGCGCCCCGACCGCATCCACGCCGAACGCCACACCGAGCGCCGAGCCGGTACCCGCGCCGGCCGAGCTGGCGGCGCTGGAGCGGCGCTTCGGCGCCCGCATCGGCGTCTACGCCGTCGACACCGGCACCGGGCGCACCCTCGCCCACCGGGCCGACGAGCGGTTCGCGTACGCCTCGACGTGCAAGGCGCTCGCCGCGGGCGCGGTGCTGGCCGCCACGTCCGACGCCGACCGGGACCGCGTGCTCCGATACCGGCGCGCCGACCTGGTGGCGCACTCACCGGTGACCGAACGACACGTGGACACCGGGATCGCGCTGCGGGATGCCGCCGAGGCGGCGGTGCGGCACAGCGACAACACCGCCGGCAACCTGCTGTTCGACGCGCTCGGCGGCCCGGCCGGCTTCGAGCGGGCGCTGCGGGACGTCGGCGACCGGGTCACCCGGCCGGTCCGCACCGAGCCGGAACTCAACGCGGCCACACCCGGTGACACGCGCGACACCAGCACGCCCCGCGCGCTCGTCGGCTCGCTGCGGGCGTACACGCTGGGTGAGGCCCTGCCGCCCGCGGACCGTGACCTGCTGCTGGGCTGGATGCGGGCCAGCACCACCGGCAGCGGCCTGGTCCGGGCCGGCGTGCCGGCCGGGTGGCAGGTGGCCGACAAGTCGGGCACCGGCGGGTACGGCACCCGCAACGACATCGCCGTGGTGTGGCCCCCGGACGGGGCGCCGATCGTGCTCGCCGTCCTGACCAGCCGCGACAGCCGCGACGCGAAGCCCGACGACGCGCTGGTCGCCCAGGCCGCGCGGGCGACGGTGACCGCTTTGCGCTGACGGGAGGCCCGGCTCAGGGGATGGGCCACTCGTGCACGGGCCGGTTGCTGTGCATCAGATCGACGTAGTGGCGGACCACCTCGCGCAGCGCCGCCGGCCGGTCCAGGTGATCGGCCGACTCCAGCCGGTGCAGCGTCTCCACCTGCCAGGTCGCGCCGTTACGGCTGGTCAGGCAGCGCTGCTCGACGATGCCGAGCAGCCGGTCCCGTTCGGCCGGGTCCACGCCCCACCGGTCCAGCCCGTGGTGGGCCAGCGGCAGCAACCGGCGCAGCACCAGCTCGGTCACCGGCAGGTAGCCCAGCCCGGGCCAGTACACCTGGGCGTCGATGCCGTGCCGGGCGCAGGCCTGGAAGTTCTCCTCGGCCGCGCTGAACGACATCTGCGACCACAGCGGACGGTCGGACTCGGCGAGCGCCCGTACCAGGCCGAAGTAGAACGCGCCGTTGGCGACCGTGTCCAGCACCGTCGGCCCGGCCGGCAGCACCCGGTTCTCCACCCGCAGGTGCGGGCGGCCCTTCAGCACGTCGTAGACCGGCCGGTTCCACCGGTAGATGGTGCCGTTGTGCAGGCGCAGCTCGGCCAGCTTCGGCACCCCGCCGCTGTGCAGCGTGGTGGCCGGGTCCTCCGGGTCGCAGACCGGCAGCAGCGCCGGGAAGTAGCGCACGTTCTCCTCGAACAGGTCGAATACCGAGGTGATCCAGCGTTCCCCGAACCACACCCGCGGGCGTACCCCCTGGGCCTTGATCTCCTCCGCCCGGGTGTCGGTGGCCTGCTGGAACAGCGGCACCCGGGTCTCGCGCCACAGCTCCCGGCCGAAGAACAGCGGCGAGTTCGCGCCGAGCGCCACCTGGATGCCGGCGATCGCCTGGGCCGCGTTCCAGTAGTCGGCGAACTGCGCCGGGCTGACCTGGAGGTGGAACTGGGTGCTGGTGCAGGCCGCCTCCGGCGTGATGGTGTCGGCGGTGGTGGCCAGCCGCTCCACCCCGCTGATCGCGATCGGCAGGTCCTCGCCCCGGGCGGCGAAGATCTGCTCGTTCAGCAGCGCGTACCGGGGATTGGCCGACAGCGTCTCGGCGGTCAGGTGCTCCGGGCGCAGCGTCGGCAGGATGCCGACCATGACCATGTGCGCGCCCACCGTGCGGGCCTTGGACTCGGCGGCGTTCAGGCTGGCCCGCACGTGCTCCTCGAAGGCGGCCGTGCCGGTCCCGGCCAGCCGCCGCGGCTCGACGTTGATCTCGACGTTGAACTGGCCCAGCTCCGTCTGGAACGCCGGATCGGCGATCGCCTCCAGCACGTCGGCGTTGCGCATGGCCGGGTCGAAGTCGTCGTCGACCAGGTTCAGCTCGATCTCCAGGCCGGTCATCGGCCGTTCCACGTCGAACCGGGACTCACGCAGCATCTCGGCGAAGACGTCCAGGCACCGCCGGACCTTCTCGCGATAGCGGGCCCGGTCCTCCCGGCTGAAGGTACGCACGCCGACGTCCTCGCCCATGGTCACCACCCTGTCACCGTTGGTTCTTCCCAACCTCGCACGGAGCGGCGGGTCAGGAAAGGCCCGGAGGACCTTTTCTGTACCCCGTGGCGGCCCTGGTGATCCCCGTCGCGGGCCCGTGGGTTCCGTCCGGGCAGCCCGGACACGGCGGCTAACATGGCCGCCGACGGCGAAGGGGAGTGGCTGATGCGCGACGGGTGGATCCGGGCGTTCGTGGTGGCGGCGTTCGCCGAGGCCTGCTCGTGGGCGGCGCTGCTGGCCGGCATGGCGGTCAAGTACGGCCCGCCCGGAAACGAGATCGGTGTGAAGATCTTCGGCCCGATCCACGGCGCGTTGTTCGTGGTCTACGGCCTGCTCACGCTCGTCGTCGCCCTGCGGCGTCGCTGGACGCTCGTGCAGGCCGGGCTGGCCCTGGTCAGCGCGGTGCCGCCGTTCGCCACGGTGCTGTTCGAGCGCTGGGCGCGCCGCCGGGGCCTGCTCGACGCGCCGGCCCCGGCCGAGCGGCCGCTCACCCCCGCCGGTCGCTGAGCGCGGCGAGGTCCTCCGCGAGGAAGCCGGCCAGCACGTCGGTCAGCTCGTGCGGCGCCTCCTCGGCCATGTGGTGCCCGGACGGGATCGAGGCGGTCCGCACGTCGTCGGCCCAGTCCCGCCAGATGGCGGCCGGGTCGCCGTACAGGTCGATCATGTCGTCGCGCTCGGACCAGGCGAACAGCACCGGGCAGGCGATCCGGCGCCCGGCGGCCCGGTCCGCGTCGTCCGCCGCCCGGTCCGGCCCGAGCCCGGCGCGGTAGTCCTCGCACATGGCGTGCACTGTCGCCGGATCACCGATGGCCCGCCGGTAGTCGGCGTACGCCTGCTCGCCCATCTCCTCCGGTGAGCCGCCGTACCAGGCGTCCGGATCGGCGTTGATCACCCGCTCGGCCGGCTTGGCGAGCTGACCGAGGAAGAACCAGTGCCACCAGCGGGCGGCGAACCGGGCGTCGCAGCGGGCCAGCGCCTCGCCGATCGGCACCCCGTCCAGCACCCCGAGGCGGCTCACCCGGTCCGGGTGGTCCAGGGCGGTCCGCATGGCCACGTACGCCCCGCGGTCGTGACCGATCACGGCGGCCCGGCGGTGGCCGAGCGCGTCGAGCAGCGCCACCACGTCGGCGGCCATCGCCCGCTTCGAGTAGACCGTGTGCTCCGGGTCGCTCGGCGGCTTCGACGAGCCGCCGTAACCGCGCAGGTCCGGGCAGATCACCGTGTGCCGCGCGGCCAGCCGCGGCGCCACCCGGTGCCAGGTCGCATGGGTACGCGGGTGCCCGTGCAGCAGCACCACCGGCGGCCCGGCGCCGCCGTGGCGCACGCGCAGGCGTACCGGCCCCACGTCGATCTCGGTGAGCGTGAATCCTGCGAACATGGCCGCAGCGGTGCCCACCGCCGACGACGGGGAAACCTAGGTCAGCGCCGAGCAGGCGGCCACGCCGAACAGCAGCACGGCGCCCAGCATGGCCTGCAACAGCAGCGCCGGACCCAGGTGCGACCAGAGTGTGGCGGTACGCGGGCGCAGCAGCTGACCGGTGGTCAGGTTGACGATCCGCTCGATGCGGGGCGCCAGGTCCGCGTCGCGCTGGGCCCGCAGCGTGAGCTGGACGTGATCGCCGGGGTGCAGCGCGCTCTGCGGCAGGTGGCCGTGCAGCTCGACCTCGACCAGCCGGCCGCTCGCCTCGCGAACCCGGACCGGGGTGACCAGGAACTCCGGGCCCTTCTTCAGCTCCTTGAAGCTGCGCCGGGCCCCGCCGCCACCGCTGCTGAGCAACGCGCGCACCACCTTGAGCAGCAGCCCCACCACCCCCGCGGCGGTCAGCACCGCGACCAGCGCCGGCTGCGCGACACGTACCTCCCGGGCGTAGCCCTCCATCAACCGGACCAGACGGCCGGTGACGACGCGCTCCGCCGGGTGGACGACGCGTCGGGTGTGCAGCTCCGTGTCCATGTTCACCACCGAGAGTTCCGATCCGTGCACAGATGGTATCGACCCGTGGAGTTGAACGACGTGAATGAACACTGGTCACGCCCGGGAAGCCGGCAGGTGAACTCCGCCGGGGCGCGGGTATGCGTGCGGCCGAGCCGGAAAGGGGTCGAGCATGCAGCTGTCCTTCCTGCGCCCGGTCTACAACCGTCCCGGGCCCTGGTGCTCGGTGTACCTGGACGCCTCCCGCGACACCCAGGACGCGCGAGCGCAGGTCGACCTGCGCTGGCGGGCCCTCAAGGGCGACCTGCTGAGCCAGGGCGCCGACCCGGTCACCGTCGAGGCGGTGGAGGAGGTCGTCCGCCGGCACCAGCCGATGCCCGGCGACTACGGCATCGCCGTCTTCGCCACCCGGGGCCGCGTGGTGCTCACCGAGTACCTGTCCGCGCCGCCGCTGCGTGACCTGGCGAGCTGGTCGGCGCTGCCGCACACCATGCCGCTCGTCGCCCAGCGCGGCGAGCAGGTGGCCTGGGTGCGGGTGCTTGCCGACCGCACCGGCGCGGACGCGATGGCGGTGAGCGCCGGCGGCGTGCCCCGCCGCGCCCACGTCACGGGCGCGCAGAGCCGGCAGCTGCGGCGCGTGCAGCCGGGCGGCTGGTCGCAGTCGCGCTACCAGCGCGCCGCCATGGAGGCGTGGCATCAGAACGCCGGTGACGCCGCCGCGGCCACCGCCGACCTTGCCGAGCGGGTCGGCGCGGACGTGGTGGTGGTGGCCGGGGACATCCGGGCCACCGGGATGATCGCCGCCCAGCTGCCGGAACGGTGGCAGGACGTGCTGGTCCGCACCGACGCCGGCGCCCGCGACGTCGGCGCGGACGACACGCTGATGGACGACATCACGGCGCAGACCGTCGCCGAGGTCGCCGACCGGCGCGTCACCGCCGCCCTGGACCGCTTCGGCGTGCAGGAGGACGTCGGCGCCGGCCTCGACGCCGTGGTCTCCGCGCTGCAACGCAACCAGGTCGACACCATGCTCATCGTGGACGACCCGTCCGCCGACGGCGAGCTGTGGGTGGGCCCCGAGCCGACCGAGATCGCCACCGACCCGGGCCAGCTGGCGGACATGTCCGTGGCCGACCCGCAGCGGGTACGCGCCGATGCCGCGCTGCTGCGCGCGCTGATCGGCACCGACGCGGACCTGACAGTGCTCGCGCCGGAGGAGGCGCCGGAGCTGACCGACGGGGTCGGCGCGGTGCTGCGCTACGTCGACGCGAGCACGCCAGGGCGGGGTAATGGCTGAGCGCATCGTCGCCGACCTGGTGGTCGAGCGCCTGCGGGCCTGGCGGGTGCCGCGGGTGTTCGGCTGTCCGGGCGCGGCGATCGCCCCGCTGGTGGGCGCGCTCGACGACGCGGGCGGGGACCCGGCTTTCGTCCCCGCCCGGCACGAGGAGACCGCCTCGTACATGGCCACCGGGCACGCGAAGTTCACCGGCGGCGTCGGGGTGTGCCTGGCGACCCAGGGGCCCAGCGCGGTGCACCTGCTCAACGGGCTCTACGACGCCAAGCTCGACAGCAAGCCGGTGGTCGCGATCATCGGCGAGGACGTCACCGGCCCGCTCGGCGGCGCGCACGAGGAGATCGGGCTGAGCCGGCTGTTCGGCGACGTGTGCAACCAGTTCGTCCGCTACGGCCGCCGGCCTGAGCAGGTGCCGGCGCTGCTGGACCAGGCGTTCCGTACCGCGGCCGCGACCCGCAGCCCGACCTGTGTGGTGCTGCCACGGGTGTTGCAGGTCACCGCCGTACCGGACCTGCTGCCGCAGACCGCCGGCGTGGTCACCGCGACGCCCGGCGAGCCGCTGGCCCGGGTGCTGCCGCACGACGCCGACCTGGACGCCGCCGCCTCGCTGCTCGGCAACGGGCGGCGGGTGGCGGTGCTGGTCGGTCAGGGCGCGCACGGCGCGGCCGAGGAGATCGTCGCGCTGGCCGACCGGCTCGGCGCGGGCGTCGCCACGTCGCTGCTCGGCAAGCCGGTGCTCGACGAGCGGCTGCCGTTCCACACCGGCGTGCTCGGCGAGGTCGGCACCACCGCCGCCGCGCAGCTCATGGGCAGCTGCGACACGCTCCTGATGATCGGCACGAATGACCCGTGGACCGACTGGTTCCCGATGCCGGGACAGGTGCGCACCATCCAGATCGACATCGACGGCCGGCGCATCGGCACCCGCTACCCGGTGGACGTGCCGCTGGTCGGCGACGCCGCCGAGACGCTGCGGGCGCTGCTGACCCGGGTACCCGACCAGCCCCTGCGCGAGTGGCGCGGCATGGTGGAGAAGATGGTGGACCGGTGGCGGGAGACCGCCGCCGAGCGCGCGGCCGCCCCGGCCGAGCCGGTCAACCCGCAGCTCGTGCTCCGCGAGCTGTCCGCCCGGCTGCCCCGGCACGCCGCGGTCGCCGTCGACGTCGGCTCGGTCATCTACTGGTACGCCCGGCACCTGGAGCTGCCGCCGGGGGTGCAGGCGCAGCTGTGCGGCACGCTCGGCTCGATGGGCTGCGCGCTGCCGTACGCGGTCGCGGCCAAGCTGGCCCGCCCGGACGAGCCGGTGCTCGCGCTGCTCGGCGACGGCGCGATGCAGCTCAACGGCCTGGCCGAGCTGATCACGGTGGCCCACCACTGGACGCGGTGGCGCGATCCCCGGCTGATCGTGCTGGTGCTGAACAACCGGGACCACTCCGGTGTGGGCGGCGGGCGGACGCCCGGGGGGCGGCGCTCCGACGTGCCGTACGCCGGGTGGGCCCGCCTGCTCGGGCTGCACGGCGTCCGGGTGGACCGGCCCGACCTGGTCGGACCCGCCTGGGACGAGGTGCTCGCGGCCGACCGGCCGGCCGTCCTGGAGGCGGTGGTGGACCCGGCCGTGCCGCTGGAGCCGCCCGAACCGGCGCTGGCCGACCTGCGTGGCCTGGTGACCGACGGGGACGCCGCCCGCCGGGTGCGGGAGCGGGTGATCCAGACCGAGGCCATCGCGGCGGACGAGGTCGTTTAGCCGGATCACACCGGGGCACTGCGACCAGGCACAACAGTCCCGGGAGGTCCCATGTCCGTCGCCGCCGGCCGTCGCTACGGCCCCGCCCCACTGCCCGCCGTCCGCGGCCCGGTCTCCGCCGCGCTGCTCACCGCGCTGAGCGGGACGCCCGGCGAGCTGCCCGCCGGGCTGGGCGCCGAATTCGGCGCGGTGGCCGCGCCGCTGACCGACGAGGACCTCCAGCTCACCCTGTTCCTCTGCTACGAGCTGCACTACCGGGGCTGGTCGGGCGTCGACGAGGCGTGGGAGTGGGAGCCGTCGCTGCTGGCGCTGCGCGCCCGCGCCGAGCAGCCGTTCGAGGCCGCGCTGCGGCAACTGGCCGGCCCGGCGCCGGCGGTGCTGCCGGCCGCCCTGCCGGCGGCGCTCGCCGACGTGGTGACCGCCGACGGCGGCCCGCCGCTGGCGGCCACGCTGCAACGCCGGGCCGACCTCGACCAGTTCCGCGAGTTCGTGACGCACCGCTCGATCTACCACCTGCGCGAGGCCGACCCGCACAGCTGGGCGCTGCCGCGCCTCGGCGGTCCGGCGAAGGCGGCGCTCGTGGAGATCCAGACCGACGAGTACGGCAACGGCCGGCTGGACCGGATGCACGCCGAGCTGTTCCGCACCACGATGGACCGGCTCGGCCTGGACACCGGGTACGCCGCCCATCTGGACCGGGTCCCGGCGGTGACGCTGGCGACGAACAACCTGATGTCGCTGTTCGGACTGCACCGGCGGCTGCGCGGGGCGCTGCTCGGGCACCTGGCCGCTTACGAGATGACCTCGTCGCTGCCGAACCGCCGCTACGGCAACGGACTGCGCCGGCTCGGCTTCGACGCGGTGGCCACGCGCTTCTACGACGAACACGTCGAGGCCGACGCCGTGCACGAGCAGATCGCCGCGCACGACATGTGCGGCGGGCTGGTTCGGGCCGAGCCGGCGCTCGCGTCCGACGTGCTGTTCGGCGCCGCCGCCGCGCTGGCGGTGGACGGCCTGTTCGCCGCGCACCTCCTCACCGCCTGGTCGGCCGGGCGGTCGTCGCTGCGCCCACCCCACCACGCCCTCGCGGCAGCCTGACCCGCGCACCCCCTACTCCCGCGATCTTGCAGTTCGGGCCCCATGAGTGCCCGGTTCGGGAGGTTTTCCGGGTCCCGAAGTGCAAGATCGGCGGGCGGGCGGGCGGGCGGGCGGGCGGGCGGGGTGGGGTGGGGTCAGGCCTCGCGGTCGCTGCCGGCCCGGAAACCCGCCACCTTGTGCGTGCCGTCGCAGAACGGCTTGATCGCGCTCTTGCCGCACCGGCACAGCGCCACCGTGCCCCGGCGCGTCTCGATCGGCGTCCCGTCGGGCGTGACGAGCGCGAAGTCGCCGCGCACCAGCAGTGGTCCGTCCCGGTACGGGGTGATGGTCGCCGCCGGGGTGCTCTCGTCGTCGGGCATGCGCCCTGCAGTGCCCGTCCCGGTCCGGCCCAAACCCGCGTCCGAGCGCCGTTGCGCCCACGACGGCGGGCGCGCGGCGCGACGGCGTAGCTGGGTGCCGCGGGCGGTGCGGCCATGGGGCGGGCCTTGGTCCTCACCAGTGGGGAGATGCCCCGTTTAGACCCCAGAGGGACGGGAAGCCGGGCCGCGTGGTGAGCGAACGAGTCGAACGGACGCCGGTCAGCGGCGCCGGGCTGCCCGCGGAGCGGGTGGTGGCGGCCGGCAGCGCCGCCCGGATCCTGGTCGCCGTGACCGCCCGGGCGCTGCGCGGCGACGACTGCGGCGACCTGGGCCACCCGCGTGCGCTGTCCCGCCTCACCGGCGCGCCCGAGCCGGTACGCCGCGCCGCCGCCGTCCGGGCCGCCGGGCGTGCGGCGCTCACCGCCGCCCAGGTCGCCGCCGTGGACGCCGAACGGGTGGCCGGATGGTTCGCCGGGCAGTACCCGGACCGGCGCTGGCCCGGGGTGGTGCTCGGCTCGCCGCACGGTGCCGCCGCCCACCTCGCGGTGGCGCTCGGCGTGCCCTGGCTGCCGGCCGGCTTCGAGGTCGCCGCCCAGTGGAGCCGGGGCGCTGTGGACCGCCCGGACGCCGCGTACGACCACGGGGTCCCGCTGGCCGACCGGCTGCTCACCGGCAACCCCAGGGTGCACGTACGGCAGGTGCACTGCCCGGCCAGCCGGGGCGCGGCAGCCGGCGCGGTGGTGACGTTCGCGGTCCGCTGGCGCGCGCTGCCCCGGGCGTACGCGCGTTTCCTGGCCGACCGGCTGGAACCGGCGGCGCCGGTGCTGCTGCTGCACGACGCCCGGACCTGGCCGGTGCGCGACGGCGGCGACGGGCACAGCTTCCAGGCCGGCTGCCCGGCCGGCGGGCTGGACCCGGTCGACTTCCACCCCGACGCCCGCGCGTTGGGCCAGGTGCTGCGCGCCGCCGGCGGGGACGAGGCGCGCTGGGCGGCGCCGGAGGTGACGGTGGCGGGCGCGTTCGCCGAACACGGAGTGGAGTCCGGTTTCGAGCACGACGCCCGCTCCTGGGGCGATCGGCACGGGCATCCGCTGTACCGGGTGGTCGTGCCGCAGCCGGACGCGCTGAGCGCGGTGACTGCCGACCTGTACCGGCGCTGGCTGCGGCGGGCCGGTAAGACCGGGGACCGGCTGGTGGTGGAGTGCGGTCGGCTGCTCGATCCGGGACAGGTGCTGCGGGCCGGTCTGGTGCCCTACTGGTGCGAGAACGCCACCGCGCGCCGGGTGGCGGGCGTCGAGTGGTGGCTGGCCGGCAGCGAGCCGTTCAGCTCGGTGGACGTGCTGGCCGAGCCGCCCGGCCTGCGCTCGCCCGCGCACGCGGGGCTGCCGCAGTGGCTCGCCGTGGCGGGGTTCGGGCGCCGCCGCCGGGCGCTGGACCGGGGTGCCGCGCGCGGGTATCCGGTCGCCTCGGTACCCACCCGACGTGCCACGGAGGTGTTGCGCAACCAGCCCTGCGACCTGCCCGCGCCGCCGCCGTTGCGGATGGCCGACGCCCTCGCCGCGCTCCGCGACGCCGGTGCCCACCAGGGCCTGCTGGTCTGCTGACGCGCCCGCCGGTGACGGCGCGCCGGGCATCCTGGCGAAACATCCTCGCGATCCTGCGGTCCGTGATTGAGTACCTACGGAGCGGGAAGAACGCTCGCCGCGGAACGGCCCACACGCCGTGCGGCGAACGGCCACCGCTTTCGACGTACTCCGTCACGTAACCCAACTTCCTCACCCGGTGCGTGGTCCGACCACGCGCACGACCGGTTACGACCGGGCGGGGACCTTCGGCGAGGGGGGCGCGGATGTTCGGACAGACCACCACACCCAGACCCACACCACCGACCACCGACCGGGGCCTGGAGGACCTGGACGCCGCGGCGCTCGCGTACGCGGCCCGGATCGAGGGACTGCCACCGGAACGGCGGCAGGAGGCGCGGGACGACCTGGTCCGGTTCGCGTTGCCGTTCGCCGGCCGGCTGGCCCGGCGCTACCGGGGACGCGGCGAACCGCTGGAGGACCTGGAGCAGGTGGCCCGTCTCGGGCTGGTCAACGCCGTCGACAGGTACGACCCGGAACGGGGCTCGTTCACCGCGTACGCGGCGATCACCATCGTCGGCGAGATCAAACGGCACTTCCGCGACCGCACCTGGGGCGTGCACGTGCCGCGCCGGCTGCGGGACCTGATCCTGGAGGTCGGGCAGGCGACGGCGACGCTCACCAGCGAGCTGTCCCGCGCCCCCACGGTGGCGGAGCTGTCCGCCCGGCTGGAGACGCCGGAGGAGGAGATCCTGGCCGCGCTGGAGTCGGCCGCCGGCTACAGCCCGGCGTCGCTCAACGCGCCGGTCGGCGGGGAGAGCTCGGCCGAGTTCGGTGACCTGGTCGGCGAGTCCGACCACGCGCTGGAGTCGGTGGACGACCGGGTTACGGTGAGCGGCCTGCTGCACCGGCTGCCCTGGCGGGAGCGCCGCATCCTGGCGATGCGCTTCTACGGCAACCAGACCCAGGCGGAGATCGCCGCCCGGTTCGGCATCTCGCAGATGCACGTGTCCCGGCTGCTGTCGCGGGCGCTGACCTGGCTGCGCCAGGCGATGCTGGCCGAAGCGCCGCCGCCCTGGCAGAACGGCGCCGCCGAGGCCGAGCCGGCGAAGGCCCGCATCTCGGTGAAACAGAACGGCGACCGGGTGGTCGTCGAGGTCGGCGGCGAGGTCGACCGGGCCGGCGCGGACCAGCTGCGCCGGGCCGTGCTCAAGGCGGTCACCGGGCAGCCTCGCGAGGTGGTGGTGGACCTGGTGGGGGCGGGTGGCTTCGACGCCGGCGGGATCGCCGCGCTGATGGCCGGGCGGGACGCCGCCGCGCGTACCGGGGTGCCGCTGCGGCTGACCCGGGTGCAGCCGGCGGTGCGCCGCTCGCTGACCGCTGCCGGACTGCCGGCCGCCGACTGACCCGCCGCACGCACGTACCGCGCCGGCTCCCCACGACGGGGAGCCGGCGCGTGGCGTACGACGAGGGCCGGCGCCCGCACGGCGCCGGCCCTCGTGCTCCGTCTCAGTTCTCCGGGGTGTCCCCGTGCCCGCGCGGGTGCCGCCACCTTTCGTTGGGCTGCTCGTCGCGCTCGGCGTTGAGGGCGCTGTCCTCCGGCTCGTCGGTCTCCTCGAAGCTGGGCCGGCGCACCTCCTCCGGCGCCGGCACCTCCACCGGCCGGGCGCCGGACTGCGGCGCGGGCTGGTAGTCCACCGCCTCGGGCGCGCCGTACGCGCCGCCGGCCGACGGCGACTCCGGCGCGTGGTGCTCGTGGTGCAACTCCTCCCGGAACGTCTGCGGCGGCTTCGTGGTGCGCTGCGGCAGGTCCCGGCCCAGGTCGGAGACGAGCGGACCGTACTTGAGGTCGAACGCCGGGCGCTCGGAGCGGATGCGCGGCATCCGGTCGAAGTTGCGCAGCGGCGGCGGGCACGTGGTGGCCCACTCCAGCGAGTTGCCGAAGCCCCACGGGTCGTCCACGGTGACCAGCGCGCCGTACCGCCACGACTTCCAGATGTTCCAGATCACGAACAGGGTGGACGCGCCGAGCACGAACGAGCCGATGCTGGAGATCGTGTTCAGCGTGGTGAAGCCGTCGCCGGGCAGGTAGTCGGCGTACCGGCGCGGCATGCCCTCGTTGCCCAGCCAGTGCTGCACCAGGAACGTGGCGTGGAAGCCGATGAACATGGTCCAGAAGTGCATCTTGCCCAGCCGCTCGTCGAGCAGCCGCCCGGTCATCTTCGGGAACCAGAAGTAGAGCCCGCCGAACGCGGCGAACACGATGGTCCCGAACATCACGTAGTGGAAGTGCGCCACCACGAAGTAGCTGTCGGTGACGTGGAAGTCCAGCGGCGGGCTGGCCAGCAGCACCCCGGTCAGACCGCCGAGCAGGAACGTCACCAGGAAGCCGACGGCGAACAGCATCGGCGTCTCGAACGTGATCTGGCCCTTCCACATGGTGCCGATCCAGTTGAAGAACTTCACCCCGGTGGGCACCGCGATCAAGAAGCTCAGGATGCTGAAGAACGGCAGCAGCACCTGCCCGGTGGCGAACATGTGGTGCGCCCAGACCGTCATCGACAGCACGGTGATGGCGATGGTGGCCAGCACCAGGCCGGTGTAGCCGAAGATCGGCTTGCGGGAGAACACCGGGATGATCTCGGTGATGATGCCGAAGAACGGCAGCGCGATGATGTACACCTCGGGGTGACCGAAGAACCAGAACAGGTGCTGCCAGAGCATCGGCCCGCCGGTCGTCGCGTCGTACACGTGCGAGTGCAGCAGCCGGTCCGAGGCCAGCGCCAGCAGCGCGGCGGCCAGCAGCGGGAACACGAAGATCACCAGGACGCTGGTGAGCAGCGCGTTCCAGGTGAAGATCGGCATCCGGAACATCGTCATGCCGGGCGCGCGCAGCGTCACGATCGTGGTGATCAGGTTGACCGCGCCGAGGATCGTGCCCAGGCCGGACACGGCCAGGCCGACCACCCACAGGTTCGCGCCGACGCCGGGGGAGTGCTGCGCGGTGCTCAACGGCGTGTACGCGGTCCAGCCGAAGTCCGCCGCGCCGGCCGGGGTGGCGAATCCGCCCACGACCATCAGGGCGCCCAGGAAGTAGAGCCAGTACGCGAACGCGTTGAGGCGGGGGAACGCCACGTCGGCGGCGCCGATCTGCAGTGGCACCAGGTAGTTGGCGAACCCGAAGAACAGCGGGGTCGCGAACAGCAGCAGCATCACCGTGCCGTGCATGGTGAACATCTGGTTGTACTGCTCCGGGGAGACCACCTGCATCCCCGGCCGGGCCAGCTCCACCCGGATGACCAGCGCCAGGATCCCGCCGACGATGAAGTACGCGAACGACGTGATCAGATAGAGCAGGCCGATCTGCTTGGCGTCGGTGGTGCGCAGCAACCGCCACAGCGCGTTGCCCTTCACCGCTTCCCGTACGGGCCCGGGGAATCCCCCGAACCGGGCCGGCGCGAGGATCGCGGGCCCCCGGTCTCGTGCCGGTTCCGTGACTACCCGCTTGGGCATGGCATCTCACCCCGTGTGACGACAGACAGGACGGGCGGGCGTACCCGGCCCCCTGCCCATGTAACCAGGCGAGAGCGGAGAATTCGGTCAATTAGCTGGGAGCATGGCCCAGACGACCTTGCCGGCGCCGACCGGAGTGCTGCCCCAGCGCTGGGTCAGCTCCCGCACCAGCATCAGCCCGCGGCCCCCCTCCTCGCGCGGGTCGCGGCTGCTCGCGGCGCGGGCGTCGGCCGGGCTGCCGTCCATCACCGCCACCCGCAGGTACGGCCGGCGCAGCGTCAGCGTCACCTGCATCGGGGTGCCGGCGTGCCGCACCACGTTGCCGACCAGCTCGCTGAGCACCAGCGAGGCCGGGCCGGCCAGCTCCGGCACGTTCCACCTGCCGCACGCCTCGGTGACCATCTCCCGGGCCCGCCGGCAGGCGCCGGCCACCGGCTCCAGCCGGGCCCGCAGCCGGGGCGCCGAGTCCTCGCCGGCCAGCGCCGCCGCCTCGGCGCAGTCCCGCCGTACCGGCACCACCCGGCAGGCGGTGGTCTCCGCCAGCCAGGCCGCCGTCTCGGCCGGTGGCGCGGCCAGCACCATCGGCACCGCCGGCCAGTCGGCCGCCCGGCGCGCCGCGGCGGCGAAGACGGACAGCGCCAGCGGCTCGCCGACCTCGATCTCCTCCAGGTCGACCACCAGGGCGTCCGGCTGCGCGGCGAGGCACCCGTCCAGCACCTCGTGCACCGCGCGCATCGTGGCCAGGTCGAGCGCGCCGGCCAGCCGTACGACAGTGATCGGCGACTCGTCGCGGACCTCGCACCTGATCCGGGTCACCATCGCCGTCCTCGTTTCCGTTTCGTCGGGGAGGGTCGCCCGGCCGGGACGCTCGTCCGCCTCCCGCAGCCGGTAGAACTACGGACGTACCCGGGCCCCCGGCCCCCGAAACCGGGCATCCAGGTCACCGGGGCGCAGGTCAGCCGCGGTTCCCGCGCCGCGCCGCGAGCAGGCCCAGGACCAGCATGACGGCGCCCAGCAGCAGGTGCAGCCAGGCGTCCGCGCGGTTGACCGCCAGCACGTTCGCCGCGTCGCGCCGGTCGATTCCCAGACCGGCCAGCCACAGCACCAGGTAGATCGCCCCGGCGCCGATCAGGAACGCGCGGGCCCCGGCCACGCTGCGCGCCAGCGCCAGCCCGGCCACCCGAGGACCAGGTGCACCAGGTTGTGCACGACCGAGACCTGGAACAGCCCCAGCAGCCGGGCGCCCGACCCCGGCCCGGCGAAGCGCAGGTCCGCGTAGTCGCTGGTGATGCCGGGCACGAAGCCCAGCGCGCCGAGCAGCAGCAGGAGCACGGCGAACCCCGAGGCGATCCGACGCACCGGCGCCCGGCCGTCGGCCGGGTTGCGGCGCGCCCGGGAGTGCGCCATCGAGTTCGTCACGCCGGCCTCCTCGCCACGCGGGGCAGCGACGGTTTCCCGGGCCGGGCGCGGACAAACGCCGGCCCGGCCACGCGGGGTGGCCGGGCCGGCGCCGGGTTCGCGACCGGATCAGGCGGGCTGCAACGGCTGCGCCGCGCCCTGGCGGACCCGCTCGTACAGCTCCAGATAGCGCTGCGCCATCCGGGCCGGGGTGAACCGGCGGGCCGCCTCGCGCCGGCACTCGTCCGGCTCCAGGCCGCCGGCGGCGAGGACCATCTCGCCCAGCTCCTCCTCGTCGCCGGTGAGCAGGCCGGTGCGGCCGTGCTCGATCAGCTCCGGCAGGCAGCCCCGGGCCGTCGCCACCACCGGCGTGCCCAGCGACAGCGACTCGACCACCGCGGTGCCGCCCGGCTCCTCCCAGCGCAGCGGGAACAGCGAGGCCCGCGCCGAGGCCACCAGGTCGTCGCGGTCCCGCCCGGCCACCGTGCCGACCCAGCGCACCCGGTCCCCGTCGACGTACGGCGCGACGTGGTCGTGGAAGAAGCGCACGTCCGGGTTCTGCCGGGCCTCGTCGCCGGCCGCGGCGAGATCCTCCGGCCGGTGGTACGGGCCGACCGGCCCGGCCAGCACCAGCGGGAAACCGGCCTCGTGGGCGAGCCGCGCGCCCAGGTCCTGCCCCTTGCCCGGGTTGATCCGGCCGAGGATCACCACGTGGTCGCCCTTGGGCACGGGCGCGTGCCGGTCCGCGCCCACCGCGAGCGGGGTGGACAGGTGCACGTGACCCACCGAGTGCGCCCGCAGCGCCTCCGGCGCGCGGGCCAGCTGCGACGCGGACACCCCGTTGACCCGTACCCGGTCGCCGCCGTCGAGGTTGCCGTACAGCTCGGGGTGCTTGGCCAGGTCCCAGTGCAGCGTGTGCAGCACCGGCGGGGCGTCCGGGCCCATCGCCGCGAGCGTGGCCAGCCCGACCGCCTCCACGTGGTCGTGCACCAGGTCGATGTCGTCGCGGGCGTACAGCGCCCGCACCACCCCGGACAGGTGCGCCTGGGACACGCCGCACACCTGGTTGTACGGCCGTTGCAGCGCGTGGAACTGGCCGTCCGGGAAGACCGCGATCTTCTCGTCCACCGGCAGCGTGCTGCTCTCCACCGAGGCCAGCACCACCCGTACGCCCAGCCGGCGCAGCTCCGGCACCAGCGTGGCCACCACGTTCTCGATCCCGCCGTAGCCGGGCGGCGGCACGGACAGCCACGGACCGGCGTTCATCAGCACGGTGAGCGTCATGCGTTGCTCCTCCTCGCGCTCACGCGGCCGCGACCCGGCGGCGGCGCGGGATGCGGTGCCGCAACTGCGCCAACGGCGGGCGCTCCTGCACCGACACGTCGTTGACCACGATCTCGCGGTCCAGGTTGGGCAGCGCCTCCGAGCCGCCGCGGCGGAACTGGGTCAGCAGCGCGCCCGGCGAGACCCCGGGCGCCGCCCAGCCGCGCCGTTGCAGCCGTGACCAGGCGGTCAGCATGATCTGCGCGGACATCCGGCCCAGCGCCGCGGTGTCCTGGTGCCGGTGCTTGCGCTCGCCCAGGTCGACCTGGGCCAGCGCGTCCAGCCCGACCATCTCCAGCAGGTCGATGAGCATGGCCGTCTCCACCCCGTACCCGGTGACGAACGGCACCCGCTCCAGCACCTGGCGGCGGCCGGCGTACTCGCCCGCGAGCGGCTGCACGAAGCCGGCCAGCTCCGGCCAGAACAGGTTGAGCAGCGGCCGGGCCATCAGCTCCGTCACCCGCCCGCCGCCGTCGGGCTCCACGCTCGTCGCGCCGACCAGCGGCCGGTGGTAGAAGCCCTTCACGAAGTCCACGCCCGGATCGGTGAGCAACGGCCCGAGCAGTCCGGTGACGAAGTGCGGCCGGAACTCGCGCAGGTCGGCGTCGATGAACGCGACCACGTCCCCCTCGGCCGCGGCCAGCCCGGCCCAGAGCGCGTCGCCCTTGCCGGTCAGCCGGGGCAGCCCGCGCGTCATGGCGTCCTGGCTGACCACCTCGGCGCCGGCCGCGCGCGCCACCTGCGCGGTCCGGTCGGTGGAGCGGGAGTCGACCACGATCAGTTCGTCGACCAGCGGCACCCGGTCCATCAGGTGCTCCCGGACCGTCGACACGATCGCGCCGACCGTCGCCTCCTCGTCGCGCGCCGGCAGCACCACGCTGACCCGGCTGTTTCCCTTGGCCCGCACCAGTCGCTGCGCCGGCCAGTCGGCGGCGGTGCTGGTGCGGTACGTGGCCCACGCCTCAACCACTGGTGAGACTGTCGAATCTGCTTCCCGCACAGGCACCCCCATCGACGGTGGACTAGCGGATCTGGTTTTCCCAATCCCGCATCCGCGCTAACCGGATCTTGCCCAACATCCTGATCACCTGCCGCGTACCGGGAGGTTCCGGGCGCATGAACGTTGCGTTGCGCACCTCGGCGGAGTTTGGCGCGACGCCGCCGGGGGGAGTGGTGTCCGCAGTTTCTCCAGTCGTGGCGAGAGGGTTGGTCGGATGCGTGCCTGCCGGGTGGGACTTGTCGGAGCCGGCGGGGTGGCGCAACGCCACGCCCGGGTGCTCAGGGGCTTCGAGGACGTGGAACTGCTCGGCGTGACAGACGTCGCGCCGGACGCGGCGGGCGCACTCGCCGGCACGTACGGCGGCCGGGTGTTCCGTGACGTGGACGAGCTGCTCGGGGCCGGCCCGGACGCGGTGTACGTCTGCGTGCCGCCGTTCGCGCACGGCCCGGTCGAGGAGGCGGTGGTCGCCGCCGGGGTGCCGATGTTCGTGGAGAAGCCGGTGGCGCTGGACCTGGAGACCGCCGAGCGGGTCGCGGCGCTGGTGCAGCGGCGCGGGCTGCTCACCGGCGTCGGGCACCACTGGCGCTACCTGCACGTGGTCGAGGAGGCCCGGCGGCTGCTCGCCGGCCGTCCGGTGCGGATGGTCAACGGCGCCTGGCTGGACAAGGTGCCGCCGGTGGCCTGGTGGGCACGGCGGGACCGCTCCGGCGGCCCGGTGGTCGAGCAGGCCGCGCACGTGCTCGACCTGGTGCGGCTGCTGGCCGGCGAGGCGGTCGAGGTGAGCGCGTACGGCGACGGCAGCCCGCCGCCGGTCGACGGCGCCGACATCGACTCGGTGACCGCGGCGACGCTGCGCTTCGGCTCCGGCGCGGTCGGCACGCTCGCCGCGTCGTGCGTGCTGGGCTGGAAGCACCGGGCCGGCGTGGAGATCCTCGCCGACGGCCTGGCGTTGTGGCTGGCCGAGGACGGCCTGACGATCCGCGACGGCGACGGCGAGCGGCACCTGCCCGCCGACCCGGACGCCGCTCGTGTCGCCGTCGACCGGGCCTTCGTCGACGCCGTGTGCGGCCTCGGCGACGACGTCCGGGTTCCGTACGCCGAGGCGCTGCGCACCCACCGCCTCGCGCTCGCGGTGGCCGAGTCGGCGCGGACCGGCCGGCCGGTGGCGCTGCCGACCGGGCCGGCGTCGCGGCTCACCGTGCCGGTCGCGGACGCGGGGGTGAGCGTCGATGCGTGACCGCGTGGTGGTGGTCGCCGGCCCCGGCCGGGTCGAGCTGGCCGAACTGGACGCGCCGGAGCTGCGCGAGGGCACGTTCCGGGTGGAGACGCTCTACAGCGGCGTCTCGGCCGGCACCGAGCTGAGCTTCGTCAAGGGCACCAACCCGTACCTGCACGTCACCTGGGACGCCGGGCTCGGACTGTTCCGGCCCGGGGAGGCGAGCACGCCGTACCCGGTGACCCGGCTCGGCTACATGCAGGTCGGGCGCGTGGTGGAGAGCCGCACCCCGGCCGTCGCGGTGGGCGAGGTCGGCGCCATGACGTACGGACACCGCAGCGGCTGGGTCGCCGACCCGCTGACCGAGCGTTTCGTGCCGCTGCCCGACGACCTCGACCCGCTGCTCGGCGTCTACGTCGCGCACATGGGCCCGATCTGCGCCAACGGGCTGCTGCACGCCGCCGCCGACCTGTGCGGCGCCGACGTGCGCTCGCTCGGCGACGGCGTACGCGGGCGCCGGGTGGCGGTTGTCGGCGGCGGCGTGGTCGCGTTGCTCACCGCGCTGTTCGCCCGCCGCCACGGCGCCGCCTCGGTGGTGGTGGTCGATCCGACGCCGGCCCGCCGACAGGTGGCCGAGGCGCTCGGGCTGGACACGCTCGACCCGGACGCGGACGACCCGGCCGTGTTGCTCAAGACCCGGTGGAACCACGCGGCGGGGGACCGGGGCGCGGACGTGGTCTTCCAGTGCCGCGGCCAGGACTGGGCGTTGCAGCTCGCGCTGCGCCTGCTGCGCCCCCAGGGCACGGTGATCGACCTGGCGTTCTACCAGGCCGGCGCGGACGCGGTCCGGCTCGGCGAGGAGTTCCACCACAACGGGCTGTCGCTGCGCTGCGCGCAGATCGGCCGGGTGCCGCGCGGCCTGACCCCGACCTGGGACCGCGAGCGGCTGTCCGCGGAGACGGTGGAGCTGCTGCGCCAGTACGGCGACGTGATCCGCAAGCACCTGATCTCGGCCGTGGTCCCGCTGGACGAGGCCCCGGCCCTGCTGACCGACCTGGCCGAGCGCCGCCGCTCCGAACTCCAGGTGGTCCTCACCCCCTGACCCGCCCTCTTTCCAGGGCGTCGATCATGAGGTTGGCGGCGACAAAACGGACGCCGAACGCCGCCAACCTCATGATCGACCGAAGCGGACGCGAAGGGCGGAACCCGGCGCGCGGCGGGCGGGGGTCACAATCGGCTCCGGTTCGCGTACCGTTGCCGCTCATGGGTGTGTCGCAACGGTTGAAGACCAGGTTCCGCCGGTTCCTCCAGCGCCCGGGGACGACTGTCGACCTGGCTCCGCTGGAGAAGCTGCTGCCGGCGATCGAGGCGCGCGAGGCTGACCTGGAGAATCTCTCCGACGCCGAGCTGACCGAGGCCGCCGGCCAGGCGTCGGGATACGAGGAGATCTGCGCGATCGGTCGCGAGGCGGCCCGGCGCGGGCTCGACCAGCGCCCCTACGACGTGCAGCTGCTCGGCGCGATGGCGCTGCTGTCCGGCAAGGTCGCCGAGATGGCCACCGGTGAGGGCAAGACGCTCACCGCGACCGTCGCCGCGTACGGGCACGTGCGGCTGGGCAACGGCCCGGTGCACGTGCTCACCGTCAACGACTACCTGGCCCGCCGCGACGCCGAGTGGATGACGCCGGTCTACGACCTGCTCGGGCTGACCGTCGGCTGGGTCAACGAGGCGTCCACGCCCGACGAGCGGCGCGCCGCGTACGCCTGCGACGTCACCTACGTCTCGGTCAGCGAGGCCGGCTTCGACTTCCTGCGCGACCAGCTCGTCACCGACCTGGCCGACCGGGTGCAGCCGCCGCTGAAGACCGCGATCGTGGACGAGGCCGACTCGATCCTGATCGACGAGGCCCGGGTGCCGATGGTGCTGGCCGGCGCGGTCGGCGGCGAGCAGGACCCGGCGCACGCCGCCGCCGCGCTCGTGCGCGGGCTGCGCAAGGGCAAGCACTACACAGTCGCCGAGGACGGCCGCAGCGTCGCCTTCACCTCGGTCGGCCTGGCCACCGTCGAGGCCAAGCTCGGCGGCATCGACCTGTACGACGAGGAGCACGTCGGGCAGCTCTCCGCGGTGAACGTGGCGCTGCACGCGCACGCCCTGCTGCACCGCGACGTTGACTACATCGTCCGGGACGACTCGGTCGAGCTGATCGACGAGATGCGCGGCCGGGTCGCGCAGCGCCGCCGCTGGCCCGACGGGTTGCAGGCCGCGGTCGAGGCGAAGGAAGGGCTGGACGCCACCGCCGAGGGCGAGGTGCTGGGCACGGTCACCGTGCAGGCGTACATCGCGCTCTACCCGACGGTCTGCGGGATGACAGCGACCGCGGTGCTCGTCGGCGACCAGCTCCGCGAGTTCTTCGGCCTCGAGGTGGCGGTGATCCCGCCGAACACCCCGTGCGTGCGCGAGGACGAGTCGGACCGCATCTACGCCACCCGCGCCGAGAAGGAGGAGGCGCTGGTCGACGAGATCACGCGCTGCCACCAGGCGGGGCGGCCGGTGCTCGTGGGCACGCTCGACGTCAAGGAGTCCGAGGGACTGGCCGCCGCGCTGAACGCCGCGGGCGTGTCGTGCGTGGTGCTCAACGCCAAGAACGACGACGAGGAGGCCGGGATCATCGCGGAGGCCGGCGCGTACGGCGCGGTGACGGTCTCCACGCAGATGGCCGGCCGGGGCGTCGACATCCGGCTGGGCGGCAGCGACCAGGCCGACCGCGAGCGGGTGGCGGAGCTGGGCGGCCTGTACGTGATCGGCAGCGGCCGGCACGACAGCCGCCGGGTCGACGACCAGCTCCGCGGCCGGGCCGGCCGGCAGGGCGACCCGGGCGGCTCGGTGTTCTTCGTCAGCCTGGAGGACGACCTGGTCGTCCGGCACGCCGGCGACACCGTCCCGGCCTCGCCCCGGATGAACGCCGACGGCCTGGTCACCGACCCGCAGGTCGACTACGCGGTCGAGCACGCCCAGCGCGTCGCCGAGGGCGTCAACCACGAGATCCACCGCAACACGTGGCGCTACAGCCAGGTGATCGAGCAGCAGCGCAAGGCGCTCGCCGAGCGCCGGGAGCGGCTGCTGACCAGCGACATCGCCGCGCTGATGCTGCTGGAGCGGGTGCCGGAGAAGGCCGGCGAGATGGACGAGGACCTGCTCGCCGACGTGGCCCGCAAGATCGCCCTCTATCACCTGGACCGGCTCTGGGCCGACCACCTGGCCGAGCTGTCCGAGGTGCGCGAGGGCGTGCACCTGCGGGCGCTGGGCCGGCTCGACCCGCTCGACGAGTTCCACCGCAGCGCGGTGCCGGCGTTCAACGCGCTGGTGCCCGAGATCGAGACGCGGACCGTGGCCACGTTCGAGGAGACCGAGTTCGACGAGGGCTGGGAGCCGGACTCCGCCAAGCTGGTGCGGCCGAGCGCCACCTGGACGTACCTCGTGCACGACAACCCGTTCGGCTCGGAGCTGGACCGGCTGATCGCCTCGGTGGGGCGGCGGCTCATCTCCGGGTCGCGCTGACCCGCGCGGAAAGGCCCCTTCCGGCGCGACCGGGAGGGGCCCTTTTTGCGCGGTTTCGCCCGCGGTCTGGGAGGGTAGTAGGCCGAGGCCCGGCCACAGGAGGGACGGACATGGGACAGGCAACGACGCCGAGCGGGAACATCGGGTGGACGGTGGAGGCCACGGCCCGGTGAACCTCGACACGCGCCAACCCATGATCGACAACCTTGGTGTGCTGGAGACCGCCGCGTTGCTGCGCGAGCTGACCGCCGGACTGATCGGCGCGGCCGGGTTCGACGAGGCGCTCGACCGCCTGGTCCGCATCGCCCGCGACGCCGTGCCGGCAGTGGACTCCTGCGGCTTCACCGCGCTGCGTGCCGGTGAGCCCGCCGGGGTGGCCGCCTCCGACCCGGACCGGGCCGAGCTGGACGACCTGCGGCACTGCCCGGACACGCCGGCGATGACCGCGATCCGCCGCCGGGAGATGATCACCGCGGGCGGGCTGTCCGGCGACACGCGCTGGCCGGTCTGGAGCGAGCGGGCCCGCGCCCTGGGGGTGCACGGGGTGATCTCCGCGCCGGTCGACATCGACGAGCAGGTCATCGGCGCGATCAACCTCTACGCCGACTCGCCCGACGCGCTGACGCCCCGGCACCAGCTCACCGCGATGCTCCTGGCCGAGCACGCCGGGCTGCTGCTCGCCGCCGCGCGCGACCGCGAGCGGGCGGCCACCCGGGCCGGTCAGCTCGACGACGCGCTGCTGGCCGAGGGGGTGGTCGGGCAGGCCGTCGGCGTGATCATGACGCAGCGCGGCTGCCCCGCCCCGGAGGCGCTGCGGGTGCTGCGCAGCGCGGCCTCCTCGTTGGACATCCCGCTGCGCGAGGTGGCCGAGCGGCTCGTGCTGACCGTCTCCCGGCCCCGGGACAACTGAGCGACAGTCGTTTCGCCTCGCGGCGCCTCGGGTAGCACTCTGGACTGGTGAGCTGCGCCGACCTGGGGAGGAAGCGATGCAGAGCCGGCTGCGGGTGCAGGGGCACCCCATCCAACCGATGCTGGTGACGTTTCCGTTCGGCCTGTTCGTCTGTGCCGCGGTCTTCGACCTGGCCGACGTGGCGGGCGGTCCGGCGTTCCTCGGTGAGGTGGGCTACTGGACGGCGGTGGCCGCGCTCGTCGCGGCCGGGCTCACCACTGTCGCCGGGATGGTCGACCTGTGGGACGTGCGGGCCGGCCGGACCAGCCGTACGGTGCTGATGTTCAACCTCGTCAACGCCGTGATGGCGGCGCTGTTCCTGCTCTCCTGCCTGATCCGGGCGAGCGCGCCGCAGCGGGGCGCGAACGGTGTCCTGCTCGCCGCCGAAATCGTCGCGCTGGGCGTCGGTGCGGTCGGGGTGGCCCTGGGCGCGCGGCTGATGCAGCAGTTCGACCGGGTCACCGAGCCGGCCGGGTTCGAGCCGTTCGCCGACGTGCCCGCCGGGTCCACCGTCGAGATCGCCCGTCCGCGCCCGTACTGACGCCGGCCGAAATCCGTTGCCGCGCTCGGCGCGGAGCGGCAGGCTCGCGGGCATGGTCAGGACGTTCGAGGAACTCGTCGCCGAAGCCGAGGCAGCGCCGGTCGAGGGCTGGGGTTTCGACTGGCTGCGCGACCGGGCCACCGAGGAGCGCCCGTCCTGGGGGTACGCGCGCCTCGTCGGCGACCGGATGGCCGCCGTGAAGGCGGCGCTCGACATCGACACCGGCGGGGGAGAGGTGCTCGCCGAGGTGCCCGTGCCGCCGCCGCTGCTGGTCGCCACCGAGGCGTGGCCGCCGAACGTGCCGGTGGCCCGGCGCAACCTTCTCCCGCTCGGCGCGACAGTGGTGCGGGTGGCCGACCGCCCGCCGCTGCCGTTCCGGGACGCCACGTTCGACCTGGTGGTGAGCCGTCACCCGGTGCACACCTGGTGGGACGAGGTGGCCCGGGTGCTGCGGCCCGGCGGCGCCTACCTGTCCCAGCAGATCGGCCCCGGCACGGTGCGGGAGCTGAGCGAGGCGATCCTCGGGCCGCTGCCGCCGCCGGAGCACCGCCACCCGGAGGTGGCTGTCGCCGACGCGCGGGCCGCCGGGCTGACAGTCGTCGACCTGCGCGAGGCCACGCTGTGCACCGTCTTCCACGACGTCGGCGCGGTGGTCTGGTTCCTGCGCAAGGTGGTCTGGACGGTGCCCGGCTTCACTGTGGGCCGCTACCGGGACGAGTTGCGCCGCCTGGACGAGCGGATCCGGTCCGAGGGGCCGTTCGTCGCGTACGCCCGCCGGTTCCTCATCGAGGCGCGCCGGGACTGAGCGGGCCGGGCCGGTGGGCGGCGGCGTGGTGCGCGGCCAGCACGTCGGCGCCGAAGTCCCCGGCCGGGCGGCGCAGCACGGTGTGCGCGTGGTTGCCGTCGTCGGTGGTGTTGTCGTACTCGATGAGCAGGTCCTCGCCCTGCACGCGGTAGTAGTGCCGCCGGCCCGGCTCGACCGGGCCGGCCCAGGCGAAGTGCAGCTCGCCGTCGTCGAGCCGGGCGGCCTCCCGGGCCGCCAGCTCCGGCGGGAGCCGGTCCAGGTAGAGGGCGACCAGCCGGTCGAGCAGCGCCCGGCCGGTCGCTCCGAGCCGCCCCCGGGGTACGCCGAGCGGGTCGAGCCGGCCGGGCGCGGTGGCCCGGGTCGCGCTGATGATGTCGGCGGGCGCCTCGTCGGCGACGATCGCGGCGGACCGGCCGCCCGGACCGAGCGCGTCGAGCAGCTCCCGGGCCAGGTCCTCCTCCGGGCCGAGCGGCCGGGTCACCGGGCGGCCGGCGTGCCGGACGGTGGCCGGGTTGGCGCCGAGGAAGACCGGCGCGGGGGAGACCTGGTCGTCGGCGACTGTCATGCTCACCGACAGGTGGTGTCCCTCGAACCGCCAGGCCCAGCTGTCGTCGCGGTCCGGGTCGCCGAAGACGGCCACCCAGTAGTCGCCGCTGTGCCGCCCGCGCCGCCACCCCTCGGCCCGGTCGAGCACCTCTTCCAGGGCCATCACGGTCATGGCCTGCGCGTACGCGGCCGGGCTGAGCGCGGTGGCGAGCAGCCGGTGTGCGGCCTTGCGCGCGGTGACGTCCAGGCCGTCGAGCGCGACGCCGGGCCGGGGCCGCGGCCGGTACTCCAGCCACCGCCGGGCCGGCTCGTCGTCGAAGGCGTGCCGGGCGGCGTCGCGGGCGGGCTCGTCCAGCGCGGCCAGGAACGCCGCCGCGGCCGTGCGCATCCGCTCGGGTGCGGGATCCTCCACCGTCTCTGTATACCGCCTGGGGCTCACTCGCGGCCGAGCAGCGCCAGCATGTCGGGCAGTTCGAAGAACCGGGCGGTCTCGACAGCCGACGGGCCGCCGTGGTCCGGGTCGGCGCCGGCGTGCAGCAGCGCGCGGACCGCAGCCTCCTGGCGCCGGAACACCGCCGCGGCGAGCGCGGTCTGCCCCCTGTCGTTCACCCGGGCGGGGTCGGCGCCCCGGGCGAGCAGCGCGGTCACGGTGTCCGGGTGGGCGTGGTACGCGGCGAGGATCAGCAGCGTGTCGCCCTTGGCGTTGGTGAGGTTGACCGGCAGCCCGGCGTCCACGTTGGCCGCCAGTTCCTCGGTGGCGCCGGCCCGGGCCAGGTCGAACATCCGGTGGGCGAAGGCGATGGTCTCGTCGTCGAGTTCGTCGGGCATCCGCCCAGGCTATGGCGTCGTGGCCGGACGCGCCTGGTAGCTTGCGCAGCCGGGCACGGGAGGCGCGCACATGGACGATCGGGTGTACGTCGGCAACGCGGCGGTGGACGGCGCGACCGACGCGGGCTGGCTGCTGGGCCACTTCAAGCCGGCCGGCGACGTGCGGCACAGCACCGACGTGGAGGTGAAGTGGGGCGTGCACCCGGCGGGGGAGAGCCGGTCCCGGTGGGCCACCGGTGAGCGGCGTACCGCCCTGCTGGTGCTGATCAGCGGGGCGTTCCGGATCGAGCTGCCGGATCGCACGGTGGTGCTGCGCGCGCCCGGCGACTACGTGGTGTGGGGCCGGGGCGTGGACCACTCCTGGTACGCGGAGCGGGAGTCCACGGTGCTCACCGTCCGCTGGCCGTCGGTGCCCGGGTACCGGGTGGACCCGCCGGTCCGCCGCTGAGCCGCGCCCGGCGTCCCAGTATCTGGTATTACCTACTAAACCTATAGGCTTTGCCGTCTAGGCTGGTGGGGCACATCCGCTCCGCACCGTGAGGACGCCCCGCCGATGACCAGCACCGTTCCCGCCGATCTGCTCGCTGCTGCCGCCCGCTGGGCCGACCCCGCCCGCTGGCCGGTGCCGCTGCGCTTCGACGCGTCCGAGCGGTGGTACGCCCGCCTGGACGCCGGCGACGAGCACGAGGTGTGGGCGCTGAGCTGGCTGCCCGGACAGGGCACCGGCCTGCACGACCACGGCGGCTGCGCCGGCGCCTTCCTGGTCGTGGCCGGCGTGCTCACCGAGGAGACGGTCAGCGGCGCGCGGCTGCGCCCGCACCGCCTCGCCGCCGGGACCGGCCGGCGCTTCGGCGCCCGGCACGTGCACCAGGTCACTAACCACGGCGACGAGCCCGCCGTGAGCGTGCACGTGTACCGGCCGGCGCTGACCCGGATGACCCGCTACCACCTCGTCGCCGGCCGGCTCCAGGTCGCCGAGGTGGCCGAAGCCGGCGTGGCCTGGTGACCAGCCCCCGCAACCCCGACGAACGGAAGGACGCCACGATGGCGCAGACCCCCACCACCGCGACCGAGCGCTGTCCGGTCCCGCCGCCCGGCTCGCGGGGCATCGACGAGATCCTCGCCGCCGCCCGGGCCCGCCTGCGCCGCCTCGACCCGGAACAGGCGCACCTGGCGTGCCGGACCGGCGCGCTGCTGGTGGACATCCGCCCGGCCGCCCAGCGCGCCGCGCAGGGCACAGTGCCCGGCGCGCTCGTCGTCGAGCGCAACGTGCTGGAGTGGCGCTTCGACCCGCGCTGCGCCGCCCGCCTGCCGCAGGCGGTCGACTACGACGTCCCGGTGATCGTGCTCTGCCAGGAGGGCTACACCTCGTCGCTGGCCGCCGCCGCGCTCCAGGACATCGGCCTGCGCCGCGCCACCGACGTCGTCGGCGGCTTCGCCGCCTGGCACATCGCCGGCCTGCCCACGCTCGGTCCCACCCCGCCGACCCGACCCTCGTCCGCCGCGCCCCCGGTCACCGCCGGAGGGGCGCTCCGCTGACCGTCCCGCCACGACCGGCGGGGCGGGGCGACCGCCCGCACAGGAGGCTCCCATGTCCGTCGTCGCCCTCACCACCCGTCCGGCCCGATCGGGCCGCCCCGACCGGGCAGTGCCGCCCCGGCCGCGTACCGCGCCGACCGTGACCATCACCCTCGACCTGGGCAGCGGCCCGCTGACGCCGGGCCTGGCCCGCCTGGCCGAGCTGCTGGACGAACTGGCCGCCTCCGGCGAGGCGGTGGTCGGCCCGGACGAGCACCGGGCCGCCCGTACCGTGCTCGGCCTGCGCCGCCCCGCCACCGCGTCGCCGCCGGTCGGCGGCCTGCGCATCCTCACCGGCACCCGCCGGGTCCGGCTCGGCGACACCGAGATTACGCTCACCCGGATCGAGTACGACCTGCTGCTCTTCCTCGCCGAGCACCCGCGCCGGGTGTTCACCCGGCTGCAACTGCTCGCCAACGTCTGGGGCTACGAGCACGCGGTGGCGCGCACTGTCGACGTCCACGTCCGCCGGCTGCGGGCCAAGTTCGGGCCGGACACACCGCTGGTCACCACCGTCTACGGCGTCGGCTACCGCCTCGCCGACGACGCCGCGATCACCGTGGACCGCGACGCCTGACCTGCCTTCGGCCCGCACGCGGCGCACCCGACGACGGGTGCGCCGCGTTCACGTTCAGGACGCATCCGCCATTGTGAACCGCCGGGGAGACCCCCCGTACCGTCCCGGAACGGCGCTCTGCTGTAATCAACGGGCCTCGCACGCAGAGCGAGCGCACGGCTCCGATGTGTTCGTCAAATGTCACATTCATGCAACGCAGCCGCCTCTTGACCCTCGCAGAGACGCCGGGAAGCATCGATGAGGCGGCGTCCCGGGCCGTGGGGAGATACCCGGACCAGCCCAAGGAGGACCATGTCGGTCAGCCCCGCCTCGTCGCGCGCCGGATGGCATACGTCCCAACCCGCGGTCCCCGGTCGTCCCCCCGGCGGCCAGCGTCGTCCCGCCAACACCGCCGCGCCCATGCTCACCGTCACGCTGACCATCCCACTGGCCTGTGAGGAGTCGCTCACCCCGGCCGCGCGCCGGCTGCTCGACGCCGCCCGCGAGATGCTCGAACGCGGCGACGCGGTGGTCACCGCCGCCGTACCGGCCGAGCGCCGGCCCGACGCCGTACCGTCCGGCCGCGCGCCGTCCCGGCCGCTGGCCCCGACCATCCCGACCCTGCACATCCTGGCCGCGTCCCGGTCGGTGCTGCGCGACGGCGAGCCGCTGCCGCTGACCCGCCTGGAGTTCGACCTGCTGCTGCACCTGGTCGCCCACCCGCGCCGGGTGTTCACCCGGCTGCAACTGCTCAACGCGGTCTGGGGGTACGAGCACGCCGGCGTCCGCACCGTCGACGTGCACGTCCGCCGGCTGCGCGGCAAGGTCGGCGTGGACGTCCCGCTGGTCACCACCGTCTACGGCGTCGGCTACCGGCTCGCCGACGACGCCCGCGTGACCATCGACCGCACCGGCTGACCACCCGGGACACCACGCGCCGATCGCCGCCGGACGGAGCCCCGACCGCCCGGACGATCCATGTGGTGACCCGCCCGCCCGCGCGGCACGATGGGGCGATGCGTGTCCGCCCGATCAGCCCCGACCGGCTCGTCACCGAGCTGGCCGGGCGTCTCGTCAGCACCGGGACGCCCGGCCGGCTGCGGGTCGCCGTCGACGGCCCGCCCGCCGCCGGGCCGGACGCGCTCGCCGAAGCCCTCGTCGACCCGCTGCGCGCCGCCGGCCGGCCGGTGCTGCACGTACGCGCCGACGACTTCCTCCGCCCCGCCTCGGTCCGGCTGGAGCACGGCCGCACCAACCCCGACGCGTACTACGAAGGCTGGCTCGACGAGCCCGGGCTGCGCCGCGAGGTGCTCGACCCGGCCGGCCCGGGCGGCTCGGGCCGGCTGCTGCCGTCGCTCTGGGACGCCGCCGCCGACCGGGCCAGCCGGGCCGCGTACGTGGATCTGCCGCCCGGCGGGGTGGTCCTGGTCAGCGGCGCGCTGCTGCTCGGCGGCGCGTTGCCGTTCGACGTCACGGTCCATCTCGCGCTGTCCCCGGCGGCGCTGGCGCGACGTACCGACCCGGCGCTGCGCTGGACGCTGCCCGCCTTCGCCCGCTACGCCGACGAGGTGGTCCCCGCGTCCTTCGCCGACGTGGTGGTCCGGGCCGACGACCCGCGTCGCCCGGCGCTCGTCGAGGCGGCCTGACCAGCGGTTCCGGACTCACCGGAAACACTCAGGAAACAGCCGGTTTGGCCTGCCGTGGGCGGGGGTAATCGCCCGGCTCACAGAGCACGGGTGATCTCGTCGCCCGCGCTTTCACAGTCGGACCGGGTCCGGGGCGCTGGCCGCCCCGGTCCGGTATGAGGACGTAGGAAAGGCAGGCAGCGATGCTCGTCCACGACACGACAGCCACCGGCCGCTCCCAGGCGGAGGCCGACCAGATCCGGCAGTCCCTGCGGTCGCGGTACGACGAGCTGACCGCCGAGTACGAGCAGACGCTGGCGCAGAGCCACGTGCTGCGGCTGGTCGAGGTCGGCGACACCGCCGGCGACGACCAGGCCGACAGCGGCACCAAGACCGCCGAGCGGGACACGGCGCAGTCGCTGCTGCGCACCATCCTGGAACGGCGGGCGCAGTTCGAGCACGCGCTGACCCGCCTGGACGAGGGCACCTACGGCTTCTGCGAGGGCTGCACCGCCCCGATCCCGGTGGAGCGGCTGGAGATATTCCCGTCCGCCACCTCCTGCGTGGCCTGCAAGCAGACCCGGGAGCGGCGGGCGGCCTGAACGACGATGTGGTTGCCGGTCGGTCCGCCGACGCGATGAACTCCCACCATGGGTGAGATCAAGGTGGGCACCGCCTCATGGACCGACCGGACGCTGCTCGACTCCGGCTGGTATCCGGACAGCGCCGACACGCCGGAGCGCCGGCTGTCCTACTACGCCCGGCAGTTCCCGCTGGTCGAGGTGGACGCCACCTACTACTCGCCGCCGGCCGAGCGCACCGCCCGGCTGTGGGCCGAGCGGACACCGGCCGGGTTCACCTTCAACGTCAAGGCGTTCAGCCTGCTGACCGGTCATCCCACCCGCGTCTCCGCGCTCTACAAGGACCTGCGCCCGGACACGGACAAGCGCAACGTCTACCCGGACGACCTGCCCGCGCAGGCGTACGAGGAGGTCTGGACGAGGTTCCTGTCCGCCCTGGACCCGCTCGTCGAGGCGGGCAAGCTGGGCGCGCTGCTGTTCCAGTTCCCGCCCTGGTTCACCATCAAGCGGGACAACAAGCAGTATCTGCTGGAGGTGGCCCGGCGCTGCGCGCCGCTGCGCCCGGTCTTCGAGTTCCGGCACGCCTCCTGGTTCGACGGTGACAACGCCGAGGAGACACTGGGTTTCCTGCGCGAGCACGAGCTGCCGTTCGTCTGCGTGGACATGCCGCAGGGACACAAGTCGTCCATCCCCCCGGTGCTGGCGGCCACCGCGGACCTCGCGGTGGTGCGCTTCCACGGGCACAGCGACAAGTGGACGAGCAAGGACATCCACGAGAAGTTCGGCTACGACTATTCCAAGCGCGAGCTGCGCGACTGGGCGCCGAAACTGCGCGAGCTGGCCGGCGAGGCGGAACAGACCCACGTCCTGATGAACAATTGCTACCGGGACTACGCCCAACGCAACGCCCGTACGCTCGTCGACCTGCTGGACGCCTGAGCGGCTCACCCGCCGAGGGTGAGGCCGGCTCACCCGCCCGCGGCACAGCATGAGTGTGGACGCGCTCCGCCGGCCGGGCGGAGGCGCCGCGACGAGGAGGTGGGTCATGACGGTACGGGTGGTGGCGGATCGACGCCGCGGTGGCGTACTGCACGTGGTCGGCAGCTCCGAGGCGCCTCGGCGGGCCGAACGGCCCGGCCGGTTCAGTCCGACCCGGTTGTGGCGGGGACCCAGCGGACCGCCGCGCCGTGCCGAAGACCGACGCTGGGAGACCGAAACCCGGGGGTGATCCCGATGGCCGAACAGCTGTTGTCCGCGTTCGAGTCCTCGCTGGACAAGACGAACGTGATCCTCAAGGAGATCGAGTCCGCGTACGGCTGGCCGAAGGACCAGCGCAACCAGTCCTACGCCGCGCTGCGTACGGTGCTGCACCTGCTGCGGGACCGGATGCCGGTGCAGGAGAGCGTCGAGTTCGCCCAGCAGTTGCCGGTGCTGGTGCGCGGCATCTACTTCGACGGCTGGCAGCCGGAGAACGTGCCGATCAAGCTGAACCGCGACGACTTCCTCTACGAGGTGCGCCAGGGCTTCCCGTACGACGTCGAAGGCGGCGCGCAGCGGGTGGTGCAGGTCGTGCTGGACACGTTGCGCCGGCACGTCACCCAGGGTGAGTGGCAGGACGTGAAGTCCACCATGCCGAAGGATCTGCGTCAGCTCATTCCCTGACCCGGCACCGGCCCGGTCCGTCCCGCCCCCTCGGCGGGGCGGGCCGTCGGCGTCCGGGACACCGGCAGCCCGGCCCGCCGGGCCAGCCCGGCGAACGCGACGGCGTCCACGATCGCCGCGCCGCCCGGGTCGTTGTTGAAGTAGACGTACGCCGGCTCGCCGCCGCCGAACGCCTCGGCCAGCCGGCGCGTCCAGCCGGCCAGCGCGGACCGGCCGTAGCGCGGCCACGGCCGGGCCCGGCCCTCGTGCAGCCGCAGGTAGCCGAAGTCGGTGGTGCGCCACAGCGGCGTGATCGGCCGGCTGAGCCGGTCGGCCCAGACCAGCGCGGCCCGGTGCCGTTCCAGCACCCGCCTCGTGTCGTCGGTCCACCACGATGGATGCCGTGGCTCGACCGCCACCCGAACGCCGGCCGGGAACCGGCGCAGCACGTCGGCGAGCGCGTCCGGGTCGGCGCGCAGCGTCGGCGGCAGCTGCACCAGCACCGGCCCGAGCCGGTCGCCCAGCCCGGACGCCCGGTCCAGGAACCGGGCCACCGGCTCGGCCGGGTCGCGCAGCCGCTTGACGTGGGTCAGGTAGCGGCTCATCTTCACCGCCACACAGAAGTCGCCGGGCGTACGTTCCCGCCACGCGACGAACGTGTCCCGCTCGGGCAGCCGGTAGAACGCGTTGTTCACCTCGACTGTGGCGAACCGCGAGGCGAAGTGCTCCAGCCAGCGCCGCTGCGGCAGCCCGGCCGGATAGAACCGCTCCCGCCAGTCCCGGTACTGCCAGCCCGACGTGCCGACCAGGATCATCGCCGCGCCCTACTGAAGGTTGATCTGGAACACCTCGAACGTGGCGCCGAACCGCGCGCCGAGCCGGCTCCCGGCCGGGCGGGCCATGCCCTCCAGGAACTCCTCGGCGTCGAAACCGCCGTCGCCGAGCCCGCTCAGGTACGCCCCGTGCGCCCGCAGCGACGCCACGCCCTTGTCGAACGTGTCGGTCACGTCCACCCCGTGCCGAGCTGCCGGCGACCCGGCCGCCCACACCTCGCGGACCCGCGACCACGGCTGCGTGCCGTCAGTGAGCTGCTCCGGGAAGATCCACCGGTTGCCGGCGTCGCGGACCGCGTCCAGCGTGGCCCGGCCGCAGGCGATGTGGTCGGCCTGGTTGAGCGCGTACGCCCCGTCCCAGGTCTCCCGGAAGTTGTTCGTCAGCACCACGTCCGGCCGGTGCCGGCGCACCACGGCGGCGATGGCCCGGCGCAGCGGCACGCCGTACTCCAGCAGCCCGTCGGGCAGGCCGAGGAACTCGACCACGGGCACCCCGACCACGGCGGCGGAGGCACGCTGCTCCTCCTCGCGCACCACCCGGGCGCGCTCCGGCGCCATCCCGTCGATGCCCGCCTCACCGCTGGTCAGCAGGCAGTACACGACCTCCTTGCCCTGGGCGGTCCAGCGCGCCACCGCGGCGGCGGCGCCGAACTCCAGGTCGTCGGGGTGCGCCACCACTGCGAGCGCCCGCTGCCAGTCCTCGGCCAGTGGGGTGAGCGGCTCCGGCTGCGTCACGTGCGCCTCCTCGCGTCGTCCTCCCGCCATCCTGGCATCCACCCGTCCCGGCCGCTTGCCCCGCGAACCGTCCGTACGGCGGCGTCCGGGCGTCTACCGTGTGGTTAGAGACGATCGGGCGTGGGGTACCACCCGCTGCACACGGACCCCGGCACCACGCGGGGCGGCACACCGAGGGAGCACCCATGGCATTGAACGACGACGACATCCAGAGCAGCGGCGGCAGCGGCCTGGAGGGCCCCGCCGACGGCGGTGCCACCCCGGGTCAGCACGACGGTGGCGCGGACGGCGGCGCGGAGGGGCCCGCTGACGGCGGCGCGACCCCGGGTCAGCACGACGGTGGCGCGGACGGCGGCGCGGAGGGCCCCGCTGACGGCGGCGCGACCCCGGGTCAGCACGACGGTGGCGCGGACGGCAGCGCGGAGGGCCCCGCCGACGGCGGCGCGACGCCCGGTCAGCACGACGGCGGCGCCGACGGCAGCGCCTGACACATGAGCACGCACGTCGACCCGCCGGGTGGCCACGGCCGCCCGGCGGTTCCGCTTTCCGCCACCGAGGCGCTGGCCCGGTGCGTGGCAGTGGAGCCGGCCAAGTTCGCCGCCGACCACTGGGGGCGCAGCCCGCTGCTGTCCCGCGCCGCGGAGCTGCCCAACGCGTACGGCTTCACCGACCTGCTCAGCCCCGCCGACGCCGACGAGCTGCTCAGCCGCCGCGGTCTGCGTACCCCGTTCCTGCGGGTCGCGAAGGACGGCCAGCTGGTGCCGGCGGCGCGCTACACCGGCGGCGGTGGCGCGGGCGCCGAGATCGGCGACCAGGTCCTCGACGACAAGGTGCTGGCGCTCTACGCCGACGGCGCCACGCTGGTGTTGCAGGGCCTGCACCGCACCTGGCCGGCGATCGTCGACTTCGCCCGCGACCTGGGCGCCGCGCTGGCCCAGCCGTTGCAGGTGAACGCCTACCTGACCCCGGCCGGCAGCCAGGGCTTCGCCACCCACTACGACACCCACGACGTGTTCGTGCTCCAGGTCGACGGACGCAAGCACTGGCGCATCCACCCGCCGGTGCTGGCCGACCCGCTGGAGCGCCAGCCCTGGGGCGGCCGGGCCGACGAGGTCTCCGCCACCGCCGACGGACGCCCCGAGCTGGACGTGGTGCTCGAACCGGGCGACGCGCTCTACCTGCCGCGCGGCTGGCTGCACAGCGCCCAGGCCCAGGAGTCCAGCTCACTGCACCTGACAGTGGGCATCCGGGCGCTGACCCGGTACACGGTGGTCGAGGAACTGCTCGCGCTCGCCGCCGAGGACGCGCGGCTGCGCGCGAGCCTGCCGTTCGGGCTGGACCTGGCCGACCCGGACGCGATCGAGCCGGAGCTGACCGAGACGGTCGAGGCGCTGCGCGACTGGCTGCTGCGCGCCGACCCGGCGGCGGTGGCCGACCGGCTGCGCGCGCGGGTCTGGCCGGCCGCCCGGCCGGCGCCGATCCGGCCGCTGGCCCAGGCGCAGGCGCTGGCCCGGCTGAGCGCGGACAGCGAGGTCGCGGTGCGCGGCGGGCTGCGCTGGCAGCTCGTCCCGGCCGCCGACGGACGGGTGACGCTGCGGATGCCCGACCGGACGCTCACCCTGCCCGGCACCTGCGAGGCGGCGCTGCGCGCCCTGCTCACCGGCGAGGTGACGAGGGTCGGTGACCTGCCCGGCCTCGACGACGACGCCGACCGCCTGGTGCTGGCCCGCCGCCTCCTCAAGGAGGCGGTCCTCGTCCCCGCCTGACCGGCGCGATCATGAGGCGGACCGGCGGCGCGACGGCGTGTCGCGCCGCCGACGGTCAGCGGGTGTAGGTCACCGTGAGCAGCAGGACGGTCGTGACCAGGCCGGAGACGGCCACCAGAATCATCGGGCGCGGTGTCAGCACCGCGTGCCGCCGGTCGGCCAGCAGGCGGGCCGGCGCCAGCCCGATCACCGGGCCGAGCAGCGTCACCACGAGCGCCAGCACCGGCAGGCCCACCGCCAGGTCACCGCTGGAACCGGCCGCGAGGGCCCGCGCCGCCACCCCCAGCGCGTACGCCACCAGCGCGCCGCCGATCCCGCACGCGACGAGCAGCGGGTTCACCGAACCGGGCAGCTCGCCCGGCGCTCCGGTCCGCTCCAGCAGCTCCCGGACCGCCCGCAGCAGCGGCACCGGGTCACCGGCGGCGCCGCGAACCGGGCCGGGCGGGTCGCCCAGCCGCCGGGCGCTCATGCCGAGCCGGGCCCGCAACTGCGTCCACAGGTGAGTGGCCTCGCCGTCGACGCGCTCCACCATCCGGGACGCCTCGGCCACCTCCGCCTCGGCCTGCCGGACCTGCTCGGCCGCCTCGGCCACCGCCCGGTCGGCGGCGGCCACCTGCTGCGCGTACCAGGTGTGCGCCTCGGCCCGCTGGGCGGACACCCGGGCGGTCAGCTCGGCCAGCCGCCGGATGTGCGCGTGGTACGTCTCACTGGTAACCGGTTCGTTCATCGGGAGGGACCATAAGGGATGATCACCTGTCCGGTGCGGTGCACCGCCCGGTCGAAGTAGAGACCGCGCCACGGCCGGGGATACCAGTCCGGCCCGCCGCTGCCCGGATACAGCGAGGAGCCCAGCTCACCGCCCTGCACGTCGAGCGCCACCCAGGCGCCGATCTGGTCCGTGCGCGCGCCCGCGCCGCCCAGGTCCACGCGCATCCGGGCCACGCCCCGCCACCACGCCAGCACGTGCGTGCGCCGCTCCGGCCCGTCGTGCAGGATCCGGCGCAGCTGCTCCAGCCCGGTCCGCGTACCGGCCTTGCCGGCCAGCGCCGCCGCGGCCGCGTCCACCGCGTACAGCAGCAGGAAGTGCGGGGTACGCGACGCGCCCGGCGCGCCCAGCCCGTCGCCCACCTCGGCCATCAGCTCCGGCACGGTCTCCTCGTCGTACCAGGAGGCGTCCCCGGCCAGATCCTCGTACAGGGCGCGGGCGGCCGGGTCGGCGTCCGGGTCCAGGCAGGCGATGGAGAAGCGGGCCGCGCCGGGCTGGTACTGCCGGGCCAGCGAGCGGGCGGCGGCGTCCAGCACCGCGCACGCCTCGTCCACCCGGGTGCCCAGCACCGCCAGGTTGCGGCCCGGGGCGCGGGGCAGCCGCAGCGACGCCGAACGGGACTGCACGTCGATGATCTCGCCGAGCAACGCCACCGGGTTGCGTGGGACGCCCTGCTCGGGCGCGGTCAGCGCGCGGAAGTCCGGCGCGTCGGCCAGCTTCGGGATCGCGTCGCCGTCGAAGAGCCGGGCCGGCGCGGCGTCCTGCGGGCGCATCCGCCACAGCCGGTGCTGAAGCTCGCTCCACGTCTCCCAGTCGCTCGCCGACGGGATCCGGGCCACCTCGTTCCCCTCGGCCAGGCCCGACTCGGCGTTGATGACCGCGTGGTGCCGGGGCAGCGACTGCGCCGCGTCGTTGCGCTCGGCCAGGATGCGCAGCGCCTTCGGCATCGCGATCCGCAGCGTGAACTGGGCGACCAGCGCGGGCCGCCCCCACAGCGCCTCGATGCCGCGCACGTCCTGCGAGGCGAGCACCAGGTGGATGCCCTGCGACCGGCCCCGCCGGGCCAGGTCCTCCAGCAGGTCGGCGGCCTCGCGGGCGACCACGTCCCGCCCGGCGAGCAGCGCCTGGAACTCGTCCACCACCGCCACGATGCGCGGCCAGTGCCCGTCCGGGTCCACCGCGCGCAGCTCGGCCAGCTTGGTGACCTCGTGTTTCTTCGCCGCGTCGGCGCGTCGGCGCAGCTCCTCGGCGAGGAAGCGCAGCAGCGCCAGGCCGAACTCCCGGTCGGTGTTGACGTTGATGCCGACCAGCCGCATGTGCGGCAGCCAGCTCGGATCGCGGCGGCCCTGCGCGAACCGGGCGAAGGACACGCCCTCCTTGAAGTCCAGCAGATAGAACTCCAGCTCGGCGGGGGAGTAGCGGGCCGCGAGCGCGCCGATCCAGGCGAAGATCAGATTGGTCTTGCCGGTGCCGGACGGGCCGCCGATCAACGCGTGCGGCGGGTAGTCGCCGAGCGTGAGCAGCACCTGCCGCCCGTGCGGGCCCTCGCCGACCGGCGCGCTGAGTCCGTGCGCCGAGTCCTCCCGCCAGTACTCGTCCGGCGGCGGGAGCAGGTCGGTGAAGGGCGTCGGGGGAGGGCCGGCGGCGACCCGGGAGGCGACAGTACGGCAGGTCTCGGTGACCAGCGCGGGCGGCGGCGGGGCGTCGAGCACGACCGGCAACCCGGCCACCCGGGCGTCGTCCGGCTCCACCGCGATCCGGACGACCGTCGGGTCGTCGGGCAGCTCGATGCCGCGGACCACCAGATGCACGCCGCACGCCGCGCCGGTGCGTACCACCCGGTCGAGCTGGCCGCGCTCGTGCCGGGACAGCTCGTCGCCGCCGAGCAGCACCGCCACCCGCCACGGCTCCGGGCGGCGTCCGGTCGCGGCGGCCAGCTCGCGCAGCGAGCCGTACTCACCGGCGAGCACCGTGGCGTTGATCCGGCGGATCTGCTCCACCAGGTCGTCCAGCAGCCGGCCCAGGCCACCCGGCCCGACGAACGTGAGCAGGCCGGCGGTGCCGAGCGGGGCGAACCCGGCCAGACCGCCGCCCAGGTGCTCCGGGTCGTACCCGTACAGCCGCACCGCGCCCGGGTCGGCGCGGCCGACCGAGCGCAGCAGCAGCGCGGGCACCACAGTGGCCAGCCCGGCACGGTCGCCGCCGGCCAGGTGCGCGTGCCCGGCGTCCAGCAGCGGGACCAGCGCCGGCACCGGCTCCGCGCCGTCCAGGCGTACCGTGCCCACGCGCAACGCGCCGGGCGGCTCGGCCCGGCCGGCGGGCGTGGCCTGCCAGCGGTCCCAGGGCGCGGACGCCGCGCCGGGCGCCTCCCGCTGCGCCGCGGCGGCGGCCCGGCGGGCCAGCTCCGCCAGACGGGCGGTGTGCCGGGCGTCGATCTCGGCCAGGCGGCGGTCGCGGGCAGTGCCCACCCGGGCGGGCACTGCGGCGGCGGCCCGGCGGGTACGCGCCAGCCGCTCCCGGCTCGCGGTCAGCTCCGCCTCGGCGGCGGCGAGCCGGGTACGGGTGGCGCCCAGGGCCTCGGAGAGCATCCCCCGGACCCGCGTCACCAGTTGCGTGCGGACGTCAGCCACGGGACGTCTCCCGTTCGTCGGTGTCCTTCGGCAGGTCCCGGCCGAGCCGGTCGAGCAGCACCCCGGTGAGCACGCCGGCGGTGACCGCCGGGTCGGCCGCGTGCGGCTGCTCCGCGTCGTCGTCGCGGCGCGGCGGGGGCATCCGGCACACCCGGGTCAGCAGCGTGTCCAGCACCGGCCGCGGCAGCCCGGGCAGCAGGTCACGGACCCGGGAGTCCAGCGCGCCGCGCAGCCGGGGCAGGTCGTCCGCGCGGGGCGGATGGCCGAGCAGCTCACCGGCCAGCTCGCGCAGCAGCGGCGGGGCGATCGCGGCCAGCCCCAGCCCGACGTCGGCGTGCGCGGCGCGCAGCTCGCGGTGCAGCCGGTCCCGGTCACCGGAGCGGACCCCGGCGACCACCCGGCGCAGCAGCTCACGGGAGTCCCCGACGCGCTCCTCCGGCTCGTCCGGCGTCCCCTCCCGGCCGCCGGTCAGCTCCGCCACCCGCACCGCCCACCAGCGCCGTACCGCGGGCTGCTCGCCCGGCTCGGGGGTCGCGCCGGGCGCGGGCGGGTCGTCGCCGCGCGGCGTGTCGTGCCGGGGCCGCCGCTCGCCCGGTGGCGGCGGTGGCGCGCCGTCGGGGGCGAGCCCGATCGCGGCCAGGTACGCGGCGAGCTGCTCCTGCGCCACGCGCAGCGCGTAGCCGGCGGTCTCGGCGTGCTCGGTGGCCGAGGACAGCTCCGGCACCCCCATCGGGTCGGCCGACTCCTGACGCACCCAGCGCAGCCGCTCCTGCGCCTGGCCGAGCTTCTCCAGCGCGGCGGCGAGCTGCGCCAGCGGCAGGTCCTCGGTGGCGGCGCGGACCTGCGCGCCGATGTCCTCGACGATGGACACGGCCGGCCTCAGAGCGTCGCGACGTAGAGCTGTGCCTGCTCGACCGCGACGAGTGTCGCGGCGAGGCACTCCTCCAGCTCCTGGCTGGCCTGTGTCAGCGAGGCCTGGGCCGCCTCGACCGTCTCGTGGCCGCTGCCCTCCAGCGCGCCGGCCAGGGTCTGCTGTGCCTCGGCCAGCTTCTCGCCCGCTGCCTGCACCGCTGTCTGGCCGTCACCGATCTGCTGGAGCGCGACATCGATGGCGGCCTTCAGCTCGGCGACGCTCGCCACGGAACCTCCTGGGGGCAAAAGAGATCTCCATTACAACCCATCGGAACGAGTGGACGAACATCCACCCTCGCCCCGTTGCGACCCGCGTGTCCGGTTCCCGCCCTGACGTGCGCGAAGACCTCGCCGTCGGTCCCGCCGGCGGGCCCGCCGGTCCCGTGGACGGAACCGGATGATCTAGCGGCCCAGCCAGCGCGGGCCGCGTACCTCCGCGCCGAGCGCGGTCACCCGCTCGCGTAGCTCCCGGTCGGCGGTGACCACCACCCGCCGCCGCTGCGGCGCGGCGGCGACCAGCTCGACCACCGTGTCGTCACCGGAGCCGGGCGCGGACACCACCTCCACCCCGGGCACCGAGGTGACGTGCCGGGCCGCGCCCTCCACCACCAGCACCACCCGCACCGGCGGGGGCAGCTCCGGCGGCACGCCCGCCTCCCCGACGGACGCCAGCGCGTCGCGCAGCCGCGCCGCCGCGCCGGCCCGGTCCCGCCACCAGCCGTCCGGGCGCGAGCCCACCACGTTCGCGCCGTCCACGACCAGCAGCGGTCCGCTCTCCATGCCCCCAGCCTGCCATCCGGTCGCGTTTGTCGCGCCGACCGCCGGGTAGCCACCGCCGACCGTGCCGCGCGTGCCGGGTACCGGTCGTGCCGACCGACTGCGGAGGACGATGATGATGGGACCGGGTGACTTCGGCAACGACCCCTGGGACGAGTTCCTGGCCCGATACTTCGGCCGGGGCGAGGGGGGACGCCGACCGGCGCACCGGGTCGACATCACCCGACTGATGACCGCCGACGCCCGGGAGATGCTCGCCGACGCGGCCCGCCGGGCCGCCCAGAAGCACAGCAACGACCTGGACACCGACCACCTGCTCTGGGCGGCGTTGCAGCGCGAGCCGCTGCGGGACCTCGTACGCCGGGCCGGCGCCGACCCGGACACGCTCGTCAACGCGCTCGGCGGGCGGGGGGAGGGCGCGCCCCGGGGCGAGGTGCCGCCGAACCTGTCGCTGACCCCGGCCGCGAAGCGGGCGCTGCTGGACGCGCACCAGCTCTCCCGCGCGATGGGCGCCAACTACATCGGCCCCGAGCACATCCTGATGGCGCTGCCGCTGAACCCGGAGTCGCCGGCCGGGCGGATGCTCGCCGCCGGCCGGATCCAGCCGGAGTCGTTGCAGGCGGCCAGCGCCGAGCGGGGCGCGGCCGGCCAGCCGCGCCCGGACCGCGGCACCCCCACCCTCGACCAGTACGGCCAGGACCTCACCGAGCTGGCCCGGATGGACCAGATCGACCCGGTGATCGGCCGCGCCGACGAGATCGAGCAGGCGGTGGAGATCCTGTCCCGGCGGACCAAGAACAACCCGGTGCTGATCGGCGAGGCCGGTGTCGGCAAGACCGCGATCGTGGAGGGCCTGGCGGAGCGGATCTGCGACGGCGACGTGCCGCAGACGCTCATCGGCAAGCGGGTGATCCAGCTCGACCTGTCCGGCCTGGTCGCCGGCACCCGCTACCGGGGCGACTTCGAGGAACGCCTGAAGAAGGTGATCGACGAGATCCGCGCCCACCGCGACGAGCTGATCATCTTCCTGGACGAGATCCACACGCTGGTCGGCGCGGGCGGCGCCGGCAGCGAGGGCGGCATGGACGCGTCGAACATGCTCAAGCCGGCCCTGGCGCGCGGCGAGCTGCGGGTCATCGGCGCGACCACGCTCGACGAGTACCGGCGCAGCATCGAGAAGGACGCGGCGCTGGCCCGCCGGTTCCAGCCGGTGCTGGTGCCCGAGCCGAGCGTGGAGGACACCGTCGCGATCCTGCGCGGGCTGCGCGACCGCTACGAGGCGCACCACCAGGTCCGGTTCACCGACGAGGCGCTGATCGCCGCCGGTGAGCTGTCCGACCGGTACGTCACCGACCGGTTCCTGCCGGACAAGGCGATCGACCTGATCGACCAGGCCGGGGCGCGGGTGCGGCTGCGCACGCGTACCCCGGCCGAGGACGTGCGCGAGCTGGAGCAGCAGCTCGAGGACACGCGCCGGGACAAGGAGCAGGCGGTCTCCGACGAGCAGTACGAGCGGGCCTCCGCGCTGCGCGACCGGCTCGCCGAACTGGAGGACCAGGTGCGCCGCGCCCGCGGCGACGAGGCACCCAACCACGTGCCCGAGGTGGGGCCGACGGAGATCGCCGAGGTGGTCTCGCGGGCCACCGGCATCCCGGTCACCCAGCTCACCGAGGAGGAACGCGACCGGCTGCTGCGCCTGGAGGGGCACCTGCACGAGAAGATCATCGGCCAGGACGACGCGGTCAGCGCCGTCTCCGAGGCGGTGCGCCGCTCCCGTACCGGGCTGGCCGACCCGAACCGGCCGATGGGCAGCTTCCTGTTCCTCGGCCCGACCGGCGTCGGCAAGACCGAGCTGGCCCGCGCGCTGGCCGAGGCGCTGTTCGGCGAGGCGGACCGGATGGTCCGGGTGGACATGAGCGAGTTCCAGGAGCGGCACACGGTCAGCCGGCTGGTGGGCGCGCCGCCCGGGTACGTCGGCTACGAGGAGGCCGGCCAGCTCACCGAGGCGGTCCGCCGCCGCCCGTACGCGGTCGTGCTGCTGGACGAGATCGAGAAGGCGCACCCGGACGTGTTCAACATCCTGCTCCAGGTGCTCGACGACGGCCGGCTCACCGACAGCCAGGGCCGGACGGTGAACTTCAAGAACACCGTGCTGATCATGACGAGCAACCTCGGCTCGGAGCTGATCACCGGCACCCAGCGCACCGTCGGCTTCGCCAGCGGCGCTCCCGGCGAGCAGGAGAACGACGAGCTGCGGGAGCGGCTGATGCGCCGGCTCCAGGAGAACTTCCGCCCGGAGTTCCTCAACCGCATCGACGAGGTGATCATCTTCCAGCGGCTGGAGGCCGAGCAGCTGCGCCAGATCACCGGTCTGCTGCTGGAGGAGACCCGCCGCCGCATGCACGCCCAGGACATCCAGGTCGAGTTCAGCACCGCCGGGGTGGACTGGCTCGCCGAGCACGGCTACCAGCCGGAGTTCGGCGCCCGCCCGCTGCGCCGGGTGATCCAGCGCGAGGTCGACAACCGGCTGTCCCGGATGCTGCTGGAGAACGAGATCTCCCCGGGGCAGAAGGTCACCGTCGACACCCGCGACGGCCAGCTGGTCTTCGACGTCACCGCCGGTGAACGCGGGCACGCGGCGGCCACCACGTCTCATCCCCGATGACCGGTGACGGTCCGTCCCGCACGGGACGGACCGCCTCGGCACCGAAGGATCGGAGGACGGACATGACCGAACCCGAGGAATCCCGCGACGACACCGCCGCCGGTGAACCGATCGAGGCGGCCCCGACGGCGAACCCGTCCCGGGTCCGGGTACCGCCGGAGGGCGTGCGGCAGCAGACACCGAACGAGGGCGAGGCGGCACCCGGGCCGCCGCCGGCAGAGGAGGCGTGATGGCACGCGAGGCGCGACTCGACCCCGAGGTCGAGGTGATCTGGGACGACTTCCACGCCGAGGTGAACGTCGAGTCCGAGACGCTGCGGCAGTGGTTGCTGACCCGCGGGTCGGGCGAGGAGGCGTTCGGCCCCAATCCGGACCTCGACCTACCCGAACCCGGGCGGCAGATCCTCGCCGTGCTGCGCAAGCGCAAGGTGGACCTCACGCCGGAGGACATCGAGGTGATGCAGGAGGCGATCACCCGGATCCGGGAGCTGACCGCCGAGCGGCCACGCCGGGGCAACGCCGACGACGAGTGGCGGCACGCCCTGCTCGACCTCGGTCACGACGTGCTGATCGAACGCTGAGCCGGTACGCCGGCGCCCGGGCGGATCACCCGCCCGGGCGCCGGCGTCTACTCCGACTCCAGGCTGGGCAGTCGCAGCCCGGCCGCGTCCGCCGCGGCCAGCAGGTCGTCCCGGGCCCGCTCCGTACGGCTGAGCAGGTTGGCGTACTCGGTGACGTCGGCCGGGTCCGGCACCTCCGGCAGCCGCCGCAGGAACGCCTCCACCTCGGCGGCGGCGGTGGTGTGCGCGGTGGCCGCCTGACGCAGCAGCTCCCGCTGGTCGGCGGCCGGATACAGATCAGTCATGTCGCCGGTGTTACCCGGGTTCAGGCGATTCGCACCCCGCCGGTGCCATTCGGCTGCACGCCGAACTCCGGGTGCGCCAGCAGCCAGCCCAGATAGTCGGGGTGGTTGGCCAGCGCGTCCGTGTACGCCGCCACCGCCGCCGCCAGCACCGGGTCGGCCACCCCGGCGGCCGGCACGTCCGGATGCCAGCCGAGCAGCAGCCGCCAGCGCAGCGGCGAACCGGCCAGCCGCCGCGTGACCAGCCCGGCGACCGGCCGGAACGTGGCCTGGCACAACGCCACCGCCGCGCCCGCGTCCACCAGTTCCAGGGCGGCCCGCACGTCCGCCTCGTACACCTTCTTGGGGGTGAAGCCGGCGCGTGCGCACGCGGCGGCGAAGCAGTCGCCGAAGCAGCCGTCGCCCGGCGCGGCCACCCACCGCTCGTGGCCGAGGTCGACCAGGTCGATCTCGGCGCTACCGGCCAGCGGGTGGGTCTGCGGCAGCAGCACGCAGATCGGCTCCACGGCCACCTCCCGCCAGCTCAGCCCGAACCCCGCCGACGGCGTCGAGTCGCCGCACACCCCGGTGAGGGCGAAGTCGAGCCGGCCGCCGGCCACCATCTGCGCCAGCTCGTCCACCGACCACGAGGAGTACGTGGTGATCTGCGCGTCCGGCCGCTCGGCGGCGAGCCGGTGCACCAGCCGGCCCATGATCGGGCTGTTCACCCCGCCGAAGCGGTACCGGCGCAGCGGGTCTCCCGCGCCGGCCATCCGGGCCGCCTCGTCCCGCAGGCCCTTCATCGCCGGCAGCAGCACCCGCGCCCGGTCCAGCACCAGCTCGCCCAGCGCGGTCGGGCGGGCGCCGCGGCGGTCCCGTTCGAACAGTGGCCCGCCCAGCGCCCGTTCGATCCGCTGAAGCTGGGCGGTCAACGCCGGCTGGGCCAGGCCGAGCGCCGAGGCGGCCTTGGTCACGCTTCCCGTCTCCGCGATCGCGCAGACCACACGCAGGTGTCGCAGCTCCAGATCCATACCGTGACGGTAGGACCACTAATCGATACGCGAAAGGGGCGATCGGCTCATGCCTCGCGGCGGTGTTCCAGGTCACTCAGCCGGGTACGCCGTCCGGTGACCACGTCACGCACCTTGTCCAGCACCCCGACCGCCGGTTCGACGATCTTGTTCCAGGGCGGGGTGGCCGGGGTACCGGGGTGCGGACGCGTCGGCGCCGCCTCCTCCGCGATCTCCCACCGGTTGCCCAGCCGGATCATCTCGGCGTCGCTTGCCACCTCCCGCAGCGGCGTGACCAGCGCCGCGACACGACTGACGTGCCGGCGCACCCGCTCGGCCACGTCCGCGACCGCCGGATCGTCAGCGCCGGACAGCCCCTTGAGCGCGGTCAGCAGCCCGGCGTCGGCCTCGATCTCCCGTTCGACCAGCTCGACGGCGTCCGGCATGGCGGCCCGGGCCGCCGGGAACAGGTACTGCTCCTCGGCCGACAGGTGCCGGGACACCGCGGCGGTCAGCACGTCCAGCACGTCGCGCCGCTCGGCCGCCGCCAGCGCCGGGTCGGTGACCCGGTCGGCCAGCCCCAGCAGCGCCCGGTGCTCGATGTCCACGAGGTCGGCGACGCTGCGGCCCCCGGGCCGGTACGCGTCGTCGGCGGCGGGCGGCAGCGGCGGCAGGGGGACGGTCATGATGCCCTCCTCGTGACGGCCGGGGTCGATGTCCCGGGCGCCTCCGCCGGTACCCGGCCGGGCGATCCACGAAACCGCGGCGCGCACCGGCGACCGCGACGACCTCGCCTGCTGATATAAGGAAGCGATGACGAGCGACGCCCTCCCCGCCCGGCCCGACGCCACCGACGAGGTCGTGGACCTCTGCCGCGACCTGCTGCGCATCGACACCACGAACACCGGCGACAACGACACGAGCGTGGGGGAGCGGCGCGCCGCCGAGTACGTGGCGGAGAAGCTCGCCGAGGTCGGTGTCGACGCCGAGATCCACGAATCCGCCCCCGGCCGGGCGAACCTGGTCGCCCGCATCCCCGGCACCGAGCCGGGCCGCGACGCGCTGCTCGTGCACGGCCACCTCGACGTCGTCCCCGCCGACCCGGACGAGTGGTCGGTGCACCCGTTCTCCGGCGAGATCCGCGACGGCTACCTGTGGGGCCGCGGCGCGATCGACATGAAGGACTTCGACGCCATGGTGCTCGCCGTGGTGCGCGGCTGGCAGCGCGCCGGCGTCCGCCCCCGGCGCGACATCGTGCTCGCGTTCACCGCCGACGAGGAAGCCGGCAGCGACTACGGCGCGCACTTCCTCACCCAGCGGCACCGCGACCTGTTCGACGGCTGCACCGAGGCGATCGGCGAGGTGGGCGGCTTCTCCTACTCGGTGGACGACCAGCGCCGGCTCTACCTGATCGAGACCGCCGAGAAGGGCATCGACTGGCTGCGCCTGCACGCCAAGGGCCGGCCCGGCCACGGCTCGATGATGCACGACGACAACGCGGTCACCGCCTTGGCCGAGGCGGTCGCCCGGATCGGCCGGCACCGCTTCCCGGTGGTGATGACCGACACCGTCCGCGCCTTCCTGGCCGAGGTCTCCGACGTGCTCGGCATCGAGATCGACCCGGACGACCCGGAGACCGCGATCGCCAAGCTCGGCCCGATCGCCAACATCATCGGCGCGACCATCCGCAACACCGCCAACCCGACCCGGCTGGCCGCCGGCTACAAGGACAACGTCATCCCCGGCCGGGCCACCGCCACCATCGACTGCCGCAGCCTGCCCGGGCAGAGCGAGGAGCTGGAGCGGCAGCTGCGCGAGCTGGTCGGCCCGGACATCGCCATCGAGTACGTCCAGCGCCAGCCGGCCCTGGAGACCACCTTCGACGGTGACCTGGTGGCGGGCATGTCGGCCGCGCTGCGCGCCGAGGACCCGGGCGCGCACCCGGTGCCGTACATGCTCTCCGGCGGCACCGACGCCAAGGCGTTCACCCAGCTCGGCATCCGCTGCTTCGGTTTCGCGCCGCTGCGGCTGCCCGCCGACCTCAATTTCTCCGGCCTGTTCCACGGCATCGACGAGCGGGTTCCGCTGGACGGACTACAGTTCGGCGTGCGGGTTCTGGACCGCTTCCTGCGTACCTGCTGACCGCGCCCACAGCGGCGCCGCCGGCGCGGAACCCTCCCCCCATCGCGAAGGGACTGCCACACATGACCGACCAGCACGGTGAGCTGGATGCCGCCCTCGAGCAGGTGATCGACGCCGCTCGTGCCCACCTGGCCGCCGTCCGGGCCGCCCAGGGCCGGATCGACGACGACGCCGTCTGGCAGGCGTACGTCGCGTTGAACAACGCCTCGTTCGCCTACGACGAGCAACTGCTCGACGCGTTCGGCGAGGTGACGCCCTGGGACGTGGAGTCGATCGACCCGGACGAGGCCGACGAGCGCTTCGGCGCCGTCGAGGGCGGCGAGCCCACCGACCCGCACCCGCGGGTCATCTCGGTGCGGCAGCGGCGCGACTACCGGGTGCCCAGCGTCGCCGCGCTGCTGCGCGCGGCCGAGGCGGCCCGCCGCGACGGCACCCCGGAGGAGGACGAGCCGGCCCCGGTGGAGGGGGTCGGCGAGGCGGTGCTGGAGCTGCTGCAGAGCGGCGACGGCTCGCTGTCCGCGCTGGACGTGCCGGAGCTGGAACCGCTCGACGGCGTGGTCATGGTCAGCGAGGTCGGCACCCCTGTCGACCTGGAGTCGTTCGACGACGACGACCCGGTCGGGCCGTTCCAGCCCGCCGCCGACGACCGGCTGGTCGGCCGGCTCGACGAGCACCCGTTCATGGAGCTCGACGAGGAGCACGACCACGCGCACTAGGCCGTGCGCGTCCCCGGGGCCGTGCCGCGTCGCGCGGCCCCGGCGGACGGGCCCGTCAGTACGACAGGCCCGGCTGCGGCTTGTTCACCAGGCGGCGCCGCAGCACCACCTGCCGCGTGCCGTCCCGGTAGAGCCGCACCCGGGCCAGCTCCCAGCCGGAGAACTCGGCCTGGATCGCCAGCTGCGCCGCGGCGGTCAGCCGATCGACGTTCGAGGGCAACCGCAGCGGCGCGTATTCGTAGTCCATGCCCCTATGCTGCCCAGGTGGCGGGCCCTCCGCCACCCCCTGACGGTGACCCGGATCGCCCCGCCGCGACTCAGCCGTCGCGCTCCGGATAGCCCACCGGCACCGCCGACACGTCGTCGAGCGCCGTGACGATCTCCGCCGGCAGCGTCATCCGCTCCACCTGCAACGCGCCGAGCAGTTGCCCGACGGTGCGGGCGCCCAAAATCGGCGCGGTCACGCCGGGCCGGTCCCGGACCCAGGCCAGCGCCACCTCCAGCGGCGACACGCCGAGCCCGCCGGCCGCGATGGCGACCGCCTCCACGATGCTGGAGCAGCGCGGCTCCAGGTAGGTGGCGACGAACCGCTCGAAGTGCGGCGACACCGCCCGGGAGTCGGCCGGGCGGCCGTTGCGGTACTTGCCGGTGAGCACGCCCCGGCCCAGCGGCGACCACGGCAGTACGCCCAGCCCCATCCCGGCGCAGGCGGGCAGCACCTCCCGTTCCACGCCGCGCTCCAGCAGCGAGTACTCCACCTGCGCGGCGACCACCGGCGCCCGCCCCGGCCAGGCGGCCTGCCAGGTTGCGGCGCGGGCGGTCTGCCAGCCGGAGAAGTTCGACACGCCGACATAGCGTGCCTTCCCGCTGGACACGGCGTGGTCCAGTGCCGAGAGCGTCTCCTCCAGCGGGGTGTCCGGGTCGTACCCGTGCACCTGCCAGAGGTCGACGTGGTCGGTGCCGAGCCGGCGCAGCGAGGCGTCGAGCGTACGCAGCAGGTGCCCGCGCGAGCCGTCTCGGCGCCGGCCGCTGCCCGGCCGCAGCCCCGCCTTGGTGGCGATCAGCAGCTCGTCGCGGTCCACCAGGCTGCCCAGCAGCGAGCCGATCACCGCCTCGGCGTCGCCGTCGGCGTACACGTCGGCGGTGTCCACGAGGTTGCCGCCCGCGTCGAGGAAACTCTTCAGCTGGGCGGCCGCGTCGTCGGCGTCGGTGTCCCGTCCCCAGGTCATGGTGCCGAGCGCGAGCCGCGATACCGCCAGCCCGCTTCGGCCGAGCGGTCGCTGTTGCATGCGTGAACCTTATTTCGAACCCGGCGTCACGGATATCCTCGCCGCAGTCAAGTTCCCGCGCGACATCAGACCGGTGTGACATGTTCGGGTGAGCCGGACGTCGAGTGCGCCACGCTCATTGCGTAACCTGATGCGACCTGTGGTGCGGATGGCGGGAGGATCAGTGCGACTCGGGCTCAACCTCGGATACCAGACGGCGTGGAGCACGCCGTTCGACCACCTGGCATTGGCCCAGGAGGCGGACCGGCTCGGCTACTCGGTCGTGTGGGCCGCAGAGGCGTACGGCTCGGACTCGCCGAGCATCCTGTCCTGGATCGCCGGGCAGACGGAGCGGATCGACGTCGGGTCGGCGGTCATGCAGATCCCGGCCCGCTCGCCGGCCATGACCGCGATGACCGCGGCGACCATCGACGCGATCTCCGGCGGCCGGTTCCGGCTCGGCCTGGGCGTGTCCGGCCCGCAGGTCTCGGAGGGCTGGCACGGCGTCCGGTTCGCCAAGCCGCTGGCCCGCACCCGCGAGTACGTCGACATCGTCAAGCTGGCGGTGGCCCGCAAGGAGGTCGCGTACGACGGCGAGCACTACACGCTGCCGCTGCCGGACGGCCCGGGCAAGGCGCTGCGGCTGGGCTTCCACCCGCCGCGCGAGCACATCCCGATCTACCTGGCCGCCGTCGGCCCGAAGAACCTGGAGCTGGCCGGCGAGATCGCCGACGGCTGGCTGGCCGTCTTCTACTCCCCGGAGTTCGCCGAGGAGCACCTCGCCTCGGTCCGGACCGGCCGCGCCGCCGCCGGCAAGGAACTGGACGGCTTCGACGTGGTGCCGTCCGTGCCGGTCGTGATCGGCGACGACATCGCCACCTGCGCCGAGCTGGTCCGCTGGTACGCCGCCCTGTACGTCGGCGGCATGGGCAGCCGCAAGCAGAACTTCTACAACCAGCTCGCCACCCGGATGGGCTACGGCGACGCGGCCCGCGAGGTCCAGGACCTCTACCTGGCCAAGCGGCAGCGCGACGCGGCCGCCGCCGTACCCATGGAGTTCATCGACCGCACCTCGCTGCTCGGCCCGAAGGAGCGCATCGCCGAGCGCATGCGGGAGTACGCCGCCGCCGGCGTGACCACGCTGTCGGTGTCGCTGTTCGTGGCCGACCGGGAGAGCGGGGTGCAGACCCTGCGGACCGTAGCCGAGGCGCTGGAGCTGTCCGGAGTCGGCGAGTGACCTGGCTCGAAGCCATCGTCCTGGGCCTCGTCCAGGGACTGACCGAGTTCCTCCCGGTGTCCTCGTCGGGGCACCTGCGGATCACCTCGGCCATCTTCTTCGGCCGGGACGCGGGCGCGTCGTTCACCGCTGTCACCCAGCTCGGCACCGAAGCCGCCGTCCTGATCTACTTCGCCAAGGACATCTGGCGGATCGTGCGGACCTGGTGCGTGGGCCTGGTCGACCGCTCGGTGCGCTCCAGCCTCGACTACCGCATGGGCTGGTACGTCATCGTCGGCACCATCCCGATCGGCATCTTCGGACTGATCTTCAAGGACCAGATCCGCACCGCCGGCCGGAACCTCTGGCTGATCTCCTGCACACTGATCCTCGGCGCGGTGCTGCTCGCCTTCGCCGAGTACTGGGGCCGCCAGACCCGTACGCTGGAGAACTTCCGGATGCGCGACGGCGTGATCATGGGCTTCGCCCAGGCCGCGGCGCTCGTGCCCGGCGTGTCCCGCTCAGGCGGCACGTTGACCGCGGGCCTGCTGCTCAACCTGACCCGGGAGACCGCGGCCCGCTACTCGTTCCTGCTGGCCATCCCGGCCGTGGTGATCTCCGGTGTGTTCAGCCTTCCGGACGTCTTCGAGCCGTCCGCGCCCGGCACCGCCGCGCCGAGCGTCGCGCAGATGGTGGTGGCGACGCTCATCGCGTTCGTCGTCGGGTACGCCGCCATCGCCTGGCTGCTGCGCTACGTCGCACACCACACGCTGTACGTCTTCGTGCTGTACCGGGTGGCGCTCGGCAGTCTGGTCATCTGCCTGCTGGCCACGGGCACGCTCAGCGCGACCTGACGCTGCCCCTGGCACGCGAAAGGCCGGCACCCCGTCTCGGGGTGCCGGCCTTTCGCTGTGTATTACTTGTTCCAGTGTTCGGCGACGAGGTCGGCGGCCTGCTGCTCCCACTGGGCGTAGTGGTCGGGGTAGGCGGAGACCTGCACGGTCTGGGCGGCCTTGGTCAGCGGCATGTCCTGCCAGCCGTCGACCTGCTTCAGACCCTTCAGGAACGCCGTCGTGGAGTACTCGGGGTCGGTGATCTGCTCGACCGTGCCCCACCCGCTGGAGGGGCGCTGCTGGAACAGGCCCTGCGAGTCGTGGTCGTTGCGGTCACCGAGGTGGCCGAGGTTCTCCAGCTTCGACTCCTGCAACGCCGTGGCGATGGACACGACGGCGGCGCGCTCGTCCATGCCGGCCTTCTTGGTGGCCGCGATGATCGCCTTGACGTTGGCGGTCTGCTCGTCGTTCAACTCGATGCGCGACTGGTTGCCCTGCACGCCGTGCGGGATCAGCGCGGCGGTGTCGAGCTTGCCGGCCGTCTGCGTGGTGACCGCGGCGTCCCGCGCGGTGGGGGTGCTGTCGGTGTGGTTGAGCGGACCGGCGGCCAGACCACCAGCAACGGTCAGACCGGCGATACCGAGGATGCTCTTGCGCAGAATCGTGTTCATGGGGGCTCCATTCGGGGGTCGACGCACACCCACAGGGGATGGGATGCGCGGGCACCGTCAGGCGCTCAAGAAAGTCTTCGGGGATTTCCGGCTCGCTGCTCGTGGTGCGGGGGCCGGAGGCATGTGCAACGACCGCCGCCCCGCGTTCATTCCGGGGCCCGCCATCGGCCCCGCGGGGGTGCGGGGAATGCTGCTGCGGTCGTTCACCAGGTATAACGCCCCGGCCCCGCCCACGATTCCGCCACCAGGGTGTCCCCGACCACCCCGAAACCCGACACCCCAGCCCACTCCCGGACACCGACCCCGGACCGCCCGCCCCAGCTCGACTCCAGGCCAGCCCGGGCCCAGGTCGCCCTTGTTGCCGTCGATGATGAAGTTGACGGCACCTGACGTCCGGCTCTCACCGCCAACCCATGATCAACGGCCGACGCCTGCCCCCGCCTTTCAGGAGAACTTGGAAGGAAACGGCCCTTATGCGGGCGCATAGCTTCCAAGATCTCCCGCGCGGGCCGCAAGCCACGCTCAGAGAGCGCCGAAGACTGGCGACCGGGCACCTCAGCAAACCCGCACGCCTCACCTCCCCGAGCCACCCGGACCGCCCGCCGCTTCCCACTCCACCCCTGTCGCCGGCCCGACCGTCGATCATGACGTTAACGGCATCCGGTGTCCGGTTTGTCGCCGTCAATGTCATGATCGATGCAAACCTGCGGACAGCAGACGGCGGGCTGGTCGGCGTGCCCCACCTGCGAGGAGATCTTGGTACGGAGCGACCCCCACGAGGGCGATTCCGTACCAAGATCTCGATCGCGGGCGCCGTGCGGCGCCGTTGACCATGAGGTTGGCGGGTTCTGCTGCCCGTTATGTCCCGGTCAACTTCATGATCGACGGGGCAGGGTGGGGCAAGGCGGAGCAGAGCAGGGCGGGCGGGGGAAGGCGGGGGTCGTGGCGGGACGATCACCTTCGGGGCGTACCGCCTAGGGTGGTCAGCGTGGCGACCCTTCTGCTTCTGCGACACGGCCGGACCACCGCGAACGCCGACGGCGGCCTGGCCGGGCGGCAGCCGGTCGAGCTGGACGACACCGGCCGGGCGCAGGCGACGGCGGTGGGCGCACGGCTCGCCGGGCTGCCGCTCGCGGCGGTGGTGACCAGCCCGCTGATCCGCTGCCGGCAGACCCTGGAACTGGCGCTGCCGGACGCCGAGCCGGTGGTCGACGAAGGGCTGATCGAGTGCGGGTACGGCGACTGGGAGGGACAGTCGCTGAAGAAGCTGGCGAAGGAGCCGCTGTGGCCGGTGGTCCAGCAGCACCCGAGCGCCGCCGCGTTCCCGCAGGGGGAGTCGATGGCGGCGATGTCCGCGCGCGCGGTGGCCGCGGTACGGGCGTGGGACGCGCGGGTGTCCGCCGAGCACGGGCCGGAGGCGGTCTGGCTGGCGTGCAGCCACGGCGACGTGATCAAGGCGATCGTGGCGGACGCGCTCGGCGTACACCTTGATCTTTTCCAGCGGATCGTGGCCGACCCGGCGTCGGTGACGGCGATCCGCTACACCCCGTTGCGGCCGTTCCTGGTCCGCCTCAACGACACCGGCGGCGATCTGTCGGCGCTGGTCCCGCCGCCGCGTAAGCGGCGCCGGCGCGCGGCACGGCCGGCCGAGTCGGACGCGGCGGTCGGCGGGGGCGCGGGCGCGGCCGGATAGCCGGCCCGTCACGGCGCGTTCGCTCTGGGCGGATTCGGCGTCGGTGGGCTGCGCGGCACTTCCACGCGCCGGATAGGGTCGTGGGTATGACGCACCAGGTGCACGCCTTCGAGCCGCCCGAGCGGTTCGTCGCCGGTACGGTCGGCCCGCCGGGGGAGCGTACGTTCTTCCTCCAGGCGCGCGGCGGCGGCCGGCTGGTCAGCGTGTCGCTGGAGAAGGTCCAGGTGTCGTTGCTCGCCGAGAAGCTCGAAGAGCTGCTCGCCGAGGCGCAGCGCCGCTTCGGCGTGCAGCTGCCGGAGGCCGCGCCGACGACGGGCGGCGACAACGAGCCGCTCGACACCCCGGTGGACGAGGAGTTCCGCGTCGGCACGCTGGGCCTGGCCTTCGACGTGGACACCGCGACAGTGGTGATCGAGGCGATCGCCGTGGGTGAGGCGGAGGTCGAGGTCGAGCTGGGCGGCGCGGACGACGACGCCGACGAGGAACCGGAGGAGCCGGACGACGACCTCGACCGGCTCCGGGTGCGGCTGACCCCGGAAGCGACCCGCGAGTTCATCGAGCGGGCCAAGCGCGTCGTCAACGCCGGCCGTCCCCCCTGCCCGCTGTGCGGGCAGCCGCTGGACCCGGCCGGTCACCTCTGCCCCCGGAACAACGGCTATCACCGGTGACGTCGTCGGAACTGCAGCCCCGACAGGACGGCGCCGAGGCGCTGCGGCTGCTCGCCGACGGTGAGCTGACCCTGGAGGGGCGGCTGGTCGACGCCTCCAACGCCACTCTGCGCGGCGTCGTCGCGCTCGGCGACGTCACCGCCCACTGTGTCTACAAGCCGGTACGCGGCGAGCGCCCGCTGTGGGACTTCCCGGACGGCACGCTCGCCGGCCGGGAGGTGGCCGCCTACCTGGTGTCCCGCGCCACCGGCTGGGACCTGGTGCCGCCGACGGTGCTGCGCGACGGCCCGTTCGGTCCCGGCTCCTGTCAGCTCTGGATCGACGAGCCGGACGACGCCGAGCCGCTCGTCGGGTTCGTGCCGGCGCGGGAGGTCCCGCCGCGCTGGTTCCCGGTGGCCGCGGCCCGCGACGACGACGGCGCGGCGTACGCGCTGGCCCACGCCGACGACCCCCGCCTGGCCCGGCTCGTCGTGCTCGACGCGGTCATCAACAACGCCGACCGCAAGGGCGGGCACGTGCTCGTCGGCCCGGACGACCGGATCTACGGCGTCGACCACGGCGTGAGCTTCCACGTCGAGGAGAAGCTGCGTACGGTGCTGTGGGGCTGGTCCGGCCGCGAGCTGCCACCGGACGCGGTGGAGATGCTCGACGGCCTGGCCGGTCAGCTTCGCGGCCCGCTCGGCGACGAACTGGCCGAGCACCTGACGATCGGCGAGACCGCGGCGCTGGCGGCCCGGGTGCGGCGGCTGCGCGAGACCGGCCGGTTTCCGCTGCCCCCCGAGGAGTGGCCGGCGATGCCCTGGCCACCGATGTGAGCCGCTGTCGCGTTGATCACCCGTAGGGCGGCACCCGAGCGTCTGACGGATCGTTAGGCTGGCGGTCATGGAGTCTTGGGCGGGACACGAGGTGCCACGGCTGCCCGGCGCGGGCGTGCCGCTGAGGTTGTACGACTCGGCGCGGCAGGGCGCCCACCCCAGCCGGCCCAAGGGCGCGGCCTCGATGTACGTCTGCGGCATCACCCCGTACGACGCCACACACCTCGGGCACGCCGCCACCATGATCGCGTTCGACCTGGTGCAGCGGATGTGGCGCGACGCCGGCCTCGACGTGCGCTACGTGCAGAACGTCACCGACATCGACGACCCGCTGCTGGAACGCGCCGAGCGCGACGGCGAGGACTGGAAGGTCCTGGCCATGCGCGAGACCGCGCTGTTCCGCGAGGACATGGAGTCGCTGCGGATGATCCCGCCGGCGCACTACGTCGGCGCTGTCGAGTCGATCCCGGAGATTGCCGAGAAGGTGCTGGTGCTGCTCAAGGACGGCGCGGCGTACCGGCTCGACGACGGCACCGGCGACGTCTACTTCGACGTCTCCGCCGCCCCGCGCTTCGGATACGAGTCGAACCTGTCCCGCGAGCAGATGCTGGAGTTGTTCGCCGAGCGCGGCGGCGACCCGGAGCGCGCCGGAAAGCGCGACCCGCTCGACCCGCTGCTGTGGCGCGGCGTCCGCGAGGGCGAGCCGTCCTGGCCCGGCGGCGAACTCGGCGCGGGCCGTCCCGGCTGGCACATCGAGTGCACAGTCATCGCGCTGAACCTGCTCGGCGACCGGATCGACGTGCAGGGCGGCGGCAACGACCTGATCTTCCCGCACCACGAGTGCTCCGCCGCGCACGCCGAGCGGCTCACCGGCGAGGCGCCGTTCGCCGACCACTACGTACACGCCGGCATGATCGGCCTGGACGGCGAGAAGATGTCGAAGTCCCAGGGCAACCTGGTCTTCGTGTCCCGGCTGCGGGCCGACAAGGTCGACCCGATGGCGGTGCGGCTGGCCCTGATGAGCGGCCACTACCGCACCGACCGCTCCTGGACCGACGAGCTGCTCACCGAGGCGCACGAGCGGCTGGACCGCTGGCGGCGGGCCGCCGCCGCGCCGGCCGGGCCGTCGGGTGCGGCGTTGCTGGCCGAGGTACGCGAGCGCCTGGCCGACGACCTGGACACGCCGGGCGCTCTGGCGGCGGCTGACCGCTGGGCCGACGGAGCCCTGAACGGCGCCTCGGACGACCCGGAGGCCCCGGCGCTGTTCACCGACACGGTCGACGCCCTCCTCGGCATCGCCCTGTAGCCGTTCCGCCTTCTGCCCGGTCGCCCGTCCCGCGCCACCCCGGCGTGCCCTCGCACCTTCGTCGCGCCCTGCCGCGCCCGTCCCCGAGCCGCCTCTGGCTCCGTGCCGCGCGCCCTGCCCTTTGCTCGTCCCCGAGCCGCCCCTCTTGCCCCGTGCCGCGCCTGCTCGCTCGCCCATCCCCGAGCCGCCCTCTCGTGCCCCGTGCCGCCCTCTCCCGCTCCCTCCCGCCCCTCGCCTTGGCTCGCCTCGCCGATCTTGCACTTGCGGCCCGCGTTCTCGCCGTTTCGCCCCGATTTGCGGGGGCGAAGCCGCAAGATCGCGTCACCCGACGGGTGGGTGGAACGTGATGGGTGTGTCGGGGGCGGTTTGACACCCATGGTGTTCCACCCCGGCATGGCCCGGCCCGAGAACTCCGCCCCGGCGTGGCCATTCCGGGAGCTGCGCCCGTGTGCCCCGACCCGGGAGTTCCGCCCGGGCGTGGCCCTTCCGGGAGCCTGTGTGCGTGCGGCGCCGGTCCTGCCGGTGCGCCTCGGCGATCTTGCACTTGTGGCCCCTGGGGCGTCGTAAATGCCCCATCTGCCGGGGCGCGAAGTGCAAGATCACCGGGGCGTGCGCATGATCGCCGGGGCGCGGGGCGCGGGGCGCGGGGCGCGGGGCGCGGGGCGCGGGGCGCGGGGCGCGGGGCGCGGGGCGCGGGGCGCGGGGCGCGGGGCGCGGGCGGTCAGCCCAGGACCAGGCCGGGGTCGGGGTCCTGGTCGGGGGACGGAGCGGGGATCTTGTACTCCTCGGTGAGCGTGGTCATCGGGCCGGGCCAGGTGGCCTGCGCGACCTCGATCGGCTTGCGCCGCTCGTCGTAGGCCACGTGCAGCAGGTGCAGCACCGGCGTGTCCGGGCGGATCTGGAGGATCTCCGCCTCCTCCCGGCTGGGCTGGCGCGCGCTGATCGTGTCGGTGGCGGTGACGTACCGCCGGCCGGTGACCTCCTCGGCCTCCTGGTAGAGGGGGCGGCCGAACGCCTCGGCGCGCTCCAGCGAGGTGCCGGCGGTGTCGGCGGGCAGGAACCACGACGCGCCGACCTCGACCGGGGAGTCGTCGGTGCGTACCAGGTGTCGCCGGCAGAGCAGTTCGGTGCCGTCGGCGACGCCGAACGCGTCGGCCACCTCCGCCGGGGCGGGGGAGCGGCCGACCGAGACGAGCTGCTGGCGGTACCGGGCGGCCAGGTCGGTGTGGTAGCCGCGGAAGCCGCCGTACCGGCCCCGGGACAGGCGGTTGAGGCGGCGCCGGGTGCCCCGGACGTACGTACCGGAGCCGGGTTTGGTGATCAGGATGCCCTCGACCCGTAGCTGGTCGACGGCGCGCTGGACGGTCTGCTTCGCGACGCCGAACATCTCGGCGATGGCCGGGATGGACGGCAGCCGCTCGCCGGGACCCCAGTCGCCGCGGCGCACCTGGGCCTTGAGCTGTGCGGCGATCTGCCGGTGCGGGAACTCGGCCGCGCCGGGGTTGATCTGCATCCGGGCCTCCTCAGAACAGCTAGGTTCCTAGGATGCCCTAGAGGCTGTGACGTCGCCACCCCGGACACGAAGAAACCGGGCCCCGACCAGGGGACCCGGCTTCGGCGGAACAGGGCTACCAGGAACCCGCTGTCGGTCCGGCGGAACCGCCGCGGCGGCGCAGGTACTTCTCGAACTCCTGGGCGATCTCGTCCCCGGTCAACGGGGTGATGCCGGCGTCGCCGACCCGTTCCTCCAGCTCACGCACGTACTCGCCGAGCTCGGCGTCCTGCTCGGCGGCGCTGCGGACCCGCTGCTCCCACTCGGCTGCCTCCTCGGCCAGGTCGGCCATCGGCACCGGCAGGTCGAGCACATCCTCGACGCGGTGCAGCAGCGCGAGGGTGGCCTTCGGGCAGGGCGGGTTGTTGGCGTAGTGCGGCACGTGCACCCAGAACGACACGGCGTCGACCTCGGCGCGGGTGCAGGCGTCGTGCAGCACGCCGACGATGCCGGTCGGCCCGTCGTAGCGGGTGGGGGTGAGCTGGTAGCGCTTGGCCGCGTCGGCGTCCGACGCGCTGCCGCTGATCGGCAGCGGCCGGGTGTACGGCACGTCGGCGAGCAACGCGCCGAGCAGCACCACCCGCTCGACCTCCAGGCTGTGGCAGATCTCCAGCACCTGCTCGCAGAAGGTACGCCAGCGCATGCTCGGCTCGATGCCGCGGATCAGCACCACGTCCCGCTCGGTGCCCTCCGGGCTGGCCACCATGAAGCGGGTGGTGGGCCACTCGACGCGCCGGGTCTCGCCGTCGGCCATGGTGATCGTCGGACGGCTCACCTGGAAGTCGTAGAAGTCCTCCGGGTCCAGCTCGGTCACCTGCCGGGCCTGCCAGACCTGCTCCAGGTGTTCCACGGCGGCGGTGGAGGCGTCGGCGGCGTCGTTCCAGCCCTCGAAGGCCGCGATGGCGACCGGCGAGCGCAGTACCGGCAGCCCGTCGAACTCGGTCACGCCGTCACCTCACCCTGCTCGTCGGGCGCGGCGTCGCCTCGTCGCACTGTCGCACCCCTGTTGTCCTTCACGTCCGCCAGCCTACGTGCCGCCGCCGGAGCGGGCCCGTCGGCCGCGCCGGTCGCCGAGCCCGACCACCCGGGCGAACCGGCGCAAAGGCGTACGCGGTCCGTCGGGCAGTATGTGGGAAGGCCCGGTTCGGGTGAGTCTGCCGTACTCGGGCGCACTAACCTGGGCCATGTGCCTATTTCGTTGCGTGACCTCCTGGCGGATCGGATCCTGATCGCGGACGGCGCGATGGGGACGATGCTCCAGGCGGCCGACCTCACCCTTGACGACTTCGACGGCCTCGAAGGCTGCAACGAGATCCTCAACGTGACCCGGCCGGACGTGGTCCGCGGCGTGCACGACGCCTACCTGGCCGCGGGCGCGGACTGCGTGGAGACCAACACGTTCGGGGCGAACCTGCCCAACCTCGCCGAGTACGGCACCCCCGGCCGCATCCGGGAGCTGTCCGAGGCGGGCGCGCGGATCGCACGGGAGGCCGCCGACGCGTACGCGACGCCGGAGCACCCCCGGTTCGTGCTCGGCTCGATGGGCCCGGGCACCAAGCTGCCCACGCTCGGTCACGCGAGCTACGCCTCGCTGCGGGACGCGTACCAGGAGAACGCCGCCGGCCTGATCGCCGGTGGGGCGGACGGGCTGATCATCGAGACCTGCCAGGACCTGCTCCAGGTCAAGGCGGCGGTGGTCGGGTCGAAGCGGGCCCGCGCCGAGGCGGGCCGGGACGTGCCGATCATCTGTCAGGTGGCCGTGGAGACCACCGGCACCATGCTGCTGGGCAGCGAGATCGGCGCCGCGCTGACCGCCGTCGAGCCGCTCGGCGTCGACCTGATCGGGCTGAACTGCTCCACCGGCCCGGCGGAGATGGGCGAGCACCTGCGCTACCTGGCGCAGCACTCGCGTATCCCGATCTCGGTGATGCCGAACGCGGGCCTGCCGGTGCTGACCGCCGACGGGGCGTACTTCCCGCTCAGCCCGGACGAGCTGGCCGACGCGCTGGAGCAGTTCGTCACCGACTACGGCGTGGCGCTGATCGGCGGCTGCTGCGGCACCACTCCGGAGCACATCCGGGTGCTGGTGGAGCGGCTGGGCGGGCGGGCGCCGGTGGCGCGGGAGCCGAAGCCGGAGGCCGGGGTCTCCTCGATCTACCACCACGTGCCGTTCGCCCAGGACGCCAGCATCCTGATGGTGGGGGAGCGGACCAACGCCAACGGCTCGAAGGCGTTCCGCGAGTCGATGCTCGCCGGGGACTGGCAGGCCTGCGTGGAGGTCGCCCGCAGCCAGGCCCGGGACGGCTCGCACCTGCTCGACCTCTGCGTCGACTACGTGGGCCGCGACGGCACGCAGGACATGCGGGAGCTGGCCGGCCGCTTCGCCACCGCCTCGACGCTGCCGATCGTGCTGGACTCCACCGAGCCGGCGGTGATCGAGGCCGGGCTGGAGATGCTCGGCGGCCGGTGCGTGGTCAACTCGGTCAACTTCGAGGACGGCGACGGCCCCGAGTCCCGCTACGCGCGGATCATGCCGGTGGTCAGGGAGCACGGCGCCGCCGTCGTGGCGCTGCTCATCGACGAGGAGGGCCAGGCCCGCACCCGCGAGTGGAAGGTACGGGTGGCCTCCCGGCTGATCGACGACCTGACCGGCCGGTGGGGGATGCGCCGGGAGGACATCCTCATCGACGCGCTGACGTTCCCGATCGCCACCGGGCAGGAGGAGACCCGCCGCGACGGCATCGAGACGATCGAGGCGATCCGGGAGATCGCGGCGCGCTACCCGGGCGTCAACTTCACCGCAGGCATCTCCAACGTCTCGTTCGGCCTCAACCCGGCGGCCCGGCAGGTGCTCAACTCGGTGTTCCTGCACGAGTGCGCCCAGGCCGGGCTGACCTCGGCGATCGTGCACGCCAGCAAGATCCTGCCGATGTCGCGGATCCCGGACGAGCAGCGTGAGGTGGCGCTCGACCTGGTCTACGACCGCCGCCGCGAGGGCTACGACCCGGTGCAGCGGTTCATCGAGGCATTCGAGGGCGTGGACGCGGCGTCGGCGCGCGCCACCCGGGCCGAGGAACTGGCCGCGCTGCCGCTGGACGAGCGGCTCAAGCGGCGGATCATCGACGGCGAGCGCAACGGCCTGGAGGCCGACCTGGACACTGCGATGGCGCAGGGGCGTACCCCGCTGTCCATCATCAACGACCTGCTGCTGGACGGCATGAAGGTGGTCGGTGAGCTGTTCGGCTCGGGCCAGATGCAGTTGCCGTTCGTGCTCCAGTCCGCCGAGGTGATGAAGACCGCGGTGGCCTACCTGGAGCCGCACATGGAGAAGACCGACGACGACGGCAAGGGCCGGATCGTGCTCGCCACCGTCAAGGGCGACGTGCACGACATCGGCAAGAACCTGGTCGACATCATCCTGTCCAACAACGGCTACGACGTGGTGAACATCGGCATCAAGCAGCCGATCAACGCGATCCTCGACGCGGCCGAGGAGCACCGGGCCGACGCGATCGGCATGTCCGGCCTGCTGGTCAAGAGCACCGTGATCATGAAGGAGAACCTGGCCGAGATGGCCTCCCGGGGCGTGGCAGAGCGCTGGCCGGTGCTGCTCGGCGGCGCGGCGCTGACCCGCGCGTACGTCGAGGACGACCTGCGGTCGATCTATCCGGGCCAGGTGCACTACGCCCGCGACGCGTTCGAAGGGCTGTCCCTGATGGACCGCGTGATGACGGCCAAGCGCGGCGGCGCGCCGGTGGTCGACCCGGAGCGCGAGGCGGCGCTGGCGGCCCGCCGGGAGCGCCGCGAGCGGCAGCGGGCGCAGGTCCGCGAGGCGTTGCCCGAACTGGACGACGCGTCGGTCCGCTCCGACGTGGCGGCGGACGTGGCCGTGCCGAAGCCGCCGTTCTTCGGCACCCGCGTCGTCAAGGGCGTGCCGCTGGCCGACTACGCGGCCCTGCTCGACGAGCGGGCCACGTTCCTGGGCCAGTGGGGGCTGCGCGGCGCCCGTGGCGGCAAGGGCCCGTCGTACGAGGAACTGGTCGAGACCGAGGGCCGGCCCCGGCTGCGGTACTGGCTGGACCGCCTGATCTCCGACCAGGTGCTGGAGGCGGCCGTGGTGTACGGCTACTTCCCCGCGTACTCCGAGGGCAACGACCTGGTGGTGCTGGACGAGAACGGGCACAGCGAGCGGGCCCGGTTCTCCTTCCCCCGGCAGCGGCAGGAGCGGCGGCTGTGCCTGGCCGACTTCTTCCGGCCCAAGGGCGACCAGCTCGACGTAGTGGCGTTGCAACTGGTCACCGTCGGGCAGCCGATCAGCGAATACACGGCGAAGATGTTCGCCGGCAACGAGTACCGCGACTACCTGGAGGTGCACGGCCTGTCGGTGCAGCTCACCGAGGCCCTCGCGGAGTACTGGCACCGGCGGATCCGCGCCGAGCTGGTGCTGCCCGGCGGCGGCACCGTGGCCGACAACGATCCGGCGGACCTCGCCGGTCTGCTGCGCACCGACTACCGGGGCTGCCGGTACGCGTTCGGCTACCCGGCCTGTCCGGACCTGGAGGACCGGGCGAAGATCGTGGAGCTGCTGGGCGCGGAGCGGATCGGGGTGCAGTTGTCCGAGGAGTTCCAGCTGGTGCCGGAGCAGGCCACTGACGCGATCGTGGTGCACCACCCGGAGGCGAACTACTTCAACGCCAAGTGACGCCGTCACCCTTCCTGAGCTGGGCAAACACTCTTCCGGCACCCGGCTAGGCCGTCGCCAGGCCGTCAGGGTCAGTTGGGCCGTGCCCGAACGCAGTGTCGATCGCCCGGCGGGTGCGGTCCTCGCTGGTCGGCAGGAGGTGGGTGTAGACGCGCAGCGTGAAGCCCGGGTCGGCGTGGCCGAGGTACAGGGACAGCGCCTTGATGTTCTCGCCCGCGTCGAGCAGGACCGAGGCATACGTGTGGCGCAGGACGTGCATGCCGTTGTCACTTGATTCGTGACACGTCCGGCTAGACGATCTTGATTGTTTCTTGTCTCAGGCTACTGGTGTTCAGTCCCAGAAGTTGAACAGCAGCTCGCCGACTGTGGTCGGGTTCCAGTAGTTGATCTGGTCGTGTTCATGCTGGCTGAGGGCGTTCAGGTCGACCTGTGACAGGGGGGTCTGTAGCTGCTCGGCGGTGAGGGCTTGGGCGTCGGTCAGGGTGGTGAGGGCGGCGGCGAGGTCGGGGTGGTCGACGAACGTCACCGTGACGTCGCCGTTGGTGTGGGGGCGGGCGAAGGCGATGAACGGCAGGGTGGTGTGCCGTAGCACCGCGATGTGGTGCTGGGCGTCGGCGATGTCGACGGTGTGGAAGTTCGGCGTGACGCCGGCGGGAGTGACGCCGGTGACGGTGGCGTCGATGGTGCGGGCGACGTGGTGGCAGGCGGCGGTGAAGGCTTTGAGGTCCGCTTGGGCGCCGGGTGGCGGGTTGAAGCCGGTGGCTCCGGGCGGCAGCTTCATGGTCGGGCTCCGTGGTCGTCGCGGTCGGTGCAGGCTAGCTGACGCTGTCGTGGAGGTTCGGGCTTGCGGACCTTGAACCGGGCGATGGGCTTGGTGGTTGTGCGAGGCACTTCGGTGAGGAGTTGGTCGCCGTCGTGGATGCGGAAGGTGGTGTCCGCGTCTTCGACGGTGAGGGTTCGACCGGAGTGGCCGATGCCGACGTGGATTTTCTGGCCGGCGATGACGAGGACGCCGCGGCTGCTGACCCGTCGTTCGACGCGAAGTGGCCGGGTTGCTGGGGTGGGTGGGGGTCCGGCGGGGCGGGTGTCGCGGATGCGGTCCTTCCAGGTGGTAGCCGATGGGGTGTTGCCGACCGGCGAGGCTGACCAGGCCGATGGCGTTGACGAGACGGTCGACCTCGAACCCCGGGAGCCGGGTCCGTGCCGGGCGAGGTTGGGTCGACTGCGCCACTGTGGCGGTGTCTGCCGGGGGCGCGGTCCGTGACACGAGAGCGGCGCAGCCTGTGCCGACAGCGCCCGAACCTGCGTCAAGGTCCGCTTGACGTGGCGGATCGGCGGCGGTCCGCTCCCCAGGGGGGCGCGGGTCGAGGGCGTACGTGATGGCAAGGAATCGGGGCAAGGGGCAGCGGCGTGACGGCGTGGTCTGATACCCGCCAGACCGGTTGCCCGATTGGCGGTTTGCTTAGGTCCATGACCAACTCGCACCACGAACAAGCCCTGCACTTCCGCTCCCTGCACCGCCCCGGTCAACCGCTGGTGCTGCCCAACGCCTGGGACGCCGCGAGCGCGCGGCTGATCGAGGAGGCCGGAGCAGCCGCCATCGCAACTACCAGCGCCGGGGTGGCCTGGAGCGTCGGCGCGGGCGACGGCGAGGCGATGGGCCGTGACCGCGCACTCGACCTGATCGCCCGCGTAGCGTCCACGGTCAGCGTGCCGGTCAGCGCCGATATCGAAGGCGGGTACGCGGAGGATCCCGACGGGATCGCCGAGACGATCCGTAGGGTGCTCGACGCCGGAGCGGTAGGTGTCAACCTGGAAGACGGTCCGCGACCGGCCGCCGACCATGTCGAACGGATCGCGGCTGCGCGGAAGGCCGGCGGTTCGGCGCTGTTCATCAACGCCCGGATCGACACCTACCTGATGTCCCTCGGAGATTCCGCCACCCGACTGCGGGACACGCTTGAGCGGGCGGCGGCCTACATCGCCGCCGGCGCGGACGGCATCTTCGTGCCCGGCGTGGCCGACGCCGAAACCATAGCGGCGCTCGCCGCCGAACTCGCGGTGCCGTTGAACGTCATGGCCGGGCCGGGCTCACCCTCGATCAGTGAGCTTGCCGACCTGGGCGTCACGAGGGTCAGCCTCGGCCCGGCGATCGCCCTGGCCGCGTACGCGGCGGCGCGGCGCGCTGCCCGCGAGTTGCTGGCCGCCGGGACCTACCGGGCCCTCGACGGCTCACTGGGCTTCGCCGAGACCGATGCGCTGATGGCTGCGCGGGCCTGATGGGTGACGAACTGAGTGACAACGGCGGCGTCCGGCAGTGGACATCCACGGACTCTGGTGCACCGTTCCCGCAGGTCAGCGCTTGTGCGTGAGCAGTCGGGGCTCTCTGATCACTCGTTCGCGCCGAAGAGGTCACTGGTTCGATCCCAGTATCGCCCACGCAGGTCAAAGGCCACTTCCCGGCTTCGGGAGGTGGCCTTTGTGCTGTCGTACAGCAGCTTTGTACAGCAGTTGTCGTTAGCGGCTCAGTGAGTCGCTGAGGGTTCGACTGTGGCTACGACGAGGAACGGCGGGACCGTTCGGCGAGGTGGGCATCGCGGGTGACCTCCGACGCCCAGCGCTGAGGAGGGTTCCACCACTCCAGATTGGCGGCCGCCTGGGCGACCGGCTCGATGATCTCCCACCCCTCGGCGATCAGCCCGTCGTCGATCCGCCAGATGTCGACGACAGCGATTTCCGGCCCTGCGCCCGGAAGCCAGCGTCGCGAGTGCACCACGACGTGGTCGTCGTCGGCCAGCACCTGATGAATCTCGACCTGCATGCCGACGAGGGGCGCCAGCGCGGCGCGGACGGCGGCGAGCCATTCCCCTCTGGTCGATGTGGTCGAGCCCGGCCTGTGGTGGACGAAGTCATCACTCAGAAACTGGGCGAGCGCGTCCACGTCACCAGTCTCGATCAGCCCTGCCAGCGCCCGTTGGACGAGGTTCTTGTTCTCCGTGGTCATGGACGCAGTGTTTCCGCGTCCGCGTCGCCTGTCGATGAAATCGGATGTCATGGCGCCCGGTGGGTACGCTTCATGATCGTGTACACGGTCGGGGAACTCCTGCGGCAGTGGCGGCAACGCCGAGGACTCAGCCAACTCGATCTCGCTATCGCCGCGGACGTCTCTGCTCGGCACGTCAGCCTGGTCGAGACGGGTAGATCCCAGCCGAGCGCGGACATGATCCTGCGGCTCGCGGCTCAGCTCCACGTGCCGCTACGTGAGCGCAACCGGCTCCTGCTCGCCGGCGGCTTCGCCCCCCGGTATACCGAGCGTCCACTGCGTGACATCGCACTGTCGGCCGTCCATGACGCGATCCGCAGGGTGCTCCGCGCACACGAGCCCTATCCAGCGGTGGTGTTCGACCGCCGGTGGAACATCGTGATGACCAATCGCGCCGTCGACCCGTTCTTCGCGCAGGTGGCTCCCGACCTGCTGCGGCCGCCCGTCAACCTGGTGCGGCTGGGGCTGGACCCGCGCGGGCTCGCTCGCATGGTCGTCAACCTGGCCGACGTGCGCGCGGTGTTCCGCACGCGGATCTCACGCCAGCTCGCCACTGCTCCCGACCCTGAACTCACCGCACTCTACGAAGAGCTCCTGGCACCCGAACCCGACGACGCGTCGGACCACCAGATCGACGACGGCGTCGTGATCCCGATGATCCTCAGCGTCGGCGGACGAGAGCTGCGGCTGTTCTCGACCATCACCACATTCGGTACCCCGATGGACATCACGGTCGACGAGGTCGCGATCGAGTCCTACTACCCGGCAGACGCCGAGAGCGCCGCCTACTTCACGAGGTAGCCGCGCGGAGGCTCCTCGTCAGGGCGGGGATCATCACCGCCGCCGCGAGAAGGTGCAGCCCGACCAGTGTGATGCTGGTCGTGGCAGCGGCCCCGACGAGGAAGGGCGGGACCAGCGACAGCGCGGTCAGCGCCACCGCCGTCCACAGGAACCGTTCGGCGGGGCGGGCGCTCCACCGCAGCAGTACGGCGGCGATGACGACGCCCACGAGCGAGAAGAAGCCGGTCACCACGGCGAACCCGCCCAACGGGATCGTCTCGTCGCCGCCGTCGGGGATCGCGAAGTCGACGCCGGCGGCCCGGGCGAGCGCGGCGGCGACCGGCGTGGCCGCCATCGCCGCGACCGTGGCGATGACGCCGGTGACGGCGAGCCGCCGGAAGCGGCGCGGGCGTCGGGTACGGCCCGAGGCGAGGTCCGCGCCGGTGTCGGTGCTGCTGGTCATGTCGTTCCTCCGAGTTTCGGGGTGAGGCGTGAGGATGCGCACCGTCGCGGTGCGACGGCCGGGATTACGCAGGGCGCGTACGCCGGTGCCGCGCAGCCAGAACCCGGCGTGACGCCGGAGCACCGGCCCGGGTTCGCCGTCGCGCAGCTCCAGCTGCACCCGTCCGCGCGTGACGACGCCGAACGCGTGGTGCCACTGGGCCGCGACCACCGGAACACGCGCGCCGCCGGGCAGCGCGAGCGTCCGCTCCGGCACTACGGGGTGCCGTCCGCCGGCAGGCGCTCCGGCAGCCCGAGCCGCGGGAACTGGTCGTCGTGGAAGATGAGGATCTCGGTGATCGCGCCGCCGGTGATGCTCAGGGCGTCGACGGTGAGCGGCAGGTACGCGCCCTCCCGCTCCTGCCAGAGGTAGAACGCCACGGCGGGCTGCCGGTTCACGGCGGTGGGCACGGCCCGCAGGCTTCCCAGGCTCTCGAAGCCGTCGGCGATCCAGTCGGCCACCACCGCATCGCGGCCGATCTGCAGGCCCGGGGTGGGCGGCATCGAGCACCGCACGTCCTCGCGCAGCAGCGCGGCGAGGCGGCCGACGTCCTTGGCCAGGCTGGCGTCGGTGAAGCGGCGCACCAGCTCGCGCGTACCGGCGTCCTCCTCGCCGCCGGTCCAGTCCTGCCGCTGCGCGGGCAGGTGTTCCCGCATTCCGGCGCGGGCGCGCTGCAACGCGCTGTTCACCGAGTTGACCGAGTCGCCGAGCAGTTCCGCGACGTCCTTCGCCGGCCAGCCGAGCACGTCGCGCAGGATCAGCACGGCCCGCGGGCGCGGCGCGAGGTGCTGCACCGCGACCAGGTACGCCAGCTCGATCGTCTCCCGCGCCACCGCGACGGCCTCCGGCTCGTCCGCGCCGGCCGCGGGCAGCTCGTCGAGCAGCCGGTCCGGGTAGGGCTGCAGCCACAGCACCTCGCCGCCGGTAGCCGGCTCGGGGCGGCACTTGGCCAGCAGGTCCAGGCAGGCGTTCGTGGCGATGCGGTACAGCCAGGCCCGGAACGTCGAGCGTCCGGCGAACGTCTCGCGCCGCCGCCAGGCCCGCAGGAACGTCTCCTGGACGGTGTCCTCGGCGTCCTCGAACGACCCGAGCATCCGGTAGCAGTGCACGTGCAGCTCCCGCCGGTGCCGCTGCGCCAGCCCGGTGAACGCCGGCTCGTCGGCCTCACGCAGATCGCGTACGTCCAGCTCCGCCTGCCGTGTCTCCGCACCCATCACGTCATCCTCCCGCCTCGTCGTGGCCTGTCCCAGGTGTGACGGGTACGGGCGGGAAAACTCATCACCGCCGCCCGATCCCGGAGGTGACAGGCGGTACTACCGTTCGCGCCATGCAGTTCTCGATCGACCGCGATTCCGTGTGCATGGGCGACGACGTCGATTCGCACCGCGTGACTCTCGACGTGCGCCCTCACCGGACCCTCGGCTCGCTTCTGGCGCAGGCCCTGCGTGAGTACCGCCTGGCCGCCGTCGGCGGCGAGATCTCCTGGATCGCCGAGGTCACCTACGGCGGTTACCGGCACGACGAGCGCGGCCTCGTGCACCCGCCGATGAGCCACGCGCTCGCGCTGCTGCACGTGCCGTATCCGGAGGGCGAGTCGACGATCATCCCGTTGAGCAACTACTTCCTGGCCATGCCGTTGCGTCAGATGGCAGAGCGGGCCGGCGGGGCCGAGGTGACCCTCAACTTCCACTACCTCAGCGAGGGAGCCCGCTGGCGTCCGGAGGAGTTCATCGCCCGGTACAAGTGATGGCGAACGGTCAGCTCGCGCGTGGGGCGTACATGATGACGGCGACGCCGACCAGGCAGATGGCCGCGCCGACGAGGTCGTAGCGGTCGGGCCGGAACTTGTCGACCACCATGCCCCAGGCGAGCGACCCGGCGACGAAGACGCCGCCGTAGGCGGCGAGGATGCGGCCGAAGTTCGGATCCGGCTGGAACGTGGCGACGAACCCGTAGGCGCCGAGCGCGATCACCCCGGCGGCGATCCAGAGCAGCCCGCGGTTCTCCCGCGAGCCCTGCCACACCAGCCAGGCGCCGCCGATCTCGGCGAGCGCGGCGAGCAGGAACAGCAGAATGGAACGCGCGACCGTCATGCGTCAGACCGTAGCCGGGTCGTGGTCCGGACCGGCGAACGGCAGCGGACAGCGCGGGCTGCCGGCGCAGGCGACCAGGTCGTCGCAGCCGGCCGAGATCGCGGCCCGGAGCGTGTCGCGGACGACGGTGAGGTCCGCCAGCCGCTGCTCCACCTCGGCGAGCTTGTCGCGGGCCCGGGTCCGCAGGCCGGTCTCGTGCCGGCCGGCCGCGAGCAGGTCGGCGACCTCGGCGAGGGTGAAGCCGAGTCGTTGCGCGGCCTTCACCACCCGCAGCAGGGTGACCGTCTCGGCCGGGTAGAGGCGGTGTCCGCCCGGCGACCGCCGGGGCGCGGGGAGCAGCCCACGTCGCTCGTAGTAGCGCAGCGTCTGCACGGTGACCCCGGCCGCGTCGGCGAGCCGGCCGCTGCGCAGGTCCGGCTCTCCCATCACCGGCCCCGCGCGGCCGTGGCCCGCAGGGCCAGGGCATCGAGTACGCCGACACGGGCGTCCGGAACCCGGATGTCGAGCGTCAACGTGTCGCCGTCCGGGCGGGCGAGGTCGAACGTGAAGAAGGAACAGCAGGCCGACTCGCGGTCGATCAGGTCGCGGGCGACGGGTTCGGCGCTGCCGTCGAGGCGCAGCCGCAGGTGCCGGGCGGTCAGCCGGTCGGCGCCGCGCAATGCGTCGTGGAACAGCCCGTCGAACTCGGCCAGCCGCAGCGGCCGTTCGGCGGTGGGCAGCGTGCAGGTGTCGGGCACCCAGGAATCGTCGGTCACCTCTCGACGGTAAGCCCGTACCCCAGTACCGGATGCAAGCCCGGCACCTGGAAGACGCACGCGCGGTATGGTCGCGGCATGCGGACGTCTGGATGCCGCTGATGAGCCTGCCGCTGATCCCCGCCAGGGCTGCCGGCCCGGCGCCGGCCCGCCGCGCGCTGCTCACCCGCCGGGTACGGCTGCTGGTCGCCGCGACGATTACCTACAACGTGATCGAGGCGGTGGTGGCGATCGGCGCCGGCACCGTCGCGTCCTCGACCGCACTGATCGGTTTCGGTCTGGATTCGATCATCGAGGTGGCTTCCGCAGCAGCCGTGGCGTGGCAGTTCGCCGGTCCGGACCCGCAGGCCCGGGAACGGGTCACGCTGCGGGTCATCGCGGTGTCGTTCTTCGCGCTCGCCGGGTACGTCACCGTCGAGGCGGTCCGGGCGCTGCTCGGCGGCGCCGAGGCCGCACACTCGCCGGTCGGGCTGGTCCTCGCCGGGCTCTCGGTGATCGTGATGCCGGTGCTCTCGGCCGCGCAGCGGCGCGCCGGCCGTGAACTCGGCTCCCGGTCGGCGGTGGCCGACTCGAAGCAGACGCTGCTGTGCACGTACCTCTCGGTGGTCCTGCTCGTCGGGCTGGCCCTCAACGGCCTGTTCGGATGGTCCTGGGCCGACCCCCTCGCGGCGCTGGTGATCGCCGTGGTCGCGGTCCGCGAGGGCCGCGACGCCTGGCGCGGCGAGACCTGCTGCGCCGCCTGCGGCCCGCCCGGCCCGCAGGCGTGATCACCGGCCGCGACCTGCGGCGACGTCGGGAATACGGCTGTGCTCGCCGGTCCGGCGGGCTACCGTCACCGGAGTACGGGCCGACGCCGGATCAGGCGCCGCGTCCACGCCCGCGCCGTCCGGTTGACGTGGCGGAAACGCCCGAGGGCGAGCATGGGTACGACGAAAGGGGCGGACATGACCGACGAGGTGACGTCGCAGGTCCCGCCGGACCCGGTTCCCGTGCTGAGCGCGCCTGCCGGCGCCGGGCCGGTCGGACCGCCGAGCAGCCTGGACCTGTGGGCGCGTGCCCAGGTGCTGCACCGCTGTTTCGGCGACGACGACGGCGAGCCGCACATCATGCGCGGCCTGGACTGACCGCAGCGGCTCAGCGCACCATCACACCGGCCCGCGCCAGCGCTTCCCACCAGGACGCGAGGTCGGGAACCGGTTCGGCGCGGGCGGTGAGTTCGTCCAGCCGCCGCAGTTGTTCCCTGCTCGGTGACGGTGAGACGGTGGCGCCCGCGCCGACCAGGGCGTACCGGTGGCCGCCGACCGTGAGCAGCATCGTGCCGAAGATCGTCCCCCGGGCCTCGACCTGCCCGGCGGGCGCGGCGAAGACCTCCGCGCCGCGCCGGTCGCCGGCCCGCAGCCGGCCCTCGTCGAGCGTCATCAGCACCGGCACGCACCGCAGACCGTTCCAGAGGCTACGTCGCCAGAAGACAATTCCGGCGTACGACGGGCGCGGCTCCATCCCGGCGACGGTACCCGGGTCGATCCGGGGTGACCGGCGCGGACGCCCCGGGGCGCCGTCGCCCGGCACCCGGTGAACGTTTCCCGGCGGGCGTGCGTGTGAGCCGGTGAGCATCACCGGCGTCCGCCGGGGGTACTGCTGCGGGACACGGGCACGACAGCCGGGAGGTCATGGTGGGGGACAGGGCGGGACGTCAGGGGCGCGGGCCGATCGCCGGACTGGTGGTGGCCGCGCTGGTGGCGGCCGGCTGCATGGCCGGCGGCGTCGACCAGGGCGAGCCGCAGCAGCAGCCCGCGCCCCGGCGCAGCGCGCAGCCCGAGTCGCAGACCACCCGGGCGGACGGCACCACGAGCGTCGCCGAGTTCAAGCAGGACATCGAGGACGCGGTCCGGCTGGCCGAACGCTACTGGGCGCAGCAGTTCCGCGCCTCCGGTCAGCGCTTCACCCCGATCCGGCGGGTGGTGCCCTACAGCCGCGAGGGCGAGGTGGCCTGCGCCGGGCAGGCGCTGCCGCGCAACAACGCGGTGTACTGCTCGGCCGGCGACTTCATCGCCTACGACGTGAACTGGTCGGTGGCGGCGTTCCGGCAGATCGGCGACGCGTTCCTGTTCTACCTGCTCGGCCACGAGTACGCCCACGGCATGCAGGTGCGGCTGGGCATCCGCTACAACTTCACCATCCAGCAGGAGCTGCAGGCCGACTGCATGGCCGGGGCGTACCTCGGTGACAGCGTGCGTTCCGGGGCGCTGGAGCTGGAGGACGGTGACCTGGAGGAGTTCCGGGAAGGGCTGCTGGCGGTCGGCGACGACCCCGATCAGCCGTGGTTCGCCGAGGGCTCGCACGGCACCGCCGAGCAGCGCAGCGACTCGTTCTTCCGGGGGTACGAGAAGTCGCTGGGCGCCTGCGGCCTCGGGTGATGCCGCGGGTCACCCCGGTCGGGGACGGTGGCGTGCGGGCCCGGCGCGGCTGGCAGGATCGGCGGGGTACGCGTACCGAAGGAGGCCCCCGCTGAGCAGCAAGCACCCCGCCGCCGTGCTCTTCGACATGGACGGCACCCTGGTCGACAGCGAGAAACTGTGGGACGTCGCGTTGCAGGAGCTGGCCGCCGTGTACGGCGGTGTCCTGTCCGACGATGCCCGCCGCGCGATCGTCGGCACCGGGATGGCCGACGCGATGCGGATCGTGCACGACGACCTGGGCCAGCCGGAACGGGACGTGCAGGAAAGCGCCGACTGGATCAGCGCCCGGATCCTGGACCTGTTCCGCACCGGGCTGCGGTGGCGTCCGGGCGCGCTGGCGCTGCTGCGGGCGGTACGCGACGCCGGCATCCCCACCGCGCTGGTCACCTCCAGCGGCCGGTCCCTGGTCGAGGTGGCCCTGGACACGCTGGGCCGGGACAGCTTCGACGCGGTGGTCTGCGGTGACGAGGTGGACGCGGCCAAGCCGCACCCGGAGCCGTACCTGACCGCCGCGCGTCTGCTGGACGTGCCGGTCGAGCGGTGCGTGGCGATCGAGGACTCACCGACCGGGGTGGCGAGCGCCCTGGCAGCCGGCGCGGCGGTGCTGGCCGTACCGGCCGAGGTGCCGCTGGCGCCCGCCGACGGCGTACACCAGGTGGAGAGCCTGCTCGGGGCGGACCTGGAGCTGCTCGCGGCCCTGCTCAACCGTTAAGAAGGGCCCCTTCTTATGCGCGAGGCGTTAAGAAGGGGCCCTTCCTTTCCCGTCAGTCGTGGGCGATGGCGCCCAGGACGTTGATCCGCGCGGCGCGGATCGCCGGCAGCACCGCCGCGACCACGCCGATGATCGCGGCGAGGATCAGGAACGTCACCATCTGACCCCACGGCAGGATCAGGTCGGTGATGCCCTCGTCCTTGAGCGCCTCGACCACAGCCGCGCCGAGACCGGTGCCGACCACCACGCCGAGCAGCGCGCCGAAGATCGAGATCACCACCGCCTCGACCGTGATCATGCGCATGGTCTGGGCGCGGCGCAGGCCGATCGCCCGCAGCAGGCCCAGCTCCCGGGTCCGTTCCAGCACCGACAGCGCGAGCGTGTTGATGATGCCCAGCACCGCGATCACGATGGCCAGCGCCAGCAGGATCTGGATCATCTGGAGCAGGGAGTCCAGCTGCCCGGTCTGCTGCTTGATGAACGCGGCCCGGTCGGCCACCGACACCTCCGGGCTGTCCGCCAGCAGCCGCTCGACCTGCGGCTGCACCGCGCCCACCGACGTGCCGGGGGCGAGCTGGAGGAAGCCCTGGATGGGCTGCGGGATGGCGAAGTCCGCTGTTGCCTGCGGCGGCAGCGTCACCGGGTTGGTCAGCTGCGAGCTCTCGTAGATGCCGCTGACCGTGTAGGTGCGGGCCTCCCCGCGGGACAGCTGCACCGGCACCGTCGAGCCGACGGTGAGGTTGCGTGCCTTCGCAGTGTCCGAGCTGACCAGCATCTGGTCCGGCGCCAGTTTGCTGATGTCACCGGCGGCGGCCTTCGCCCCGAAGATCTGCTGGAGCGCGGCCACGTTGCTCGTCGCGGCCACCCAGGTCCGCTCGCCGCCGACCACCGCCATGTCGCCGTACTCGCCGGAGACCATCCGCACGCCCGGGATCGCGGCGGCCTTCTCCAGCACCGCCGGGTCGAAGCTCGCCGGACGCGGCCCGGTGGTGGACCCGGAGATCACCAGTTCCGCCTTGATGGTGTCCTCGGCCAGCTTGCCGATGCTGCCCTTGGCCGAGTCCAGGATCACCGTCACGCCGGTGACCAGGGCGATGCCCACCATCAGCGCGGCGGCGGTGATCGCGGTGCGGCGCGGGTTGCGGCCCGAGTTGAGCCGGCCCAGCTTGCCCGGCACCGACCAGGAGAACATCGCGCCCAGCAGCGAGACCACCGGCCGGCTGATCACCGGGGTCAGCAGCGCCACCCCGATGAACGCGAACAGCACGCCGCCGAGGATGGTCGCCAGGGTGCTGCCGCCGGCGTGCCCGCCGAGGCCGAGGAACAGCAGCACCGCGCCGATGCCGGTGACCACGGCGCCGCCGATGGTGACCTTGGTCAGCGGGCGGTCCGGCGTGGCGACGTCCTGCATCGCGGCGATCGGCGGGATGCGCGAGGCGCGCAACGCCGGCAGCAGCGCGGCGATCACAGTGATGAGCATGCCGACCGCGAACGCGCCGATCACCGCCGAGGCCGGCACGCCCAGCCCGGCCAGGGTCAGACCCCCGGCGAGCTGACCGAACAGGTACGCCAGCAGCGCGCCCACGCCGATGCCGGCGGCGAGCCCCAGCACCGAGGCGATCAGGCCGACCGCGAGCGCCTCCAGCACCACCGAGCCGATGACCTGCTTGCCGCTGGCCCCGATCGCGCGCATCAGGGCCAGCTCACGGGTGCGCTGCGCCACGATGATCGAGAACGTGTTGAGGATCAGGAACGTGCCGACCAGCAGCGCCACCGCGGCGAACCCGAGGAGGATCTTGTTGAAGAACGACAGTCCTTCCTTGAGGCCGGCCGAGGCGTCGGCGGCGAGCTGCTCGCCGGTCTTGACCTGGTAGTCGGCGCCCAGTGTGCGGGCCAGCTCGTCGCGCAGCGCGGCCGGCGTGGTGCCATCGGCGGCCTGGACGCTGAGGCTGCTGAACACGTCCGGCTTGCCCAGCATCAGCTGCTGCGCCACCGGGGTGGTGAAGTAGACCTCGTTGGCGCCACCGATCGAGTCCCGGCCGCCGCTGTAGCCGAACACGCCGACGAGCGTGAACTCCTTCTTCGGCGCCAGCGTCAGCACGCCGACCCGGTCGCCGACCTTGACCTTGCCCGCCTCGGCCAGCGCGGCGTTGATCACGATCTCGTCGTCGGCCTGCGGCGCGCGGCCCTCGCGCATCTCCACCAGGTCGCTCTCACCGAGCCAGTTCTGGCCCAGCTGCGGCGGTCCGAACGAGGTGACCACCTTGCCGTTGCTGCCGATCATGCGGGCGCCCTCGGCGGCCACCACGCCCTCGGCGTCGGCGACGCCGGGCACCGCCTTGACCCGGTCGAGCACCGACGCCGGCATCGGGGTGCTCAGCGGCATCCCCTCGGCCGTGGAGACGTCGATCTTCGGCTTCGCCTCGACGCTCACGTCGACCTCGGCGTACGCGTCGGCGAAGACCGCGTCGAAGGACCGCCCGAGCGTGTCGGTGAGCACGAACGCGCCGGAGACGAACATGACGCCGAGCACCACCGCCAGGCCGGACAGCAGCAGGCGCAGCTTGCGCGCCAGCAGGCTCTTGAGCGTTGCCCGCAGCATCAGTTGCCCACCTCGACCGGGGCGTCCAGCTTCTTCATCGTGTCCAGCACCGTCTCGGCGGTCGGCTCGATCAGCTCCGAGACGATCTGCCCGTCGGCGAGGAAGACCACCCGGTCGGCGTACGCGGCGGCGGTCGGGTCGTGCGTGACCATGACGATGGTCTGGCCGTGCTCGCGTACCGAGTTGCGCAGGAACTTGAGCACCTCGGCGCCGGACCGGGAGTCCAGGTTGCCGGTCGGCTCGTCCGCGAAGATCACCTCGGGGCGGGCCACGAGCGCCCGGGCGCACGCCACGCGCTGCTGCTGGCCGCCGGAGAGCTGCGCCGGGCGGTGCCCGAGCCGGTCCCGCAGACCGACGGTGTCGATCACCGTGTCGTACCAGGCCGGGTCGGGCTTGCGCCCGGCGATCGACAGGGGCAGCAGGATGTTCTCCTGCGCGGTGAGCGTGGGCAGCAGGTTGAACTGCTGGAAGATGAAGCCCACCTTGTCGCGGCGCAGCTTCGTCAGACCCGCGTCGTTGAGACCGGTCACAGTGGTGTCGCCGATCATCACGGTGCCCTTGGTCACCGTGTCCAGACCCGCGAGGCAGTGCATCAATGTGGACTTCCCGGAGCCGGACGGTCCCATGATCGCGGTGAACCGGCCGCGTTCGAACTCGGCGCTCACCCCTCGCAGCGCGGCGACCTGCGCCTCGCCGCTGCCGTACACCTTCCACACATCGTTCGCCCGGGCCGCGGCCTGCTCTCGGCCTACCGTCGCGGTCACGTCATCTACCTCTTCCGTATGTCGTTCTCATGCCGCACCGCCCCCGCTGGCCGGTGCGGCATGATCCATCCTCGGGGCCGCGAGGCCGAAAACCCTCCGACCTGGGGTGGAATCCACGCCGATCTTCTGGTGAGGGTCGCCCCCCATCCGGGCTCAGGGTGACCCCTGACCGGCCGGCGGCGCCGACGTTAGGCCCTTACCTGGCGTGATGGTCAACACATCAGCCCCACCGCTGGTCACGGTAGGTGACACGCGCCACCTCACCGGCCCGGACGGACCAGACCCGTCTCGTACGCGAGCACGACCGCCTGGACCCGGTCGCGCAACCGTAGCTTCGTCAGCACATGCCCGACATGGGTTTTCACAGTGGTCTCGCTGACCGACAGCACCCGGGCGATCTCCGCGTTGGACAGACCGCGCGCCATGTGGACGAGCACCTCCCGCTCCCGGTCGGTCAGCGGGTCCAGCGTCCGCGCCGGCGCGGCTGCCGGGTCGGGCAGCAGCTCGGCGAAGCGGTCCAGCAGCCGGCGCAGGATACGCGGCGACATCACCGCGTCCCCGGCTGCGACCGTACGGATCGCGGCGACCAGGTCCTCGGCCGGCACGTCCTTGGTCAGGAAGCCGCTGGCCCCGGCCCGCAGCGATCCGACGACGTGTTCGTCCTGCTCGAAGGTGGTGAGCACGAGCACCCGCACCGGCAGCCGGGCGGACACGATCGCGCGCGTCGCGGCCACCCCGTCCATCCGCGGCATCCGGATGTCCATCAGCACCACGTCGGGCAGCAGCCGCCGGGCCAGCTCCACCGCCTCCGCGCCGTCGCCGGCCTCACCCACCACGTCCAGGTCGTCCTCCGCGCCCAGCACCATCCGGAATCCGGTACGCAGCAGCGGCTGGTCGTCGGCGAGCAGGACCCGCACCGGCTGGGACACGGCGCCGTCGGTCATGCGTCCCCCTCCTCGTCCGGGTGGCGGTCCGGCCAGGACCGGTCGGCGTCGGCACGTGCCCGCGATCCGCCCGGCGTGCAACCGGGCCGCGTCAACCACCGTAGAGGGCGCCGGCCGCCCGGTCGCCGGTCAGGCCGCCCCGATCCCGCAGGTTGACCGGGCTCCGCGCGCCCGGACCGCGCGAGATCGCAGGCGCTCTGCGCGCCGGGGCCCGCGTGGGATCGCGGGCTCTGCCGGCCCGCGCGGAATCGCGGGCTCTGTGTGCCGGCCCGCGCGGAATCGCGGGCGGTCTGTGTGCCGGGCCCGCGCTGGATCGCGGGCGCCTACGGTGGCCCGGCGCCGCATGCGTCCGAGGGTGACCTGGCACCCGATTTGCCGCGCGGTGACCTGGCGCCGGACTTGCCCGGCTCGGGGAGCGCCACGCGCCCGCTCGGCGAGCCCCTCCCGGCTGGTGGTGCACGCCCGCACGCATGATCGACTCCACCTCGCCGAGGTGGCTGCATCCCACCCCCGTCGACCCCGCCACCTCCCCGAAGTGGCCCGCGTACCCGGTCGCCATTGACCGTGATCCACACCTGTTTGGGGAAGTTGCGGCATCCTGCACCTGTCGACCCCGTCACCTCGCCGAAGTGGCTCGCGTGCCCGGTCGTGATCCACACCTGTTCGGGGAAGTTGCGGCATCATGCACCCGTCGACCCCGCCACCTCCCCGAAGTGGCCCGCGTGCCGCCAGCGGCGGGAAGCGGGCGGTCAGGCGGGGGTGGTTAGCCAGCCGCGGGAGCCCTGCCGGTCGAACGCGGACGCGGTGGCCACCGGCTGCGGCGTGCCGGTGTGGATCAGCCGCAGGACCGTGACCGGGCCCGGCCCGTACCCCGGTAGGGCTCGCAGCGCTGCGCGAGCGCCAACGCCAGCCGGTCCCGGGGCGGACCCGGCGTGCAGAGCACCGTGGGAGTGGACCGACGACACCGAGATGGCCTGCGCCGTGGTGGCCGAGCAGGCCGCTGCCGGGCGGATCGACCGGGCCATCGGTCGCGCTCCGCGCGCCGGGCCGCGTGCGGGATCGCGGGCGCTCTGCGCGCCGGCCTTGTGCGGGATCGCCCGCCGGTCCGGGGCCGTCTTGCCAGGCGTCAGCCCGGGGCACCCTCCGGCGGGAGCGGAGGCTACTCGTCGGCGCCGGGCGCCACCGGGCGGGAGCGGGCGTCCACCAGCGGGTCGGGCGCGGCGGCGGCCACCGGGAACGGCGGCGGCGTGCCGCCGTAGCTCGGGCACAGCGCCTGGTGGCTGCACCAGTCGCACAGGCGGCTGGGCCGGGGACGGAAGTCCTGCCGGGCGGTGGCCTGCTCGATCGCCCGCCACAGCGCCACCACCGTGCGCTCGAAGCGCACCAGCTCGTCGGCGTCGGGCGCGTAGTCGCAGACCTCGGCGTCCTTGAGGTAGAGCAGGCGCAGCACCCGCGGCACCACGCCCCGGGTGCGCCACAGCACCAGGGCGTAGAACTTGAGCTGGAACAACGCCCGCGCCTCGAACGCCTCGCGCGGCGCGCCGCCGGTCTTGTAGTCGACCACCCGCAGCGCGCCGTCGGGCGCGACGTCGAGCCGGTCGAGGTAGCCCCGGATGAGCAGCTCGTCGTCGACCACCGCAGAGATCAGCGCCTCGCGCTCGGCCGGCTCCAGCCGGCGCGGGTCCTCCACCGCGAAGTAGCCGTCGAGCAGCGCCGTCGCCGACCGGAGGAACTCCTGCGGACCGGCGGTGTCACCGTCGGCGAACAGCGAAGCCAGCTCCGGCTCCTCGGTGACCAGGCGGTCCCACTGCGGCGCGACCAGATCACCCGCCGACTCCGGGGTACGCGCCGACGCCGGCAGGTCGAACAGCCGCTCCAGCACGGCGTGCACGAGCGTGCCCCGGGCCTGCTCGACAGTCGGGCGCTCGGGCAGCCGGTCGATGCTGCGGAACCGGTAGAGCAGCGGGCAGGTCTTGAAGTCGGCCGCCCGGGACGGTGACAGCGACGCCCGCACCGTGACCGGCACCGGTGCCGCCGTCTGGTCGCCGTGACTGTCGATCATCGGTTCCGCCGTCATGCCCGGAAGGTTAGGCCACGCCTGTGACACCGCCGCCGTCGCCGCACCGGAGCATGATCGGATCCCTTGTCAGCGACCGCAGGGCTCGCCGAGGCGGCCGCTGCGCGCGCTCACGTAGCATCGGGCCGGTGCAGCAGCGGAGCCGAGGACCCCGCCGGCCGGGGCTCAGCCTCGGCCGGGTGCTCGGGGTGCCGCTGCGCGTCGACGCCTCGATGCTGCTGCTCACCGTCGTCGTCACAGTGCTGTACGCGGCGCTGGCCCGCCGCCAGCTCGACCTCGGCCCGCTCGGCGGCTACCTGGTCGGGTTCGGCTTCGTGATCTCGCTGCTCGGCTCGGTGCTGCTGCACGAACTGGGGCACGCGTTGACCGCCCGCCGGTACGGCATCGGTGTGCGCGGGATCACGCTGGAACTGCTCGGCGGGTACACCGAGATGGACCGCGACGCCCCAACCCCTCGGACCGAGCTGCTGATCTCCCTGGCCGGGCCGGCCGTCTCCGCCGTGCTCGGCGCCGGCGCGGTCGCCGCGACCCTCGCGCTCCCCGCCGGCACGCTGGGTCACCAGCTCGCCTTCCAGCTCGCGGTCAGCAACGTCGTGGTGGCGATCTTCAACAGCCTGCCCGGCCTGCCGCTGGACGGCGGGCGGGCGCTGCGCGCCGCGGTGTGGGCGCTCACCCGCGACCGGCACCGCGGCACCGAGGTGGCCGGCTGGGTCGGCCGGGCCGTCGCGCTGGGCACGCTGGCGCTGGTCGTGGTGCTCACCATGCGCCGGGCGCTGGCCCCGCTGGCCCTGCCGCTGCTGCTGCTCGTCGCGCTGACACTGTGGCGCGGCGCCGGCCAGTCGATCCGGATGGCGCGCATCGGCCGCCGGCTGCACCTGGTCGACCTGGCCCGGCTGGCCCGCCCGCTGCTGCCGGTGCCCACCGGCACGCCGCTGGCCGAGGCCCAGCGCCGCCGCGACGAGGCGGCCACCCCGGACGCCGCACTCGGCGTCGTCGACTCCGCCGGCCGTACCGTCGCCCTGGTCGATCCGGCCCGCGCTGCCGCCGTACCCCCGGAGCGGCGGCCGTGGCTCGCGGTGGACGAGGTGGCCCGCGACCTGTCCGCCGTGCCGGCCCTGCCGGTCGGCGCGGACGGTGAGCGGGTCCTGGAGACCGTGCGCACCCACCCGGGCGCGCAGTACGTCGTGACGGCAGGCGAAGATGTGGTCGGCGTGCTGCACATCGCGGATCTCGCCCAGCTCCTGGAACCCAAACGGAAGACGAACACGTGACCGTAGAGATCTCCACCGTCCCGGCGTTGCCCCCGGTCCACCGCGGGCCGTTCCGGCCGGGCGACCGGGTCCAGCTGACCGACCCGAAGGGCCGGATGCACACCGTGACGCTGGAGCCCGGCAAGGAGTTCCACACCCACCGGGGGATCCTCAAGCACGACACCCTGATCGGCCTGCCCGACGGCAGCGTGGTCACCACCGCCGGCGGGGGCACCGCGTTCCTGGCGCTGCGGCCGCTGCTGTCGGACTACGTGCTCTCCATGCCGCGCGGCGCCCAGGTGATCTACCCGAAGGACTCGGCGCAGATCGTCGCCATGGGTGACATCTTCCCCGGCGCCAAGGTGCTGGAGGCCGGCGCCGGGTCCGGCGCGCTGTCCTGCTCGCTGCTGCGGGCCGTCGGCACCGAGGGCGAGCTGCACTCGTTCGAGCTGCGCGACGACTTCGCCCAGATCGCCCGCCGCAACGTGGAGGCGTTCTTCAACGGCCCGCACCCGGCCTGGAACCTGCACGTCGGTGACGTCGCCGACTGCGCCGAGACCGGCTTCGACCGCATCATCCTGGACATGCTGACCCCCTGGGAGATGCTCGACATGGTCGAGCGGGCGCTGGTGCCCGGCGGCGTGCTGATCGGCTACGTGGCCACCACGCCGCAGCTGTCCGAGCTGGTCGAGGCGCTGCGCGAACGCGGCGGCTGGACCGAGCCGCGCGCCTGGGAGTCGCTGGTGCGCGACTGGCACGCCGAAGGGCTGGCGGTCCGCCCGGACCACCGGATGATCGCCCACACCGCGTTCCTGGTCTCCGCCCGCAAGCTCGCCCCCGGGGTCACCGCGCCGCCGCGTCGCCGCAAGCCCAGCAAGGGCGCCGAGGCGTACGCGCAGCGCCGCGACGCCCTGCGCGCCGCGGCGGCCGCCCGCGCGGCGCAGGAGCCGGAGCAGTCCTGACCCCCGACGCGCGGGCGCGCGCGTACGGGCGGATCATGTGTGCCGGTGGGGACGACACCTGAGCGGGTGGAGACGGTGGCATGAGCGAGCGGATCGGGGCGCGCGTCGGGCGGCGCGCCCGTGCCGGTGACCTGGACCGGTGGCAGCACGGCGGCGCGGCCCGGTGGGAGGCGGCGTGAGCAACCCCGGCTACGGCAACGGTGACCTGCCCGCGGTCTTCCCGGACTGGTCGCCCTACACCGACCTGGAGTCGGCCGCCCGCGCGTACCTGCGCGACCCGGACATCGCGCTGGAGGCGCTCGACGGCGTGCTGCGCGGCGCGTCCGTGCTCGGCTTCACGCTGGAACGGTTCGTCAACGAGGTGAACGGCGTGTGGCAGGAGGTCGTCGTCTGCGACGGCAGCCGGCTGGTGCTCTGGCACGGTGAGGACGTGCCGCCGGGGGAGGGGCCGCCCGGCGCGATGACCTCGTCGCTGCGGGTGGTGCCGCTGTCCACCGTCACCGAGGTCGGCTGCCGACGGCGGCTCATGCGGGCCGACAACGGCACCGTACGGGTCGACAGCATCGACGTGTACCTGCTGCTCAGCTCGCTGGACGAGGCGCCGCCCAGCGACGAGGTGGCGGGCGCTCCCCGGCACGACGCGTTGCGCTTCGGCAAGACCCTCGACGACGGCGGGGCGGGGCAGATCGCCCGGCTGGAGGAGTTCGCCCGGCTGGTCGCCTCGGTGGTCGGCCGGCCCCTGCTCTGAGGCGGACGAACGACGGGCCGGGGACGTGTGGTCCCCGGCCCGTCGTGCATCTGTCTCTGCTCAGTCCTCGGCCTCCGGGCCGGCCACCTCGACGCCGTCGCTGCCGCGCACGACGTGGATGCATTCGCCCGGGCACTCCTTCGCCGAGTCGATCACCTCGAGGCGCAGGTGCTCCGGCACGTCCACCCGGGCGCCCGGGGCCTGCCGCAGCTCGCCGTCGGGGCCCTTGACGTACGCCAGGCCGTCGACGTCGAATTCGAAGACCTCCGGCGCGTACTGCACGCAGAGCCCGTCACCGGTGCAGAGGTCCTGGTCGACCCAGACCTGCAACTGGTCGGTCGCGACGTCGGTCACGAAGCACCCCCCATGTTCTCCCGTCCCACGCTCCGACGGTACCCGAACGCCCGTACCCACTCCGCGACCAGCCCTTCGCGATCAAGCTTCGGTGACGAGCGCGTTGCTGTGGACCGAATCGGGCTCATAGCGGCTAGTGTTAGGTCAGAACGTTCAAGCCCCCCGGGGAGGTGGGACGTGGCACGCAGCGACGACGCGGACTCGCGCGCCGCACGGTGGGAAAAGGAAGCCCACGATCTCTCCACGCAGGTCGCGTTCCTGCAAGAGGAACTCGCTCTGGTGCGGCGCAAGTTGACCGAAAGCCCCCGACACGTCAGGCAGCTCGAAGAGCGGCTGGCGGCCACCCAGGCCCAGTTGGCGCGGCTGACCGAGAACAACGAACGGCTCGTGAGCACCCTCAAGGAGGCTCGCGCGCAGATCGTGACGCTCAAGGAGGAGATCGACCGGCTCGCCCAGCCACCGAGTGGCTACGGCGTCTTCCTGGCCAAGCACGACGACGGCACGGTGGACGTGTTCACCGGCGGGCGCAAGCTCCGGGTGGCCGTCTCGCCCTCGCTGGAGGTCGACGAGCTGCGCCGTGGCCAGGAGGTTCTGCTCAACGACGCGCTCAACATCGTCGACGCGTTCGGCTACGAGCGGGTCGGCGAGGTCGTGATGCTCAAGGAGATCCTGGCGGGCCCGGACGGCGCGCCGGGTGACCGGGCGCTCGTGGTCTCGCACTCCGACGAGGAGCGGATCGTGCACCTCGCCGAGACCCTGATCGGCAGCGCGATCCGGGCCGGCGACTCGCTCATGATCGAGCCCCGCTCGGCGTACGCCTACGAGCGGATCCCGAAGAGCGAGGTCGAGGAACTGGTCCTGGAGGAGGTGCCCGACGTCAACTACGAGGACATCGGCGGCCTCCAGGCGCAGATCGAGCAGATCCGCGACGCGGTGGAGCTGCCCTTCCTGCACTCCGACCTGTTCCGCGAGCACCAGCTCCGGCCGCCGAAGGGCATCCTGCTCTACGGCCCGCCCGGCTGCGGCAAGACGCTGATCGCCAAGGCGGTGGCCAACTCGCTGGCCAAGAAGATCGCCGAGCGCGAGGGCAAGGACCGGCACACCAGCTTCTTCCTGAACATCAAGGGCCCCGAGCTGCTCAACAAGTACGTCGGCGAGACCGAGCGGCACATCCGGCTGATCTTCCAGCGGGCACGGGAGAAGGCCGGCGAGGGCACTCCGGTGATCGTGTTCTTCGACGAGATGGACTCCGTGTTCCGCACCCGCGGCTCCGGCGTCTCCTCGGACGTGGAGAACACCATCGTCCCGCAGCTGCTCAGCGAGATCGACGGCGTGGAGGGCCTGGAGAACGTCATCGTCATCGGCGCCTCCAACCGGGAAGACATGATCGACCCGGCGATCCTGCGCCCGGGCCGGCTCGACGTGAAGATCAAGATCGAGCGTCCGGACGCCGAGGCGGCCAAGGACATCTTCTCCAAGTACATCCTCGCCGGCCTGCCGCTGCACGCCGACGACCTGGCCGAACACGGCAGCGACGCCCAGGCCACAGTCGCGGCGATGATCGACGCGGTGGTCCTGCGGATGTACTCCGAGACCGAGGAGAACCGCTTCCTCGAGGTCACCTACGCCAACGGCGACAAGGAAGTCCTCTACTTCAAGGACTTCAACTCCGGCGCGATGATCCAGAACATCGTCGACCGGGGCAAGAAGATGGCCATCAAGGAGTTCCTCACCTCCGGCCGCAAGGGGCTGCGCCTGCAGCACCTGCTCGACGCCTGCGTCGACGAGTTCCGGGAGAACGAGGACCTGCCCAACACCACCAACCCCGACGACTGGGCCCGCATCTCCGGCAAGAAGGGCGAGCGGATCGTCTACATCCGCACGCTCGTCTCCGGCGGCAAGGGCGCCGAGGCCGGACGGTCCATCGAGACCGCCAGCAACACCGGCCAGTACCTGTAGTCCGAACCTCCGACGAAGGCCCGTGGCGTACGCGCCACGGGCCTTCGCGCGTACCCGGGTGGGCCGCCACACCGGACCGGCACGTCCGCCGCGCCCCCTCGGCGCGTCACGCCGACTACGCTCGACTTGACGGGGACCGGGACGGCGAGCGGAGCGGGCAGGTCGATGAGCGTCAGAAGGATCATGGGCACCGAAGTCGAATACGGCATCTCCGTGCCCGGCCAGGCCGGAGCCAACCCGATGGTCACCTCCTCCCAGGTGGTGAACGCCTACGGGGCGCGGCCGGAACTCAACCGGGGCGGCCGGGCCCGCTGGGACTACGAGGAGGAGTCGCCGCTGCGTGACGCCCGCGGGTTCACCTACTCCGGCGCGGCGTACGACCCGGCCGAGGCGCTCGCCGACGAGGACCTCGGCCTCGCCAACGTCATACTCACCAACGGCGCGCGGCTCTACGTCGACCACGCTCACCCCGAGTACTCCACGCCCGAGGTGACCAACCCGCTTGACGTGGTCCGGTGGGACAAGGCGGGGGAGCGGGTCATGGCCGAGGCAGCCCGGCGGGCCGCGACCATCCCGGGCACCCAGCCGATCCACCTGTACAAGAACAACACCGACAACAAGGGCGCGAGCTACGGCGCACACGAGAACTACCTGATGCGCCGGCAGACGCCGTTCGCCGACATCGTGGCGTACCTGACGCCGTTCTTCGTCACCCGGCAGATCGTCTGCGGCGCCGGGCGGGTCGGCATCGGCCAGGACGGCGGCCAGAGCGGCTTCCAGATCTCCCAGCGGGCCGACTTCTTCGAGGTCGAGGTGGGGCTGGAGACGACGCTCAAGCGGCCCATCATCAACACCCGCGACGAGCCGCATGCCGACGCCGACAAGTACCGGCGGCTGCACGTCATCATCGGCGACGCCAACCTCTCCGAGATCTCCACGTTCCTCAAGGTCGGCACGACCGCGCTGATCCTCACCATGATCGAGGAGAAGGCGCTCGGCGCGGACCTGGGCATCGCCGACCCGGTGGGAGAGCTGCGCGCGGTCAGCCACGACCCGTCGCTGAAGCACCTGATGCGGATGCGCGACGGCCGCAAGCTCACCGCCCTGGACGTGCAGTGGGCGTACCTGGAGCGGGTCAGCTCCTTCGTGGACGACCGCTACGGCCAGGACGTGGACGCGCAGACCGCCGACGTGCTGCGCCGCTGGGAGAGCGTGCTGGACCGGCTCGGCCGGGACGCGTTCGAGTGCGCCGACGAGCTGGACTGGGTGGCGAAGCTGCGGGTGCTGGAGGGCTACCGGGAGCGGGAGAAGCTCGGCTGGGGCTCGCACAAGCTGCAACTGGTCGACCTGCAGTACTCCGACGTGCGGCCGGAGAAGGGCCTGTACCACCGCCTGGTGCAGCGTGGCTCGATGAAGACGCTGCTCAGCGACGAGCAGACCCGCACCGCGATGACCGAGCCGCCGGAGGACACCCGGGCCTACTTCCGGGGCCGCTGCCTGGCGCAGTACGCCTCCGAGGTGGTCGCCGCGAGCTGGGACTCGGTCATCTTCGACGTGGGCCGGGAGTCGCTGGTCCGGGTGCCGATGATGGAGCCCGAGCGGGGCACCCGGGCGCACGTCGGTGAGCTGTTCGACCGCTGCGCGAGCGCCAAGGACCTGCTGGAGACGCTCACCGGCGGCTGACCCGGATGCCGGAAGGCCCGCCGGGCGTCGGAACCGGGTGCGCGACGGGCTTTTCGTCGCTCCCGCGAGGTAAGTTGATCGCAGGCGATCGTGGAGGAGGCACCACCATGGCGACCCAAGAGGGTGGGCAGACCCAGTCCGGCAAGTCCCGCGAGGAGGTCGACGAGGTCACCGCGGAGGCGAACCCCGAGGTGGCCGAGCGGCACGCCGAGATCACCGAGGACGTGGACGACCTGCTCGACGAGATCGACTCCGTCCTGGAGGAGAACGCAGAGGAATTCGTGAGGGGATATGTGCAGAAGGGGGGTCAATGAGGCTTATGTCCGATTTGCCGGAGGCGTCGGACAAGCTTTGCCCCCAGTGCCGCCAATCGCTGCCGGCGTCGGCGTTCCACCGTAATCGCCGTCGTCCGGATGGGCTGGCGTTCTACTGCAAGACATGTGCCGCTGCCCGCTCGGAGGCGAGCCGCCGCAAGCGCGGGATAGCCCCGCAGCGAAGGGCAGCGGTGCCGGTCGCGGACGGCCTCAAGTGGTGCCCCGACTGCGAGCAGATCAAGCCCGTCGACGACTTCCCGCGAACGACCAACGCCAGCGGCCGGCACAGCTACTGCAAACCGTGCCATGTGGCCCGCGGCAACGAGTCCAAGCAGCGGCTCTACGGCGGCAATCGCGAGTACCACCTGCGTCGCCGCTACGGGGTCGGGGAGAAGGAGTTCCAGGAGCTCCTGGCCGAGCAGGGCGGCGTGTGCGCGATCTGCCGGCGCCCCGATCCGGAACATCTGGACCACGATCATCGCACCGGATGGGTGCGCGGGATACTCTGCTTCAACTGCAACGGTGGTCTTGGCCAGTTCAAGGACAACGCCGACGTCCTGGCCAGGGCGATCACGTACCTGAGAGGAACCACGTGGCAGCGGGTTTTGATCCATCCGGGCGTCTTCCAGATGTGTTCACCAACGCGGGGACGTCCTCCTTCACAGCGTTCCTGAGCAAGGTGGCCCCCGAGATGCTGCCCGGCCGTCGGCCGCTGCCGCCCGGCATGGCCGCCGACATGGCGCCGCACGCGACCACCATCGTGGCCCTGTCGGCCGCCGGTGGCGTGGTCATGGCCGGCGACCGGCGCGCCACGATGGGCAACCTGATCGCCCAGCGCGACATCGAGAAGGTGCACCCGGCCGACGCGTACTCGCTGGTCGGCATCGCGGGCACCGCCGGCATCGGCATCGAGCTGATGCGACTGTTCCAGGTGGAGCTGGAGCACTACGAGAAGATCGAGGGCGCGATGCTCTCGCTCGACGGCAAGGCCAACCGGCTCGCCTCGATGATCCGCGGCAACCTGGGCGCGGCCATGCAGGGCCTGGCCGTGGTCCCGCTGTTCGCCGGCTTCGACCTGGCCGCGAGCGACCCGGCGCGGGCCGGGCGGATCTTCAGCTTCGACGTGACCGGCGGCCCGTACGAGGAGACCGGCTACGACGCGATCGGCTCCGGCTCGCTGTTCGCCAAGTCCGCGCTGAAGAAGCGATACCGGACCGGCCTGTCGGTCGAGGACGCGACGCGGCTGGCGGTCGAGGCGCTCTACGACGCGGCGGACGACGACACCGCCACCGGCGGCCCGGACCTGACCCGGCGGATCTACCCGGTCGTGATGACCGCTACCGCCGAGGGCACCCACCGGCTCACCGACGCCGAGACGGCGGCGATCGCGGAGAGTGTGGTGGCCGGCCGGATGGAGAACCCCGGCGGCTGATCCCGCTTCCCGTCCACCGACTCAGCAGTCCCGCACCATCAGGTCCGAAGGAGAACCGCCGCCGTGGCCATGCAGTTCTACGCCTCGCCCGAGCAGATCATGCGCGACCGCTCCGAGCTGGCCCGCAAGGGCATCGCCCGGGGCCGCAGCGCGGTGGTCCTGAGCTACGCCGGCGGGGTGCTCTTCGTCGCCGAGAACCTGTCCAGCACGCTGCACAAGGTCAGCGAGATCTACGACCGGATCGGCTTCGCCGCCGTCGGCCGGTACAACGAGTTCGAGAACCTGCGCCGCGCGGGCGTGCGGATGGCCGACCTCAACGGCCTGAGCTACGACCGGCGGGACGTGACCGGCCTGGCGCTCGCAAACGCGTACGCGCAGACGCTCGGTGCGATCTTCACCGAGCAGTCGAAGCCGTTCGAGGTGGAGATCTGCGTGGCCGAGGTGGGCGCCACGCCCGAGGACGACTCGCTCTACCGGGTGACCTACGACGGCTCGGTGAACGACGAGCCGGGCCGGATGGCGATGGGTGGTCAGGCCGAGGCGATCAGCGGCGTGCTGAAGAACGAGCACCGGCCGGAGATGTCGCTGTCCGAGGCGATCCGCGCCGCGGTGAAGGCGCTGGCCAGCGTCGGTGGCGAGGGCGGCGCGGCCCGGAGCATCGCGGCGCACCAGATGGAGGTGGCGGTCCTGGACCGGGGCCGGGTGGGCCGTACGTTCCGGCGGGTCACCGGCGCGGCGCTGACCGCGCTGCTGGACGGCGACGCGGAGGCCGACACCGCGCCTGCGCCGGGCCGGGCGAAGACGCCGACGGCACCGACGGAGGAGGCGAAGAAGCCGACCACGTCGGCCGGTTCCGCCGACCTGGAGGGCAACGCGGAGGACAAGCCCGCCGAGTGACACCTGCGCACGGACCCCGCCACCGCGCCGCGCGGTGGCGGGGTCTTTTCGCGTACGGATGCCGCCGGTTGGACGATCCGCCGGGGGAGATCGCAAGCGGCGAGCGGCGGCGCTGCCCATCGAGGGCTCCGGGCGGCTAATGTCTCATCATGGAGCGGCGAATCTTCGGCCTCGAGACCGAGTACGGCGTCACCTGCACCTATCGCGGGCAGCGCCGACTGTCCCCCGACGAGGTCGCGCGGTACCTGTTCCGGCGGGTGGTGTCGTGGGGCCGGTCGAGCAACGTGTTCCTGCGCAACGGCGCCCGCCTCTATCTGGACGTGGGCTCGCACCCGGAGTACGCGACTCCGGAGTGCGACTCGGTGACCGACCTGGTGGCCCACGACCGCGCCGGTGAGCGGATCCTGGAGGGGCTGCTCATCGACGCGGAGAAGCGGCTGCACGACGAGGGCATCGCGGGTGAGATCTACCTGTTCAAGAACAACACCGACTCGGCCGGCAACTCGTACGGCTGCCACGAGAACTACCTGGTGTCGCGGCACGGCGAGTTCGGCCGGCTGGCCGACGTGCTCATCCCGTTCCTGGTCACCCGGCAGTTGATCTGCGGCGCGGGCAAGGTGCTGCAGACACCGCGCGGCGCGGTCTACTGCCTGTCGCAGCGGGCCGAGCACATCTGGGAGGGCGTCTCCTCGGCGACCACCCGCAGCCGGCCGATCATCAACACCCGGGACGAGCCGCACGCGGACGCGGAGCGGTACCGGCGGCTGCACGTGATCGTCGGCGACTCGAACATGAACGAGGTCACCACGCTGCTGAAGGTCGGCACTGCCGACATCGTGCTGCGGATGATCGAGGCGGGCGTGGTGATGCGGGACCTCACGCTGGAGAACCCGATCCGGGCGATCCGCGAGGTGTCGCACGACATCACCGGCCGGCGCAAGGTGCGGCTGGCCGCCGGCAAGGAGGTCTCGGCGCTGGAGATCCAGCAGGAGTACCTGGCCAAGGCGACGGAGTTCGTGGAGCGCCGGGGCGGTGACCAGACCGCGAAGCGGGTGGTCGACCTGTGGGGGCGGGTGCTGCGCGCGGTCGAGACCGGCGACCTGGACCCGGTGGCCCGGGAGATCGACTGGGTCACCAAGCTGAAGCTGATCGAGCGCTACCAGCGCAAGCACGACCTGCCGTTGTCGCACCCGCGGGTGGCGCAGATGGATCTGGCCTACCACGACCTGCGGCGTGGCCGTGGCCTGTACGGGCTGCTGGAACGCCGCCGGGAGGTGGACCGGGTGGCAAACGACCCGGAGATCTTCGAGGCGAAGGAGACGCCGCCGCAGACGACCCGGGCGCGGCTGCGCGGGGAGTTCATCCGGCACGCCCAGGAGAAGCGGCGCGACTTCACCGTGGACTGGGTGCACCTGAAGCTGAACGACCAGGCGCAGCGCACGGTGCTGTGCAAGGACCCGTTCCGGGCGTACGACGAGCGGGTGGAGCGCCTGATCGCGAGCATGTGATCGCCACGGGCGGCCGGTGCCCGGCACCGGCCGCCCGCCCACGGGTACTCTGGCGTCGCGATGAACACTTCCGAACCCGCCGGTCGCCCCGGCCGTGAGACGTCCTCCGGCCGTGACGGCACCGAGAAGCTCAACTGGATCGATCGCCGCCGGGAGAAGATCCGCGCCGAGATCGAGCGCAACCGGCGCGGCGACCACAAGGTACCGACGTGGGTGCTCGCGGCGGCGCTGGTGCTGATCGTCGGCGGCTGGCTGGCGTTGGTCCTGCTGCTCGGCTGAGTTCCGGGCGGCTCAGTTGTACGGCATCCGGGGGAACCAGCCGAAGCCGAACATGGCCGGCACCCGGATGTCCCAGTAGATGACTGTGAAGACGCCCAGCGCGACGAGCAGCGCTCCGGTGACGGCGGCGGCGCGGCGGGGGTCGGCCATCCAGGCGAGGAAGCGTCCCCGGCTGATCGCCACGGCGAGGGCGAAGACGGCCGTGACGAGCACGATGTTTCCGAGGGACTGCAGCGTGAACGCGAGCGCCCCGTAGAGAGGGTTGCCGGTGTCGACGGCCCAGTGGAACAGCTTGTTGAACATCGGGTAGGGCCGGCCGACGAGGAATCCGCCGACGAGCGCGCCGATGGTGATCACCCGGGCGACGGGCCGGTGTGCGAAGACGTCCGGCACGAGCTTGAGGGCGGCGAGCCCGAGGTAGGTGAGGGCGAGTCCGATGACGCCGAAGACGACTGAGGACTGGATGAGGCGTACCGGGACGCCACCGACGGCCTCGGTGGACAGTTGGGGCAGCCGGTCGCCGAGCAGCACGCCGATGATGCCGTAGGCGGCCGAGACGACGACCATGCCGAGGGCGAGCCAGCCGACCGGGCGCAGCAGGGCGCGCAGCGCGGACCGGGTGCCGCCGGCGGGGTCGGCGCCGGAGACCTGGCTCATCGGCCCGACCGAGGCCGCCACCGCGATGTTGCAGGCGGTGAAGGTGCCGGCGAAGCCGGAGACGAAGGCGAAGAGCAGCCCGGCGACGGTGCCGGTGATGGCGGTCTCCTTGGCGTCGTGGCCGAGCACGGTGTTCGCGACGTTGTCGCCGATGACCTTGTCGACGAGCTCGAAGGACCACAGGGCGGCCAGCAGCACGCCGGCTGCCGCGCTGATCAGGGCGAGTCGGAGGGGATGCGGCGGGCGGTGGGTGGAGATCCCGGCGTCGGGGGTCGCGTTCGGGAGCTGTCGCAGTGCCATGGGGGTCGCCTCCTAAACGGCGGCCAGCCGCGTTTCCCGCGCGGCTGCCTGGCGCGGACGGCGGTGACGGGGTGGCCGGAGTCGATTTCCCGGACAGTATGGGGAGGCCGCGTGGGGCCCTGGTTCTTCGATCATGCTGACCTGTCTCCGGCTTCTGGCCGGGGCGCGGGGGAGGACGGCACTCTGGACGGCGGGCCGCCGGCGTGACCGGGCCGGCACGGACAGGGGAGCGTGACGTCATCGCACACATCGATCTCGGGCCGGACGAGAAGGCATATCCGGGCATCCAGGGGCCGCTGCGGTTCCGTCCGGAGACGGCGAGGCCGCTGGGCGAGCTGGCGGAGGTGCTGTTGCGCGCTCCGCATCCCACCTTGACGCCGGGGGAGCGGGAGCTGATCGCGGCGTACGTCTCCGGCCTCAACGACTGCGACTTCTGCTGCTCGTCGCACGCGGCGTTCGCCGCCGCGCAGCTGCCCACGGGGATGGAGTTCGTCGACCAGGTGCGCGCGGACGTGGCGACCGCGCCGGTCGACGCGAAGCTGCGGGCCCTGCTGCACATCGCCGCCGCGGTCCGGCGCAGCGGCCGGGAGGTCACCACGGAGCTGGTCGAGGCGGCCCGCGCGGAGGGCGCCACGGACCTGGAGATTCACGACACGGTGCTGATCGCGGCGGCATTCTGCATGTTCAACCGCTACGTCGACGGGCTGGGCACGTGGACGCCGCAGGATCCCGAGGCGTACGCGCGGGCCGCCGACCACCTGGTGGCGAACGGCTACCTGGCGATCTGAGGGCGGCGGGGTTCAGCCGAGCAGACGGGCCGCGTGGCGCCCGGCGGCCGCCGCGGCCAGGAAGTAGGCGTGGTCGGCGTCCAGGCCGCGGCCCATCGTGGACAGGCCGACCGGGCTGGCCCGCAGCGCCGCGTCGAGGCCGTCGGCGGGCACTGTGACGATGGTGTGCCGGTCGGCCAGCGGCGCCAGCGCCGCGGCGACCTCCGCCGCCAGGGCGGGGTCGAGGCCGTCCGGCACGACCAGCTCCGCGGGGGCCCGCGCGACCCGGCCGTACGCGGTGAGGCTGTGGTGGGAGACGCCGCGGTGCCGCAGCCGGGCGTCGGCGTCGGAGATGCGCAGCGAGCCGACCGGGCGTCCGCCGAGCGTGGCGACGGCGTTGACCGCCTCGCCGACGGCGACGCCGGAGAAGCCCCAGCGGGTGCCGGTGCCGAGGTTGCCGGGGCCCTGGGCGACGATCGTCAGGTCCGCGCCGAGCACGTGCCGGGCGGCGAGCAGGCCGCTGTGCAGCGTGCTGGCCTCCAGGTCGCCGCCGAACGCCTGGCCCACGCTGACGGTGCCGGCGAGGTGCCCGGACAGGCCGGCCAGGGTGCGGGAGAACCAGGCGGGCAGCGCGCCGCCGTCGGTGAGCACGTACGCGACCCGGGCGCCGGGGGCGTCGGCGCGTACGCCGGCCAGGATCGCCGGCAGCGCGGAGTGCAGATCGGCGGTGACCACCGGCATGCCGTCGACCGAGTCGGCGGCGGCCAGCGTGTCGTGGTGCGGCGACGCCTCCTCGTCCACGCCCAGCAGGATCGGTTGCAGCGGCGTGTAGCGGGCCTTGACCAGGTGCCCGGCGTCGCGGCTGTCGCCGGCCTGCGGCGGGTCGGCGGGCAGCCGGTCGGGCAGCGCCACGACCAGGGCGTAGCCGCCGGTGCCGAGGCCCATCAGCAGCGCCCCGGCGTTGAGCAGCACCCGGTCGCCGGGCTCCGGCTCGCCGACCAGCGCCGGGTACGCCAGGGCGCGCATCCGGGCGCCGTCGGGCAGGTCGACGTCGAGTTCGACGGCGCCGGTCCACCGTCGCCGTACCGCCGTGACCGTGCCGGACCGCCATCGCACCATGCGGTGCACGCTATCGGCCGCCGCCGGAACGGCCCCCGGGCGGGTCAGGGGTTCTCGTCGTCGATCGGGCGGTCCGCCTCGTCCTGGGTGGTGCGGGCGGGCCGGCCGGGCGACCGGGACCGGGTGGGGTCGAGGAACACGTACGCGATCTCCGGGAAATGCCCGGTGAGGCGGCGTTCGGCCTCGTCGGCGGCGGCTTCGATGTCGGCGCCGGTGGCGTCGTCGCGGAAGTCGACCTTGGCGGCGACGAGGATGTCGTCGGGGCCGAGGAACATGGTCATCAGGGTGTCGATCCGGTCGACGGTCGGCACGTCCGCCAGTTCCCGTTCGATGCGCCGGTGCAGCCGCTCGGAGACGGAGCGGCCGACCAGCAGCGAGATGTTGCTGCGGGCCAGGACGACGGCGACCACCAGCAGCAGCACGCCGATGAGGATCGAGGCGATCCCGTCGTACAGCTCGTCGCCGGTGAGGTGGGAAAGGGTGAGCCCGCCGGCGGCGATCAGCAGGCCGATCAGCGCGGCGCTGTCCTCCAGGAAGACGGCCTTCACAGTGGTGTCGGCGGTCAGGCGCAGGTAGCGGCGCGGGGTGGTGCCCCAGCGGCGCGACTCGCCGCGCACCTGCCGCACCGCCCGGGCCAGCGACACCGACTCGATCACGAACGAGACCGCCAGCACGATGTACGCGACGAGGTACTCGCCGCTGTGCTCGTGCACCAGGATGGTGGTGACGCCGTGCGTGATGGCGAAGCCGGCCCCGGCGACGAAGGTGAACAGCGCGGCGAGGAACGCCCAGACGTAGCTCTCCTTGCCGTACCCGAAGGGGTGCCGGGTGTCGGCGGGCCGCGCGCCGCGGCGCAGCGCCAGGTAAAGCAGCACCTCGGTGGTGGTGTCGGCGAGCGAGTGGGCGGCCTCGGAGAGCATCGCCGCGGAGCCGGAGATGAGGCCCGCGACCAGCTTGGCGACGGCGATGGCGAGGTTCGCCGCGCCGGCCACCACGACCGTGCCGACGCTCTCGGCCTTGACCTCCGGTTCCGCCATGCGCTCACCCTATGACCGGTCGATGTCCGCCACCGCGTGGGAAGACAGTGCGCCGCGCCGCGCGGGTGCCCGCGCCGGACGCGCGGGCTGCTAGCGTTTGCACGTGTCCCGGACCCGTACCGAACGCCTGGTCAACCTGGTGATCTGCCTGCTGTCCACGCGGCGCTTCCTGACCGCCGCGCAGATCGCCGCGACCGTGCCCGGCTACGAGCACGACCCGGACGACGCCAAGGACCACGAGGCGTTCCAGCGTAAGTTCGAGCGCGACAAGGCCGAGCTGCGTGAGCTGGGGGTGCCGTTGGAGACGGGCACGGCCAGCGTCTTCGACGCCGAGCCGGGCTACCGGATCGCGCCGCGCGCGTACGCGCTGCCCGACATCCCGCTCGAACCGGACGAGGCCGCGGCGGTGGGCATCGCCGCGCGGCTGTGGCAGCACGCCGGGCTGGCCGCCGCCGCGTCGTCCGGGCTGGCGAAGCTGCGCGCCGCCGGCATCGACGTGGACCCGCACGCCACGCTGGGCCTGGAGCCGATGGTCACCGTCGACCCGGCGTTCGCGCCGCTGACCGCCGCCGCGCGGGACCGCCGGGAGGTCAGCTTCGACTACCGGGTGCCGGACCGGGACGCGCCGACCCGCCGCCGCCTGCAGCCGTGGGGCGTGGTCTGCTGGCGCGGCCGGTGGTACGTGGTCGGCCACGACCTGGACCGCGCCGCGACCCGCTGCTTCCGGCTGTCCCGGGTGGTCGGCACGGTGCGGGCGACCGGCGAGCCGGACGCCTACGAGCCGCCCGCCGGGGTCGACCTGATCAGTCACGTGGCCCGCTGGTCGGGGCCGGTGGAGCGCACCGGCCGGGCCACGGTGCTGGCCGCGCCGGGCCGCGCCGCCGGGCTGCGCCGCTGGGCGGTGGAGTGCCAGGCCGGTCCCGACGGCGACCGGCTGGTGCTGCCGTACGCCGACGCCGACTACCTGGCCGGTCAGATCGTCGGGTACGGCCCGGACGTCCGCGTCCTGGAACCACCGGAGGTACGGGAGGCGGTCATCCAGCGGCTCAAGGAGGTCGCTGCCCGGCACGACGAGCTGGCGACCGCCGGGGGTGCCCGGTGACCCGCCCGGCGGCCCGCGCGGGCCGTGCCTCCGCCGACCGGCTGGCCCGGCTGCTCAACCTGGTGCCCTACCTGCTGGCCCGCCCCGGCATCGAGATCGCCGAGGCGGCGCACGACCTCGGGGTGACCGAGAAGCAGCTCCGGGAGGACCTGGAACTGCTCTGGGTGTGCGGGCTGCCCGGCTACGGCCCCGGTGACCTGATCGACATGGCGTTCGACGGCGACCGGGTCACCATCACCTACGACGCCGGCATCGACCGGCCGCTGCGGCTCACCCCCGACGAGGCGCTGGCCCTGGTGGTGGCGCTGCGAATGCTCGCCGAGACTCCCGGGGTGGCCAACCGGGAGGCGGTCGAGCGGGCGCTCGCCAAGATCGAGAACGCGGCCGGTGACCTGGCCGGCGCGCCGGTGGAGGTCCGCCTGCCCGGCGACACCGCCCGGGTACGCGAGTTGCGCGCCGCCGTCGAGCGCGGCCGGGCGCTGCGGATCACCTACTACACCCCGGCGCGGGACGAGACCACCGAGCGCACCATCGACCCGCTGCGGATGCTGATGGTGGGCGGCCGGGCGTACGTGGAGGCGTGGTGCCGCCGTGCCGAGGCGGTGCGGCTGTTCCGGGCCGACCGCATCGACGCGGTGGCCGAGCTGCCGGAGCAGGCGGTCGTGCCGCCGCAGGCCCGCCCGCACGATCTCAGCGACGGCGTGTTCCGCCCGTCGGCCGACCTGCCGCTGATCACGCTGCGGATCGGCCGGGGCGAGCGGTGGATCACCGAATACTATCCGTGCGAGCGCGTCGAGGCCGACGGCGAGCAGTGGCTGGTGGCGCTGCGGGTCACCGACCTCGGGTGGGCCCGGCGGTTCGTGCTCGGGCTGGGCCCGGAGGTGACAGTGGTCGCCCCGGCCGAGCTGGCCGAGCAGGTACGCGCCCAGGCCGTGGCGGCGCTCGACGCGTACGCCACTCCGGCCGGCAGCGCCGACCCGGCGGCCGCCGGCGTCACCCGATAGGCTGACCGCCGTGGTGATGTGGATCGTGCTCGGGGTCGTGCTGTTCGCGCTGGTCGTTCTGGCTCTGGCGGTCCGTCCGGTGGTGAGCCGCCTGTCCGGGCTGCGCCGTTCCGCGCTGGCGTTGCAGCGCCGGGCGACCGAAGCGGAGTCGCTGCGTACCGCCGCCGAGGAGTTGCAGGCGCGGGCCGAGTCGCTCCAGGAGCGGATCGTCGTCGCGCAGGAGCGGATGACGCTGATCAAGGCCAAGCGCGGCGACTGAACCGCGTCAGGGAGGTCCGGCGTCCGTCTGAACCGCGCTGGGCGGCGCGACGCGCGTCGTTTGCGCGTTCCCGGGTGGTTGCGTGCACAATTGCGCGGACCTGGACGGTTGACGGGACACTTCGGGTTGGTCGAAACTTCACCGATCGGGCCGGCACCAGCAGGCCCACCGGGGTGGCAAGCCGCTGCGACGCACGTACGATGGGCGGCGACCCACCCTCACCGACACAGAGCGACTGGAGCTTCCCATGGGTGCCCTCAAGCCGTGGCACATCGCCGTACTCGTGGTCGTGCTGATCCTGCTGTTCGGCGCGAAGCGGCTCCCCGACGCGGCCCGCTCGCTGGGCCGATCCCTGCGGATCATCAAGGCCGAGACGAAGAGCCTGCAGGACGACGACCGTGACCTCGCCGAGAAGGCGGACGCGCAGGCCGGTTACCAGCCGCTCCCGCCGCAGCAGCCGGTGCAGGGGCAGCCGTACGCGCAGCAGCAGCCGTACACGCAGCAGCCGTACGCGCCGCACCCGCAGCAGCCGGTCGCTCCGCCGGCCGACCCGGTGCAGCGCGTCCGCGAGAACTGATCCGAGAGGGCCTCAACCACCGTGGCCTTCGGGTTGAAGAAGCGCGGGCCGAGCTCGTTCGCCCGTGCGGCAGAGGGCTCGATGACGCTCATCGAGCACATCCGCGAGCTGCGCAACCGGCTGTTCCGCGCGTCACTGGCGATCCTTGTCGGTTTCGGGTTCGGCGTGTGGCTGTCCGGGCCGGTGCTGCACATCCTGCAGAAGCCCTACTGCGACCTGCCCAAGGCGCGGTTGATCGACGGCAACTGCAACTTCGTCCAGCTCGGTCCCGCCGACCTGTTCCTGCTGCAGATGAAGGTGGCCCTCTGGGTCGGCCTGATCATCGCCGCGCCGATCTGGCTCTACCAGCTCTGGGCGTTCATCGCGCCGGGCCTGCACCGGCACGAGCGGCGGTACGCGTACTTCTTCACCGCGCTGGCGGCCCCGCTGTTCGCCGCCGGCGCGGTCCTGGCGTACTTCGTCACGTCCAAGGGCCTGGAGTTCCTGCTCAACGTCTCCGGCGGCGGCGACGTGACCACCACGCTCGACATCACCCGCTACGTCGGGTTCGTCACGAACCTGATCCTGCTGTTCGGGGTCGCGTTCGAGTTCCCGTTGATCGTGTTGATGCTCAACTTCGTCGGCATGGCCAGCGCCAAGCGGCTGCTCAGCTGGTGGCGGGTGGCGGTCTTCGTGTTCTTCGCGTTCTCCGCCGTGGTCACACCGACGCCCGACCCGTTCGGCATGACCGCGCTGGCGATCTGCCTCTGCGCGCTCTACTTCGCAGCGGTGGGGGTGGCGTTCCTCAACGACAGGCGGCGCGGCCGCGGGCGTGAGGTCTACGCCGGCATCGCCGACGACGAGGTGTCACCGCTGGACCTGTCGACCGAGCCGGTGCCTGCCGGCGGCCGGATCGGGGCGTCCGATCCGATCGGGGCGCCCGAGCCGGTCGCCGCGCCGAAGCCGATCGAGCGCCGCTACGACGACATGACCTGACCGACCCGCTCACCCGGACGCCGTCCCCACCTCACGGGGACGGCGTCCGCGTTTCCGCAGCCGACCCTCTCCGCCGAGCAGAGGACCCGGCACCCTGTCCGAAGCTGACCTCGGACGTGGTGCCCCGCGTGGACGACCCGCCCTTAGGTTGATCATGGACTTGGCGCCCCTCGGATGCCCGATATCCACACTTTGTCCGGGCAGAAAGTGCAAGATCGCCGGGGCCGGGCTGAGGACGGGGGCGGGGCGCGGGGCGGGGTCAGGTGATGCGGCGGGCTGCTTGGGGGTGCGGCGGGGGGACCGCGTCGGGGTGCAGGATCGCGGCTGTCGCCTCGGCGCCGTCGACCAGGCGCGGGCCGGCGCGCACGATCAGCCCGTCCGCGTCCAGTGCCCACACCTGCGCGCCGGGGAAGTGCCCGGCCACCGTGGCGGCCTGCTCGGCCGCGCCGTCGAGGTGGAAGCCGCACGGCGCGACGAGCACCACGTCGGGACGGGTGGCCCGCAGGGCGTCCCAGGTGGTCGGGCCGGACCGGGCGCCGGGATGGGTGCCCACCGGCTCGCCGCCGGCCACGTCGACCAGATCGGGGATCCAGTGCCCGGCGCCGAACGGCGGGTCCACCCATTCGACCACCGCGACCCGTGGCCGGGGCCGGCCGGCCACCGCCGCGCGGATCGCCGCGAGCCGGGCGCGCAGTCCGTCGACAAGGGCCTCGGCACGATCGGGCACCCGGGCCGCCGCGCCCACCGCGCGGATCGACTCCAGCACGTCGTCCAGGGTGTACGGGTCCAGCGACAGCACCTCCGCCCGGCACCCGAGGTGGTCCACGGCGTCGGCGACCCGGCCCGAGGGCAGCGCGCAGACACGGCACAGGTCCTGGGTGAGGATCAGGTCCGGGTCCAGCCCGGCCAGTGCCCCGGCGTGCAGCGTGTAGAGGTCGGCGCCGGCCGCGAGCTGCGCCTTGACGTACGCGTCGATCTCGCCGGGGCTCATGCCCCGGGTGTCCCGGCCGCCCACGACCACAGTGGTGCCGGACCGGTACGACGCGGGCACCTCGCATTCGAAGGTGACGCCGACCAGATCGTCACCGATACCCAGCGCGTACACGATCTCGGTGGCGGAGGGGAGCAGGGAGACCAGCCGCATGCCGCCATCATGCCGGTCGCGCGGTCGTCCCCGGTGCGCGGGCACATCGGGTCGCCCTCGGGCCTTGCCGCGACGCCGTACCCGCTTAGACTCTGCTGACTCCGCCGAGCCCCCCGGGCGGTGTGCCGGGGTGCGTCGGCGCCCCGTTCCGGTCAGCACGCTGACCTGCGCTCCGGAGATCCCGATGAAGAGCCGTACCGCCGCCGTCCTGACCGTCCTCTGCGCGGCCACCGCGCTCACCGCCTGCGGTGACGACGAGCCCGCGCCGAAGGGCCAGCAGGTGCCGGTGACCGCCACCGACACCAGTTGCGAGGTCACCACCACGCTGTTCACCCCGGGCACCGTCACCTTCACCGTCACCAACCGGGGTCAGCAGGCCACCGGGGTCTACGTCTACGGCCGCGAGGGTGACGCCTTCACCAAGGTGATCGCCGAGGTGGCGGACGTGCCGGCGGGCCGTACCGGCGACCTGCGTGCCTCGCTGCAGACCGGCACGTACGAGGTGGCCTGCAAGCCGGGCCGGCAGGGCGACGGCGTGCGCACGAAGATCACCGTGTCCGACGACGGCAACCTGGCCAGCGCCGCCGCCGAGGTGGCCTACGACCGGTCGGTGACGATCGAGCTGACCGCCGACGCGATGACCGGGGCGGACGCCCTGATCGCCGAGCCCGGCGAGAAGCTGGCGTTCAAGGTGACGAACAAGACCGCCGGGGCCCGGACGCTGTACGTGCTCAACCCCGAGGGCAAGCGGGTCGCCGAGATGAAGGCGGAGGCGAACGGCACCGCCGAGACGGTGGTGACGCTGGGCGCGGCGGGGGACTGGTCGCTGAAGGTCAAGGGCGACGGTGTGCCGTCGGTGAGCAAGCGGCTGGTGGTCCGCTAGGCGTCGATGGCGAAGTCAGTCGATCCGGGTGCATCCACCGGGGACGGTGCGGGCGAAGCAATGGTCGTGACGACAGTCACGGACCTGGTCGCTTCGACGAAAGGCTCCCCGATGAACATCGCTCGTCTCGCCGCCCGGCTGGCCGTGGGCGCCACGGCTGCGGCGGTGGCCACCACCGCCGTCGCCGTGCCCGCCCAGGCCGGCGCCAAGCAGCCGGGCACCCGGTCGCTGGCCGCCGTGCTCACCGCCGACAAGAGCGGCTTCGACCGCAATGCGCGGGACTTCGACGTGCTCACGAAGGCGGTCCTGACGGTGTTGCAGGCCAAGCCGGACTCGCCGGTGAAGGTGCTCACCGACGGCACCGTTGCGCTCACCGCGTTCGTGCCGAACGACTACGCGTTCCGGGAGCTGGTCCGGGACATCACCGCCGCGAAGAGGCTGCCCGGTGAGCAGGCCGCGTTCGACGCGGTCGCCGGCCTCGGCGTGGACACCGTGGAGGACGTCCTGCTCTACCACGTGGTGCCGGGCGCCACGATCGACCGGAAGGCGGCGCTCAAGGCGGACGGGGCGGACCTGGCCACCGCCCTCGGCGCCACCGTCGAGGTGGACGTGAAGCGCTGCTGGTACGGCCGCGAGGTGCGCCTGGTCGACGCCGACACCAGCGACCGCAACGCCAAGGTGGTGCGGTACGACATCAACAGGGGCAACAAGCAGATCGCGCACGCCGTGGACCGCGTGCTGCGCCCGATCGACCTGCCCTGAACCACCCCCGCGACGGCGCCCGGCACCCCGTGCCGGGCGCCGTCGGCGTACGCCGGCCGTGGCGACGCTCTGGTGGCCCGCGCGACCCGTGCCGTACGGTGCTCGCCGTGACCGCGCACGATCATGTCCCGCCCGGTCCCGTCGCCGTGCTCGCCAACCCGAGCGCCGGCCGGGGACGGCACCGAGGGCTGCTGCCCCGCATCCTGGAGCGCCTGGGTGCCGCCGGCCGGCCGGTCGAGCTGCTGCGCGCGCGTACCCCTGCCGAGGCGGAGGCGGCGTGCCACGCCGCGGTGGCGGACGGCGCCGGGGCGCTGGTCACTGTGGGTGGCGACGGCACCGTGCACCGCGCGTTGCAGGCGGTCGCCGGCACGGTCGTGCCGCTCGGGCCGGTCCCGGCGGGCACCGGCAACGACTTCGCGGTGGAGACCGGATTCCCGGCCGACCCGGCAGCAGCGGTCGAGGTGATCGCCGAGGCGCTCGCCACCGGCCGGACCCGCCCGGTCGACCTGGCCCGGCTGTCCCGGCCCGGCGTCCCCGACCGCTGGTACGGCGCCGTGCTCGCCGCCGGGTTCGACGCCATCGTCAACGAGCGGGCCAACCGGATGCGCTGGCCGCGCGGTCCCCGCCGGTACGACCTGGCGATCGTGGTCGAGCTGGCCAAGCTGCGGCCACGCCGCTACCGCCTGTCACTGGACGGGGTGCCGCAGGAGGTGGACGCGGTGCTGATCGCGGTCGGCAACGTGGCCAGCTACGGCGGTGGCATGCGGATCTGCCCGGAAGCCGACCCGCACGACGGCCTGCTGGACGTGGTGGTCGGCGGCCGGTTCGACAGGCGCACGCTGATGCGGGTCAAGCCGCAGATCTACCGGGGCACGCACGTCACGCATCCGCTGGTGCGCGCGTACCGGGCACGGACCGTGGAGCTGGACACCGACGGCATCACCACGTACGCCGACGGGGAGCGCGCGTTCGACCTGCCGGTGACCGTCACGGCCGCGCCGGCGGCGCTGCGGCTGCTGCGCTGACCGGCGGGTCCGGCGCGACCGCCGGGTCCATGCCCGAGGGTGGCACTGCGGCGTCCGGCGGCACCGGGACGGCCGCTGGCGGCGCGGCGGACGGAGCGGGTCCGGTGGGGGAGGCGGCGGCGCGGACCGCGCCGGCGCTCGCGGCGACCACCAGCACGATCGCGAGCACCTCGACCGGGTGCAGCGCCTGGCCGAGCACCAGCCAGCCGGCCACCGCGGCGATCGCCGGGCCGAGGCTCATCATGACCGCGAACGTCGCGGTGGGCAGCCGCCGCAGCGCCGCCAGCTCCAGGCTGTACGGCAGCACCGAGGCGAGCAGCGCCAGCGCGGTCCCGAGCCCCAGCACCGCCGGGTCGGCGAGCCGCCCGCCCGAGTCGGCCAGCCCGAACGGCAGCGTGAGGAGGGCGGCGAAGGTCAGCGCGAGGGCCAGCCCGTCGGCGCCGGGGAACCGCGCGCCGATCCGCGCCGAGCAGACGATGTACGCGGCCCACATGGCCCCCGCCGTCAGCGCCAGCGCCGCGCCGACCGGGTCGAGCCGGTCGAACCCGCCCTGCCCGAGCAGGGCCACCCCGCCCAGCGCCAGCGCGGCCCAGAACCAGGCCGCCGCCCGGCGCGCGCCGAACACGGACAGCGCCAGCGGGCCGAGCACCTCCAGCGTCACGGCCGGACCGAGCGGGATCCGCTCGATCGCCTGGTAGAAGATCGAGTTCATGCCGGCCAGGGCCAGCCCGAACGCGACAACGGCGGCCCAGTCGCGGCGCCCGTACCCGCGCACCCGGGGGCGGCACACCACGAGCATCAGCAGCGCGCCGATGGTCAGCCGTAGCGTCACCGCCCCGGCCACCCCGGTACGCGGGAACAGCAGCGCCGCCAGCGCGGAGCCGAACTGCACCGACAGCGCCCCGCCGAGCACCAGCGCGACCCCGCCGAGCCGGCCCGGCACACGCGGCGGCAAGGGGTGGGCACCGGTCATGCCCCTGACGTTAGCCGGTGCTCCCGGACGAGTTTCCGCCGCTCACCCCACCTGGCCCGGGGTGAGCGCTCAGCCGGCCCCGGCCAGGTCGAGCACCGCGCCGAGCCCGTTCGGGCGGCCGGCGTCGGCGCACGGCAGCACCAGCACCCCGCACCCGGCCGCGACCGCGCCCGCGTCGGCCGGGGTGTCGCCCACCATCAGGGTGCGCTCCGGGTCGACGCCGAGCATCCCGCAGGCCCGCAGGAAGATGCCCGGGTCCGGCTTGCAGCGTCCCACCTCGTACGACAGCGCGTACGCGTCGACCAGCGCGTCGAGATCCCAGGCGGCGAACAGCGGCCGCAGGTCGAAACCGATGTTGCTGACCACCGCCACCTTCACCCCGGCGGTCCGCAGCGCGCCGAGCACCGGCGCGGTGTCCGGGTACGGCACCCAGCCCGCGGGCACCAGCACCCGCTCGTAGAGCGCGTCGGCGAACCCGTCGATGCCGGTGTCCACGGTCTCGGCCAGCCCGGTGTAGGCGCCCCGGTGGGCGTGCGGGTAGAGATCGCGGTCGGCCCACAACTCGGCCAGCCGGGGCGGTACCCGGGCCGGCAGCGGGCCGCCCGCGCGCCCGGCGGTGAGCAGCCGGTCGGCGAGCGACGTGGCCCGGATCCGGTCCAGCTCGACCCCGCAGGCGTCCGCGGCTGCGAGCACCCAGGCCAGCGGCTCCTCGACCTGGGCGAGGGTGCCGTGGAAGTCGAAGAGCACCGCCTCCACGGGCCGGCGGGACGGGCGCGGGCCCACGACGTCGTCGGCGCCGCTGGCGGCATGGGGCAGTTCGGTACGGTCCGGCACGTCGTGCACCCTACCGACCCGCTCCGACCGTCCTGCCGGACGGCCTTGACCGGTACTCGTCGGCCGTACCGATTAATCTTGGATCCATGTCGAGCCCCGCCGAGCGGTACGCCGCGGCGCGCCGCCGGGCCGCGCAGGCCTCCGCCTTCCCGGCCCTGGACGAATTCTCCCTGGATCTCGGGTTCGATCTCGACGACTTCCAGCGCGAGGCGTGCGAGGCGCTGGAGCGGGGCAGCGGCGTGCTGGTCTGCGCGCCCACCGGCGCCGGCAAGACCGTGGTGGGGGAGTTCGCGGTGCACCTGGCGCTGCGCGGCCGGCCCGGCGGCGACGCGCCGGCGGCCCGGCGCAAGTGCTTCTACACCACGCCGATCAAGGCGCTGTCCAACCAGAAGTACCACGACCTGGTGGACCGCTACGGCGCCGAGCAGGTCGGCCTGCTCACCGGTGACAACGCGATCAACGGCGACGCGCCGGTGGTGGTGATGACCACCGAGGTGCTGCGCAACATGCTCTACGCCAGCTCGGCCACCCTCGAAGGCCTGGCGTACGTGGTGATGGACGAGGTCCACTACCTGGCCGACCGGTTCCGCGGCGGGGTCTGGGAAGAGGTGATCATCCACCTGCCGGAGTCGGTCACCCTCGTCTCGCTGTCGGCCACCGTCTCCAACGCGGAGGAGTTCGCCGACTGGCTGGTCACCGTACGCGGCGAGACCGCCGTGGTGGTCTCCGAGCACCGCCCGGTGCCGCTGTGGCAGCACATGCTCGTCGGCAAGCGGATGTTCGACCTGTTCCACGACGCCGACGCCGCCCGCAAGCACGACGTGCACCCGGAGCTGCTGCGCTACACCCGGGACACGATGCGCCGGCTGGAGCTGGGCGAGGGCCGCAGCGCCGGCCCCGGCGGCGGGCGGCGCGGCCCGCGCTGGCGTGGCCCGATGCGCCCGGACATCGTCGACCGGCTCGACCGGGAAGGGCTGCTGCCGGCGATCCTGTTCATCTTCAGCCGGGCCGGCTGCGACGCCGCCGTGCAGCAGTGCCTCGCCGCCGGGCTGCGGCTGACCTCACCGGAGGAACGCGCCGAGATCCGCCGGGTGGTCGAGTCCCGGGTCACCGCCATCCCCGGCGAGGACCTGTCCGTGCTGGGCTACTGGGAGTGGCTCGACGGGCTGGAGCGCGGGCTGGCCGCGCACCACGCCGGCATGCTCCCGGCGTTCAAGGAGGTCGTCGAGGAGCTGTTCGTCCGCGGGCTGGTCAAGGCCGTCTTCGCCACCGAGACGCTCGCGCTGGGCATCAACATGCCGGCCCGGTGCGTGGTGCTGGAACGCCTGGTCAAGTTCAACGGCGAGGCCCACGTCGACCTCACCCCGGGCGAGTACACCCAGCTCACCGGCCGGGCCGGCCGCCGGGGCATCGACGTCGAGGGCCACGCGGTCGTGGTCTGGTCGCCGGAGACCGACCCCCGGCACGTCGCCGGGCTCGCCTCCACCCGCACCTACCCGCTGCGTTCCAGCTTCCGGCCGTCGTACAACATGGCCGTCAACCTGGTCGGCAGCGTCGGCGCGGCGCCGGCCCGGGAACTGCTGGAGTCCTCGTTCGCACAGTTCCAGGCGGACCGGTCGGTGGTCGGCCTGGCCCGGCAGGTGCAGCGCAACACCGAGACCATCGAGGCGTACGGCGCGGAGGCCGCCTGCCACCACGGCGACTTCGACGAGTACTTCGCGCTGCGGGTGGCTATCGCCGACCGGGAACGGGCCATCGCCCGGCAGGGGCAGACCCAGCGCAAGGCGGCGGCTGTCGCCTCGCTGGAGCGGCTGCGGGTGGGCGACGTGATCCGGGTGCCGTCCGGGCGGCGGGCCGGCCTGGCAGTGGTGCTGGACCCGGCCACCGGCGGGTTCGGCGAGCCCCGGCCGCTGGTGCTCACCCAGGACCGCTGGGCCGGGCGGGTCACCCCGGGTGACTTCACCACCCCGGCGGAGGTGCTGACCCGCATCCGGGTGCCGAAGCACTTCAACCACCGCTCGCCCGCGGCCCGCCGGGACCTGGCCGCAGCGGTCAGCGGCACCGGACTGGACCGGCACGGCGGCCGGCGGGGCGGCCGGTCCCGCCAGGCGGCGGGGGAGGACCACCGGCTCAGCCAGCTCCGGGTCGAGCTGCGCGCGCATCCCTGCCACGCCTGCCCGGACCGGGAGGAGCACGCCCGCTGGGCGGAGCGGCGGCGGCGGCTGGAACGCGACACCGAGGAGCTGCGCGAGCGGGTGTCCGGGCGGACCGGCTCGCTGGCCCGTACCTTCGACCGGATCGTGGCGTTGCTGACCGCGCGCGGCTACCTGGCCGCCGACGGCGAGGTCACCGACGCCGGCCGGACGCTGGCCCGGATCTGGACCGAGGCCGACCTGCTGGTGGCCGAGTGCCTGCGCCGCCGGGTGTGGGACGGCCTGTCCCCGGCGGAGCTGGCCGCCGCCGTGTCGGTGGTGGTCTTCGAGGCCCGGCGCGACGTCGACGAGCGGGCGTCGTTGCCGCGCGGCGGGGTCGCCGACGCGGTCGACGAGACGCTCAAGCTGTGGGGCGACATCGAGGCCGACGAGGCCGCGCGCGGCCTGGCGGTGACCCGCGAGCCGGATCTCGGGTTCGCCTGGCCGATCTACCGGTGGGCGCGCGGCGAGGCGCTGGCCAAGGTGCTCGCCAGCGGGCACCAGATCGACGGGGAGATGCCGGCCGGCGACTTCGTCAGGTGGGCGCGCCAGGTGGTCGACCTGCTCGGCCAGGTCGCCGATTCCGGCGGCGCCTCCGCCGAGCTGCGCGGCACCGCGCGGCAGGCCATCGCGGCAGTCAACCGGGGCGTGCTGGCCTACCACGCCTCAGCCTGATGGGCACTTCCGGTCATTCGTAGACGGGAATCGACGCATCGCTGCGTCACTGCGGCAACACCCGGCGAACATTCGGGGGGCCGATGTAACCGCAGGTCAGTGGCTGCCCGATCATTGCCCGGGGCGCCGTGCTTCGCGCTCGGCCGATGTGAGGAAAGGGCGTCGTGGGCGAGATCAATCACTTTGAGTACGGGTGGATCACACCCGCGCTCAGCTACGCGTTGTCAGTGCTCGGCTCGGCGCTCGGGCTGGTGTGCGCCGGACGGATCCGGACCGCCACGAGCGGCGGCCAGCGCGTCTGGTGGGGCCTGCTCGCCGCGTGGGCGCTGGGCGGCACCGCCATCTGGGCGATGCACTTCATGGCGATGCTCGGGTTCGCCGTCGCCGGCACCCGCATCCGCTACGACGTGCCGCTGACGGCGGCCAGCACCGCGATCGCGGTGGCGGCGGTCGGCATCGGGCTGGCGATCGTGGGCACCGGCCGGCTCACCGTGCCCCGGCTGCTGGCCGGCGGGTTCTTCACCGGCGGCGGCGTGGCCGCCATGCACTACACCGGCATGGCCGCGATGCGCCTGGACGGCTCGCTCGGCTACGACCCGCTGCGGGTGACGCTGTCGGTGGTCATCGCGGTCGTGGCGGCCACGGTGGCGCTCTGGCTGGCGACGACCGTCCGGCGGGCGCTCGCCATCGGCGCGTCGGCGCTGGTCATGGGCGTCGCGGTCAACGGCATGCACTTCACCGGCATGAGCGCGCTGTCGGTGCACCTGCACGAGAGCCGCGGCCCGGCGTCCGGCACCGAGGTGAGCGGACTGCTGGTGCCGATCGTGCTGGCCGTGATCTTCGGCGTGGTGGGGCTCGTCTACGCGCTGCTCGCCGCGCCGTCGGACGACGACCGGGCCGGGGCCGCGTACGTCAGCTCGCGGCTCGGTGAGGCGCCGCAGACAGTCGCCGCCGAGCCCGCGCCGGACCCGGTCGGCCTGCGTGCCCGGTCGACGCTGGCGCAGCCCGGTGCCCAGTTCCCGTCCCGCCGCAACACCGACCGCCGCCCGTGATCAACTGACCACTTTCGGTCACCCGGGCACCCGGCTGATCGACACCAGCTCGGGGAGTGGGGGGTCGACGGGCCTCGGACGCGGCGACGTCGGCCAACCGGTGGGGACCAGACGGCCGGGCGACGGGTGGCCGTCAGTCGCGGGACGTGGCCAGCGCGTCGACCAGGCGGCGGCACGAGCCGGCCAGGTTCCAGCGCTGCGCCAGCTCCAGCAGCCGGTCCGGGTCGGCGGGGGACGTCGGCAGCGCCGGGTCCAGCTCGGGCAGCGGCACGTCGGTGGCGACCCGGACCACCTTCGGCGCCACCGCCAGGTAGTCGCGGGCGGCGTCGAGCTTGGCGCGCAGCCCGGGGGCGAAGCCGGAGCGGGGATCGTCGAGCGCGGCCAGGATGCCGTCGAGCCCGCCGTAGCGGTCGATCAGCCGGGCGGCGGTCTTCTCGCCCACCCCGGTCACGCCGGGCAACCCGTCGCTGGGATCGCCGCGCAGCGCCGCGAAGTCGGCGTACCGGTCGGCGGGCACGCCGTAGCGGGCCCGCACCGCCGCGTCGTCGCAGTCGTCCAGCTTGGCCACGCCCCGCCCGACGTAGAGCAGCCGCACCGGGCGCGCGTCGTCGACGAGCTGGAACAGGTCGCGGTCGCCGGAGACCACCTCGACCGGGCCGGGCTGGGTCACCGAGAGCGTGCCGAGCACGTCGTCGGCCTCGTAGCCGGTGGCACCCACGGCGGGGATGCCGAGCGCGTCGAGGACCTCCAGGATCATCGGCACCTGCGGGGACAGCGTGTCCGGCACGACCTCGCCACCCTCGGGCGCGACCCGGTGCGCCTTGTAGGACGGCAGCAGCTCCACCCGCCACGCCGGCCGCCAGTCGTGGTCCATCGCGCAGATCATCCGGTCGGGCCGGCGGGTGCGCACCAGCTGGGCGAGCATGTCGAGGAAACCGCGCACGGCGTTTACCGGCTGGCCGTCGCCGGTCTTCGCCGCCGACTCGGGAATGCCGAAGTAGGCGCGGAAGTAGAGGCTGGGGGAGTCGATCAGGAGGATCGGCTGTCGGTGTGCCACGGCGGCAAGCCTTCCACAGCCCTGTGACGAGATGGGGGAGGCGGCCGCCGGACCGGAAACCCGGACGCGCGCGGGGCGTCCGGTGCGCAGACTGGCGGGGTGAGTTTCGTACCCGGCCTGACCCTGGCCCGCCAGTTCCACGACGAGGTGGTGGGTCCGCTGCTGGCCCGGCGGCTGCCCGGCCTGCGCTACGCCGCCGGCCTGCTCGACGGCGGCTCCGAGCTGCTCGGCCTCGACACGCCCCGCTCCACCGACCACGACTGGGGGCCGCGTACCCAGGTCTTCGTGGGGAGCGCCCACGACGTGGCGCCGGTACGGGCGGCGCTGGACGCGGAGTTGCCGGCGCGCTTCCTCGGCTGGCCGACCCGGTACGCCGGTGGCCCGGCGGCACGGCTCGGCACCGTCCACGCCGACGGTGACCGGCACGGCGTGACAGTGGACGAGCTGGGCGCGTGGTGGCGTGACCGGCTTGGCGCCGACCCGCGGGCCGGCATGGCGGTGGCGGACTGGCTGGCGGCGCCGACGCAGCGGCTGGCGGAGCTGACCGGGGGAGCGGTGTTCCACGACGGGCTCGACGGGGCGCTCACCGCCGCCCGTGCCGCGCTGGCCTGGTATCCGGACGACGTGTGGCGGCACGTGCTGGCGTCCGGGTGGCAGCGGGTCGCGCAGGCCGAGCACCTTGCGGGCCGGTGCGCCGAGGTCGGCGACGAGCTGGGCAGCCGGGTGGTGGCGGCCGGGCTGGCCCGGGATCTGATGCGCCTCGGGCTGCTGCTGCGCCGCCGCTGGCCCCCGTACGCGAAGTGGCTCGGCACGGTGTTCGCGACGCTGCCGGGCGCGGCGCCGGTGGTGGACGGGCTCGCCGCCGCGCTCGGTCCGGGCGACTGGGCGGCCCGCGAGCCGGGCCTGGTGCGGGCGCTGGAGACGGTGGCCGGGTGGACCAACGACGCCGCTCTGGCTCCGCCGGTGGACCCGGCCGCCCGGCCCTTCCACGACCGGCCGTTCCTGGTGCTCGACGCGGGCCGGTTCGTCGAGGCGCTGCGCGCCGCGACCACCGATCCGCAGTTGCGCGGCCGGCCGCCGGTCGGCGCGGTGGACCAGTACGTCGACAACGTGGACGTGCTCACCCATCCGGGGCGGGCCCGCCGGGTGGCCGCGGCGGTTGTCGGTCCGCCCGGCCGGGCCTAGACTGCGATCGGGTCGCAACGATCAGCGACCGTCTATCTCGTCTCCGAGGGTCCGGGCCGCCCTTCGTGGGCGCCTCGCCGGCGAGAACGCCGCGGCGCGCGGCGTTCCCACCACCCGAGGAGAACCGCATGCTGTCCAGAAGGAGCAGACTCCGGCTGCTCGGCGCGGCGCTGGCCGCGGCCGGGCTCGCCGTCGCGGCGGCGCTCGCCGTGCCCGGCCCCGCGTCGGCGGCGTCGCTGACCGAGGTGACGAACTTCGGCACGAACCCGAGCAACCTGCGCATGTACCTGTACGTCCCGGACACCGTCGCGGCCCGCCCCGGGCTGCTGGTGGTGAACCACTACTGCACCGGCAGCGGCCCGGCCATGTACTCGGGCACCCAGTTCGCGGCGCTCGCCGACCGGTACGGCTACATCGTGGTCTACCCGTCGGTCACGCGCAGCAGCAAGTGCTTCGACGTCTCGTCGCCGCAGGCGCTGCGCCGCGACGGCGGCAGCGACCCGGTGGGCATCAAGTCCATGGTGGACTACGTGCGGCAGCGCTACCCGGTCGACTCGCAGCGGATCTTCACCACCGGCACCTCGTCCGGCGCGATGATGACGAACGTGCTGCTCGGGGACTACCCGGACGTGTTCCGCGCCGGGGCGGCCTTCGCCGGGGTGCCGTTCGGCTGCTTCGCCACCACGAACGGCTCGGAGTGGAACAGCGAGTGCGCCAACGGCCAGGTGCTGAAGACCCCCCAGCAGTGGGGCGACCTGGTCCGCAACGCCTACCCGGGCTACACCGGCGCGCGTCCGCGCATGCAGATCTGGCACGGAACCGACGACGAGACGCTCCGCTACCCGAACTTCGGCGAGCAGATCGACCAGTGGACGAACGTGAACGGGCTGAGCCAGACGCCCGCGTACACGGACAGCCCGCAGTCCGGCTACACGCGCACCCGCTACGGCGGCACCGGCGGCACCGCGACCGTCGAGGCGATCAGCATGCAGGGCGTCACGCACAACCTGCCGGTGGACGCGGCCCAGGCCATCCGCTTCTTCGGCCTGGACACCGCGCCGCCGACCAGCCCGCCGCCCACCACGGCCGTGCCCACCACGCCCCCGCCCACGACGCCCCCGCCGACCACGCCGCCGCCCACCACGGCGCCGCCGCCCACGACGCCGCCGCCGTCGGGGGCCTGCCGGGTCGGGTACGTGGTGAACGCCTGGAACAACGGCCTCACCGCCTCGGTGACGATCACCAACACGTCCACCACGGCGATCAACGGCTGGAGCCTCGCGTTCACGCTGCCGAGCGGCCAGACGATCACCGGCGGCTGGAACGCCACGTACAGCCCGTCCAGCGGCGCGGTGACCGCCCGCAACGTCTCCTACAACCCGGTGATCGGACCGGGCGGCTCGGTGGACATCGGCTTCCAGGCCACCCACACCGGCAACGCCGGTAGACCCGGCTCGTTCACGCTCAACGGAAGCCCCTGCACGGCCGCCTGACCGGCGCGCCGCCGTCGTGGCGGCATCACCGGTCCGGGTGATGCCGCCACCCGGCCGCGTCCACGCCGATCGCAGCGGGCGCGGCAGGGCTGAGCCCGGTGGCGGACATCCTGATCACCGGGCCGTCGCCGCGCGAGCAGCTCAGGGAGTTCGAGTCGCAGCTGCGGGACGCGACGTCGTGACGCCGGCGTCCGGGACCCGCCCGGGGTGGGCACGGCCGGCCAGCCGGGCCGCGGCGAAACCGACCAGCGGGCGGTAGATCCGCACCGAGTCGGCGAGCGCGGAGAAGTGCGAACCCGCGTTGCCCGCGTGGTAGCGGGTGGCGATGTCCACCTGCTCGATCGGCAGCCCGGCGCCCACCGCGCGCAGCAGCACGTCCATCTCGTACTCGAAGCGGTCACCGGGGATCGTGACCAGCCAGTCCAGCAACCCGGCCGGGTACGCCCGCAGGCCGGTCTGGGTGTCCCGCACGTCGCGCCCGGTCGCCAGCCGGAACGCGACCCGGGTCGCGGCGTTGCCGAACCGGCTGCGCGCCGGCACCTCGCCGTCGAAGCGGCGGACGCCGAGCGTCGTCGCTCCGGTGGCGCGCATCCGCTCGGCCACGCGAACCACGTCCTCCACGCGATGCTGCCCGTCGGCGTCCACACAGACCACGTCGTGTCCCGGGTGCTTCGCGGTGGCGTACCGGAAGCCGGTGCGCAGCACCACGCCCTTGCCCCGGTTGACCCGGCGGCGCAGCACCTCCGCGCCCCGGTCGCGGGCCGCGCCGAGCACCCCGGCGGCGGCCGGGCCGCTGCCGTCGTCCACGACCAGCACCCGCGCCCCGGGCAGCGCGGCCCGCAGGTCGGTGACCAGCGGCGGAAGCCGGTCACCCGGTCGGTACACCGGCACGAGCACGATCACGGAACCTCCCCGGTCTCCTCGCCCGCCGGCACGCTCCGCCGGGTCGATCGGGGAGCGTCGTACCCCCGGCGGGCGGCGGCGAATCACCGGCCGGGAGTGAGGCGTCCGATCCGGTCGGCCGCGCGGGCCAGCGCGCGTTCGCGGCGCAGCGACGCCTCCGGGGTACGCACGCCGAGATAGCCGAGCCGGCTGAGCGCCCGGACAGCACGCTCGCGCCGGGCCGGCACCGGGTCGGGCGCGGTCACCGGCACGTCGGCCAGCGCCGGGCCGGACAGGCCGAGCACGCGCGCGGCGAGCAGCCGGACGCGGGGCAGGTGCCACGGGTGCGTGACCAGCCCGAGCGGGCGCCGCGCGGTGAACTCGGCCGCGCCGAGCAGCCCGTCCTGCATCGTGTGCGCCAGGTTCTGCAGCGTGGTGCGGGACCGGGTCTCGGCCGCCGACCGGGCGTACGCGTCGAGGCCGGCGTCGCGGGCCAGCGCCCGCATCAGCTCGCCCTCGCGGAATCCGGGCGGCGGGCCGGGCGCGCCGCCCGGGCCGTGCGGCCAGCCGCCGGTGAACACCACCCGGGCTCCGGGCGTGCGGCGGAACTCCTCGGCGTGCGCCCGGACGTACGCCACAGCGGCCTCGGTGCGCGCGACGCTCTCGGCGGTGAGCCGGTAGCCGTCGTCGCCGGCCACCACGCCGCGCCCGAAGACCAGCAGGACAGTGGCGGTCGGCGTCATCCCCTCACGGTACGTGTCACTCCTCCTCCGGCGGCCAGGGCGGCGCACCGACGCCGGTGATGCGTACCCCGCCCCACGGGTCCACCTCGGTCAGCCGGGCCCGGGTGACCCGCTCGCCGATGCGGACCTCCACGTCTCGGCGGCCGGAGCGCAGCAGCCGCACCAGGCGTGGCTCCGGCTCGACGCGCCCGGCCCAGTGGTAGCGCCCGTCGACCGGCTCCCACCGGCCGCCGGCGTGCAGCCGCACCGCCGTGCCGGCCACCTCGGCCGTGCCCTGCCAGGTCACCTGTCGATCCGCTCGTGCGCGCGGGTCAGCTCCGGCGGCAGGTCCGCGCCGCGCCGTACCCCCTCGATGCCGCTCCACAGCAGCGTGGTCAGGTACTCGGTGAGCGCGGACCGGTGGATCGGCTGCCCGTGCGTGGTCCACCAGTCGCCGACCGCCTGCACGAACCCGACCAGCCCGTACGCCCACGGCTCGGCCGGTCCGGCGTCGAGGCCGAGCGCGCGCAGCCGGTCGCCGATGACCCGGGCCAGTCCGGTGGCGACCTGCCGGCTGGTGCCGGTGACCACCTGCTGGATGCCGGGGTGGCCGGACTCGTGCACCAGGAACCGGTAGAGCGAGGGCTCGAACTCCACCACGCTCAGGTACGCGTCGATGGTCGCCTCGACCAGCGCCCGCTCCTCGCGGACCTGCTCCACGGCGGGCGCGACCGCGGCCACCACGCGCTCGGCGACCATCTCGCTGACCGCCAGCCAGAGCTGCGCCTTGTCGGCGAAGTAGCGGTAGAGCACCGGTTTGCTGACCCCGGCGGTGGCCGCGACCTGGTCCATGTCGACGCTCGGGCCGTGCCGCAGCAGCGCCTGGACGGCGGCGGCGATGAGTTCCTGCCGGCGCTGCTCGCGGTGGTCCGCCCAGCGGTCGCGCCGCCCACCGGAGCGGGGCGGGGACGGCTCGCGGGGAGCGTCGGGGCCATTGACATCGGTGGTGGTGCGTCGCATGCTACCACTCGTAACAGTTACTGGAAGTTACGTCAACATGGAGGGGCCATGGAGCGGACGACGGCCGGATTCCCGCGCGAGGCGGTCGCCGATCGCCTCCTCACCGCCTCCGTGCGCACCAGCTACGACCCCATGGTGGACATCGACTGGTCGGCGCCGCCCGCGCCCGGCGCGTACTGGCTGCCGCCGGAGCGCAGCAGCCTCTACGGCACGCCCCTGTGGGACGCGATGACCGAGGAGCAGCGGATCGAGCTGACCAAGCACGAGGTCGCCAGCGCCGCCAGCGCCGGGATCTGGTTCGAGACGATCCTCATGCAGATGCTGATCCGGCAGTACTACGACGCGGATCCGACCAGCCGGCACGCCCAGTACGCGCTCACCGAGGTCGCCGACGAGTGCCGGCACTCCATCATGTTCGGCCGGCTCATCGAGGCCACCGGCGCGCCCGTCTACCGCGCCGAGCCCGTCGACCACCTGCTCGGGCGCTGGCTCAAGGCCACGGCGACCGGCCCGCAGATGTACGCGGCCATCCTCATCGCCGAGGAGATCCTCGACGCGTTCCAGCGCGAGATCATGGCCGACGAGTCGCTGCAGCCGCTGATCCGGATGGTGTCCCGCATCCACGTGGTCGAGGAGGCCCGGCACGTGCGCTTCGCCCGCGACGAGCTGGCCCGGCAGGTGGAGGCGTCCGGGCCGGTCGCGCTCGCGTACGCACGGCTGGTGATCGGGCGGGCCGCGTACTCGATCACGCGGCGGCTGGTGCACCCCCGGGCGTACGCGGCGGTCGGGATCGACCCGGCGGCCGGTCACGCCGCGGCGCGGGCCAACCCGTACTGGCGGGCCACGCTGCGCTGGTCGGCCCAGCGGATCGCCGACCACCTGACCGAGCTGGGCCTGGTGGCCGGGCCGGGCCGGCTGCTGTGGCGCCGGGCCGGGCTGATCGAGGGCTGACCGGCGGCGACCCGAAGGGGAAAGGATCGCCGCCGGTCGCCCGGTCAGGAGGTCGGGAAGTTGTCGGGGGTACGGATGCGGTCGCGCATGTACGCGCCGGACTGCGTCAGCACCGACGTCCCGCTGAACGAGCCGGACGCGCACGTGCCCGGCCGCAGCGCGGCCGAGCCCTCGGGGGCGTCGGAGAACGTCCAGTTGGCGTAGCTGATCTTCAGACGGTCGAGCAGGTCGAGCCAGGCGTTGCTGCTGGCGGTGTCGACAGCGCCGTCGCCGGTGTAGGTGACGGTGCCGAACTCGGTGACGAACAGCGGCAGCCGGGAGGCGGCCCGCTGCACCTCGTTGCGGTAGTTGTCCTGGTGCGAGGCGGCGTAGAAGTGGAACGTGTACATGATGTTCTGCGCCCGCACCGGGTTGTTCACGATCTCGTCGGAGTTGCTGCCGTCGGACACGCCCAGCGAGGACCAGCCGCGGGTGCCGACGATGACCACCGCGTCCGGGTCGTTGGCCCGGATCACCGGGATGACCTGCTCGGCGTAGTTGCGGATGGTCGACCAGCTGACCCCGTTGGGCTCGTTGGTGATCTCGTAGATCACGTTCTTCTTTGCCGCGTTGCGCGCCGACACGTTGGCGAAGAACGTCTTGGCCCGGTCCAGGTTGTACATCGGGTCACCGGGAGTCAGGGTGTGGAAGTCGATGAGCGCGTACATGCCGCGGGCCTCGGCCTTGTCCACGAGCGTGTTCACCTGGGCGGTGAAGGCGGCCGGGTTGGTCTCGTAGCCCTGCTCCTGCACGTACATCGAGATGCGCAGCAGGTCCGACTGCCACTCGTCGGCCAGCACGTTGAGCGAGGTGTCGGTGTAGCAGTTGGCGAACCACTGCAGGCCGTGGGTGCTCATGCCGCGCAGCTGGATCGGCCGTCCGTACTGGTTGCAGAGGTTGACCCCGCAGACCTGGAGCTGGCCGTTGATCGCGACCGGGGTGGTGCCGGTCGGCGGCGGCGTCGTGGGCGGGGGAGTGGTCGGCGGCGGGGGCGTGCTGGGCGGCGGGGTGCTCGGCGGCGGCGTGCCGGTGCCGCCGGTGCAGACCGTGCCGTTGAGCGTGAACGAGGTGGGGCTCGGGTTCGACCCGGTCCAGGAGCCGTTGAAGCCCACCGTGGTGCTCGCGCCGGTGCCGAGCGCGCCGTTGTAGTCGACGCTGCGCGCGGTGACCGAGGAGCCGCTCTGCTGCCAGGTCGCCGACCAGCCCTGCACCACGCGCTGGCCCCCGTCGGGGAAGGTGAAGCCCAGCGTCCAGTTGCTCACCGGGTCGCCGAGGTTCTTCACCGCGACGGTGGCGGTGAAACCGCCGGGCCACGAGTTGGTGGTGTAGGTGACGGCACAGCCGGTCGCGGCCATCGCGTTCGCCGACGGCAGGACGGCCGTCGCCGCCAGGGCGAGCGCGCCGACCGCGCCGCCGACGAGCAGGTGCCGCCGCGACGGCCGGGGAATTGAGAACATGCGGGAAGGTCCCATCTGGTGGATGGTGATCGGACGATGCCCGTCGTGAACCTGCCCGGAAAGTCCGACGCGGCGACCTGGGGAGCGCTCCCACGGCCGAGCGTAGAGGCGGATGCCGATGCGTGCAACCGCCGGCGGCTCAGCGGCCGCCGCGCCGCCCGCCGTAGAGCCGCAGCGCGTTGCAGACGTCGAACACACCCGGCACGTCCCAGGCCAGCTCGGCGGCGACCAGGCGGGTCTCCGGGTCGGCCACCAGGCCGGCGAGGATCACCACGCGGTTCTGCACGGTGACGGTGATCTGCTGCCGCCGGGTGGTCCAGTCGGCGCTGAGCCGCTGGGCGACGAGGGAGGCGAGCCGGCTGTCCGCGTCGTCGGGCTCGGGTCCGCGGCCGGTGTACGGGAACTCGGGGTACGGCCAGGGCATCACCACGGGGAGGGCTCCTTCTGTTCGGTCATGACCGCGCGCCGGACGCGGATCGCGGCGCCGGGACGCGGCCGTCGACGACTGTGAAGACGCCGTCGAGCCGCATGGTGTGCAGCACGGTGAGCACGAAGCGCGACGGCGACAGCAGGCACAGCCGGCGACCGTCGCGCCGGGCGTCCTGGTGCGCGCGCACCAGCAGGCCGAGACCGGCCGAGTCGATCACCTCGAGCGCGGACAGGTCGACCAGCTCGCGGTCGCCGCGTACGGAGCGCTCCGCGAGCGCGCGGCGTACCGCCTCGGCGGGATCGACGTCGGCGACGGCCGGGCTGCCGCCCACCTGCTCCAGGTCCTCCGTGCCGAGGCCGTCCTCGGCGACCGTGGCCCGGACGCTGCACCGGGGGCAGTGGTGCGGGCCGGACGCGAAGGGCGAGCCGACCCAGTCGTGCTCGAACACGAGCGTCCACACCACCTCGGCGTCGGGCAGCGTGGCGCCCGCGCCGGTGACGCTGTCGCCGCAGCCGTCGCAGATGAGCATCATCAGGTGGTCCGCGGGGACGACTGTCACACCTCCTCCTTCCGTCGGGCGCCCGGATCGGGCGCCTGCCCGTCCGTCTCCGTGCGGCCCGCCGCCACCACGGCCAGCACGACCGCCACGGCGGCGAACGCGGTCTGCGTCATCAGGGACAGCAGCGGCGAGGTGTCGGGACGGCGGTCCACCAGGCCGACCACGATCGCGCCGAGGAGCGCGGCGGCCACGCCGAGCGCCAGCGTCAGCCAGACCGGGACGGCCTTGCGTCCCGGCACGACGAGACGGCCCACGCCGCCGACGGCGAGGCCCACCACGAGCGCTCCGACAAGCGTGCTTCCGGTCACGGCCCCTCCTCAGCGGGGTGCGGACGCGACCCGGGCCCGGCCGCGCGCGGCCGGACGGGGCGTGTCGACGACGGGTACGGCGCCCAGCCCGGAGGTCTGCAGGATGCGCCGGATCCGCGGGTGCGGGTTGCTCAGCGTGAGCACGCCGTCCTGCCGCGCCAGCCGCCGGTGCACGTCCAGCAGCAGCGCCACCGCGGCGGCGTCCACCTGTCGGCACTCGGCGAGGTCGATCGTCAGCTCGCGGGGACGGAGCGCGAGGATGCGGTCCAGCACGTGCGCGACCTCGGGCAGCCCGGCGAGGTCCAGCTCGTCGGTGATGTCCACCCGCACGTGCGGCACGGCGGACTCCGGCGGGGACGGCAGGGTTGCGGGCATCAGGTCGCTTCCGTGGTGGGATCAGTGTCGATCCCCACTCTGCGCAGCGATCTTGGAGGTCGCCGGACGGTTGTATGACGGTTCGATGACAAAAACCACGAACGGCCCACGCGATTGGGCGACCCGTGACCGGCCGGTCATGATGCCCATATGACGGCCGTACTGGTGATCGAGGACGACGACCGCATCCGGCTCGCGCTGCAGCTCGCCCTGGAGGAGGAGGGCTACGAGGCGTACGGCGCCCCGACCGCGGAGGACGGGCTGCGACGGCAGCGGGAGAAGCCGGCGGACTACGTGCTCGTCGACCTGATGCTGCCCGGCATGAACGGGTTCGACTGCATCCGTCAACTGCGCCGCGACGACGACGTGCCGGTCGTGGTGATCAGCGCCCGCGACGACACCCACGACATCGTCGCCGCGCTGGAGGCCGGCGCCGACGACTACGTGGTGAAGCCGGTCGCGATCAAGGAGCTGTCCGCCCGGCTGCGGGCGCTGCGCCGGCGGGTACGCACCGTGTCCGGGCCCGCGCCCGCCCAGTTCTTCGGCGACCTGGAGATCAGCGCCGAGGCCGGCGAGGTGCGCCGTTCCGGACGGCCGGTGCCGGTCACCCGGACCGAGTTCCGGCTGCTCTGCGAGCTGGCCGAGCACGCCGGCCGGGTGCTGTCCCGCCAGCAGCTGCTCAGCCGGGTCTGGGGCTACGAGACCGGCGACGAGCGGCTCGTCGACGTGCACGTCGGCCGGCTGCGGCAGAAGATCGAGTCGGACCCGGCGAACCCCCGCCACCTGGTCACCCTCCGCGGCCTCGGCTACAAGCTGCAGCGATGACCCGTCCCGGACTGCGCGCCCGCGTCACCGCGGCGTTCGCCGTCGGCGCGCTGCTGCTGTCCGCGCTGATGGCCCTCTTCTCGTACGACCTGACCCGGCGCTCGCTGCTCGACGAGCGGGAGCGCACCGCGGTGCGGGCCGCCTACTACGACGCGGCGGTGGTCCGCTCCGGGCTGGACACCGGCACCCCGGACGTGGTGGCGGTGCTGCGCTCGCTCGACACCGGCAGCGCCCGCCGGCCGCTGCTGCACCTGCCCGACGGCTGGTACGCCCGCACCGCCGACGTGGGTGCCAGCTCGGTGCCGATGGAGTTGCAGCGCATGGTCGCCGAGGGCAAGCCCGCGGTGCAGCGGATCCGGCTCGACGGTCAGCCCGCGCTGCTGGTCGGCGTGCCGCTGCCCGGCGCGCTCGGCTACTACGAGCTGACCTCGCTGCGGGAGGTGGAGGAGACCGTCCAGGTGGTGGGGCTGGCGCTGATCGCCGTGGCGATCATGGTCGCCGGGGCCGGCGCGGCGCTCGGCTGGTATGCCACCCGGCACAGCCTGCGGCCACTCACAGCGGTCGCCGACGCGGCGGAACGCATCGCGGGAGGCGACTTCGCCACCCGGCTCGACCCGACCACCGATCCGGATCTCACCCGCCTGTCCAGCTCGTTCAACGAGATGGTCGACAAGCTGGTGCAGCGCATCGACCGGGACCGCCGCTTCGCCGCCGACGTGAGCCACGAGCTGCGCTCGCCGTTGCAGACGCTGGCCGCGGCGGCGAGCGTGCTGCACCGCCGCCGCGAGCACCAGGACGAGCGCACCGCGACCGCCGCCGGCCTGGTGGCCGACGAGGTGACCCGGTTCCAGCGGCTGGTCGACGACCTGATCCAGCTGGCCCGCACCGAGCAGCCCGCGCACCGCGAGACCGTCGACGTGGTCGAGCTGGCCCGGGCCACCTGCCGGGAGCGGTCGCTGCCGGTGAGCCTGGTGGAGGTGGCCGACGGCGTCCCGCGCGAGTGGTGGGTCGACCGGCGCCGGTTCGCACAGACGCTGCTGAACCTGGTGGAGAACGCCGAGCGCTACGGCGGCGGTCCGGTCGCCGTACGCCTGGGCGGGCGCGACGGCGTGGGCGTGCTGGAGGTCGACGACGACGGACCGGGCGTGCCGCCGGGCGACCGGGAGATCATCTTCGACCGGTTCGTGCGGGGCCGGGCGGCGCACGATCGGGCCGGCACCGATGGCACCGGTCTCGGCCTCGCCCTGGTGGCGCAGCACGCCGACGCGCACGGCGGGTCGGCGCGGGTGCTGGACCGCGGGCCCGGCGCCCGTTTCCGGGTCGAGTTGCCCGGAGCGCTCCGGTGAGCCGGCGGCGGCTCCTGCCCGGCCTGCTCGCCGTGGCGCTGCTCGTCGGCTGCGGGGTGCCGGTGGACGACGAGCCCCGGCTCGTGCAGACGCCGCCCGGGGCGTTCCCGACGCCGGCGGTGTCCTCGACCGTCGACGGGGACGGGCGGGTGGACGAGCCGTTCTGCTTCGTCCGGGACGACGGACTGGTCGTGGTGAACCGCCGGGTGGACGGCCTGCCGGGGGTGGACACGCACCTGCAGCACCTGCTTGCCGGGCCGGGTCCCGGCGAGCGTCGTCAGGGGCTGGCCACGGCGCTGCCGGGCACGGTGGCGGTGGCCGGGGCCACACTGGCCGGCACCGTGGCGACAGTCGACGTGCGCCAGGCCGGGGAGGAGACCGGCCGCAACGACGAGGTGCTGGCCTTCGGGCAGATCGTGTGCAGCCTCACGCAGCGGCCGGACGTGTACAGCGTCGCGTTCCGCCGGGGCGGGCAGCCGCTCGAGGTGCCGCGCGCGGACGGAAGCCTCTCGGTGTTGCCGCTCACCGCTGCCGACTATCGGCCGTTGATGCCACGCTGATCGCCGTTGCTCGCCCCTATGTCCGGATATGAGGGTAAAACTCCATCGTCCGTTCGGTTGATTTGGCCATGGCCTTTGGTCTAGTGTGGCTGGCACGACCGGTGTGGGAGGCCACCCGTTCTCCGAGGACAGGAAGGGCAGCATGACCACGATGACCATGGCACCGACCGCGACCGAGGTGCAGCGCGCGCCGCAGACCGGTGAGGAGTCCCGTGCCAGCGAGCTGATCGCGGCGCTCGCCGCGCTGCCCGCCGGCCACCCGCAGCGGGCCGCCCTGCGCAACCAGGTCATCGAGGCGTGGCTGCCGCTGGCGAACCACCTGGCCGCCCGCTACAGCGGGCGCGGCGAGCCGGCCGGTGACCTGGCGCAGACCGCGGCGCTGGGCCTGATCAAGGCGGTGGACCGGTTCGACGCCTCGCGCGGCGTCGACTTCGCCGGGTTCGCCATCCCGACCATCCTCGGTGAGATCAAGCGGCACTTCCGCGACCGCACCTGGAACATCCGGGTTCCGCGCCGCCTCCAGGAGCTGCGGCTGCGCATCTCCGAGGCGAACAGCACGCTGACCCAGACGCTCAACCGGGCCCCGACCGTCGCCGACATCGCCGCCCACCTCGACGTCACCGAGGAAGAGGTGCTCGAAGGTCTGGAAGGCGCCCGCGCCTACAACGCGGTGTCGCTGTCCACCCCGATCGGCGACGGCGACAGCGCCACCGAGCTGGGCGACACCCTCGGCGCCGAGGACAACGAGTACGAGCTGGCCGACCTGCGCGCCTCCCTGGGCCCGGCGCTGGCCACGCTCGACGAGCGCGAGCAGAAGATCCTCACGCTGCGCTTCTACGGCAACCTGACCCAGAGCGAGATCGCCGCTCGGGTCGGCGTCTCCCAGATGCACGTGTCCCGGCTGCTCGCCCGCGCCCTGACCAAGCTGCGCGGCCAGCTCACCGAGGCCTGAGCCACACGTACCGCGACCCCCACCGGCCCGGCCGGTGGGGGTCGCGTCGTGTGTCACCAGTGCGAGGGCGGGGGCGGCGGTACCACCGGCGGGCGGTCGTCGCACGTGATGGTGTTCGGCAGCAGCCACGGGGCCAGCCAGCCGCCGTCGTTGCCGCCGAGGTCGGTCAGGGTGAACTCCGACCCGGCCGGGGTGAAGTGGAACGACCCGCAGTTGTTCACGCCGACCGCGCCCACGTGGCGGGCGTCGACGTCGGCGAAACGCGCCCCGCCGGCCGCGCGCGCGCTGACCACCGACGTCCCGGCGCCGTCGACCCGGATGCCGCGGAAGCGGACGTTGTCGATGCGGACCCGGTCCTTCACCGGCCAGTCGCTGACCAGCATGATCGCGTTGTAGGTGCTGTCCAGGTACGCGTCGCCGCTCACCAGGACGTCCGCGTCGATGCTGCGGTCGAGCGCGTAGAACCAGATCGCGCCGAGGCCGATGTTCCAGTTCAGGTCGTACGTGCCGGCCCGCACGGTGGTGTTGCCGGTGATCCGCAGCCGGCCGGCGAACGGCTCCGCACCGAAGCGGGCGCCCACCTGGATCGCGCTGCCCTCGCGGACCGGATCGGCGATCAGGTTGTGCGCGACGGTCAGGTCCGTGCCGCCGTACAGCGCGATGCCGTTGGCGAGCACCGGTGACTGCACGGTGTTGTACGCGAACGTGTTCGACGCGTTCGCCGTCCCCTCCGACCACATCGCCAGCGCGTCGTCGCCGCTGTTGCGGACCACCGAGTTCGTCACCGAGGAGTGGGTGACGCCGGTGTGGAAGTTCAACCCGTCCGCGACCTGGTCCGCGATCACGGTGTTCGTGACCCGCAGCCCGGTCATCGGCCCGTCGAACCACATGCCGACCTTCGTGTGGTGCAGGTAGAGGCCGTCGATGGTGCTGTGGCTGAGCGCCCCGCCGATGGCGTTGACCTGGTCGGTGTCGATCCGCTCGCGTACGTCGCCCTCGATCGCGAAACCGGACAGGTGCACGTTGCTGCTGCCGCCGTCGGCGGCGTCGCGGCCGTAGAAGCCGACGCCCGTGTGCCGGGAGCCGTCGGGCGCGGGCGTGTCCAGCGCGACCTCACGCCCCCGCACGATCGTGTGCCAGCTGCCCGCCCCGGCGATCGTCACGTCGTCGACGACGATGTGCCGGTTGACCTGGTAGGTACCCGGCGGCAGGTAGAGCGGGCGGTCCACCCGTCGGGCGTGCGCGATCGCCCGGTCGAACGCGTCGGCGGACTCCCGCCGGCCGGTCGGGTCGGCGCCGAACGACAGCGCGTTCACCGCGCGGGGGACCGCCCGGGGCGGCGCGACCAGATGCGCGTCCACCAGGTCGATCACCGTCCAGGCGGCGGCCGTGCCGCGCGGCGCGGTCAACCGGACCACCTCACCGGCCCGGTGGGTACGGCCGAGCAGCAGCCGCTGCTCCTCGTAGAAGTGGTGCGGCCGGAACGGCTTGGTGATCACCGGCGCGGGCGTGGTGGCCGCCGGGACGCAGGAGCACTCGGTGATCCACCAGTCCGGGTGCAGCAGGTCGGCGCCGGGGTCGTTGGTGAACGGGTACTGGTTGTAGAGCCAGGCGTACTGCGAGGTGAGCGTCACGGTGCGGGCGGGCGAGCGGCCGACGGAGACCCGCAGCGGCGCGGTGATCCCGCCGCCGCCCGGCGCGTCCGGGATGCTGTACCGCACGGTGAGCGCGTTCGTCGGCCGCGGGAGTGTCAGCTCGACGTACTGGCCGGGCAGCAGGCGCACGGCCCGGCGGCCGGACGCCTCACCTGCGAGTGCGTACGCCGACCGGTCCGGCCCGATCACGACGCCGGTGGTCCGGCCGTGCTCGGCCTCCTGCTCGACGTAGTCCACTGTGGCGCCGCGACCGGCAACCAGCGCGGGGTCGAGCCCGGCGCGTGTCACCACCGGGGCCGGTCCGCGCGGCGGGCCCGCCGCGGCGGCGCCGGGCGGGATGAGCAGGGCGGCGGTGACCAGCGCCGCCGCGAGGATCCTCGGCACGCTCCGCGACATCGGAGCACCCACTTTCTCGGGGGACGGGTGGCCTCGGCGGCGCAGGCCATCGACAAGGGTCCTCATGTTATTCCGGCGCTCTGTTCCCTTTCAAGCATCAATCTGCTCGCATCTTTCGGGCCGGTTGCCGCCCTTCGGGGCAAGAAGTGACCCGTCCGGTTGTTCATTTCTTGCAAGAATCCGACGTACGATTGCCGCCGTGACGAAGCGCCTGACCGAGGTCGCCCGCAAGGCGGGTGTCAGCGAGGCCACCGTGAGCCGCGTACTGAACGGCCGCGGCGGCGTGTCCGAGGCGACCCGGACCGCCGTGCTGACCGCCCTCGACGTGCTCGGCTACGAGCGCCCGAGCAAGCTGCGCGGCGAACGCGCCCGCCTGGTCGGCCTGGTGCTTCCGGAGTTGCAGAACCCGATCTTCCCGGCCCTGGCCGAGGTGGTCACCGGATCCCTCGCCCAGCGCGGCTTCACCCCGGCGCTGTGCGCCCGCACCATCGGCGGCGTGCCGGAGTCCGGGTACGTGGAGATGTTGCTCGACCACCAGGTCAGCGGCGTCATCTTCGCCGGTGGCTCGTACGCGCTCGCCGACGCCTCGCACGAGCACTACCGGCGCCTCACCGACCGGGGCCTGCCGGTGGTGCTGGTCAACGCCGGCGTCGAGGAACTGGGCTTCCCGCGCGTGTCCACCGACGACGCGGTCGCCGTCGAGCAGGCGTACGGGCACCTGCGCTCGCTCGGCCACGACCGGATCGGCCTGGTGCTCGGCCCGGCTGACCACGTGCCCTCGCGCCGCAAGCTCGACGCGATGGTCCGGGCCGCCGGCTGGGGAGACGACCGCTCCCTGGTGGAGCGGTCGAGCTTCTCGATGGAGGGGGCGCGGGTCGCCGCCACGAAGCTGATCGAGCGCGGCGTGACCGGCATCGTCTGCGCCAGCGACGTGCTCGCGCTGGGCACCATCCGGGCCGCCCGGCGCCTGGGCTGCGCGGTGCCGGCCGACGTCTCGGTGGTCGGCTTCGACGATTCGGCGTTCATGACCTGCACCGACCCGCCGCTGACCACTGTGCGGCAGCCGATCGAGACCATGGGACAGGCCGCTGTGGACCTGCTGGTCACCCAGATCGAGGGCGCCGGGGTGCTGCACGACGAGCTGCTGTTCGAGCCCGAGCTGGTGGTACGCGGCTCCACCGCCCCCGCCCTCCGCCGCTGACCCCCGGGCCTACTCACTCACCCACCTCGGCCGGCTACGCCCCGTCGGGCGGTGCCCGGCACTGCCGCCCCGGCGCCGGCGGCCCTCGACCTCTCCGGTGTCCCGTCCCTCGTGGAGCCACACAAACGCCGCATCCGTCGATCTTGGAGTTGTGGCGCCCGGAATGTGGCCCTAATCCCGGTATCTGAGGTGCCACAACCCCAAGATCGACGGTTTCCCGACGGCGACTGCGGCGTCGGGAGGCCGTGCACCAGGGCTGAGGCCGTATGGCCGCGCTCCCACGGTGGCAGCTGGCCGCCTCCGGGCTTTCCGTCGTCGAGTTCATTTCTTGCATGCAAGCGTCCGCATCTTGCTGCGATTCGTTCGCGTCGCTACAGTGACTCCACTCACACCTGACCCGGGCCGCGGTTTCCGGAGGCAGGGCGCGTGCCGGCTGCCGTTGCACCACCAGAGGCAGCCGCGCGGTCACCGCACATCAGTGAAGGCCATGGATACACCCGTTCCCGAAGGGATGGACAGATGTCCGTACCGCAGTATCGGAAGGTCGCGGCGCTCGCGCTCGCGACCGGCCTCGGGCTCAGCCTTGCGGCGTGCTCCACCAAGAGTGACGACAGCAGCGACGCCGGCGGCAAGGTCACCATCACCGTCGACTGCCAGCCGGTCGGCGCGCAGAAGGAGCTGCTGAAGAACTGGAACGACGACGTCGCCGAGTTCCAGCGGCAGAACCCGGACATCGTCGTCAAGAGCGTCAGCGTCGGCGAGCAGTGCAACAACCCGCCGGACTTCACCGCCCGCCTCGCCGGCGGCACCGTCACCGACGTCTTCTACGGATACATGACCGACGTGCAGCAGGTGCTGGACTCCGGCCAGGCGATGGACATCGGCCAGTACGCCACGAAGGACACCATCCCCACCTGGGACAGCGTCGACCCGGCGCTCAAGGAGGTCTTCACCGACGGCGGCAAGCTGTACGCCGTACCGGTGAAGAACTACTCGATGGGCCTGATCTACAACAAGGCGCTGTTCCAGCGGGCCGGGCTCGACGTCGACAACCCGCCGAAGACCTGGCCGGAGGTGCGGGCCGCGGCCAAGAAGATCGCCGCGCTCGGCGACGGCATCGCCGGGTACTCCGAGTACAGCGCCGGCAACACCGGCGGCTGGCACTTCACCTCGCTGCTCTACTCCCAGGGCGGCCAGGTGCTCAGCGCCGACGGCAAGAAGGCCGACTTCAACAACGCGATGGGCAAGCAGGTCCTGCAGAACCTCAAGGACATGCGGTACGGCGACAACAGCATGGGCAGCCGGCAGCTGCTCCAGTGGGGTGACCTGCTCACCAACGCCGGCGCCGGCAAGGTCGGCATGTTCATCGGCGCGCCGGACGCGACCCAGGCGATCGTCAGCCAGTTCCAGGGCAAATACCAGGACTGGGCGATGGGCCCGCTGCCCGGCCAGGACGGGCAGGCCAAAGCCACGCTGGGCGGCGGCGAGGGCTACTTCTTCAAGGAGGGCCTGAGCCCGGAGCAGGTCAAGGCCGGACTGAAGTGGCTCGCGTACCAGAAGCTGACGCCTGGTAAGGGCCAGTTCGACTACGTGCGCGCCAAGCCGCAGAACTATCCGGTCGGCCTGCCCCAGCCACTGCTGTTCACGAACGGCAGCGACGCGCAGAAGCAGGAGCTGGACCTGCGCAAGGCAAACGCCAACGTGGACACCACCAACTTCGCGGTCTTCGAGGCCAACCCGGTGCCGATCAAGGGGGAGCCGCGCAACGCGCAGGCCGTCTACGCGGTGCTCGACGCGGCGATGTCCGGGGTGCTGACCAACCCGAACGCGAACATCGACGCGCTGCTCAAGACCGCCGAGGACAAGGTCAACCAGCTGCTGGCCGCCGGCAGCTGACCCGACCGGAGGTGGGGCCGGCGAACCGGCCCCACCTCCCCGAGCACCGCAGGAGTCGCCTTGGCGCTCACCACCGCCCCCGGCGCCACCCGCCGTACCGGCCCGGTCGCGCCGACGCCGTCGCGTACCGCCGCACGCCGCGCCGGCCTCGGCCGCAAGGTACGGGACAACCTCACCGGGCACGCGTTCCTCATCGGCGCGGTCGCGTGCTTCGCCGTCTTCTCCTGGTACCCGATGGTCCGCGGCGTCGTGATGAGCTTCCAGCGCACCCGGCGCGGCGAGACCACCTGGGTCGGCTGGGACAACTACAGCCGGATCATCGCCGATCCGAGCTTCTGGACCGCCTGGAAGAACACGTTCGTCTTCACCGGCCTGGCGCTGGTGCTCGGCTACGCCGTGCCGTTCTTCGTGGCGATCCTGCTCAACGAGCTGCGCCACGCCAAGGGCTACCTGCGGGTGCTCGTCTACCTGCCGGTGATGCTGCCGCCGGCGTCCGCGTTGTTCCTGTTCAAGTTCTACGCGTACGACCCGAGCGAGGCGGGGCTGTTCAACGCGATCCTCACCGCGCTGGGACTGCCCACGTCGGAGTGGATGCAGTCGCCCACGATGACGATGCCGGCCATGGTGATCGCGTCGACCTGGATGAACATGGGCGGCGCCGTGCTGATCTACCTGGCCGCGTTGCAGAACATCCCCGGCGAGCTGTACGAGGCCGCCGAGATCGACGGCGCCGGGGTGTGGCGGCGCATCCTGCACGTGACGATCCCGCAGACCCGGCTGATCCTGGCGCTGCTGGCGATGCTCCAGATCGTCGCGACCATGCAGTTGTTCATCGAGCCGTTGATCCTCGCCAACGGCGCCGGCACGCAGGACTCGGCGACCTCCGTGGCGTACCTGATCTACCAGCACGGGTTCTTCCAGAACGACCTCAACGGCGCCGCCGCGCTCGGCGTGATCATGCTGGTGGTGCTGGCCGGGTTCTCCGCCGTCTACCTGCGACTGACCGCGAGACAGGACTAGGACATGGCCGCCGACAGCACCACCCGCACCCTCATCTCCCACGCCCAGCTACGCCGTGGTCGCGGCCGCGTCCTCTACTGGGCGGTGCTCTCCGTGGTCGTCGCCGGGTTCACGCTGGTCTTCCTCGGCCCGCTGTACTGGATGGTCACCGGCGCGCTGAAGTCCGGCCAGGAGATCGCCCAGACCCCGCCGACGCTGTTCCCGCGCGATCCGCAGCCGCGCAACTACGTGGACGCCTGGACCAACCTGGAGCTGGCGAAGCTGCTGTTCAACACGTTCTACTACGCGACCGGGGCGGTGCTGTTCCAGCTCGTGTTCGACACCGCCGCGGCGTACGCGCTGTCGAAGCTGCGCCCGGTGCTGGGCAAGCTGATCCTCGGCATGATGCTGGCGACGCTGATGATCCCGGCGATGGTGCTCATCGTCCCGCAGTACGTCACGGTGATCGACCTGCCGATCGTGCACGTCAACCTGCTCGACTCGCCGTTCGCGATCTGGCTGCCGCTGGTGGCGAACGCGTTCAACATCTTCCTGCTGAAACGGTTCTTCGACTCGATCCCGGAGGACCTGATGGCCGCCGCCGTGATGGACGGCGCCTCGCCGCTGCGCACGCTCTGGTCGATAGTCCTGCCGATGTCCCGCCCGATCCTCGGCGTGGTGGCGATCTTCGCGGTGACGGCGGTCTGGAAGGACTTCCTCTGGCCGAAGCTGGTCATGCCGTCGCCGGAGACGCGGACCGTCAGCGTCGGCATCTACGCCTTCGCCGGCGGCACCCCGATGAACGTGGTCATCGCCGCGTCGGTGATCGCCGCGATCCCCACTGTCGTGCTGTTCCTGATCTTCCAGCGCAACATCATGTCCGGCCTGACCACCGGCGGCCTCAAGGGCTGACCGGGCGCCGCCGCAAGCCCGCCGCATGCCCGCCGCCGCAGTACCGACCCCGCAGAAAGCAGGTGCCCGTGTCCATGGCCGACAACAGCCCGTGGTGGCGCTCCGCGGTTATCTACCAGGTCTATCCGCGCAGCTTCGCCGACGGAAACGGCGACGGGATCGGCGACGTCGCCGGCATCCGGTCCCGCCTGGAGCACCTCGCCGCGCTCGGCGTCGACGCGATCTGGTTCAGCCCCTGGTACCCGTCGCCGATGGCCGACGCCGGCTACGACGTGTCCGACTACCGCGACATCGACCCGGTCTTCGGCACGCTCGCCGAGGTGGAGGCGCTGATCGCCGAGGCGCACGCGCTCGGCATCCGCAGCATCGTCGACGTGGTGCCCAACCACTGCTCCGACGCGCACCAGTGGTTCCGGGCCGCCCTGGACGGCGGGCCGGGCGCGCCCGAGCGGGACCTGTTCTGGTTCCGCCCCGGCCGGGGACCGGGCGGTGAGCTGCCGCCCACCGACTGGACCGGCGAGTTCGGCGGACCGACCTGGACCCGCACCACCGACCCGGACGGCACGCCCGGCGACTGGTACCTGCACCTGTTCGCCCCGCAGCAACCCGACTTCAACTGGGACCACCCCCGGGTACGCGACGAGTTCGAGGACATCCTGCGGTTCTGGTTCGAGCGGGGCGTGGACGGCATCCGCATCGACTCGGCCGGGCTGCTGGTCAAGGACGGCGCGCTGCCGGAGGTCCACCCGGACCGGCCGCACCCGTTCCGCGACCGGGACGGCGTGCATGACGTCTACCGCGCCTGGCGGCGCATCGCCGACTCCTACCCGGGCGGGCGGGCGCTGGTCGGCGAGGTGTGGCTGCCCGACCGGGAGCGGTTCGCGAACTACCTGCGCCCGGACGAGCTGCACACCGCGTTCAACTTTGACTTCCTCGGCTGCGCCTGGGACGCCACGGCGCTGCGGGACAGCATCAACGGCACGCTCGCCGCGCACGCCCCGGTCGGCGCCCCGGCCACCTGGGTGCTGTCCAACCACGACGTGACCCGCCACGTCACCCGGTACGGCCGCGCCGACACCCGGTTCAGCTTCGCCGCCAAGCGTGAGGGCATCCCCACCGACCTGGAGCTGGGTACCCGACGGGCCCGCGCCGCCGCGTTGCTGTCCCTCGCGCTGCCCGGCGCAGCCTACGTCTACCAGGGCGAGGAGCTGGGCCTCTGGGAGGTCGAGGACATCCCGTACGAGCTGCGGCAGGACCCGATGTGGGAGCGGTCCGGGCGGGTCGACCCGGGCCGCGACGGCTGCCGGGTGCCGCTGCCCTGGCAGGGCGACACGCCGCCGTTCGGGTTCAGCCCCGATGGCGCGGCCGCCGCGCCCTGGTTGCCGCAGCCGGCCGACTGGAAGGACCGCACCGTCCGCGCCCAGACCGGCGACCCGCACTCGATGCTGGAGCTGTACCGGGCCGCGCTGGCGTTGCGCCGTGCCGAACCCGCGCTCGGCGACGGCACGCTGGCCTGGCTGCCCGCACCGGACGGCGTGCTCGCGTTCGCCCGCGAGCCCGGCTTCACCTGCCTGGTCAATTTGCGCGACGCAGCAGTGCCGCTGCCCGGGCACGACGAGCTGCTGCTCGCCAGCGGGCCACTCGACGACGACCGGCTGCCGCCGGACACCGCGGTCTGGCTGCGTACCCGATCGGCCTGACCGCGGCGCCGGCGGCCCCGTCCCGCCGCCGGCGCCGCAGCGACACCCGGCGGCCCGTCCCGGCCGCCGCCACGCCGCACACCTGGGGAGGAGGAAGGAGAGGCAACGCCGCACGGGGGATCTGGCCACCGACGAAAGGGAGCACACCCCGCATGGCCGAGCACCGCACCGCCCACCGCCACCGCACCACAGGCGTGGCCGCCCTGGCCGCCGCCGCGCTCGCCGCCTCGACACTCGTCGTGGTGGCGCTGACCACGACCGCCACTCCGGCGTCCGCCGCCGGACTGTCCCCGTTCGACATCGCCGGCCGCGGCGCCACCGTGCCGTTCCGGGAGCAGGAGGCCGAGCAGGCCGCCCACAACGGCACGAAGATCGGCCCCGACCGGCGCTACGGCACGCTGCCGTCCGAGGCGTCCGGCCGCGAGGCGGTCACCCTCGACGCCGTCGGCGAGTACGTCGAGTTCACGCTCACCGCCCCGGCGAACGCGGTCACGTTCCGGTACAGCCTGCCGGACAACGCCGCCGGCACCGGCCGGGACGCCACCATCGACCTGCGCGCCAACGGCACGCTGGTCAAGGCGGTGCCGGTCACCTCCCGGTACGGCTGGTACTACGGCGGCTACCCGTTCAACAACAACCCGGGCGACACCAACCCGCACCACTTCTACGACGAGACCCGCACCATGTTCGGCGCCACCTACCCGGCCGGCACGAAGATCCGCCTCCAGGTCTCCTCGACCGCCCAGTCACCCACGTTCACCATCGACCTGGCCGACTTCGAGCTGGTCGGGGCGCAGATCACCAAGCCGTCCGGCGTGCTGGACGTGGTGACCGACTTCGGCGCCGACCCGACCGGCGCCACCGACTCGACGGCGAAATTCCAGGCCGCAGTGGACGCCGGCAAGGCGCAGGGCCGGGCGGTGTGGATCCCGGCCGGCACGTTCACGCTCTGGGACCACGTGGTGGTCGACGGCGTGACGTTGCGCGGCGCCGGCCCCTGGTACTCGGTGCTCGGCGGCCGGCACCCCACCGACCGCAAGCGTGCCGCCGGCATCTACGGCAAGTACGTGCCGGGCGGCGGCTACTCCGGCGAGATCCGGCCGCACGAGGCCGGCGGGCCCAGCCGCAACGTCACGCTGCGGGACTTCGCGATCATCGGCGACATCCGCGAACGCGTGGACGAGGACCAGGTCAACGCCGTCGGCGGCGCGATGACGAACTCGGTGGTGGACAACCTGTGGTTGCAGCACACCAAGGTCGGCGCCTGGATGGACGGCCCGATGGACAACTTCACCATCCGCAACAGCCGCATCCTCGACCAGACCGCCGACGGGGTGAACTTCCACTGGGGCGTCACCAACTCCACAGTCACCAACACGTTCGTCCGCAACACCGGTGACGACGCGCTGGCCATGTGGGCGCAGAGCGTGCCGAACGTCGGCAACTCCTTCACCCGCAACACCATCGGCGTCACGATCCTGGCCAATCACCTGGTCACCTACGGCGGGCGGGACATCACCATCGCCGACAACGTCACCGCCGACTCGGTCACCAACGGCGGCGGCATCCACGTGGCCAACCGCTACCCGGGCGTCACCGGGCCGACGGCGGTGGCCGGCACGATCACGGTGGCCCGCAACACGCTGATCCGTAACGGCAACTCCGACTACAACTGGCAGTTCGGCGTGGGCGCGATCTGGTTCTCCGCGCTCAACGAGCCGATCCAGGGTGCCACCGTCACCGTGACCGACACCGACATCCTGGACAGCTCGTACGCGGCGCTGCACTGGATCGAGGGGCAGACCAGCGGCATCTCGTTCGACAACGTGCGCATCGACGGCGCGGGCACGTACGCGCTCCAGGTGCAGGCGCCCAGCCAGGTCCGGTTCACGAACGTGCGGGCCACCGGCATCGCCCAGTCCAACCCGATCCACAACTGCGTCGGCAGCGGCTTCCAGATCACCCAGGGCACCGGTAACTCCGGCTGGTACACGTCCACCCCGTACTGCGGGCCGTGGCCGCAGCCGCAGTGGGGCAACGGCCCGTCCAGCCCGCCGCCCACCAGCCCGCCGCCGCCCACCACCGCGCCGCCGACGACAGCGCCCCCCACCACGGCACCACCGACCACGCCGCCGCCGGCCGGCGGGAACCTGGCCCTGGGCCTGCCGGCGACCGCCACCAGCACCACCCAGACGTACGCCGCCGGCAACGCTGTCGACGGCAACGCCGCCAGCTACTGGGAGAGCGCCAACAACGCGTTCCCGCAGTCGGTGACGGTCGACCTGGGCAGCGCCCGGCCGGTGGCCCGGGTGGTGCTGAAGCTGCCCCCGTCGGCGGCCTGGCAGACCCGTACCCAGACAGTGGCGGTGCTCGGCTCCACCGACGGCTCGTCGTTCTCGACGCTCAAGACGGCGGCGGGCTACACGTTCGACCCGGCGGGCGGCAACAGCGTGTCGATCGCGCTGCCCGCCGGTGACAGCCGCTTCGTGCGGCTGACCTTCACCGGCAACACCGGCTGGCCGGCCGGCCAGCTGTCCGAGTTCGAGGTGTACGCCTCCTGACCCGGCGCGGCGGGGGCCACCGCCGGTCCCCGCCGCGCCACCGCACCCCCACCCCCGAACGCCTCTCCACCTCCCCCGGGAAGAAGGTGTCCGTCCACCATGTCCAGACTCCGTACCGGAATCGTCGCGGTGCTCGCTGCGGTCGGCCTGGTCGTCACCGCGGCCCCCGCCCCACCGGCCCTCGCCGCCGGCGGCCCGAACCTCGCCGCCGGGCGCACCGCCGCCGCCAGCAGCGTCAACGGCCCCTACGTCGCGGCCAACCTGACCGACGGCAACCAGGGCAGCTACTGGGAGAGCAGCGGCGCGCTGCCGCAGTGGGCGCAGGTCGACCTCGGCACCGGCCGCGCCGTCGACCAGGTCGTGCTCAAACTCCCGGCCGCCTGGGAGGCCCGCAACCAGACGCTGTCCGTGCAGGCCAGCGCCGACGGCAGCGGCTTCACCACTGTCGTCGCGTCCGCCGCCCGCACGTTCAGCCCGGCCGCCGCCAACACCGTGACGCTCGGCTTCACCGCCACCGACGCCCGCTACCTGCGGGTCGTGATTACCGCGAACACCGGCTGGGCCGCCGCGCAGCTCGCCGACCTGGAGGTGTACGGCGCGGCCACCTCCTCGACCAACCTGGCGCTCGGCCGGACCATGACCGAGAGCGGCCACGCCGACGTGTACGGCGCGGGCAACGCCAACGACGGCAACGCGGCCACCTACTGGGAGAGCCCGAACAACGCGTTCCCGCAGTGGATCCAGGCCGACCTGGGCGCCGCCACCAGCGTCAACCGGCTGGTGCTGCGGCTGCCGTCCGGCTGGGGCGCACGCACCCAGACGATCACCGTGCAGGGCAGCACGAACGGCTCCACGTTCGGCACGCTCGTCGGCTCCGCGTCGTACGCGTTCGACCCGGGCGGCGGCAACACGGTGACGGTCACCGTGCCCACCGCCTCCACCCGCCACCTACGGCTGCTGTTCACCGCGAACAGCGCCTGGCCCGCCGGGCAGCTCGCCGAGCTGGAGATCTACGGCCCGGTCACCGGCGACACCCAGGCGCCCAGCGCGCCGGGCAATCTCGCGTTCACCGAGCCGTCCACCGACCAGGTGCGGCTGACCTGGACCGCGTCGAGCGACAACGTCGGCGTCACCGGTTACGACGTGTACGCGAACGGCGTGCTGCGCACCACTGTCGGCGGCTCCACGCTGACGTACACCGACACCCAGCCGGCCGGGACCACAGTGGCCTACCACGTGCGGGCGCGGGACGCGGCCGGGAACGTGTCGGCGAACAGCAACACGGTGACCCGTACCGGCAACACCGGTGACACGGTTGCCCCGACCGCGCCCGGCAACCTGGCCTTCACCCAGCCGGCGAGCGGGCAGGTCCGGCTGACCTGGACCGCGTCGAGCGACAACGTCGGCGTCACCGGCTACGAGGTGTACGCCAACGGCACGCTGCGCACCACAGTCAGCGGCTCCACGCTCACGTACACCGACAGCCAGCCGGACAACGCCACCGTCTCGTACCACGTGCGGGCCCGTGACGCCGCCGGGAACGTGTCGGCGAACAGCAACACCGTCACCCGTACCGGCAGCAGCACGGGCGGCACCAACCTGGCGGCCGGCAAGCCCGCCACCGCGTCGTCGATGGTGCACGTGTTCGCCGCCGCCAACGCCGTCGACAACGACGTCACCACGTACTGGGAGGGCGCGCCCGGCGCATACCCGAGCACGCTCACCGTCGCGCTCGGCGCCAACGCCGCCATCAGCGCGGTAGTGGTGAAGCTGAACCCGGACCCGGCGTGGGGCGCGCGCACCCAGACGTTCCAGGTGCTCGGCCGGGAACAGTCCGCGTCCGGGTTCACCAGCCTGGCCGGCTCCGCCACGTACTCCTTCAACCCGAACAGCGCCAACACGGTGACCGTCCCGGTCTCGGCGACCGCCGCCGACGTCCGGCTCCAGTTCACCGCGAACTCCGGCTCCTCCAACGGCCAGGTCGCCGAACTCCAGGTCATCGGCGTCCCGGCGCCGAACCCGGACCTCACCGTCACCGCCGTCACCGCCGCGCCGTCCGCGCCGGTGGAGACAGACGCGATCACGCTGTCCGCCACCGTGCGCAACGCCGGCACCGCGGCCTCCGCCGCCACCACTGTCAACCTCTACCTGGGTACGACGAAGGTCGGCACCGCCGCCGTCGGCGCGCTCGCCGCCGGGGCGTCGAGCACCGTCTCGGCGACCATCGGCGTACGCGACGCCGGCAGCTACCCGCTCACCGCGAAGGTCGACGAGGCGAACGCGGTGATCGAGCAGAACGAGGCGAACAACTCGTACACCAGCCCGACCCCGCTGACTGTCAGCCCGGTCGCCAGCTCCGACCTGGTCGCCTCCGCCGTCACCTGGTCACCCGGCACGCCGAGCGCCGGCGCGGCCGTCTCCTTCGCGGTGACGCTGCGCAACCAGGGCACCATCGCGTCGGCGAGCGGCGCGCACGGCATCACGCTGACAGTGCGCGACCAGTCCGGCGCGGTCGTCCGCACGCTCACCGCCTCGTACAGCGGCACGATCGCGGCCGGGGGCACCGCCGGCCCGGTGTCGCTTGGTACCTGGACGGCCGCCAACGGCCGGTACACGGTGCGGGTGGTGCTCGCCGACGACACCAATGAACTGCCGGTGAAGCGGCAGAACAACACGAGCGAGCGCGCGCTGTTCGTCGGCCGCGGGGCGAACCTGCCGTACGACGCCTACGAGGCCGAGGACGGCACGACCGGCGGCGGCGCGCAGGTGATCGGCCCGAACCGCACCATCGGCGACCTCGCCGGGGAGGCGTCCGGCCGCCGCGCGGTCACGCTCAACACCACCGGCGCGTACGTCGAGTGGACCACCCGCTCGGCAGCGAATGCGCTGGTCGCCCGCTTCTCCATCCCGGATGCCCCGGGCGGCGGCGGGATCGACTCGACGATCAACGTCTACGTCAACGGGGTGCTGCACAAGCCGATGAGCCTCACCTCGAAGCACATCTGGCTGTACGGCGCCGAGGCCGGGCCGAGCGACTCGCCGAGCGCGGGCGCGCCCCGGCACCTGTACGACGAGGCGAACGTGCTGCTCGACGCCACGGTCCCGGCGGGCAGCCGGATCCGGCTCCAGAAGGACCCGGCGAACACCACCACGTACGCGATCGACTTCGTCAACACCGAACTGGTGTCGCCGCGCGCCAACCCCGACCCGGCCCGCTACAAGGTGCCCACCGGGTTCAGCCACGCCGATGTGCAGAACGCGCTCGACGCGGTACGGATGGACACCACCGGCACGCTGATCGGCGTCTACCTGCCCACCGGCACGTACGAGACGGCGCAGAAGTTCCAGGTGTACGGCAAGGCGGTGCAGGTCGTCGGCGCCGGCATGTGGTTCACCCGGTTCCAGACGCCACGCAACCAGCAGAACACCGACGCCGGCTTCCGGGTCGAGTCCTCGGCGAGCGGGTCGACCTTCGCGCACCTGGCGTTCTTCGGCAACTACACCAACCGGATCGACGGTCCCGGCAAGGTGTGGGGCGAGCTGAAGGACGTGGACGACCTGACGCTGGACAGCGTCTGGGTGGAGCACACCGTCTGCGCGTACTGGGGGGTGAGCGTGGACGGGCTGACCATCCGGGACAGCCGGTTCCGCAACACCTTCGCCGACGCCGTGAACATGACAAACGGCAGCACGAACAACCTGGTCACCAACTCGGAGGGCCGCTCCAACGGCGACGACGCGTTCGCGTTGTTCTCCGCCACCGACCAGGGCGGCTCCGGCGGCAACCACGGCAACGTGTTCGAGAACCTGACCGCCACGCTGACCTGGCGGGCGGCCGGGCTGGCGGTGTACGGCGGCCACGACAACGTGTTCCGCAACCTGTACATCGCCGACCAGCTCACGTACTCGGGCATCACGATCAGCTCGCTGGACTTCGGCTACCCGTTCGTCGGGTTCGGCGCCAGCCCGCCCACCCGGTTCGAGAACATCTCGCTGATCCGCTCCGGCGGGCACTTCTGGGGGGCTCAGACGTTCCCCGCGATGTGGTTGTTCTCCGCGTCGAAGGAGTTCCGTGGCATCCGGGTGAGCGATGTGGACATCGTCGATCCGACGTACTCGGGGATCATGTTCCAGACCAAGTACAACGGCAGCCAGCCGGAGAACCCGATCACCGACACGGTGCTGACGAACGTGTCGATCTCCGGGGCGCGGCGCAGCGGTGACGCCTTCGACGCGAAGTCCGGCTTCGGTATCTGGGCAAACGAGATGCCCGAGGCGGGCCAGGGCCCCGCTGTCGGCGCGGCGACCTTCACCAACCTCCGCTTGACCGACAACGCCCAGGACATCAAGAACACCACAACAACCTTCACCCTCACCCGCAACTAACCCCACCCCCGCCCCGCCCCTTCCCACCCCCGCGATCTTGCACTTCCGGCCCCGGCGATGCCGGATTGCTCCTGGTATGAGGGGCACCAAACTGCAAGATCGCGGGCTTGGGGGCGGGGTGGGCGTGAGGGCGGGCGGGCCGAACGCCGATCTTGGAGTTGTGGCACCTCTGATAGCGGGGCGAAGTCGACAATATGAGGCACCACAAGTCCAAGATCGACGGCGGTGTGAGCCGTCGCCGCGGTCAGTGGGGGAGGGTGGTGGAGAGGCGGCGGATCGCCTCGTCCATCTGCTCGGGTGGGGCGGCGGCGTAGGTGAGGCGCAGGTGCGGGGCGGGGGGTTCTGCCGCGTGCCAGGGGCGGCCGGGGAAGACGGTGACGCCCGCCGCGGCGGCCGCCGCTGTCACCGCTACGTCGTCGGCGCCGTCGGGCAGGCGTACCCACAGGTGCAGGCCGCCGCGCGGGACGTCGCGCGGGGTCAGCGACGGCAGATGTCGGTCCAGCGCGGCGAGCAGCGCCTCGCGGCGGGCCCGCAGCTGCACGCGCAGGCTGCGGCGGTGCCGGTCCCAGGCCGGCGCGGTGAGGAACTCCACTGTGGCCTGTTGCAGCGGTCCGGCGACGAAGAGGTCGTCGAGCAGGCGGGTGGCGCGCAGCCGTACCCCGGCGGGTCCGCGCGCGCCGATCGCGGCGATGCGCAGGCCGGGCGCTGTGGACTTGGTCAGCGAACGCAGGTAGACGACGTGCCCGTCCGGGTCGTCGGCGGCCAGCGGTGGCGGGGCCTCGCCGTCGATGGTCAGGTCGCGGGCGTAGTCGTCCTCGATGAGGAACGCCCCGGCCTCCCGCGCCGCCTCGGCGACCTGGGTGCGCCGTGCGGGGGAGAGCGTCGCGCCGTGCGGGTTGGCGTACAACGGCTGGCAGTAGAATAGGCGGGCGCCGGTGCGGGCGAACGCGGCGGCGAGCTGGTCGGGGCGTACCCCGTCGGCGTCGGCGGGCACGGGCACCACCCGCAGCCCGGCGGCGCGCGCGGCGGCGAGCGCGCCCAGGTAGGTGGGGGACTCGACCAGCACCGTGTCGCCGGGAGTGGTGAGCGCCCGCAGCGTCGAGGAGAGCGCGGCCTGCCCGCCCGGGCAGATCACCATGTCCTCGGCGCGCAGGCCGCCGCCTGCCTCGCGGGCGAACCAGGCGCGCAGGTCGAGGCGCCCCTCGACCGGGCCGCGCTGCCACGCGGCCGGCTGCCGGGCCGCGCGGGCGAGCGCAGCACCGAGCGCGGCGGCCGGCTGGAGGTCCGGGTCCAGGTAGCCGCCGGTCAGCGGGATCGCGCCGGAGGGCGGTAACGCCAGCAGGGCCTGCATCTCGTCCTCGCCGCCCCGCCGCGAGCCCAACGCGACGGTCTGCCACGACAGGTCCGCCCGTGGCGGGTCGGCGCGGCGGTTCGCCACGTACGCGCCACGGCCCGGCCGTGTCTCGATCAGGCCGTCGGCGACGAGCCGCCGGGTCGCCTCGGCGACGGTGACGGGGGAGACGCGATGGTGCGCCGTCAGCTCCCGTACCGACGGCAGCCGCGTGCCGGGGGCGGCATCCGAAGCCAGCGCACCCAGATGCCGGACGACACGCTCGATAGCGCTACCATCATTCATGACGGCACAGAGTAGCGCTACTGCACCAACGACGGTAACGGTGAGGCCGGGCGCCGGCGTCGTCCTCGGCGCGCTGGGTGTGCTGGCCTTCAGCATGTCGCTGCCGGCCACCCGCGTCGCGGTGCACACGCTCGACCCCTGGTTCGTCGCGTTCGGACGGGCGGTCGGCGCGGCGCTGCTCGCGTGGGCCTACCTGCGGGTGACCGGCGCCCCACGCCCCACCCGGGACCAGTGGCGACGGTTGTCGATAGTCGCGCTCGGCGTCGTGGTCGGCTTCCCGCTGTTCACCTCGCTGGCGCTCACCACACAGACATCGGCGCACGGCGCGGTGGTGGTCACCGTGCTACCCGCCATGACCGCGGTGTTCGCGGTGCTGCGGGCCGGGGAACGGCCGCCGCCGCTGTTCTGGATCGCCAGCGCCGCCGGACTGGCGCTGGTGCTCGCGTTCCTCGCCGCCGGCGGCTCGATCCGCGGGACGCTGGCGCCCGCCGACCTCTTCCTGCTCGCCGCCGTGGTGCTCTGCGGACTCGGGTACGCCGAGGGCGGCCGGCTGGCCCGCGAGCTCGGTGGCGCCAGGACGATCTGCTGGGCGTTGCTGCTGTCGCTCCCGGTCACCGTGCCGGTCACGGCGGTTGCCGCGTTCGTCCACCGGCCGCAGGGCGGCGTCGCCGCCTGGACCGGGTTCGGCTACCTCACAGTGGTCTCGATGTTCCTCGGCTTCTTCGCCTGGTACGCCGGGCTGGCCCGGGGCGGCATCGCCCGGGTGGGTCAGATCCAGCTCGCCCAGCCGGTGCTCACGCTGATCTGGTCGGCAGTGCTGCTCGGTGAGGCGGTCACGCCGGGCGCGCTCGTGGTGGCGGGTGCGGTGCTCGCCTGCGTCGTGCTCATCCAGCGCACCCGCAGCGGCGCGACGCCGGCGCGCGCCCGGGGCGGGTCGTCCTCAGCAGGCCGGCCTACCCCGGGCGGGGCGTCGTCAGCAGGGCGCGATGGTGCCGGTCACGCTGGAGACGTACGCGTGGCTGACGAAGTGTCCTGACGCGAGGCGGTTCCACTGGCTGGTGGTCCGGTACGGGCCGCTGACCGACTGGCCGGTGACGGAGCACTCGATCGGCACGTTGGCGTAGGTGGCGGCCAGGCCGACGACGGGATTGCCCGTGCCGGGGCCGGAGCGGATGTTGAGCGGGCCGCTACCGATCCGGCCCCGGGGGCCGGTGCCGGTCCACAGGTAGGCGACGTCGACCCAGGCGTTGTCGGTCAGCAGCAGACCGTCCCAGAACGTGCCGTCGGCGAGGTCGATGCCGGCCGGGCTGCCCACCACGCGTCCGAACTGGTCCCGGCCGCCGTTGTAGCCGCTCTGGTACGCCGCCTGCGCCTCGGGCCGGCCCTGCGGCAGGTCCTTCCACATCTCCCGGACGCTGCCCGGGTTCCAGTAGTCGTCCTTCGTGTTCCACGGCCCCATGTCCCAGACCGGGGCGTACTCGCAGCGGCTGCGGGTCGTGGTGCAGACCCGCACGGTGTAGTCGCCGGTGTTCTTCGGCGCGAGTCCGCGGGCCGAGGGCAGCGCGACGAAGTGGTCCCGCGAGACGATGACGTGCCCGTTGGCGGTGGTGCCGCCGACGAGCCCTTCGCGGGTGGCGTACACCCGGTAGGTGAGGCCCGGTGTGGCGGCCGTGACGGCGGCGACCGAGTCGGCGGTGAGCCGGACCGTGCGCAGGCTGGGCGTGGCGGACGGCCGGTCGGCGGTGAGGACCACCCGGATCTGCACCAGGGTGACCGGCTGGTCGAAGACGGCCGCTCCGGTCACCGTCCGCCATTCGGTCCACGCGCCGGATCGCCAGCCGCGCGCCGCCACCTCGACGGCGCCGTCGCGGGCGGGCCCTGCGACGACGTCGGCCCGGACCCGGTTGGCCGGGGCGGCGAGTGAATGCGGCGCGACGACGAGCGTGCCCTCGGCCGCGATGCCGCGCCGGGCCGCGGGCCGGTGCGCCGCGTCGGCGAGGCGGAGCTCCGTGCCCGTCCAGCGGACGTTGACGTCGTCGGAGTCGATTCCGGCCAGGTCGGCGCTCCAGGTGTTGCCGGCGGCCGCCGCGGTCTCCAGGGGCGCGGCGAGGGCCGGCGAGGCGGCCAGGACGGCGGCGACCGCGCCGGCGACTGCCGCCGACGTACGGGTCCTGCGGGATCGGGACATGGCGCTCCTCGTGGGGGCATGAGTAGACAAACGTCGATGCGAGGGTGAGGTGCAGGCAACCATCGATCTCGCATCGCGTCAAGGTGGCGCCCCTGGCGTCCGGCCGCCCTGAGCAGTGCAAAAAACCTGCAAACGCTACCTCTTGCCCTGAGCGAAAGCGCTTTCATACGATCGCGTTACATCGATGTTTCGTTTGCGACCCGGGCATCGCAGATGACGACATCCGCCGGCGACGCGCCTGATCGCGTCGCGGCTCCTCGCTATCCCATTCGGTGACTAGCCGCTGCTCGGCGGCAATTCCCGCGTGCTCGAAAAAGGAATGAGGCGACATGAGAAGACCAGTCGCGCTGCGACTCCACGCGGCACTGGCCACGGCGGTCGTCGGGATCGCCGTCGCCGTGGCGCTCCCGTCCCCGCAGGCGTCGGCGGCGGCCGGCAGCGCCACCGGCTACGCCACCCAGAACGGCGGCACCACCGGTGGCGCGGGCGGGCAGACGGTACGCGCCACCACCGGCACCGCGATCCACGCGGCGCTGTGCGGGCGGGCCAGCAGCAGCACCCCGATCATCATCGAGGTGACCGGGACCATCAACCACGGCAACACCAGCAAGGTCTCCGGATCGAGCTGCAACACCGCCGACGGCGTGATCGAGCTGAAGCAGATCAGCAACGTCACCATCATCGGGGTGGGCAGCGGCGCCGTCTTCGACCAGCTCGGCATCCACATCCGCGACTCCCGCAACATCATCATCCGCAACGTGACGGTGCGCAACGTCAAGAAGTCCGGCTCGCCCACCTCCAACGGCGGTGACGCGATCGGCATGGAGAGCAGCGTCCGCAACGTCTGGGTCGACCACGTGACGCTGGAGGCGTCCGGCGGGGAGTCGGAGGGCTACGACGGCCTGTTCGACATGAAGGACGACACCCAGTACGTGACGCTGTCGTACAGCATCCTGCGCAACTCCGGGCGCGGCGGCCTCATCGGGTCCAGCGAGAGCGACCGCGGCAACGGCTACATCACGTTCGAGCACAACCTGTACGAGAACATCGACTCCCGTACGCCGCTGCTGCGCGGCGGCATCGCCCACATGTTCAACAACCACTACACCGGGCTGCACGAGTCGGGCATCAACTCCCGGGCCGGCGCGCGGGCCAAGGTGGACAACAACTACTTCCGCAACTCCAAGGACGTGCTCGGCACGTTCTACACCAGCGAGCGTGGCACCTGGCAGGTCAGCGGCAACATCTTCGACAACGTGACCTGGTCCTCGCCCGGGAGCGACAACTACCCGGCGGGGCCGAACGTGACGTCCACGACCACCGTCAGCGTGCCGTACTCGTTCCGTCTGGACGCGGCGAGCTGCGTGCCGGACATCGTGCGGCAGACGGCGGGCCCGAACACCGGCCTGCGCGTCTCCGACGGCAACTGCACGCCGCAGTCCCCGGCCCCGACCACGCCGGGGCCGACCACGCCCGCCCCGACCACGCCCGCACCCACCACGCCGCCGCCCGGGACGACCACCCCGCCCCCGTCCGGCGGGACCAACCTGAGCCTCGTCTCCGGGGCCGGCGCCGACGGGTCCAGCAAGGCCGACGGCACCAGCTACGGCAACGTGCGCGACGGCAACCTGAGCACCTACTGGTCGCCGTCCGGGTCCACGGGCACCGTCTCGATCAAGTGGGGGTCGGCCACCACTGTGTCCCGCGTGGTCATCCGCGAGCCGTCCGGCACCTCGGGCTCGATCGGGTCCTGGCAGCTCGTCAACAACGACACCGGCGCGGTACTGGCCTCCGGTAACGGGGCCGGCCAGATCACCTTCGGCGCGATCTCGCTGAAGAAGATCAACTTCAAGATCAACAGCTCCAACGGTACGCCGAGGGTCGGCGAGTTCGAGACGTACGCCAGCTAGCAGTCACACACGAGCGGAGGGCGGCCGATCCGGCCGCCCTCCGCCCTTCTTCGTGTCCCGGTCAGAGGGTGAGCACGACGGTGGAGATGCTCCGCGCGCCGACGTTCACAGTGACCTGGTTGCCGTTCACGCCGACCGGCTGGCTCGCCGCGCTGGCGTTCTGAGACGTGGCCACGTACTCCGCCCGGCTGACGTTCTGCGGCGCCTGGATGATCGCGTTGTTCACCGCGCTGGTGGACCGGTTGAGGATCACCAGCGTGACCTTCCCGTCACCGGAGTAGGCGGTCACCTCCAGCGGCGACGCCTTGGAGCTCTTGGTCAGGGCGACCCGCTGGTAGCCGGGCCGGACGTACTTCGAGTACTGCGAGAACGCGTACCCGCGCTTGAGCGGCGCGCCCGCCACGGTGCCGTACGCGGACTCGCCGTCACCGATGAACGAGTAGTAGCGCTTGCCGTACCACCAGACGTACGCGCTCCAGTTCGACTCCATCGACTTGTGCACGGTGCGCATGATGTCGTCGAGCGTCTCGTTCCAGGCCGCGGCGTTGGCCGGGTTGCCCCAGATGTTGGAGCCGCCGCCGTCGGCCTCGTGCAGGTTCCACTCAGTCATCCACACCGGCTTGTTGTACTGCTGCGCCAGCGTGTACGGCTTCAGCCGGCCGGACGCCTCGGTGCCGTACAGGTGCCCGCCGATGTAGCCGATGTTGTTGCGGGCCGCCGCGTCGTTGAGCGTCGGGTCGGTGTAGCCGTAGTTCAGGTTCACCGCCTCGGCGACCATCAGCTTGGTGTTCTGCACCTTGGCGCCCTGTTCCCGGACGAAGGTCTGCAGCTCGGTGCCGCTCCAGTCCATCGAGTCGTAGTCCGGGTGCCAGTCCGGCTCGTTCTGCACGGACGTGACGTCGATCGTCACGCCCTGGTTGCGCATGTACTGGACGTAGCTGTTGAGGTGGTTGGCGTAGTCGTCGTAGTAGTCGGTGCGCAGCTTGCCGCCGTTGACCCGGCTGTTGTTCGTCTTCCAGGCCGCCGGAGCGGTCCACGGCGACGCCATGATCTTCACGTTCGACCCGTACGACTTCGCCGTCCGCAGCGCGCTGGCCTGGGTGCCCCACTCGCCGGACACCGGCGAGATGCCGGTGCGCACGATGGACAGGCCGAGCTGGTTGGGGCCGAGCCCGACGAGCGTCTGCGTCTCGGCCGTCGACCACGCGCCGCCCCAGATCGACACGGCGGCGCCGAACCCGTCGATCGTCTGGTAGCGGCTGGTGGTGTTGACGGTGATGTCCGCCGCCCCGGTGGGCGGCGGGCTGGTGGGCGAGCTGGTCGGCGAGTTCGTCGGTGAGGTGGACGGCGACGTGGACGGCGACGTCGGCGTCGTGCCGCCGGTACAGGTCACGCCGTTGAGCGCGAAGCTCGTCGGCGCGGGGTTGCTGCTGGTCCAGGACCCGTTGAACCCGAACGACGTGTTGCCGTTCGTCGGGATGGACCCGTTGTAGTCGACGTTGCGGGCGGTCACAGCCGCTCCGCTCTGGGTAACAGTGGCGTTCCACGCCTGGGTGACGGTCTGACCGGCGGCGTAGGACCAGGTGAGCGTCCAGCCGTTGACCGGGTCACCGAGGTTGGTGACCGTGACGTTCGCGCCGAAGCCGCCCTGCCACTGCGACGACACGGCGTAGGTCACCGCGCATCCGGCGGCGGCCGCCCCGGCCGGCAGCGCCGCGGCCATCGCGGTGGACGCCAGCAGGACCGCACCGGCCGACAACACCGCGGTACGGGTCGTTCTGTGCCTTCTCATTCGACCTTCTCTCCTCGACGGTCCGGCTCAGTGCTGGAGGGTGAGCAGTCCGGGGCGGTAGGGCAGGAGGCCGTAGTCGCCGCCGGAGTTGGGGGAGCGGCCTTGGTAGAGCAGTTGGAGGTTGCAGGGGTCGACGGTGAAGGTCTGGTCGGCGGTGGTGCGGATCAACTCGCCGTGGCTGATGTCGTTGGTCCAGGTGGCGCCGCTGTTGGCCTTGCCGGCGAACGGGTTGGACTCGGTGGCGGCCTGCGGGGTCCAGGAGCCGCCCAGGCTGGTGGCGGTGAAGGACCGGAAGTAGCGGCCCTGGGAGCCGATGGCCTCGACGATCATCAGGTAGCGGGTCTGGCCTTGCAGCTTGTAGACCTGCACGGCTTCGAACAGGTTGTTCGTGGTGTCGCTCATGATGGTGGTGTAGTTGGAGCCGAAGCTGCCGGGGAAGTTGCCCAGGGGCATGCTGGAGCGGTAGATCTTGCCGTTGTCACCGGCGAAGAACAGGTACATGTTCTGGTCGTCGGCGATCAGGGTCTGGTCGATCGGGCCGGTGCCGGAGCCGGAGATGCTGCCGGTGAACAGCGGCTGCGCCGAGGACCATCCGTTGGGGTTGGTGGGGTCGTTGGAGGTGCGGTAGGAGAACGCGGTCGGTCCCCACTGGTAGGCCAGGACCCAGATGTTGCGCGGCGCGAAGTAGAACAGCGTCGGCGCCACGGTGCCCGAGGACATCGCGTTCTGGCTGGCGGAGGCCATCTGCGACCAGTTGGAGAACAGGCCGAAGTTCATCGACCCCCACCTCGTCCCGGTGTCGTGCGTGGTGGCGTAGACCAGGTGCTGCCCGTTGTAGGGCACCACTGTGAAGTCCTTCAACGACACCCAGCCCGAGCGCGGCTGCGCCAACACGCCGGAAGACGACCACCGGTACGACGACGGCAGGTTGCAGGTACCGCCCGGCGGAGGCGTCGTGGGAGGCGCAGTGGTCGGCGGCGCCGTGGTCGGCGGCGCCGTGGTGGGTGGCGCGGTGGTCGGTGCGCCGGTCGGCGTCGTGGTGCCGGTGCAGGTCACGCCGTTGAGCGCGAAGCTGGTCGGCACCGGGTTGCTACTGGTCCAGGAACCGTTGAATCCGAACGACGTGTTGCCGTTCGTCGGGATCGACCCGTTGTAGTCGACGTTGCGCGCGGTGACCGCGGACCCGCTCTGGGTCAGGCTCGTGTTCCACGACTGGGTCACCGTCTGCCCGGCACCGAACGACCACGTCAGCGTCCAGCTCGACACCGGGTCGCCAAGGTTCGTGATGGTGACGTTGGCGCCGAAGCCGCCCTGCCACTGCGACGAGATCGCGTAGTTCACCGAGCAGCCCGCGGCGGCGGCCCCGGCGGGCAGCTGCGCCACGGCGACCGACGCCGACGCGAGCAGCGCGGCGCCGGCCGATGCCAATATGGCATTGACTGACCTGGATCTGTACATGAATTTACCTCCTGCGGGGGCGGCGGCTCTGGCATTGGCGGTGGCGATTGTTTTGTGAGCGTTAACAGCCGCGTCAGGGATGTTACGGGAGCGCTCCCATGCACTCAACAACTCATTTCCGCACCCACCGCATCAAGGCCCGCGCCCCCACGCGCCGGAAGCCACGCCCGCCCTCGCCCGGACCGACGATCATGAAGTTGGCCGCCGTCAATGCGGACGGAACCGCGGTTCAACCTCATGATCAGCGCGGTGAAAGGGGGGTGGGGCGGGGAGTGTGAGGGTCAGGCGGGGGTGCAGGGGGTGCTGTCGGCGGCGCAGCCGGCGGGGGCGTTGTGCGACGGGTCGGGGTCGCGCACGTCGAACCGGATGGTGACGGACCCACCGCCCGGCAACGCGGCCCCGGTGAACGTGACCACGCTGCCGTCCTGTGCCGCCTCGGCCCCGTTGACGCTGCCCACCGTCGCGCCGCCGTGCAGGGTCACGGTGACCGTCCACTCCGGGCGCGGCGCGGGACCCGGATTGCGCAGCACCACCTCGCCCCGGTAGCCGAACAGCCGGTCGTTGACCGTCTCGTACGTGGCGCTCAACGGAGCCGTCACCACAGTGGAGGGCGTCGGGCTCGGCGTACGGCTGGGGGTGGGCGACGGGGACGAGGAGGGTGAGGCGCTGCGGCGGCTGGCGCTCGGCGTGGGCCGGGCCGTGGTGGGCCGGGCGGCGGGCTCGGCCTCCGACGGCACGGCGAGCGGGGCCGACGGCGGCAACGCGGCCGGCGCGCTCGGGTTGTCACCGGTGGCCCACAGCGCCGCTGCGGCGCCCGCGGCGGCGAGCAGCGTCACCGCGCCGGCCGCCAGCAGCACCGGGCGTCGCCGGGAGCGGCGGCGCTCCTCGCCGAGCAGCCGCACCACAGGCAGTTCGGCGGTCAGCCCGCCCTCGGCCCGGCGCAGGTCCACGTTCTGGAACGCCAGCCAGTCGAGAATGGCCGGCAGCCGCCCGGTGACCGCCTGCTCGTGCTGCTCGGCTCGGGCGTCGGCGTCCCAGTCGCCCTCTTCGAGCACTTCGCGCACGGACAGTCGGGTGCCGTGTGCCGTGGGGGTCAGGTCGCAGGCCAGGCGGGTGGCCCGGCCGGCCTCCCGGCAGCGGACGACCAGCCGGTGCGGCGCGCGCAGTTCGACGGTCTCGACCTCGGTGTCGGTGTCGTACCCGGGCAGCGCGGCGGTGGCCAGCACCCACCGGTCGGACCCGGGCGAGCTGTCGGCGAACCACTTGGCCAGCAGCGCGCGTTCCGTCAGCGCCCGCCAGGTCCGGGCGGGCGGGTGGAACAGGTCGACCTCGGTGACGATCTCGATCACGCGGAGACTCTAGGGCCTGTGTCAAGGTCGGTGCGGGGCGCTGTCACCGTCGTCGCGCCAGCGGGCCCGCCAGGCAGCTTCGCTCTCCTCGGCGCTCGCCTTCTCCTCGTGCATCAGCCGGCGCAACGCGACCCGGGAATCGGCGAAGATCACCAGTTCGGCCGCGACGAGGGCCACGCAGATCGCGGTGAGCAGGCCCAGCGCGCCGAGCGCCGGCAGGTGCTGCCCGACCGGCAGCACAGCGGCGAGCAGGAGCAGGGTGCCGAGCCGGGTCCAGGACAGCGTCCGCAGCGCGCGCCACTGGAACGCCATGTTGGCGGCGAGGTAGACGAGCACACCACCGAAGAGCAGCGGCACCGCCGGCCCGTGGCCGCGCTCCATCGCTCCGCCGGCCGGGTCGGTGACGATCCGCACCAGCTCCTCGGCGCCGATCGCGAACAGGATCACGCCGGCGATCATGGGCAGGTAGAGGTAGGCGTACGCGTCGCGGGCCAGCGTCACCCGCGCGTGGCCCTGGGCGGCGTGCAGCGCGATCCGGGCGGCCGGGCCGATCATGTCGAAGTGCGCCCACCAGAGCGCGGCGGTGAACAGGATGCCGAAGATCGCCGCCGGGATCGCCGGCCAGGTCACGGGCTGACCGAGCAGGTTGCCGCCCACGCCGACCGAGATGACCGACTCGCCGAGCGCGATGATCAGGATGAGGTCGTACCGTTCGGTCCAGTGCTCGGCCGAGGTGATCTTCCAGCCGTCGGTGCCGGCGAGCAGCCCGCTGCTGTACTGGATGGCCACCACGGCGATCCACAGTCCGTCGCGCAGCCACGGGCCGACGTCCGCGGGTACCCGCGGCGGCAGCAGCGCCGCCACCAGGAGCAGGGCGGCCGAGATCAGCGCCTCGGGCAGGAACAGCCGCAGCTTGCGGCGGGCCGGCGGGTCGTCGCCGGTGGCGTACCAGTACAGCGCGGTGTGCACGGCCCTGATCACCACGTAGCTGACCGTGACCAGGATCGGCCCGGCGCTGCCCTTGTCCAGGTCACCGAACGTCTGCGGCAGCGCGAGCGCGAACGTGAACAGCGCGATCATGCCGACCACCATGAGGATCGGCACGAAGCCCTCGCCGAGGCGCAGCCGGGCGGCCACCGCGCTGTGTACCACCCAGCACCACCACAGCACGGCGAGCACCAGCAGCGCGTGCAGCAGCTCCCGCAGCGTCACGTTGGCGGCGGTGGCGCGCGTGATGATGAAGAAGGACACCACGAAGACGAGGTCGAAGAAGATCTCGAACCGGTCGACCCGGGTGGCGGGGGCGACGCCGGTCGCCGGCCCGAGCCCCTTGCGCCACCGGTCGCCACCCACCGGGCGAGTGTGTCAGCCCAGGTCAGGCGGGGTGCGGCATTCGCCGGCCATTCCACCGCTCCGACCGGGTGCGGCGGACGGGGGTGCGCTCAGCCGGCCGCCGGAGCGGCGTGCGCGAGCACGTCGCGCAGCACGTCGCGCAACGGCCGCCCGGGGTGCTCCAGCCATTCCTGGGCGGCGATCCGCAGGGACGCGAGGAACGTCGCGGCGATGATCCGGGCCCGCAGCGCCGCCTGGGGTCCGTCGAGACGGCGGGCCAGCTCCGCGGCCATCTCCCGCTCCAGTGCGGCGTACGCGGCGACCTGGTGGGCGGCCAGGCTCGGCTGGCCGTGCAGTCGCCGGCGCCGGTTGAGCCAGGGCTCGGCCGGGTCGTCGTAGCCGTCCTCGGCCTGGGTCAGGGCGGCCCGGGTCAGCGCGGCCCACGGTGGCAGCTGCGCCGGTTGCTCCGCGACCAGCGCGAGGAGCCGGCGCAGCCGCAGCGTGTCGCCGTGGAAGAGGGCCTCCTCCTTGCCGCTGAAGTAGTTGGAGAACGTGCGCCGCGAGACGTTGGCGGCGTCGGCGATCGCCTCGACGGTGATCCGGTCGGGGCCGTGCTCGACGGCGAGGGACAGCGCCGCCTCGTGCAACGCCTGACGCGTCGCCGCCTTCTTCCGTTCGCGCAGCCCGGTGCACTCCTCCATGGCGACAAGCGTAGGTGAGCCATTTCTCAATGGGCAAACTTGCCCGACGGGCAAGGTTTGGTGTTGATTGCTTTAGGCAACGAAGCGGCCAAACCCGCATCGACACACCTGGAGGACGCGCGCATGAGCGCACCCACCGCGACGGCCGAGGCCGCGCCCATGAGCAAGCGGCAGACGCTGGAGGCGCTCAGCGGTCTGCTGCTCGTGCTCTTCGTGGCCATGCTGAGCAGCACCGTGGTCTCGACAGCTCTGCCGAAGATCATCGGAGCGCTCAACGGCTCGCAGACCCAGTACACCTGGGTGGTCACCGCCACCCTGCTCACCGCGACCGCGACCACCCCGATCTGGGGCAAGCTGGCCGACCTGTTCAACAAGAAGCTGCTGATCCAGGTCGCCATCGTGGTGTTCCTGGTCGGGTCGGTCGCGGCCGGCTTCGCGCAGAGCGCCGGGCAGCTCATCGGCGCCCGGGCCTTCCAGGGCATCGGCGTGGGTGGCCTCCAGGCGCTGGTCCAGGTCGCCATCGCGGCCATGATCCCGCCGCGCGAGCGGGGCCGCTACAACGGCTACCTGGGCGGCGTGATGGCGCTGGCCACCGTCGGCGGCCCGCTGCTCGGCGGCCTGATCGTGGACACCTCGTGGCTCGGCTGGCGCTGGTGCTTCTTCGTCGGCGTGCCGGTTGCGGTCGTCGCGCTGTTCCTGCTCCAGGTCACCCTGAACCTGCCCACCGCGCGCCGGGACAACGTCAAGATCGACTACCTGGGCGCCGCGCTGATCGCCGCCGGGGTCAGCGTGCTGCTGATCTGGATCTCGTTCGTCGACGACTCGTTCGCCTGGGCCTCCTGGCAGACCGGCGCCATGGTCGGCGGCGCGGTGCTGCTGCTCGCGCTCGCCGTCTGGGTGGAGTCGCGGGCCGCCGAGCCGGTGGTGCCGCTGCACATCGTCCGCGAGCGCACCACCGCCCTGGCGATCCTCGGCAGCCTCGCGGTCGGCATGGCGATGTTCGGCGGCGCGGTCTTCCTCGGCCAGTACTTCCAGATCGGCCGCGGCTACAGCCCGACCGAGGCCGGTCTGCTGACCATCCCGATGATGGTCGGCGTGCTGATCTCCTCGATCGTGGCGGGCCGGATGATCACCGCCACCGGGAAGGTCAAGCCGTACATCGTGTTCGGCGCGGTCGTGCTGGTCATCGGGTTCGCCATGCTCGGCACGATCGACCACGACACGTCGCTGGTCTTCGTCGGCATCGCGATGTTCATCGTCGGCGTGGGCGTCGGCATGACCATGCAGAACCTGGTGCTCGCGGTGCAGAACACCGTGGCGCTCAAGGACATCGGCGCGGCCAGCGCCAGCGTGGCGTTCTTCCGCTCGCTCGGCGGCACCATCGGCGTGTCGGTGCTCGGCGCGGTGCTGGCCCGCCGGGTCACCGACCGGATCACCGGCGACCTCGCCGCGGCCGGCATCCCCGCCTCCGGCGGAGGCGGCGGCAGCACGCTCAACCTCGACGCGCTGCCCGAGCCGGTACGGCAGATCGTGCGGGCCGCGTACGGGGACGCAACCGGGCATATCTTCCTGATCTCGGCCGCCATCGCGGTGGTGGGTATCGTGGCGGCGCTGCTGCTGCGCCCGGTCACCCTGCGTTCCAGCCTCGATCTGCCGGACAGCGGCCGGTCGGTGGCGGTGGGAGCGGACGCCGTCGACGGCGCGCCCGCCTTCGACGAGGTGAGCGTGGACTCGGCCGGCCGGGAGGAACGCGCCCGCCGCTGAGCCCGTACCCCCAGGGCCGTCGCCGACCCCGGCGGCGGCCCTGTTCCGTGCCGGGAGGCACCGAAGGAGGAGTCGTGGACACCACGCGGGCCGTGCCCCCGCGCCTCGCCGCATGGCGGCGGGCCGCGCGTGAGCTGGCGCTCGTCGCCGTGCTCTTCCTCGTCTACAAGGCGGGCCGGCAGGTGGTGGCCGACCACGCCGACCTGGCCCTGGCCAACGGCGAGTGGATCTGGCGGCTGGAGCGGCTGCTGCGCCTGCCGGACGAGGCGGCGGTGCAGGCCCCGCTGCTGCCGCACGAGGTGCCGGTGCGGCTGGCGAACGTCTACTACGCCTACGTCCACTTCCCGGCCACGGTGCTCTGCCTGGTCTGGCTCTGGCTGCGCCGCCCGGCCCACTACCTGCGGCTGCGGCGGGCCCTGGCGGCGCTGACCGCCGTGGCGCTGGTGCTGCACGTGTGCGTCCCGCTCGCCCCGCCGCGGCTGACCGCGCTCACCGGCATGGTCGACACCGGCACCCGGTACGGCCCGAGCGTCTACGGACCGCCCGACACCGACCAGCTCAGCAACCAGTACGCGGCGATGCCGTCCCTGCACGTGGGCTGGGCGCTGGCGATCGCGCTGGCGCTGATGGCGGTCACCGCCGGACGCCGCCGCTGGCTCTGGCTGGTCCATCCACTGGTGACCGCGTTCGTGGTGGTGGTCACCGGCAACCACTACTGGCTCGACGGCCTCGTCTCGATGGCGCTGCTCGTGGTGATCCTGGCCGTGCTGCCCCGGCCCGCGCCGGACCGGCCCGCGCTCCTCGAGGCGGCCGGACCGGTGCGTCCGCACCTGGTCCCCGCGCCGCGCCGCGCCGGCCACCGCCGGAACCCGAGGGTCCCGGCGGCGGCCGACGTGCGGCTCCGGCCACCCGGCCGGGGCTGACCGCCGGTCAGTGCAGGGTGCAGACGGTCCCGTTGAGGCGGAACGCGCCCGGCGGCACGTTCGGTCCGCTGTACGCCCCGACGAACCCGACGGTCGTGCTCCCGCCGTCGGCGGCGAGCCGCCGGTTGTCGTCGGTGGGCGTCACCCGGACCTGTCGGCCCTCCTGGTTCCAGGTGGCGCTCCACCCGCTGTTCACCTGCTGCCAGGCCGTCGGCCAGGTCCAGGTGAGCGTCCAGCCGTCCAGCGCCTTCGCGCCGGTGTTGATCACCTCGACGTTGGCCACGTACCCGTTGCCCCAGTCGTTGTCGTCGTTGAAGCGCACCGCGCAGGAACTCTCGGCCGGGCTGCCGGTGGCGAAGGTCAGCGGCGGCGACGACCACGAGACCCGCCCGGCGGTGTCCCGGGCCAGCACGTTGACCGTGTAGCGGGCGCCCGGCTCGAGGTTGCCCACCGTCAGCGACGTGCCGGCGGTCTCGCCGAGCTGCTCGCTGACCGCGCCGTACTGCCTGTGCACCTCGTACTTGGCGATCGGGGACGCGCCCGGCGTGGCCGCCGGCCAGGAGATGGTCGCCGCGCGGTCGGTCACCGCGCTCGCCGTCGGCCGGCCCGGGGCGCCGGGCCGCCCGGCCGAGCTGCCGGCCGGTCGCAGCACGAGCGTGGTCAGCGAGTACGGCGGCAGCGTGCGCACGGTGGCGCTGCCCGAGCGGCCGGTGCTGATCCCGGTCGCGCCGTTGGCGAGGGTGTGCACGGTCGGCGCCTCGTCGGCCGGGGTGAACCCGGCGTAGTCGAGCGCCACCGGGTACGCCGTGTCCGGGTCCTTGTTGAGCAGCAGGACCGCAACGGTGCCGTCCGGCCGCCGGACCGCGTGCGCGGCGACGAGCGGCTGGTCGGTCCCGGCGCGGACGAGCTGGTCACCGGGCCGGGCGAACAGGTTCATCATGGACATCGCGTGGTACGGCGCGAACGGGGTGTTGAACGGCGGCTGGCACACCTCGCCGTCGCTCGTGCAGTTGCCGCTGGACAGCATCCCGAAGTCGCCGTAGTCGGTCTGCCCGGCCACCTCGGAGACCGTGCCGATGCCGTTGTGCACGTTCCACCACTGCACGGTGAAGACGCCCTGCTCCAGCAGGCCGCTGTAGGCGTCGGCGAGGAACAGCGCGCCGGGCGCGGTGGTGCGCCCGGCGTCCACGTTCAGCTCGGTGAAGCTGATCCCGATCCGGTCGGCGCCGGGGCCGGCGTACCGGGCGATCTGCTGGCGCAGCAGCCAGGCCGCGTCGGGCAGGTGGTTGGTGCGGGCCAGCGAGTCGGCGGCGTTGCCGCCCGGGTACCAGTGCACGTCCACGAAGTCGATCTTCGGGCCGGCGAGGGAGAGCACGGTCTGGTTCCACGGTCCCGGGTCGGACCCGGCGGTGATCCCGTCGGGCCAGTTGCCGGGCATGGTGAGCACCGCGCCGACCTTGATGCTCGGGTCGACCGCCTTCATCGCGTCGGCGTACTCGATCACCAGCCGCGCGTACTGGGAGGCGCTCTTGTCCGGGTGGTCGTCCGCCTCCCAGGCCGAGCCGTAGTGGCCGTTGCCGTAGTTCTCGTTGCCGACGGTCCACCACTTGGCGCCGTAGCCCTTGGTGACGTTGGCGTAGCGGACCCAGGCCGCCGCCTCGGCGGGCGTGCCGGTGCCGTAGTTCGCGATGATCATCGGCTCGGCGCCGACGCGCCGGGCGCCGGCCATGAACGTGTCGAAGTCGGTGTTCGGCGCGACGTAGCCGCCGGGCGCGGTGTGCGTCTCCCAGTGGTAGATGTCGGCGTACGAGCCGCCGGGGTAGCGCAGCATCTTCACGCCCGCCGCCTTGAGCAGGTCGGACGTCTCGGCGCTGCCGAGCTGCGCGTCCCAGATGGCGTGGTTGACGCCGAGCGCGGTGGCCGGGACGGTGGCCAGCCCGGCGCGGGTGTTCACGGTGACGGTGACCGGACCGGTGGGGTCGGCGGCGGCGACCGGCCCGCCGACGGTGCTGAGCGCGGTGGCGAGCAGCAGCAGGCTGGCCGCGAACGCAGTGGGTCTTCTCATCCGGGGAAGTCCTTCGGGGGAGTGGAACGACGGGGAGATGCCCGGTTCTGCGTCGTCCTCCCGGAGCCGTGACGGCGGCGGGATGCCCACGAACGACGATCGGCTCCGCGCGGCGAGCCATCGACGAGGATCATACGCCCGGCGTTGGGGAGTGCAGGGCTTAATTTATAGACAGGAGTCTTTACTGTTAACAATGTTTAATTTATGTTCGGGGCACCTTCCGTTTCCCCTGAAGGAGTTGCCACCATGCGCCGAAGAATCACCCTCCCGCTGCTCACCGCCGGCGCCGTGACCGGCACGCTGGCGCTCGCCGCGCCCGCGCAGGCCCACGGCTACGTCTCGTCGCCGCCCAGCCGCCAGGCGCTCTGCGCGCAGAACCGGGTGCCCGACTGCGGCCAGATCAAGTACGAGCCGCAGAGCGTCGAGGGCCCCAAGGGCCTGCGCAGCTGCCACGCCGGCATCGCCCAGTTCGCGGTACTCAACGACGACAGCCGCAACTGGCCGGCCACCTCGGTGGGCAGCACCGCCACGTTCACCTGGGTCAACACGGCCCGGCACGCCACCGCAAACTGGGAGTACTGGATCGGCGGCACCCGGGTCGCGGTGGTCGACGGCGGCGGCCGCCAGCCCGGCGCGACCGTGTCGCACACGGTCAACCTGGGTGGCTTCTCCGGCCGGCAGAAGCTGCTCGCCATCTGGAACATCTCCGACACCGCCAACGCCTTCTACTCCTGTGTCGATCTGCAGATCGGCGGCGGTGGCGGCAACCCGACCCCGTCGCCCACCCCGACGGCGGCGCCGACCACCCCCGCGCCCTCACCCACGCCCACCCGGACCAGCACGCCGGCGCCGGGCGGCACGTGGACGGCCGGGCGGACGTACCAGGTCGGCGACACGGTGACCTACGACGGCCGCACCTACCGCTGCCGCCAGGCGCACACCGCCATCGCCGGCTGGGAGCCGCCGAACGTGCCGGCGCTGTGGCAGCAGGTCTGAGGCCGCGTACCCGCGCGGCGGAGCCGGCCGGTCCCCGGCTCCGCCGCGCGTCCGCCGCCGCCCTGCTCGGCGTGGTGCTGGCCCTGCCCGGGTGCGGCGGGCCGCCCGCCGCTGATCCGTCCCCGCCGGTCCCGTCCGCCACGGCCTCGGTCCCGCCCGGCGCGGACGCCACGGTCAGCGGGATCGACGCGCTGTTCCTGGCCATGCTGGTGGCCCACACCGAGCAGACGCTGGAGATCGTCCGGCTCGGCCTCGACCGCGTCACCGATTCGCACATCCGCACGCTGATCGCCGCCGTGCGGGCCACCGAGACCGACGAGCTGGTCACCATGCGCGAGTGGCTGCGCGACGCCGGCCCGTCGGCCGCCGCCGCGGCCGCCCGGCACGACCACTCCGGGCACAGCGACGCCGCCGCCGGACTGGCCCGGCTGCGCGCCGCCGCGCCCGCCGACGCCGACCGGGTGCTGCTCGACGTGCTGAGCCGGCACCAGCGCGCCGCGGCCGAGCTGGCCCGCGCCCAGATCACCGCCGGCACCAGCGAGCGGGTACGCGAGCTGGCCCGCCGGGTCGAGCGCTCCCGGACCGCCGAGATCGAACTGATGGGTCAGATGGGCTGAAACGGCGCGTCGGCATGCACCCCGAGCTGCCCGGACGCGTGATGACCTTCGTCACGTCGCCGTTGCGCCCGCCGTCCCGCCCAGCCGCCCGAATCGGCGCGCAACCACCCTTTTCCGTGAGCCGCCGGCCCGCCGTGCGGCCGTGCGCAGGTCCGGGACGTTCGTCAGTCGGCAAAACCCGCCGCGGCGCGTCACCGGTCGTGGTTAGGCTTCCCGCCGGACGTCGCCCCGCCGCGCGTTCCGCCCGCGCCCGGACGGTGCGTGGCGACCCCCGCCTTCCCCGCAGCCGAACCGGATCCAGGAGACCGTAAGTGACCCAGCAACCCGTCGCGACGTCGACGAAACTCGACGCCGCGGTGCTCAAGGTGGCCGGCGTCGTCGTGCTCGGCGCGATCATGTCGATCCTCGACGTGACAGTCGTCAGCGTGGCGCTCCCGACGTTCCAGAGCGACTTCGACGCCTCGTACGCGCGCGTCGCGTGGACCATGACGGGCTACACGCTCGCGCTGGCCACCGTGATCCCGCTCAGCGGCTGGGCCGCCGACCGGTTCGGCACGAAACGCCTCTACATGGTGGCGCTGGCGCTGTTCACCATCGGCTCCGGGCTGTGCGCCACGGCCGACTCGATCGGTGAGCTGATCGCCTGGCGTGTGGTCCAGGGTCTCGGCGGCGGCATGCTCATGCCGCTCGGCATGACGATCATGACCCGGGCCGCCGGCCCGCACCGCATCGGCCGCCTGATGGCCGTGCTCGGCATCCCGATGCTGCTCGGCCCGATCACCGGCCCGATCCTCGGCGGCTGGCTGATCGACGTCGCCAGCTGGCACTGGATCTTCCTGATCAACCTGCCGATCGGCGTGGTCGCGCTGATCTACGCCCAGCTCGCCCTGCCGAAGGACAACGCCGAGCCGTCCCAGTCGTTCGACTTCCTCGGCATGCTGATGCTCTCGCCGGGCCTGGCCCTGTTCCTGTACGGCATCTCCACGCTGCCGGAGACCGGCACGATCGCCGACACCAAGGTCTGGCTGCCGATGCTGGCCGGCGGCGCGCTCGTGGTCGCCTTCGTGGCCTACTCGTTCCGGCCCCGGCACCCGCTGCTCGACCTGCGGCTGTTCCGCAACCGCAACCTCACCGTCGCCGCGATCACCATGTTCGTGTTCATCATCGCGTTCATGGGCGCCGGCCTGCTGTTCCCGAGCTACTTCCTGCAGGTACGCGGCGAGACGACGCTCGCGGCGGGCCTGCTGATCGCGCCACAGGGCATCGGCGCCATGCTGACCATGCCGATCGCGGGCATGCTCGCCGACCGGGTGCCGGTCGGCCGGACGGTCCCCTTCGCGCTGGTGCTCATCGCAGCCGGGTTCTTCACCTTCACGCAGCTCGGCACCGACACCTCGTACTGGCTGCTCTGCGGCTCGCTGTTCGTGATGGGCCTCGGCATGGGCGGCACGATGATGCCGATCATGACCTCGGCGCTGAAGACACTCAGCGCCGCCGAGGTGGCTCGCGGCTCCACGCTGGTCAACATCCTCCAGCAGATCGGCGGATCGATCGGCGCCGCGATCATGTCGGTCATCCTCACCAGCGAGCTGAACGGCTCGCGGCCGATCCCGGGCGTGACCGACCCGGGCACCGGCGCCCCGCTGACCGAGTCCCAGCTCGCCATCGCCGCGCAGCAGCGGCCCGAGCTGATCCAGCAGTTCCCGGTGCCGCCGTCGCTCATCGAGCGAGGGCTCGACTACGCCGCGGGCGCCTTCTCGACCACGTTCTGGGTCGCGTTCGGGCTGGTGCTGCTCACCTTCGTCCCGGCCGCCTTCCTGCCGCGCCGGCGCGAGCCGTCGCACCTGCTCGACGGCGAGACGGGCGAGGACAAGCGCCCGATGGCGGTGCCGATCCACTGACCGCCGCCGTGGCACGGGGCCGGACGCCCAGGCGTCCGGCCCCGTGCCGTGTCCGCGCAGCCAACCCGCCACCCGGGCCGCGACGAGCGCCTACGATCGGCACAGGAGCAGGGGAGAGGCGGGCAGCGTGAGCGCAGACGACGCGCAGCGGTCGGCGCGACGGCGTAACCGCCTGCTGCTCGCGGGTCTGCTCGCCGTCGTCGGGATCATCCTGCTGCTGCTCGGCCTCACCGTCGCCACCGGCACGGTCGCCGGCGTCGAGGTGGTGCTGGCGCTGCTGCTCCTGGTGAGCAGCTACGCGATCCAGCGCCTGGCCCGCCGCGAGACCGTGTACCGCGACGAGCGGCGCTGACCGGCGCGGCGGCCCGGCCGGGCTAGGCTGCCAGTGTGGATCACGAAGACCGCATCGCGCTTTTCCTCGACTACGAGAACCTGGCCCTGGGCGTACGCGACCACCACGGTGGCGGAGCGTTCGACTTCCGGCCGATCGCCGACGCCCTCGCCGAGCGAGGGCGGGTGGTGGTGCGCCGGGCGTACGCGGACTGGTCGTACTTCGACGAGGACCGGCGGATGCTCACCCGTTCGCACGTCGAGCTGATCGAGATTCCGCAGCGGATGGGCGCCTCCCGGAAGAACGCCGCGGACATCAAGATGGCGGTGGACGCGGTCGAGCTGGCGTTCGAGCGCGGCTACATCTCCACGTTCGTGATCTGCACGGGTGACAGCGACTTCACCCCGCTGGTCCACAAGCTGCGCGAACTCAACAAGCGGGTGATCGGCGTCGGGGTGGAGAAGTCCACCTCCGCGTTGCTGCCGCCGGCCTGCGACGAGTTCCTCTACTACGACCGCCTCGAAGGCGTCGACGTACCGCCGCCGGCCGCCCGCCGGTCGCGTCCGGCCCGGACGACGCCGCCCGGTCCGGCGGCGGAACCGGCAGTGGAACCGCTGGCGGAGGCCGCGCCGGCCGAGGAGGGGCGGGCACGGGACGTCGACACACTCGCCGTCCAGCTCGTGCAGACAGTGGCCGGTATGCAGGGCAGCTCGAGCGGCGACGTGACCGCCTCCGCGCTCAAGCGCGCCCTGCTGCGGAAGGACCCCACGTTCAGCGAGTCCGACTACGGCTTCCGTACGTTCGGCGAGCTGCTGCGCCACCTCGCCGCGCGCAACGTGGTGGAGCTGGCGGCGGGGCCGGCAAAGGGTGACCCGGAGGTGTCGCTTCCGGAGCAGGGAGACCGGGACGTCGCGTTCGGGCTGCTGCGTTCCGTGGTGGTGGACCTGGCCGGCGAGGGCGGCACTGTGGCGCTGTCCGGGCTGAAGGACCAGCTCCGGCGCGCCCGGCCCGACTTCAGCGAGAAGAAGCTCGGATATCGCGGCTTCCTGCAGTTCTGCAAGGCGGCCGCGACGGGCGGCGTCGTGGAGCTCCGCTGGAGCCCCGAAGACGGCGACTACCTGCTGACCCCCCAAACCCCCTGACCCCACCCACCCACCCGCCCCTCGGTCCCGCGATCTTGCACTTTCGGCCCGCCTGAAGCGGGATGAATCCGGCATGTGCGGGGCGTCAAGTGCAAGATCGACGGCGTGGGTGAGGCGCGGTGACCGCGAGGGCGGGCGTGGCGACTGCGGGCGAGAGGGCGCGGGAGAACGGCGTGGGGACGGCGTCAGGGGAGCGTTGCGTCTGCCTGGGCTGTTGCGCCGGAACTGACGTCCAGGCCGAGGGGCAGGCCCATCAGGTCCAGGATGCTCGGCTCGGCTGATGCGGCGGACGGGCTCGGCTCCGCTGTCGGACCGGGCTCCCCGGTCGGAGCCGGATCAGCCGTCGGGCTCACGCTCGGCGCCGGGATCCCCGGATCGGCGGGTGGGCCGGACGATTCGACGATCACGGGCGTACGGCCGCTCAAATGGGTCGACGGGGAACCGGCGGCAGGTGGCGCGGTGGTGAGGACTCGATCACCCGAACCGGCGGCCGGAGGTCGCGGCGCGGGCCGGGGCGGCCGGGGCGCCGGGGGAGCCGACGGGCCGACCGGAGTCGCCGCGGGCGGCGCTGACGAGACGGCCGGCGCGGGAGCAGTCGCCGGGTGGGTCGCGGTTCGGCCTGCCGGATGGGTCTGCCCGGCGGTCGCCGTCCAGGTGCCGGCCGAGGTGACGCCCAGCAGCACGGCCACCGCCGTGACGCCCGCCGCCGCCAGCCGTTGGTTGAGCGCTCGTTCGGCAGGGGCGTCGTACGGCCCGAGCGGCCGGGGCGGCCGGGGCCGGGCGGCCCGGTGGGCCGACCACAGCGCCTCGACGTCCTCGACCACCGCCTTCCGCGTGCCGGTGGCGTCGGCGTGGGCCAGGGTGAGGTAGAACCGGGCGTTCGCCGCGCCCGGCGCCGGCACGCGCAGGCCCGCCGGTGCGCCGCCGTCGGCGCCGTGCAGCAGGGTGACCGGACGGCCGGGGTGGTGCCCGGGGCCGCGCAGACTCCGCAGGGGCCACTCCCGCCCGACGTCGGGCCCGGCGAAGGCCACCCGCCGGTCGGTCACCACCGCGGCGCCGCTGGCGACCACGCGCAGCCCCGCTGGTAGCGGGCCTTCGGCCGGGTCGAGACAGCCGGCGAGCGTGCCGCCCGGCACCGACAGTCCGGGCAGGTGCCGGGCCGTGGCCTCGACCAGGTCGACGGTGGGCAGGATGCGGTAGACGACCTCGCCGTCGTCCAGCGGCACCGGTAGCGCGGTGCCCGGCAGGACGCATCCGCGGAAGTCTGCCGCTTCGATCCGCAGCCGGTCGAGGTGCTCCGCGCGCCGCCGCCAGGCCCGCGCCGCCGCCTCGTACGCCTGGCGCCGGCGCTCGTTCTCGCGCCGCGCCCAGGCCAGCCGCCGCCGGGGATGAGCCCCGATCGCGTCGGGTCGCCTCGCCGTCACACCTGGTACAACGGCCTGCTCGCGGCACGGATACGTGAGCGCGGCTATCGTCCGGTTTGGCGATGGTATGCCCACGATTACACTTCGGGGCATGCCGCGGATCGTCCAGTTGCTGGCCTCGCCCGTGCACCGGTACGTGGGCCGCCCCGCGGACGGGCCCGCCCCCGCGCCGCCGGGTGAACTGGTCGAGCGGGTGGAGGTGCGCGCCGGACTCGGCATCGTCGGTGACCGCTACTTCGGCCGCCCGGCGCACCGGCAGGCGAGCGTCACGCTGATCGCGCGGGAGTCGCTGCCGCCCGGCGCGGACCTCACCCAGTTGCGGCGCAACGTGCTGACCGACGGCATCCCGGTGGACGAACTCGTCGGCCGGGTGCTCACCCTCGACTCCGGCGACGGTCCCGTCCGCCTGCGGGTGCACCGGGCCGCGCCGCCGTGCGCCTGGCTCGACGTGGTGGTCGCGCCCGGCACCTGGAAGGCGATGCGACGCCGGAGCGGCGTGCGCTGCGCGCCGCTCACCGACGGCGTCCTGCGGGTCGGGCCGGTCACCGTCTGCGTCGACGACTGACCGGTTCGGGAACTTTTCCGGGCGGCCGGCCGACCAACCGGTGGTCGCCGACAGTCAGGCCCGGTGGCAGGAGGGACGCCAGGGATGAACCGAGCGGGCTGCGGATCCGTACCGTCCGGCATGACCATGTCGGGCCTTGGGGCCGGCCGCCGATGAGCCCGGACGCCGACGACGAGCAGGTGACCGGGTGGGCCCGGCGCGCCGCCCGCGGCGACCGGCTGGCCGCCGCCGCGTTCGTCCGTGCGCTCCAGGCGCCGGTGTGGCGGTTCCTCGCCCACCTGGCCGGACCGGCCGAGGCCGACGACCTGGCCCAGGAGACGTTCCTGCGCGCGCTGCGCAGCCTGCCCGGATTCGCGGGCCGGTCGTCGGCGCGTACCTGGGTCTTCACCATCGCCCGCCGGGTCGCTGTGGACCACGTCCGGGCGGCGACCGCGCGGCCCCGGACGGCCGCGCTGGCGGACTGGCAGACCGCCGCCGAGGCGGCCGGGGCGGTGACCCGCGGCGGGGAGGACGGGGTCGTGTTGCGCGGGCTCATCGCGGCGCTCGCCCCGGACCGGCGGGAGGCGTTCGTGGCCACCCAGGTGCTGGGCCTGTCCTACGCCGAGGCCGCCGAGGTGTGCGGCTGCCCGGTCGGCACCATTCGGTCCCGGGTCGCCCGCGCCCGGGAGGACCTGGCCGCCGCCTGGTCCGGCGACGTCCGCGACCGCCGGGCCCGCTGACACCCGCGCGGCGTCACCGGCCGCCCGCGCCGCGCCGCCGGCCCGGTGGCGCAGACCCCGCGCGGCATCACGTCAGGCGGCGCCGAGCCGGTGGCTCAGGCCCCGCGCGGCATCGCGCGTCAGGCGGCGCGCCGGTCGCGGGCCTGTGCGGGGTACGGGCCGGGGCGTACCAGCCGCAGCGGCGCCGGCGCGGCCGGTTCCTCGGCGCGCAGCGCCCACCGCGATCCGCTCGACCGGCCCCGCCCGGGTGGCGTGTCGCCGGGGCGCCAGCCCGGCCGGGACAGCACCAGCATCACGGCCCAGCCGACGAGCAGGAAGCCGTGGCTGACCAGCCGGGTCATCGCGACCTGACCGGTGATCAGGTCGTTCACCGACAGCAGCACCAGCGTGGCGACGAACGCGCTGAGCATCGGCAGCAGGCCGGACGGCGTGGACCGGCGTGCCGCCACGTAGAGGAACCCGGCGCCGACTGCCACGTTCCACGCCGCGGACTCGTGCCACAGGTGCTGGCCGGAGGCGTGCGCGTGCGCGACGACCGCCTCCCGGCCGATCTGGGCCAGGCCGAGCACGAGCTGCACCGCACCGAGCAGCCCGAGCGCCCCGCGCAGTCCGAGCGCGATCCGCTGGCGGCGGCTCGGCCGGGGCGGCGGCGCGGCGGCGAGCACCGCGTCGACCAGGTCGGGTACGCGCGGGGCGAGCTGCGTACGGGCCCGCCGGGTGACCGCCGCGGCCGAGTCGAACCAGCCCCGGCAGCCGGCGCACCCGGTCAGGTGCGCCTCGGCCGCCTCGATCTCCGAGCGGGACGCCTCACCGTCCAGCTGTGCCGACAGGATCTCCCGCCACTGCTCACACGCCATGTAGGGATAGTCGTCGGGAGGGGCGCGCTGGTTCCCGGCGGGGTACGGGTCACGTCTCGGTCAGCAGGGTCTTCTGCACCTTGCCCATCGCGTTGCGGGGCAGCGCGCCGACCAGCCGCACCTGCCGGGGGCGCTTGTGCGCGGACAGGTGCCGCGCCACGAAGTCGATCAGCTCCGCCTCGGTCACGCCGTCGCCGACCACGTACGCGGTGACCTGCTGCCCCAGGTCGGGGTGGGGCGTGCCGACCACCGCCGCCTCCCGCACGCCCGGATGGGCCAGCAGCGCGTCCTCGACCTCGCCCGCCCCGATCCGGTACCCGCCGCTCTTGATCAGGTCGGTGGCGGCCCGGCCGACGATGCGGTGGGCGCCGTCCGGGTCGACCGTCGCGACGTCGCCGGTGCGGAACCAGCCGTCGGCCGTTCGGGTGGCCGCGTCGGCGTCCGGCCGGTTCAGGTAGCCGTCGAAGAGCGTGCCGCCGCGTACCTGAAGCTCACCCATGGCCGCGCCGTCGGCCGGCAGCGGGCCGCCGTGCTCGTCGCGCACCCGCGTGTGCACGCCGGGCAGCGGCACGCCCACAATGCCGGGCCGCCGGGGACCGTCCGCGCGGGCGCTCACCGTCACCAGCGTCTCGGTCATGCCGTACCGCTCCAGCGGCCGGTGCCCGGTCAGCCCGGCCAGCGCCGTGAAGACCGGCTCGGGCAGCGCCGCGCTGCCGGACACGAGCAGCCGGGCGCCGCGCAGCGCCCGCGCCGCCGCCGGTTGCGCCGCGATCCGCGACCAGATGGTGGGTACGCCGAAGTACAGCGAGCCGCCCGCGCCCGCGTACCGCTCGGGGTGCGGACGGCCCACGTGGCGCAGCCGGCTGCCGACGCGCAACGGGCCGAGCACGCCGAGCACCAGCCCGTGCACGTGGAACAGCGGCAGGCCGTGCACCAGCAGGTCGTCCGGCGTCCACGCCCAGGAGTCGGCGAGCCCGTCCAGGCAGGCGGCGACCGCCCGTCGGGACAGCACCGCGCCCTTGGGCGCGCCCGTGGTGCCGCTGGTGTAGAGGATCAGCGCGGTGGCCGCCGGGTCGGGTTCGGGGTGCCTGGTGTCCGAGCGCCGGGCCAGGTTCAGCGGCACGAGCGGCGGCGAATCGGCTTCCCGCGTGCCCGGCACCGCCAGCAGCAGCTCCGCGCCGGAGTCGCGCAGGATGTGGTCGCGTTCCATCGGGCCCGCGTCGGGCGGCACCGGCACCACTGCCGCGCCGGCGAGCAGCCCGCCGACCACGCCGACCACCGTCTCCAGGCTCGCCGTGGCGGGCACCGCCACCCGGGTCGCGCCGCGCAGGTCGTCTGCGACCGCGGCGGCCGCCCGGCGCAGCTCCACCCAGGACAGCGACCGGTCCTGCACCCGGATCGCGCCCGGACGCTCGTCGGTGGCCTCGGCGAGCCGGCTGAGCAGCGGCACGGGCACCCCTTTCCCGGTACGTCCCGACGTACCGTGACCGTAGCCGGACGGGCCACCCCTGCCCGGTCCGCCGTCAGGAATGTGTCATCGTGGTCGGCGGCGAGGGAGGGATGGGCATGTCGGGTCCGTTGCACGGGGTGCTGGTCGCCGACTTCTCCCGGATCCTCGCCGGGCCGTACGCGACGATGCTCCTGGCCGACCTCGGCGCGGACGTGGTCAAGGTGGAGTCGCCGGGCGGCGACGACACCCGGGGCTGGCGGCCCCCGGTGCGCGACGACGTCTCCACCTACTACCTGGCGGTCAACCGCAACAAGCGCTCACTGGTCCTCGACCTGACCGACCCCGGCGACCTGGCGCTGGCGCACCGGCTGGCCGACCGGGCCGACGTGCTGATCCAGAACTTCCGCCCGGGCGCGCTGCGCCGCTTCGGCCTCGACCACGACACGGCCACCGCCCGCAACGCCCGCCTGGTCTACGCCTCGATCAGCGGCTTCGGCGCCGCCGGGGGCGCCGACCTGCCCGGGTACGACCTGATGGTGCAGGCCGCCGCCGGGCTGATGAGCCTCACCGGGGACGCGGACGGCCCGCCCTACAAGGCCGGCGTCGCAGTGTTCGACGTGATCGCCGGGCTGCACGCGGCGGTCGGGATCCTGGCCGCCCTGCGGCACCGCGAGTCGACCGGGCGCGGGCAGCACGTCACCGTCGACCTGCTCTCCTCGGCGTTGTCCGGGCTGGTCAACCACACCAGCGCGCACGTGGCCGGGGCAGCGCAGCCGCACCGGATGGGCAACGCGCACCCGAGCATCGTGCCGTACGAGCCGCTGCCCACCGCCGACGGCGAGCTGGTGGTGATCGCCGGCAACGACGCGCAGTTCCGTACCCTCTGCCGGGTGCTGGGCGTGCCGGAGCTGGCCGACGACGAGCGGTTCCGGCGCAACGCCGACCGCACCGCGCACCGCGACGAGCTGCGGCCGCTGCTGGTGGCGGCGCTGTCCCGGCGCGGCAGCGCGCAGTGGTTCGGCGAGCTGCGCGCGGCGGGCGTGCCGTGCAGCCCGATCAACTCGGTGGCCGAGGGCGTGGCGCTGGCGCAGGGGCTGGGCCTGGAGCCGGTGGTGACGACCGGCGGGGTGCCGGGGATCCGGAACCCGATCGGCCTGTCCGGGGCGCCGCCCCGCTACGACCTGCCGCCGCCGGAGCTGGACGAGCACGGCGACCAGCTGCGCGCCTGGCTCGCCGGCCCGTGAGCCGGCCCGTGAGCCCGGCACGTGGTCAGAGCGTCTCGACCAGGCGGAAGCGCTCCAGCACGGCCAGGGTGTCGTCGTCGACCGTGAACGCGGGGTCGCCGAGCCAGCCGCGGTAGTCGTCGCCGTGCCAGAACCGCTCGTGACCGGCCCGCCAGGCGGCGACAGTGTCGAACCCTTCGCCCTCGTCCCGCGCGTGGTCGAGATCGACGTCGCCGAGGCGGGCGACACGGACCTCGACCAGCTCGATCACCGCCACCGCCCGGCCGTCGGAGTCGATCACCGCCGACCGGGTGCCGACTGCCGGCAGCGGCTCACCGTCGATCTCGTAGTCCTGGAGCAGCCCGGTGGTGGTGGTCTTGCTGCCGTCGAGCACGGCGGCGACGAGCTGGTCGCGCAGCGGGCCGGGAAAGGCGAACTCGAAGGTGGGCAGATCGGCGTCCATGCGCGGCAGCGTAGCCGGGTCACGCGGGGTGGGCGACCGCCTGTTGCGGCGCCCGGCCGCTCAGCCCGGCGGCAGCGTCCGGTCCAGCCAGTCGAGCAGCAGCCGCTCGTACTGCGGGCTGACGCCGTCCAGATCCTCGCTCTCGCCGAGCGTGGGGGCGTGGTCGCAGCCGGCCAGCCGGGCCACTGTCAGCTCGATGTTCCGGGCCGTCCGCCGCCACACCGCGAGGCTGTCCTCGATCGGGATCCAGGCGTCCGTCTCGCCGTAGCAGAGCAGCACCGGGCCGGTCAGCCGCGCCAGCACCGGCGCCGGGTCGTGGTCCATGTCGGTCCAGGCGCCGGGCCGCTCCGGCAGCTCGTCGGGCAGGAACGTCAGCGGGAACCACCGCCGCCGCGCCGCCGCGTCCAGCGCCGCCTGCGCCGCCGGGCGGGACACCTCGCCGCGCTGGTAGCCCTCGGCCAGCCGGCGCAGCTCGGCCAGCTCGGCCAGGTCGGCCGGCCCGTAGCCGTGGCGGCGGAGCTGCTCGGCCGTCGCGTAGCGCATCTGCGCGGCCGGGCTCACAGCACTGCACCCGACCAGGACCAGGAAGTCGACCGGACAGCGGGTGGCGGCGAGCGTCGCCGCCCACGCGCCCTGGCTGAACCCCCAGAGCCCGACCGGAACCGCCCCGACGTGCCGGCGCAGCTCGGCGAGCGCGGCGCAGGCGTCCTCGGCCTGGTCGGCAAGTGGCACGTCGTGCCCGTCGACGCGGGGGCGGCGGTCGTAGCGCAGCACCGCGATCCCGGCCGGAGGCAGCAGCCGGGCCAGGTGCGCGTACAGGAAGTGGGAACGCTGCCCGGCGTGCGAGCCGTGCAGCACCACCAGGCCGCCGCGTACCGGCCCGGCCGGCAGGTCCAGCATCCCCGGCAGTCCCGCCGCGCCGATCGTCGTCTCCATGCCGGGCAGTGAACCACCAGCCGTCCCGCCCGGTGGTCCCGGCCGCCGTCCGCGACGCCCGCGTGCGTACCCTGACCAGGTACGCAGTCGCGACCGTGGAGAACCGCCATGACCAGCCCCGCATCCCGTGCCGTCCGGGTCGCCCGCCCCGACGACGTGGCCGCCCTCGTCGACCTGATCGAGTCGGCGTACCGGGGTGAGCGCAGCCGGCAGGGCTGGACCCACGAGGCGGACCTGCTGGCCGGGCAGCGCACCGACCCGGACATGGTCGCCTCGGCGGTCACCGCCGCCGACGGCGTGGTGCTGGTCGCCGAGCAGGACGGCGACCTGCTCGCCTGCTGCCAGCTGGAACGCCGCGACGACCACGTCTACTTCGGGATGTTCGCGGTCAGCCCCGGCCGGCAGGGCGGTGGCCTGGGCCGGGAGTTGCTGGCCGAGGCCGAGCGCTACGCGGCCGAGCAGTGGCACGCCGGGGAGATGCGGATGACCGTGATCGTCCAGCGCGACGACCTGATCGCCTGGTACGAGCGGCGCGGCTACGTCCGCACCGGCGAGCTGAGCCCGTTCCCGTACGGCGACGAGCGCTTCGGCCTGCCGCTGCGGCCGGACCTGGCGTTCGAGACGCTGCGCAAGAAGCTCGGCTGACTCAGCCCGGCCGGTCGACGAGCGCGACCAGCTTCTTCGGGGCCAGCACGCAGTAGCTCTCGGTGAGCAGCTCGGCGACCTCGGTCCAGTCCGTGTCGGCGTCCAGCCGCAGGCCGACCACGTCGGCGGCCCAGTCCGGCTTGAAGAAGTGCGGCCCGGCCGCGAGCAGCCCGGCGATCTCGTCGCCGGGGGAGCGGAACGTCATCACACAGACCGGTTCGTCGGTCGCCGCGGCCCGCGCGTACGCGGCCTGGTGGCCGGGGTCGACGGTGAGCACGTGGGCGAACGTCCGGCCGCGGACACGCCACCGCACGCCCACCCAGGCCGGCTCCTCGTAGGCGTCCGGCAGGCCGAGGCAGACCGGGCGCAGGTGGTCGAGGTGCTCGGGCGGAACGTCTCCGGGGCCGGTCATGCCCGCAGGCTAGCCGCGGCCCCCGACAATCCCGCCGCTCCGGCGTGGCGCGCGGGCCCTCGCGCGTGCGGCGGAGAAATGTCACAGCCGGGGAGTACCACGACGATGAGTTTCGGCAGGGCGCGCGGTCAGTGCAGGGAAGACACCTGGATGGAGGACGAGACATGAGCGGCGTACGGGTACTTGTCGGCACGCGCAAGGGCGCGTTCATTCTGACGTCGGACGGCAAGCGCGACGACTGGACGGTCGACGGACCGCACTTCGGCGGATGGGAGATCTACCACCTCACAGGTTCACCTGTCGAACCGGACCGGCTCTACGCGTCCCAGTCCGGCGGCTGGTTCGGGCAGCTGATCCAGCGCTCGGACGACGGCGGCCGGAACTGGACGACAGTCGGCAACGACTTCGCCTACAGCGGCGAGGTGGGGCAGCACCTCTGGTACGACGGCACCCCGCGCCCGTGGGAGTTCAAGCGGATCTGGCACCTGGAGCCGTCCCGCCACGACCCGGACACCGTGTACGCGGGCGGTGAGGACGCCGCCCTCTACCTGTCCACCGACGGCGGCCAGAAGTGGTCCGAGCTGACCGCCCTGCGGCAGCATCCGACCGGCCCGTCCTGGCAGCCCGGCGCGGGCGGGATGTGCCTGCACACGATCATCCTCGACCCGGCCGACCGGGACCGGATCTACGTCGCGATCTCGGCGGCCGGCGCGTTCCGCAGCGACGACGGCGGCGCGAGCTGGCTGCCGATCAACAAGGGACTGCGTTCCGGCGAGATCCCCGACACCGACTCCGAGGTCGGGCACTGCGTGCACCGCCTCGCCCAGCACCCGTCCCGGCCGGACACGCTGTTCATGCAGAAGCACTGGGACGTCATGCGCACCGACGACGCCGGCGGCAACTGGCGGGAGATCAGCGGCGACCTGCCGACGGACTTCGGGTTCCCGATCGCGGTGCACGCGCACGAGCCGGAGACGGTCTACGTGGTGCCGATCACCAGCGACTCGCTGCACTACCCGCCGGAGGGCAAGCTGCGCGTCTACCGCAGCCGCACCGGCGGTGAGCACTGGGAGCCGCTGACCGAAGGGCTGCCGCAGTCGCACTGCTACGTCAACGTGCTGCGCGACGCGATGGCCGTCGACACGCTCGACCCCTGCGGAATCTACTTCGGCACCACCGGCGGTCAGGTCTACCACTCGGCCGACGGCGGCGACACCTGGGCGCCGATCGTGCGTGACCTGCCGGGAGTGCTCTCGGTCGAGGTCCAGGTGCTGCCGTGATCCGGGTGGTGTTACCGGCGCACCTGAAGAACCTGGCGCACGTCACCGGCGAGGTACGCGTCGAGGTGGCCGGGCCGCCCACCCAGCGGGAGGTGCTCGACGCGCTGGAGGCGGCGTACCCGATGCTGCTCGGCACGATCCGCGACCGGCACAGCGGGAAGCGCCGGCCGTTCGTCCGCTTCTACGCCTGCGAGCTGGACCTGTCGAACGAGTCGCCGGACGATCCGCTGCCCGAGGAGGTCGTCACAGGCAAGGAGCCGTTCATCGTGCTCGGCGCGATGGCCGGCGGCTGAGCGCATGCGGCCGGGAACCGTGCTCGCCGCGGCCGCGTCTGACGGTCCATGACGTGTCGCAGATCCCGGACGATCGGATGGACGATGGCCGCCGCGCTGGCCCTCGGTGGCTGCACCGCGTCACCGCCGGCCGATCAGCCGCCCACCGGCCGGCCCGTTCCGGCCGGTGGATTACGGCTCGTCGCCTTCGACTCCTGCGACGAGGCGCTGCGGCAGATCCGGGCGGCCGCGCGGGCCGCGGTGGGACCGTGGGGTCTCGGGCCGAACCACGACATGCTCCGGTTCAGCGCGGAGTCCGGGGTCGACGGCGGCGCCGCGAAAGCGGCCGGGCCGGCGTCCACGCCGGACTTCTCCGGCACGAACGTGCACGAGGCGGGCGTGGACGAACCGGACCTGGTCAAGACCGACGGCCGGCGCATCGTCACGTACGGCCGGGGCGTGCTGTCGGTCGTCGACCCGGTGACCCGCCGGCAGACCGCCCGGCTGGCGCTCGACCCGGCCGCCGAGCGGTTCTCCGGTCAGGAGGGCAACCTGCTGCTGCACGGGGACCGCGCGCTCGTGCTGCTGCGCGCCGGAACGGTCCCCAAGTCCGCGGTGCCTGGTCGGCGTCCCGCACCCGGCATGGTCGGGCAGGCCCGGCTGGTCCTGGTCGACCTCGCCGCAGCGCCGCGCGTCGTCGGCGAGTACTGGATCGACGGCCGGATGGTCGACGCCCGGCAGGTCGGCGCGACCGCCCGCATCGTGATCAGTTCCGGTCACCGGCTCGAATTTCCGCAGCCTTCGGGAAAGCGTACCGACGCGCAGCGGACCGCCGCGAACCGCGCGGTCGTCGACAAGGCCACGCTCGACGACTGGCTGCCCCGGTACGAGGTCCGCGACAGCGTCCGCACGGTCGGCAGCGGTCGGGTCGGCTGCGACCGGGTCAGCCGGCCGGCCGGCTTCTCCGCCGCCTCGATGCTCACCGTGCTCAGTTTCGACCTGGCCGCGCCCGCGCTCGGTGCCGGTGACCCGGTCACCGTGTTCGCGGACGGCGACACCGTGTACAGCAACGGTCAACGCCTCTACATCGCCAACGACCAGCGCTGGCGGGCGTGGCGCGCTCCGTCACCGGCGGCGCGCGACGACGGCACCGAGATCTACCAGTTCGACACCGCTGCGGGCACGCCGCGCTACGTCGCCGCCGGATCAGTGCCCGGCTGGCTGATCAACCAGTACGCGCTGTCCGAGTGGGACGGTCACCTGCGGGTCGCCACCACCATCGGCGACAGGTGGGGCCGGGGGAACGCCTCGCAGTCCGGCGTGTACGTGCTGCGCGCCGACGGTCCCACGCTCAAGCGGGTCGGCGCGGTCACCGGCCTCGGCAAGGGCGAGCGGATCTACGCGGTCCGGTTCATCGGCGGCACCGGGTACGTGGTGACGTTCCGGGAGACCGACCCGCTGTACGGCGTGGACCTGCGGGACCCGGCCAAGCCCCGGGTCACCGGCGAACTGAAGATCAACGGGTATTCGGCGTACCTGCATCCGGCCGGCGACGGCCGGCTGATCGGGGTCGGGCAGGACGCGACCGACCGAGGGCGGGTGACGGGCACCCAGGTGTCGTTGTTCGACGTCGCCGACCCGGCCCGGCCGGCGCGGATCGCCCAGCACCACGTCGCCGGCGGCTGGTCCGAGGCGGAGCACGACCCGCACGCGTTCCTCTACTGGCCGCCCGAGCGGCTGATGGTGATCCCGGTACGGCAGCCGGGCGTGGACACCGATCGGCCCGACGGCACGAAGCGCCCGCCGTCCGGTGGTGTGCTGGCGTTGCGGCTCGGCGACAAGGGCTTCACGGTGGCCGGCGCGGTGGACCATCCGGGGAGCGTGGCCGACGGCGGCGAGTGGGTGGCGATCCGCCGTTCGCTGATGATCGACGGTGTGCTCTGGACGGTCTCCGAAGCCGGGCTCAAGGCGACCGCCCTGTCCGGCATGACCACCCTGGCCTGGGTGCCGCTGGCCTGACGTCGGCCGGGCCTCGCCGCGCGGTGGACGCGCGACGAGGCCCGGCACGTCACTGTTCCAGCGCCGCCTCGGCCGCCGCGACCTGCGGGCCCACCCGCAGCGCGTACGCGACGACGCCGCCGAGAAGGAACGTCGTGGCGGTGACCGCGGCGATCCGGTTGCCCGGCTCCTGCGCCATCCACAACGCGACCTGCCGCCATTGCGGTCCGCCCGGCGCGGCCAGGAACGCCCCCAGCGCGGCCCAGGCGGTGGGCACCTGCCAGGCGGCCCGCGCGCCGGCGAGCGCGGCGCCGAGTCCGACCAGCCCGATCAGCCCGGCCGTGTTGCGGGCCAGCACGGACAGCGGCCCGAAGTCGGCGCCGAGGGCGCGGGCGGCGGCCAGCAGCCCGACCACCACCACGCCGTACGCGAGCAGGTGCCCGGCCCGGCGCGGCGCCCACTGCCACGCGGCGGTCCGCTCCAGCGCCGGGTCGGTGCCGGCGAGCGTCGGCCCGAGCGGCGCGACCGCCAGCGCGGTGGTGAGCACGGCGAGGCCGGCCGGCACCTCGGGCCGGTCGGTGAAGGCGGCCCAGGAGACGGCCATCACGGCGACGGCGACCGCGGATCCGGCCAGGGCGGCGGGCAGCCGGCGGGACCGCACGTACAGCGGCAGCCAGCGGGTCACGGCGCGGCCCGTCCGGTGAGCGCCGGCATCAGGTCCGGCTCGCAGCGCGCGGCCGCGTCCCGCAGCGCGGTGACCCGCCGCAGTTGCTCCGGCTCGGGCAGCGCGCGCAGTTGCCGCACCCCGGCCCGGATCTCGTCCTGCTGCTCGTCGGCGTACCGGTATCCGGTCCAGGAGTCCCAGAGCCGTACCGTCTCGGCGTCCAGCAGCCAGGCCGCGGCGATCGCCGGGGCGATGTCGTCGCCGCTGCGCCCGCAGCCGGACCACATGGTGCCGCCGCCCAGGGCGATGCGCTCGGCCACGTCGGCGGCCCGGCCGGTGTCCGGGTCGACCTCCAGGAGGAACTGCACGGTGCCCGGTGCCGGCTTGGGCCGGTGCCACTGCTCGCTGTCGTTGCTGCCGATGGTGTCCAGCCGCAGTTCCACCGCGCGGGTCGGCGCGTTCGGCAGCTTCGCCAGCGCGCGCAGTCCCCGGCGGGCCTCGGTGGTGACCTCGGGCAACAGGTGCGCGTTGACGGCGGTGACGCACACCTGCGGCGTGCCGTCGGCGCAGACGTAGCGGCGCGCTCCCGCGTCGAGCTGCCAGATTCCGGCCGGGCCGGGCACGCCGATCAGCACGAGACCCGCCACGCCGCCGGCGAGGCTCGCGAACGCGCCGGCCCGGGTCAGCCACGACCCGCCCGCCGCCAACAGCAGCCCGGCGAGCACCAGCCCGGCCCCCAGCGCCAGCCGGCTGAGCAGCAGCCGGTCCGACAGCGTCTCCCAGGGCGTGTCCGGCGGCCAGTTGATCATGAGCGACGGACTCGACAGCGTGCTGTCGACGCCCGCGATCAGGGACGTGCCCTCCTGCGCCACCAGCGCGGCGGCGGCCAGCAGCGGGGGCAGCAGCGGCGAGGACCACAGGCGGCCAACGGCCGTGCCGCACCAGGCCGCGCCGACGAGCACCAGCACGTCGACCAGGGGCCCGGCGAGCCCGCGTACGCCGAGGTAGGCGCCACCGGTGGCGACCAGCGCCGCGCCGCCGGCGAGCACGAGCAGGTGCGCGGCCGCGACGGCGACGCCGAGCGCGGTCATCGCGGGCAGCGCGCGTTGCCAGCGGGGCCGGCCGGTGCTGTTCATCAGCTCGTCGGCGCGGGTACGCCGGTCCCGGCGACCGAGTACCGCGCCGCCGGCCAGCGCCAGTGGCATCAGGAAGAACATGGCGGAGGAGTGCACGTAGCCCAACCGCAGCCACTGTCCCTGCCAGAAGCTGTACATGCTCGCGACGCCGAGGATCCCGATGGCGAGGAGCAGCACCGCCACGGCCGGGGCGTTCGAGCGGCGCAGTTCGACGCGTACCTGTCGGATCATCAGGCGCCCCGGTGCTGCTGGAGGAGGTACGAGTAGCCGCGCTCGGCGGCGCTGTCGCCGACGCCGCCGGTCTCGCCGTGGCGGATCAGGTCGGCGGGCAGACCCTGGAAGACGCGGGCGCCGTGGTCCATCAGGATGACGTCGGAGCAGGCCGCCACCACGTCCTCCACCAGGTGGGTGGAGACCAGCACGCAGGCGTCCGTGCCGAGTTCGCGGATCAGCTCACGGAACTCGACCCGCTGCTCCGGGTCCAGGCCGACAGTCGGCTCGTCGAGCAGCAGCAGGTCCGGCTCGTTGACGATCGCCTGCGCGATGCCGGCGCGGCGCAGCATCCCGCCGGACAGCGACTTGAGCTTGGCGTCGGCCCGGTCGGTGAGGCGTACCCGGTCGATTGCCCGCTGGGCCGCGGCCGGCACCGCCGAGGCCGGCATCTCCCGCAGCCAGGCCACGTACTCGACGTACTCCCGGACGGTGAACCGCGGGTAGTAGCCGAACTGCTGCGGCAGGTAGCCGAGCCGGCGGCGCACCGGCCGCAGCTCCCGGCTGGCGGTGGCGTCCGCGCCGAGCAGCCGCAGCACGCCGCCGTGCGGCTTGACCACAGTGGCCAGCGCGCGCATCAGCGTGCTCTTGCCGGCGCCGTTCGGGCCGAGCAGCCCGTGCACGCCGGCGCCGAGCGTCAGGCCCAGGTTGTCGACGGCCAGGTGTCGTCCGGCCTTCACCGACAGTCCCACCGCCTCGATCCGCCAGGCGTGCCGGGTCGGCGCCACCTCGTCGGCGCTCACTGCGCGTACCAATGTCGTCTCCTTCTCGGGCACTGTCGGTCGCGGCGCCGGGCGGGCGCCGTGTGGTCGTTTCATGGGGTGCGGAGTCAGCGCCAGCCGGGTCGTCGCAGGTGGTCGGCGCGCAGAACGGACAGCACTGTGAGCACGACGGCGGCCGTCGCCCAGACGGGCATGGTCGCGGGCCGGATCAGGGCCTCGGTCGCGGCGGCCGCGCGGGCCAGGTCGGGCCCGCCGGCGAACGACAACGCGGCGACCGCCGCGAGCCAGCCGCCGCCCAGCACGGCGGCCGCCAGCGGCACGCCGACGCGGCTGCCGAGCAGCAGCGTCGCCGCGACGAACGTCAGGCACGGCAGCAGCCACAGCACGGGGTTGCGGCCGACCGCCAGCCCGGCCACCGCCAGCACTGGCGCCACCAGGAGCAGAACCGCGAGGGTACGGCGCAGCAGCAGTTCCAGTCCGGCGCGGGCGGTGCCGGCGACCACCTCCCAGGCCGGGTTGGCCCGGTGGGACCAGGCCACCGCGAGCCCGGCCAGCGGCGCGACAGGGGCCAGCAGCAGCACCGCCGAGGGGCGGTCCGGGTAGTTGCGGTCCAGCAGCACCGCGGCGAGGATCGCGGTGCCCGTCAGGGCGGCCCAGGCCAGCAGCGACCAGTCGGTCCAGCGCAGCCACCACCGCCGCAGCGGTCGCCGGGGCGTCGGTCGTGGCCCGGTGCGGGCCTGTTCCAGGATCGCCTCCCGGGCGTCGCCGAGCAGCGTCCGCAGCGGCGGGGCGGCCAGCTCGCCGAGCCGGTGACGGCACTCGGCGCAGCCCTCCAGGTGCACCTCGACCGTCCAGGTGGCGGCGTCGTCAGGGCTGCCCGCGGCGTACGCCGCCAGGGCCGACTGTGGTACGTGAGCGGTCATGCCAGCGCCTCCCGTAGCGCGTTGCGGGCACGCCGCGCCCGGCTCTTCACGGTGCCCTCCGGCACCCCCAGCAGGACCGAGGTCTCCCGGACCGTCAGCCCGTCCAGGACCATCGCGGCCAGCACCGCCCGCAGTTCCGGGGCCAGCGCGTCCAGGGCGGCGCCCAGTTCCAGGCTCATCGACCCGGCGAGCGCCTCGTCCTCGGCGGCGGGCGCGCTGCGTACCGGCAGCACGTCGGTGGGCACCTCCTGGACGCGGGCGCGGCGGCGCAGCGCGTCGACCAGACGCCGGGCCGCGATGGTCCAGATCCAGCCGGCTGCCGAGCCGCCCGGCGCGTCCGACCCACCGGAGCGCCGGATGCCGGAGAACGAGCCGGCGGCCCGCCACACGGTGAGGTACGTGTCCTGGAGGACCTCGGCGACGATGCCGTCGTCCGCGCAGCGTCGTCGCAGCCGGATCGCGAGCCACGGCGACGTACGCCGGTACAGCTCGTCGAACGCGTCCAGATCGGCCCGCGCGACCCGCCGCAGCAGCCGCTCCTCGTCCTGTTTGCTTCCTCCCACGCCTAGATGGTCGTCCACGGCCCCTCCGACGGATCACGGCGCGGCGTGACCTGGGTCACACCGCGCCGTGTGTGGGTGTCCGTCACTCCGCTGCGGCGAACGGTCCCTTCGGTCCGAACGCCAGTGCGGCGAACCGTTCGCCGATGCGCCGGTCGGTGGCCGGGTCGGGGTGCAGCTCGTCGGGCAGCGGCAGCTCGGCGTAGTCGGCCTCGCCGTACAGCTCCAGCCCGTCGAGGTAGTGCAGGTTCGGGTCGGCGTCGGCCCGGGACGCCACGATCCGGGCCAGCTCGGCGCGGATGACGCGCAGCGTGAGCCGGCCGGACGCCACGTCGGCCGGGTCGCCGGTGGCCCGGAACCGCACCCTGCCGTCGACGAACTCGACGGCGCCCGGGCCGGGCGTGTCCTCCTGGATCGGGCACAGAATTGACGACACGACAAGCAGCGGGGTCCGCGGATGCCCCTCCCGGATGGTGTCCAGGAAGCCGTGCACGGCCGGGCCGAACGCGCGCAGCCGCATCAGGTCGCTGTTCACCACGTTGATGCCGATCTTGACGCTGATCAGGTCGGCCGGGGTGTCGCGCATCGCCCGGGCGGTGAACGGGTCGAGCAGCGCGCTGCCGCTGAACCCGAGGTTGACCAGCTCCACGCCGGCCAGCGTGGCGGCCACCGCCGGCCAGGTGCCGGTGGGGCTCTCCGCGTCCGAGCCGTGGCTGATCGAGCTGCCGTGGTGCAGCCACACCCGGCGGCCACCCGTGTCGGCCGGCTCGACCGGCGCGTCCGTGCGCAGCGCCACCAGCTCGGTGATCTCCCGCTGCGGCAGCCAGATCACCACCTCCTTGTCGGTGGCGGGCAGGTCGGTGAAGCGCACCGTGCCGACCGGCCCCGGCTCGATGCCGGACGTGCCGGTGGCCAGGTCGATGGTGAGCACCTTGCCGCCACCGGCGGTGGCCTGCCCGGCGAGGCGACCGTCGACAACCAGGTCGTAGCGGCCGTCCGGACGTGGCCCGGTGCCCCGGTAGACCATCTTCATGGGCAGCACGTCAAGCTCGACTGTGGTGGCGCGGGTGCGGAACACCAGCCGTACGCCCGAGGGCATCGCCTCCGCCGTCATCAGCTGCGGGTCGATGTTCTGCGCCCGGGCCCACGCGGGCAGCCGGTGCGGCAGCACCCCGTCGGCGGTCTGTTCCAGGTCGAGCGCGCCGCGCAGCAGGTCGGGAGTGATCGGAGTGGTGAGGTGCGGGGATGCCATGATCCCGATCCTGCCCCCGGGTCGGGGGACCGGCCACCTGATTTATCCGACAGGCCGGACTCGTCACGCCCGGTCAGTCGGTGAGCACCAGATCCACATACCGGGCGATCATGGTGGCGAGGACCCGGTCCGGGTCGGTGGCCCACACCTCGGCGTTGAAGATCTCCACCTCGACGTCGCCGGTGTATCCGGCGGCCTGCACCGCGCGGCGCAGCGGCGGGAAGTCGATGTGCCCGTCGCCCATCATGCCGCGCCCCAGCAGCACGTCGGCCGGGAGCGGGGTGAGGAAGTCGCAGATCTGGAAACTCGCGATCCGCGTCCCGGCGCGGACGATCTGCCGCCACACGTCCGGATCCCACCAGACGTGGAACGTGTCCACCACGACGCCGACCTGCTCGGCCGGGAACGCCTCGGCCAGGTCGAGCGCCTGCCCGAGCGTGGACAGCACCGCCCGGTCGGCGCAGTACATCGGGTGCAGCGGCTCCAGCGCGAGGCGTACCCCGCGCTCGCCCGCGTACGGCGCCAGCTCGGCCAGCGCGTCGGCGACCCGCTGCCGCGCGCCGCGCAGGTCGCGGGAGCCGGGCGGCAGGCCGCCGACGACGAGCACCAGGCAGGCGGCGCTCAGCGCGGCGGCCTCGTCGATCGCACGGCGGTTGTCCGCGAGGGCCGCGGCCCGTCCGGCGTCGTCGGCGGCGGTGAGGAACCCGCCCCGGCACAGCGACGACACCCGCAGCCCGGCGTCGGTGACGAGCCGCGCCGCGGCCGGTACGCCGATCTCGGCCACCGGCTCGCGCCACAGCCCGATCGCCGGGATGCCGGCGCGCACACAGCCGTCGACCGCCTGCGCCACCGACCAGCGCTGCGTGGTGCGCTGGTTGAGCGACAGCCGCGCCAGCCGTGGGTCGACGGTCATCCGGGCACGCCCGCGACGTCCAGGTACGCGCGCATCCGCCGTGCCGCCAGGCCGGGGTCGAGCAGCAGCCCGGCGGCGTCGGCCAGCCGGAACGCCTCGACCAGGTGCGGGACGCCGCGCCCGCCGTGCAGGCCGCCGACCATGGTGAAGCCGGGCTGCCGCCCGTTGAGCCAGGACAGGAACGCGATGCCGGTCTTGTAGTAGGGCGTCGGCGGGCCGAACAGGTGCCGGGACAGCGGCACCGTCGGGTCGAGGATCGCCCGGAACCCGGCCCTGTCGTCCGCGTCGAGCCGGCTCAGCGCGGCCGACGCGGCCGGGGCGATCGCCGCGAACGCGCCGAGCAGCGCGTGGCTGAACCGCTTCCCGTCGCCCTCGATCAGCTCCGGGTAGTGGTAGTCGTCGCCGGTGTAGACCTTCACCGTCGGCGGCAGCAGTTCCCGCAGCCGCACCTCCCGGCCGGCGTCGAGCAGCGACACCTTCACGCCGTCGACCAGGTCGGCGTGGGCGTGCACCAGCGCGGCGAACGTCGCGGTGGCCTCGTCCAGGTCGGTCGAACCCCAGTAGCCGGACAGCGCCGGGTCGAACATGTCGCCGAGCCAGTGCAGCACCACCGGCGCGCCGGCCTCCCGCAGCACCTTGTCGTAGACGCGCAGGTAGTCCTCCGGGCCGGTGGCGAGCGCGGCGAGGTGCCGGCTGGCCATCAGCACCGGCGTGGCGCCGTACTCCTGCACGACCGCGAGCTGCTCGGCGTACGCGGCGACGACCTCGTCGAGCGTGCCCGGCACGCCGGTGAGCTGGTCGGTGCCCACCCCGGCGACGATGCGTCCGCCGCAGGAGGCGGCCTCGGCGGCGCTGCGCCGGATCAGCTCGCGGGTGGCCGCCCAGTCCAGCCCCATCCCGCGCTGCGCGGTGTCCATCGCCTCCGCCACGCCGAGCCCCCACGACCACAGGTCGCGCCGCACTGCGAGCGTCGCGTCCCAGTCCAGGCCCGCCGGGCGGCCGGGGGAGTTGTCGGCGTACGGGTCGGCGACGACGTGCGCGGCCGCGTACGCGATCCGGCTGGCCGGCGGTGCGGCCGGCCGCTGCCAGGCGGGCGGTTCCCGAAGTGTCAGCTTCTTGGTGCCGCCGCCCGGCGCCGGCAGCGTGATCCGCGTGCTCACCGGGGGATCTCCTCGATCGTCACCCGCCGCCCCTCGCGGGCCGAGCGCAGCCCGGCCTCGGCCAGCTGCACGCCCCGGGCCCCTGCGAGGAAGTCCCACGGGAACGGCTCGTCGTCGACGACGTGGCGCAGGAACGCCTCCCACTGCACCTTGAACGCGTTGTCGTGCTCGCCGTTGTCCGGCACGATCTGCCACTGGTCGCGGAACGGCTCGGTGACCGGCAGGTCGGGGTTCCACACCGGCATCGGGGTGGCGCCCCGGTGCTGGATGCGGCAGTCGCGCAGCCCGGCGACCGCGCTGCCGTGCGTGCCGTCGACCTGGAACTCGACGAGTTCGTCCCGGTGTACGCGGACCGCCCAGGAGGAGTTGATCTGCGCGACGACGCCGCCGGCCAGTTCGAAGATGCCGTACGCGGCGTCGTCGGCGGTGGCACGGTAGCGGGCGCCGTTCTCGTCGACGCGCTCGGGGATGTGCGTGGCGGTGACAGCGGTGACGGCGGTGACCGGGGCGATGATCTGTTCCAGCACGTAGTGCCAGTGCGGGAACATGTCGAGCGTGATGCCGCCGCCGTCCTCGGCGCGGTAGTTCCAGCTCGGACGCTGCGCGTGCTGCCAGTCGCCCTCGAACACCCAGTAGCCGAACTCGCCGCGCACAGACAGGATCCGGCCGAAGAAGCCGCCGTCGACCAGCCGCTTGAGCTTGCGCAGGCCGGGCAGGAACAGTTTGTCCTGCACGACGCCGTTGCGTACCCCCTTGGCGGCGGCGAGCCGGGCCAGTTCCAGCGAGGCGAGGAAGTCCTCGGCGAGCGGCTTCTCGGTGTAGACGTGTTTGCCGGCCTCGATCGCGGCCCGGATCGCCTTCTCCCGCGCGGCGGTCACCTGGGCGTCGAAGTAGATCTGGTTGGCGTCGTCGGCGAGCGCCGCGTCCAGGTCGCATGTGTACGCCGACAGCCCGTGCCGTTGCGCGATCGCGGCCAGGCGGTTCTCGTCGCGGCCCACGAGTGTCAACTCGGGCCAGATGCGGCTGCCGTCCCGCGCGGGCACGCCGCCCTGTTCGCGGATGGCGAGCAGGGACCGAACGAGATGCTGACGGTAGCCCATCCGCCCGGTGACGCCGTTGAGGATGATCCCGACGGATGTGCGCTCCACTGTGCCCCTCCCAGCGGTGAATGCGCTTTCAGTAAGCGCTTTCAGGGTGTTACCGTAGCCACGCCGGAACACCGGGTCAAGACGTTCCGCAGGGAGACTCATCGATGCCGCACGTGACGCTGGAAGACGTGGCCAGAGCGGCCGACGTGTCCCTGGCCACCGCCTCCCGGGCGCTCAACGGGCGACGGGTCACCCCGCACCTGCACGACCGCGTGCTGGCCGCCGCCGCGCGGCTCGCGTACACCCCGAACGCCCACGCCCGCGCGCTGGCCGGCGCGTCGCACCGCAGCGTCGGGGTGATCTGCCACGACGTCACCGACCCCTACTTCGCCGCCGTCGCCGGTGGCGTCATGCGGGTCGCCGCCGACAACGACCTGCTGGTCATGCTCGCCAGCACGTTCCGTGACCCGGAACGCGAGATCGCGTACGTGTCGATGCTGCGCGCCGAACGCGCCCCGGCCATCCTGCTCATCGGCTCCGGCTTCGAGGATCCGCGTTGGGACCGCGCCCTGGCCGCCGAGCTGACGCCCTACCTCGACGGCGGCGGCCGGGTCGCCGTGGTCAGCCGGCACCGCACCCTGAAGGTCGACAGCGTCCTGCCGGAGAACCGGGCCGGGGCCGCCGAGCTGGCCCGCGCGCTGCTCGGCCTCGGCCACCGCCGCTTCGCGGTGCTCTCCGGCCCGTCCGAGCTGACCACCGTCGCCGACCGGTTCGGCGGGTTCCGCGACGAGCTGGCCGCCGCCGGCGTGACGCTGGCCCCGGCCGCAGTGGCCGAGGCGGAGTTCACCCGCGACGGCGGCTACCAGGCGATGACCGAGCTGCTCGGCCGTGGGCTCGACGCCACCTGCGTGTTCGCGCTCACCGACGTGATGGCCGTCGGCGCGTACGCGGCGCTGCGCGACCACGGGCTGTCGGTGCCCGGCGACGTCTCGGTGGCCGGCTTCGACGACATCCCGATCGTCCGCGACCTCACCCCGCCGCTGACCACCGTGGCGCTGCCGCTGCGGCAGCTCGGCGAGAAGGCGATGGAGCTGGCGCTCACCGAGAACCCGGGCCGCCGCCGGCGGATCACCCGCCTGCCCGCAGAGGTGGTGCTGCGGGCCAGCACCGCGCCGGCCCGCTCCTGAGCCCGGCCGGTAGGGTGCCGCCATGATCGAGGACGCCACGTGCCGTTGACGAATCCCTGGCTGACCGGGCCGGCGCCGACGAGGAAGCTGGACCGGGACCGCCTGGAGGAACGCATCCTCAACCTGCTGTCGTCGCAGAACATGTGCGTGCTCGCGACCGCCGGGCCGGACGGCCCGCTGGCCACGTCGGTGCGCTACTACCCGCTGGACTTCACGCTGATGTTCACCGCCGCCCCGCGCTCGCCGAAGATGCGCAACATCGCCGCCGACCCGCGCGTGTCGGTCGGCGTCTTCGCGCCGCTCGTCGGGCTGGCCAGCAGCCGCGGCGCGCAGGTGTTCGGCACCGCCCGGGTGCTCGGCCCGGAGCACCCCGACCGGGCCCACCACTGGGCGGCGTTCCGCTGGGAGAACGAGCACGCGGAGCGCGGCCGGTCACTGGCCGAGCCGCCCGAGGACCCGCTCGTCGTGATCGAGGCCGACCGGATCGTCTACACCGAACACTGGCTGCGCCGCGAGGGCTACGCCCCACGTCAGCACTGGCGTCGCTGACGCCGCTCGCCGCGTCACGGCGGGTAGAGCGCCACGTGTGTCATCCGGGCCCGGGGCGTTCCACCGGGCGCGCTACGGGCCGGCGGGGGAGCGGGTGGCGCGCAGCAGGTTGCCGGCCAGCCGCAGGTCCCCGCCCTCGACGCGGGCCAGCACGTCGATCCGCTCCACCGTGACGTGTGACCACAGCGGCTCCGGGAACGCCGCGCGCAGGGCGTCGGCGTCCAGGCCCCAGCCCTGGCCCGCCTCCGGCGACACCGCCAGCACGAACACCGCCCCGCCGGGCGCGGTCAGGCGCGGCAGCAGCGCCAGATAGTCGCGGACGGCAGCGCCCCGCCGGTCCAGCGAGTGCAGCAGACCGGAGTCGAACACCGAGTCGTACGGCGCCGGCGGCACCGGGATCGCCGTGGCGTCGCACACCTCGAAGCGCACCGGAAGTCCCGCCTCGGCGGCCCGGGCCCGCGCCTGACCGATCGCCACCGGCGAGATGTCGACACCCGTCACGTCGAGGCCGCGGCGGGCCAGCGCGAGCGCCAACTCCCCGGTGCCGCAGCCGACGTCGAGCACGCGCGGCCCGCGTACCCCGGTGTCGAGGACCGCGGCGAGCGCCGGCTGCGGACCGCCGATCTCCCACGGCGGACGCTCGGTGTCCCGGTAGAGGTGGTCGTAGTGGACGTCGTCCGGCTCGTCGGTCATCGCGTACCCCCTCGGTCGTGACAGATGCCGAGCGTGTCACGTCCGACGGCGGTCCGTGCGCCCGCCGGGCCCGGCGGTGAGCCGGCCCCGGCGGTCACGCAGGCGCGTCAGAACCGCAGCCGGCGCAGGTAGCGGTAGCCGACCTCGGCGGTCTGCTGCGGCGTCACGTCCGGCGTGTCGTTCTCCACGATGTACTCCAGCACCTGGTGCCCGCGGAAGATCCGGGCGAAGTCGATCATCCCGGTGCCCAGGTCGGCCATGTCGCCGGTGGCCGGGTCGCGGTCCTTGACGTGGTACTGCAGGACCCGCTGCGGAGCCGAGCGGATCACGTCGAGCGTGAAGCCCTCCGGGTCGGCGACGCCCTCGCCGGAGTTGATGCCGCCGGTCACCGCCCAGTAGATGTCGATCTCCAGGTGCACCAGGCGCGGGTCGAGTTCCTCGGTCAGCACGTCCCACGGCCGCCGGCCGTTGCCGAAGTCGATGGTGAACTCGTGCGCGTGGTTGTGGTAGCCGTACCGCAGGCCCGCCTTGCGCGCCGCGGCGGCGTCCACGTTCATCTGCTCCGCCCAGCGCTTCCAGTCGTCCTCGCGGTCGGAGTTCAGGTACGGCACCACCATGAACCGCTGGCCCAGCGTACGGGCGTTCGCGATCTTCTGCTCCAACCCGGCGGCGTCGGCGGCGATGCCGTCGTGGCTGGAGCTGGCCTTGATGCCGATGCGGTCCAGGAACCGGCGCAGCTCCCGCGCGGTACGCCCGAAGTAGCCGAGCGCCAGCTCCACCCGTGGATAGCCGATGCGGGCCAGGTGCGCCAGCGTCGCGTCGTAGCCGGGGGAGCCGTTGAGCGCGTCACGGACCGTCCAGAGCTGGAGGCTGATCATCTCCTTCGGCACCGGACGCCGGCCGTGGTGGTGCCCGCCGCCGGCCTGCGCGGCAGTCGCGCCCAGCCCGGTGGCCAGGCCGACGCCGGCGAGCGCGGCGAGGGAGCCGCGCAGCAGTCCACGCCGGTCCAGCGACTGCTCCAGCGCGGCGTGCCCGTCATGTCCGTAGCACATCGTCGTACCCCTTCCGAGGCCAGGCAGGTGGTGGGGCTGGGCCGACGCTACAAAAGACATGTCGATATGTCTATAGCTTCCGTCGTTACTGATAGGACTTTCGTCGTATCCGAGCAAAAGTGAGGAGATGCGTGGCCGCGCCCCATGGCATGCTCGGGCCGTGGCCAACTACGACGTCGCTCTCGTCCTGCTCGTCGACCCGACCGGCGCGATCCTCATGCAGCACCGCGACGGCAACGCACCGGTCTCCCCGTACCAGTGGAGCCTGCCCGGCGGCAGCATCGAACCCGGCGAGACACCGGAGCAGGCCGCCCGCCGCGAGCTACTGGAGGAGACCGGGCTGACCGCCGGGGAGCTGCACCTGCTGTGGAGCGGTCCGCGCCCGCACGAGAACGGCTTTGCGCACACGGTCACCGTGTACGTCTTCCGCGGCACCACGCAGGCGCGGCAGGAGGATGTGATCCTCGGCGAGGGACAGGCAATGGTCTTCGTGCCCCGCGACGAGGTGCTCGACCGCGACCTGGCGGTGAGCGCGGCGAAGGTGCTGCCGCTGCACCTCGCCGGCGCCTAACCGGCCGTCAGCGCCCCGGCCAGCGCGCGGACGAACCGGGGGAGCACCTCGTCGTCCGGCAGATGGTGCGGGTTGATCTCGGTGACCGACAGCCCGGCGAACCGCGGGCTCGCCACCAGCTCGGCCAGCGTGGCCGCCGCCTCGTCCAGGCTCAGCCCGAACGGCTCCGGCACGTCCGCCAGCGGCGCGTCCACGAAACTCAGCACGTCCACGTCGAAGTGCACCACGAACCCGTCGCCCGCACCCTCGGCCACCGACCGAGCCCGCCGCGCCGCCGCCCGCGCGTCGGCGTGCACCTCATCGGCCGGCACGTACGCCAGCCCCAGCTCCGCCACCAGATCCCGCTCGTGGTCACCAGGGGGCAGCGAGTCCCCGTACACCACCACCCGCTCCGGGGACAGCAGCGGCGTCACCGGCCCGACACCCGCCACCTCGTGCAGTGTCCCCGGCAGGCCCAGCATGTGCGCCAGTCCCATCGCGTCCAGATTGCCGTTCGCGCGGGTCACCGGCGTGTAGAGATCCGGGCCGCCGTCCACGTACACCAGCGCGGGCGACATCCCGGCCCGCGCGCACCCGGCGACCAGGCCGACAGTCACTGTGCAGTCGCCGCCGAGCACCAGCGGCACGCGGTCCCGGCTCAGCGCGCCCGCGACCCGGTCGGCCACCGCCGACGCGACGGCGGCCACCGCGCCCGCGTTCTGCCCCCTCGGGTACGCCGGATCGGGCCGCCACCGGAAGCCCGGCACGTCACCGGAGTCCTCGACGTCGGCGCCCAGCAGGCCGAGCAGGCCGGCGGCGCGCAGGGCGGCCGGGGCGCGCTCGACACCCGGGGTGTGCGCGCCCGCGCTCGACGGGGCTCCAACAACCGTCCACCGACGAGGATCCATCGCCCCACCCTAACCTCGGGTGGGCCTGACACCGGGATCAGCGCAGCACCAGCAGGTCCAGCGCGTCGATCACCGGCCCGGTGTCCGCCTGTGCTGCCTCGCGTAGCCGCTGGACGCCGGCGGCGTACTCCGCATCGGTGATGAGCTGAAGCGGCGTGTGCGCCTCCCGTCGCAAGCCAGCCGCCGCCTCCCACAGCGAGGAGGCGGTGACCTGCGGGACCTGCTCGACCGTCGCGGCGCCGAAACCGGCGTCGGCGAAGGCGGACGCGACGTCGGCGACACCGGGATACGTGTCCAGCACGCGGACCGCCTCGGGGAAGTAGTCGAACAGCGTGATCGCCTCGTGCCGTCCGGCGAACGCGGACCGGATCAGCACCGGGGCGCCCGGCCGCAGCACCCGGCGCAGCTCGCGCGCCGCGGCGGCCAGATCGGGTACGTGGTGGATGACCGTGGACAGCCATGCGCCGTCGAGGCTCCCGTCGGCCAGCGGGATGTGCCCTGCGTCGCCGGCCACGAGCGGCGCGAACGCGCAGCGGGCGCGCATCGCCGCCGACGGCTCGACGGCGACCACCTCGACGTCGGGGAACCAGTCGGTGAACGCGCGTGCCCAGGCGCCAGTGCCGGCGCCCAGGTCGAGCAAGCGCATCCCCGCGCGCGGGGCGAGGTGCCGGGCGACGGCGGCACGCCAGGCCGTGAGAGCGTCGTCGGTGAGGTGCCGGGTCGCGGCGAACGCCTCGGCGTCGACGTCGTGGTACGCGATGCGGGCCATACCGACAGCCAACTCCCCGGCGGGCTGCCGAGGCAAGCACTGTGACGCGTTACCTGCGGACCTCGGAGAGGGGTAGAGAGTGCGGTATCGGATCCACTTCGACGCTGAGCTGCCGGCGGATGCCCTCGCGCGTTCCTGTTGTTGGAGTACGGCGTCGCGCCGGAACGGACTACCCGAGTGTGCGTGGCCATCCCGTCGACCCGCAGCTCGACGGCGATCAGAAGCATCCATCAGCTGAGCATCTCCATGACCGTGGCTTCGATCTCTGCAGTGGCCGAATGGCCTGCGAGTGCGACTCGGATGCGTCGACGCAGGGTCACGAAGCTTCGCCCCTCCTCAAGGTCGAGTCCAGCCACGAACTGACACTGGTCCTGGCCGAGCTCGGCGAGGCGTCGGTGCGTCCGGTCTGCGTCGTCGTACCGGGGGATGGGTAGTTTCCACACGTGTTTGTCGATATGCCGTTCGTCCTTGCTGTATGACATCAGCGGACGGGCGAGCGTGGTAAGAGCCGGGCTGTTCAGGATCGCGCTGAGATAGTGACCTTCCGCCCGGCTGTCGATCGTGCAGTAGTAGAGAGCATGCTCGATGACCGCGGCCGGGTCGTCGACGATGGCGGCGGCGACGTGCATCCCGGAGGCGGAGTAGGCCAACCGAAGGGGCGGCGCGGGAAGCTGCGCGGTCAGCTTGCGTCGGAAGTTGAGTTGCTCACCCAGAGTTAGTCGCGCGCTGCTGCGATGCGCCTCCCAGGTGGCTTCCGCCTTCCGCCACCATTCGGCCAGACCGAAGTAGTAGTCGAGTCGAGAGCCGGACCCGGTCATCAGGGTGGAACCGTCGAGCGGAAGCACCGCCTTCTTCGCGGGCAGGATCCGGTACGGCAGCAGCGTCTCGCCGAGCAGCACGGGGCGGATGAACTCGCTCTCCACGACGCCTTCGAGAGCGGGCAGATCCTTCCACGGAGGATTCTCCATGTTGCTGCGGGCCGAGCGAACGGCGTGGCGGCCGACGCCGAGGCCGAGCCGCCCGCCGGAATCTACCTCGACGAAAAAGAGGATCTTGGGAAAGATGGTCGCACCGTTGTGCACGTGTGCCTTGTACGGTGACTCGGCGAGGTACGCCCCACCCAGGGGGACAAGTTCCCGGTTGATGGACGGCGCCGCCTGTTTCCATCTCCTGGCATCGGTGCCGAGGCGCCCCGTCCATTGCTCGGTGACCGAGGGAAGGCGGCGAGGGCTGCCGGTGGCCGCCTTATTGCCGAAGACGACACTGGCGCCCCGGGGAAAGGGATGGGGACGCAGGCGGCGCAGGTCCCAGGAGCCGGTGAAGGCAACGTCTGTCGGCTCGGTCTCGTCCGTGTACCGCCCGCTGCGGAAGGCCTCGAAGTGCTCGCGGTCGAGCACGGCGTTGGGCAGGACGAAGGCGAACGCGCCACCATCGCGGAGATACTGCTGGATGGTTCTGACGACAAAAAGGCTGGAGAGGTCCTGCTGCGTCGCGAACTGACTACCACGCCACAGCCCGCGTTCACTGCAGAGCTTCTTGAACATTGCCTGCATACCGGTAGGCATGTGACGGTACGAGAGCCACGGCGGGTTGCCGATGAGAATGTCCACCCGGTTGTCGTCCATCGCAAACCAGACGGGCCGGGCCAGGTTGCGCAGGTAGTAGCTCCAGATGTGGTCGCGGCCCTCGTCGTGCAGTCGGCACATCGCCTCGAAGGTGCCGCGAATCATCGGCTGGTCGTCAGCCCTGATCTGCAGGTGGTGGAAGAACGCCGCCAGCGACGGCGGGTTGTTCGGGTCTCGCGGTTTTGCCGCGATGCCGGCGAGTCCGGAGACGATCTGGTCGAAGCGGCTCGGCTCGTCGAGCAGGGTTTTGGGGAAGCGGAGCCACTCCTCGACCGCGCTGGCGTTGTAGCCGGCACTGATTCGTACGTGCTCCTCCGTGAAGAGGTCACGGCGCTCCCGCCACTGCATGCTGTCGCCGAGATAGACCGGGATGGTGATGGCGCCTCGCTGGTCGGTCAGCCGCTGGTGGCCGATGGCGAGCAGGTAGGTCACGCGCGCGAGCGCCACGGCGACCGGGTGCAGGTCGACGCCAACCACGTGCTGGGTGAGTTGCGTCAGCGCGGCATCGAGCGGCACGTCCGCCGTCTCGGCAGCGGCGAGATACCGGCGGACCGCGTGGAAGAGAAAGGTGCCGGAGCCGCAGGCGGGATCCAGCACACGTTGCCGCAGCGGATCGGTGACGACGGTGTCGATGAGGTGCTCGGCGAGCCAGTCGGGGGTGTAGTACTCGCCCATCCGCTTGCGCGTCTCCGGGCCGATCATCGACTCGTAGAGCACCTTGAGGATGTCGTGGTCGGCCCGCAGCCAGTCGAACCGGGCCAGTCGCCGGGTGAGCCCATGGATGAACTCGCGACCGCCGGGCACCTCCGTGGTCCACCCGAAGAAATCGTGCTCGACCACGCCCAGGATGCGGGCCTGGTCGAACCGTTGCCCAGTGATGAGGTCCTGCGGCTGCAACTCCAGGGCGTCGATGCCGACGACCAGGTGCGCGATGATGTATGCGCTGTTCATCAGCAGGGTGTGCTCGACGAACAGGTCCGGGTCGTCAACGAACTGGGTGCCCAGGGCGCTGTCGAGCAGCTCCGCCCACAGCTTCCGCTTCAACTCCACGGTCGGCAGCCGTTCATGCTCGGCGTAGAGCGCGGCGAGCGCGGCACGATCCAGCTTGTGGGAGGTGCTCTGCGCGCCGAGGCGGCGAGCCACCTCGGCGGGAGCCGGGCGGACCCGCTGGCTCGTCGCCAACACACCTTCCAGCCAGTAGAAGAGGGCCAGACCGTCGGGGCGGGTGGCAGCGACCGTATGGGTGTCGACGAGAGTCAGCTCGTCGCCGGTCAGCTGATATGCCCGCCATGTGGCGCCGTCGGTGAGGATGCCGACGTACCTCTGGCCACTCTCCATGCACCGCGACCACACGTAGCCAGCGAGCTGGCGCTCAGCATCCCGGAGTGGGCGACCGGTCTGGAGCCCTCGCTTGACCTCGATGATGGTGTAGCCGACCTCGATGTCGATGCGCCGGCCACCGCCGGCCGGGGCCTCGAGATCGATGTCGTTGAGGTGGTAGCCAGAGAGCCCGAAATCGCCAGCCAGCAGCAGCTGGCGGATGTCGGACTGCAGGGTCGCCTCGCTGCGGGCGGCGCGCCGGTCGGCGATCCGCGCCAGCAAGGGCTGCAGTGACGGAGGGAAGCCGTCGGACGCGCGTACCTGCGGCCGGGGTGACGAGTGGCGGCTTCGGCTTACATCTGGCATACCGTCCGAGCGGGCCATACGCCAGTGTGGATATTGTGACTCGCTGAAGCCAAGCGATTACGAATGACTGTCGGATTAAGGACAGCTCACATCAAGGTCTCCACAGAACCCAGGGCGGTTCAACCCGTTGAGGACGGGCCGTGTTGCGCGGGATCGCGCGCGATGTCACGCACGGACACCGATCATCATCGATCGAGGGCGAGCGGCGTGAGCGTGCGCCACGTAGGGTGGGCTTCGGACGTCTCCCCGTAACCGGAGTGCATCTTGAGCCTCAAGTACTACCTCTACCTGTCGCATCTCAAGATCGGACTCCTGGCGGCGCAGGTCGCCTCCTCCGCGCAGCACGAGACCGAGCTCGCCGTGGACCTCAAGGTCGTCCGCTACAGCCGCAAGGCGGTGCTACCCGAGCGCCACGACCTCGACAAGCTGGAGAAGGTCATCCGGCACCTGCAGGACGCCGACCAGATCGGCGCCGCGGACGAGGAGCGCCCCTACGTCCAGGCCTGCCTGGAGATGCGCTGGCAGGTCTTCCCGACCGTCGGCATCGTGGTCTTCGCTGGGACGCTCGACGACCAGGTCATCGTGCTCGGCGGCTCGGCGTCGCACGTGGTCGGTGGCGGTGACGCCGAACCGGTCGGATCGGTCCCGCCGTATCTGTTCCGCAAGCTCCAGGAACTGCGAGCCGACCCGGGCGAGTTCGACGACGAGCGTTTCCACGAGTCGTTGGCGCAGATCGGGGCCGCGCTCCCGGGGCCGGCGCAACGGGTCGAGTTCATCGCCAAGCGGCTGGCCGAGAAGCCGGGCCCGAACGGCACGCTGCTGGGCAGCCCGATCTACGTGGCGCTCGTCGACTAGGGCCTCGGCGTGGACGCGGGGAAGGTCATCCGGTGGCGGCCGGGGAGACCGTCCTCGACACGTTCCGCATCGAGGAGGTCGTCGAGACGGGCGGCACGGGGTTCGTCTACCGTGCGCATCACCTCGCCTGGGGCGTCGACCTGGCGGTGAAGACGCCGCGCCCCGACCTTGCCTCGGCGCCCGGGATCCTCGATCTGCTCGCTCAAGAGGCGCAGGCCTGGACCGACCTCGATCCACATCCGAACGTGGTGGGCTGCAACTACGTGCAGCGCGTCGGGGCGTACCCGGTGGTGTTCGCCGAATGGGTCGCGGGCGGCGACCTGACAGCGGCGGTGCGGGACGGGCGGTGCCGCGACCTCCCGCGGGCCCTGGACGTCGCGATCCAGATGCTGCGCGGCATCGGCCACGCGCACGCGGCAGGTCTGGTGCATCAGGACATCAAGCCCTCCAACGTCATGTACGACGGTGAGACCGCACGGGTGACCGACTTCGGAACGGCCAAGGCGAAAGCGTCCGTGTCGCACAGCGCAGAGGGTGGCGTCGAGACCTCGTACGCGACACTCGGCGGATTCACACCGCAGTACTGCTCCCCGGAGCAGGTCGATCCGGACGGAAGGATCGGCCGGACCAGCGACATGTGGTCCTGGGCGCTGACGGTGATCGAGCTGCTGCACGGGCGCCGGCTCTGGAAGTGGGGACACGACGGTGCGGATGCGCTGGCGTCGCTACGCGGCGATCTCCCGCGGCCGCTGCGCGATCTCCTGTCCGGCTGCCTGGTGCGCGACCCCCGGTCGAGGATCGGCGACACCGCCGAGGCGGAGGCCGTCCTGCTGAGCGTCTACGCGGACTGCGCATCTGGTCCCTACCCGCACCCCGACCGGGTGTCGCCGTCTCTCAAGGCCGACGGCTTGTCGAACAAGGCGCTGTCCCTGTGGGACCTCGGCGACCAACGCCGGGCGATCGAGATGTTCGAGCGGGCCAAGGCGATCGACCCGCACAACGTCCGCGCGGTCTACAACCACGGGCTCGTCAGATGGGCCGACGGCCTGGTCACCGACGAGACCCTCCTGTCGGAACTGCGCGCCACGGGCGACTCCTGGGAGGCGGACTACCTGGCCGCGATGGTGCACATGGAACGCGGCGACGGCGTCCTCGCGGCCCGGCACCTGGCGGAGGCGGACCGCAAGCATCCGGGTTCGCCGGAGATCGCGGCCGCGCGGGAGCGCTGTGCCCGGCTGGAGCCGCGGGGCACGCTCGAGGTGTTCGGGCAGTTGTCCGGCCAGGTCGTCGCGATGGCCTGCGATCACGACGCGACACACGTGGTGGTGGCCGAGAGGTCAGGGCGGGTGCGGGTCTGGGACGCCTTCGCGGGCCGGGTGGTCGCGGAACTCGCCGCCTCCGGCCCGGCTCCCGTCGACGTCGCGATCGACCACGCCGGAGCGCGGGTCCTCGTCTGCTACCAGGATTCCCGCGTCGAGCGGTGGCTACTCGCCGACGGCACGGCCCACCTCGAAGGCCGGCTGGACGGAGGAACAGCCGTGGCGCTCAGCCCCGAGGGTGGCTTCGCGGCTGTGGGCACGGCCGACGGCCGCGTCCTCGTCTTCCGCACCGATGCGTGGGAGCCGGTCGCCCGCATCCGGCCCCACGACGGCACTGTCACCCGGGTGATCCTCGGCCCGGACGCCGAGGTGTGCGTCTCCGCCTCACTGGGCCGTCCCGGCTCCGCCGTCGACCACCGGGTGGAGCAGTGGTGGCCCCTGCGGGACACCAGGATGCGGGGCCTGCACATACCCGCCGACGAGATGGACGGCGGCGGCCAGAAAATCGCCCTGGCGCCGGACGGGTCGACCGTCCTGAGGATCGGCTACCAGTCCCTGACCATGGTGGACATGCGGGTCTGGGACGAACCGCGACGGTGGGAGATCCCCTGGCTGACCGGATACCGCATGCTCGGCGTCTCCGGCCGGGCCGGCTGGGCTCTGCTCGACCCCGGGACCGGCGAACTTCAGGTCCTCGAACTCGCCATCCGCCGATGCGTCCGCACCTTCCCGAAGGACTGGGCGCGGGGTTCACGTCGCGACGCGACGGCGTTCAGCGGGGACTGCGGCTACGCCGTCATCGCCGAATCGCACGGCTACAGTGGCCAGACCTCGCTCTCCCGACTCCCCATGCCGCTCCGCGGACACCTCGCACCCTGGTCGTACGCGCCGCCCCGGCCGGTCGGTGCCCTCGCGCGCGACGAGCGGGCGTTCGACCAGGTCATGGAACGCGTCGAGGCGATGATCGCGGCCGGAGAGGATCGGCGCGCGGCAGACGCGATCCGCGAGGCGCGTGCCGTTCCCGGCCACGAACGTCACCCGCGGCTACGCCGGGCCTCCGGGGCCCTGGGCCGGAACCTGCGGCGCACCGGACTGACCGGCATCTGGCTGGAGCAGGAGCTGTCCGACGTCATGCTCGCCCATGGCACCTTCGACATCGGCGCCTCCGGCCGCTTGTTCGCCTTCCCGGCCAACATCGACGAGGTCGAGATCTTCGACCTGGAGACACTGGAGAAGGCAGGCGGGGTCATCGAGCGGCGGAACCCCGCCACCAGCCTGTCCTTCGCCAGGGGCGGCCGGGACGTGATCATCGGCTACTCGGACGGATCGGTCGCCTGCCATGACACCAGGACGTTCCAGCCGCGGTTCAAGGTGGCCGGCGCCCTGCCTCGCGACGACGGGAACACCACGCTCGACATCACGGGCGACCTGTTGGCGGTCGGCTTCGGCCATGGATTGGCGACGGTGTGGTCGCTTGAGGCGGCTGCCTGCGTCGCGACGGTCCGCACCGGACCCGGCACGATCGTCGGCGTCACCGCCGACGAGGCGTCCCGCTCGATCGCCGTGCAGCTGCGAACCCCCGACGCGGCCGCCGTGGAGGTCCGGTCGATGGACACCGGAAAGCCCGTGAAGACCTTTGCGGACGTCGACCCGCACACGGAGATCCGGTTCGCCTCCGGGATGCTGCTGCTGGCCGAGATGACCCGCCTGACCGCGTGGCGACCGGGTGACAGGCGCCCGTCGTACCACCTCGACCGGGTCAAGCACAGCTCGTCGGCGGCGTTGGCCTTCACGGACTCCCGTCGGCTCGCCGTCATCGCCGGGCAGACGGGCTTCGTCGTCTGGGACGCCGCGAGCGGAGAGCTGGTGTTCGACGGGAGAGCCCTCGACGACCCGGATGGACGCCTCTCCGGGGTCGAGGAGGTGGTGGTGTCGCCCGACGGGAGGTTCGCGGTGGCCGGAGACCCGGGAGAGCAGACCGTCGACGTCTGGGACCTGCGCGCCGGACGCCGGATCCGCTCACTGCACGGTCACCACGTCCGGGTCAACGCGATACGCGCCGACGCCGCGTTCGGCACCGTCGTCACCGGCGACCACCAGGGCAATGTCCGCATCTGGGGCCTCGATTGGGACTACGGAGAGTGATCCGATGACCGAACGCCGCCAGCACGATGAACTGCGAGCCGCGTTCCTGGCCAACCGGGAGCGCGTCAGAACCTGGCTCGACGCCTGGGAGATTCCCGAAGTGGTGTGGACCGACGAGTTCAACGAGATCCCTCTGCCCTGGATCGTGCCGCAGCAGGAAAGGGAGATCTGGCTCAAGCGCCACGCACCCTTCCTGGACGCGTACGACTGGTTGTTCGTCGGACGGCCGCTGACCCCGGGGGTCCGCGAGGTGCGGGCATTGTGGCACTTCGGGCCGGCTCACCGGTTCGCGGAACTTGATCTGATGATCACCAGCGTCTGTGACCCCGAGTACCTGGCCGAGAAGCTGACCCTGGCGGTTCACCACGCCGGCTTGAAGGGCTGGCGTGACGCGGACGCGCAGCCGCTCTATCAATGGCTCGTCGAGGGTGTGCATACGATGCCCCTCGGCAACGGCGTGCGGGGCAGCAACCGTTCGGGGTTCGTCCTGTTGCGTTTCACCCGCTTTCCGACCTCCGACGGCGACGTGATCGTGCGTCTGACCGTCGCGGAGACCGATAGCGCCCTGGACGGCTCACCTCTCGACGACGACGGGGTGTCGGTTCCTGGCGGCTAGACCAGCGGCTCTGCTCGGCATGGCCGTGATCGGCAACTGAGCTGGGCTGACCGCGTCTGCGACCCGCGAATCAGGTGACCAGCCCGGTGCGGTACGCGTACACCACCGCCTGCACCCGGTCCCGCAAGTCCAGCTTCGTGAGAATCCGCGACACGTACGTCTTGACCGTCTCCTGGCTGATCACCAGCCGCGCCGCGATCTCGCTGTTCGACAGACCGTCGGCGATCAGCCGCAGCACCTCCAGCTCACGGGGCGTCAGCCCCACGTCCGCAGGTGCTCCCTCGGCCGGGCGGATGCGCGCGGCGTACCTGCCGACGAGCTGCCGCGTCACCTCGGGCGCCAGCAGCGCGGCGCCGGAGGCGACGGTGCGGATGCCGTGCAGCAGTTGCGCAGGTGGAGCGTCCTTGAGCAGGAATCCGCTCGCGCCGGCGCGCAGCGCCTCGTAGACGTACTCGTCGAGGTTGAACGTCGTCACCATCAGCACCTTGACCGGCTGGGCGACGTCCGCGCCGGCCAGCAGGCGGGTGGCCTTGATGCCGTCGAGCACCGGCATGCGTACGTCCATCACCACCACGTCGGGCCGCAGGCGGCCGGCGAGGTCGACCGCGGCGCGGCCGTCGCCGCACTCACCCACCGCCTCCATGTCCGGCTGCGCGTCGATGATGGTGGCGAATCCGGTACGGATCAGCGCCTGGTCGTCGCAGACGAGCACCCGGATCGGCGCGGTCACGACGCGCTCCCGGTGGGGATGCGCGCCCGGACGACGAAGCTCTCGTCCGCCCGCCGTTGCGCGTCGAACTCGCCGCCGAGCACCGTCACGCGCTCGCGCAACCCGGCGAGGCCGCGTCCGCTTCCGCCCGGACCGGCGGCGCGCGCGCCGGGGCCGTCCGTGCTGATCTCCACCGTGATCTCCCGGTCTCCATGGTGTACGTGGACAGCGGTGGGACGGCCGTGGGCGTACTTGAGAGCGTTCGTCAGCGCCTCCTGCACCACCCGGTACGCGGCCACCTCCGCGCCGCCGGTCACCTCCGCCGGGCTGCCCTCCTGCGTGAACTCCACCGGCTGCCCGGCCTGCCGGGTCTGCTCCACCAGGGCGTGCAGCTCGCCGACGGACGGGGCGCGTGCCTCCGTACCGTGGTCGGGGTTGAGCACGTCGAGCAGCACCCGCAGGTCTCCGATGGCGCGGCGGCCGGTGTCGGTGACGGCGGTCAGGGCGGTGTCGAGTCGGTCGGGGGCGGCGGTCAGGTAGCGGGCCGCCTCGGCCTGCACCACCATCGCCGTCACGTGGTGGGTCACGACGTCGTGCAGCTCACCGGCGATGCGGGCACGTTCGGCGGCGCGGGCGGTCTCGGCGACGTGCCGGCGTCGCTCGGCCTCGGCGGCGCGGTTCTGCCGCAGCCATGACCCGGTGCCCCAGGCGAGCGCCAGCAGCAGGTAGAACGTGGCGAAGCCGGTCACCCCCTCGGTCGACCCCTGCCGGTCGAGGGCGACGGCTAGTCCGACGTACGCGAGGGAGCCGACCAGCACCGTGGCACGGCGGCCTCGGTCCAGGTGAGCGCCCGCGCTCACCAGCGCGACGGCGAGCGCGGCGCCCGCGAAGGTGTGGTACGCGCGTACCTGGTCGATCGCGAAGCCGAGGGAGACCAGGGCGAGGGACAGCGTCGGCCGGCTGCGGCGGAGCGCCAGCGGAAGACATTCCAGCGCGATCACTACCAGGGTCAGCGCGTCGAACGGCCGGGCGGGCAGGTCGCCGAGCTGCGTGCCGATGCCGCGCAGCGGTGGTGTCACGGACGCGAGGGCGATCACCAGCGCGAGCGGGAGATCCCGGACCGTGACGGGCCAGCGCCGCCACGAGTCCGGGAGCATCCGTCGTGTGATCATCAGGAGACCGTAACGCTCTCCGCCGGGACCTCGGCCGCGCGGCGGCGCCGCGTCACGATGTGGCCGCGGCGGTGCGCCAGCCACAGGAAGACCACTGTCAGCGCCGCCCCGGCCGCCACCGTGTAGAGGCTGCCCTCCGGCCCGAAGTCGCCGCCGCTGAGCAGCGTCGAACCCGACGTGCTGGCGTCCAGCAGCCCCACCGACTCGCCGTTGCCGGACACGACCACGCCGAAGATGCCGCCGGCGGCGAAGTTCCAGCCGAAGTGCAGACCGATCGGCACCCACAGGTTGCGGGTCGCGGCGTAGCAGGCCGCCAGCATGAACCCGGCCTCGATCGCGATGGCTGTCGCACCCCACAGGCTGGCGTCCGGGTTCAGCAGGTGCATCAGGCCGAACAGTACGCCGGTGAGCAGCAGCGAGAGCCACGTACCGAGCCACTCCTCGACCAGGCGGAAGAGCAGGCCGCGGAACATCAGCTCCTCCGTCACCGCCGCGGCGGCCATGAGCCCGAAGATGCCGACCGCGCCGGACACCGACCCGATGCCGTGCACGTGGTAGCCGCCCATGAGGGCGATGTTGACGATGACTGCCGCGAACATGGCGAACCCGATCAGCACCCCGCGGTTGAGCCGGGCCGCAGCGCCGTGCCGGGCCAGCTCGATGACCTCGCGACCTTCGGTGCGGCGCACCACCCACCCGTACACTCCGATCGCGGCCACTGCTGTCGCGACGCCGAGGATCAGGCTGAGCCAGGCGTTGTCCTGTGCCGCGACGACCGCCCGGCTCCCGACGAGACTGACCGCGACGACGGCCAGGAACTGCTTCACCACACGCATGACGATTCCTTCGGGATTTCCGCGGCCCGAACGCCGCGGTTCACCTGGAACGCTATGGATTCGCCAGCCGGAAATCGTCACCGTGCGGTGGACACTTGCGGGTAGCTCGCACGGGGGACGAGCGCGGCGTTCGGGGCGTGCCCTGAGCAGAAAGGCTGGCTTCGAGACGGCCTCGGCGGGCAGGCTGCCGGCATGGCGACGGGCTTCGGCGGTGAGGTGGCGACCTACTACGCACGGCATCGGCGCGGCTATCCGCCCGCCGTGGTCGACGCGCTGGCGGCAGCCTTCCGTCTCGGCGGCGACGACACGGTGGTCGACCTCGGCTGCGGTACCGGCCAGTTGAGCATTCCGCTCGCCGACCGGGTGGGCGCGGTCATCGGCGTGGATCCGGAACCGGACATGCTGGCGATCGCCCGGCGTGCCGCCGTGGACCGGGGGACTGCCAACGCCACATGGGTGCTCGGCAGCGACAGCGATGTGCCCGCGTTGTCCCGGCTGCTCGGCAGGGGGAAGGTCGGCGCGCTGACCGTTGCCGTCGCCATTCACTTCATGGACCGGGACACCCTGTTCGAGGCGGCCCGGCCGTTGTTCCGCCCCGGCGGTGGCATCGCCGTCGTCACCAACGGCGAACCCCTGTGGACGCAGGACACCGAATGGTCGCTCGCGCTGCGCGGATGCCTGGAACGGATGCTCGGCCACCCCGTCACCGGAAGATGCCAGACCGACGAGGACGGGCGCCGGCGCAACCGCGAGGCGCTCGTGCGTGCCGGATATCGGTACGAGGAGACGTCGGTGCGGTACGAGGCGCCGCTCACCGTCGACGACATGGTCGGCGGCGTCTACTCCGCCATGTCCGCCGAACAGATGCCGTCCTCGCGGCAGCGGGCGGCGTTCGCCGCCGACGTGCGCGACGCTCTCGGCGGAGTGGACGTGGTGACCGAGCCCGTCGTTGTCCGGCTGCAGTACGGGATCGCCGGCCAGGGCGTGGGTTCAGGCTGACCAGCGCCAGCTACGTCACCAGGCGGCAGTTGGGAATGCCCCTGGTGCGTTCCTCGATCGGTGCGGCAGTGGACAGGGCCGTCACCCCGGCGGGAACCGGAGCCCGCGAGACGTGGATGCCCTCCAGGCAGGTGTCGCACCAGAACGAGACGTAGCCGTACCCGGCGCCGGGCGGTGCGGTGAACACCATCCGCAGGGTCCGTTGACCGCAGTTCGGGCACTGGTGGTCGGACTCGGCCGGCAGGGTGCGGTAGACGACCTCGTACGCGTCGAGCCACTCGTCGAATGAAGCCACCAACTGCTCCTCGGGCCTGACCGGTGGTGACCGGCCATCGGTTTCGTGAACACCGGATCACCCCTGAAGGTCTGAGGAGCGGATCTCGATGAGCTGTCCGCGGTGAGTACGCCGCTGCTAAGCGTGCGACCGTTCTCCTCGGGCAGGGCCTCCTTGATCTCGACCACGTCGCGCAGACCCAGGGCCACCGCTACTCCACCGGTAACCTGTAGGTCGCGGCGACGAGTTCTCGAAGGTGTGCCACCACGTCGGGTTTCTGGTCCGTCTCCGGCAGGTCCCGTTCGCCCTCCGCGACCAGAGCGGCACGCCAGTGGCTGACGACTTCTCGCTGGGCCTCCGGTGACAGGTCCTCGAGCCAGAACGAGCCGAGGTTGTTGTCGATGATCTCCTGAAGGTGCTCGGCGGCGCGTCTGTCCGACAGCCGGGACACGAGAAAATCCAGCGTCCAGTCAAACAGGCCCCCGGTCGCTGTCCAGTCGATCCCGGGCCGGAGGACGATGAGACCGGCCATCACTTCCTCACGATGAAGACGCGCGGGCCGAGCCCGCGATCGGCTATGAACTGTTCGACCATGGCTGTCTGCTGCGCCGAGAACCTGGAGACGTCGACCGGGACGAGATCGGCCTTTTCCAGGTGCCGTTCGATCTGGTACTGAAGTTGTGGCCACTGCCGGTCGAAATACTGGCCGGGGAAGTTGCCCACCGCATCATAGGTGCGTCCCGCGCCGTCCACCCAGTCCGCCGAGGAGTCCGGCGGCGCCCGCCGCAGCCGTACCCCGACCTGCTGCTCGATCCGGCCGGCCGTCTCGGCCTCGGCCGGCCGGAACCTGCCGGTCGCAGGATCCATGCCCAGATCACGAACCCGCTGTTCCTCATCCACTTTCGGGATACGGGAAGGGTCCGTATCCCCGCTGGGTTTCGACGGGCCGGGCGGCGGCTCCGGTGAACGGTGTGTCAGTCGGCGCAGCGCCTCCCTCAGCTTCTCGATCAGGTCGCCGAGCCGGCGCACCTCCGGCATCAGCCGCCGCAGACTCGCCAGCAACCCCCGCAACAACCGCCCGATCCGCGCCGCCCACGACGCCACGGTCGTTGTCACCTGCTCCACCACCAGCGGCGTCGCCAATCCCGCCGTGGCGACCAGTTCGGCCGCGTACACGATCAGGCGGGACACGCAGGCGGCGATGGCGTCGCGGACCAGCAGCCGCACGGCCGCGACCAGGCCGGCGGCGCCCTCGGTGATCGCGGCCATCGCCTCGGCGCCCTGCGCCAGCCCGGTGACGGCCTGCTGCTGCTCGGCCGCCCAGCGGCGGTAGCCGGTGGCGGCGGCGCCCGTCCACCCGGCGACCTCGGCGCGGACGGCGTGGGCCAGTTCGGCGGCGTCCTCGCGCAGGGACGCGGCGACGTTGCGCCAGGTCTGCGCGTGCGCGGTGATCTCGGCGGGGTCGCCGGCGAGCCAGTCGAGGGCCTCGCTGAGCGGCTTGACGTGCTCGATGAGCCAGGCGATGCCGTACTGGAGAAGCACCCCTGCCGGGTCGGACACGAGGGCGAGCGCGTCGAGGCCGGCGCTGACGACGCCGAGGCTGCCGTCGATCCAGCTACCGGTGCGTACGCCCTGGGCGATGAGTTCGATGTCCTCGCAGATCCACACGCCCGCCCAGGCGCTCGGCGCGGTGTCCGCCGCGGCGGCGACGAGCGGGTTCGTGGTCACCGACGCTGCCGTACCCGGTCGAGCAGGTCCGCGGCGTGCGCGTCGGAGGAGCGGTAACGCTCGGCGCTGGACCGCAGCTTCCCGGCGGTGTCCCGGACCGAGGTGGCAGCGGTGCCGATGCCGTCGGTGAGCGTCCGCTGAAGACCGTCGAGGAGGATCGGCATGACCGCGCAGAGTTGCCCGTACGCGTCGGCGCCGAGCCGGACGTGCTGTCCGGCCTGCCGTGCGGTGTCGATGCTGTCGGCGCAGCGGCCCAGGTGGGCGGCGTGCGCGGTCAGGTCGTCCGGGTCGACCTGGAGGCCGTCACCGGGCGGCGGCATCCGGCGCGTCCGGGTCGGGGCCGAGCCGCCGCTGGTGGGACTCGACGACCGCTCGCGCGGCCGGGTCGTCCGCGCCGAGCGTCTTCGTGGTGGCATCGGTGAGCTGTCGCAGCAGGTCGGTGTGGGCGTCCCGGGTGACCGCCAGGATCTGCCGGGCGGTGTGTGCGGCGGAGTGCTGCCGGACGCGTTCGTCGAGTCGCAGGCCGGTGAGCAGCCCGGACGCGTCGACGGTGACCTCGACCAGCCCGTCGGCGCTGCGGGCGGTGCCGGTCAGCGCCTGTGTACGGGCGGACAGGTCCCGGGCGCGCACCGCCCGGGCGGCCAGCGACGACTCCCACTCGTCGAGCCGGCGTGCCGCCGCGTCCAACGCGGTCTCGTCCGGCCACATGACGACCCTCCCCAGGGGACAGCGGTGCCCGACACGGTAGCAACCGGTCGCGCTGCGTGTGGGCCCCGTGACGTCACGGCGACAAACGCGATCCCCTGTGGAGGGACCTCCGGGCGTGCCGGGCGTTGCTAGGGTCTGGTTGACCGTGACGGGGAGGCAACGGGATGGCACAGGACGCCGCCGCCGACGACTACGCGCTGCGCGTCTCCGGCTACCGCGAGGAGCTGGCGGCCCTGCGCGCCGGCGGGCGGCCTGCCGGCGGCGTGACCGCCGAGGCGCACGGCCGCGCCGCCGACGGCCAGGTCGAGGTGACGGCGGAGGACGGGCGGCTGCGCGCCGTCGAGCTGGCCGCGCCGTTGATGCGGCTGTCCGAGGACGAGCTGGGCGGCCTGGTCGAGCAGGCGGTGAACGACGCGCTGACCGCGTCCCGCGGCAGCCTGGCGAGCAGCGAACCGGTGGCCGACCTGTCCGCGCTGACCGGAAGCCTCGGGGCCGTCCTCGCCGAGAGCGAGGCGGCGATGCGCCGGCTCCACGGCGCGATCGCCGATGCCGTCGCCACGGCCGGGCCGGCGACCGGGCTCGGCGGGGACGTCCCGGCGAACGGCCCGGCGGACCTCCTGCACCAGGTCATGGACGTGCTGGGCACGGCGACAGGTGGGACGCCGCCCGACGACGACGGGGACGAGCGGTGGAGTGGGTCCGATGACGCGGGGACCGTGCGCGCGGAGGTCGACGGCTCGGCTCGGCTGACCCGGCTGGAGGTCATCCGCCGGCCCCGGCGGCTGTCCTCGGCCGAGCTCGGCGAGTCGGTGGTGGTCGCGGTCAACCGCGCGCTGGAGGAGATCCCTCCGGTGGCGGCGCCGCAGGGGCTCGGCTCGGCCGCGCTCGACGCGCGGCTGCGCGAGTTGCAGGAGGCCAGCGTCCGCCAGATGTCCGCGCTCACCGGCGCGCTGACCGGCGTGATGCAGACCATCCGGGAACCGGGACGATGACCGACGGAGGGGAGCGCTGATGGCCCGCGAGATCGAGATCGATCCTGAATCGATCATCGGTGCGGGTGACGACATCGTCGCCTCGGCGCAGCGCATGCGTTCCGCATTGTCCGCGTTCGACGCCGAGCTGGCGGCCTTCGGCACGCCGTGGGGCAACGACGATCTCGGCTCGCTCATCGGGATGGTGTACGAGACGATCCGCGACCTGGCGCTGGAGAGCTACGACGCGAACCTCGTCGAGATCGAGGACATCGGGAAGCTGAGCCGGGTGATGGGCCTCAACTACCAGGAGACCGAACGCATGATCACCGAGAGTCTCGACCGTTTCCGTGAGGTGCTCGGCTGACATGGGAATGACCCTGCCTGGAGAGCTGGTGTCCCTGCTCGGCATGCTCGGCTACACCTGGCCCGAGGCCGACGAGACGAAGCTGCTGGAGATGGGCCAGGCGTGGCTCGCCTTCCCGGACCGGCTCCGGACGCCGGTGGCCGACGCCGACCGGTCGGCGCAGCAGATGTGGACCCGGAACCGCGACGACGCCATCGAACGTTTCCAGAAGAGCTGGCAGGCCGCCGACTCGGCGAAGACCAACCTGGACGACGGGGCCTCCGCGGCGGCGCTGATCGGAACCGGGCTCATGGTGTGCGCCGGGATCGTCCTGGCGTTGAAGATCAACGTGATCGTGCAGCTGACGCTCCTGGCCATTCAGATAGCGCAGGCCGTCGCCACTGCGGCGGTCACCTTCGGTGCCTCACTGCTGGAGATCCCGATCTTCAAGTTCATCACCGGTGTCCTCATCGACCAGTTGCTGAACATGGCCACCGAAGCGGTGCTCGGTGGGTAAGCGGGGAAAGGCCGGTCTCTTCACGCCGGTGGAGAGGTGGCTCCGGGCCCGGATGCGGCACCGCCGTTACGCGCACATCTTTCGCGGTCACGTGAACACCAACGCCAATCCGCCCCGGGGCACCGGCTTCCACCACCGGTTCATGGGGGAGAACCCGCCCGGTGCCCGGGTCCGCGTCGACGCCGACGGCCGCGAGATGATCCTCGAACGGCACGCCGACGGCACGTACCGCGCCCGCGTCGACGTGCAGGACGACGGCGGTGCCTGGCGCCAGAAGCGCGGTTCGAGCACCTTCTTCCCGGACAACTGGACGCCCCAGCGGGTCGACGAGACGATCGAGGGCGCGTTCCGGTCCGGCGGCCCGCACCCGGACGACCCGAACAAATGGCAGGGGAGGGCGAACGGGCTGCTCGTCGAGGGCTTCTACAATCCCGGTGGCACGACGTGGTACTCGGCTTGGCCGGTGGGGGGACGCTAGCTGTGGGTGACATCCAGTTCGGGCGCAATCAGAACGGCGCGCCCACCATGACCAGCGGTGACGCGCGTTTCCGCCCGTTCGCCTCCCAGCTCGTCAGCGACATCCAGACGTACGCCCCGGACTGCCTCGAGCTGCTGCAGTGCATCGACGACGTGATGTCCGGCCGCTCGGACTACGAGGAGTACGAGGGCAACTCCGCCGTGGTGCGCTGCACGCCGACCGGCGTCAGCGTGGACAGCCTCGGGCCGGTGCCGTCGGGGGCGTCGTACACCGTCGACGAGGCCCGCACGGTGATCCTCGCCTACTTCGACTTCCTCGCCCCCTCGCCGGAGGAGAAGAAGCGCCACCTCGCCACCTGGGAGCGGGAGCACGGTGGCCCGTTCCCCGGGCGGCACCTGCTGCGTCTGCCGGGCTGACGCCGCTCAGCGGGCCAGCCGGGCGATCGCCGCCACCGACCGGTCCACGTCGGCTTCCGTGGTGGTCGCGTTCGACACCGAGATCCGCATCAGCCGCCGTCCCCGCCACGTCGTCCCGCCCACCCAGCACGTCCCGTCGGCCTGCGCCGCGGCCACCACCCGGTCGGTGCGCGCGTCGTCGCCGAAGCCGACGAGCACCTGGTTGAGCACGACGTCGTTCACCACCTCGAACCCGGCCTCGGCCAGCCCGTCGGCGAACCGTCGCGCCAGCGCGCAGCACCGCTCGACCAGCGCGGCCACGCCGTCGCGGCCCAACTCCCGCAGGGCCGCCCAGACCGCGAAGCCACGGGCGCGGCGGGAGGACTCCGCGGTCAGGTCCGCGCCCGCGGGCACACCACCGGAACCCACGAGGTACGCGGCCGCGAGCGACATGGCCGCCGCGTGCGCGTCGGGCCGGGCGCAGAACGCGAACGCGCTGTCGTACGGCAGGTTCAGCCATTTGTGGCCGTCGCAGGCCCACGAGTCGGCGTTCTCCAGCCCGTCGACCAGATGCCGGGTGGCGGGACTGGCGGCGGCCCACAGTCCGAACGCGCCGTCCACGTGCGCCCACCCGCCGTACCGGTGGACGAGGTCGCAGGCCCGGCGCAGGTCGTCGCACGCGCCGGTGTTCACGTTGCCGGCTTGCAGGCACACGATGGTCGGGCCGGGACCGGCGTCGCGCAACGCTGCGGCGAGCGCGTCCGGGTCGACGGCGCCCTGCGGGCCGGTGGGCACCGCGTGCAGCGCGTCGGTGCCGAGGCCGAGCAGGCGAAGCGACCTGTCGATGGTGGCGTGCCGTTCGGCCCCGGCGTACACGCGGACCGTTGGTGCGCCGATCAGGCCGCGCCGTTCCACGTCCCAGCCGGCGTCGGCGAGCACCTGGTGGCGGGCGGCGGCGAGCCCTGCGGTGTTCGCCGCCTGCGCGCCGGTGACGAAGCCGACTGATGCGGTCGCCGGGATGCCCAGCAGGTCCTTCAGCCAGGTCCCGGCGGCCGTCTCGGCGGCCACCGCGGCGGGGGAGGTGACCGCGTTGAACGCGAGCTGGTCCCACCCGACGGCCAGCATGTCGGCGGCGGTGGCGGCGGGGGAGGCGCCACCGACGACGAAGCCGAAGTAGCGAGGGCCGGCGGTGGCGACCAGGCCCGGCTCGGCGGCGGCCACCAGTTCGGCGAGGACCTGCTCGGGCGGGGTGGGCGCGTCCGGCAGCGGGACGGCGAACGCCTCGGTCAGCGCGGTCTGGTCCACGGGTACGCCGACCGGCCGGTCCGGCAGCGACAGCCGGTAGTCGGCCGCGTGGTCGGCGGCCCGCCGCAACAGGTGCCTCAGTTCGTCCATCGCCGCACCCTAGCCGCAGGCAGGGTGTCACGGGAGCCACGTCGGGAGCGCCCTAGGGCCTGTGTCGAAGTCGGTGCCAGGGCTTGAGCCGGCTTGAGGATCTTCGGCGTGTCGGAGATCGAAAGTAGGCGAGGTCTCCGGTAGATGGTTCAGCGACCAAGCAGAACCTGAAAACCGGAGACCTCGTGGACACCCTAGCGGTGACGAGGCGGTTCGACCTGACCGACGTGCAGTGGGCGGTGCTGGAGCCGTTGCTGCCGACGCCGAAGCGGCCGGGTCGACCGTCGTTGTGGAGTAGGCGGCAGTTGATCGATGGGATCCGGTGGCGGATCCGGGTGGGTGCCCCGTGGCGGGACGTGCCACCGCAGTACGGGTCCTGGTCGGCGGTGTATGCCCTGTTCCGACGGTGGCAGCGCGATGGGACCTGGAAGCAGGTGCTGACTGCGTTGCAGGCCGTGGCTGATGCGGCCGGGCGGATCACCTGGGACGTGTCCGTGGACTCCACCATCACTCGGGCCCATCAGCACGCTGCCGGAGCGCGGAAAAGGGGGATCTGCAGGTCGAACCGCCTGGCGGGGTCAGCGTCGAGCCGGCAGACCACGCGCTCGGACGGTCCCGCGGTGGGTTGACCACGAAGCTGCATCTGGGCTGCGAGCAGGGACAGAAACCCCTCGCCATCGTGCTGACTGCCGGGCAGCGCGGCGACAGCCCGCAGTTCATCCCGGTCCTGACCGCCATCCGCGTTCCCCGCCTGATCCCCGGCCGGCCGAGAACACGACCGGACCGGGTCCTGGCCGACAAGGCGTACACCTCGAAGGCCAACCGGGCTTACCTGCGCCGGCGGGGCATCGCCGCGACCATCCCGAGCAAGGCCGACCAGGACGCGAACCGGCGGGCAAAGGGATCCAAAGGCGGCCGGCCACCGGCCTTCGACCCGCACATCTACCAGCAACGTCACGCCGTGGAGTGCGGCATCAACCGCCTCAAACGCAACCGAGCCGTGGCCACCCGCTTCGACAAACTCGCCGTCCGCTACGAGGCCACCATCCACCTCGCCGCCATCAACGAGTGGCTGTGACCGACTTCGACACAGGCCCTAGCCGCCGGTCACCTCGAGGGCGGCGTCGAGCCGGTCCAGGTGTGCGGCCACCGGCCCCACTGTGAGCAGGCCGCTTTCCGCCCCGGCCACCTCGCCCGCCGCCGGGGCGAGCGCGTTCCGGGCCCGCAGCATCGCGTCCCGGTCGCCGAGGGACACGGCAGCCCGGCCGGTGAGGCACCACAGCGCCTCCAGCAGCAGGTCACGCGGTGGCGCCGGGGTGCGGCGCAACGCCCGGGCGGCCTCGTCCCGGCGGTCGGCGGCGAGCAGGACCAGCGGGCGGGCCCAGGGCGCGTACGGGCCCCAGTCGGTGTCGGGGGGAAAGTCGGCCGGCAGGTCGTGCCACACCCGCAGGCAGAGCAGCGCCAGCGGCGCCAGCCCGCGTTCCACGCCGGGCATGCCGCAGCCGGCCAGCCCGGTCGCCCACGACCGGTACGCGGCCTCCGCGTCCGGGTACGCGGCGCCGGTGGCGGCGGTCCGCATGGCCCGGTAGCCGCCGGTGAACACGCCGACGAGCGGGCTCTCGTGCCGGGCGGCGAGCCGGTCCGCCGCCTCGGCGTGCGTGTCGGCGGCGGTGAAGTCGGCGAGCGCGCCGCGCGCCTGCACCCGGATCAGGTGCCCGAGAATCTCCACGGTGGCCAGGCCGTGCCGGGCCGCGAGCGCCACCAGTTCTGCGCCGATCCCGTCCCGCTCGGCGGCCAGCCCGGCGCGGTGGAACGTCTGCATGAACACGCCGTTGAGCGACTGGGCCAGCAGCGCCGGGTCGGCCACCCGGCGGGCGATCGCCTCCGCCTCCCGCGCCGCCTGCGCCGGGCCCGGCGACGCCGTACCTCGGGACTCGATCGCGACGGTGGCCAGCAGCCGGGCGCGGGTCGCCTCCGGCGCGTCCGGGCCCAGCCCGGCCAGCGCCCGCTGTGCCGCCGCGACGACCCGGGCGGCCTGCGCCGGGTCGTCGGAGCGGGTCCAGATCGCGGGTACGTCGTACCCGCCGATGACGCGCGCGGTGAACTCGGGGTCGCCCAGTTGCTCGGCGGCGGTGATTGCCGCTTCGCGCTGGTCCCGGGCCGCCTCCAGTCCGCCCGGCCCGGTCACCGCGAGGCTGCGCAGCATCCCGACAGTGGACTCCAGCCGGGCCCGCGCGCCGGGCACCACGCTGCGCTCGTACGCCGCCGCGGTGTCGGCCCAGACCCGTGCCGCGCCGGTCGGCTCGGGTTCGGCCTGCCGCAGCAGGTCGGTCTCCAGCCGCCGCAGCCGCGGCCCGGGATCCAGGCCGAGCTGGTCGCGCAGCATCTCGCGAGCGCGGCGCAGCACGGCGAGCGCGTCGGCCTGCCGCCCGGCCCGGTACAGCGCCGAGGCCAGCAACGCCCACCCGTCCTCCCGCCACGGGTGCGCGGCGACGTGGGCGTCGAGATCGGGTACGGCGTCGGCGGCCCGGTCCAGCGCCAGCAGCGCCTCGGCCCGCCGCTCGACAGCCGTCAGCCGGATCTGGTCGAGCCGGGACCGTTCGGCCTGCGCCCACGGGCTGTCGAAGTCGGCGTACGCGGGTCCGCGCCACCAGCCCAGCGCCTCGTCGAGCCGGTCGAGCGCGGTGCGGGGCAGCGCGTCGGCGACCTCGTTGACGGTGTCCTCGAACCGCCACGCGTCGACGGCGCCCGGTTCGGCGCGCAGCGCGTACCCCGGTCCGTCGGTGACCAGCAGCCGGGCCGGCTCGCGTGGCGGACGGCGCGGTTCCAGGCGGCGGCGCAGCGCCGCGACGAACGTGCGGACCGCGCCCACCCCGCCGGCCGGCGGGTCGTCCCACAGGTCGTCGACGATCTGCCCGACCGGCACCACCCGGCCCCGGGCCGCGACCAGCCGGGCCAGCACGGCCCGGTGGCGGGGCCCCTTCAAGTCGACCGGCTCACCCGCGTCGTCCCAGGCCGTCACCGGACCGAGCACACCGAAACCGACAGGCACCGACCCTCCTCGACAGGGGTCACCGTATCGCGCTCATCGGTTGCTCATCGGGCGCCGCCACGCTGGTCAGGTACGACGAGACGAAAGAGGGATCGAGATGAGCACCACCATCGCGGGATTCGACTACCAGCGCGTTCCGGTCGCCGGAGGTGTGGCGCTGAACGTGGCGGTGGGCGGCTCGGGCAGCCCGGTAGTGCTGCTGCACGGCTTCCCGCAGACGCACCTGATGTGGCGGCACGTCGCCGCCGACCTGGCCGCCGAGCACACGGTGATCTGCCCGGACCTGCGCGGCTACGGCGCCAGCGACAAGCCGGCCGCGGACACCGAGGACACGTACAGCAAGCGGAGCATGGCCGCCGACGTGGTGGCGCTGGCCCGCGCGCTCGGACACGAGCGGTTCGCGCTCGCCGGGCACGACCGGGGCGCCCTGGTGGCGGTCCGGGCCGGTCTGGACCACCCGGACACGGTCACCCACCTGGCATCGCTCGACGTGCTGCCGACCCTCGACATGTGGGACGTGCTGCACGGTGTGTCCGCGTCGGTGGCGTTCCACCTCTACCTGATGGCCCAGCCGCCCGGCCTGCCCGAGAAGATGATCGCGGCCAGCGCCGACGCCTTCTTCGGGCACTTCCTCGACGCCTGGGCCGGTGACCCGGCGGCCATGCCCGCCGCGGTGCGCGCCGAGTACCTGCGGGCCTCCCGGGAGGCGGTCGACTCGATCGTCGCGGACTACCGGGCGTCGGCCGGGATCGACGTGGCGCACGACCGCGCGGACCGGGACGCCGGGCGGCGGCTGACCATGCCGGTCGCCGTCATCCAGCAGGACTGGGGCGCGGCGCTCGGCTACGACGCGGCGGCGGTGTGGCGGGCCTGGGCGCCGGACCTGGAGCACCGCACCACCACGGCCGGGCACTTCATGGCCGAGGAGGCCCCGGGCGAGATCAGCGAGGCGCTGCGCGCGCTGCTCAAGCGGTAGGTACGGCGGTCCGGGCGCGCGCCGCGCCCGGACCGTCCGCCCCCGTCCGCTCAGCCGGCCCGTCTCCGGACGTGCCACAGGCCGAGCGCCGCCAGCAGACCGGCCGCGCCGAGGTGCAGCGCCAGCTCGATCCACTGGAACGTCCAGAACCGGCGGTTCGGCTGGTAGGCCAGGTCCACGTGCAGGTTGAGCTTGCCGAGGCAGACCGCGGTGTCGCCGAACGTGCCGGTGGCGCCGGTACGCGGCGGGTCGCGGAAACAGGTGCCGAACGCGGCGTCGGAGAGCTGCCGCCCGTCGGCGGTACGCAGCGGGCTGATGTCGGTGACCCAGGCGCCCGGCACGTCCAGTCCGCCGACGACCGGCGAGCCGGTGATGCTGCCGAGGTTGCGGGCCCGGTTGACAGTGTCGGCGGTCATCGGCACGGTGACCCGCTCCGGCGGCAGGTAGTGCGGGCGCAGCAGGTTCGGCACCGCGAGCTGCGCCAGCACCACGGCCAGGAACACCACTGCCATGGCTGGGAGGGTGCGGCGCAGCAGCAGCCCGGCGACGACGCCGAGGACGAGGCCGAACACGGCGTACCCGACCGGCGCGACGCCGCGCGCGCCGAACAGCACGGTGCTGAACCGGTCGCCCGCGACCCGGTCGACGGGCGCGGCCGCCCAGGTCAGCAGCGCGCCGAGCAGCCCGGCGACGAGCGCGGCGGCGGCCGACAGCACGGCGAGCTTGACCGCCAGCCAGCGGCGGCGCGGCACGCTCTGGTTCCACACCAGCCGGTGCGTGCCCTGCTCCAGTTCCCGTGCGACCAGCGGCGCGCCCCAGAACGCGCCGATCAGTGCGGGCAGCAGCGCGAACCCACCGGCGAGGAACAGCATGGTCTGCGCGTACCGGTCGGGCAGCCGGGCCGGGTCGGGCACGGTCCGGATGTCCGCGCCGAGGCGCAGCAGGTAGGCGCCGGCCAGCACCAGCAGGACCGCGCCGGCGAGCGCCGGGAGGCGGAACTGCCGCAGCGTCATCCGGATCATCCGGTCACCGCCGGGTGGGCGGCGGCCCGGGACAGGTACGCCAGGACCAGCTCCTCCAGCGTGACCGGCGCGCCGTCGCGTACCGCCGGGCCCCGGGCCACGACGCGGCCAGGCTCGGCCCAGACCACCTCGGTCCCGGCGGGCGCGGCGGCGGCCCGGTGGTGCGTGGCGAGCAGGTCAGTGACCGGCCCGGCTACCTGGACCCGGGCGGCGCAGAGCACGACCAGGTGGTCGCAGACCTGCGCCACGTCGCCGAGCAGGTGCGAGGAGAGCACCGCGCCGGCGCCGAGTTCCCGCACGAAGCCGGCCAGGCCGTGCATGAACTCGCGGCGCGCGAGGGGGTCCAGCGCGGCGGCCGGCTCGTCGAGGATCAGCAGCTCGGGGCGTTTCGCGGCGGCCAGCGCCAACGCCAGTTGGGCGCGCTGGCCGCCGGAGAGCCGGCCCGCCTTCTGCGCCGGGTCCAGGCCGACCTCGTCGATCCGCCGCCGGGCCAGCGCCGCGTCCCAGGACGGGTTGAGCCACGCGCCCATCCGCAGGTGCTCGGCGACGGTGAGGGAGGCGTAGACCGGTGTGTCCTGGGCGACGAATCCGACCCGGGCCAGGTGCGCGGCGTCGGCTGCAGGTGGTGCGCCGAGGACCGTCAACGTGCCGGAGGTGGGTGCGATCAGCCCGCAGGCCAGTTGCAGCAGCGTGGACTTGCCGGCGCCGTTGGGCCCGACCAGGCCGATCACGTGCCCGCGCGGAACGCTCAGGTCGCAGTCGGCAAGCGCGGTGCGGCGGCCGTACCGTTTGGTCAGCCGCTCGGCGTGCAGGGCGAGTGGTGGATGCATGCGGCTCATCCTGGGCACGGCGGGACCGGCGGGCATCGGTCCGGAGCAGGGCCCGGCGCGCGGCGGACCCTCCTTTCGGCCGGTTCGGCCCGGCCGCCGATCTCCTAGCGTGCTGGGCATGGCTACCGAACGGATCCCCCGGGTGGCGGCGACGGCGGGGCTCGCCGTGGTGCTGCTCGCGGCGATCGGCGTCCAGGCGGTGGCGATCGCCGCGAGCTGGGGCCTGCGGTACTGGCTCGTCGGCGGCGCGGCCGCCGTCGTGGTCGGCGTGCTCGCTCTGGTACGCGACAGGCAGCGCGTCGTCACGGCCACTGCCGGGCTCGTCGTCGCCGGGGCGGCCGTCGTCGCCGCCCGGTTGTTCGACCTGCCGACCGAGCCGGGGCCGGCGCTGGCGCTGGCGTCGGCGGTCCTGGTCGGATCAGCGGTACGCGCGTTGCCGCCGCTGCCCGCCGGGCTGATCGCCGCCGGTGGTCTCGTGGTGGCGGCTGGGGCGTGGGCGGTGGCCCGGCCGGGCGCGGGCGGGTCCGGGGTGGTGGCGCTCAACTGTCTGTGCTGGCTCGGCGGGGTCGCCACCGGGCTGACGCTGCGGCTGCTCGACGAGCGGGCCCGGGCCACCGCCGAGCGGGTACGCCGCGACGAGCGACTGGAGCTGGCTCGGGAGCTGCACGACGTGGTGGCCCACCACGTCACCGGCATCGTGGTGCAGGCGCAGGCCGCCCACCTGGTCGGGCGGCGGGATCCGGCGCGCGCCACGGAGTCGCTGGCCGGGATCGAGGCGGCCGGCGGTGAGGCGCTGCGGGCCATGCGCCGCGTGGTGGGGGTGCTGCGCGACACCGCTGACGCGCCGCCGGCCTCGGCCGGTACCGAGCAGATCGAGGAGCTGGTCGAGCGGTTCCGCCGGCAGGGCCCGCCGGTGCGGCTGCGGCTGCCAGGGGCGACGACCTGGCCGCCGGAGGTCACCAGCACTGTGCACCGGGTCGTCCGGGAGGCGCTGACGAACGTGGCCCGCCACGCGCCGCACGCCGGGCAGGTCACTGTGGACGTGGCGCAGGAGCCGGACGCGGTGGTGGTCGAGGTGACCGACGACGCGTCCTCCACGCCCGCCGAACACCGGGGCGGGTACGGCCTGGTCGGCCTGCGCGAGCGGGTCGAGGCCCTGGGCGGCACGCTGCACGCCGGTCCCCGCCCCGAGGCCGGGTGGTCGGTGCGGGCGGTAGTGCCGACGGGGAGGGCGTGATGACGATCCGCGTGCTGCTCGCCGACGACCAGGCGATGGTCCGCGGCGGGCTGCGGCTCATCCTGGAGGACCAGCCCGACATCACAGTGGTCGCCGAGGCGTCCGACGGCGTCGACGCGGTCGCCCAGGCCCGCCGGCTGCGCCCCGACGTCTGCCTGGTGGACATCCGGATGCCGCGGCTCGACGGCCTCCAGGTGACCCGGGCGCTCGCCGGGCCCGAGGTGGCCGACCCGCTGCGCGTCGTCGTGGTGACCACGTTCGACCTGGACGAGTACGTCTACGGCGCGCTGCGCGGGGGAGCGGCCGGGTTCCTGCTCAAGGACGCCGGCCCGGCGCTGCTGGTGGAGGCGGTCCGGGCGGCGTACCAGGGCGACGCGCTCGTGTCCCCGTCGGTGACGGTACGGCTGCTACGGCATCTGAGCCCGCCCGCCCCGCCCCGCGACGAACGCCGCCCGGCGCTGTCCGAGCGGGAGATCGAGGTGGTACGCGAGATCGCCCGGGGGCGCACCAACCTGGAGATCGGCGCCGAGCTGTTCATCTCGCTGAGCACCGTCAAGAGCCACGTATCGGCTATCCAGACCAAGCTCGGCCTGCGCAACCGTACCGAGATCGCGGTCTGGGCGTGGGAGCACCGCGTGGTCGGCTGAACCGTTGGCGGACGGCCTACCGTACATTGTACGTTAGTGGCCGTCGTCAACGGAGGGGGACAGACGTGGAACACGCGATCCTCGCGGAGGGCCTGCGCAAGCGGTACGGGGACAGCGTCGCGCTGGACGGATTCGACCTGCGCGTGCCACCGGGCACCGTGTGCGGGCTGCTCGGCCCGAACGGCGCGGGCAAGACCACAGCCGTACGCATCCTGGCCACGCTGCTGCGCTTCGACGCCGGGCGGGCCGAGGTCGCCGGCTTCGACGTGGCCGGGCAGCCCGACCGGGTGCGCCACCGCATCGGCCTGGTCGGCCAGCACCCGGCCGTGGACGAGGCACTGAGCGGCCGGGAGAACCTGGTCATGTTCGGCCGCCTGTTCCACCTTGACCGGGCCGGGGCGAGACGGCGGGCCGGCGAACTGCTCGACCGGTTCGGGCTCGCCGACGCCGCCGGGCGGCCGGTACGCACGTACTCCGGTGGCATGCGCCGCCGGCTCGACCTGGCCGCTGGGATGATCCTCGCGCCCTCGGTGCTGTTCCTCGACGAGCCGACCACGGCGCTGGACCCGCGCGGACGCAACGAGGTGTGGGAGGCGGTGCGGGACCTGTTACGCGGTGGCACGACTGTGCTGCTGACCACTCAGTACCTGGACGAGGCCGACCAGCTCGCCGACCGGGTCTGCGTGCTCGACGCCGGGCGGGTGATCGCCGAGGGTGCCCCGGACGCGCTCAAGTCCCGGCTCGGCGGCGACCGGATCGAACTGGTCGTCCGCGACGCCGCCGACCTCGCCACCGCCGTGCGGCGGCTGCGCGCGGTGGCCCGCGCCGAACCGGCGGTCGATCCGGACCGGCGGGCGGTCAGCGCCCAGGTCGGCGACCGGGCCGGCGCGCTGACCGAGGTGCTGCGCGCGCTGGACGCCGACGGCGTGGGCGTGGCTGACGTGGCGCTGCGCCGACCCACACTGGACGAGGTGTTCCTCCAGCTGACCGGCGCGCCGTCCGCCGCCCGTCCCGCAGTGGAGGTGACCGCGTGACCGCGACAGTGATCTCGGCCCGGCGTGCGTCGCTGGCCGGTGACGGCCTGACGCTGACCGGGCGCGCGCTGGCGCACTGGCGGCGCGAGCCCGGCCCGCTGATCGGCTCGCTGGGCTTCGACATCCTGATGGTGCTGATGTTCGCGTACCTGTTCGGCGGCGCGCTCCAGGTGCCGGGCGGCGGCAGCTACCGCGAGTTCCTGATGCCGGGCATGTTCGCCATGACCATGGTCTTCGGTATCAGCATGACCACCATGGCGGTGTCGGCGGACCTGGACCGCGGTGTCACCGACCGCCTGCGGTCCATGCCGGTGTCCCGGCTGGCCCCGCTGCTCGGCCGCGCGGTCGCCGACCTGATGTTCGCGGTGGTGACGCTCACCGTCATGCTTCTCGTCGGCCTGGCCGTCGGGTGGCGGGCGCGCGGCGACCTCGGCGACACGCTCACCGCGTTCGGGCTGATCCTGCTGCTGCGGTTCGCGCTGGTCTGGGTGGGCGTCTTCCTCGGCCTGACCGTCAAGGGGCAGAGCGCGGTGACCGCAGTGCAGACGCTGGAATTCCCGCTCGGCTTTCTGTCCAGCGCGTTCGTGGCGCCGTCCACGATGCCCGCCTGGCTGGGCGCGATCGCCGAGTGGAACCCGCTGTCCGCCACGGTCGGGGCCACCCGGGAGCTGTTCGGCAACCCCGGCTGGGGCGGCGACTCGTGGGTGGCCGCGCACCATCCGCTGCTGGCGGTGCTCTGGCCGCTGGCGCTGATCGCGGTGTTCCTGCCGCTGTCGCTGCGCCGCTACCGCGCGCTGAGCCGCTGAGCCGGACCCCGGGGGTGGCCGTGCGCCGCCCCCGGGGCACGGTCACGGCCCGGTGAGGACGACCAGCTCGCCGGTGGCCCGGGTCATCGCGACGTACCGGTCCACGGCGCCGGAGATCCCGTGACCGAAGGACTCCGGGTCGACCAGCACCACCAGGTCGAACTCCAGTCCCTTTGCGAGTTCCGGGGTCAGCGACCGGACCCGGTCCGAGGCCGGGAACGCCGGATCGCCGATGACGCACCCGACGCCGTCGGGATGGGCGGCGAGCCACCCGTTCACCACCGCGCCCAGCTCCGCGCGGACGCCGTACCGTACGGGGGCGCCGTCGCGGATGGACGTGGGCACGTTGGCGTCCGGGAGGACGGCCCGGATCACCGGCTCGGCCGCCGCCATCACCTGCGCCGGGGTGCGGTAGTTGACTGTCAGCGTCGCCACCTCGACCCGGTCGAACCCGGCCCGGGCCAGCCGCTGCGGCCACGACTCGGTGAACCCGTGCCGCGCCTGCGCCCGGTCACCGACCACAGTGAAGCTGCGCGACGGGCAGCGCGCCAGCAGCATCTGCCACTGCGCGTCGGTCAGTTCCTGCGCCTCGTCCACCACGACGTGCGCGAACGGCCCAGCCAGCAGGTCCGGATCGGCCACGCTCAGCGCGCTGGAGTCGACCAGGCTCGTGCGCATGTCCTCGCCGTACAGCATGGTCATCAGGCCCTCGCCGTCGTCGTAGGCGTGCGACGCGATCAGCGCGTCGACCACCGTGTCCATCTCGACGCGCTGCGCGGCCAGCACCGCCTCGTCGCGGCGCCGCCGCAGCGACGCCTCCGGGTCGCCGACCCGCCGCCGGGCCGCGTCCAGCCACGGCAGGTCCGCCACCGTCCAGGCCCGGGCGTCGGCCCGCCGCAGCGTACGGATCTCCTCGACGCTCAGCCAGGGTGCGCACCGGCGCAGGTAGGCCGGCACCGACCACAGGTCGGCCACCACGTCGAGCGGGTCGAGCAGCGGCCACGCCCGGCCGAACGCGGTGACCAGTTCCCGGTCGCGCCCCAGCTCGCGGCGGACCGCCTCCTCCGGCTCGTCCCCGTGGTACTTCTCCACGAGGATCGTGAGCAGTTCCTCCCACACGTCGTCGCGGGCCTCGTTGTGCGGGACGCCCGGCCCGGCCGCCTCGAACGCCGTCGCCCAGTCGTCGGCTGTGAGCCGCAGCTCGGCGTCCCCGACACCGACAGTCATCCCGGTTGCGGGCGGCTCCTCGTAGAACCGGACCGCGGCGTCGACCGCCCGTACCAGGTCCGCCGACGCCTTCAGCCGGGCCACCTCCGGGTCGGGCTCGGGCGCCGCCGCGGCGCCCTCCGGCACCAGGTCGGCCAGCGTGCAGATCTGCACGTCCTCCTCGCCCAGGCTGGGCAGCACGTCGGAGACGTAGTTCAGGTACGGCTGGTGCGGCCCGACCACCAGCACCCCGCCCCGGCGCTCGCCGAGGCGCGGGTCGGCGTGCAGCAGGTACGCGGTGCGGTGCAGCGCCACCACCGTCTTGCCGGTGCCCGGACCGCCGTCGACCACCAGCGCGCCCCGGGAACCAGCACGGATGATCGCGTCCTGGTCGGCCTGGATGGTGCCCAACACGTCACGCATTCGCGCCGACCGGGTCGCGCCCAGGCTGGCGATGAACGCCGACTGGTCGTCCAGCGCGGCGTGCCCGGCCAGAGCGTCGGCGGTGAACACCTCGTCCCAGTAGTCGGTGATCCGGCCCGCGGTCCACCGGTACCGGCGGCGGCTGACCAGGCCCATCGGGTCGGCGTGGGTCGCGCCGAAGAACGGCTCGGCGGCGGGGGAGCGCCAGTCCAGCAGCAGCCGGCCGCCCGCGCCGTCGGTCAGGCCGAGCCGGCCCACGTACACCGGCGCCGCGCCGTCCGCGCCGACCATCCGGCCCAGGCACAGGTCCAGACCGTAACGGCGCAGCGTACGCAGGCGCGCGCTCAACCGCCGGACCTCCTGGTCCCGGTCGACCGCCTGCCGGCCCCGGCCACCCGCGGCCCGGCGCGTCGCGTCGAGCCGGTCGGTCAACTCGGCGATCGAACGGCGCAGGCTGTCCGCGATGGCGGCGAAGTGCCGCTCGTCGGCGGCGATCAGGTCCGGGTCGGCCTTCGCCGACAGACGCTCGGGAAGATCGAAAACGCTCGTGGCAGGCAGATTCAACTCGTCTCCGATCACGGGCACGGCCGAGCCTCCGCTCTTCGCGGCTTTTCGAATGCCTCGGCAATGGGTTACGGCCGGCAATTCTGCGCCACCACCCGGGGCTTGCCGCAAGACCGGGGGTGCGCTATATGTTGGTAGTGGCGGGAGAACCCGCCATTCTTTTTGCCCGAACAATTCTCGTGGCTCTTTCCTGCGTCCCGCCGACGGCCCGCGACCGGCGTGGCCGGTAGGATGACGGCACCATGTCGAAGGAGCGCCGGCGCAAGGCCGATCCCGCCCGCAGCCTGGCCCTTCTGTGGCGCACCCGGGAGCCGGCCAGCCGTGGCGCCGGTCCCGGTCTCAGCGTCGACCGGATCGTGCGCACCGCGATCGAGATCGCCGACGCCGAGGGCATCGATGCGCTCACCATGCGCCGGGTCAGCGAGGCGCTCGGTGTGGGCACCATGTCCGTCTACACGTACGTGCCGGGAAAGGCGGAACTGCTCGACGTCATGGTGGACGCCGTTCTCGGTGACCTCCCGCGCCCGCCCGACGTGCCGGGTGGCTGGCGCGGCCGGCTGGAACGCATCGCGCGGGACAACCTCGCGCTCTACCGGGCCCACCCGTGGCTGCTGCGCGCCGAGACGACCCGGCCGGTGCTCGGCCCGAACGTGCTCGCCAAGTACGACTACGAACTGCACGCGGTCGCGGACATCGGGCTCGACGACGTGGAGATGGACGCGGTGCTCACGCTCGTGCTGGGGCACGCCAAGAGCGCGGCCCGGGTCGCGCTGGACGTGGCCGAGCTGGAACGTGAGACCGGGATGACCGACGACCAGTGGTGGCAGACGCACGGCCCCTGGCTGGAGAAGTTCATGACCGCCGGCAGTTTTCCGCTCGCCGCGCGGGTCGGCACGGCCGCCGGGATGGCGCACGGCGGGGCGTACGGGCCGGACCACGCCTTCGAGTTCGGTCTCCAGCGGGTGCTCGACGGCGTCTCGGTGGTGGTGGCCGCCCGCGCCGCGGGTGAGCCGGAGCGCGGGAAGACCTTGTAATCCTACTAGTTAAGTAGGAAACTCTCCCCATCGACCGGCTCCGGCCGGTCGATCACCCTCGCCTCCGGCTGCCCTCCGTCGCCCGCGCGTACCCGTAGGAGCCCCTCATGAGCAACGAGCCCACGCCACCCGAACCGCCCACCGCAGGAACGTCCCGGCTCGCCTTCAACGAGGACTGGGCCGCCACCGCCCTCGGCCTCGCGCTGCTGCTCCTGGTGCTGGCCGGCGCGATCCCCGCCGGGCTGGTGCCGTGATGGCCGCCGCCCCGGAACCCGCCGTCCGCAGCACCGCCGCCGGGCCGCCCGCGGCCTCCACCGCGGACGCCCCAGCCGCCGCCACCTCAGTGGACCGACCGGACGGTGCGCCCTCGGACGCCCCACCCCGGGCCGACCTGCGCTCCGGCGCGTTCTGGGCCTGGACCGGCCTGGGTCTGCTGGTGGTGCTCGGTCTCGCCGCGCTCACCCGGTACCTCGAACAGAACGTGCCGGTCTGGGCCGAGGGCAGCGCGGTCGAGGACGTGGCCGGCGCCGTCGAGTACCCGGTCTACGCGATCCTGCTCGGCCTGCTCGGCAATCTGATCGTCACCGTGACCGGGTTGCGGGACCGGATCTCCGCCGCGTTCCGTACCGAGTTCTTCATCAAGACCGGTCTGGTGCTGCTCGGCGCCTCGATCAACCTCGCCGTCATCGCGAGCGCCGCCGGACCCGCCATCGCCCAGGCGCTGCTGCTGATCAGCGGCGTGTTCCTGTTCACCTGGTGGCTGGCCGGGCGGTTCGGCCTGGACGAGAAGCTGCGGGCGCTGCTCGCCTCGGCGGTGTCGATCTGCGGAGTCAGCGCCGCCATCGCCGCCGCCGGTGCGGTACGGGCACGCCGGGAGCAGCTCGCGTACACGGCCAGCCTGGTCATCGCGTTCGCGCTGCCGTCGATCTTCCTGCTGCCGTGGCTGGCCGACGTGCTCGGCCTCTCCGACGCGGTCGCCGGCGCCTGGATCGGCGGCAACATCGACACCACCGCCGCCGTCACCGCTGCCGGCGCGCTCGCCGGTGAGGACGCGCTCCAGATCGCCAGCATCGTCAAGGTCACTCAGAACGCGCTGATGGGCGTGGTCGCGGTGGCTCTCACCGCGTACTTCGCGCTGCACGTGGAGCGCCGCCCGGACGCGCCGCGCCCCGGGCTCGGCGAGCTGTGGCGCCGGTTCCCGAAGTTCGTCCTCGGGTTCGTCGCCGCCTCGGTGATCGCCACCTGGTACCTCGACGCGGCCGGCGCGGACGGCAAGGCCACCATGGCCGTCGTGACCGACCTGCGTGTCTGGTTCCTCATCCTGGCCTTCGTCAGCATCGGCCTGGAGGTCCGGGTGTCGTCGCTGCGGGAGGCCGGCTGGCGGCCGGTGGCCGTGTTCGGCGCCGCCACCGTGTTCAACCTCGTGCTCGCGCTCGGGTTGGCGTCGGTGCTGTTCCACGGCTTCACGGTCTGACCGCCGTCCCGCCCCCGTACACGTTGGAGGAACGCCGTGCCCGAGCCCGCCGACACCCCGGTCGACGCCGACGCCGACGTCGACGCGCTGCGGACGCTGCTGCGCCACCAGGCCAGCACCGTCACAGTGGTCACCGCCGCCGGTCCGCCCGCGGCCGGGTTCACCGCCACCTCGTTCACCGCGGTGTCGCTGCGACCGCCGATCGTCTCGTTCTGCCTGGACCTGGGCTCGTCGAGCTGGCCGGTGGTGTCCCGGGCCCGGCACGTCGGTGTGCACCTGCTCGGGCACGGCCAGCACGAGGTGGCCCGGAGGTTCGCCACCAGCGGGATCGACAGGTTCGCCGGGCCGACCCGCTGGCGGCCCGGCCCGGAAGGGGTGCCGGCCCTCGACGACACACTGGCCTGGCTGCTGTGCCGGGTGGTGGACCGGGTCGTCGTCGGGGACCACGCGGTCGTGCTGGCCGAACCGGAACTGCTGCGGCACGCCGACGTGGGCTCGCCGTTGCTCTACCACCGGGGGCGGTACGCCGGCCTGGCCGACACGACCGACCCCGGCGACCGCCGCTCCGCCGCCTGAGCGCCGGGGACCGGGCGTCGCTATCGTGGCCGCGTGATCACCTGCGTCGTGCACTACACGATCGATCCCGCGCAGATCGAGGCGTTCGAGCGCTTCGCCCGCACCTGGATGCGGCTGGTGGCACGGCACGGCGGCGTGCACCACGGCTACTTCCTGCCCGCCGAGGGCGCCAGCGACCGGGCCGAGGCGCTGTTCAGCTTCGAGAGCCTGGCGGCGTACGAGCAGTACCGAGCCCTTTTCGGAGTGGACCCGGAGTTCGTCGCCGCCGACCGGATCCGTGAGGAGTCGGGCTGCGTCCTGCGGTACGAGCGCACCTTCATGCGCCCGCTCCTGCCCACCGACTGACACCGGGCGCGCCGTCGTGGTGGGAGGCGCGGTCAACCGGTGCGCGGCGTGTCCGGGGCCTGTGCGGCGGCGGCGTAGCGGCGGGCCAGGCGGGCGAACGCCTCGCGTAGCTCCGGCGGACCGATCACCTCGATGTCGGCGTCGTAGCGGCCGAGCACGGCGGCCAGCCCGGGCCACGACCAGCCGCCCAGCACCAGCCGGCAGCGGTCCGGGCCCAGCTCCTCGACGATCCCGTCGCGGGTCCACCCGGACACCACACGGGCGGGCAGGTCGAGGATCACCTCGCCCCGGCAGGGCCAGTCACCCGGCCCGGTGGCGCCCTTGAACCGGCCGGCGACGTACGCGGCCACGTCCCCGCCGGGCAGCTCGCGGGGCGTGAACCGGGGGCCGGTGGGCGTACGCGGGCTGATCCGGTCGACCCGGAACGTGCGCCAGTCGTCGCGGTCGAGGTCCCAGGCGACGAGGTACCAGCGCCCACCCCAGGTGACCAGGTGGTGCGGCTGCACCCGGCGCGGTGGCCGATGCGGATCCGGTGGTGCGGTGGACACCGACTCGTAGTCGAAGCGCAGCTCCTCGCGGGCGTGCACGGCGGCGCTCAACGTCATCAGCAGCGCCGGTTCCACCCGGTGCCGGGCGGGCGTGCCGGCGCGTTGCACGTCGATCACCCGCAGCCCGTCCACCCGGTGCCGCAGCCGCGCCGGCATCACCTGCCGTACCGTGGTCAGCGCCCGCGCGGCCGCCTCCTCGATGCCGGTCACGCCGCTGGCGGCGGTCTGCAACGCCACGGTGAGCGCGACCGCCTGCTCGTCGTCGAAGAGCAGCGGCGGCAGCTCGGAACCGGCGCCCAGCCGGTAGCCGCCGTCCGGCCCTTTGGCGCTCTCGATCGGGTAGCCCAGCTCGCGCAGCCGGTCGACGTCGCGGCGCACCGTACGCGGGCTGACCCGCAACCGTTCGGCGAGCAGCGATCCCGGCCAGTCCCGTCGCGCCTGCAACAGGGACAGCATCGAGAGCAGTCGGGCGGAAGTCTTCGGCACGACACGCATTCTGCCGGGAGAAGAGGACACTTCCTGACCGCTGTGCCTGCGAGGGTGGACCCGTACCCGATCAGGACCGGAAGGAACAGATGACGATGACCGGCACCACCACGACCCCCACCACCCTGGACGCCGAGCGGGCCGACCTGCTGGCCGAGCTCGCCGAAGCCCGCAACATGCTGATCAACACGGTGCGCGGCCTCTCCGACGAGCAGGCCGGGCTGCGGCCGACCGCGAGCGCGCTCTGCCTGGGCGGCCTGATCAAACATGTGACGTCCACCGAGGAGAGCTGGCTGCGGTTCGTGGTCGAGGGCCCCTCGGCGATGTCCTTCGCCCTGCCCGAGGGCGTCACCTGGGAGGACTTCATGTCCGGCCAGGCCCGCGAGCTGCCGCAGTGGGCGATCGAGCGGGGCCGGGACTTCCAGATGCTGCCCGAGGACACGCTGCCGGCCATCCTGGACCGGTACGCCCGCGTCGCCGCGCGTACCGAGGAGATCGTCGCCGGCGTCGAGGACCTGTCGGCGACGTGGCCGGTGCCGGACGCGCCGTGGAACGAGCCCGGTTCGGTCCGCAGCACCCGGCGCGTGCTGATCCACGTCATCGCCGAGACCACCCAGCACGCCGGGCACGCGGACATCCTGCGCGAGAGCATCGACGGGCAGACCACCACCTGAGCCGGCCGTGACAGTGCTCGACCAGCGCGCGCTCAACCGGGCGACGCTCGCCCGGCAGATGCTGCTCGACCGCGCCGACCTGCCGGTGGCCGACGCGGTGGCGCACCTGTGCGGGTTGCAGGCCCAGGAGCCGCAGGAGCCGTACGTCGGGCTCTGGTCGCGGCTGCGGGCCTTCGACCCGGCGGTCCTGTCGGACCTGCTGGTGCGCCGCCGCCTGGTGCGTACCCACCTGATGCGGCGCACCGTGCACCTGCTCGCGGCCGACGACGTGCTGGCCTGGCGGACCCGGCACGACGCGATGCTGCGCCAGCGGGTGCTGGGCGTCTACCGCGGCGAGTTCGACGGGGTCGACCTCGACGAACTCGCCGCGGCGGCGCGGGAGGTCCTGGCCGACGGCGAGCCCCGCACCAACGCGGAGATCGTGTCGGTGCTCGCCGCCCGCTGGCCGGACCCGGACCGACGGGCGCTCGGCGAGATCGTGCTCGCGCTGGTTCCGACCGTGCAGGCCCCGCCGCGCGGACTGTGGCGGACCACGGCCGGCGTCCGTACCGTCGCGCTGGCCCGGTGGCTGGGCAGCGACGCCGACCCGGCCGGGCCGGACGGCGACGACCCGCCCGGGCGGGCGCTGGTGCGGCGCTACCTGGCCGCGTTCGGCCCCGCCGCGTCGGCGGACCTGCGCGCCTGGTGCGGGCTCGCCGGGCTGCCCGCGGCGGTCGCCGCGGTCCGCGACGAGCTGGTGGCCTTCCGGGACGCGCGGGGGCGGACCCTGTTGGACCTACCGGGCGCGCCCCGGCCCGACCCGGACACGCCCGCGCCGATACGGTTCCTGCCCGCCTTCGACAACGCCGTGCTCGGCTACCACGACCGCAGCCGGATCATCGACGACGCCCACCGCAACCTCTCCGTGGCCGGGGCCCGGTTCGTGCTCGTCGACGGCCGGGTCGCCGCCACCTGGACGGTCGATGAGGGCGTCGTGGTGGTCACGCCGCTGCGCGCGTTCACCCGCGCCGAGCGCACGGCCGCCGCCGAGGAGGGCGCCGCGCTGGCGTCGTTCCTGTCCGAGGGGGAGAACCATCGGGTACGCGTCGCCGCTGGCTGAGCCGCACGTCAGGCGCGTACCGCGCGGCCCATCCGGGTGACCGCCTCGGTGAGCACGGCGGGGGAGGTGGCGAAGTTGAGCCGCACGAACCCGGCGCCGCCGGAGCCGAAGACGTGCCCGGAACTGAGCGCCACCCGGGCCCGGTCGAGGAACATCCGCGCCGGACCGGCCAGGTCGCTCGCCACCCCCGGTCCGTCGCCCGCCTCCGTGGGCACGCCGAGGTCGCGGCAGTCCAGCCAGGCCAGGTACGTGCCCTCGGGCGGCCGCCACGACACCGTGGGCAGGTGCTCGGCCAGCAGCGACCCGAGCAGCGCCCGGTTGGCGTCCAGGCCGTCGAGCAGCCGGTCCAGCCACGGCCCGCCGGCCCGGAACGCGGCGGTGTGCGCGAGCACCCCGAGGTGACTGGGACCGTGGCTGACCTCCTCCGGCATCCGGGCCAGGTCGTCCGCCGCGTCCGGCCCGGCGACCGCCAGCGCCGCCTTGAGCCCGGCCAGGTTCCACGCCTTGGACGCCGACACCAGCGCGAACGCGTTCTCCGCGCCCGGCACCGTCAGGTACGGGGTGAACCGCGCGCCGGGCAGCGCCAGCGGCGAGTGGATCTCGTCGGCCACCACCCGTACGCCGTGCCGGGCGGCCAGCGCGGCGACTGTGGCCAGCTCGTCGGGCCGGTGCACCACACCGGTCGGGTTGTGCGGGTTGCAGAGCAGGAACGCCGGCCGGTCGCCGATCGCGCGGGCACGCCGGAACGCCTCCTCCAGCGCGGCCGGGTCGACCCGCAGGTCCGCCCCGAGCGGCGCCTCGAGGACCTGCCGCCCGGCGTTGGTGACGAACGCGTAGAACGGCGGGTAGACCGGGGGAGTGACCACCACCGCGTCACCAGGGCCGGTGACCAGGCGCAGCACCTCGACAGTGCCCATCATGACGTCTGGCACGAGCGTGGTGCGGCCGACCGGGAAGTCGGCCCAGCCCCAGCGCCGCGCGGCGAAGCCGCCGACCGCCTCGGCGTACGCGGTGCCGTACGAGTAGCCGGTGTCGCCCAGCTCGACCGCCCGGCGCAGCGCCTCGGCGACCGGCGGCGCCAGCGGCACGTCCTGCTCGGCGACCCACAGCGGCAGCACGTCCGGCGGGTACAGCCGCCACTTCACGCTGGTGCGCCGCCGGAGCTGGTCGAGCGTGAGCTGGGTGAGCGGGTTGCCGTCGTCGGCGGAAACGACCATGCGGTCCACCCTAGGCGCGGCCTACCATCGCCCGATGGCCCACCCGGCGTACCCGCTGCGCACACCCCGGCTGCTGCTGCGCCCGGTCACGCTCGACGACCTCGACGACGTGTACGCCTGGCAGCGCCGCCCGGACGTGGTCCGCTGGATGCTCGGAGCCTGGCCGCGTACCCGGGAGGAGTCGCGGTTGTCGGTCGCGGCGATGGCGGCGGAGGACGCGCTGCGCGCGGAGGGCGACTGCCTGACGCTCGCCGTGGTCAGCGACGCGCGGGTCATCGGCGCTGTCGAGCTGGTCTGGCGCAGCGCGGCGGACCGCACCGCCGAGCTGGGGTACGTCTTCCACCCCGATCACGGCGGCCGAGGGCTGGCCACGGAGGCGGCCGGCGCGCTCCTGGACTGGGGTTTCGGCGAGTTCGGGCTGCACCGGGTGATGGCCCGCTGCCACGCTGACAACGAGCCCTCGGCGCGCCTGATGGCCCGGCTCGGAATGCGTCGGGAGGCGCGGCACGTGCGCAGCTACCTGTTCCGCGGCGAGTGGGCCGACCAGCTCGTCTACGCGATCCTGGCCGACGAGTGGCGTCGCCGCTGAGCCGCCGGATCAGGAGACGGCGACCGGGTCGCCGACGCGGATCTCGCCGGTGGTCACCGGGACCAGCCGGATGCCGAACCAGGTCTTGCCGTCGTGGCGCCGGTGCCGGGCCAGCGTGCGGATCGGCTCGTTCCCGCTGGCGAGCGTCTCCGGGTCGATGAGCGTCACCGAGCAGCGGTCGCAGCGCTCGGAGACCCGGAAGTCGACGGCGCCGATCCGCACATGCGTCCAACCGTCCTCGGCGAACGGCTCGAACGGCCCGTCGAGCACCACCGTCGGCCGGAACCGGGCCATCGCCAGCGGCTCCGGGGCCGGCTCGCCGCGCTCCAGCGCGCCCTCGACGATCCAGTCCCGCAGCCGCCGCAGCGACGGCGCCGTGGTGAGCAGCAGCGGCCCGGCGTCGGAGAGGTTCAGCGGATCACCGGGCCCACCGCCGTGCTCGGCCGACATCGGCCGGCGGCGCGGATCGTCCAGCCAGGCCAGCCGTACGGGCCGGCCCAGCCGCGCGGAGAGCCAGTCGTGCGCCTCGTCGGCGGCGAGGCGGACCGTGTCCAGCCGGGACACGTCGGTGGCGACCGGCGGCCCGTCGACCGGTTCGGTGACTGTCAGCGACGACCCGTCGCGGGCGGTGAGCGCGATCGATCCAGGACCGAGGGCGGCGGTCAGGCCGAGCAGCGCCGGCAGGGCGGTCGAGCCCAGTTTGCCGCCGTCGGGGCGCAGCACCAGCCAGCGGCGGTCGTGACGCAACCCCCACGGCTCCACCTCGGCCCGGTCGACATCGACGCCGCCGAGGGACTTGACCGGACGCAGGTGGATCGAGGCCAGACGCGTCATCGCCCGCTCAGCCGATCTTCGGGGTGGCGCGGTCGATGATCGCTGCGAGGTCCAGTCCGCCCGGCAGCGTCCCGTACGCCTGGCCGTGGTCGCCGCCGAGCCGGGACGCGCAGAACGCGTCAGCGACCGCCGGGTGGCCGTGGCGCACCAGCAGCGCGCCCTGCAGCACCAGCGCCAGCCGCTCCACCACCCGCCGGGCGCGCAGCTCCAGGTCCGTGTGGTCGGCCAGTTCGTCGCGCACCCGGCGTACGGCGGCGTCCAGGCGCGCGTCCGCGCCGGCCGCGGCGGCCACCTCCGCCTCGTACGCGGCGAGCACCTGCGGCTCCCGGGTGAGCGCGCGCAGCACGTCCAGCGCGGCGACGTTGCCGGAGCCCTCCCAGATCGAGTTCAGCGGCGACTCGCGGAACAGCCGCGGCATGCCGGACTCCTCCACGTAACCGTTGCCGCCCAGGCACTCCAGCGCCTCGGCGGCATGCCCCGGCCAGCGCTTGCACACCCAGTACTTGCCGACGGCCAGGGCGAGGCGCTTGAACGCGGTCTCGCCGTCATCGCCGCGCGCCGACCGGTCCGTCGCGCCGGCCAGCCGGATCATCAGCAGGGTGGCGGCCTCGGACTCCACGGCCAGGTCGGCCAGCACGTTGCGCATCAGCGGCTGGTCGACCAGGTAGCTGCCGAACGCCCGCCGATGGGTGGCGTGGTGCACGGCTGTGGTCACGCCGTGACGCATCCCGGCCGCCGCGCCGATCACGCAGTCGAGCCGGGTCAGGTTGACCATGTCGATGATGGTGCGCACGCCCCGGCCCTCGTCGCCGACGCGCCACGCCGCCGCGTGCTCGTACTCGACCTCGGCGGAGGCGTTGGAGCGGTTGCCGAGCTTGTCCTTGAGCCGCATCAGCCGCATCGGGTTGCGCTCGCCGTCGGGCAGCACGCGGGGGACCAGGAAGCAGGTGAGGCCGCCGGGCGCCTGGGCGAGCGTGAGGAACAGGTCGCACATCGGCGCCGAGGTGAACCACTTGTGCCCGACGAGCCGGTAGCTGCCGTCCGGCTCGGGCCGGGCCGTGGTGGTGTTGGCGCGTACGTCCGAGCCGCCCTGCTTCTCGGTCATCGACATGCCGGCGAGCAGGCCGCGCTTGGTCTGCGGCGGGCGCAGCCCGAAGTCGTACTCCCGGGTGGTGAGCAGCGGCTCGTAGCGGGCGGCCAGGTCCGGGCTGTGCCGCAGCGCGGGCACCGCCGCGTACGTCATGGAGATGGGGCAGCCGTGCCCGGCGTCGGGCCGCCACAGGTAGAAGCCGGCGGCCCGGGCCACGTGCGCGCCCGGCCGGTCGTCGGCCCACGGCGCGGCGTGCAGGCCGTGCCCGACCGCGGTACGCATCAGCTCGTGCCAGGACGGGTGGAACTCCACCTCGTCGATCCGGTTGCCGTACCGGTCGTGGGTGCGCAGCGCGGGCGGGTGCTCGTTGGCGAGCCGCCCGTGTTCGGCGGCCTCCTCACCACCGGCGAGCCGGCCCAGCTCGTGCAGCCCGGGCAGCGCCCAGCCGGCGCTCTCCCGGGCCACGCCGTCGCGCAGCGCGGGGTCGTCGGCGGTGTCGTGGCCGACCATCGGGGGGACCTGGTTGACGACCTCGTGTGTGGTCACGGCGGCAACTCCCAGCGCGGTGGCGGATCAGGTCGGGGCCCGGATTGAACCATCGTTCACTCCGCACCGGCAACACCCGTCGACCTGTCAGTTTGGCTGGATTCGTTTGACATCATCCAGCTCGGAGATAAGACTCGCCGAAACTTTCTTTTGTCCGGGAAGTGGCAAGGGGGGCCTGTGTCCAGGAACAAGCTCGGCGCGTTCGGCGCCGCACTCATCCTCACCATCGGCGTCCTGTCCGGATGCACCGGCGGCGAGGCGGTCGACGTCGGCGGCGGGGGGAACGCCGGTGGCGCCGGCGGAGTCCTCAACGCGGCGATCGGCGGCGAACCCGACCAGCTCGACCCGCACAAGACTTCTGCCTACTACAGCTTCCAGGTGCTGGAGAACGTCTACGACACGCTCGTCGAGCCGGACGCCGACCTGAAGATGGTGCCCTCGCTGGCGACGAAGTGGACCACCAGTGACGACCAGCTGACCTGGACGTTCACCCTGCGCGAGGGCGTGAAGTTCTCCGACGGGTCGCCGCTGACCTCCGAGGACGTCGTCTACTCCTTCGAGCGGATCATCAAGGAGAAGCTGAACAACGCGTACAAGTTCGCCACCGTCAAGTCCGTCACCGGGCCCGACCCGGCGACGGTGGTGGTGACGCTGAGCGCGCCGACGCCGAACCTGCTGGCGAACCTCGGCGGGTTCAAGGGCGTGGCGATCGTGGAGAAGTCCAACGTGGAGTCCGGCAAGGTGAAGACCGCGCCGGTGGGCAGCGGCCCGTTCACGGTGGCCGGCTACACCTCCGGCGACAGCATCAAGCTGGTGCGCAACGACGCCTACTGGGGTGAGAAGCCGAAGCTCGACGGCGTCACGTTCACCTTCGTCAAGGACCCCACCGTGGCGCTGCAGAACCTGCGCAGCGGCCAGGTGCAGTGGACCGACAACCTGCCGCCGCAGCAGGTGAAGTCGCTGCAGGACGGCGACGACCCGGTGGTGAAGTCGGCGGCCTCCACCGACTACTGGTACGTGGCGCTCAACGAGGCCCGCAAGCCGTTCGACAACCCCGAGGTGCGGCGCGCGATCGGGTACGCGCTGGACCGGGAGGCGATCACCAAGGCGGCGAAGTTCGGCCTGGCCACTGTCAACCAGACCGCCATCCCCAAGGACAGCGCGTTCTACTACGACTACGCGCCCTACAGCCACGACCCGGGCAAGGCCAAGCAGATGCTCGGCCAGGCCGGCGTCGGCAACCTGACCATGGATCTGATGGTCACCAGCGAGTACCCGGAGACGGTGAGCGCCGCCCAGGTCATCGCCGCCCAGCTCAAGGACGTCGGCATCACCGTGAAGATCCGTACGCTGGACTTCGCCCAGTGGCTCGACGAGCAGGCCAAGGGCAACTTCGACGGGTTCATGCTGGGCTGGCTCGGCAACATCGACCCGGACGAGTTCTACTACGCCCAGCACCACAGCGGCGGCACGTTCAACTTCCACAAGTACAAGAACCCGGCGGTGGACAAGCTGCTGGACGACGCGCGCACCCAGACCGACCAGGGCGCCCGCAAGCAGGCGTACGAGCAGGCCGCGAAGCAGATCGTGGACGACGCCAGCTACCTCTACCTCTACAACCCGGACGTGGTGCAGGGCTGGTCGAAGAAGGTCTCCGGCTACGAGGTGCGCACCGACCGGGCGATCCGGTTCCGGTCGGTCGCCCTGGCCAAGTGATGGCCCGCTTCGTCCTGCGGCGGGCACTCCAGTCGGCGGTCGTGCTCATCGGCGTGACCCTTGTGGTGTTCCTGCTGCTGCAACTCGTGCCGGGCGATCCGGTCCGGGTGGCGCTCGGCACGCGGTTCGACCAGCAGACGTACGACGCGCTGCGGGAACGCGCCGGCCTCGACCAGCCGCTACCGGTGCAGTACGCCAGCTACCTCGGGCACGCGCTCACCGGTGACCTGGGGGTCAGCTTCCGCACCGGCCAGCCGGTGAGCCAGATCGTGCTGGAACGGCTGCCCGCCACGCTGTCGCTCGCCGTCACCGCGGTGCTGTTCGCACTGCTCGTCGCGTTCCCGCTGGGCATCGTCGCGGCGGTACGCAGCGGGTCCGCCGTCGACCACGCCGCCCGCGTGTTCAGCCAGTTCGGCGTCTCGGTGCCGGACTTCTGGATGGGCATCATGGGCATCCTGCTGTTCGCCGGGGTGCTGGGCTGGCTGCCACCCTCGGGCTACGTGGCGCTGACCGAGGACCCCGGCCGGTGGGCCACCCACGTGGCGCTGCCGGCGGTCACCGTCGGCCTGGTCACCGCCTCCATCCTCACCCGGTTCATCCGCTCCTCCGTGCTGGAGGTGCTCTCCGCCGACTACGTACGCACCGCGGAGGCGAAGGGGCTGCGCAACCGGGTGGTGATCGTGCGGCACGTGCTGCGCAACGCGCTGATCCCGGTGGTGACGGTGGTCGCCGTGCAACTGGCGTCCCTGCTCGGCGGCGTCATCGTCATCGAGGTGCTGTTCGCGTGGCCCGGCATCGGCCGGCTCACCTTCGACGCCGTGCAGGCCCGCGACTATCCCGTCCTGCAGGGCGCGGTGCTGCTCGTCGCCGCCCTGTTCCTGCTGGTCAACCTGCTGGTGGACATCCTCTATGCCCGCCTCGACCCGAGGATCACGGTCAAGTGAGCGCCACGACCGAGAGCACCGGACGCCGCGTCCTGGACGCGCTGCGCCGCGACCCGCTCGCCGTCGGCGGCACGATCGTGCTCGTGCTGCTGGTCGTGGTGGGTGTGGCCGGCCCGTGGCTGGCCCCGGCCGGCGTCAACGACGTCGACGTGGACCAGATGCTGCGCCCGCCCAGCGGCGCGCACCCGTTCGGCACCGACGAGTTGGGCCGCGACGTGCTCAGCCGGGTGCTCGTCGCCGCCCGCGTGTCACTGCAGGTCGGCGCGGTCAGCGTCGGCATCGCGCTGGTCGCCGGGGTGACGCTCGGACTGTTCGCCGGCTACTACCGGGGCTGGCTGGACAGCGTGCTCATGCGCTGCATGGACGTGCTGTTCGCGTTCCCGGTGCTGCTGCTGGCGGTGGCCATCGTGGCGGTGCTCGGCCCCGGCCTGCTCACCGCCATGGTCGCCATCGGCGTGGTCTACACGCCCATCTTCGCCCGGATCACCCGCGCCGGCGTGCTGTCGGTACGAGAGCAGGTGTTCGTCCGGGCCGCCGTCTCCATCGGCGCGTCCGACGTGCGCATCATGCGCCGGCACGTGCTGCCGAACATCGCGGCGCCGCTGATCGTGCAGACGTCGCTGTCGCTGGCTTTCGCGATCCTCTCCGAGGCGGCGTTGTCCTTCCTCGGCCTGGGCATCCAGCCGCCCGCGCCGGCCTGGGGCCGGATGCTGTTCGACGGGCGCGGGTTCGTCACCGACGCCTGGTGGCTGGGCGTGTTCCCGGGCGCGGCGATCTTCCTCACCGTGCTGGCGTTCAACCTGGTCGGCGACGCGTTGCGGGACGTGCTCGACCCGCGCCAGCTCACCCTCGCCGAGGCCCGCCGGAGCACCCCATGAGCGAGCGCACCGAACGCATGCCGAGCCAGCGCCAGCGGCCGAGGACCGACTCTTCGGTGCTGTCCGTGGACGACCTCACCGTTACAGTCGGCACCCGCCGTGGCCCGGCCCGCGCCGTGGCCGGGGTGTCCTGGCAGGTACGGCAGGGGGAGACGTTCGCGCTGGTCGGCGAGTCCGGCAGCGGCAAGAGCATGACCCTGCTCGCGGCCACCGGCCTGGCCCCGCGCGCCGCGACCGTCACCGGCCGGGTGCGGCTGCTCGACAACGAGCTGACCGCGCTGCCCGACGACCGCCGCCGCAAGCTGCGCGGCCGGCACGTCGGGTTCGTCTTCCAGGATCCGATGACCTCGCTCAACCCGGTGCTGCCGGTGGGCCGGCAGGTCACCGAGGGGGCCGAGGAACACCTCGGGCTGACCCGCCGCGCCGCCCGCGACCGGGCCGTGGAACTGCTGGAGCTGGTCGGCATCCCGTCGGCCGCGCAGCGCGTCGACGCGTACCCGCACCAGTTCTCCGGCGGCATGCGCCAGCGCGTCGCCATCGCCATGGCGCTGGCGTGCGAGCCGGACCTGCTGATCGCCGACGAGCCGACCACCGCGCTGGACGTCACCACCCAGGCGCAGATCATCGAGCTGGTCGCCGACCTGCAGACGCGCCTGGGCACCGCTGTCGTCTGGGTCACCCACGACCTGGGTGTGGTCGCCGGCATCGCCGACACGGTCGCTGTCATGTACGGGGGACGCATCGTCGAGCAGGGCCCGGTGGACGCGGTGTTCGACACGCCCACGCACCCGTACACCCGGGCGCTGTTGGCGGCCCGGCCCGACCCGTCCCGGCGCGGCGAGGACCTGGTCGCCATCCCCGGCGCGCCGCCGAGCCCGCTGGACCTGCCGCCCGGCTGCGCGTTCTGGCCGCGCTGCCCGGTACGCGCCGACCCCCGCTGCGAGCACGAGCTGCCGCCGCTGACGCCGGTCGGCGACGGGCACACGGTCCGTACCTTCTACCGTGGAGAGACCGGATGAGCGACGACACCCCGGACGTGGTCGCCGAGCTGGACGACCTCGCGGTGCACTTCCCGACCCCGGCCGGAACGGTCCGCGCCGTCGACGGCGTCTCCCTGGCCGTACGCCGGGGCGAGACGCTCGGGCTGGTCGGCGAGTCGGGCAGCGGCAAGTCCACTGCCGGGCTGGCGCTGCTGCGGCTGGTCGACCCGAGCGCCGGGCGGGTCCGGGTGGCTGGAGCGGACGTCACCCGCTGGTCCCGCCGCCGCCTGCGCGCGACGCGCCGCCACGTGGCGATGGTCTTCCAGGACCCGCAGGCGTCGCTGGACCCGCGCCGCACGGTCGGCGACAGCATCGCCGAACCCCTTGTCGTGCACCGGCTCGCCGCGTCCGGCACCGCCCGCCGGAAGCGGGTGGCCGAACTGCTGGACCTGGTCGGCCTGCGCGCCGACACCGCCGGCCGGCATCCGCACGAGCTGTCCGGCGGCCAGCGCCAGCGGGTCGGCGTGGCCCGGGCGCTGGCCGGCGAACCGGACCTGATCGTGCTGGACGAGCCGATCGCCTCGCTCGACCTGAGCGTCCAGGCGCAGATCATGAACCTGCTGCGGCGCCTGCAACGCGACCTCGGGCTGACCTACCTGTTCATCGCGCACGACCTGGCCGCCGTCGAGCACATGAGCGACCGGATCGCGGTGATGTACCTGGGCCGCATCGTGGAGACCGGCCCACCGGAGCGGATCTACCGGCGCCCGGCGCACCCCTACACCGCGGCGCTGCTGTCGGCGGTGCCGGTGGCCGACCCCCGGGTCGAACGGCAGCGCCGCCGCATCGTGCTCACCGGTGACATCCCCAGCCCGGTGGACCCGCCGAGCGGTTGCCGCTTCCGTACCCGGTGCCCGCAGGCCCGCCCCGCGTGCGCCGAGACCGACCCGGCGCTGGCCGTGGTGGGTCCGGGCCACGAGGCCGCATGCCTGTTCCCGCTCGACGGCGAGCGCGACGGCGGCGGTGTGGAGGGCAGCGCGACGGACCGCGCCGACGTCGCCGGTACGGCGTAGGGTCACCGCCGATGACGTTCACCACCCGGCCGACGCTGCGCGGCACGTTCGGCATGGCCTCCTCCACGCACTGGCTGGCCAGCCAATCCGCGATGGGCGTGCTGGAGCGGGGCGGCAACGCGTTCGACGCCGCTGTCGCCGCCGGGTTCGTGCTGCACGTCGTGGAGCCGCACCTCAACGGCCCGGCCGGCGAGGTGCCGGCGATCCTGGCCACCGCGACCGACCCGACGCCGCGGGTGCTCTGCGGGCAGGGCCCGGCCCCGGCCGCCGCCACCGTCGCGCACTTCCGGTCGCTGGGCCTGGACCTGGTGCCCGGCGCCGGCCCGCTCGCCGCAGTGGTGCCCGGCGCTGTCGACGCGTGGCTGCTGCTGTTGCGCGACCACGGCACCCGCACGCTGGCCGAGGTGCTGGAACCGGCGATCGGCTACGCCGCCGCCGGTCACCCGCTGGTCGGCGCGGCCGGGCAGACAGTGGCGCGGGTCCGGTCGCTGTTCACCGACCACTGGCCGACGTCCGCGCGGATCTGGCTGCGTCACGGCCGTCCGCCCGCGCCGGGGGAGATGGTCACCAACCCGGCGTACGCGGACACGCTGCGCCGCCTCGTCGACGCCGGACGGGCCGCCGGTACGGACCGGGTGGCGCAGATCGAGGCGGCCCGGCGCGCCTGGCGGGAGGGTTTCGTCGCCGAGGCGATCGACGCGTTCAGCCGGCTGCCGTTCCGCGACTCCAGCGGGTGCGCCCACGCCGGGCTGGTCACCGGCGACGACCTGGCCGGGTTCTCGGCCACCTGGGAGGCGCCGGTCACGCTGGACTGGCACGGGCACACGGTCGCCAAGACCGGCTTCTGGGGTCAGGGCCCGGTGCTGCTGCAGACCCTGGCCGTCCTGGAGGCGCTCGACGACCCGGCGGTCTACGACCCGTCCGGCCTGGACGGCATCCACGCGCAGGCCGAGGCGCTGAAGCTCGCCTTCGCCGACCGGGAGGCGTGGTACGGCGACACCGACGTGCCGGGTTCCGCGCTGCTGTCGGCCGACTACGCCCGTTCGCGGGCCGCGTTGGTCGGCGACCGCGCGTCGGCCGAGTTGCGTCCCGGCAGCCCGGCGGGTGAGCCGCCCCGGCTCCCGTCCCACCTGCGCGCCGACGCGGGCGGCCGGGCCGTCCCGCAGGACCCGAGCACCGGCGAACCCACGGTACGGGCCGACGGCGTGACCCGCGGCGACACCTGCCACGTCGACGTGGTGGACCGGTGGGGCAACATCATCTCCGCCACGCCGAGCGGCGGCTGGCTGCAGAGCTCACCTGCCATCCCGGAGCTGGGCTTCCCGCTGGGCAGCCGGTTGCAGATGTGCTGGCTGGAGGAAGGGCTCGCCTCGACGCTGCGGCCGGGCCGGCGCCCGCGTACCACGCTCAGCCCGACGCTGGTGCTGCGTGACGGCGAGCCGGTGATGGCCTGCGGCACGCCGGGCGGCGACCAGCAGGACCAGTGGCAGCTGCTGTTCCTGCTGCGGCACCTGGCCGGCGGGCAGGAGTTGCAGGAGGCGATCGACGCCCCCACCTGGCACACGACGAGCTTCCCGGCGTCTTTCTATCCGCGCGAGGTCGAGCCCGGCGTGCTGGTGCTGGAGGACCGTGTCGACGGCGACGTGCTGTCCGGCCTGCGCGCCCGCGGCCACACCGTCCGCCTGTCCGACCCGTGGAGCCTGGGCCGCATGTGCGCGGTGGCACGCGACCCGCGCACCGGAGTCCTCTCCGCGGCGGCAAACCCCCGAGGCGCCCAGGGCTACGCCACAGGCCGCTGACCCTCCCGCGCCCTCACTTCCTCGTTGATCTTGCACTTGCGGCCCGGGTACAGCGGTCATAACGGGCGTTCGCGGGGCAGCAAGTGCAAGATCAACGAGGCGAGGGCGAGGGCGGGGTGGCCGGGGGTCAGTCGTTGATTCGGGTTATGTTGCGGATCTTGTTGGCGGCGTCGAGGGCGGCCACCTTGTACGCCTCGGCCAGGGTGGGGTAGTTGAACACCGCGTCGAGCAGGTAGTCGACGGTGCCGCCGCAGCCCATCACCGCCTGCCCGATGTGGACGATCTCGGTGGCGCCGGTGCCGAACACGTGCACGCCGAGCAACCGACCGTCCTCGGGTGAGACGAGCAGTTTCAGCATCCCGTACGAGTCGCCGACGATCTGGCCCCGGGCCAGCTCCCGGTAGCGGGCGATGCCCACCTCGAACGGGGTGGACGCCTCGGTCAGCTCCTCCTCGGACTTCCCGACGAAGCTGATCTCCGGAATGGTGTAGATGCCGATCGGTTGCAGGTCGGACATGCCGCGGGCCGGTTCGCCGCAGGCGTGCTGGGCGGCCAGCCGGCCCTGTTCCATCGAGGTGGACGCCAGCGCCGGGAAGCCGATCACGTCGCCGACCGCGTAGATGTTGTCGACGGCGGTGCGGTAGTTGGCGTCGACGGTGATCCGGCCGCGGTGGTCGGCGGTGAGCCCGGCCGCGTCCAGCGCGAGGTCGTCGGTCTGTCCCTGCCGGCCGGCCGAGTACATCACCGTGTCCGCGACGATCTTCTTGCCGCTGCGCAGCACGCAGAGCGCGGCGCTGCGGTGCTTCTCCACGGCGGCCACCTCCTCGCCGAAGCGGAAGGTCACCGAGAGGTCCCGCAGGTGGTACTTCAGGGACTCGACGATCTCCTCGTCGCAGAAGTCGAGCATCCGCGGGCGGCGCTCGACCACTGTCACCTTGGTGCCGAGCGCGGCGAACAGGGAGGCGTACTCCATGCCGATCACCCCGGCGCCGACCACGACCATGCTGCGCGGGACGGCCTGCAGGTTGATGACGCCGTCGGAGTCCACGATGGTCCGGTCGTCGAAGTCGACGCTGTCCGGGCGGGCCGGGCGGGTGCCGGCGGCGATGACCGCCTTGTCGAAGCTGATCCGGGTCTCCCGGCCGGAGCCGGCGTCGACCCAGACGGCGTGCGGGTCGGCGAACCGCCCGGTGCCGGTGATCAGCGCGACCTTGTTGCGGGCCAGCTGGTCGCGGATGACGTCGGTCTGCCGGGTGATCACGTGCTGGGTGCGGGCGGCCAGGTCCGCGACGGTGATCTCCTCCTTGACCCGGTAGCTGCTGCCGTAGAGGTCGCGCTGGCTGAGCCCGGTCAGGTAGAGGACGGCTTCGCGCAGTGTCTTGGAGGGCACGGTGCCGGTGTTGATGCACACTCCGCCGAGCATGTCGCGGCGATCGACGATGGCGACGCGGCGGCCCAGTTTGGCCGCGGCGATCGCCGCCTTCTGTCCACTCGGTCCGGAGCCCAGCACCAGCAGGTCGTAGTCATACACGAGCGCCAGCCTGGCAGGGTCTCGCAACCCGCGCCAGCGGTGGGGCTCCGCGCCGGGGGTGGAACGCGGAGCCCCACCGGGTCAGCGGCCCTGCAGGGCCCGGACGTTGTCGCCGAACGTCCAGCCCTTCGACCCGTCCCAGTTGACCGACCAGGTCATCAGGCCCTTCAGGCGGCCCTGGTAGGGGTTCCACGCCTGCGCAACCAGCGCCGGGCTCATGTAGCCACCGCCGGCGCCGACCTGCGCGGGCAGCCCGGGGACCTGCCGGTCGAGCGGGACGCGGACGGTGGTGCCCTGGATGACCAGGCCGGCGTCGAGGCAGTTGGTCTGGGCGACGAAACCGGCCACCGTGCCGGCCGGGTACGAGTCACCGGCGCAGCCGTACATCGAGCCGTTGTAGTACTGCATGTTCAGCCACCACAACCGCCCGTTGTCGGCGTACTTCTTGATGATCGGCAGGTACGCGCCCCAGATCGAGCCGTAGGTGACGCTGCCGCCGGTGACGTACGCGGTCTCCGGCGCCATGGTGAGCCCGAAGCCGGCCGGCATCTGCGCCAGCACCCCGTCGATGATGCGGATCAGGTTGGCCTGGGAGGGGGAGAGCTGGTTGATGTTCCCGCTGCCGGTCAGGCCGGTCTCGATGTCGATGTCGATGCCGTCGAAGTTGTGCCGCTTGAGGATCGGCACGACGGTGGCGACGAACCGGTCGGCGACCGCGCTGGAGCTGAGGTCGATGCCGGCGGTGGCGCCGCCGATGGACAGCAGCACTGTCAGTCCGGCGGCCTTGGCCTGGCACACCTGCGCCGGGGTGGGCACCTTGACGCCGGCGTCCATGCCGTCCTCCCAGAGCACTGTGCCGTCGGCGCGGATGACCGGGAACGCGGCGGTGACCACGTTGTAGCCGTGCCCGGTGATCCGGGAGTCGGTGATCGGGATCCAGCCGAGGCCGGGGTGCACGCCGTTGGCGGCGCCGTCCCAGTTCTCCCAGTAGCCCTGCAGCACCTTGCCGGCCGGCCGGGACCGCAGCGCGCAGGTGTCGCCGCCCGGCGTGGTCGGGCTGGACGACACGGTCGGCGTGGGGGAGGGCGTCCGGGTGGGGGAGACGGTCGGGGACGGGGACGGCGGCCGGGTGGTGGGGCTCGGCGACGGCGTGCCGCCGGTGCAGGCGCCGAGGTCGGTCCAGAGCGCCGGTACGGCGGCCGGGTTCCAGCCCGCGCCGGCCGGCGGGGTGTGTGTGACGAGCGCCTGGTAGAGCCGGCCGGCGTAGGTGGCGCGGCTGCCGGCGGTCCAGGTGACGCCCTCGGCCCAGGCCGGCGCGTCACACGCGACGAGCGCGCCGACGGCGCCGGTCGTGGTGGCGGCGGTGGCGGGCAGGGCGGCGGCGGTGGCGGCGAGCAGTGCGACACCACCGAGCAGTGCGGTCATCCCGCGTCCGAGTCGCATGACATACCTCCTCATCGATGCGCCGGAGGCTATCAGTTAACTTTGTTAAATGTAAATGCGCAGTACGCTGTCACCGCTTGGTTCACGGCGTGAACGCGATGAACGCAGGTCGCCGTCGGCGGCCGGGAAGGGACGGCGGCGGACGTGGACGCCAGACGCACCACGGTGCGCGACATGCGCCGGGCCAACCGGTCGGTCCTGCTGACCCGGATCTGGCTGGACGGCCCGCTCAGCCGCCACGAGCTGGGCCAGTCCACAGCGCTCAGCCTGGCCAGCGTCAGCAACCTGGTCGGCGAGATGATCGCCGAGGGACTGGTCGAGGAGGCCGGCTCGGTCGAGTCCGACGGCGGCCGCCCTCGCGTGCTGCTGCGCGTCGCGCCCGGCTACGGCTACCTGGTCGGCGCCGACGTCGGTGAGACCCGCGTCCAGGTGGAGCTGTTCGACCTGAGCATGACCGCGCTGGCCAAGGCGGAGTACCCGATCACCGCGGCCGATCCCGACCCCGAGCGGGTCGCCGCTCACCTGCGGCACGGCCTCGCCGCCGTCACCGAGCAGGCGGGCGTCGACCCGGCAGCGGTCCTCGGCTTCGGCGTCGCCGTGGCCGGCACCGTCGAACGCGCCGCCGACGCCGTGGTGCACGCCCAGACGCTCGGCTGGGACGGCGTCCCGCTCGGCGCGATGCTGCGCGCCGGCACCGGCGTACCGGTGCACGTGGACAACGGCGCGAAGACGCTCGGCCAGGCCGAGATGTGGTTCGGCGCCGGCCGGGGCGTCCGGCACGCGGTGGTCGCCCTGGTCGGCTCCGGCGTCGGCGCGAGCGTGGTCGCCGACGGCGTCGGCTACCGCGGCGCGCACAGCAGCGCCGGGGAGTGGGGCCACACCACCATCGTGTACGGGGGCCGCCGCTGCCGCTGCGGCAACCTCGGCTGCCTGGAGGCGTACGTCGGCGCGGAGGCGGTGCTGGACCGGTTCCGCCAGGCCAACCGGGGCCGCCCGGCGCCGGGCGCGGACGAGGAGACCGCCTTCGGTGAGCTGCTGCGCTCCACCAGCGGCGCCGCCGCGAAGGTGATCGACGAGACGGTCGGCTACCTGGGCGCCGGGGTGGCCAACCTGGTGAACCTGTTCAACCCGGAGCGGGTGGTGCTCGGCGGCTGGGCCGGGCTGGCCCTGGGCGAGCGGCACCTGCCCGCGATCCGCGAGGCCACCGCGCGGCACGCGCTGCGCCAGCCGTACGCACAGACCTCGATCGAGCTGTGCCGGCTCGGACCGGACGCGGTGGCGATGGGCGCGGCCACCCTGCCGATGACCCGGCTGCTGCGCGACGGCGGTGTGCCCCGCGACCCGGCCGCCCGGCCGTCCCCGGCGTGGCGGCCGGGCCGCCGGCACTGACCGGCCCGGCCCTCACGCCGCGCGGCGTCAGCGCTGGCCGCGTACCCGCCGCACGGTGTCCCGGTACCACAACGCGCTGCGCTTGGGGACGCGGCGCTGCGTGTCGTAGTCGACCCGGACGATGCCGAACCGCTTGTCGTAGCCGTACGCCCACTCGAAGTTGTCCAGCAGCGACCAGGCGAAGTAGCCGCGCACGTCCGCCCCGGCCTGTCGGGCCCGGGCCACCGCCCGCAGGTGCTCGGCGAGGTAGCCGACCCGGTCGTCGTCGGCGACGAACCCGTCCGCGTCCGGCTTGTCGTCGAACGCGGCGCCGTTCTCGGTGATCACCATGGGCGTGCCCGGGTAGTCGCGGTGCAGCCGCACCAGCAGCTCGGTGAAGGACTCCGGCACGATCTCCCAGTCCATCGCGGTACGTGGCAGGTCGCGGCGCACCACCCGGCGTACCGGCTTGCCGTCGTCGTCGCGGTCGCGGCCCTGCTCGTCCACGCCGGAGTGCAGCTGCCCGAAGTAGAAGTTCACGCCCAGCACCTCGATGGGGGCGGCGATGACGTCCAGGTCGCCGTCGCGCACCGGGATCTCCACGCCCTCGGCGGCCAGGTCCGCGATCACGTCCTGCGGGTACTCCCCGCGCAGCACCGGGTCGAGGTAGAGCCGGTTGCCCAGCCCGTCGGCGGCCCGCGCCGCGTCCCGGTCGGCCGCGCTGTCGGTGGCCGGGTCGGCGGTGGACAGGTTCAGCGTGATGCCCAGCTCGATCGGCGCCGTGGCCGCCTCGCGCAGCCGCCGCGTGGCCAGCCCGTGCCCGAGCAGCAGGTGGTGGGCCGCGGCGATACCGTCGCCGAGGTTCCGCCGGCCCGGGGCGTGGTCGCCGTAGGCGTACCCGAGCATCGCCGAGCACCACGGCTCGTTGAGCGTGGTCCAGGTGCGGACCCGGTCGCCGAGCGCGGCGAAGACCAGCTCGGCGTAGTCGGCGAACCGGTACGCGGTGTCCCGGTTCGGCCAGCCGCCCGCGTCCTCGAGCTCCTGCGGCAGGTCCCAGTGGTAGAGCGTCACCCACGGCTCGACGTCGCGGCCGAGCAGCTCGTCCACCAGCCGGTCGTAGAAGGCCAGCCCGGCCACGTTCGCCGGGCCGCGCCCGCCCGGCTGCACCCGCGGCCAGGCCACCGAGAACCGGTACGTGTCCATCCCCAGGTCCGCGATCAGCGCCACGTCCTGCGGCATCCGGTGGTAGTGGTCGCACGCCACGTCGCCGTGGTCACCGTTGACGACCGCCCCGGGCACCCGGCAGAACGTGTCCCAGATGGACGGCGTGCGGCCGTCCTCGGCCACCGCGCCCTCGATCTGGTACGACGACGTCGCCACCCCCCACCGGAAGGTCGGCGGCAGCGTGTCGATCGGGTCCGGACCGGCGACTGACGACGGGCGGGTGAGGTCGGTGTCCATGCTTCTCCTCGCGGTTGCGGGTGGTGGTGTCGGGCGGGTCAGCGGGACAGGGGCGCGACGGCCGGGTGCAGATGGCACGCGACGGCCCGCGCCGGGTCGTCGACGTACGGCGCGCCGAGCGCCGGCACCTGCTCGTCGCACCCGTCGAACGCCTTCGGGCAGCGGGGATGGAACGCGCACCCGGACGGCATGGCGCGCAGGTCCGGCGGGGAGCCGGGGATGCCGGTCAGCTCGCGGCGCGGCCCGTGCAGCGCCGGGAACGAGTGCAGCAACCCCTCGGTGTACGGGTGCAGCGGCTCCCGGTACAGCCGGGCGGCGGGCGCCTCCTCGACGATCCGGCCGCCGTACATGATCGCGATGCGGTCGGAGAACTCGACGAGCAGCGACAGGTCGTGGGTGATGAACAGCACCGCGAAGCCGAGGCGTTCGCGCAGCTCGGCGAGCTGGCCGAGGATCTGCCGCTGCATCACCACGTCCAGCGCGGTGGTCGGCTCGTCCATGATGACCAGCTGCGGCTCCAGCGCCAGCGCCATCGCGATCATGACGCGTTGCCGCATGCCGCCGGAGAGCTGGTGCGGATAGCTGTCCAGCCGGTCGGCGGAGATGCCGACCAGGCGCAGCAGGTCCTTCGCGCGGGTCAGCCGGCTCGCCGCGGTGGTCTTCGGCTCGTGCGCCCGGATCACGTCGAGCAGTTGGGTGGAGACCTTGTGCACCGGGTTGAGCGAGTTCATCGCGCCCTGGAACACGATCGACGTCTCCGCCCAGCGGAACTCGCGCAGCTTCGCCGGGCTGAGCGTGAGGACGTCGACCGGCGGGCCGTCGGCCGGGTGGTAGATCACCTGACCGCCGCTGACCACGCCGGGCGGGGGCAGCAGCCGGGTCAGCCCGTACGCGAGCGTGGACTTGCCGCTGCCGCTCTCCCCGGCCAGGCCGAGCACCTCGCCGCGGTGCAACGTCAGGTCGACGTCGCGGACCGCGCGCACGGCGTCCGCGCCGATGCCGTAGTCGACGCACAGCCCGCGGATCTCCAGCACCTGGTCGCTCATGCGCGCGTCCCTCCCTGGTCGGCGTCGGCGGGCTGCCCGTCGGCGGCGTCGCGTGCCTGCATCGGCACGGTGGCGGTGACCGGCGCGAGCACCGGGGTGAACCCGACGCGCATCGCGACGGTGCGTCCGTCGGCGGTCCGGATCCGGGTCCGGCCGCCGGTGCGCAGCCGGGGGCTGACGAACTCGTCGATGCCGAAGTTGATCAGCGCGAGCGCGGTGCCGAGCAGCGCGATGGCCAGCCCGGCCGGCACGAACCACCACCAGGCGCCCTGCGCGAGCGCCTGCTGTCCCTGCGCCCAGAACAGGATCGTGCCCCAGTTCCACGACGAGACCGACGAGACGCCGATGAACGCCAGGGTGATCTCCGACATCACCGCGAAGATGACAGTGCCGACGAAGCCGGAGGCGATGATCGCGGTCAGGTTGGGCAGGATCTCGAAGCCGATGATCCGCCAGGTCCGTTCGCCGGTGGCCCGGGCGGCCTCGACGTAGTCGCGGCGGCGTAACGACAGCGTCTGGGCGCGCAGCACCCGCGCGCCCCAGGCCCACGACGTGAGGCCGATGATGAGCGCCACGAGCGTGTCGCTGGCCTGGTCGACGAGGGACGTGACGATGATGATCAGCGGCAGCGCCGGGATCACCAGGAACACGTTCGACACGGCCGACAGGCCCTCGTCGGCCGCGCCGCCCAGGTAGCCGGCGGTCACGCCGATCAGGATGGACAGGATCGTGGCGAGCACGCCGGCGGTCAGGCCCACCACCATCACGCTGCGCGCGCCGACCAGGATCTGGCTGAAGATGTCCTGCCCGAGGTGGGTGGTGCCGAACCAGTGCCGGGCCGAGGGCGCCTGGAGCACGTCGGCGCTGCGCGCGTCCGGGTCGTACGGCGCGATCCACGGCCCGATCACCGCCAGGAGCACGTACACCCCGAGGACGGCCAGGCCGGTCGCGGCCTTGCCGTTGGCGACGAAGCGGAACCGGCGGCGGCGGGCCCGGGCCGACGGCTGCGCCATCGCCCCCTGGCCGGGGATGACCTGCTCGATGCTGGACGGGGAGAGTGTCATCGTTCAGCTCTTTCGGGTCCGCGGGTCGAGGAGCAGGTACGCCACGTCGGCGAGCAGGTTCGCCACCAGCACCGAGATCGTGATGATCAGGAAGATGCCCTGCATCAGCGGGTAGTCCTTCGAGCCGACGGCCTGGAAGAGCTGGAACCCCAGACCCGGGTACGAGAAGACGATCTCCACGAGGAGCGTGCCGCCGACGATGAAGCCCAGCGACAGCGCGAACCCGGAGACGTTCGGCAGCAGCGCGTTGCGCGCGGCGTAGCTGAGCGCCACCCGGCGCTCGGAGAGCCCTTTGGCGTGCGCCACTGTGATGTAGTCCTCGCTGGCGACCGTGACCATCATGTTGCGCATGCTGAGGATCCAGCCGCTCATCGACGACACCAGGATCGTCGCCGCCGGCAGGATGCTGTGCTGGATGGCGCTGGGCACGAAGTACGCGTCGAACGCCGGCACCAGGCCCGGCTCGTAGCCGCCGGAGGACGGGAAGAAGCTGCCCGGCCCGGCGAACAGCGCGATGGCGACCAGGCCCAGCCAGAAGTACGGGATCGAGGAGAGGAACGTGGTGGCCGGGAGCAGCCCGTCGATCCAGGAGCCGCGCCGCCAGCCCGCGCCGACGCCCAGCGCGGTGCCGAGCAGGAAGCTCACGATCGTGGTGACGCCGACCAGGCCGACCGTCCACGGCAGGCTGTTCCCGATCACCTCCGACACCGGGGCGGGGAAGAACGTGAACGACATCCCCAGGTCGCCGCGCAGGAGTTGCCCCCAGTAGGCGACGTACTGCTCCCACAGCGAGCGGTCGGAGTCCAGCCCGAACAGCACCCGTAGCGACGCGATCGCGTCGGCGCTGATCCGGCCCTGGTTGCGGGAGATCAGCGACTGCACCGGGTCGCCCGGCACCATCCGCGGGATGAAGAAGTTCAGCGTGATCGCCGCCCAGGCGGTGAACAGGTAGAAGGCCACCCGTTGCAGCAGGAACCTCACCGGGCCGCCTCCGATCCGGCCTGCTCCGCGTTCTCCGCCTTCTCCGTCGCGAAGGTCTCGGCGTCGAACAGCCAGCACGCGGCCCAGTGCCCGGGCGCGTCGTCGACCGGGATGGCCGGCGGCAGGTCGGTGGCGCAGCGCGGCATCGCCGCCGGGCAACGCGGGTGGAACCGGCAGCCGGTGGGCGGGCGGATCAGGCTCGGCGGCTCGCCGTGGCCCCGCTCACCGGCCGCCGCGCCGTCGCCGCCCGCGCCGGTGATCCGCTCCGGGTCCGGTGCCGATTCGATCAGCAACCGGGTGTACGGGTGGGCCGGCCGCTGGGTGACCGTCTCGCTGTCGCCGCCCTCGACCATCCGCCCGGCGTACATGACGATCGTCTCGTCGGCGAAGTAGCGGGCCGAGGCGATGTCGTGGGTGATGTAGAGGATCGCCAGGTTGAGCCGGTCCTTGAGGTCCTGGAGCAGGTTGAGCACGCCCAGGCGGATCGAGACGTCCAGCATCGACACCGGCTCGTCGGCAAGCAGCACCTCCGGGTCCGCGCCGAGCGCCCGCGCGATCGCGACGCGCTGGCGCTGCCCGCCGGACAGCTCGTGCGGGAACGCGTCGAGGTAGCGCTCCGGCGGGGTCAGGCTGACCCGGGTCAGCAGGTCGGCGAGCGCCTTGTCCAGCCCGTCCGGCCCGGTCCCGGCGTTGCCGTGGATGCGCAGCGACCGGGTCAGGTGGTAGCGGACCGTGTGCACCGGGTTCAGCGAGGCGAACGGGTCCTGCAGGATCAACTGCACCCGCCGCACGTACGCCCGGAACCGGCGCCCGCCGCGTACCCGGGTCGAGCGGCCGTGCAGCCGGATGTCGCCGCCGGTGCGCGGGTAGAGCTGGGCCAGCAGCCGGGCGACTGTGGACTTGCCGGAGCCGGACTCGCCGACCAGCGCGGTCACCCGGCCACGGCGCAACTCGATCGATACGTCGTCGACGGCGTGCACCACCGCCGGGGTCCGGGAGAGAAGGTCACGCAGCCGCCGGCGGACGGGGAAGTGCTTGGTCAGGCCGACGGCCTCCAGCACCACCTCGTCGGCCGGCGCTGGTGCGCTCTCGGTCAACGTCATGCCGAATTCCTGTCTGGGGTTGCCGGTAGCGAGGGGCGGGCGCCGCCGGCCCGGCCCGGGCGATCGGGGCCGGGCCGGCGGCGCCGGGTCAGCCGTTGGCCGGCTTGAGGTGCAGCACCACGTCCACCGCGTTGGGCTGGGTGGGCTGGAGCGCGCCGTACGGGTTCGAGTCGTCCGGCCAGCCGACCCAGTTCTTCGTGCTGTACGCGCCGCCGATGTTGTCCGCGCCGACCGGGATCATCGGCATCTGCTCGACGAAGATCTTCTGCAGCGTGGCCAGCGCGGTGGCGCGGGTGGCGTCGTCGGTGGCGTTGGCGTACGACACCAGCGCGTCGGTGGCCTCCTTGCTCTGGAACCGGCCGAAGTTGCCCGCCGGGGAGGCGGTGCCGATCGGCTTCAGCACGCGGCCGTCCATGATGGTCCGGTAGATGTCGTACGGCGTGGCGCCGCTCTCGGTCCACCGGAACGTGGCCTCGAAGTTGCCCTGCTCGACGTTGCGGAACCAGGCGTCCTGGTTGGCCTTGTCGACGGTCGCCGCGATGCCGATCTTCGCCAGGTTGCCCTTCACGATCTCCAGGCTGGTCTGGTAGTCCGACCAGCCGGCCGGGTCGGTCAGCCGGATCGTGACGGCCTTCCCGCTCTTGTCCTTCAGCGTGTTGCCGTCCAGCTTGTAGCCGGCGCCGGTGAGCAGCGCCTTGGCGCCCTCGACGTCGACCTTGTGCTCCTGGCCCTTGTACTCGGGCGCGATGAACGAGTCACCGGCCGGGCTCGGCAGACCGGTCACGCTCTTGACCTCGGGGTGGAAGTAGCCGGCCTCGGCGGTGGTGAAGATGTCCGCCCGGTCGATCACCATGTTCATGGCCTTGCGCAGCGTCGGGTCGTCGAACGGCTTCTTCGTGGTGTTCAGGTAGAGACCGTGGATGCCGAGCACCGGGGGCGCCCACATCTTGTGGTTCTTCTGGTCCTTGGCCACGAACACGGTCTGGTAGTTCGGGATGAAGACGAAGCTCCACTCCGCCTCGCCGTTCGCGAGCGCGGTGGTCTGCGCGCTGTTGTCGGTGTAGGAGGTGTACCGCAGCTCCTTCACCTTCGGCAGGTCCTGCCAGTAGCCGCTGTCGCGTACCGCGAGCGTCATGCTCGCCGGGGTGAACGACTTGAGCGTGTACGGGCCGCTGCCGACCGGCTGCTTCACCGGGTCGGTGGCCGGGTCGGCGATCTTCTCCCACAGGTGCTTGGGCACGATCGGCACCCGCCACAGCACTTTCTGCTGGTTGACGAACTGCGGGCTGGCCATCGAGATGGTGACCTCGTTGCCGCTGGCGACGGCGTCGGTGTACGGCACACCCTGGTCGTTGATGGCCGGGAACTTCTTCACCAGGTTGTAGGTGAACGCGACGTCCTCGGCGGTGACCTTCTGCCCGTCCGACCAGGTCGCGTTCTCGCGGATGGTCACCTTCACCGACTTGTAGTCCGACGACCACTCGGCCTTGGTGGCCAGCCACGGCTTGAACGGCTCGGCCGGCTTGACCGGGTTCCACATCATCAGCGGCTCGTAGATCTGCCACCGGTAGCCCAGCGAGGCGGCGGCCGAGGTGGTGAGGAACGGGTTGTTGTTCTCGGCCTGCGGGCCGTTGGGCATGCCGACGCTCAGCACCGTCGCGGCCTGGCCGCTCTTCTTGTTCGCGTTCGGGCTGTCGCCGCACGCGGCGGCGGTGGTGACCATCGCGCCGGCCAGCGCGAGGGCGAGGAGTTGCCGTCTTCTCATGGAGGTCTCCCTCGGTGGTCCCGCATTCCACGGGCGGGATGTGGTGGATGGGGGGTGTGCGGTGGTGCCACCGGCGGGCGGGCCCGCCGGCATGGTCGCCGGGTACGGCGGGGTGGGGTCAGGTGACGCGGGCGCCCGCCGGCTCCCGCGCGCCTGTCGGGTCCTGTTCGGTCGTGCCGCTTGTGTTCCCGCCCGCGCCCGTCGAGTCGCGGGCGGTGAAGCCGGTGGGGATGACGGTCGGGGTGTCCGGCAGCGGGGTGCCGGCGAGGTGGGCGATGAGCAGCCGGGCTGCGGCCGTACCCATCTCCCGCAGGGGTTGGCGCACGGAGCTCAGCGGCGGGTGGGTGTGCCCGGCCAGCGGCAGGTCGTCGAAGCCGACCACCGCGACGTCCTGCGGGACGCGCCGTCCGGCGTCGCGCAGCGCCTGCAGCGCCCCGGCGGCCGACAGGTCGTTGTGGGCGAAGACGGCGTCGAAGGGTACGCCGTCGGCGAGCAGCCGCCGCACCGCCGCGCGCCCGCACTCGAAGGTGAAGTCGCCCTCCACCACGCGTTCCGGTTCGATTTCCAGGCCGGCTTCGGCGTAGGCGCCGGCGAACCCGGCGAGCCGTTCCCGGGTGCAGCCGAAGCGGCGCAGGCCGGTGACGACGAGCGGGCGCCGCCGGCCGAGCGCCAGCAGGTGCGTCGCGGCGGCCCGCGCCCCGGCCTCGTTCGTGGTGCGCACCGACGGGAAGCCCGGCTGGTGGCCCCGGTCGTCGATGAGGATGACCGGCAGGCCGCGCCGGTGCAGCTCGGTGATGTAGTCCAGCGTCCCCTCTGGTTCGACCACGAGCAGGCCGTCGAACGACTTGGCCGAGACCTGGGAGGCGAACCGGCGCATCGACTCGTCGCCGTGGGTGCAGGTGAACAGCAGCATGCCGTAGCCGGCGGCCTCGACCACGTCGGCCGCGCCCTGGAGCACCTCGCCCATCCACGGCCAGGTCAGCGCCGGGACCAGCATCCCGACCACCCGGGTACGCCCCCGGGCCAGCCCGACCGCGCGGGCGCTCGGCACGTACCCGAGGTCGCTGATCACCGCGCGAACCCGGTCGGCGGTGCGGAGGTGCACCTCGCCCTTGCCGTTCAGCACGCGCGACACCGTCGTCTTGCTCACCCCGGCGCGGGCGGCGACGTCGGCGATCGTGATCGGCACGTGACGCTCCTAGGTCGACGGGATGAGCGGAATGTTTCGGAACCGGTTGCGGAAGCGGTTCCGTGGCAGTCAACCCAAGTGGCGCGGGTCACGTCAATCACAGATGGGTAACGATGTATAGCTAAGTTCGAGTCGTGAAAAAAGTGCCCGGGCTGCGCCTGCGTCGATCACGGTGATGAGCAGGGTCGATGCCTTCCGGCCCGGCCGTCCTAGGTCCGAAGTGGAGGTTCAGGGGCGGGCGTACACGTCGCCGGAGTTGGCCTCGTCCGGCACCGTCCCCAGATACGCGGCCACCTCGGCGGCCGGACGCCAGCCCGGCAGCGCGAACGTCGTCTCGTCACCGATCGCCACAGTGAAGCGGGTGAAGCCGAGCGCGGTGAGCCGGTCCAGGCAGCGCGCCGCCGCCACCCGGGCGATGGTGGTGAACTCGAACGACAGCGCCGGGACCGGCCGGCTCAGCCCGGCGAGCACGGCGTCCTCGTAGCCCTCCACGTCGATCTTCACGAACGCCGGTACGCCGTACGCGGCCATCAGCGCGTCGAGCGTGGTGCCGGGCACCTCGATCCGGGCGTCCCACGTCTGACCCTCCCAGCCGGGTGCGCCGTCGGCGGCGCGGACGAACCCGGGGGAGGCGGTGGAGACCGTCGGGTTGGCCGTGTTCACGTGCAGCCGCACCGGCCCGGCGGTACGCCCGCAGGCCGCCTCGACCACCGTCACCGCGTCGTCGCCCGCGTACATCTCGCGCAGCGCCCGGGCGCACAACGGCTGCGGCTCGACTGCCACCACTGTCGCGCCGAGACGGCGGAAGCTGCCCAGCCGGTCGCCCACGTGCGCGCCGACGTCGAAGACCAGGTCACCGGCGCGGACCAGCGGGGCGTAGAACGCGTCGAGCGCGGCGTCGCGCGTCGGGTCGCCGTGGTAGAAGTCCAGCGACCGGCGCAGGCCGGACATCGCCGGGTCTGCCTTCAGCGTCTCGATCACCCCGTCCCGCACCCTCCCGACGCTAGTCAGCGTCGCTTGCCCGCGAGCCGCATTCGCATCCTTCCTGCCGCCAGGCCCGCATCACCCCATCCTCCTAGGATGCTGTAGAGGTGGTGAGGTCTGTCGCTCACCGCGGACGGAAAGCTGGCCGTTGCGGGGAGATGCCGGTCTCGCGGCGACCGCGCCGCTGACGTTCGCCCGTTCCGACGCGCACCTTCCACGCTCGCGCTCGTGACCTGCGAGATCTTGGTACGAAACGGCCCTCAGAGGGGCCACTTCGTATCCCGGTCGCCGAGATCGTGGCGGTCGTCCTCGGCTGCGAACGTCAACCCGCCGCGTAACCGTCGCGGAGTGGAACGCCATGGGTGTCTCCGGCCGTGTTTGACACCCATGGCGTTCCAGTGGCGGGTGGATCCCTCGTGGCGAGGAGGGGGCGGGTTACGGGTTCTCGACTACCTCCTGGCCGAGCGGCCACAGCGCCGCCGGGACCAGCTTGAAGTTGGCCACCCCGAACGGGATGCCGATGATCGTCACGCAGAGCGCGACGCCGGCGAGGATGTGCGACAGGGCGAGCCACCAGCCGGCCAGCACGACCCAGAGCACGTTGGCCAGTCCGGAGGGAAGCCCGGCGCCCGGCTTGCGCACGAGGGTGCGCCCGAACGGCCACAGCGAGTACGAGGCGAGCCGCAGCGAGGCGACGCCGAAGGGGATGGTGACGACCAGGACGAAGCAGATGAGGGCGGCCACGCCGTAGCCGAGGGCCAGGACGAAGCCGCCACCGAAGACGAGCCACAACAGGTTCAGCAGAAAGCGGATCACCACTCCATGGTCGCTCGCGTCCGCAAGCGCGCGTCGCGGGCATACCGGCGCGAGCCCCGGGTAGAGGAGGGCGTGGTCGAGCCCGAGCCGTCGTGCCCGTGACCCCCGTCGCTCCGGCGGCGCGCCGGGAGTTCCGGGAGGCGTTCGAGCGGCTGCGCCGGTACTTCATCGTGGCGCTCCAGGCCGGTCTGGCCGCGGGGCTGGCCTGGTACGTGGCCGCCTCCGTGCTCAAGAACCCGCAGCCGCTGTTCGCGCCGGCGGCAGCGGTGGGCACCATCGCCGCGGCGATCGGCAACCGGATCCGCCGTACCGCCGAACTGCTGGGCGGTGTCATCGTCGGTGTCCTGGTCGGCGATCTGATCATCAAGCTGATCGGGGCGGGTCCGGTGCAGACCGGCCTGGTGGTGGCGCTCGCCATCTCGCTCGCGGTGGTGATCCGGGGCAGCGGCGCCGTGATGGTGCAGGCGGGTAGTACGGCAGTGCTGCTGGGCACCGTCGAGCCGAGCGCGCCGGACCTGGCCGTGCCGCGTACGGCGAACGCGCTCGTGGGCGGCGGGGTGGCGATGGTGGTGGCGCTGCCGCTGAACCCGGTGCGGGTGGTGCATCGTGCCGCCGGGCCCACGCTGGATCTGTTCGCCAGCGAGCTGACGGCGGCGGCGAGCGCGCTCGCCGCCCGGGACGCCGGGGCGGCCGAGGCGGCGCTGACCCGGTTGGAGGCGGCCGAGGTCGAACGAAAACAGACCACCGAGAGCGTCGGTGCGGCCCGGGAGGTGACGGCGCTGTCGCCGTGGCGGTGGCGACGCCGGGCCCCGCTGCGCCGCTACCAGAACGCCGCGGCGCACCTGGAGCTGGCGTACACGAACAGCCGCAACATGGTCCGCCGGGTGGTCGCGCTGCTGGAGGCCGGTGAGCCGGTGCCACGGGCGCTGCCGGTCGCGGTCGAGAGGTTCGGGCAGTCGCTGCGGCTGCTGCACCGCGACTTCCTGGCCGGCCGCGCGCCGGACATCGCCCGGGTCCGGGCGCGGGAGGCCGCCGAGCAGGCCGGCCGGGCCCGGGCCGCTGGCCTCGGCTTCTCCGGCACGATCGTGGCGTCATAGCTGTTGATCGTGGTGGGGGAGCTGTTGCAGGCGTCCGGGATGACGAAGGTCGAGGCGGACCGGATGTCAGGTGTGTGCGAGCATCAAGCGGATTCCCACCCTGGCCCAAACGACCGTTAAGCTTCGGCTGTGGGAATCGACGATCTGTACCCCGCCGGGCGGCTGTCCGACGCCCAGCGCGCCACCGCCGCGGCGGGCCTGGACGCGCTGCTGCTCACCCCGGGTTCGGACCTGCGCTACCTGACCGGCTACGACGCCCGCGAGGGGGAGCGGCTGACCTGCCTGGTGCTGCCCGCCGAGGGCGAGCCGACGCTGATCGTGCCGGTGCTGGAGCGACCCGACGCCGAGGCCGCGCCGGGCGCCGGGTACCGGATCGTCGACCACGCCGACGGCGCCGACCCGTGGCCGCTGGTGCGCGCGGCGCTGCCCGGCCCGGTCCGCGCGGTGGGGCTGGCCGACCGGATGTGGGCACAGCAGGTCCTCGCGCTGCGCGACGTGCTGCCCGGCGCGGCCCAGCGGCTCGCCTCCGACGTGCTGCGCGAGATGCGGATCCGCAAGTCGCCGGCCGAGGTGGCGGCGCTGGCCGAGGCGGGCGCCGCGATCGACGCGGTGCACCTGCGAATGGCCGAGTGGCTGCGTCCCGGCCGCACCGAGCGGGAGGTCGCCGCCGACCTCGCCGCCGCGATCCGGACCGCCGGACACGCCACCGTCGACTTCGTCATCGTGGCCGCCGGCCCGAACGGCGCGAGCCCGCACCACGGCGTCTCGGACCGCCCGATCGGCGTCGGCGAGCCCGTGGTGGTCGACATCGGCGGCACCATGCCGTCGGGCTACCGCTCCGACTGCACACGCACGTACGTGGCCGGTGCCCCGGCGCCCGCCGAGTTCACCGACTACTACGCGGTGCTGCGGGAGGCGCAGCGCGCCGCCGTGGCCGCCGTCGCGCCGGGCGTGACCGCCGAGGCCATCGACGCGGTCGCCCGCGACGCCATCACCGCCGCCGGTTTCGGCGACGCCTTCCTGCACCGCACCGGGCACGGCATCGGCCTCGACGGCCACGAGGAGCCGTACGTGGTGACGGGCAACGCCCGGCCGCTCGAGGCCGGCATGGTTTTCTCGGTCGAACCCGGGATCTACCTCGCCGGGCGGCACGGCGCCCGGATCGAGGACATCGTCGTCTGCACAACGGACGGCGGGCAACGGCTCAACACCACCCCCACGGAGCTCATCGCGCTATGAACGTCGACCGGATCCTGCCCACCGACGAGGCCCGCGACCTGCTGGACCTCGCCACCGAACTCGCCGACCGGGAGCTGGCCCCGGCCGCCGCCGGTTTCGAGGCCCGCGCCGAGTTCCCCCGGGAGGTCCTGCGCACGCTGGGCCGGTCCGGCCTGCTCGGCCTGCCGTACGCCGAGGAGCACGGCGGCGCCGCCCAGCCGTACGAGGTGTACCTGCAGGTGCTGGAGATCCTCGCCAGCCGGTGGCTCGCAGTGGCCGAGGCGGTCAGCGTGCACACGCTGTCCTGCTATCCGGTGGCCCAGTTCGGCACCGACGAGCAGCGCAAACTGCTGCCGGACATGATCGGCGGGGAGCTGCTCGGGGCGTACTGTCTCTCCGAGCCGCAGGGTGGTTCGGACGCGGCGGCCATGACCACGCGGGCGGCGCGCGACGGCGACGCGTACGTCGTGACCGGGACCAAGGCGTGGATCACGCACGCCCAGGTGGCCGACTTCTACAACATCTTCTGCCGCACCGGCGGTCCCGGCCCGAAGGGCATCTCCTGCCTGCTGGCCGATCGGGCCACGCCGGGCATCCACCCGCAGGCCGCCGAGCGCACCATGGGCCTGCACTCCTCGCCGATCGCGCAGATCGCGTTCGACGACGCCCGGGTGCCGGCGGAACGGCTGATCGGCGGCGAGGGCACGGGCTTCACCATCGCCATGTCGGCGCTGGACTCCGGCCGCCTGGGCATCGCCGCGTGCGCGGTGGGCCTGGCCCAGGGCGCGCTGGACTACGCGGTCGGCTACGCCCGGGAGCGCCGCCAGTTCGGCCGCGCGATCATCGACTTCCAGGGGCTCGGGTTCAACCTGGCCGACGCCGCCACCCAGATCTCCGCCGCGCGGGCGCTCACGCTCGCCGCCGCGCGGCTGCGCGACGCCGGACGCCCGTACTCGATCGAGGCGGCGAAGGCGAAGCTGTTCGCCACCGACGTGGCGATGCGGGTGACCACCGACGCGGTGCAGGTGCTCGGCGGCGCCGGCTACGTCGCCGACCATCCGGTGGAGCGGTACATGCGCGAGGCGAAGGTGCTGCAGATCGTGGAGGGCACCAACCAGATCCAGCGGCTGGTCATCTCGCGCGCGCTGGCCAAGGGCTAGCCTGTCGCGGTGACCTTCCCCCGGATCACCGCCGACCCCGACGTCATGGGGGGTGCGCCCTGCGTACGGCAGTCGCGCATCCCCGTGGCCACCCTGCTGGCCATGATGGCCGAGGGCATGTCCGTCACCGACATCCTCACCGATCTGCCGTTCCTGGACGAGGAGGACATGGCGGAGGTGCTGAACTACGCCGCGGACGCGGTGCGCGACCGGACGGCGCGCTGAGCGTCACCCCGGCGGGCCGGGTACGACGTGGGAGCGCTTTTCCGGCTAGGGTGCACCGCGTGGAGGAGATCGACCGTGCCATCGTCGCCGCGCTGACCGGGGACGGTCGGCTGTCGTACACGGACCTGGCCGAGCGGGTGGGCCTGTCGGTGTCGGCCGTGCACCAGCGGGTCCGCCGGCTGGAGCAGCGCGGGGTGATCAAGGGGTACGCCGCGCGGGTGTCGTTCGAGGCGCTGGACCTGCCGCTGACCGCGTTCGTGGCGATCCGGCCGTTCGACCCGTCGCAGCCGGACGACGCGCCGGAGCGGCTGGCGCACCTGCCCGAGATCGACTCGTGCTACTCGGTGGCGGGGGAGGACTTCTACCTCCTGCTGGTACGGGTGGCCGGTCCGGCCGATCTGGAGCGGGTGCTGCAGGAGATCCGCACCTCCGCGAACGTCACCACGCGCACCACTGTGGTGCTGTCGACGCCGTACGAGAACCGGCCGCCGAAGATCAATGGCGAGCTGACCGTTCGGGGGCGTCCCCGCCCGTCGGCGGAGCCGGCAGGTTCCACCGCCTGATCACCCGCCGGCCGTGCTCGTGACCGAGCACGCTGAGCGTGGCGGTGTCCAGGCGCAGCAGCCCGCCGGCCGAGGGCGGCAGCCCGATCCAGCGCGCCCCGAGCACCCGCAGGCTGTGCCCGTGCCCGACGAGCGCGACGTCGCCCTGCTCCAGCAGCGGCGCGACCCGGTCCAGCACGCGGTCCAGGCGGGCGCCGACCTGCTCCGGTGACTCACCGCCGGTGCCGCCGTCGGTCCAGATCGACCAGCCGGGCCGCTCCTGCTGGATGTCCGCGGTGGTGCGTCCCTCGTACTCGCCGTAGTCCCACTCGGCCAGCTCCGGCTCGATCGCGTCCACGGTGAGCCCGGCCAGGGCGGCGGTGCTGGTGGCGCGCTGCCGGGGGCTGGACAGCACCCGGGCGAAGCGCCGGCCGGCCAGCAGGGGGCCCAGCGCCCTCGCCTGCCGCTCGCCGTCGGGGGTCAGCTCCAGGTCGGTGTACGAGGTGTGCTGGTGGGCGGCGCTCCAGGTGGTCTCGCCGTGCCGGATCAGCAGGATCTCGTTCACCGGCCCAGTCAACCACGGCGAAGCCGCGTCGGCCCGGGCACCGAGGCTTCAACCTATTATCCTAGGACGGCTTACGCGATGTGCGTCGGTCAACAACGTTTGACCCGACAGTCACCGGGGACGCGACAAGGGCAAGGCGTAGCCGGACGAGGGAGGGCGACATGAGCTTCACCGACAAGGCGAAGAACAAGGCCCAGGAGATGAGCGGCATGGCCAAGGAGCGCATCGGCGACGTCACCGACAACGAGCGGTTGCGGGCCGAGGGCGCCTCCGAGCAGAGCACGGCGCGCGCCCGGCAGGCCGGGGAGCACGCCAAGCAGGCGGGCCGCGACGTCAAGGACGCCTTCAACAAGTGAGTACGCGAACGGCGGGCCACCTCTTGCAGAGGTGGCCCGCCGTCGTGCGTCCCGGTGGCCGGGGTCAGTCGTCGCGGTGCGCGAGCCACCAGGCCTGGCCGGCCTCGGGCAGCGTGTCGATCGGGTCGTAGTAGGCGTAGCGCTTGTTCAGCGCCTCCAGGTCGGCCGACTCGATCGAGGTGCGGTAGTTCTTCGTCCAGTAGGAGATGCCGCGCTCACGGTCGTAGTCGGTGAGCATGTGCACCCAGCGCTTGCCGACGAACGGCACGTCGCAGACGATCCGCGGGGTGGCGTAGCCGGGCAGGTAGCCCATGATGTCGTGCTGGAGCTGCTGGGCGTGCCAGACCGGGACGCGCCAGTGCTCGGCGTTGGGGATCATGTCGCACATGTAGAAGTAGTACGGCAGGATGCCCGCCTCGCCCTGCAGCGCGAAGCACAGGTCCAGCAGGTCGGCGCTGGTGGCGTTGACGCCACGCATGAGCACGCCCTGGTTGCGCACGTCGCGTACGCCGACGTCGAGCGCGGTCTGGGCGGCCTTGGCGACCAGCGGGGTCAGCGACTGGGCGTGGTTGACGTGGGTGTGGATGGCCAGGTTGACGCCGCGGCGGGCGGCGGTGCGGGCGACCCGTTCGAGGCCCTCGACCACGTCGGGCTGGAGCCAGTGCTGGGGCAGGCCCATGAGCGCCTTGGTGGCGAGCCGGATGTCGCGGATGGTCTCGATCTCCAGCAGGCGCATCAGGTACGACTCGAGGTTGCGCCAGGGCACGTTGGCGACGTCGCCGCCGGAGACGACCACGTCGCGTACGCCGGGGTGGGCCTTGAGGTAGGCGATGTGGGCGTCGTAGCGGTCGACGGGCTTGAGGGTGAGCTTGAGCTTGTCGACGGCGGGGGTGGAGTTGCCGACCAGGTCCATCCGGGTGCAGTGCCCGCAGTACTGCGGGCAGGTGGAGAGCAGTTCGGCGAGGACCTTGGTGGGGTAGCGGTGGGTAAGGCCCTCGGCGACCCACATGTCGTGTTCGTGGAGGCTGTCGCGGCTGGCGTACGGGTGCGACGGCCAGTCGGTGCGGCGGTCGGACGCGACCGGGATCATGTAGCGGCGGATCGGGTCGGCGAGCAGCGCCTCGGTGCTCATCGGCTGATGCGGCACCATGGTGTTGAGCATCTGCGGCGGCACCAGCATGGACATGGTGGCCAGCGCCTTCTGGTCGGCCTCCAGGTCGGCGTAGAAGGTCTCGTCGACGGTGTCGCCGAGGACGGCGCGCAGTTGCTTGATGTTCTTGACGCAGTTGACCCGCTGCCACTGGGCGCTTTCCCACTGGTCGCGGGTGACGTGGCGCCAGCCGGGGAAGCGGGTCCAGTCGGGTTCGACGAGGGGCGCGCGGCGGTATTCGTAGGGCTGGCCGGCGGTCGGGACGGCGGTCGGCGTGGGGCGGGGCGTCGGGATGGTCTCCACCGGTTGGGTCTGGGTCACGGCCCCTCCTCGTCAGCGTGCGGGGTGATCAACGGATGCGTAGGCTACTGGAAAATCTGCGGTGAAGAAATTAGTCTGCCGGAAGTTTTCCCGCGACGCGAGCCCTGACCGGGGGTTCGGGCGGCTGGACATAGGGGGTCGGCGTGACGTCACCGGTGGGTCTGCACCGAGTCGTGGAACCGGCGGGGGTGCTCCCGCAGGCGGCCTGGCGGCTGGACCCGGACCCGCGGATCGCGGCGAACGAGGTACGGATCCGGGTCGAGCGGCTGAACCTGGACGCGGCGAGCTTCCGGCAGCTGGCGGAGAAGCACGGCGGGAACGGGGACAAGGTCCGCGCCGAGGTGCTGGAGATCGTGTCGACCCGGGGGAAGATGCAGAACCCGGTGACCGGTTCCGGCGGCATGCTGATCGGCACGGTGGAAGAGGCGGGGCGCCGCTCGCCGCTGGGGCTGCGGGCGGGCGACCGGGTCGCGACGCTCGTGTCGCTGACGCTGACGCCCCTGGCGATCACCGACGGGCTGGCCCGCTGGGACGGGCGCAGCGAGCAGGTGCCGTGCGACGGGCACGCGATCCTGTTCGCCCGGTCGATCGCCGCGGTGCTGCCGCCGGACCTGCACCCGGAGTTGTCCCTCGCCGTGCTGGACGTGTGCGGGGCGCCGGCGTTGACGGCGCGGGTGGTGGCCGAGCAGGTGGCGCGGCGCTCGCGGGATGGTGATCCGCGTCCGGTGTCGGTGGCGGTGATCGGTGGGGCCGGCAAGAGCGGGTCGTTGTCGCTCGCGGCGGCGCGGCGGGCAGGCGCCGCCCGTACCGTCGGGGTGGTGCCGGTGGTCGCGGAGCGGGACGCGCTGGCGGCGGCCGGGCTGGCCGACGTGGTGGCGCTCGCCGACGCGCGGGATCCGGTGGGGCTGTCGACGGCGGTGACGACGGCGCTGGGTGTGCCGGCGGACGTGACTGTGGTGTGCGTGGACGTGCCGGGGTGTGAGCACGGCGCGGTCCTGGCCACGGCGGACGGCGGTACGGTGATCTTCTTCTCGATGGCGACGAGCTTCGCGGCGGCGGCGCTGGGCGCGGAGGGCCTGGCGGCGGACGTGACGATGCTGGTGGGCAACGGGTACGTGCCGGGGCACGCGGCGCTGGCGCTGGACCTGTTGCGGTCCGAGCCGGGGGTGCGCGGTCTGTTCGAGGCCCGTCTGGCGGCAGACTGAGACCATGACGAACCCCTCGACGCTGTATCGCGGCGGAGTGCTGCACTGTCCGGCCGACCCGAGCGCGACCGCGCTGCTGGTGCGCGACGGGCGGATCGCCTGGCTGGGCACGGACGCGGACGCGCCGCGGGCGGAGCGGGTGGTGGAGCTGGGCGGTGCGCTGGTGACGCCGGCGTTCGTCGATGCGCACGTGCACGCGACGGATACCGGGTTGGCGTTGTCGGGGCTGGATCTGTCGGCGGTGCGGTCGGCGGGTGAGCTGCTGGAGGCGGTGTCGGCGTTCGCGGCGGGCCTGCCGGGTGATGCGGTGGTGCTGGGGCACGGCTGGGACGAGTCGGCCTGGGCGGACCCGTCGTTGCCGGACGCGGGGGCGCTGGACCGGGCGGCCGGTGGGCGGCGGGTGTATCTGTCGCAGGCGTCGATCCATTCGGCGCTGGTGTCGGCGGCGTTGCTGGCGGCGTGCCCGGAGGTGGTGTCGGCGGCCGGGTACGAGGCGTCGGGGTGGTTGCGGCGCGACGCGCACCATGTGGTGCGGGCGGCGGCGTTCGCGTCGGTGACGCGGGCGCAGCGGGTGGCGGCGCAGCGGCGGGCCCTGGAACACGCGGCGTCGTTGGGTGTCGCGGCGGTGCACGAGTGCGGTGGGCCGGACATCTCCGACGAGGAGGACTTCACCGGGCTGCTGGCGATCTCGGGGGCCGGGGTGCCGGAGGTGTACGGGTACTGGGGTGAGCTGCTGGGTGCGGCGAAGGCGCGGGAGCTGGGCGCGGTGGGCGCGGGTGGGGACCTGTTCGCCGACGGGGCGCTGGGGTCGCGGACGGCGCACGTGTCGGCGGCGTACCTGGACGGTGAGGCGGGGGCGTGCGGGCACGGGTACGTGTCGGCGGAGCAGGTCCGTGATCATCTGCTGGACTGTGCGGCGCACGGGTTGCAGGGCGGGTTCCACGCGATCGGGGACGCGGCGATCGGGACGGTGCTGGAGGGGTTCGGCCTGGCGGCGCGGTCGGTGGGCACGGACCGGTTGCGGGCGGCGCGGCACCGGGTGGAGCACGCGGAGATCATGAGCAAGGCGTTGATCGCCGGGTTCGTGGAGTACGGGATCGTGGCGTCGATGCAGCCGGCGTTCGACAGGTTGTGGGGCGGTGCGGGCCGGATGTACGAGTCGCGGCTGGGGTTGGCGCGGTCGCTGGAGTCGAATCCGATGGGCGCGATGCACGGTGTCGGGGTGGCGTTGGCGTTCGGGTCGGATTCGCCGGTGACGCCGCTGGATCCGTGGGGTTCGGTGCGGGCGGCGGCGGCGCATCACAATCCGGCGCAGCGGATGAGTGTGCGGGCGGCGTTCGCGGCGCACACGCGCGGTGGCTGGCGGGCGGTGCACCTGGACAACGAGGGTGTGCTGGCGTTGGGGGCGCCGGCGACGTTCGCGGTGTGGGACACCCCGGCGGGGGTGGAGCGAGGGCTGCCGGTGGTGCAGGCCGAGGATCCGGAGTTGCGGGGCGCGGACGATCCGACGCCGCTGCCGGTGTGCCGGGCCACTGTGTTGCGCGGTGACGTGATCTATCAGGAAGGGTCTTCGTGACAGGCAAGCTTGGGCTGGATCCGGCGTTGGTGGCGCGGGCGCGGGAGTTGGCGCGCCGGGCCGGGCAGCCGGTGGTGGATCTGGCGCGTAGCCACACGACGGTGTCGGTGGAGCGGGCGGTGCTGCGGCTGGCCGGGGTGACCGGCGCGGATCCGGACGGCATTCCGTGGGTGAACCGGCTCGTGGACGCGGTGGTCGCGGACGTGGGCCTGGGGCACGGGGTGGCGGCGCCGGTGTTCGACGCGCTGGCGCGGGAGGGCATCGCGGACGTGACGTTGCTGGCGCAGAAGGCGGCGGCCGGGTCGGTGCGGTTCGGGCAGCCGTCGGGCAAGGCGGCGACGGCGGCGCGGCGGGCGTCGCGCAAGGCGGTGGCGGCGGGGATCCGCAGCATCGACCGGCGGCGTGTGGAGCGGGACCGGCTCGTCAAGCGGTTCGGGGATCCGGCGCAGCGGCCGTGGATCTATCTGATCGTGGCGACGGGTGACATCTACGAGGACATTCCGCAGGCGCAGGCGGCGGCGCGGGCCGGCGCGGACGTGATCGCCGTGATCCGGTCGACGGGGCAGTCGCTGCTGGACTACGTGCCGGAGGGGGCGACCCGGGAGGGGTTCGCCGGCACGTACGCGACGCAGGAGAACTTCCGGCTGATGCGGGCGGCGCTGGACGAGTCGTCGAAGGAGCTGGGCCGGTACGTGCGGCTGACGAACTACGCGTCGGGTCTGTGCATGCCGGAGATGGCGACGCTGGCCGGCCTGGAGCGGCTGGACATGATGCTCAACGACTCGATGTACGGGATCCTGTTCCGCGACATCAACCCGATCCGGACGTTCGTGGACCAGCGGTTCTCGCGGCAGGTGCACGCGCGGGCGGGGATCATCATCAACACCGGTGAGGACAACTACCTGACCACCGCGGACGCGGTGGACGAGGCGCACACGGTGACGGTGTCGCAGCTGCTCAACGAGTTCTTCGCGCACGAGGCGGGGCTGGCGGACTGGCAGTTGGGGCTGGGGCACGCGTTCGAGATCAACCCGGATGTGCCGGAGTCGTTGCGGTTGGAGCTGGCGCACGCGTTGCTGGCGCGGGAGTTGTTCCCGGACGCGCCGTTGAAGTGGATGCCGCCGACGAAGCACATGACCGGGGACGTGTTCCGGGGCAATCTGCTCGACGGGTTCTTCAACCTGGTGGGCACGATGACCGGGCAGGGGATTCTGCTGGTCGGGATGATGACCGAGGCGGTGGTGACGCCGTGGTTGTCGGACCGGGACATCGCGTTGCAGAACGTGCGGTACGTGCTGGGCGCGGCGGGCGGGTTGCACGAGGACTTCGTGCCGGCGCCGGGCGGGTTCATCCAGGCGCGGGCGCACCGGGTGCTGGGTGAGGCGGTGGACCTGTTGGAGCGCATCGGGGACCAGTCGTTGCTGACGGCGATCGCCGAGGGCACGTTCGGGATCATGAAGCGGCCCGCGGACCGCGGGAAGGGCCTGGACGGGGTGGCGCGGCACGAGGCGGACTACTACAACCCGGCCACGGAGATCCTGGAGCAGACCCGGTGAGCGAGAAGACCGTTGTGCGGCCGTACGGGGACACCACCGGTGACGGCATGGTGCAGGTGTCGTTCACGTTGCCGGTGCCGCACGACAAGCGGGCCGAGGGCGCGGCGGTGCAGCTGGCAAACAAGATGGGCATGGACCCGGCGATGCTGGTGCACGCCAAGCCGATCGGTGACGGATTCACGTTCTTCGTGGTGTACGGGCGGGTGAACCACCTGGTGGACCTGGCGAAGGTGCAGGTGGTGGAGCGCGACTACCCGCTGCTGTCGGCCAAGGAGGTCAACGCGTTGGTGAAGCGGCAGCTGCGCCGCAAGCTGTCGGTGGTGGGCGCGTGCATCGGCACCGACGCGCACACCGTCGGCATCGACGCGATCCTCAACGTCAAGGGCATCGCCGGGGAGAAGGGCCTGGAGTACTACCGGGAGCTGAAGGTCACGAACCTCGGCGCGCAGGTGAGCGTGCCGGAGCTGGTCGAGGCGGCCCGGCGGGAACGCGCCGACGCGGTACTGGTGTCGCAGGTGGTGACGCAGCGCGACGCGCATCTGCACAACACGCGGGAGATGTCGGCGGCCTTCCGGGAAGCGATGCCGGCCGGGCGGCGGCCGCTGCTGATCGTCGGCGGGCCGAGGTTCGACGAGACGATGACCGGCGAGCTGGGCGTGGACCGGATCTTCGGCCGTGGCACCACTCCGGGCGAGGTCGCCAGTTACCTCGTCCACGCTTTGATCACTTCCAGGAAGGCGAACGTCGCATGAGCGATCCGCGTGTCGGTCTGACAGTCACCCACCGCCGGTACGTGCCGTACTCCCACGCCCACTACGCGGGGAACCTGGTCGACGGGGCGTACGCGCTGGGGTTGTTCGGGGACGTGGCCACCGAGGTGTGCATCCGCACCGACGGCGACGAGGGGTTGTTCGCGTCGTACTCGGATGTGCAGTTCCGGGCGCCGATGAAGGCCGGTGACGTGCTGGAGGTGACGGCGACGGTGACCCGGGTGGGCACGCGCAGCCGCACGATCGACTTCGCCGCGACGGTGGTGTGCCGGGGCCGCCCGGACAAGGGGGAGTCGGCCGCCGAGGTGCTCGACGAGCCGATCGTGGCGGTCACCGCGACCGGCTCGGTGGTCGTCCCGCCGTCGGCGTGAGCGCGAGGAGCGAGCCGGTGTTGCGAGCCCTGCGAACGAAGGGCAGCCCGGCGTGAGCGTCGTCGTCTGCGCCGACGTCGGGTCGACGTACACGAAGGCGGCGGTGGTGGACCTCGACGGCGGCCGCCTGGTCGCGGCGGCGTCGGCGCCGACGACTGTGGGCACGGATGTGCTGCACGGGCTGGACGCCGCGGTCGGCGCGGCCCTCGCGTCGGCCGGGGCCGGTGAGGCGCCCTGGTACGTGTGTTCGTCGGCCGGGGGTGGGCTGCGCCTGGCGGTGGTGGGTTACGAGCCGCTGGTGACCGCTCAGGCGGGCCGGCGGGTCGGTCTGTCGGCGGGCGCGAACGTGGTGCACGTGGCGGCGGGGCGACTGTCCGGGGCGGACGTGTCGGCGTTGCGGGCGGCCCGCCCGGACGTGGTGCTGCTCGTGGGCGGCACCGACGGCGGGGACGCCGAGACGGTGACGCACAACGCGACGCGGCTGGCGAAGGCCCGGTTCCGGGTGCCGGTGGTCCTCGCCGGCAACGCCGACGTGCGCGACGACCTGCACGCGTTGCTGGCCGCGGCGGGCGTGCCGGTGACGGTGGCGGGCAACGTGCTGCCCCGCATCGGGGTGCTGGAGCCGTCCTCGGCGCGGGCGGCGATCCGCGAGGTGTTTCTGCGGCACGTCATCGGCGGCAAGAGACTGTCCCGGGGTACCCGGTTCGCGCGGCTGGTCCGCGCCGCCACCCCGGACGCGGTGCTGACCGGCGTGGAGGTGCTCGCCGGCACCCTCGGCGGTGACCTGGCCGTGGTGGACGTGGGTGGCGCCACCACCGACGTGTACTCGGTGCTCACGCCCGACGAGCGGGACAGCGGCCCGAGTCAGGAGGTCGCCGGGACGCTGTGGCGGGCCCGTACCGTCGAGGGGGATCTGGGTATGCGGTGGAGCGCGCCGGGTGTGGTGCGCGCCGCGGTCGAGGAGCGGCTGCTCGACCCGGCCGACGAGGCGGAGCTGGCGGCCGCGGCGGCGCTGCGGGCCGCCGACCCGGGGTTCCTGCCCGCCGGTGACGGCGACCGGGCCGCGGACCGGCGCATCGCGGCGCTGGCGGCGACTGTGGCGTTGCGGCGGCACGCCCGGGGCGCGGCGACGGGGGAGCGGGCCGGGCGGGACCTGCGGGAGGTGAAGCTGCTCGTCGGTTCCGGTGGGGTGCTGCGGCACGCCGACCCGGGCGACGCGGCGGCGGTGCTCGACGCGGTGCTCACCGACCACGCGGGCGGGTGGGCGTTGCCGCGGGCGGCCCGCCCGGTCGTCGACGTGGACTACGTGCTGGCCGCCGCGGGGCTGCTCGCCGCCGACCATCCGGGTGCGGCGGCGGCGATGCTGCGCCGCCATCTGGGTGCCTGAACTGCGCTCGGGAATCGAGACGCGCCGACGCGACACGCCGTGTCGCAACACACGACAGGCCGGGGTAGGTTGACAGCGGCGGGGGTCCACGCCGTACCGTCTTTGAGTCCTACCACGGGAAGCGGCTGTTGTTCGCTTCGTCCCTTCGTCCGCTGGCCGAGCGACCGGAAGGTTGCGGCGGCCAGGTCCAGCGGGCGGGGGTCGGCGGGGCGGCGCGAACCGGTCGCGGTTACCGGTGTACGGGCAAGGTGAGAGGCACGGCCAGTAGACAACGGCCAGGCGGGGGCAGCCAGTCCACGTCGGGTCGGTCCGAAGGTCGGCGCCGATCGTCTTCGCCCCACCGGCCGGGAAGGGCCTGGGAGCATCGGGGCGCGGCTTCGGCCGCGCCCCGATTTCATCCCCCCGATTCCCCCGTCCGCGGCCCAGCCGCCGGTAGCGGCGCACCGCCGCCGGGGCGGCCACCGCGATCAGCGCCAGCGGCCAGGCGACCGCCAGTTCCAGCGCGTGCCGGGCCGGCCACGAGTCCCCGCCCAGGCCCGGGTTGCCGAACAGGTCCCGGGCCGCCGCCACCGTCGCCGACAGCGGGTTCCAGGCGGCGATCGCGCCCAGCCAGTCCGGCATCAGCTCCGGCGCCACGAACACGTTGGACAGGGCGGTCAGCGGGAACGCCAGCGGGAACACCACCACCGCGACCGTGTCCGGGTTCGGCACCAGCAGCCCGAACAGGATGCCCACCCAGGTCATCGCGACGCGCAGCAGCAGGATCAGCGCCACCGCGGCCAGCGCCGGGCCGACGCCGTCGCGCCACTGCCAGCCCACCAGCAGCCCGCACACCACCAGCGTGGTCATCTCCAGGCAGGCCCGTACCAGGTCGGCGCCGGCCCGGCCGGACAGCAGCGCCGAGCGGGCCATCGGCAGCGACCGGAACCGGTCCACCACGCCCCGGCCGGCGTCCACCGCGATCGCCGACGCGGTCGCGCCGAGGCCGTAGAGCATCGTCATCACGAACACCCCGGGCAGCAGGAACTCCCGGTAGTTGCCGCCGCCCGGCACGGCCATGCCGCTGCCGAACACGTAGCCGAACACCAGCACGAACATGATCGGCAGGCTGAAGTAGAGGATGATCTCCTCTGGGGCGCGGACCACGTGGCGCATGTTCCGCCCGGCCATCAACCACCCGTCGGCGAGCGCCCTCACGACGCCACCCCCACCCGCTGCGCGTCGGCGCCGGTGAGGCGCAGGAACGCCTCGTCCAGCGTCGGCCGGCGCACCAGCACGTCCTCCACCGCCACCCCGGCGTCGTCCAGGGCCCGCAGCACGGCGGTCAGCACGGCGATCCGGTCGGTCACCGGCGCGTCGACGCGGCGCAGCTCGGCGTCCACCGTCACCGCCGTGCCGGTGGCGCGTTCCACCACGGCGGCCGCGGCGGGCAGGTCCGCCGCGTCGCGGACCACCAGCTCCAGCCGGTCGGCGCCGATGCGGGCCTTCAGCCGCTCCGGGGTGCCCTCGGCGACCACCCGGCCGGAGTCGATGACGCACACCCGGTCGGCGAGGTGGTCGGCCTCCTGCAGGTACTGGGTGGTCAGCAGCACGGTGGTGCCGTCGGCGACGAGTTCCCGCACCGCCGACCACAGACCGTTGCGGCTGCGCGGGTCCAGGCCGGTGGTCGGCTCGTCGAGGAACAGCACCCGCGGCGGCACCACCAGGCTGGCCGCCAGGTCCAGGCGGCGGCGCATCCCACCGGAGTAGCCGCCGGCCGACCGGTCGGCCGCCTCGGTCAGGCCGAAGCGGTCCAGCAGCTCGTCGGCGCGGCGGCGGGCCCGGCGCGCGGACAGCCGCCGGAGCCGGCCGAACAGCACCAGATTCTGCCGCCCGCTGAGCACCTCGTCGACAGCCGCGTACTGGCCGGTCAGGCTGATCGCGGCACGGACCCGGCCCGGGTCGGTGGCGACGTCGTGCCCGGCCACCCGGGCCCGGCCGGCGTCGAAGCGCAGCAGCGTGGTGAGGATCCGCACCGCAGTGGTCTTGCCGGAGCCGTTGGGGCCGAGCACCCCGTACACGGTGCCGGCCGGCACGGCCAGGTCGAAGCCGTCCAGGGCGGTGGTTCGGCCGTACCGTTTTCGTATCCCGTCGGCCAGCACGGCCGTCGTGTCGTCGGTCATGCCGGTCAGCGTCACCGGCGCCGCTGACCGGGCGCGTACCGCGCGCGCACCGGGCCGCGCCGCGCCGGTCAGCGCCCGTCGACCAGCGCCAGCGCCCGCTGCCGGGGCAGGTTCGCGCCCCGGGCGTACGCGCTGGCGAATGCCGCCTCACCCAGGTGTTCCCGCAGCGTGACGGCGGTGGGTGTGCCGGCCGGGGCGTCGGCGGCGCCGGTGCCGGCCAGCAGCGCCGCCGCCGCGCCCAGCAGCCGGGCCGCCGACTCGGGGTCGCCGTCGCGCAGCAGCGGCCCGGCCAGCCCGTCGGCCGCCGCGGCGACCACCGGCACGTCCCACACGCCGACACCGGCGGTGAGGACCTGCCGGTAGTGGGCGCGGGCCGCAGCCGGGTCGCCGGTGGCGTCGGCGAGCTGCCCGAGCGTCACCAGCGCCGCGAGCCGCACCACATCGGCGCCGAACCAGCCCGACGGGCATTGCGCGACCGCCCGTTCGCACAACGTCCGCGCCCGCTGCGGGTCGCCGTCGCGGCGGGCGATCTCGCCGAGCCCCAGGTACGCGGCGGCGACCAGCTCCGGCGCGCCGGCCGGCCCGGCGATGCGCCGCACCCGCCCGAAGTCCTCGGCCGCGCCGGTCAGGTCACCGGCGGCGAGCCGCCCGTCGGCGCGGGTCCGCAGCAGTTCCGCCAGGTCCAGGGTGGAGCCGAGCTGCTCGGCCAGCTCCAGGGCCTCCGCCATCGGCGCGGCCGCCGACGCGACGTCACCGGTGCGGTAGGCCGCCTCGGCGTGGGTGGACAGCGTCACGATCATGCCCCAGCGGTCGTCGAGGGCCCGGAAACCGGCCAGCGCGCCGTCCAGGTCGGCGCGGGCCTGGGTGTGACGGCCGTGCAGCAGACTGACCATCGCGGTGCCCAGCATGCCCAGCGCCCGGCTCCACGGGTCGGCGCCGAGCAGCCGGTCCCGGACGGCCTGCTCGTGCAGCGCCGCCGCGTCCTGCGGCGACGGGGGGCCGCTGGCCATGCCGGACAGGTAGAGCAGGAACGGATGCCGGGGCGGCCGGGCCATGGTCCACAGGATCCGCGACGCGGCGTCGACCTCGCTGCGCTCGCCGCCACCGGCGAGCGTGGCGATCAGCAGCGTCAGCGCGTACTCCTCGGCCAGGCCGTCGGGCGGGCCGTCGAGCCGGTCGACCAGCCGCCGGGCCAGCGCCGCGCCGTCCCCGCGCAGGCCCCGCAGCCACCAGTAGAACGTCAGCGCCGCGACCAGCCGCAACCCGGTGGCGGTGTCCGCGTGCCGCAGCGCCGCGTGCAGGTCGTCGCGGGCGGCGTCGAGGCGGCGCAGCCACCGCTCCTGGCCGCCGCCGCGCAGCGCCGCGTCGCCGGCCTGTGCCAGGTCCAGGTAGTACGCGGCGTGCGCGTCGCGGATCCGTCCGGTCTCGCCGCGCTCGGCCAGCCGGGCGGCGGTGAACTCGCGGATCGTCTCCAGCATCCGGTACCGGCCACCGGTCGCCTCGACCAGCGACTTGTCCACCAGACCGGCGAGCACGTCCAGGACGTCACCGCCGTCCGGCGCGCACACCGCCTGCACGGCGGCCAGGTCGGCGGCGCCGGCGAACACGCTCATCCGGGCGGCCAGCAGCCGTTCCGGCTCGTCGAGCAGGTCCCAGCTCCACCCGACGACCGCCTCCAGCGTGCGGTGGCGGGGCGCGGCGGTGCGGTCGCCGCGGCGCAGCAGCCGGAACCGGTCGTCCAGCCGGGCCGCGACCTGCGAAACCGGCAGGGCCCGCAGCCGCGCCGCCGCCAGCTCCAGGGCCAGCGGCAGCCCGTCGAGGGTGCGGCAGATCCGCAGCACCGCCGGGGTGGTGTCGGCGTCGAGGATGAACCCGGGCGCCACGTCGGCGGCCCGGTCGGCGAACAGCCGCACCGCCGGGTACGCGGCGGCCGTCTCCGGTGTGCTCGGCGCGTCCGGGATGGCGAGGCCGCCGACCGGGCACAGCGCCTCACCGGTGAGGCCCAACGGCTCCCGGCTGGTGGCCAGCACCCGCAGTCCGGGGGCAGCGGCGAGCAGCCGGGCGGTCAGCCGGGCCGCGTCGTCGATGACGTGCTCACAGTTGTCGAGCACCAGCAGCAGGCGCCGGCCGGCCAGCGCCGCCACCAGCCGGTCGGTGAGGTCGCGGGGCCCGTCGGGGGCCCGCAGCCCGGCGTCGCGCAGGTCCAGCGCGGTCAGCACCGCCGACGCGACCGGCGAGCCGGGCGTCACCGCGGCCAGCTCCACCAGGCACACCGTCCCGTCGTGCCGGGCCGCCGCGGTGGTGGCCAGCCGGGTCTTGCCGGCGCCGCCGGGCCCGTGCAGCGTCACCAGCCGCGCCGAGGCGAGCAGCTCCTGGACGCGCCGCAGCTCCCGTTCCCGGCCGACGAAGCTGGTCAGCGGGGTGGGCAGGCGCGCCGGTGGCGCGGGGTCGTCGCGCAGCAGCGTGGCGTGCAACGCGACCAGCTCCGCGGACGGGTCGGCGCCCAGCTCCTCGGCGAGCACCCGGCGGGCGTCGGCGTACGCGGCGAGGGCCTCGGCGCGGCTGCCCGCGCCGTGCAGGGCGCGCATCAGCAGACCGTGCAGCTGCTCCCGCAGCGGATGCGCCGCCACCAGGGCCCGCAGCTCGGCGATCAGCGGCGCGCCGGGTGGCGCGAGCGCCAGGTCCGCCGCCACGCGGTCCTCGATCGCCGCCAGGCGCAGCTGGCGCAGCCGGGCCGCCTCGGCGTCGGCGAACGGCGCCCCGGTGACGTCGGCCAGCGGTTCGCCGCGCCACAGGTCGAGCGCTTCGCGCAGCAGCGCCGCCGCGCCGCGCGGATCGCCGTCGGCGAGCGCCGCCCGTCCCGCTGCGGCCAGCCGGGTGAACCGGTGTACATCCACCCGCTGCGGGTCGACGGCCAGCCGGTAACCGGCCGGGCCGAACTCGATGTGCGCGCCGGGCAGCAGCCGCCGTAGCCGCGACACCTGCGACTGCAGGGCGTTCGCGGCCTGCTCGGGGGGCCGGTCGCCGTAGACGCCGTCGATGAGCCGCCGCGGCGGCACGGTGCGGTCGGCGTCGAGCAGCAGCAGCACCAGCAGGGCGCGTAGCCGCTCACCGGCGACGGGAAGCGCGCTGCCGTCGGCCGCGTACGCCTGCGTCGCGCCGAGCACACCGAACCGCATGGGCCCGATTGTCGCCTGCCGGGGCGCGCGGCGGCACGTCCCACCCCGCCGGTGGCGCGCCCCACACCGGTTCGGCCCGGCGCCGCCGCGGGCGGGTAGCCTTCGGCCCGTGATCGTGGTGAGGTGCCGGTGACGATGCTGGACCGGGAACAGCCGCGTGCCACCGACGGGGCACGCGGCGACGGCGGCGCGCTGCCGCTGACGCTGGCCGTGCCGGCCGCCGTGCTGGCCGGGGTGGCGCTGCTGCTGGCGTTCCCGCCGTACGGGATGTGGCCGCTGGCGCCGGTGGGGGTGGCGTTGCTGGCCGCCGCCGCGCACCGGCGGCGGTTGCGCGCCGGCGCGGGGCTGGGCTTCCTCACCGGTGTGGCGCTGTTCGCGCCGCTGCTGGAATGGACGAACCTGCACACCGGCTACCTGCCGTGGGCGCTGCTGTCGCTGCTGCAGGCCGCCTACCTGGCGCTGCTGGGCGCCGCCACCGCCTGGGTGTCGCCGCTGGCCGACCGCCACCGGGCGGCGTGGCCGCTGCTCACCGGCGTGCTGTGGGTGGCGCAGGAGGCGTTGCGCGACCGGACCCCGTTCGGCGGGTTCCCGTGGGGGCGGCTGGCGTTCAGCCAGGACACGTCGCCGCTGCTGCGGCTGGCCGCGCTCGGCGGCGCGCCGCTGGTCACGTTCGCGGTAGCGGTCGCCGGCGGGATCCTGGTCGCCGTGGCCTGGCGGGACTGGCGTCGCGCGCCCGGGCAGTGGCGGCCGGTGGCCGGGCTCACCGCCGCGCTGGTCGCGCTGCTCGCCGCCGGACCGGCAGTGCCGGCCGAGGTACGCGGCGCGGGCGGCACCGTCACCGTCGCGATCGTGCAGGGCAACGTGCCGCGCCTCGGGCTGGACTTCAACGCGCAGCGGCAGGCGGTGCTGAACAACCACGTCGACGCCACGCTGGAGCTGGCCGAGCGGGTCACCGAGGGCGGGCAGCCCCGCCCCGACCTGGTGGTGTGGCCGGAGAACTCCAGCGACATCGACCCGCTGCGCAACCCGGGCGCGGGCGAGCGGATCGCCCAGGCCGCCGACGCGATCGGCGCGCCGATCCTGGTCGGCGCGGTGCTCGCCGGACCGGAACCGGGGCAGGTGCGCAACGTGGGGCTGCTGTGGCGGCCCGGCGCCGGCGTCGACCTGGACCAGACGTACGTCAAGCGGCATCCGGTGCCGTTCGCCGAGTACGTGCCGCTGCGTTCGGTCGCCCGCATGGTCAGCTCGCAGGTCGACCGGGTCAGCTCCGACTTCGTGCCCGGTGACCGGCCCGGCGTGGTGGACGCCGGCGCGGCGGTCCTCGGCGACGTGATCTGCTTCGAGGTCGCCTACGACGGGATCGTCCGGGACACCGTGACCGGCGGCGCGCAGCTGCTGGTGGTGCAGACAAACAACGCCACGTTCGACGTGGCCGAGGCCCGCCAGCAGCTGGCCATGGTGCGGTTGCGGGCGGTGGAACACGGCCGGGCCGCGTTGATGGCCTCCACGGTCGGGGTGTCCGGGTTCATTTCCCCCGACGGGCGGGTAGACGGTGCGACCGGGTTCAACACCGCCGCGGTGGTGGTGCGGCAGATGGAACTCGGCAACGGGCGTACCCCGGCGACGACGGCCGGGGTGTGGCCGGAGGTGGCGCTCACGGCGCTGGCGGTCGCGGCCCTGGTCGGCGCGGCCGTGCTGCGCCGCCGCCGGGAGGTCGCTCCCGGCTGAGCCGACGAGCGGGAGGCGGTGCGACGGTGGGTGTGGTAGCCGACAGGCGGACGGCCGGCCATCCCGGTGTGGGACGGGTCCTCGTGGTCGTCCCCACCTACAACGAGGCCGACAACGTCGGGCGCATCGTCGCCCGGGTACGCGCGGCGGCGCCGGCTGTCGACGTGCTCGTCGCCGACGACAACAGCCCCGACGGCACCGGCGCGATCGCCGACTCCCTCGCCGGGAACGACCCGCGGGTGCACGTGCTGCACCGGGCGGGCAAGGAAGGGCTGGGCGCGGCCTACCTGGCCGGTTTCGCCTGGGCCCGGGCACGCGGCTACGACGCGGTGGTGGAGATGGACGCCGACGGCTCGCACGCGCCGGAGGACCTGCCGGCGCTGCTGGACGCCGCCCGCGACGCCGACGTGGTGATCGGCTCCCGGTGGACCCGCGGCGCGCGGGTGCTGAACTGGCCGTGGCGGCGGCTGCTGCTGTCACGCGTCGGCAACCTGTACGCGCGGCTGGCGCTGGGCATGCCGGTCAGCGACGCCACCGGCGGCTACCGGGTGTACCGGCGCAGCGCGCTGGACGCCATCGACCTGGACTCGGTGCGCTCCCAGGGGTACGCGTTCCAGGTGGAGTTGTCCCGGCTGGCGCACCGCGCCGGGGTACGCATCGTGGAGGTGCCGATCACGTTCGCCGAGCGGGAACACGGCGACAGCAAGATGAGCCCGCTGATCGTGGTGGAGGCGCTGTGGCGGGTCACCCGGTGGGGGCTGCGGGACCGCCTGGCGACAGTGCAGGCCCGCCCGGACGCGCTCGCCCGCTGGCCTTGAGCCGGGGCGTGTCATGCTTGAGGGGCGTGATGACCCCGGGCGGATGAGGTGAGATGCGCCGAGGACTGAAGTACGTACCACCGGCCCTGCTGCTGCTGTCGCTGCTGGAGCTGGCCGTTTTCGTGCTGGTCGGCCGGGCTGTCGGGTTCGGCGCGGCGGTGCTGCTGGTGTTCGGGGCGTCCCTGCTGGGCCTGGTGCTGCTGCGCCGCGAAGGCATGCGGGCGTGGCGCGGATTCCGGGCCGCGGCGCAGGCCGGCCGACCGCCGGGCCCCGAGGTGACCGACGGGCTGGTGGGTCTGCTGGGTGCGCTGCTGCTGGCGATGCCGGGCCTGGTCAGCGGCGTGGTGGGCCTGCTGTTGCTGCTGCCGCCGCTGCGCCGGGTGGCCGGCGGCGGGGTGCGCCGGGCCACCGAGCGGCGCGTGTCGTCGATGGTCGCCGGTGACCTGTTCGGGCCGCGCCGGGTACGGGTGTACCGGGGCGCGCCGCAGCCGAGCCCGCAGCCCACACCGTCGCCGTCGCCCGGTCCTGCGCCTTCGCCCCAGCCGGTCACCGACCCGGGCAAGGCCATCGAGGGCGAGATCGTCGACCGCTGACGCGCGCCCCCGCGCCATTGGCTTGATCAACTCCACTTCGCCGAGGTGGCGGCATCAGACCGCGCCCGACCACGCCACCTCCCCGAACTGACGGCCCGTTCACCGACCCAACACCCGGATTTGCTCACGTGCGGCGAATCAGCCGTCCAGGGCCTCCCGCCCGTCCCATGATTGACACCATTTCGGGGAGGTGGGGACATCAGGGCACGCCCGACCCCGCCACCTTCCCGAAATGGCGGTCCGACGCTCGATTTGGCAGGGCGAGCCCCGCCCTCACCCACCGACCGGCGCGCGGGTAACGGGTCGTCGCCAAGGAGCCCGTGCACGGGTGGTCCGCTCGCATGATCAACACCAGCTTGGCGAAGTGGTGGCATCACCGCGGTCCGGATACACCCACCTCCCCGAGGTGGGCCCATTCACCGGCCGGCGGGCGAATCGACTCGACGCGCGGCGGATCAGCCGTCCGCGGTCACCCCCCGCCCCATGATCGGCACCAGTTCGGGGAAGTGGCGGGCTGACAGTGAGTTGGCACGGCGGATCGGCCCTCAGAGGGAGCCCGCCCTCACCTGCCCGACCTCATGATCGACGCCAGCTCGGCGAAGTGGTGGCATCACTGCCGCCCGGATACACCCACCTCCCCGAACTGGCGGCCGGGTTGCCGGCCAGGCGCGCGAGTCGACACCACGCGCGGCGGATCGCCGCCCATGGCGCGCGAGCCAGCACCACGGGCGGCGGATCAGCGGCCCACGCCCCTGCCGGCCCGTGCCAGCCCTGCCCGGCCCCGTGATCAAACACCGGATCGGGGGAGTGGTGGCATCACCGTGGCCCGGATACCGCCATCTCCCCGAAGTGGCGACTGTCCTCACCCGGGCAGCGAAACGCCCCCGGGTGATCCCGGGGGCGCTTTCGGTCGTGCGGGATGCTCAGGCGCGGCCGCGGCGGGTCCGGACCTCCTGGAGCCGCTCGGCGAGGATGTCCTCCAGCTCGGCGATCGAGCGCCGCTCCAGCAGCATGTCCCAGTGCGTACGCGGCGGCTTGGCCTTCTTCTGCTCCGGCTCGGTGCCGTCGACCAGGCGGGCGACGCTGCCGTCGAACTTGCACTCCCAGGTCGTCGGGACCTCGGCGTCGACGGCGAAAGGCACCTCGAACTGGTGGCCCTTGGCGCAGAGGTACTCGCGGGTCTGGCGCGGCGCGAGCTCCGTGTTGCGGTCGGATTCGTAGCTGACCGCGCCCAGCCGGCTACCGCGCAGCATGCGCTCGCCCATGATCGACTTCCCCTCGTCCGTGGTGCTGGTCTTCAGGTGTAACGGCCGGTCACCGTTCGCCCATTCCCCACCCACGACGGCAGGGCCGTACGCGGGTCGGAGGAACCAAGGGTAACCGGCCATGACAGCTGCCCGGCGGGGTCGTCCCCGGCCGGGCCGAATCGGTGGAGTGTTTCGCCTGCCAACGGGGATGTTAGCCACCTGTTTGCGTGCCGGAGGTGACGATGAGCAGTGACGCGCCGGTAGGGGCCCGACCACCCGCCGGGAAGACCTTCTTCGGTCATCCCCGTGCGCTGTCCACGCTCTTCCTCACCGAGATGTGGGAGCGGTTCAGCTTCTACGGCATGCGGGCGATCCTGGTGCTGTACCTGACCGCCGCGGTCGCCGACGGCGGCCTCGACATCGACGAGTCCAGCGCCAACGCCGTGTACGGCACCTACAACGCCATGGTCTACCTGATGGCGCTGCCCGGCGGCTGGGTGGCCGACCGGCTGATCGGCGCGCGGCGCAGCGTGCTGTGGGGCGGCGTGGTGATCGCCGCCGGCCACTATGTGATGGCGATCCCCACCGGGTGGAGCGTGTTCGCCGGCATGGCGCTGATCGTGGTGGGCACCGGCCTGCTCAAACCGAACATCTCCACCATGGTCGGTGACCTGTACGAGCGGGATTCGCCGCGCCGCGACGCCGGGTTCTCCATCTTCTACATGGGCATCAACCTGGGCGCGTTCATCGCGCCGCTGATCACCGGCTTCCTCGGCGAGAAGATCAACTGGCATCTGGGGTTCGGCGCCGCAGCGGTCGGCATGACCTTCGGCGTGCTCCAGTACGTGCTGGGCCGCCGCAACCTCGGCGACGCGGGCGCCCGCCCGGCGGACCCGCTGCTCGGCGCGGACCGGCGGCGCGCGCTGACCCGCATCGGCGTGGCGAGCGTCGTGGTGCTCGCGGCGCTGCTGGTGCTGCTGCTGGCGGGCTGGTTCACCGTCGACACGGTGGTCAACCTGCTGACCGTGGTGACGGTGCTGGTGACAGTCGGCTACTTCGCGCGGATCCTCACCGACCGGGAGATCAGCAGCACCGAACGCAGCCGGATGAAGGCGTACGTGTGGCTGTTCCTGTTCGCCGCCTCGTTCTGGCTCATCTACGACCAGGCCGGGTCGGTGCTGAACATCTTCGCCGCCGATCAGACCGACCGCTCGGTGGGCGGGTTCACCTTCCCGGCGTCCTGGCTGCAGTCGGTGAACCCGATCCTCATCATCATCGGCGCGCCGCTGGCCGCCGCACTGTGGCTCAAGCTCGGGCACCGGGTGTCCACGCCCACGAAGTTCGCGGTCGGCCTGGTGCTCAACGGTCTGTCGTTCGTGCTGATGGCCGCCGCCGCGCGGGCCGCCGTCGGCGGCGACCTGGTCTCACCGCTGTGGCTGGTCGCGGTGTACGCGATCCAGGTCGCCGGTGAGCTGTCGCTGAGCCCGGTCGGCCTGTCCGCCACCACGAAACTGGCCCCGGTCAAGTACGCCAGTCAGATGCTGGGCCTGTGGTTCCTGGCCACCGCTGTCGGCGACGCCATCGGCGGCCAGGTGGCCCGGCTGGCCGACGCCTGGTCGCAGCCGGTGTACTTCCTGACCTTCGGGCTGGCCTCGGTGGTGCTGGGCCTGGCCGCGGTGATGTTCACCCGCCAGATCCGGAACCTGATGGGCGGCATCCACTGACCGGACTCACACCACCGGGGTGGGCGGCAACGGCAGCGGCAGGCCGGGCAGCCCGTCGATGCTGGTGGCGACGTGGTCCTTGCCGGCGAAGTACGCGCTCAGCGACGTGTCGTCCTCCCGGGCGAACCGGCGTTCGTGCAGGTCCCGGTCGGCGTCGTACGTCATGAACGGCACCGCGTAGCCGCAGGTGTCGCGGATCAGCTCGGCGTGCACGACGATGACCGCGCGCAGCCCGTGCGGGCCGGGGTCGATGTCGGGGAAGTGCCGCAGCAGGCCGGCCCAGCGGCTGTCGTCGCGGAACACCGGCTCGCCGCGCCCGTGGACCCGCACGATGTTCGGCGGGCCGGTGAACGCGCACCACATCAGCGTGATCCGGCCGTTCTCCCGCAGGTGGGCGATGGTCTCGGCGTTGCTGCCGGCGAAGTCCAGGTACGCCACTGTGTGCTCGTCGAGCACCGCGAAGCAGCCGCGCAGCCCTTTCGGGGACAAGTTGACGGTGCCGTCACCGGACAGCGGGGCGGTGGCGACGAAGAACATCGGCTGCGCCTCGATGAAGTCCCGCAGCCGGCCGTCGATGCGCTCGTATGTCTTTCCCATGCCCCGATCATCGCCGCCGGCACAGGTTCGGCGCTGCCCCGTTCCCAGCCCGTGGCGCGGTCAGCCGGTGCGCGTACCGAGCCGCGCCAGCGCTGTCGCCAGGTCACTGACCTGGTCGGCGAGCTGCCCCGCGCGCCGCTGCGCGGCGTCCCGGTCCGCCTCGATCACGGCCGTGCGCGCGGCCAGTTCGGCCGCCCGGGCCTCGGCGGCGCTCACGGCCCGCCGCGCGTCGGCCAGCTCCGCGGCGAGCGCGTCCCGCTCGGCGGTACGGGCCGTAGCCTGCTCCACCGCGGCGGCCACATCGGCGCGGGACCGTTCGACGGCAGCGGCAGCCTCGGCGCGGACCGCTTCGACCGCGGCGCTCGCCTCGGCGCGGACGCGCTCCAGCGCCGCCTCCACGTCGGCGCGGGCCGCGTCGGCCCGGTCCCGCTCGGCGTGAGCCTGCCGAGCGGCGGTGGCCTCGGCGTCGGCGCGTTCGGCTGCGGTCCGGGCCGCGCGCTCCGCCTCGGTGGCCCGCCCCTGGGCGGCCTGCGCGTCGGCGCGCGCCCGGTCGGCCTCGGCGCGGGACTGCTCGGCCCGGTCCAGGGCCTCGGCTGCGGAACGGGTGGCCCGCTCGGCGTCGGCGCGGGCGGTGTCCCGTTCGGCGGTCAGCTCGGCGACGCGGCGGCGTTCGGCGTCGCGCTCGGCGCGTACCGTGCGCAGGTCGTGCCGGGCGGCGTCGCGGTCGCGTTCGGCCTGCACCCGCAGCGCCTGGGCCGCACCGGCCTCGGCGCGGGCGGCGTCGCGGGTGTTCTCGGCGGCGGTGGCCCGCTCGGCGGCAGCGGCGGCCGACGCCTCCGCCCGCTCGGCCCGGTCGGCGGCGGCGTCGCGTTCGGCGTAGGCGGCGCGGGCCTGCTGCCGTTCGCGCGCCGCCGTCGCGGCGGCGTCCTCGGCCTCGTGGCGGGCCTCGTCGCGTTCGGCGTGCGCGGCCGCCACCTGCGCCGACGTCTCCGCGCGCAGCTCGGCGAGCTGGCGTTCCACACCGGCCGGGGACAGTTCGGCGTGCAGCGCCTCGGTGAGCGTCTCCACGATCTGGTCGAGCCGGTCCACCGCCTCCCAGGTGCGCGCCACCTGCCCGGGCAGGCCGGGGGAGTTGCGGTGACGCATCCGCGAGTTGCGTGCGGCTCGCTGGCAGGTGCCGTCGTTGTCCCGGCAGTAGCGGAACGGGCGGCCCGCGCCGACGCGTTGCGGCACGTCGCGTCCGCAGTGGGCGCAGGGGCGGGTGTCGGTGGCGGGCTCGGCGTCCATCGGGGGCGGAGTCTATCCGGCGGCGTCGGCGCGGGCCGCGCCGTCGAGGGTGTAGCGGCGCTGCAGCAGCACCGCGACCACCATCACGGCGGCCGGCAGCAGCCCGAAGCCGTAACGCAGCGCGTCCAGCGCGGCCGGGGACTGGGTCACGCTCTGCCCGGCGGTCGAGGCCACGAACCCGCCGCCGGCCAGGCACAGCGCGTACGCGTACGGGCCGAGCGCCGCGCCGGTGGCCTCGGTGGCGGTCCACACCCCGGTGTACGTGCCGGCCCGCTCGGCGCCGCCTCCCGCGCGGATCACGTCGGGCAGCATCGAGAACGGCAGCAACTGCATGCCGGCGAACGCCACCCCGAGCACCGCCACGGCGGCCACCAGCACCGGCAGCCCGGCGGGACGGCCGACGGCCAGCACGAGCGACCCGGCGGCGAACGCGGCCTGCGCGGCGAGCAGGGCGCGTTGCTTGCCGATCCGCCGGGCCACGGTCAGCCAGAGCGGAGTCACCAGCAGCGCGGGCGCGACGAACGCGGCCACGAGCACTGTGGTGAGTCCGGGGCGGCCCAGCTCGTACTCGGCGTAGTAGGGCACACCGGCGAGCACCAGGTGGGTGGTGGTGGACATGGCCAGGTACGCGCCGACCAGCCAGCGGAACTGCCGGTCCCGCAGGCTCGCCGTCAGCGCCCGCCACCCGCCCGGGCCGTGCGGGGCGACCGCGTCGGCGGCGGTACGGCGCAGTCGGCCGATCCCGGCGACGCCGACCAGCATCGCGGCGAGCATCCCGGCTGCCAGCACCACGCCCATCAGCAGGTAACCGTCCCGGGTGGCGTCGTCGCCGCCGACCAGCAGCGGCGCGAGCAGCCCGGAGACCAGGATGCCGAGCGTCAGCACCACCATCCGGAACGCCATCAGCCGGGTCCGCTCGTGGTAGCCGATCCGCAGGTCCGCGGGCGTCGCCAGGTAGGGCACCTGGTACGCGGCGAAGAGCAGGTTGCCGGCGACGAAGAACACCGCGACCCAGCCGGCCGCGGCGGCGCCGGTGAGGCCGCCGGGTACGGCGAACAGCGCGGCGAACGCCAGCGGCAGCGCGCACCCGACCAGCAGCAACCGGCGGCGGTGACCCCGGCGGGCCTGCTCGACGTCGCAGAGGTGCCCGATCCAGGGGTGCAGCAGCACGTCGGCGATTTTCGGCAGCAGCAGGGTGAGTCCGGCCAGCCACGGGGCGACGGCCAACACGTCGGTCAGGAAGTAGAGCAGCAGCAGCCCGGGCACTGTGACCCAGACGCCCATGCCGAGCGAGCCGGTGGCGAACCCGGCGAGCGGGCCGCGCGGCAGGGTGAGCGCGTCGGAGCGCTGATCCAGCCCGGTCATCGCGGCCTCCTGTCCTCGGGGCACGCCGCCCCCAATCCAACGGTTGCTGGATTGTAGGGGGAACAATGGCCGGATGACCATGCCTCGCCGGCGGCCGGGCCGGCCGCGCCGCGACGACCAGCGCCCGACCCGTGACCTGGTGCTCGCCGCCGCCACCGCGCTGTTCGCCGAGCGGGGCTTCGACGCGGTCAGCGTCCGCGACGTCGCCGCCGCGGCCGGGGTGGACGCGGCCACCGTCGTGCACCACACGGGCACCAAGGCGCAGCTCTACGACGCCTGCTTCGCCCGGGTGTTCAGCGCCGAGCGGGAGGTCATCGAGGCAGCCGGGGAACGCGCCCGTGCGGCCCTGTCCGCCGGGCCGCACGACGCGCTGCGCGCGCTGCACGACCTGCTGGACGTGTTCGTGGACTTCCTGGAGGACCGGCCGGAGACCACAGCGCTGTGGCTGCGCCGCTGGCTGGAACCGCAGCGGCACGGCGAGCTGGACCGCCGCTACGCCGCGCCGCTGTACGGGCTGGTCGAGGAACTGCTCGTCGCGGCGGCCGAGGCCGGCGCGCTGACCGAGCCGACGCCGCACGTGACGGTGCGCTCCCTGGTCTGGGCGGTGCACGGGCACGTGGTGGCCCTGGCGGCGGGCAGCGGCTCCGACGCGCGGGAGCGGCGGGAGTTCCGGGCGTTCGTACACCGCTTCCTCGACGCGCTGTACGCCGGCCCCCGGCCTTGACGCCGGCCCGCGCTCCGGGGATTATCCATCAGTCGTTGGATTAAGGAGGCGGGTATGGCCACACCGAGGGTCGCGGTCGTCGGCGCCGGAGCCGCCGGGCTGGCCACGCTCAAGGCGCTCGCCGACGCCGGTGTCCCGGCCGTCGCGTTCGAGGCGGCGGACACGCTCGGCGGCCTCTGGGTGTACGGCGCACCCGGCTCGCCCGCGTACCGCACGCTGCACCTGAACACCAGCAAGGGGCGCACCGAGTTCGCCGACCACCCGATGCCCGCCGACTGGCCCGACTACCCCGACCACACCCGCGTCGCCGGCTACCTCGGTGACTACGCCGACCGGTTCGGGCTGCGCGAGGCGGTACGGCTGCGCCACACCGTCGAGCGGGTCACCCGCACCGGCGACGGCTGGCGGGTGCGGGCCACCGGCCCGGACGGCCCGGTCGCTGTCGACGTCGAGGCGGTGGTGGTCGCCAACGGGCACAACCGGTCCCCGAAGCGACCCGAGCCGTACCCGGGCGAGTGCACGGCCGAGCAGATGCACAGCCACGACTACCGCGGCCCGGAGCAGCTCGCCGGACGGCGGGTCCTCGTGGTCGGCGGCGGCAACTCCGCCATGGACATCGCCGTCGACGCCTCGTACGCCGCCACGACCACGCTGCTGTCGCTGCGCCGCGGCGTCTGGGTGGTGCCCAAGTACCTGCTCGGCCGCCCATCGGACACGCTCAACGGCGCGCTGGCCCGCCGGCTGCCCTGGCGGCTGCGGCAGCGGATCAGCCAGACCATGATCACCACCGCCGTCGGCCCACCCACCCGGTACGGGCTGCCCGCCCCGGCGCACGGCTTCCTCCAGGACCACCCGACGCTGTCCGACGCGCTGCTGTCCCGGCTCACCCACGGCGACGTCCAGGCCCGGCCCGGCATCGCCCGCTTCGACGGCGACCGGGTCGAGTTCACCGACGGCCGCCACGACGAGATCGACCTGGTCGTCTGGTGCACCGGCTACCGGGTGGAGGTGCCGTTCCTCGACCCGGCGCTGCTCGGCGACGGCCCCGACCGGCTGCCGCTGTACCGGCACGTGTTCCACCTGGACGCCCCCGGGCTGGCGTTCGTCGGTCTCATGCAGTCCACCGGCGCCGCGTTCCCGCTGGTCGAGGCGCAGGCCCGGCTGGTCGCCGCGCGGCTGGCCGGCACGTGGGTGCCACCGGATCCGGCGGGGCAGGCCGCCGCCTGCCGCGCCGAGCTGCGCGCCGCCACCGCCCGGTGGGGGCAACGCCGACCGCACATGCGCGTCGACTTCGACGTCTACCTGGCCGAGTTGGGCCGCGAACTGGCCGCCGGCCGGCGCCGCGCGGGAGCGGCACGATGAGCGCGGCAGGCCGGAACCCGGCCGCCGGCCCGCAGCGAACCGGAACCGGCGTGGTCCGCGGGCTCGCCGGACGGCGGGTGCTCGTCACCGGCGCGCGCGGCACGTTCGGGCAGCACCTGGGCGCGGCGCTCACCGCCGCCGGCGCCCACGTGGTCGGGCTGGACCTGCACGCCGACCCCGACGCCACGCCGCCGGTGCTCGGCGTCGACCTGACCGACCCGGCCGCGACGTCACCGGCGGTGGCCGCCGCGATCGACCGGCTCGGCGGGCTGGACCTGCTCATCAACAACGCCGGTGTGGGCGGGCCCGCCCCGGCCGAGCTGCCGCCGGACGAGGTGGTGCGCCGCCAGATCGAGGTGAACCTGCTCGCCGCCTGGCGTACCACCGCCGCCGCGATGCCCGCGCTGGAGGCGGCCCGCGGCCGGGTGATCTTCGTGGCCAGCCGGATGGCGGTGCTGCCGCTGCCGCTCGCCGCCGCGTACGGGGTCAGCAAGCGGGCGCTCGTCGCGTACGCCGACGCGCTGCGCCACGAGGTCGGCACACACGTGGGCGTCAGCGTCGTCTATCCCAGCATGGTCGCCTCCCCGATCCACGACAGCACGGTGGCGGCCGGGCTGTCGCTGAGCGGGGTGTCCCGCCCGGAACCCGTCGACGGGGTGGTCGCGGCGATCCTGCGCGCCGCCACCGCCCGGCGCGCACCACGCGACGTGGCCACCACCCGGCGCGGCCGCATCGAGATGGCGCTGGCCCGGCACGCCCCGGCGCTGGCCGACCGGATGGTGCGCCGTACCGTCGCCGGCAGGCTGGCCGCCGGTGACCTGGACGGTGCGGCGCTGGCCGAGGGCATGGTCCGGCGGCACCGGCAGGCCCGCGGGTAGCGTGCTCGCCATGGCCGTCTCGCCCTACATCGCCCGGCTGCGCGGCCACGTCGGCCACGACCTGCTCATGCTGTACGGCGTCAGCGGCGTGGTCACCGACGACGCGGGACGGGTGCTGCTGGCCCGCCGGGGCGACAACGGCCGCTGGTCGGTCCCGGCCGGCACCGTCGACCCGGGCGAGCAGCCCGCCGACGCGCTGGTGCGCGAGGTCCACGAGGAGACCGGCGTGAAGGTGACGATCGACCGGCTCGCCGGTGTCGCCACCCATCCGGTGGTCTATCCCAACGGCGACGCCTGCGAATACCTGAACATCTGGTTCCGCTGCCGGGCGATCGGCGGGGCACCGGCCGCCGACGGTGACGAGTCGCTGGCGGTCGCCTGGTTCGCCCCGGACGCGCTGCCCGACCTGGACGACTGGGCCCGGCTGCGGATCGGCACCGCGCTCACCGACGACGCCCCGCCGTGGTTCACCGCGCCGGGGGAGACCCACCCGGCGCTGCGCCAGCCCGACAACCTCTAGCCGAACACCACCTCGCACGGCAGGTCCGGGACCAGATCCACCGCACGGTGCCCGCCCGGCGCGTGCACGACCACCCGCTGCGCCACCGGCGACACCAGCCGCGCCCGTACCCCGGCCGGACCCCAGGTCAGCTCCTCGACGGTGACCCGGCCCCGGCAGGTGATGCCGCGCAGCGTTCCCGTCGGCAGACCCGGTAACGGCGCGGGCAGCAGCCGCAGCATCCCGCGGCGGGACTGCACGAGCGACTCGATCAGCACCGCCGGCAGCGCGTGCGCGGCGTCGGCGTTGTAGGTGGTCCGGCCCGGGTTGTGCGCGCTCATCAGCGACCGGAAGAACATGTCCGCGCCGAGGATCTTTCGCAGGTTCGCCGAGACCAGCCCGCCGTCGCGCAGCCGCGCCGCCGCCAGCGCCCGGTGCAGGCTGCCGTGCGCGGAACGGTCCTCGTCGCCGCGCAACGTCAGCGCCCGGTGCGCGGCGGCGGCCAGCCCCGGGGTGTCGTCCGGGTTGATCTCGTCCAGCGGCCACACCGGATACAGGTGGCTGACGTGCCGGTGCTCCTCGTCGCCGGTGCTGCCGGGCCACGCCCACTCGGCGAGCGCCCCGCGCCCGTCCACCAGGTAGCCGGGCAGCAGTACCCCGGCCCACCTGTCGTCGCCTGTCACTTCGGCGGCCAACCGCAACGCGTGCCGGGCGGCGGCGACGTCCATGGTGGCGTTGATCGCGACCGGCGCGGTCCGGCCGGTGTCATCGTACGGGCCGGTCTCCGGCGAGTACGACGGCACCAGCGCCGGCTGCCCGTCCACCTCGGTCAGCACGTCGGCGAAGAAGTCCGCCACCTCGGCCAGCCAGCCGGCCACCGCACCAAGCGGCTCGCCGGTGACCAGGTGGTGTTCGTGCAGCGAATGCAGCAGCCAGTCCGCGCCGGCGAGCCACGCGGTGAACGGCCAGTCGGGGTGGACGTGGAACAGGTGCCCGTGCTCGCCGTCGGTGCGGCTCGGCGCGAGCAGCCCGCGCGCGCCGTACACCGCCCGGGCGTTGGCGCGCCAGTGCTCCACCTGGGCGGCGACCAGCCGGGCGTGCGCCGCTGTCACCTCCGGCAGCGCGCCCACGTTTGCCCCGGCGAGCTGGAGGTTCAGGTTCGCGTCGGTGGTGAAGTCACCGGCCCACGCGGCGTCCCACGAGCCCAGCCACAGCCCGGTCAGCCGGGGCGGCAGCACTCCGCTGGCGCTGAACAGCAGGTACCGGCCGGAGTGGAACAGCCGTTCCAGCAGCGCCGGGTCCAGCCGGTCCGGCGCGGCGGCCTGCCGGGCCAGCAGCTCACCCACGGGCAGCGCCCGGTCGGCGCCGGGCACGCCGAGGTCCAGGCCGACCCGGGTGTACGGCCGGCGATGGCGGGGCAGGTGCCGGGCCAGCAGCTCGTCGTAGTCCCCGGCCAGCGCCGTGAGCCGCCGCTCCGATTCCCGGGTACGCCAGGGCGGCGCGTCGGGCCGGTCCACGAGCGTGGTGAGCAGCGCCGGTCCGCGTACCCGCACCAGGTCGCCGTCGACGCTCACGTCGCCGCGCAGCAGCGTCAACCCCTCGAACCCGTACGCCCCGCCCGCGTCCGGGTAGCGGGCGCGTACCCGCAGGAACACCAGCCCGTCGCGGCGGTACGCGGCGTGCTGGTAGACCACGTCGGCGGGCCGGCCGGGCAGCTCACCGGTCGCACCGACCACGCAGTCGCCCTGGTCGAGGTGGAGCACCGCCACGCCGTCGGCGCGGGAGGCGAAGCAGCGCCGCCGCCCGCGCGACCACCGCACCGTCACCTCCCCGGTGGTGAAGTCGGTGTCGCGCCGGTAGTCGCGTACCGGTCCGGGCGGCGCGTCGACGGTGAGCGCGTACCCGGGGTGGAACGACTGGGTCCACTCCAGCTCCCGGCCGCCGGTGAGCAGCCGGGCGGCCTCGGCCCGCCGCCCGGCGAGCACCAGCGCGCGGATGTCGGGCATCCGGGCGGCCAGCTCGGGCGCGCGGGCGTGCCGGGTGCCGTTCGGCAGGACGAGCCGGTGGTGGTTGACCACGATCCGCTCCGTGTGCGGCTGCCCGTGGACCATGAGGCCAAGCTCACCGTTGCCGGTGAGGAACGCGTCGGTCCAGTCGGCTGCCGGCGCGGTGTCGTGGATGCGGTGCGCCGTCACCGGCCGGCGCTGGTGTCCCGCACGACCAGGCTCGGTTCCAGCAGCGTCACCTCCGGCACCGCCTCGCCGTTCAGCCGCCGCATCAGCAGCGCCACCGCCTGGCGGCCCACGTCCTCGGCGGGCACCGGTACGCAGGTGAGACCGGACTGCTCGGCCAGCTCGTCCGGGCAGACCGCGACCACTGACACGTCGTGGGGCACCCGGCGGCCCAGCAGCGGCAGCGTGGCCAGCACCGGACCGACCGCCGACTCGTTCTGCACCACCAGGCCGGTGACATCCGGGTGGTCGGCGAACAGCGCCTCCAGGTCGCGGCGTACCGCGGCCGGTCCCTCCTCGCAGGAGCGGGTCACCGCGTCGACGCCGAGCCGCTCGGCGGCGGCGCGTACCCCGGCGCGGGTGCGGTGGGCGAACCCGGTGCCCCGGTCGTAGACGGCGGCGGGCGCGCCGAGCAACGCGATCCGCCGGTGCCCGGCGGCGGCCAGGTGTTCCACGCACAGCTCACCGGCGCGCCGGAAGTCGAGGTCCACGCAGGCCAGGCCGGTGCTGTCGGCCGGGTGCCCGATCAGGACGCCGGGTAGCGCCAGCTCCCGCAGCAGCGGCACCCGGGAGTCCTCCAGCTCGACGTCCATCAGCAGGACGCCGTCGACGAGCGCGCTGCCGGCGATGCGGTGCAGCCCGGCCGGGCCCTCGTCGGCGGTGACCAGCAGCACGTCGTGGTCGTAGCGGCGGGCGGTGGTGACCACGGCGGTGGCGAAGCGCATCACCACCGGCACCTGCATGCCGGTACGCAACGGCAGCACCAGCGCGATGACGTTGGCCCGGCGACTGGCCAGGGCGCGCGCCCCGGCGTGCGGGTGGTAGCCCAGCGCGCGGATGCTCGCCAGCACCCGTCCCCGGGTGGTCGCCGAGATGGTGCGTTTGCCGCTGAGCACGTACGACACGGTGCTGGCGGCCACCCCGGCGTGCCGGGCCACGTCGGCGATGGTGACCTGCTCGCCGGGGACACGGCCGCTCACCGGGCGGCTCCGCAGCTGCGGTCGGCCGGCTCGGCGGTGGCGTCGCCCCCGGTCACGGTGAGCGCGCCGACGAGCCGGATGTCCCGCGCGGACCGGCCGACCAGCACCGAATGGGTGGCGTCCTCCACCACCATCGCCGCGCGGGTCTCGTCCCACCAGGCCAGGTCGGCGGTACGCAGGCGCATCGTCACCCGGGCGGCGCAGCCCGGGTCGAGGGTGACGCGGGCGAAGTCGCGCAACTGCCGCAGCGGCTGCTTGACCCGGGATCGCCGCTGCCGGGTGTAGAGCTGCACCACCTCGGTGCCCGGGCGGCGGCCCGTGTTGGTGACCTCGACGCTCACCTCCACCTCCTCGCCGGCACGCGCCGCGGCGGTGCTCAACCGAAGGTCAGCGTAGTCGAACGCGGCGTAGCTGAGCCCGTGCCCGAACGGGTACAGCGGCTCGCCCCGGTGGTAGAGGTAGGTGGTGTCGGCGCCGATGACGTCGTAGTCGAGCAGGTCGGGCAGTTCGGCCGTGTCGGCGTACCAGGTCTGGGTGAGCCGACCGCCCGGGTCGGCGGCGCCGAGCAGCACGTCGGCCAGCCCGTTGCCGTGCTCCTGTCCACCGTGGGCGCTCCACAGCACCGCCGGCAGGTGCTCCTGCGCCCAGCCGACCGCGTACGGGTAGCTGCTGGTCAGCGCCAGCACGGTGCGCGGGTTCGCGGCGTGCACCGCGCGCAGCAGCTCCTCCTGGCCGGTGGGCAGCGTCAGGTCGGCCCGGTCCTCGGTCTCCCGGCCGTTGACCATCGGGTGGTTGCCGAGCACCACCACCGCCACGTCGGCGGCGGCGGCCAGCGCGGCGGCATCGGCGGCCCCGTCGGCGCGCAACGTCACGGTGAACACGGCCGGATCACCGGTGGCCACGCTGAGGGTTCCGTCCAGGGCGACGCTGACGTGCCGCCCGGTGGCCAGGTGGTGCAGCAGCGCCGTGCCGTCGGGCCGGTGGTCGAGGCGGAACGTCTCGCGTACCACCCAGCCACCCGGTCCGTCGCGGTCGGCCACCAGGGCCCCGGCGTCGTCGGCGCCGACGTACCGGCCGCCGTCCACGGCGCGCAGCGCCACCACGTCCTGACCCCAGTCGACCACCTCGAACTCGGCCGCGGTGTCGCCGAGCGCCAGCGGGCCGTCGCCGTCGAGGCGTACCGCCCGGTCGCCGACGTGCAGCGTGATCCGGTCCGTGCCGGGGTGGGTGGTCACCTCGGGCAGCCGTCCGAGCAGCCCCGCGTACGCGCTGATCGTGTACGGCGGGGTGCCGCTGTACCAGTCGGTGAGCACGGTGTCGGCGAGCGGGCCGAGCACGGCGACGCGGGTGCCGGGGCGCAGCGGCAGCAGGCCGTCGTTGCGCAGCAGCACGACCGACTGGCGGGCGGCCTCGCGGGCGAGTTCCCGGTGGGCGAGGCTGTCGAGCGTGTCGGGCGGCACGTCGTCGTGGGGATCCGGGTCCAGGTCGCCCAGGCGCGACCGCACGGACAGGATCCGCCGCACCGCCCGGTCCACGTGGGACGGCTCGATGAGCCCGCGGTCCAGCGCCTCGGTGAGCCGCTGCACGGTGAGGGCGCTGTCCTCGTCGTCCTCGGTGAAGCTGTCGATCCCGGCGCGCAGCGCGGCGGCGAACCCGGCCACGTGGTCGGGCAGGTACTCCTGCACGCCGGCGATGTTGCCGACCGCGCCGGCGTCGCCGACCACCATGATGTCGTCGTCGGCGTAGCCGCGCAGCTCGCCCTCGATGAGCGGGCTCAGGTGCGCCGGTACGCCGTCGACCAGGTTGTACGACGCCATCACCGCCACCGCCGCGCCGGCGGCCAGCGGGGCGCGGAACGCGGGCAGCTCGTACTCGTGCAGCACGCGGGGCGGCAGGTCGCTGGAGGTGGTGGCCCGGTCGGTCTCGTTGTTGTAGCCGAGGAAGTGCTTGAGCGTCGGCGCGGTCCGCAGCCGGATCGGGTGGTCGCCGCGCAGCCCGAGCGCGTACGCGGTGGCGAGCCGCCCGGTCAGCCACGGGTCCTCGGACCAGCCTTCCTCGTTGCGTCCCCAGCGGGGGTCGCGCAGCGGGTTGACCACCGGCGCCCACACGTTGAGGCCGACCCGCACCGGGTCCGCCCGGTGCTTGACCCGCACCTCGTCGCCGACGGCTGCCCCGACCGCCCGGATCAGGTCCGGGTTCCAGCTCGCGGCCAGGCCGACCGCCTGCGGGAAGACGGTGGCCGTGCCGAGCCACGCGACGCCGTGCAGCGCCTCGGTGCCGGTGCGGAACGCGCGCAGGCCGAGCCGGGGTACCGGCGCCTGCCACTGGTGCAGCAGGCCGAGCTTCTCCGGCAGCGTGAGCCGGGCCAGCAGGTCGTCGGGACGGTGGGGGACGGGGTCGGTCATGGTGGGCGCCTCCGGTCGGCGTACGGCCGCCGCTCGGCCGTCGAAGCGCTTCGACGACCGAGCCGGTGATGGGGCGGCGCGTACGCGAAAAGGGGTGGTGGTCGGTCGGCAGGGTCGGCCCGGAGCGGTGGTGAAGCGCTTCGACAACCGCCGAAAAACACGCCGCTCTCAGGGTTGCCCGGTCCCGGAACGCGGCGATACCGAGGTTGACACCTTCCGGCCGGTGCGGTCAAGGGGTCACCCGGCGGGCAGGCGCCCCGCCTCCACTGTGGCCAGCGCCGCGGTGGCCCCGCCCAGCGCCCCGGCAGCGGACCCGAGCGTGCTGGCCTCCAGCCGCACGCCGGGCGGGACCGGTGCGCGGGCCGCGAGTTCGGCGTGGGCAGCCGGCAGCAGCCACGGCGCGAGCGCCGCCAGGTGACCACCCACCACCACCACGTCCGGGTCGAGCAGCCCGGCCAGCACCGACACCGCCTGGCCGAGCAGCCGGCCGATCTCGGTGAGCCCGGTCCGTGCCGGCTCGTCCCCGGCCCGGGCGAGCGCCTGGATCCGTTCGATCTCCGGCAGGTGGTCGGTGACCGGGCCGGCGTCTGGCAACAGGCGCCCGATCACCGCGTCCACGCCGAGCAGCGCGGTGAGACAGCCGCGCCGCCCGCAGGCGCAGGGCGGACCGTCCGCGGCCAGTGGCAGGTGCCCGACGTCGCCGGCGAAGCCCCGGCCGCCGCGCAGCAGCCGCCCGCCGCTGATCAGGCCCCCGCCGATCACCGGGCCGCCGGTGAGGTGCACCAGGTCGGCCGTGCCGGCGTACGGGCCGTGCCGCTGCTCGGCCAGAACGGCGAGGTTGGCCTCGCTGTCGACGGTGACGGGGAAGCCCGGATCACGCAGGGCGCGGCGCAACGCGGCGGCGAGCGGGACGCCGCGCCAGCCGAGCGCCGGGGCCGCCGGCACGTCCCCGGCGGCGTCGACCAGTCCGGGTACGCCCACGGTGAGGCCGAGCACGGTGCGCTCGGCACCGGTGACGCGGGTGACGGCGCGCCGGGTCAGCGCGGCCAGCGCCTTCACCGTCTCCTCGGGACCGGCGGTGGCGGCGGGGAACGCGCGCCGCCAGGTGAGCACCGGGTCGCCGCCCAGCCCGGCGGCCACCGCGACCAGTTCGTCCGCACCGACGCGCAGCCCGAGCCCGACGTAGCGGGCTCCGTCGAGGACGAGCATGGTGGCCGGGCGGCCCACCCGGTTCTCGGTCAGCCCGGTCTCGCGCAGCAGCCCGTGTTCGATCAGCTCGCCGACCAGGCTGGAGACGGTGGCCTTGTTCAGCCCGGTGTGGGCGGCGACGTCGGCCCGGGAGCAGGGCGCGTGGCGGCGGACGTGCCGGAGCACCACGGCCCGGTTCGTCACCCGCACGTCGCCGAGGTCGGCCGTCGGCCGGTCGATGCTGATCACGTACTGCCCGCCTCCTGCGCCCGGCCATGGGTTCGGCTAAAGCTTAAACTAAATAGGCGCTATCCCGGCCGGGTGGGCCCGGCCGGGGAACCACGGCGCGAACGGCGCCACCGGGATCGGCTCGCCGTCGAGCACCACCCGGCGCGGCGGGTCCGTGCCGACCACGCTCACCCGCCGCACGTCCAGCGGCCCGTCCACGCGGACGCGCAGCGTGTCGCCGTCGCGCACGGCGGTGATCGTGGTGTCGCCGTCGGGGTCACGCACCACTGTCACGCCGTCCGCGCCGCCCCAGGCCACCACCGTGACGTCCTGGAACGGGCCGGTCCCGACCGTCGTCGCGGGTGCCACAGTGGGGATCAGGGCGCCGTGTCGCACGTACAGCGGCAGTCGGTCCAGCGGCACGCTGACCCGCAGGTGCCCGCCGCCGGGGTGCCGCTGCCCGGTGTACGCGTCCAGCCAGTCCTCGCCCGGCGGCAGGTAGACCGCGCGTTCGCCGGACGGGTCGAGCACCGGCGCCACCAGCAGATCCGAGCCGAGGCGGTACTGGAGGTCGGCGGTCCAGGCGGCCGGATCGTCCGGGGTGTCCACGAGCAGCGCGCGCATCATCGGGCTGCCGGTGCGGGCGCTGTCCACCGCTGCCGACCAGAGGTACGGCAGCAGCCGGTAGCGCAGCCGCAGCGCGTCCACCGCGTGCCGTTGCGCCTCGGGCGGGAACTCCCACGGCAGCCGGCTGGTGGTGCCGTGCAGCCGCACCAGCGGCGAGAGCGCGCCGAACTGGGTCCAGCGCACGTACAGGTCCGGTTCGGGGGTGCCGTGAAAGCCGCCGGTGTCGTGGCTCCAGAACGGCACCCCGGACAGCCCGTGGGACAGGCCGCCGCGCAGCGTGCTGGCCATGCCGGGCCAGGTGGCGTTGACGTCGCCGCTCCACTGGGCGCTGTGCCGCTGCCCGCCCAGGTACGACGAGCGTGCCCACACCGTGCGGTGCCCGGCCACCTCCTCGGTGACGTCGGCGACCACGTCGTTGAACATCAGCGCGTACACGTTGTGCAGTTCGACGCCGGTCATGCCGTTGTGCGCCAACGCGTCGGCCGGCACGCCCTCGGCGAAGTCGGTCTTGAACACCGCGACGCCCTGGGCGAGCAGCGGGCGCAGCAGGTCCTGGAACCAGCGCACCGCGGCCGGGTTGGTGAGGTCCACGACGGCGCAGACCGGGTAGCTGCCGTGCCAGGTGTCGGCGACGTACGTGCTTCCGTCCGGGCGGCGCAGGAAGTAGCCGGCGGCCTCGGCCTCGGCGTAGAGCGGGCTGCCGGTCATCAGGTACGGGTTCATCCACAGGCACACCCGGAAGCCCTGCTCGGTGAGGTCCTTGAGCATGCCGTCCGGGTCGGGGAAGGCGTCGGCGTCCCAGCGCAGGTCCGACCAGTGCCCGGCGACCTGCCAGTAGCAGTCCAGGTGCAGCACGTCGCAGGGGATGTCGTCCTCGCGGATGCGCCGGGCCCGGTCCAGCACGCGCTGCTGGCTGTCCGGGAAGAAGCCGGAGGAGATCCAGGCGCCGAACGCCCACCGCGGCGGCAGGTACGGCCGTCCGGTCAGCGCGTCGAGCCGGTCGAGCACCTGCGCCGGGGTGGGTCCGGCGAGCACGTAGTAGTCGAGCAGGTCGTCCGGGACGAGGATCTGCACGCTGCTGTGGGTGCTGGCGCAGACGTCGAACTGCACCGGCAGCCCGCTGTCGACGAGCACGCCGTAGCCGCGGTCGGACAGGTAGAACGGCACGTTCTTGTGCGACCGGTCGGACTCGCCGCCGAAGGCGTCGAAGTTCCACATCAGCGGCCGCTGGCCGCGCTTGTCCAGCGGGGTGAACTTCTCGCCGAAGCCGACGAACCGTTCGTCGCCGGGCGCGACGAAGCTCTCGTGCCAGGCGGCCGGCTCCCCGTCGACAGTGGAGCGGCCGAGCGGCAGTGTGCGGCGGCGACCGCTGATGTCGCGGGTGCCGGCGTCGGAGGCCAGCAGCAGCCGTCCGTCGGGGGTGCGGAACCGCAGTCCCCACGGGTCCAGGCTCAGCTCGGCGACCACGCCACCGGCCGCTACCCGGACCCGCCGGTCGGTGACGGTCACGGTGGCCGGGTGCGGCTGCGGGTGGACCAGTGTCAGCGCCCGTGCGGAACGGCTGCGTACCGAGGGGTCGTCGGCGAGGCGTACCCGGATGATCCCGTCCCCGGCGGCCTCGATGCGCGCGACGAGCGTGCGGCCGGACGCGCAGGTCGCGGTGAGCGTGACCCCGTGCGCGTCGGTCGCGGCCACCTCGGCCCGCAGCACGTCGTCGGCGCCCTCCTCGCCGGGGGCGCGGACCGGCAGGTCGGGCGGGTCGGCCACGAACGTCTCGTACGGGACCAGCGGCGGGCGGTACGGCATGGGCGTCTCCTCGCGGCGTCCACGGGCGGTCCCGCCAGTTTCTTTGGAATCCCAACTAACTGTCAATGATCGACGGCATTGACTTTCCGTCTCACCTGTTCCTACTTTGGCCGGGATGACAACTAAAGCGCCGTGGAGCGACGGGCGGCTCTGCTACGGCGGGGACTGGAACCCGGAGCAGTGGCCGCCGCAGGTGTGGCGCGAGGACGTCGCCCTGATGCGCGCGGCCGGGATCAACCTGGTCACCGTCGGCGTGTTCGCCTGGTCCCGGCTCGAACCCGAACCCGGCCGCCACACGCTCGACTGGCTCGACCGCGTGCTGGACCTGCTGCACGCCGCCGGCATCCGGGCCGCGCTGTCCACCCCCACCGCGTCACCGCCACCGTGGTTCTCGCTGCGCCACCCGGACGCGCTGCCGGTCACCGCCGACGGCGTACGCCTGACCCACGGCAGCCGCGACACCTACTGCGCCGCCGCGCCCGCGTACCGCGATGCCGCCCGCAGCATCGCCGGGGTGCTGGCCGCCCGGTATGCGCACCACCCGGCGCTCGCGCTGTGGCACGTGCACAACGAGTACGGCACCACCTGCCACTGCCCGCACGCCGAGGCGGCGTTCCGCCGCTGGCTCACCGGCCGCTACGGCGACCTCGACGCGCTCAACGACGCCTGGGTCACCAGCTTCTGGAGCCAGCACTACACCGACTGGGCGCAGGTCGGCGCGCCCCGTGCCACCCAGTACCTGGCAAACCCCGGCCAGCTGCTCGACTTCCGCCGCTTCTGGTCCGACACGCTGCTGTCCGCGTACACCGAGCAGCGGGACCTGCTGCGGGCGGCGAACCCGGCGGTGCCGGTGACCACCAACTACGTGCTCGGCGACTGGGTTCCCGTCGACCACGCCCGCTGGGCGCGCGAGGTGGATCTGATCGCGATCGACCACTACCCCTCCACGGCTGACCTGGGCGCGGAGGAACAGACCGCGTTCGCCGCCGACCTGGCCCGCGGCTGGGCCCGTCACGGCGCCGGACGGCCGGCGCCGTGGCTGCTGGCCGAGAGCGCGCCCAACCAGATCCACACCGCCGGGCGGATGCACACCAAGGAACCCGGCCGGATGACCCGGCACAGCCTCGCCCACGTGGCACGCGGCTCGGCCGGGGTGATGTTCTTCCAGTGGCGCGCCCCGGCCGGCGGCGCGGAACGCTTCCACTCCGCCGTGGTGTCGCACGCCGGCGCCGACACCCGCGTGTTCCGCGAGGCCGCCGCCCTGGGCGCCGCGCTGGGCCGGCTCGCCGGGACCGCGCCGGGCCGCGTCGAGGCAGGCGTGGCCATCGCGTACGACGCGGCGAGCGGCTGGGCGCTGCGGCACCCGGGTATGCCCCGCGCCGGACTCGACCACCCCGGCGAGGCGGCCGCCGCGCACCGGGCCCTGTGGCACGCGGGCGTCACCGCCGACGTGGTGCCGCCCGGCGCCCCGCTCGACGGCGCCCGGCTGCTCGTGCTCCCGGCCCTCTACCTGGCCTCGGACGCCACGATCGACTGGGTACGCCGGCACGTCGACGCCGGCGGGCACCTGCTGGTGACCTGGCTCAGCGGTGTCGCCGACGAGCATGCGCGGATACGCCTGGGCGGCTACCCGGGCGCGTACCGGGACCTGCTCGGCGTGCGGGTGGAGGAATTCCACCCCCTCGCCGACGACGAAGAGGTGCCGCTGACCGGCGGCGGGACCGGCCGGATCTGGTCGGAGACGGTGCATCTGGCCGGTGCGGAGACGGTCAGCGTGTACGCCGGGGGAGCGCCGGCCGGCCGGCCCGCGATCACCCGGCACCGGGTCGGCGACGCGTACGCCTGGTACGTCTCCACCCGCCCCGACGACGACACGTACCGGCGGCTGCTCACCGAGGCGGCCCGGCTCGCCGGTGTCACCCCGACGTGCCCGGACGCGCCGCCGGGCGTCGAGGCGGTACGCCGTCACGACACCGACGGCAGTCTGCTCCACCTGCTCAACCACACCGACCGGCCGCAGCGGGTACCGGTTGCGGGGTTCGAGCTGCTCACCGGCGCAACGGTCGACGGCGTGTTGACGGTGGCACCGGGTGGCGTGGCTGTCGTACGCGAGGAGCCGTCGTGACGCCGCCCTGGCGGTGTGCGTCCGTGCCGGACGGCGTGGGTGCGCGTACCCCGGTCAGGGGGTGGCGACGGCGGCGCGGGAGCGGTCCGCGGCGATGCGGACCGCGAGCGCTGCCAGCACCGTGCCCATCACCCACCGCTGCAGCCGCGCCCAGCCGGGCCGCCGGGTGAGGAACGCCGACACCGAACCGGCGCTCAGCACGATCATCGCGTTCACGGTGAGCGCCACGACGATCTGGGTCAGGCCGAGCAGCAGGCTCTGCAACGCCACGTGCCCGCGCGCCGGGTCGACGAACTGCGGCAGCAGCGACACGTACAGGATGGCGATCTTGGGGTTGAGCAGGTTGGTGACCAGGCCCATGGTGAACAGGCGCCGGGGCCGGTCCGGTGGCAGCGGCGTCGGGGTGAACGCCGACGTGCCGCCCGGGCGCAGCGTCCGCCAGGCCAGCCACAGCAGGTACGCCGCGCCGGCCAGCTTCACCGCCGTGTACAGCGGCGGGACCAGCACGAACACGGTGGCGATGCCGGCCACCGCGGCGGCCAGGTAGACCAGGAATCCGACCGCCACGCCGAGCAGCGACACCAGCCCGGCCCGCCGGCCCTGGGTCACCGACCGGGAGACCAGGTAGACCATGTTCGGCCCGGGCGTGAGCACCAGACCGAGCGCCACCAGGGCGATTCCCGTCACCGCGCCGACCGTGACCACGTCGCCTCCCCGTTGCCGACCGTGAACCGGACCCTACGCCCGTTCCCGCCCCGGGCGAGGCCCGGAACCGTGGGCCGGTCCGGTGACCCGCGACACTTCCGCGCCGGTTCCGGGGACCCCGACGAGCGGGCACAACGGTGATACTTGGCCGCATGTCGCTCGTGCTGTCCGCGCCGGCCACCCCGACCGCGCCCGGCCTGCTGTTGCGCCCGTGGCGCGACGGTGACGCCGACGCGCTGATCGAGGCGTACCGGGACCCGGTGCTGCGCGCCTGGACCAGCTACCCGGTGAGCACCCCGGCGCAGGCGCGCGCGTTCCTGCGCCGCAGCCGGCAGGGCTGGGCCGCCGCCGACTGGTTCAGCTTCGCCGTGCTGGAGGGGGAGCGGCTGGTGGCCTGCGTGGTGCTCAAGGGGGTACGCCCGGGACGTCCGGCCGCCGAGGTCGGCTACTGGACGGCTGCGCCGGCACGCGGCCGTGGCGTCGCGCCGCGGGCCGTGGAGGCGGTCACCGGGTGGGCGTTCGCCCGGTTCGCCGCCGCCGGCCTGACTCATCTGGAGCTGCTGCACCAGGTCGACAACCCGGCGTCCTGCCGGGTGGCGGAGAAGAGCGGGTACGCCTTCGCCGAGGTCCTGCCGGCCCGCGCGCCGTACCCGCGCGACGGCCACCGCCACGTCCGCCACCTTCCCTGACGTTCCTCGGGTGCGAAACGCCCTCCCCGGGGGTGTTTCAAGGACTGCCGAGCAGGCGCAGCAGTAGCCGCGGCTCGCCCGGCCACGCGTCGAACAGCACCTGCCGGGGCACCTGCCGAGCGGCGTAACGCAACGCGAGAGCCACCACCACGATGTCGTCCAGCGGGCCGATCACCGGCAGGAACTCCGGGATCAGGTCGATCGGGCTGGCCAGCCAGACACCGGCGACCACGATCGCGACCCGGGCGCGGCGGGGCACCCGCGGGTCGCGGCGCAGCCGCCGCACCGCGGTCACGCAGTCGGGCACGAACGCGGCCAGATCGCGCAGGATCCCCGGAGGCAGCCGCCGCGCCAGCAGCACCAGCACCGCCCAGCTCGCGACCATGCAGACCGCAGCCACCCCGAGGCCGATGAGCCAGTCGCGCACGCCGACACCCCTTTCCCGTACCCGGGCACGCTACGCCCAGGCCCCGCCCGCCGCGCGGGAACAGCCCAGCTGCGTCCGACGCTGACCCTTGTCGGACGGCGGCGGATACCGTGGGTACGGGAGGTGACGGCGGTGACGACAGCGTGGGAGGCGGCGGTCGAGGCGCAGATCCGCTCGGCCCAGGAGCGCGGCGAGTTCGACAACCTGCCGGGCGCCGGCAAGCCCATCCCGGGGCGTGACCTGCCCTACGACGAGGGGTGGTGGATCCGCAGCTTCATGGAGCGCGAACAGATCCCCTCCGATCTGCTGCTGCCCACGCCGCTGCAGTTGCGCCGCCGCATCGAGCAGCTCCCGGCCGAGCTGCGCGACCTGCCCACCGAGGAGTCCGTGCGGTCGTACGTGGCCGCGCTCAACACCGAGGTGGTGGCCTGGCTGCGAACCCCGACCGGGCCGCGCGTGGTGGTCCGCCCGGTGAACGTCGAGGAGGCGGTGAGCCGCTGGCGCGCCGATCGGGAACGCGCCGCGCCGGTCGTCACGGCGCCGGAGTCGCCCGGTTCCGCCTCGTCCCGCCCGCGCCGTCGCTGGCGCTGGTGGCGCCGCTGAGAGCGGTCAGGGGCGCGCCGCCTGCCAGGTCCACGCGGTACGTCGTGGCCGCTCGCCGAGCGGCGCCCGGCCGGTCAGCCACAGCAGCACCGGCGCCGGGTCGCCGCCTGGCGCGTCGGGGAACAACCGGCGTACCACCCCGGCACACAGTCCGGCCGGTGGCGACCAGTCCAGATCGAGTCCTCGGGTCAGGTCGTGGGTGTGCAGCAGGATCTCGGCCACGCCCATCGCGGCGAATCCGCCCGGGTCGCAGGGGCCCCAGTGCCACGCCCGGTCACCCGGCTCCGCGGCGTCGACGGTGGCGGCGAGCATCCCGGCCGCGGCCGCCGCGACAGTGAGCACCTCGGCGGGCGGGGCGTCGGCGCGTACCCGCAGGTCGAACGGGAGGTAGCGGTCGTCCGGGCGGCCGGCCACCTGACCGGCGTACGCGACCAGGTCGTGCGCGATGTGCGCGGCGGTGGTCCAGCACGACCAGTCCAGGTCTCCCGCGCGTACCGTCCAGTCCCGACCGACGGCGGACCGCAGCACAGCGGTCATCGCCGCTGCGGCGGCGCGGACGTCCGCGCCGGTCGTCGTCGCGCGGTTCACAGTCGCCGCACGCGCAGCGCGCACGTGAGCATCGGCAGCGTGAACTCCCCGTCGGCCGTCTCCGGACGGCTCGCCAGGTACGCGCGGATGCGGTCGAGCGTCTCCATGCGTTCCCGCTCCGGCATCACCAGCATGCCGGCCCTCGTGGCGAGCGTCGCCACCAGCGAGTCGGCGGTGCGGCGCTGCCCGTGCGGGAACTGCTCCTGCTCGGGCGAGCCGAACCGGACCTCGCCGATCTTCGGCAGGTGCATGGTCGCCGTGGCGGCGCGCCAGCTCGCGGGCGTGTCCCGAGGGCCGATGGCGGCGCTGCCGCTGACCACCGCGAGCCCGGCGACCCAGTCGACCCGGTCGTCCACAACGTTCCACAGTCCGCCCAGGACGCCACCGGGCGCGAGGACGCGGGCGATCTCCGGCCCGGCCACGGCCATGTCGAACCAGTGCATGGCGTTGCCGGCGACCACAGCGTCGACGGTGGCGTCCGGCAGCGGGATCGCCTCGGCGCTGCCGGACAGCGCCCGGACCTCCGGCGCCGCGCGACGCAACTCGGCGAGCATCGCCGGGTCCGGCTCGACAGCCGTCACGTCGCCGCTCACCTCGGCCAGCGTGGTGGTGAGCTTGCCGGTGCCCGCGCCGAGGTCGAGCACACGCGCGCCCGGTGCGGGTTCGAGCGCCCACATCACCGCGGCGCGCGCGTAGTCCGGGCGGTGCTCGGCGTACGCGGTCGCCGCCGCGCCGAACGACGACGAGTGCCGACGTCGTGCGTCTTCGTCCATCCGGCCACCCTATCGACGGCCCGCGATCGTCGTTGTCTCTCGTCGTCGGCCGGCTCACTACCATCTGCGCATGGCCGCCAGCGAAGCATCTGTCGAAGCCACCTTCTTCGGAACGTCGTCCGTCCACGTGTCCGACGGCACGTCGGGAGTCCTGGTCGACGGCTTCTTCTCCAGGCCTTCCCTGCGCCGCGTCGCGTTCGGCCGGATCGCCCCCGACCTGGGACGGATCACCAGCGCCCTCTCCCGGGCACGGGTGAGGCGCCTCGACGGGCTTCTCGTCGCCCACTCCCATTACGACCACGCCATGGACGCCCCCGAGGTCGTCAAGCACCTCGGAGGCAAGCTGTTCGGTTCCGACTCGACTCTCCACGTGGGGCGCGGCTCGGGCCTCGACGAGCAGGCGATGACGCGTATCGCGGACGGAGACGAGCACACCGTCGGATCGTTCACAGTCCGTGTGCTCGGCGGCCTCCACAGCCCGGGCAACAGGTTCCCGGGCGTGATCGAGGAGCCGCTCGTCGCGCCGACCCGGGCGAGCAGCTACCGCGACGGCGGATGCTTCTCGTTCCTCGTCTCCCATCCCACCGGTTCGATGCTCATCCACCCGAGCGCCAACTTCGTGCCGAACAAGTTCGACGGACTCGACGTCGACTGCCTCTACCTCGGCATCGGTGCCCTGGGGGCGCAGTCACCGCGGTTCCAGGACGACTACTGGCGGCACGTGGTGGAGGCGACGCGACCCGGCCTCGTCGTGCCGATCCACTGGGACAACTTCTTCGTCGCGCTGGACCAGAAGTTGCGCCCGCTGCCTGCCCTCCTCGACAAGTTCGCCAGGACGAAGGAGTTCCTCGGCCGCAAGAGCGCGGAGAGCGGCATCCCGGTGCGGTTCCAAGACGCCTTCGAGGTCATCAGACCGTTCGTGCGCTAGGTCGCCGGTTACGGCGCGAGTGCCCCGGTCAGGGCCGAGGCGACCAGGGCAACGTGGGGTCGTCGTCCTTCGCCAGTCGTTCCAGCGCGTCCCGCGCGAGGGCGGCCGGCATCTCCGCGAGTGCCTGGGCCAGGCGTATCCGCACGGCCGGGTCCGCGCCGCGCTCATGCAGCCGGCCGGTGAGCCCGTCCATGATCCGCTCACCGCAGCCGGCCTCGCGTGCCAGCTTGCCCAGGATCTCGCCCGCCTCGACGTCGTTCACCCCGTCGGCCACCATGGCGACGAGCGTCGGCACGGCCGTGGTCTCACCCCGCGTACCCAACGACAGGGCCGCGTGCCCGCGTACCCCCGGATCCTGGTCGTCGAGCGCGGCCGCGAGCAGCGCGCTCGCCTCGGCGCCGGGCATCGCGGCGATCGCGCGCACCGCCCGGCGCCGGACCTCGACGTCCTCCGAGTACGCCCCGGACGCCACACCCGCCAGCGCGTCGTCACCCGCCCGCGCGAGGGCCCACCGCAGGGTGTCGGCGACGTGCGGGTCGGATTCGGCGAGGACCGCCTCGGCAAGCATCCGGCCGGAAGCCGGTACGTCGCCGGCCGGCGACAGGACGGCCTGCTGCCGGCGTGCCGCGTTGGGCGAGGTGAGTCCGTGCAGAAGCGCGACGATACGCAGGACGTCGTGCCAGCCGGCCGGTGCGGAGTCGTCGACCGCGCGGAGGCGTTTGAGCAGTTCCTGTTCCCGTCCGAGCCGGTCCTCGGACTGCCGGATCAGGTCACCGACCAGAACGGACGGTGCGAAGTCCGGGTCCGCCAGGGCACGCCGGATCTGCCCCAGCGACAGCCCCAGCGAGCGCAGGCTCTCCACGTGGAAGATGCGGCGGACGTCCTCGGCGGTGTACTCGCGGTAGCCGCCGCTGGTGCGGCCCGTCGGCCGCACCAGCCCCAGCGAGTCGTAGTGGCGCAGCATCCGGGCACTCACCCCGGAACGGCGTGCCACCTCGCCGATCAGCACCCGGCCTCCGCGGCCGGTTCCGGGCCGAGCGCGACGATCCGTTTCGCCTCGTCGACGGCGGCGTCGAAGCCGGCGTCCGGGTCGCGCCGCAGCAGGTCAGTGGCCCGGGCGTGCGCACGCACCGCCGGGTCCGCGCTGGCCATCGCCGTCCGCAGCACCGGCTCGATCGCGTCTCCCAGCGCGACGAGGGCCCGGCTGAGACTCATGGTCACGTCACGGCCGCCCCGGCCGAGCTGCGACGCAAGCTCGGCCGCCAGGGCATCGCGCTCGTCGTCGGGCACCAGGACGACGGCGGCCCGCCATGCGCTGCGGGCGACCTCGTCGTCGGCGTCGCGCAACGAGCGGGTGACAGCGGGGTACGCGCTCACGTCGCCGATCTTGGACAGCGTGTGCAACGCCTGGCTCCGAGCCTGAGCGCGTTCGGACCGAAGCTCCGCGCACAACCTGGACACAGTGATCTGCGCCGGCAGCCGGGTCAGCGCCCAGGTCAGCATGTCGCGGACGAAGAAGTTCGGTTCGATCGCGCATCGGGCCACGAGCGCGTCGACGTGAGCGGGGTCGGCGCGCGTGCCCACCGCCAGGGCCGCCTGGAGTCGTGCCGACGAGCTGGCGGCGTTCAACGCCTCAAGGACACGCGTGCCCGGGGTCGTGTTGACGGGGACCACCTCCTGCGCCCCAGTGAAGACCTTGCCACGGTGTCAGGGTCAAGCGGCGACGTCCACTCGGATTACTGGATTACCGATAACGGCATTCCGTTAATCTGTACCGGCAAATCAGTCCAAATCGGTGCTACACCATAATGACAGTTATGTGCGCGCGAGGGCGGAGCCGCGAAGGACCCTGCCTCTGTCCTCAACCGACTACCGTGAGGCGGGTACGTCCGAGAGGGGGATGGCGATGCGGATCGCGGTTGCCGGGGCGACAGGCCGCATCGGGGCGCTCACCGCCGCCGCGCTGGAGCGGCAGGGCCACGACGTCGTACGCATCAGCCGCTCGCAGGGTGTGGATCTCCTGACGGGCGACGGGCTGGACGAGGCGCTCGCCGGCGTCGAGTCGGTGGTCGACACGACCAATGTGGCGGCACGCGAGCGTTCCGAGACGGTGGCGTATCTCGGTGCCCTCACGCGCAACCTGCTGGCGGCCGAACAACGCGCCGGCGTACGGCACCACGTGCTGCTGTCGATCGTCGGCATCCACCGGGTCGACGACAACGCCCACTACGCGGGCAAGCGGGAGCAGGAGCGACTGGTGGCAGGCGGGCCGGTGCCGTGGACGATAGTCCCGGCCACCCAGTTCCACGACTTCGCCGCGATGGTCACCGGCTGGACCGAGCGCGACGGCGCCGCCACTGTCGCGCCGCTGCTGGTGCAACCGATCGCACCCCGGGACGTCGCCGACATCCTCGCCGAGGTCGCGGTCGGTGAACCGCAGGGACGCCACGTCGACATCGCCGGACCCGCGACGGAGGATCTCGTCGACATGGCTCGGCGTACCCATGAGGCGCGGGGTCGCCGGGTCCGGCTTGTCCCGACGTGGTCGGGCGTGTTCGGCACGTCGATGGCAGGCAACGTGCTGCTGCCCGGCGACGACGCGCGTATCGCGCCGACCAGCTTCGACGACTGGCTAGCGGCCGGTGCCCGCTGACGGGGTGACCGCGGCGACGACCAGGTCGACGATGCCGCCGGCGTAGTCGTCGGTCAGCGGGCCGTTGCGCAGCAGCCAGCGGTGGTAGAGCGGGCCGAACAGCAGCTCCACCACCAGGTCCAGGGAAGCGTCGGGGCGTACCTGGCCGGCCTCGCGGGCGGCCTCCAGGCGGGCGCGGACCGCGTTCAACTGGGGGCGGAGCAGCCGGTCGCGCGCCTGACCGGCCAGGTCCTCGTCGGCGAGTGTCTCGATGGTGATGGCACGGGTGGTGGCGGACAGCCGTGGATCGGCGAACTCGGCGACTGTGGCCCGGAGAACCTCACGCAGATCAGCCCGCAGGTCACCGGTGTCGGGCAGGGCGATGACCTCCGGCATGTCGTCGGCGAGCGCGTCCAGGATGACCGCGCCCTTGCCACGCCACCAGCGGTAGATGGTCTGCTTGCCGACCCCGGCACGGGCGGCGATCGCCTCGACGGTCAGGGCCTGGTATCCGGTCTCGGTCAGCAGCTCCAGCGCGGCGGCGAGGATCGCGCGGCGGGACTGCTCGTTGCGGCGGGTGGGCTGTGGGGTCACAGCGGCAGCCTACAGCGAGACGAGACGTATCGTCTTGACGGCGCGGTCGCGCCGTGCTCTGCTGGGCAAGCGAGACGGCACGTCTCGTCTCAGCAGAGATCGGGAGATCACTTGCCGCACATCGCCATGGTCAGCATTCCGTTCCACGGCCACGTCAACCCGAGCCTGGACATCATTCGTACCCTCGTGCGGCGCGGCCACCGGGTCACCTACGCCAATGACCCCGCCTTCGCCGAGGTCATCCGGTCCACCGGCGCGGAGCTGAAGCCGTACGCCTCGACGCTGCCCGCCGACGGCGGCGCCGGAACCGACGACCCGATCGCGCAGCTCACGCTCTTCCTCGACGACGCAGTCGCCATGCTGCCGCAGCTACGGGCCGCCTACGCCGACGACCGGCCGGACCTGTTCCTCTACGACATCGCCGGCGCGCCGGCCCGGCTGCTCGGCGAGCAGTGGGGGATCCCGGCCGTCCAGCTCTCCTCGACGTTCGTCGCCTGGGACGGCTACGAGCAGGAGATGGCGCCCGTCGTGGAGGCGATGCGGGCCGATCCCCGTGGCGCCGAGTACTACCAGCGGTTCACGGCATGGCTGACGGCGGAGGGTTCGTCGGTCACCGACAGCATGGCGTTCCAGGGCCGGCCGCCCCGCAGCCTCGTCCTGCCGCCGGAGGCGCTCCAGCCGAACGCCGACCGGGTGGACCGGTCGGTCTACAGCTTTGTCGGCCCGGTCCTGGGCGACCGCGCCGACCAGGGTTCCTGGGTACGACCGAAGCACGCCGGGAAGGTGCTGCTCGTCTCGCTCGGCTCCGCCTTCACCCAGCGGCCCGAGTTCTACCGCCGCTGCGTCGCCGCGTTCGGCGACCTGCCCGGCTGGCACACCGTTCTCCAGATCGGCAAGTACGTCGACCCGGCCGAACTCGGTCCCGTCCCGGACAGCGTCGAGGTCCACCGGTGGGTGCCGCAGCTGGCCGTACTGGAGCAGGCGGATGCCTTCGTCACCCACGCCGGCATGGGCGGCAGCAGCGAAGGTCTCTACTGCGGGACGCCGATGATCGCCGTACCGCAGGCGGCCGACCAGTTCGCCAACGCCGAGCAACTGGCCGCCCTCGGCGTCGCCCGGGTCGTCGACTCGGCCGGCGTCACCGCCGCGGAGCTGCGTGCGGCGCTGCTGGCCCTCACGTCGGACCCCGCAGTGGTGGCCCGCAGCGCCGAGCTGCAGCGGCAGGCGCGCGCCGCCGGGGGCGCGGACCGGGCCGCCGATCTGATCGAGGCCGAACTCGCCGTCGCGCTCGGCGGTGCCGGGCCTCGATCGTGAGTCGTACGGGGCAGCCCCGCTGTCACGCGGGCGTGGTCGCGGCGGGATGCCGCCGCGACCACGCCCCGGTCAGTCCTCCGCCAGCACGGTGAAGGTGAATGCGGTGCTCGTCGGACGGTTCAGCGGGATGTCGCACTTGACCCGGCGCAGCACCTCGGACCGGGTGAGGCCGAACCGGTGGGCGATGAGCCGGTCCGGGCGTACCGGCGCCGGGTCGTCGAACGTGACGTTGACCTGCACCGGCCACCCGTCGAGCGGCACGACCGGCGCGTCCAGGCGCCACGCGCCGGTCCAGTCGAGGGTGAAGCGGCAGCGCCGGGCGAACGCCGGGTCCAGCAGGGTGGCCGCCACCAGGTCTGGGTCGTTGAGTTGGTGGCCGTGCAGATCGTTGGGATCGAACGAGCTGACAGTCGCCCGCTCGCGGACGGTGAGCTTGCTGGTCCGGCCGCAGGACACGCAGTGCACCAGCAGCCAGACGTCCAGCAGCTTGCCGTTGGCGTTGACCCGGAACCGGCCCCGGGCGGCGGTGGCCGACTCCGCCCGGCAGGTGACGCAGCGCAGCGACAGCAGCGGAAGGCGGGTCCGGCGGACGACCCAGGGCAGCACGATATGAGGTTGGGATGACATGGAGACCTGATCTCTGAAGACCTGACGCGAGGCCGATTACGCGCGGCCTCGGACGCTGTGGCCGGGCGCGCGAGGGCAGCCCGGGGAGCCGGCGCGCAGGCGCCGGCTACAGGCGTGGGGAACGTGTCAGGTTCTAGAGAGCAGGAGGGGTCACGCGGGATCGTCCTTCTTCGCTGCGACAGAGGTGCGAGGAACGTACGGGACGGCGGAAACCGCGCTCAACCCGTTTTCCGGCGCCGCCGCGGTGCGTCGCGGGTCACTTCACTCACTAAAAGTTTGCACTCTCTGCAAGATTGCTCGTAAGGTCGTGGCGTGACCACGGATCAGAGCCGCCCCGGCCTGCGTGACCGCAAGAAGCGGCAGACCCGCGCCGCCCTCAGCGCGGCCGCGCTGCGCCTGGTCGCCGAGCGGGGCCTGGACCAGGTGACGGTGGAGGAGATCAGCGAGGCCGCCGACGTGTCGGCCCGCACCTTCTTCAACTACTTCCCCAGCAAGGACGAGGCGCTGCTCGGCGACCAGCCGACCGACCGCGAGGTGCTGGCCGCCCGCATCGTCGCCGCGCCGCCGGAGGTGTCCGCGTTCGACGCGCTGCGGCTGGCCTTCGACGACGTCGTCGAGGCCATCGAAGCCGATCGGGACGTGTGGCTGCTGCGCCTGCGGGTGATCGCGGCGAACCCGTCGCTGCTTCCGCGGCTGATCAGCGGCAACGCCGAAACGGAACAGGTGATCGTCGCGGCGGTGGCCGCCCGGCTGGGGCTCGACCCGTGCCACGGGCACCCGACGCTCGTCACCACTGTCGCCGGCGCGGTCTTCCGCACCGCCCTGATGCAGTGGGTCGAGCAACCCGACACGACGACACTGCGCGAGCTGACCGCCCAGGCGTTCGCCGCCGTCGCCGCCGGCCTGCCCGATCCGCACGCCTCGACCTGAGCCGTTTCGTACCGGCCGCCGCCGTCGCGCGGCCGCTCGCCCGTGCACACGACAAGGAGTTCGATGACCACCGCCACTGTTCCGCCCGCCGAGACGGGTACGCGGATGTCACGCCGGGAGGTGCTCCAGGCGCTGTCCGGCCTGATGGTCGGCATGTTCGTGGCGATCCTCGCCTCGACGGTGGTGGCGAACGCGCTGCCGCGGATCATCGCCGACCTCAACGGCAGCCAGACCGTCTACACGTGGATCGTCACCAGCGAACTGCTGGCGATGACCGCGACGGTCCCGCTGTGGGGCAAGATGGCCGACCTCTACAGCAAGAAGCTGCTGATCCAGTTGTCCCTCGGCCTGTTCGTGGTCGGCTCGCTCGTCGCCGGCTTCACCCCGAACGTCGAGGTGCTGCTGCTCAGCCGGGTCATCCAGGGCATCGGCGCGGGCGGCATGACCGCGCTCGCCACGATCGTCATGGCGGCGATGATCCCGCCGCGTGAGCTGGGCCGGTACGCCGGCATCTTCGGCGCAGTCTTCGGTGTCGGCACCATCGCCGGCCCGCTGATCGGCGGCGTCCTGGTCGACACGTCCTGGCTGGGCTGGCGCTGGTGCTTCCTGATCGGCGTGCCGTTCAGCCTGCTGTCCATCACGCTGCTGCAGAAGACGCTGCACCTGCCGGTGGTCCGCCGCAAGGTCCGCATCGACTGGCTCGGCGCCCTGCTGATCACCTCGGGCGTGTCCACGCTGCTGATCTGGTCGTCGCTGGCCGGGAACAAGTTCGACTGGGCGTCCGGGTGGACCGCGCTGCTGGTCGGTGGCGGACTGGCGCTGCTCGCGCTGGCCGTGTTCGTCGAGGCCCGGACCGAGGAGCCGATCATCCCGCTGGGCATCTTCCGCAACCGCACGGTCAGTCTCACCACTGTGGCCAGCGTCCTCGTGGGCGTGGCGATGTTCGGTGGCACCGTGTTCCTGTCGCAGTACTTCCAGACCTCGCTCGGCAAGTCGCCGACAGCGGCCGGCCTGATGAGCCTGCCGATGGTCCTCGGCCTGCTGGTCTCCTCGACAGTGGCGGGCCAACTGATCACCAAGTACGGCCGGTGGAAGATGTTCCTGGTCGCCGGCGCCGCGGTGATGACCGTCGGCATGCTGCTGCTGAGCACCATCGACGCGAACACGAGCGTGCCGGTGCTGTCGGTGCACATGGCGGTGCTGGGTGTCGGCGTCGGCATGCTGCTGCAGAACCTGGTGCTGGCCGCGCAGAACGACGTGCCGGCCGCCGAGCTGGGCGCGGCGACGTCGGTGCTGACGTTCTTCCGCAGCATGGGCGGCGCGGTCGGGGTCAGCGCGCTCGGCGCGGTCCTGGCGAACCGGGTGACGTCGCTGACCACCGAGAAGCTCGGCCCGCTGGCCGGCGGCGGTTCGGCCGAGGTGCCGGACCTGTCGGCCCTGCCGGAGCCGGTGTTGCGGATCGTGCAGGAGGTCTACGGCACCGCCACGTCGGAGATGTTCCTCATCGGCGCGCCGTTCGCGCTGCTCGCCCTGATCGTCGTGCTGTTCATCAAGGAGAAGCCGCTGAACACGCTCAGCGGTGACGAGCGCCGGGCCCGTGAGGAGGCGGAGGCCGCCGCCGGGACGCACTGACCCCGCCCGATCGAGGGACGCCCCCGGGATTCGCCGGGGGCGGCCCTCGTGCGTACGGTCAGCGTTCCGTGCGGTCGTTGATCTCGGTTTCGGACTCGCCCGGCATGGCGCCGATCGACTCCTCGGCGGCCCGGCCGCCGGTGCTCTCGTCGCCCTGCGTCAGCGAGCTGCGGGGCAGCCCGGCCAGGTGTGCCGGGTCCTCGATGGGCTGGGGTGGCCACTGGTCCTGCGTACCGTCGGTCACCCCGGCGCGGCGCAGCGCCTCGACCAGTTGGTCCGGCGACAGGCGGTCGACCTCCTGTATCCCGGCCCCGCGCGCAATCGCCTGCAGTGTCTTCAGGTCTTCGCTCACGAATGTCTCGGCCATGCCCGAGCCTTCCCGGCGCCCAAGACAAGGAAACCCGTCCCGCGCTCCGGCCTGTCCGCCCATCCTTCGCCGATCATGAAGTTGTACCGGGCAAACCGGACACCGAGCGCCGTCAACTTCATGATCGACGCGAAATGGGAGGTCTGGTCAGCGGCGGGCGGGTTTGCGGTCGGGGCGCGGGCGGTCCCGTTCCGGGTCTACGCCCACCTGGACGGCGAAGGCCGGGTCCACGGCGAGCAGCGGCCGGGGGCCGAACAGCGCCATCGCCGTCAGCAGCGTGTCGGTGTCCCGGCCCTGCCAGGTGGGACGGCGTTCCGGGTCGAGTTCGGCGTGCTCGCGGCGCAGCCGCCGCAGCAGTCGGCGGGCGGCGGACCCGGTCTCCGGCACCTCGGTCAGCCACCAGCCACCGAGCGCGGTGGCCAGGCAGCACAGCAGCAGCCCTGCGACCGAGGCGGGACCACCGGCGGAGCGCCCTTCGACGGCGCTGTCCACGAGCCGGGTCAGCCCGACCGCGGCGACCGCGAACAACGGCACCGTGCCCAGCGCGATCCGCCGCCGCTGCGCGCGGGTGAGCAGCCAGCCGTCGCGGACCAGCCGCCCGACCGTACGACGCAGCGCCCGGCCCACGTCCGGGTCGGCGAGCACCGCGGCCCAGGTCTGCGGGCGGCGCAGCGCGCTGTGCAGGGCGCGCACCAGCGCGGGCGAGCCGGCCGGGGGCGGCCCCTGCGCGTGCAGGGTGGCGAGCTCACCGATCTCGACCCCACCGGCGCGGCGCAGCGCGGCCACCCCGACCTGGCAGGCCAGCAGCGCCCGGTCGGTCAGGTACGCCAGCTCGACCCGGTCGGGCGTCGCGCCTTGGGCACGGCGGCCGGTCAGTTCCCGTGCTGCGACCGCGATCACGACGGCCACGGCGACCGCGCCGAGGTAGTCGAGGAGGAAGATCGGCCCGCTGACTCCCCAGAGCATGACGACAAGTATTCAGGAGCCGTGGCGTACCTCGGTGTCCCAGATCTGCGACCACGGACGGCGCAGTCCTCGGGCGACGAAGATCGGCTCGCCGTTCTCGTCGTTGTCGACGTCGACCCGCTGGTCGACCCGGCCCGCCTCGGTGACCTCGGTGAACCAGGCACGCAACCGGTCCGGGCGGGACCAGCCGACGACGATCACCACGTCCGCGCCGTCGGGCGGCCGGCCGAACGTGGCCATGCTGTTGTGCCCGGAGTACGCGCGCGGCAGTCCCCGTCGCGGCCCGTACCGGGCCAGCGCGCCGGCCTCGCCGTAGTTGCCGGTCAGCACCACCGCCCGGTCGCGCTCGGCCGCGGGCAGGGCGCGGTGCACGGCGGCCACCGAGTCGGCGAACTCCGGCCAGCCGATGGTCTCGCCCGCGTCGTAGTTGGCCGCCACCACGAACCCGGGCAGCCGGTCGGCGGGCAGCGTGGGCAGCAGCAGCACCGCGCTGCTCGCGGCCATCAGCACGGCGGCGGTGACCAGCAGCGCCTGCCGGACCCGGGGCGCGCCCCGCCGCGCCCACGCTACGGTCGGCACCACCCCGGCGGCGGTGAGCACCAGCAGCAGCGGCGCGTCGTAGTAGCCCTTGCCGCCGGCCACCAGCACGATCGCGACCACCACCAGCCAGGCCCAGGCCAGCGACCGGTACGCCGCCCAGGACGGGCGGCGCAGCAGCGCGACCAGCCCGGCGACCCACACCGGGACCGCGAACGGGCTGATGATCAGGAACTGGAGCACCACCGCGTCGATCCGGCCGCTGTAGGAGCTGTCGCCGTCGGCGATCGACGCGGCGACGTCGAGCTGCGGGAAGCCGTGCGCGGCCTGCCACGCGGCGTACGGCACGGCGAGCAGCACGGCGACGCCCGCGCCCGCGAGCACCCACCTGTCGCGCAGCAGCCGGCGCGGACCGGCGATCAGCACCCCGGCGACCAGCCCCACGCCGAGCAGGGCGGGCAGCGGCTTGTTGAGCAGGCCGACGCCGAGCGCCAGCCCGGCGCCGAGCGCCCACCGGGTGTCGCCGGTGCGCAGCATCCGCACCACGCACAGCGCCGCGGCCAGCCACACCAGCAGGTCGACGCTCGTGGTGCTGAGCAGGTGGCCACCGGCCAGCACGATGCCCGAGGCGGCGGCGAGCACCGCCGCGGCCGTCTGGGTGACACGGTCGGCGCCGAACTGCCGGGCGATCGCGGCGACCAGCATCACCGCCGCGCCGCCGATGAACGCCGACGGGGTACGTAGCACCACCAGGTTGCCCGGCGCGATCGTGTCGGCCAGCCGCGCCAGCGCCGGCACGAGGGGTCCCTGGTCGACGTAGCCCCAGTCGAGGTGCCGGCCGCACAGCAGGAAGTACAGCTCGTCGCGGTGGTAGCCGTAGCGGCCGGCGAGCGACAGCAGCACAACGGTCAGGACCGCGCCCACCACCAGGGGCGCGCGGGTACGCGGACCGGCGGGCGGCGGGCCACCGGGCGCGGCGGCCTGGCTCCGATCGAGGTCGGCGACTGATTCGGCCACCTGCCCATGATGGACCGGACCGGCGGGCCGCCGATGCCCCGCGACCCTCGGCCGGGTGGACGGAAACCGGTGGCCGGACGGCCGGGCGGCGGCTAGCGTGCCCGGCGATGAGGATCCGTGACTGCACCGACGCCGACTGGGACCAGGTCTGGCCGATCTTCGCCGGCGTCGTCACCGCCGCGGACACGTTCGCGTACGACCCCGCGTGGCCGCCGGACGTGGCACGCGAGGTGTGGGTGGAGCGCCCGCCGGGGCGTACCTCGGTCGCGGTGGACCACGACGGCACGGTGCGCGGCACCGCGAAGATGGGCCCGAACCGGCCCGGGCCGGGCTCGCACGTGGCGACCGCGAGCTTCATGGTGGCGGCGGACGCGCGCGGCCGGGGCGTGGGCCGTGCGCTGTGCGAGGAGGCGCTGGACTGGGCCCGGCGACAGGGCTTCGCCGCGATGCAGTTCAACGCCGTGGTGGAGACCAACACGGCGGCGGTGGAGCTGTACCGGCGGCTGGGTTTCACGGTGATCGGCACGGTGCCGGAGTCGTTCGCCCACCCGACGCTGGGGCTGGTGGGGCTGCACGTCATGCACCGTCGGCTGTGAGACGGCAGCGCCTTCCTGTCGGGGGTCGAGGCGCTGGTGCACAAGGCGTACGGCGACTCGTTCGAGGGCACCAACCTGTACTGGAGTTTTCAGACCGCGCCGGGGCGCACGGCCGGCACCGCCGAGGCCGCCGAGGTCGACTTCGCGGCCTGACCCGCGGCGTGTGCCGGTCGCGTCGGTCGGGTGTCGCCAACCGCCGGGCCACCGCCGCCCGTCGCGGCGGCCCGGGGCAGCGGCGGGCCGGAAAACGCCTCGCCGGATCCGGCGGATTGCTGACAGGCTGCCCGCCATGACCGCTCATGCCCTCGCCGGGGCGCTCGCCGACGAGCGTCGCCGGACCGTGTTCGCCGCGATCGTGCTCGGCGCCCGGGACGTGCCGACCGTGGTGGCCCGTACCGGGCTGCCGGCCCGCGACGCCGCCGTGGCCGTACGCCGCCTCACCGACGCCGGTTTGCTGGCCGACGACGGGGATGGGTTGCGGGTCGACGCCGAGCGGCTGCGCGAGTTCGCCCGGGCCGGGGCGGCCTCCCCGGCGGCCCCGGCGGCGAATCCGCGCGAGACGATCCTGCGCACGTTCCTGCGTGACGGCGCGCTGACCCGGCTGCCCGCGCAGCGCGGACGCCGCCGCGTGCTGCTGGAGCACATCACCGAGCGCACGTTCGAACCCGGGCGGCGCTACCCGGAACGGGAGGTGGACGACGCGCTGCGCCGGTGGTGCGAGGGCGGCGAGGCCGACCACGTGACGCTGCGCCGCTACCTGATCGACGACATGCTGCTGACCCGCGAGCACGGCGTCTACTGGCGGACGGGCCCGTGACCGGCTGGAGCACGGGCGTGGCCCGGCCGGACGATCCCGACGCGGTGCTGCTGCTGCGCGAGTACATGGCGGAGATGGTGCGCCGCTGGTACGGCCGCCCGGAGCGGCCCGGTGAGGTGGACGCCGCGCTGGCCGAGGACCTGAGCGACGACCTGGCCCCGCCGGCCGGGCTGCTGGTGCTGGCCCGCCGCGACGGCCGGCTCGCCGGGTGCGCCGGGCTGAGGTGGCAACCGGGCTGGGCCGAGCTGACGCGGGTGTACGTGCGCCCGGAGCACCGGGGCGCCGGGGGCGGGGCGGCGCTCATAACGGCGATCGAGGCGTACGCGGCCGAGGGCGGGGCGCGGCGGATCCGGCTGGACACCCGTTCCGACCTGGTGGAGGCGCGTGCCCTGTACGCCCGGCACGGCTACCGGGAAATCCCCGCGTTCAACAGCGGCCCGTACGCGCAGCACTGGTTCGAGAAGTCACTGCCGGCCCGAGTTGACGACGCGGCGGCGACGCGTTAAAACAGAATCAGAAGTTGAGTCACCCGGGCTCAACTTGAGACCTTGGGCCAGGAGAACCGAGGAGGCAAGAGCCATGTTGATGCGTACCGACCCGTTCCGCGAGATCGACCGGATCGCCGAGCAGTTCTTCGGCACCGCAGCCCGGCCCGCCGTGATGCACCTGGACGCCTACCGCGACGGCGACTACTTCTACGCCGCGTTCGACCTGCCCGGCGTCGACCCGGACAGCATCGACTGCACCGTCGAGCGCAACGTGCTGACCGTCCGCGCCGAGCGCCGCCGCCCCACCGGCGAGAACATCGAACTTGTCGCCGCCGAGCGGCCGATGGGCACGTTCACCCGGCAGCTCTTCCTGGGCGACACGCTCGACACCGACCGGCTGGAGGCCGGCTACGACAACGGCGTGCTGACGCTGCGCATCCCGGTCGCCGAGCGCGCCAAGCCGCGCCGGATCACCGTGGCCACGCCCGCCGAGGGCAACGGCCACCGCCAGCTCACCACCGCCTGACCGGTCACGCCGACGCGGGGGAGGCCGGAGCGCCGGCCGACCCCGCGTCGCCGTAGAGCCGGGTCAGGGCGTGCGCGGTGGCGGTGAACCGGTCTCGCAGCTCCGCCGGGGCGAGCACCTCCACCTCGGCGCCGAGCTTCAGCAGCTCCGCGTGGGCGTGCCGGACCGACTCGATCGGCACCGTGGTCTCCAGCCACCCGTCCGGGCCGGGCTCACCGGCCGCGGCCCGGGCGGCCCGGCTCATCTCCGGCGGGAAGACGTACGGCATGAACTCCAGCGCGGCCACGGTGAGCCGGATGCGCGCCTGGTCGCGGTAGACGTCGCGCTCGTACCGGGCGGTCCACTCCCGCCAGTAGGCGGCCAGGTCGAACCCGTCGTCCCGCTCGTACCGCTCGCCGGTGACCTCCGCGTCGAGCACCGCGCCGACCCGGAAGGTGCGCACCTGCTCCCCGCACCGGCCCACGAGATACCAGCGGCCCGCCTTGAGCACCACGCCCAGCGGCTCGACCAGCCGGGTCACCTCGCGCGGCGCGCGCCAGCGCCGGTACCGCAGCCGCACCAGCCGGTCCTCCCACACCGCGCCGGCCAGCGTGGCCAGGTGCGGGGTGGCTTCGGGGTGCCGGAACCAGCCGGGCGCGTCCAGGTGGAACCGCTGCCGGATCCGGCCGCTGCGGTCGGCCAACTCGTCGGGCAGCGCGGCGCGCACCTTCAGCTCGGCGGCGGCCACCACCGACGCCAGCCCCAGCTCGGCGGCGGGTCCGGGCAGGCCGGCGAGGAACAGCGCCTCGGCTTCCGGGCCGGTCATCCCGGTCAGCCGCGTCCGGTAGCCCTCCAGCAGCCGGTAGCCGCCGGCCGGCCCCCGGTCGGCGTACACCGGGACACCCGCGGCGCCGAGCGACTCGACGTCGCGGTAGACGGTCCGCACCGACACCTCCAGGGCGTCGGCGAGCTCGTGGGCGGTCATCCGCCCCCGGGTCTGCAGGAGCAACAGCAGGGAGACCAGCCGGCTGGCACGCACCCGGTGACGGTAACCCGCTGCGGAAAATCGGGCCGGGCGCGCCTCGTCGCCAAACCCCCCGCCTACTGAGAGCCTTTCTCACATGCTTCGCCCCGAGGTGCTGCCCCGCGCCCGTACCGCCGCCCTGCCCGCCGGCCCGACCGACGTCACCGAGGCGTGGCTGCGCAACCGGCGCCTGTCCGAGCACACCCGTGACGCGTACCGGCGGGACGTCACCGGCTGGCTGAGCTGGTGCGCCGAGCGTGGGCTGGACCCGCTGCGGGCCACCTTCCTCGACGTCAACGCCTACGGCCGGGAGCTGGAGTCCACGCCGCGCGGCCGCGACGGCCGCCCGCTCACCCCGGCCACCGTGGCGCGACGGCTGTCCGCGCTGTCGAGCTGGTACGACTTCCTGGCCAAGCTGGGCGCGGTGACCGCCAACCCGGTGTCGGCGGCCGACCGGCCCCGCGTCGACCGGGACCACTCCGCCACCGTCGGCCTCACGCCGGAGGAGGTCGACGCGCTGATCGCCGCCGCCGAGGCCGACACCGGCCCGACCGCCGCCCGCAACCGGGCCGCCGTCGCGCTCCTGGCCGACCTGGGGTTGCGGGTCGGGGAACTGGTCTCGCTGGACCTGTCCGACCTGGGCACGGAACGCGGTCACCGCAGCGTCCGTTTCGTCGGCAAGGGCGGCAAGGTACGCCGGCGTGCGCTCACCCCGGGCACCGCGTACGCCCTCGACGCCTACCTGGCGGTCCGGGCCGAGGCGCAGGGCGTGACGGTGCCGGAGCTGACCGGGCCGCTGCTCGTCACCGCGACCGGTGGCCGGATGGACCGGCACGCCGTGTTCCGCCTGGTGCGCCGCCTCGCGCAGCGCGCCGGGATCGCCGCCTGGGCGAAGCTGTCGCCGCACTCGCTGCGGCACGCGTTCGCCACCACGGCCCGCTCGGAGGGGGTGCCGCTGGAGGACGTGCAGGACGCGATGGGGCACGCCGATCCGCGTACCACCCGCCGCTACGACAGGGACCGGCACAACCTGGACCGCGATCCGGCGTACGCGATCTGGGCGGCGCGGGCCCGCCGCCGCGGGTAACCGGTCGTACCCGTGTCTTAGGGTGCCCGCGTGCGACACGGACTGGAGATCGCCTGCGGTGGCGGCACGCTGACGGTGGCCGAGCTCGTGGCGCTCGGTGAGCTGGCGGAGCGGTCCGGCTGGGACGGGGTGTTCCTGGAGGACTACCTCGTCCATCACGCCGGGGACGAGCCGCACACCTGGGATCCGTGGCTGGTGCTGGCGGCGGTGGCCGGGCGCACCGAGCGGGTGCGGCTGGGCACCACCGTGACCGCGCTGCCCCGGCGTCGCCCGGCCAAACTGGCGCGAGAGGTGCTCACCCTCGACCACCTCTCGCAGGGCCGTGCCCGGGTCGCGGTCGGGGTCGGCGATCCCGCCGACCGGGGCCTTGCCGCGTTCGGCGAGCCGACCGACCTCAAGACCCGCGCCGCGATGCTCGACGAGGGCCTCGACCTGTTGGTCGGGTTGCTCGGCGGCGAACCGGTAACGCATCACGGCGTCCACTACCGGGCCGAGGGCGTGGCGCTGCGGCCCGCGCCGGTGCAGTCGCCCCGGGTGCCGGTCTGGGTGGGTGGCAGCACCCAGGCGAAGGCGGTGCTGCGGCGCGCCGCCCGGGCGGACGGGATCGTGCCCTACAAGCTGACCGACACCGACGGCTGGTCGGACTTCACGCCCGACGAGGTGGCCGACCTGGTCGCCGCGTTGCCGGACCGCCGTGCGGACGGGCAGCCGTTCGACGTCGCCGTCGGCGGGCGGCGCAGGCGTCCCGACGAGCGTGTCGAGCGGACCTACCTGACGCAGTTGGCGGCGGCGGGCGCCACCTGGTGGCTGGAGTACGTTCCGGCCGGTGATCCGGCCGCGATGCGGGCCGCGGTGGCCCGCGGCCCGCTGCGCTGACAGCCGGTCAGCCCTGAGGGCGGGGGCAGAGGCAGAACGGCTGCCCGACCGGGTCCAGGAGCACGGTCCACCGCTCGCCGCCGGGCTGGAACTCCGGCCGGGTCGCCCCGGCCGCCAGCAGGTCCTTCTCGGCGGCGGCCACGTCGTCGACGACGAGGTCGAGGTGGTAGCGCTTGGCGCCGGACTCGTCCGGCCAGGCCGGCGGCGCGTAGCCGGGCACCAGGCCGAAGCCGATCGACGTGCCGTCGGCGACGATCATGGCGTACTCGGCCTCGCTGTGGGTGGTCTCCCATCCGAGCGCGTGGGCGTAGAAGGCGGCGTGCGTGGCCGGGTCGGAGCTGTCGAGGTTGACCATGGCGAGGTCGGCGTGGGTTGTCATGCCCGCAGTCTGCCGCCGGTAGCTGCCACCTCCTGTCAGGTACGCGCGGCCACCTCAGACGACGGGCGACAGGCGGCGCAACCGGCTGCGGCCCGACCGCCGGTTGCCTACCGTCGGGGGTGATGGGCAGGCAGCGGGAGTGGCAGCACGCGACTCGGCGGCGCCGGCCGCTGCGCGCCGGTGTGCTGATCGCCGGGCTCGGCGTGGGCACCTGCCTGATCGGGGTGGCAGGTCTGGCGGCGTGGAACGCCCAGGTGGTGCTCCAGGCGGACGGGCCCGTGCGGGAGACGGCCGACGGTTTCTTCCGCGACGTCGCGGCCGGTGACACCGACGCGGCGTACGAGCGGCTGTGCGCCGAGGCGCGCGGCCGGTGGAGTCAGACCGGGTTCGGTAGCTGGGTGCGCACGCCGCCGCAGGTCAGCGGCTACGAGATCGTCGACGTGTCGGTGGCGACCCGGTCCGGCCGGCCGCGCGGCACGGTGGTGGTACGGATCAACCGAGACGGTGGCGGCAGCGAGGAGCGTGAGCTGCCGGTGGTACCGGAGGACGGCGGCTGGCGGGTCTGCGGGGATCCGTTCTGACCGTCGGGGTCACCACAGGAGGGGTCACGCCGACGCCCTGGGGGGTCAGGCGCGTGCCCGTCAGGCACGCGGGCCGAGGTCCCCGGAGCGGTAGTGCCGCCGGCACAGCACCTGGTAGCGCACGTCGGCGCTGTCCACGGTGTCGCCGATGACGACCTGCGCGCCCTCGCGGACCACCGCGCCCTGCACGACCCGGGCGTTGAGCAGCCCTTCCCGGCCGCACCAGCACAGCACCTCGACCTGGATGCGGGCCACCTCGTCGGCCAGTTCGAACAGCCGCTGCGCGGCCGGGAACAGGCAGGAGCGGAAGTCGGTGGCCAGTCCGAAGGCGTAGACGTCGACGTCGAACCGGTCGACCAGCTCGGCCATCTGCTCGACGTGTTCGAGGTTGTAGAACGACGCCTCGTCGCAGATCAGGTAGTCCACCCGTACCCCTTCGGCCCAGGCGTCGCGGACCAGGTCGCGCAGGTCCAGGTCGTCGGTGACCTCGACGGCCTCGTGGGCCAGGCCGATGCGGGTGGTGACCTGCGGGCCGAGCGAGCGGTCGATGCGGGTGGTGACCAGGCCGCGGCGGCCCTGGCGGGCGTGGTTGTGGTTCATCTGCAACGCCATGGTGGACTTGCCGCAGTCCATCGGCCCCCAGAAGAACTTCAGCGCGGCGGCGTGCAGCGGCCGGCCGTCGACGCCGCGGGCGGCGGCGCAGCCGGCGGCTCGGTCGTCGCCGGGCCCCGGCAGGGGACGGGCCAGGCAGGTCAGGGCGGCGTCGTCGGTCACGTCGGGGCAGCCTAGTCCATCGACACCACTGGATCAGGTCCGCGATGATCCACCCGTCAGAGCACCCGGGGCGGGGTGTTGCCGGCGGCGATGATGGCCCGGCGCATCGGCACGGCGGCCAGCAGCGCAAAGCCGACCACGAAGAAGATCAACAGCGACACCAGGCCCACCCGGTACGACGAGGTCAGCTGGAACACCAGGCCGAACGCCAGCGGGCCGAGCCAGCTGGTGCCCTTGTCGCTGATCTCGTAGAAGCCGTAGTACTCGCCTTCCTTGCCGGCCGGGATGAGCTGGCTGAACAGGGAGCGGCTCAGCGCCTGGCTGCCGCCGAGCACCAGGCCGATGCAGCCGCCGAGGATCATGAACGGCACGGGCGCCTCGGCGGGCAGCCGGAACGCGGCGATGATCACGCCGGTCCAGAGCACCAGTGACAGCAGCACGGTCTTCCAGGCGCCGATGCGCTTGGCGAGCGCGCCGAGGGCGAGCGCGCCGCCGAAGGCGAGGAACTGCACCAGCAGGATGGTCACGATCAGGGTGCTCTGCTCCAGCCGCAGCTCCTCGGTGCCGTACTGGCTGGCGAGGGTGATGACGGTCTGGATGCCGTCGTTGAAGACCAGGAAGGCGAGCAGGAAGTAGAGCGTCAGCGGGTACGCCTTGATTTCGCGCAGGGTGCGCCCGAGCTGCCGGAATCCGTCGGTGAGCACGTTGCCGCCCGCCTGCAGGGCGGCGGCGGTGGGGCGTTCGCGCAGCCAGCGCAGCGGGACCAGGGTGAACGCCGCCCACCACACGCCGGCCGACACGATCGACCAGCGGGCCAGGTCCAGCGTGCGCTGGGCGTTGCCCTCCTCGCTGAGCATGGTGACCGCGACCAGGTTCAGCGCGAGCAGCAGACCGCCGCCGAGGTAGCCGATGGCCCAGCCGCGGCTGGAGATGCCGTCGCGGTCGTCCGGGCCGCCGAGTTGCGGCAGGAACGAGTTGTAGACGACCACGGCGGCGCCGAAGGAGATGTTCGCGATCAGGAACAGCGCGCCGCCGAGCAGGTAGCGCTCGCCGGTGACGAACGCGAACGCGATGGTCGCGCCGGCGCCGGTGAAGGCCGCCGCGGCGAGCAGCCGCTTCTTGTGCGCCGACCGGTCGGCGATCGCGCCGATCACCGGCAGCACGAACACGGTGAGGAAGACCGACAGCGAGATCAGGTACGGGTAGAACGAGCCGGCGGCGATCTTGATGCCCAGCGGGTACACGGCGCCGTCGCAGCTGTCCGCGCCCAGTTCGCAGCCGGCGGCCAGCTCGGTGACTGTGGTCAGGAACGGCCCGAGGAAGACCGTGATGACTGTGGTCTGGAACGCGGAGTTCGCCCAGTCGTAGAAGTACCAGCCGGTGCGCTCGCGGCGGGTGCTGCCCGGTCCGGCGGGGTCGGCGACGGCGGGGGTGACCGTATCGGCCATCGGGGGTCGTCCTCGGGGGGTCAGGCGGCCCAGTGGCCGCGGCTGCGGTAGACGTCGCGGAGCACGCTGACGTGATCGGTCATGATGCCATCCACACCAAGATCAAGTAAGTGGTGCATCTGGGCAGGTTCGTCGATCGTCCAGACGTGCACGTGCAACCCGATCCGGTGGCAGTACGCGAGGAAGCGCCGGTCCACCACCGGCACCCGGCCGTAGGTGGCCGGCACCTGGGCGGCGACCACGGAGGGGGGCAGCCGCACCGGCCGTCCGTGCAGTGACGCCAGCCGCAGCCGGGCCACGCCGCGCATGCCGAGGCTGGTGGCGACCTTCGGCCCGGCCAGCGCCCGCAGCCGGGTCAGCCGGGCGTCGCTGAACGAGGCGAGCAGCACCCGGTCGCCCGCGCCGGCCCGGGTGACGGCGGCGACTGTGGGCGCCACGCCGCCGTCGGCCTTGACGTCGATGTTGAACCGCACCTGCGGCCAGGCGCCGAGGACGTCGTCGAGCCGGGGCACCAGGGCGGCTCCGCCGACGCGCACCGAGGCCAGGTCGGCCCAGCGCAGGTCGGCGATGCGGCCGGGTTCGCCGGTGACCCGGCGCAGCGTCGGGTCGTGGAAAACCACTGGTACGCCGTCGGCGGTGGCGTGCACGTCGGTCTCCACGTACCGGTAGCCCAGCGCGACGGCACGGGCGAACGCGGCGGCGGTGTTCTCGTCGCCGTCGGCCGCGCCACCGCGATGGGCGAACGCCAGCGGCGCGGGCGCGTCGAGGTAGCCGTGACGGGGCTGCACGCGGGCAGTATGCCCGGCCTAGGTGGCGCACACATGGCCGGCCGGTGACATTACCTATCGCTCCCTATCATCGCTAAGATAGGGTGCGATGAGTAATGACATGTACTCGGTGGAGCAGGTCGCCGACCTGCTCGGGCTGCACGTACGCACCGTGCGCGGCTACATCCGCTCCGGTCGGCTGCGGGCCACCCGGATCGGCAAGCAGTACCGGATCGCGCGTGCGGACCTGGACGCGCTGACCGGCCGGCCGTCCGTCGCGGCGACGGGACCGGCGGCGGAGGTGTCGAGCGTCCTGCGGCTCGACGGCGTCGACCGGGCCGCCGCTGACCGGCTCGGCACGCTGGTGCTGGCCGGCGTGAACACCCACCACGACCCGGACCGTCCGCTGCGGGTGCAGACGGTCCACGACGAGGAGCGGCAGCGCATGACCATCATGATCCTGGGTGACCTCACCGCCACCGCCGACCTGCTGCGCCTGGTCGACGCTGTGCTGGGCGGCGGCAACGACCTGCTCGGCGGCGGCCGTGGCTGACCAGATGCAGGACCGCGCCGGCGTGGCGGTGCTGGTCTGCGACCCGGACGGCCCGCCGATCGCGACCGAACGCGACGCGCTGGACCTGGTCGGCGCGGCGTTCCTCGGCGCGACAGTGGTGGCGGTGCCGGCTACCCGGCTCGACCCCAGCTTCTTCACGCTCGGCACCCGCTTCGCCGGCGAGGTGATGCAGAAGTTCGTCAACTACCGGCTGCGCCTGGCGATCGTCGGCGACATCTCCACTTACCTGGAGCGCAGTGGCGCCCTGCGCGCGCTGGTCGCCGAGTCCAACCGGCACGACCAGGTGTGGTTCGTCCCGGACCTGGCCGCGCTCGACGACCGGCTGCGCGCCACCACCTGACCCCGCCCCGGCCTCGCCCCGCCGATCTTGCGCTTGCGGCCCTCGTGCGAGGTGTTTTGCCGGGTTTGCCCGGGCACCAACTGCAAGATCAGCGGCGGAGCGCGGCCGGCGCGGTGAGGGCGGGGTGGCGCCGGGTCAGGCCGACTGGTCGCTCGGTCCGGCGCCCGCGTCACGGGTTCCGGGCGGTGGGTAGGGCCGTTCCGCGAGCAGCCGGGCCAGGTGGGCACTGTTGAGCGCCAGCGCGGCCGTGGTGCGGCCGGTCGTGTCGGGTTTGGGGCGGGCGTCGACGTAGTCGGTCTTGTGCAGCGCCTCCCCGACCCAGTAGGTGGCCCCGGCGGCCGGGCAGGTGAACCCCACCTCGTTGAGGGCCTGCTGCACCTCGGCGATGGTGTGGTGCGCGCCGTCCTCGTTGCCGACCACGGCCACCCCGCCGACTTTGCCGTAGGTGCGCAGGCGGCCCTGGTCGTCGGTCTCGGACAGCTCGGCGTCCAACCGTTCGAGGACCATCTTGGTCACCGCCGAGGGCTGACCGAGCCAGATCGGCGTGGCGATGATCAGGATCTGGGCGGCGAGCAGTTTGGCGCGGATGGCGGGCCAGCCGTCGCCGTCGCCCTCGTCGACGGAGACCCCGAAGCGCACGTCGTGGTCGACAACCCGGACGATCTCGCCGTTGACGCCCTGATCGGCCAGCGCGTCGAGCACCTCCTGACCGAGCACCTGCGAACTGGACGTCGCCGGTGAGCGCTTCAGGGTGCAGTTGAGCACGAGTGCTCGGACAGCGGTCATGACCAGGTCCTCTCCGCCTCGGGAGTGCGGGACTTGATACCCGCGACCGGGGCCGGGATGCGTCAGCCGGCGCGGTGGCGGCGGTGCGCGCGGGCGGTGTCGACCGGCCGCCCGGGGTCGACGTGGCGCGGCAGGTCCGGCTCGTCGGGGCGCAGCGGGACCAGGCCCTCGGTGATCGCGTCGATGATCCGGTCGGTGGCCTGCCGGGCCGAGCCGGGGGAGCCCGAGCGCAGGTCGTCGATCGCCACCGGGGCGCCGAAGTGCACCCGGATGACGGGCCGGCGCACGAGCGCCCGGGCAACGCCGCGCAGCATCCCCTTGGGCGCGTGGTACGGCAGCACCTCGTGCGAGCCCCACTGGGCCACCGGGACGACGGCGGCGCCGCTGGCGAAGGCGAGCCGGGCCGTGCCGGTCTTGCCCCGCTCGGGCCACATGCCGGGGTCGAGTCCGATGCGTCCCTCCGGGTAGACGAGCACCACCGAGCCGCCGGCCACGGCCTGGGCGGCGACCTCCAGCGAGCGGTGCACGGCGGCGGTGCCGCGGTCGACGCGGATGTGCCCGGCGTGGCGCATCAGCGCCCCGATCACGGGAGTGCGGAACAGGCCGCCGGTGGCCATGATCCGGGGCGCGACGTCGCGGACCCGGCACGCGGCGGCGAGCACGACCGGGTCGAACGGGCTGATGTGGTTGGCCGCCAGGATCAGCGGGCCGCGGCGCAGCGCGTCGGGCACGTCGCCGGTGACCTCCAGCCGGCCGACCAGCCCGACGGCGACGCGGGCGAGCGTCTGCGCGCCCCGCCAGAACAGCGGCGCGCGCCAGAGGGTGCTGTTCATCAGTGCTGGATGGTCGCACGAGCCGGGGCGACCCCGGCACCCGGCACGGTGATCCCGGGACCGGCAGGTCCTCCGGCAAGGGTGATCAGGGTCATTGGTCCCGGGTCGGGTGAGGCCCTGCGGCCCTGCTGCCGCGCCTACGACGACGAGTAGTATCTACTACGTCTCGTAGTATGCGCAGCTGGGGGTTTACTGGTGGACGCGTTGGACGTCGCCCGCTGGCAGTTCGGTGTCACCACCGTCTACCACTTCTTGTTCGTGCCGTTGACCATCGGCCTGTCCGTGCTGGTGGCGATCCTCCAGACCATGTGGCACCGCACCGGCAACGAGCGGTACCTCAAACTCACCAAGTTCTACGGCAAGCTGTTCCTGATCAACTTCGCGATGGGTGTGGTCACCGGCATCGTGCAGGAGTTCCAGTTCGGCATGAACTGGAGCGACTACTCCCGCTTCGTCGGCGACATCTTCGGCGCGCCACTGGCCATCGAGGCCCTTGTCGCGTTCTTCCTGGAGTCCACGTTCATCGGCCTGTGGATCTTCGGCTGGGACCGGCTGCCCAAGCGCCTGCACCTCGCCTCGATCTGGGCCGCCGCGATCGGCACCAACCTGTCGGCGTACTTCATCCTCGCCGCGAACTCGTTCATGCAGAACCCGGTCGGCTTCCGGATCAACCCGGAGAGCGGCCGTGCCGAGCTGACCGACTTCGTCGCCGTGCTCACCAACAAGGTCGCCCTGATCACCTTCCCGCACACCCTGGCCGGCGCGTTCCTGGTCGCCGGGTCGCTGATGGTCACCGTCGGCCTGTGGCACGTGATGCGCAACCGCGACAGCGCCGACACCGGCGCGTACCGCTTCGCCACCAAGCTCGGCTCCTGGGTCGTACTGGTCTCCTCGGCGCTGGTCCTCCTCACCGGCGACATCCAGGGCAAGATCATGACCGACGTGCAGCCGATGAAGATGGCCGCCGCCGAGGGCCTCTACACCACCGAGAGCCCCGCCTCGTTCTCCGTGCTCACCGTCGGCAGCCTCGACGGCAGCCGCGAGCTGTTCGCCATCAAGATCCCGTACCTGCTGTCGTTCCTCGGCACCGGCGACCCCAACGGCACCGTGCAGGGCATCAACGACCTGCAGGCCCAGTACGCCAGCCAGTACGGCCCCGGCAACTACGCCCCGATCATCCCGGTCACCTACTGGAGCTTCCGCTTCATGATCGGCTTCGGGCTGGCGGCCGCCGCGATCGCGCTGCTGGTGCTCTGGAGCCAGCGCAAGGGCCGCACCCCCACCAGCAAGTGGCTGCTGCGCGCCGGCCTGGTCATGCCCGTGCTGCCGCTGCTGGCCAACTCCTTCGGCTGGATCTTCACCGAGATGGGCCGCCAGCCCTGGATCGTCTTCGGCGAGATGCTCACCCGCGACGGCGTGTCCCGCAGCGTCTCCCTGACCGAGGTCCTCACCTCCTTCACCGCGTTCACACTCATCTACGCCGTCCTCGCGGTGGTCGAGTTCAAGCTGCTGGTCCGCTACGCCCGCGCCGGCGTCCCGGACGTCACCCCGCAGACCGACGACGACGACACCGACGACGCCGAGCGCCCGCTGGCGTTCGCCTACTGACACCCCGGAGCCCAACCGTGGAACTGACGACCGTCTGGTTTCTCCTCGTGGCCGTGCTCTTCACCGGCTACTTCATCCTCGAAGGCTTCGACTTCGGCGTCGGGATGCTGCTGCCGGTGCTCGGCCGCGACGACCGGCAGCGCCGTGTCATGATCAACACCATCGGCCCGGTCTGGGACGGCAACGAGGTGTGGCTGATCACCGCCGGCGGCGCCATGTTCGCCGCCTTCCCCGAGTGGTACGCCACCCTGTTCTCCGGCTTCTACCTGCCGCTGCTGCTCATCCTGCTGGCCCTGATCGCCCGCGGCGTCGCCTTCGAGTACCGCCACAAGCGGCCCGAGGCGTCCTGGAAGCGCCGCTGGGACCAGGCCATCTTCTGGGGCTCGGCGATCCCGGCCGTGCTGTGGGGCGTGGCGTTCGCCAACATCTTCCGCGGCGTGCCGCTGGACGCCGACCACGAGTACGTCGGCGGGCTGTTCGACCTGCTCAACCCGTACGCGCTGCTCGGCGGCCTGACCACGCTGGGGCTGTTCCTCACCCACGGCGCGGTGTTCCTGGCGCTCAAGACCACCGGCGACATCCGGGAGCGCGCCGGCGCCCTCGCGGTGAAGCTCGGCGTCGGCACCGCGGTGGCCGCCGTGGCGTTCCTGAGCTGGACGCTGACCATCCGCTCCAGCGCCGCCGCCGTCGTGCTCGCCGTCGGCGCCGCCCTCGCGCTGCTCGGCGGTCTGGCCGCGGCCAAGGTACGCCGGGAGGGCTGGGCGTTCACCGGCACCGCCGTGGCCATCGCCCTGGCCGTGGCGACCCTGTTCGCGGCGCTGTTCCCGAACGTGATGCCGTCCACCCTCGACGCGGCCGGCACGCTGACCGCCACCAACGCCGCGTCCACCCCGTACACCCTGAAGATCATGACCTGGGTGGCCGTGGTGTTCACCCCGATCGTGCTGGCCTACCAGGGTTGGACGTACTGGGTGTTCCGCCGCCGGATCGGGGTACAGAACATTCCGCAACACTGATCGACCTGTGGGCGCAGGGGCGCGGGGCCGGTGCGAGGGGGTCGCACCGGCCCCGCGGGGCGTTCCGGGGTCAGCGCGCCTCGCGCAGCTCCGCCAGCCGCGCCTCGATCTCGGCCAGCTCCGCGCGCAGCTTCTCCGCCTGCTGCTCCGCCTCGGCCCGCTCGGCGGCCAGGATCTGCTCCACCGCCTCCTGCACCCCCGGCACGTCCACCAGCGCCACCATCCGCAACGCCTCGGCCGGCTTCACCACGTACGGCCGGGCCAGCGCCTTCGTGCCCTGCTGCGCGGCGACCGTCCACTCGCCCTCGGCGTACGCGAGCGTCACCGTCAGCCCCGGCGGGGTCTTCGGCTTCGCCGCCTTCGCCGCCCGCTTGGCCGGCTTCGGTTCCGCCGCCGGCTGTTCCACCTTCGGCTCCTCCCGCCGTGGCGCCGGCACCCGCGGCGTGTCCAGCACGAACTCCGGCTCCGGTGGCGCCGGCGGCTGCTCCGGTTCCGGCTTCGGCTCGGCGGCCGGCCGCCGCCCGGCACCCTTCGGTGCGATCGCCACGTCGGCGGGGGAGAACGGCAGCTCGTCGCGGCCGAAGCGGACCACCACGAACTCCTCCGACGCCTCCGGGTCGGTCAGCTCCACCACCTGCCCGATCTGCCCGGCGATCTGCCCGGCCGTATCGGTGAACACCACCCGGGGCTTGCGGCCAGCCGCCAGCGCCTCCCGGATCCCCTGAACCTCGTCAGTGGACAAACCCTGACCCGCCATCACGCCCTCTTCCGTACACCTGTTTGACGCAGCCTTGATACCAGCCGGCTGCGACACCTCGACGATCAGCCCCCGAGGGCCCGCAACGCCGCGTCGGCGTGCTCGTTCATGCTCAGCTCACTGCGCACCACCGCGAGCACCCGCCGGTCCGTGCCGATCACGAACGTCATCCGCCGCGTGCTCAGCGGCCCCAGCGGCAGCCGCCGCCGCACCCCGAACGCGTCCGCCACCGCGCCGTCGACGTCGGAGAGCAGCGGATAGTCGAACCCGTGCAGGCGGGAGAACTCGGCCTGCCGCTCCACCGGATCGCGGCTGATCCCCACCCGAGACGCGCCCACCGCCGCGAACTCCGCCGCCAGGTCCCGGAAGTGGCAGCTCTCCGCGGTGCAGCCCCGCGTCATCGCCGCCGGGTAGAAGAACAGCACCACCGGCCCGGCGGCCAGGAACTCCGACAGGCGCCGCGGCGTTCCCGTCTCGTCCGGCAGCGTGAAATCCTCGACCAGGTCACCGACACCCATCGCGTTACTCATGACGCGAGGATATGTAGACATCGGCGATCCGGCTCCGTCGTACCCGGCGAGCGGCGGAGAGGCACCGCCGCACGACGCGAAGGACCAACAGTGAAGTACGTAATCATGATCCACTCCAACCCGGAGCCGTGGGGTCACCCCACCTCCGAGTATCTGGCCTCCTACCAGGAGCTGCCCGCCGAGGTACGGGACCGGCTCAACGCCGACTTCGAGCAGGTGCTGACCGAGCTGCACGCCAACGGCGAGCTGGTCGTCGGTGAGGCGCTCGCCGACCCCGGCACCGCACGGCTGTACCGATGGAGCGACGGCGCGCCGCTGGTGACCGACGGCCCGTACTCCGAGGCCAAGGAACACCTCGCCGGTTTCTTCCTGATCGACGTGGAGGACCAGGCCCGCGCCGAGGCCGTCGCCGCGAAGTTCGCCGGCCCGGGGGAGACCGTCGAGCTGCGGCCCCTGATGTGGCCGGGCGGCTCCGATCAGTAACGCCACGGCACTGGCGGACGTGTGGCGCCGGGAGGCACCGCACGTCCGCGCCGCGCTGCTGCGCCGCTACGGGCACCCCGACACCTGCGAGGACGCCCTGCAGGACGCGGCGGAGGCGGCCGCCGCCCACTGGCCGCGCACCGGCGTCCCCGACGACCCCCGCGCCTGGCTCATCCGGGTCGCCGCCCGACGGCTGATCGACCGGATCCGCGCCGACGCGGCCCGTACCCGCCGCGAGCGGCTCGACGCGGCCCGGCAACCCGACGCCGGCGTCGTACCGCCCGTCGACGACACGCCCGTGACCGGCGCCGACGACACGTTGCGGCTGCTGTTCCTGTGCTGCCACCCGGCGCTGAGCCGCCCCTCCCAGGTCGCGCTGACCCTGCGCGCGGTGGCCGGCCTGCGCGTGGAGCAGATCGCCGCCGCCTACCTGGTCCCGGCCCGGACCATGACCCAGCGGCTGAGCCGGGCCCGCGCGACGCTGCGCGAGGCGGGCGCCCGGTTCACCATGCCGCCGCCGCACGCGCTGCCCGGCCGGGTGGCCGCCGTGCTCGACGTGTGCCACCTGGTGTTCAGCGAGGGCTACACCCGCACCTCCGGCGACCAGCTCCTGGACGTCGAACTCGCCGAGGAGGCGATCCGGCTCACCCGCCAGGTCCACGCCGCGCTGCCCGAGCACCACGAGGTGACCGGCGCGCTGGCGCTGATGCTGCTCACCCACGCCCGGTCGCCCGCCCGCACCGACGCCGCCGGTGACCTCGTGCCGCTCGCCGAGCAGGACCGCTCCCGCTGGCGCGCCGACCTCGTCGACGAGGGCGTCACGCTGCTCGGCCAGGCCCTGCCCCGGGGCCCGGTGGGCCGCTACCAGCTCCAGGCGGCCATCGCCGCCGTCCACGCCGAGGCGCCGACCTTCGACGACACCGACTGGCTGCAGATCAGCGTCCTCTACGACATGCTGGGCCGGGTCGCCCCCAGCCCGTTCGTCACGCTCAACCAGGCCGTCGCCGTGGCCATGGCGCACGGCCCCGACGTCGGGCTGGCGCTGCTCGGCCCGCTGCACGCCGACCCGGCCATGCGCGGCCACCACCGGCTGCACGCCGTCCGCGCCCACCTGCTGGAGCTGCACGGCGACCCGCAGGCCGCCGCCGAGCACTACCGGCTGGCCGCCCGGCTCACCGGCAGCCTGCCCGAACAGCGCTACCTCAACCGGCGCCTGAGCCGCCTGACCAGCGCCTCCTGATCGGTCAGACGGCTGCGGTCACCGCCACACCCCGGCCACCTCGCCGGCCACCGCGTCGGCCTGGGCGAACCCGGCCCGCGCCGACGCCGCCCGCCGCGCCGGATCCAGCACGTTGCGGCCGATCGCCGTCCGCGCCGCCCGGTCCGGCGACACCACGGCCACCCGCGCGCCCGCCGCCCGCAGCGCCGCCACCTGCGCCGACAGCCGCGGCATCGGTCCCACCGCCGCGCGGGTCGGCGCCAGCACCACCACCCGCTCGCACCCGGCTGCCAGATCCGCGTTCACCGGGGAGCGGACGCCGCCGTCGACGAACCGCCGGTCACCGATCGTCACCGGCGGCCAGACCCCCGGCACCGCGCAACTGGCCCCCACCGCGTCCACCAGCGACGCCCCGCTGTCGGCGTCGAACACCACGAACTCGCCGGAGGCCGCGTCCACGGCGGTCACCAGCAGCCGCGCCGCCGGCCACTGCGGCGACGGCAGCCGCGCCGCGATCACCGCCCGCCGTGACTGCTCCGACGGGGTACGCGCCGACAACGCCAGCGCGCCGATACGTGCCCGGGCCCGCGCCGCGTCCCGGCCCCGCCCACCGGCCCACGCCCAGCGCAACAGCACCGCCGTCCCGAGCCGCGCCGACGCCTCCTCGCGTGGCGGCCGCAGCTGCGCCTCGTACAACTGCGTCAGCGGCGTGCCCGAGCGCACCTGCGCGCCGACCACCGACCCGGCGGAGGTGCCCACCACCAGCTCCGCCTCGTCCAACCGCAGGCCGTGCCCGGCCAGCCCGGCCAGCAGACCCAGCTCCCAGGCCACTCCGGTGACACCGCCGCCACCCAGCACCAACGCGCGCCCCATGTGACAGTCCTCTCCACCCCGGATGGTCCCGCCCACGGTAACGTCGCCCCCACCACGAGGCAGGGGAGAAGGGCATTGACCTCCGTCACCATCGTCACCGGGGGAGGGCGGGGCATCGGCGCGGCCACCGCCCGCCGGCTCGCCGCCGAGGGCCACGACCTGGTGATCGGCTACCGCGCCGACCACGCCGCCGCCGAGGCGGTGGCCGCCGACGTTCGCGCGGCCGGCCACCGGGCCGTCACCGTCGCCGCCGACACCACCGACCCCGACCAGGTACGCCGGATCTTCGACGCCGCCGACCGGCTCGGCCCGCTCACCGGCCTGGTCAACAACGCCGGCGTCACCAGCCCGATCGGCCCGTTCACCGACCTGCGCGTCGACGACCTGCGCGAGGTCGTCGACGTCAACCTCATCGGGTACGTGCTCTGCGCCCAGCAGGCGGCCCGCCGGCTCACCCACGGCGGCGCCATCGTGAACGTCTCCTCCGTGGCAGCCACGCTCGGCTCACCCGGCGAGTACGTCCACTACGCCGCCGTCAAGGCCGCCACCGACACCCTCACCGTCGGGCTGGCGAAGGAACTCGCGCCGCGCGGCATCCGGGTCAACGCTGTCGCTCCGGGCATCATCCGCACCACCATCCACGCCCGCTCCGGCGCGCCCGACCGGCCCGACACCGCCGCCGGACGGATCCCGCTGGGCCGCGCCGGGGAACCCGAGGAGGTCGCCGGCGCGATCGCCCACCTGCTCGGCCCGGACGCCTCGTACACCACGGGCGCGGTTCTGCGCGTCGGCGGCGGGCTCTGACACGACGGCGGCCCGGGGTGTACCGCCCCGGGCCGCCGCGTCGCGTCTCCTACTGGGTGAACAGCTTCGCCGCCGTGATCACCGTCTGCACCACGCCGTAGCCCAGCAGCGCCGACACCACCAGCCACGACAACACCAGGCGAACCAGCTGCCCGCCACCGCTGTGCTCGTTCACGATCCGCTCCTCTCCGTCGACCCCGGCTGTCCCTGCCCCGTCTCGCCCCGCCCGGACGCGGGCTCGTGGTAACGCTCCGGCACCGGCCGCACCAGCAGGTTCGCCACCAGCCCCACCGCCAGCACGCCGACCATCGTGAACAGCGCCGGCCGGTACGCCGCCGCGGTCAACGTGCCCGGCTCGCCCTGCGCGTCGAGGAACCCGTTGACGATCAGCGGCCCGGCCACGCCCGCCGCCGACCACGCGGTCAGCAGCCGGCCGTGGATCGCGCCCACCTCGAACGTGCCGAACAGGTCCCGCAGGTACGCCGGAATGGTCGCGAACCCGCCGCCGTAGAACGACAGGATCACGGACGCCAGCAGCACGAACAACGCCGTCGAGGTCTGCCCCACCAGCGCCAGCACCAGGTACAGCACCATGCCCACACCCAGGTACACCACGTAGATCGGCTTACGGCCGATCACGTCCGACGTGGACGACCACACGAACCGGCCCGCCATGTTGAACAGCGACAGCAGTCCCACGAACCCGCCGGCCGCCGCCACCGACACCGCCGAGGTCCCGTTGTCGCGGAAGAAGTCCTGGATCATCGGACTGGCCTGCTCCAGGATGCCGATACCCGCCGTCACGTTGCAGAACAGCACCACCCACAGCAGCCAGAACGACCGCGTCCTGACCGCGTTGGCCGCCGACACGTTGGCGGTGGTCACCAGCGGCTTCTCCGCCACCTTCGACGGGTCGAACCCGGCCGGGCGCCAGTCCGGCGCGGGCACCCGCACGTTGAACACCCCGAACATCATGATCACGAAGTAGCCGATGCCGAGCGTCACGAACAGCCACACCAGCGCCGACCCGGACGCCGTGGAACCGCTGTCCGACGGGTCGTAACCCGCGTCGTAGAACGACAACAGCTGCCGGGACAGGGGAGAGGCCACCATCGCCCCACCACCGAACCCCATGATCGCCAGCCCGGTCGCCAGACCCGGCCGATCCGGAAACCACTTGATCAACGTGGAGACGGGGGAGATGTAGCCGATACCCAGACCGATGCCGCCCAGCACGCCGTACCCCAGATACAGCAGCCACAGCTGCCCGGTCGCGATGCCCAGCGCACCGACCAGGAACCCCGCCGCCCAGAAACACGCCGAGACGAACATCGCCTTACGCGGCCCGTTCGCCTCCACCCACGTACCGGCCACCGCGGCCGACAGCCCCAGCATCACGATCGCGATGCTGAAGATCACTCCGATCGCCGTCTGCCCCGTGTCGAAATGCGCGATGAGCGAGTTCTTGTACACGCTCGTCGCGTACACCTGTCCGATGCACAGATGGATCGCCAGCGCCGCCGGAGGGATCAGCCAGCGGCTGTACCCCGGCGGCGCGACGGTGTGCCGACGATCGAGTGCGGAAAGCATCGTTGCTTCCTCCGTCCAGATGGCGAGAACACAGGCGGTTCATGCCCCCACCGCACGCTGCGCCCAAACCCGCTCCGCGCCGGGCGGTCGAAACGCTGAGCCGAACGGTCACCGCCGCAGCCACACGTCATCACGCCACCACCGCCCGTCACCCCCGACCCGGGATGCGACCATGGCCAGGTGAAGATCCTGTCCATCCAGTCGTCGGTCGCCTACGGTCACGTCGGCAACTCCGCCGCCGTGTTCCCATTGCAACGCCTCCGACACGAGGTCTGGCCGGTTTTGACCGTGCACTTCTCCAACCACACCGGCTACGGCGCCTGGCGCGGCCCGCTGCTCGCCCCCACCGACGTCGCCGACGTCATCGCCGGGATCGAGGACCGCGGCGTGCTCGGCACCGCCGACGCCGTCCTCTCCGGCTACCAGGGCGACCCCGCCGTCGGCGCGGTCATCCTCGACGCGGTCGCCCGGGTCAAGGCCGCCAACCCGGCCGCGCTCTACTGCTGCGACCCGGTCATGGGCGACGTCGGCCGCGGCATGTTCGTCCGCCCCGGCATCCCTGAATACCTGCGTGACACGGTCGTGCCCTGCGCCGACATCGTCACCCCCAACCAGTTCGAGCTGGAGTTCCTCGCCGGCCGCACCACCGACACCCTCGACGACCTGCTCGCCGCCGTCGACACCGTCCGCGCCGCCGGCCCACGGCACGTCCTGGTCACCAGCGTCCTGCACGGTGACCTGCCCGCCGGGCACCTGGAAGTCGTCGCCGTCTCCGACGAGGGCGCCTGGGCCGTCACCACCCCGCTGCTGCCGATCGCCCCCAACGGCGGCGGCGACGTCACCGCCGCCCTGTACCTGGCGCACCTCGTCACCACCGGCTCACCGCAGACCGCGCTGGAACACACCACCAACTCGATCTACGCGGTACTCGAGGCGACCCTCGAAGCCGGCACCCGGGAGCTGCAACTCGTCGCCGCCCAGGACGCCATCGCGCAGCCGCCGACCCGGTTCACCGCCCGCCGGCTGCGCTGACCGCCGCCCGGGTGCACCTGCCGCGCGGGTGCACCCGGCGACGACTCGCCGCCTGAACTGGTGGACGACACCACCGCCCAGCAGGCAGGATGCGGACGTGTCACCGCACCAGGGCACCGACGACCCCGCGTTCGCCCAGCGCCTGCGCGACCTGACCCGGCTACGCCGCGTCCGCGACCGCATCGACCGCGAGTACGCCAACCCCCTCGACGTCGAAGCCCTCGCCCGCGGCGAGCACATGTCCGCCGGCCACCTCAGCCGCCAGTTCCGCCTGACCTACGGCGAATCCCCGTACGCGTACCTCATGACCCGCCGCATCGAACGCGCCATGGCCCTGCTGCGCCGCGGCGACCTCAGCGTCACCGATGTCTGCTTCGCCGTCGGCTGTCAGTCCCTGGGCACCTTCAGCACCCGGTTCACCGAACTCGTCGGCGAACCACCCAGCGCCTACCGTGCCCGCCACGCCCCCGACACCGCCGAGCCGCCCCCGTGCCTGACCAAGCAGGCGACCCGACCGGTCAGGAATCGAGAAGCCCGCACCGCCCGACCACCGCTAGCGTGACCACCATGACGATCACCATCCACTACACGTTCCTGCCGCACACCGACGCCGACGCCGCCCTCGCCTTCTACCGCGACACCCTCGGCTTCGAACTGCGCAACGACGTCGGCTACCAGGACATGCGCTGGCTCACCGTCGGCCCACCGAACCAGCCCGAGACCGGCATCGTCCTGCACCCGCCGGCCGCCGACCCCGGCATCACCGACGACGAACGCCGCACCATCCTCGAACTCATCGCCAAGGGCAGCTACGGCGCGCTCACCCTCGCCACCGACGACCTCGACGGCCTGTTCGACCGCCTCCAGGCCAGCGGCGCCGACGTCGTCCAGGAACCCACCGAACAGCCCTACGGCGTACGCGACTGCGCCTTCCGCGACCCCACCGGCAACCTCATCCGCATCAACGAGCGGCGCTGACCCCGCCCATGGCCGACGCGCCCCGCACCCGCGCCCAGCGCCGCCACGACACCACCCACCGCCTCGACCACGACGTCGACTGCTGGGTCGCCACCGCCGACCCCGACGGCACCCCGTACCTCGTGCCGCTGTCCTTCGACTGGGACGGCCACACGGTGCTCGTCGCCACCCCGGCCGACAGCCCCACCGGCCGCAACCTCGCCGGCGGCCGCGCCCGAATCGGCCTCGGCCCCACCCGCGACGTCACCATGATCGACGGAGACGTGGAAAGCCTCGCCATCGACGCCCTGCCCACCGCCCGAGGGGACCGCTTCGCCACCCGCACCGGCTTCGACCCCCGTACGCTGACCACTTCCTACCGCTGGTACCGCCTCACACCACGCCGCGTCCAGGCCTGGCGGGAGGCCGACGAGCTGCCCGGCCGCACGCTGATGCGCGACGGACGCTGGCTCGACTAGAGCATCACCCGACCCGGACGGAGAGACCATGAGCGAGGCCACCGCCGGCCTGCACCGCGCCGACAGCCACGACGTCATCCGCGTCCTCGGCGCCCGCGAGAACAACCTGCGCCACGTCGACGTCGAACTGCCCAAACGCCGCCTCACCGTCTTCACCGGCGTCTCCGGCTCCGGCAAGAGCTCACTGGTCTTCGGCACCATCGCCGCCGAGTCGCAGCGCCTGATCAACGAGACCTACAGCGCCTTCGTCCAGGGCTTCATGCCCACCCTGTCCCGGCCCGAGGTCGACGTCCTGGAGGGCCTCACCACTGCCATCATCGTCGACCAGGAACGCATGGGCGCCGACCCGCGCTCCACAGTCGGCACCGCCACCGACGTCAACGCGATGCTGCGCATCCTGTTCAGCCGTCTCGGCGATCCCCACATCGGCCCGCCCAACGCCTACTCGTTCAACGTCCCCTCCGTACGCGCGGCCGGCGCCATCACCGTCGAGCGCGGCCCCGGCAAGACCCAGACCAAGAAGGGCACCTTCAACCGCCTCGGCGGCATGTGCCCCCGCTGCGAGGGCCGCGGCGCGGTCACCGACTTCGACCTGACCGTCCTCTACGACGAGAAGTTGTCCCTCAACGAGGGCGCCATCACCATCCCCGGCTACAGCATGGAGGGCTGGTACGGCCGTATCTTCCGCTCCAGCGGACTGTTCGACCCGGACAAGCCGATCCGCGACTACACCAAGCGCGAGCTGAGCGACCTGCTCCACAAGGAACCCACTAAGATCAAGGTCGACGGCATCAACGTCACCTACACCGGCCTCGTCCCGGCCATCCAGAAGTCGATGCTCGCCAAGGACGTCGACGCCATGCAGCCGCACATCCGCGCCTTCGTCGAACGAGCTGTCACGTTCACCTCCTGCCCCGAATGCGACGGCACCCGCCTGAGCCCCGAGGCCCGCTCCTCGAAGATCAACGGCATCAGCATCGCCGACGCCTGCGCCATGCAGATCAGCGACCTCGCCACCTGGGTACGCGACCTGCGCGAACCCTCCGTCGGCCCGCTGCTCACCGCGCTGGGGGACACCCTCGACTCGTTCGTCGAGATCGGCCTCGGCTACCTCAGCCTCGACCGGCCCGCCGGCACCCTCTCCGGCGGCGAGGCCCAGCGCACCAAGATGATCCGCCACCTCGGCTCGTCCCTCACCGACGTCACCTACGTCTTCGACGAACCCACCATCGGCCTGCACCCGCACGACATCGCACGCATGAACAACCTCCTGCTGCAACTGCGCGACAAGGGCAACACCGTCCTCGTCGTCGAACACAAACCCGAGACCATCGCCATTGCCGACCACGTCGTCGACCTCGGCCCCGGCGCCGGCACCGCCGGCGGCACCATCTGCTACGAAGGCACCGTCGCCGGCCTGCGCGCCAGCGGCACCACCACCGGCCGCCACCTCGACGACCGCGCCACCCTCAAGGACAAGCTGCGTACGCCCACCGGCGCCCTGCCGATCCGCGGCGCCCGCACCCACAACCTGCGCGACGTCGACGTCGACATCCCCCTCGGTGTCCTGGTCGTCGTCACCGGCGTCGCCGGCTCCGGCAAGAGCAGCCTCATCCACGGCTCACTGGCCAAACGCGAGGACGTCGTCAGCGTCGACCAGACCGCCATCCGTGGCTCCCGCCGCAGCAACCCGGCCACCTACACCGGACTGCTCGACCCGATCCGCAAGGCGTTCGCCAAGGCCAACGGCGTCAAACCCGCCCTGTTCAGCGCCAACTCCGAGGGTGCCTGCCCGACCTGCAACGGCGCCGGCGTCATCTACACCGACCTGGGCATGATGGCCGGCGTCGCCAGCACCTGCGAGGACTGCGAAGGCAAACGGTTCCAGCCCGCCGTACTCGACTACCACCTCGGCGGACGCGACATCAGCCAGGTCCTCGCCATGTCCGTCGACGAGGCCGAGACGTTCTTCAGCGACGGTGAGGCCCGCACCCCGGCCGCCCACGCCATCCTCGACCGGCTCGCCGACGTCGGCCTCGGCTACCTCACGCTCGGCCAGCCGCTGACCACGCTGTCCGGCGGGGAACGCCAGCGGCTCAAGCTCGCCACCCGGATGGGGGACAAGGGCGGCGTGTACGTCCTCGACGAACCCACCACCGGCCTGCACCTGGCCGACGTCGCCCAACTGCTCGGCCTGCTCGACCGGCTCGTCGACGCGGGCAAGTCCGTCATCGTGATCGAGCACCACCAGGCGGTCATGGCACACGCCGACTGGATCATCGACCTCGGGCCGGGCGCCGGTCACGACGGCGGACGGATCGTCTACGAAGGCACCCCGGCCGACCTGGTGGCCGCCCGGTCCACGCTCACCGGCGAACACCTCGCCGACTACGTCGGCGCGTGAGCGCCACACCGGACCTCAGCGGGACAGGCCGGCCATCCGGGCCGGCGGCGCCGTACCGGGCTCCACCAGGCCGCACTGGTACGCGGCCACCACCGCGTGCGTCCGGTCCCGCATCCCCAGCTTCGTCAGGACCCGGCTGACGTGGGTCTTGACCGTCGCGTCGCCGAGCACGAGATGCTCGGCGATCTCCCGGTTCGACATCCCGTACGCCATCAGCACCAGCACCTCCCGTTCCCGCGGCGTGAGCCCGCGCATCTGCACCGGGGTGGGCAGCCCCGGGTCGGGCCGGGCGGCGAGGTCGTCGAGCAGCCGCCGGGCCACCGCCGGATCCAGCCACGCCTCCCCGGCGGCCACCGCCCGGATCGCCGACACCAGCTCGGCGGGCGCGGCGTCCTTGAGCACGAAGCCGGAAGCGCCCGCCCGCAACGCGGCGTGCACCGCCTCGTCCACGTGGTACGTGGTCAGCATGATGATCCGTACCGGCCGCTCCGGGTCGTCGATGAGCTGCTCGTCGGCCATCAGCTTCGTCGCGGCGAGTCCGTCGGTGCCGGGCATCCGCACGTCCATCAGCACCACGTCCGGGCGCAGCCGGCGACTGATCTCGACGGCCTGCGCCCCGTCGTCGGCCTCGGCGACGACCTCGATGTCAGGCTCGTTGGTGAGCAGCATCGCGAGTCCCGCCCGTACGAGCGGCTGGTCGTCGGCGAGCAGCACCCGGATCATGAAGGCTCCCGTCGTCGGCGGCCGTGACAGTGGCCCCACCACATGATCATCGACGTCGACGCCGTCGGCCAGCCCGATGTCGCACAGCGGACACGCGTTCACCCGACAGCCGGCGCCCCGCCGTCACCGGAGGCCGCCACGAGGTCGCCGCGCTGCGCGACCGGCAGCGTCGCGCTCACCCGGAACCCGCCCTCGGGACGCGGCCCGGCGACCAGGCGACCGCCGACGCGCTCCAGCCGTTCGGCGAGGCTGGCCAGCCCGTTGCCGGTGGACAGTCCCGCCGCCGACGCGCCCGGGTCGCGGTCCGTGCCGTCGTCGTCGACGCGCAGCAACAGCACCCGCTCCTGCCAGCCGAAATGAACAGTCGCGCAGGCCCGCCGGCCGACGTGCTTGAGCGTGTTCGTCAGGCTCTCCTGCACCGTCCGGTACGCCGCCAGCTCGATACTCGGATCCAGCGGCCGGGCACTGCCGGACACCGACATCGTCACGGTGAGCCCCGCGCACCGCATCGACGTCAGCAGCACCTCGATGTCGTCCAGCCGCGGCTGCGGGCCAGGCTCACCGTCGGCCGCCGGGCCCGACTCGGCGCGCATCACCGCCAGCAGCCGGCGCAACTCCGCCATCGCCTGCTGCCCGGCCTGCTGGATGTGCAGCAGCGCCTCCCGGGTCCGCTCCGGATCGGACGCGCTGATCCGCGCCGCCCCGGCGGCCTGCAGCACCATCACGGTCACCGAGTGGGACACCACGTCGTGCAACTCCGCGGCGATGCGGCGACGCTCCAACGCGACCGCCTCCGCCCGGGCCACACGCCGCTCCCGTTCCAGCTGGGCCACCCGCCGCCGGTGCCGCCGCACCACCGACCCGGCGGTCCACGCGGCCGCGTAGATGAGCGCGAACATCAGCGCGGTGACCACGAACTCCCCGGCCCGCGCGCCCGGGTTCGGCTCCACCCGGAACGAGTCGAACGCGCTGAGCAGGCTCCGCGCGCACGCCGCCGCGTACGCCGCCGCCGACACCACCAGCGGCCGCAACGCCGCCACCGTGTACAGGGCCACGATCAGGCCCACCCACGGCCGGTAGTCGTGCACCAGGAACCACATCGCCACGCCGTGCACGCACTCGAAGGCGAACACCGTGACCGGCGCCCGGGCCCGCCACCACAGGGCGCCGACCGACAGCACCGCGGCGAGCACCTGCAGCCACTGCCGGGCCGGGCCGACCGGCTCGCTCTGGATCACCACGGACGACGCCGTGAACAGGTCGAGCAGGCCCAGCACCGGCAGCAGCAGAAGATCGTGACGCCACCAACTCGCCGCCCGCGCCGGGGCAGACGGCGCCACCGCACCGGTCACCGAGGTCATCGGCGGGCTAGGAGTTTTCGGCGGGGCAGCCGATCCCGAACAACCGGCACGTCCAGGACAGCGGAGAACCGTCGTCGTCACCGCCGCCGTCACCGTCGGGCGGCGGCGTGGCCGCGCTCACCCGGTGCGTGGTCACCGGCACCGCCGGCCGCCCCGGCTCACCCGCGCGGCCCGCCCCGGCCAGCACCACCGTCGCCACGACGTCGGCCGCGGCGTCCGCGGCCACCCGCCACCGCCCGTCCGCGTCGTCGGCGAGCATCGCCAGCACCCGCCGCACCGCCGAGGCGTCCGTGCCGTAGCCACCCGGAACCGTCGCGCCGGCGAGGGAAACCATCAGCAGGTCCGCCTCGTCACGGTGCAGCACCGACACCTCCGCGACAGTGAGTGACCGCGCATCCCCGCCGGCCACACCCACCAGGCGCACCGCGTCACCGGACCGGGCCCGGCCCGCACCGACTGTCCTCAGCAGACAACGCCGACCGTCCAGCGGCACCCCACGCGCGACTGTCACCCACCCGGCCGGCCGCTCCGCCTGCAGGAACACCACCACCGGCGGCGACTGGACCTCGGTTCTCATCACGGACCTCCACAGAAGGAATTGCGGGCGAACAGCCCGCGTACGCGAGAAATTCTGGCCCACACCGGCCCGCCGGACGTCCCCGTACCGGGTGACATCCGGTGTCCACTTCCAGACGGACCCCCGGCGCCCGGCACCGAGCCGGGACGGACCCCGAACCTCGCCCCACGGCCGGACGCCAGGACCAGCCGGTGACCACCACGATGGAACCAGTCCGGACGACGGCGGCAACACACCGAACGCCCCGGACACCCTTCCCAACCCGTCACGGCCACGAGGTTTGCCATGCCCACGCCCGGTGCGTTCCTGATCGCCGACCCGGTCCACGTCGACTCACCGGCGCACGTCGCCGACACGGCGAGCCGGTTCCCGCTGGCCGACCAGACCCCGCCCGACGGCTGGCGCGTCGCCGAACACGGCGGCTGGATCATGTGGCACCCGCCGCAGGCACAGCTGCCCCAGCAGGGCTGGAAGGTGCACGTCTCGGTGAACCTCGACGACGCCGCCGACGCCCTCGACCTGGTACGCGAGCACTGCGTCCGCCACCGGGTCGCCTTCAAGTTCCAGCGCAGCCGCCGCCTCGCCCTGGTCAACAACGAGAAGTACGCCCACCGCGCCGGCAGCGGCAAACTCGCCGCCCTCTACCCGGCCGACGACACCGCCCTGCGCCGCATCCTCGACGACCTCGGCGCCCAACTCGCTGGCTACCGCGGCCCGTACGTCCTCAGTGACCTGCGCTGGCACGACGGCCCCCTCTACCTGCGCTACGGCGGATTCGCCGAACTCTGGTGCGTCGACGGCGACCAGCCCGTCCCCGCCGTCACACGCCCCGACGGAACCCTCGTCCCCGACCGCCGCGAACCCGTCTTCACAGTGCCCGACTGGGCACCCGTACCCGACTTCGTCGCCGAACACATCGCCGCCGTCGACGCGCAGACCGACGACGAACCGCCCTACCGCATCGAGGAAGCCCTGCACCACTCCAACGCCGGCGGCGTCTACCGCGCCACCGACCTGCGCGACGGCCGCACCGTCGTCCTGCGCGAAGCCCGCCCGCACGCCGGCCTCGACGGCGCCGGCACCGACGCGCTCACCCGCCTACGCCGCGAGGAGACCATGCTGCGTCGGCTCGCCGGCCTCGACTGCGTCCCACAACTGCTCGACCGCCTCACCTGGTGGGAACACCAGTTCCTGGTCGAGGAGCACATCGAGGGCGACACCCTCCAGCACCACCTCGCCATGCGGCACCCGCTGATCCACCCCGACCCCACCCACCAGGACCTGACCGACTACACCACCTGGGCACTCGACGTCATCGACCAGGTCGAAGCCGCCCTTGCCCAGGTACACGCCAGGGGAGTGGTCTTCGGCGACCTGCACACCGCCAACGTCATGATCCGCCCCGACGGCCGCGTCGTGCTCGTCGACTTCGAACAGGCGTACCTGACCGACGAGGACTTCACCCCGTCACTGGGCGACCCCGGCTTCGCCACACCCCGGATCCGCCGCGGCCCCGCCGTCGACACCTACGCGCTCGCCTGCCTACGCCTCGCCGTCTTCGTACCGCTGACACCACTCGCCGCGCTGTGCGACGAAAAGTTCGACGACCTCCTCACAGTCGCCCGACGCTTCCCACTACCGCCCGGCTACCTCGACCGCATCCGCGACGACCTGCACACCGCACTGAACCCGCCCACGTCCGCACCCGACCGCCGCCGCGTCACCCGCTACCCCTGGCCCGCCGACCAACGCCGCCTGATCGAATCACTGGCCGCCGGCATCCGCGCCACCGCCACACCACACCGCACCGACCGGCTCTTCCCCGGCGACCCCGGCCAGTTCCCGCACGGCGGCGCCACCCTCGCGCACGGCGCCGCCGGCGTCATCTGGGCACTCGTCAACACCGGCGTCGACTACCCCGAACGCGACGAACACCTCGACTGGCTCACCCGCGCCGCCCGCCGCCTGCCCACCGCCCACCTCGGCCTCTACGACGGCCTGGCCGGCATCGCCGCGCTCCTGGACCGCACGGGACGCCACGACGACGCCGGTGAACTGCTCGACCGATGTCGCACCGGCCTCCACCACCGCTACGGCCCCGGCCTGCACAGCGGCCTCGCCGGCATCGGACTCGCCCTGCTCCGCCCCGGCAGACCCGCCCCCGACGACGCCCTGCACATCGGTGACCGACTCGCCCGCACCCTCACCGGCGACACGAAGCAACCCGTGCCCGAACCCGCACGCCCCGGCCTGCTCCACGGCTGGTCCGGCCCCGCGATCTTCCTCACCCGCCTCCACGAAGCCACCGGCGACCCCGCCTGGCTACGGGCCGCCCGCACCGCCCTGCGCCGCGACCTGCAGCACACCGTCCGCGACGACAACGGCAACCTCCACGTACGCGACGGCGCACGACGGCTGTTCTACCTCGACGAAGGCAGCGCCGGCATCGCCGTCGCCGCCCACACACTGCTCCGCCACGGCGAACGCCAGTGGCTTCGCGACGTCGTCACCACCGTCCGCCGCACCATCGACGTCGAGTTCGTCCTGCTGCCCGGTCTCTTCCATGGCCGCGCCGGACTGCTCGCCACCACCGCCCTGCTCACCGACGGCCCGCCGCGCACCACCCCGCACGGTCCCGTCGGACTCGTCCGCGACGACGCGCCCCACCACACCCCGGCCCACCTGGCCCGGCTCGCCTGGCACGCCTACGCCCTCGACGGCCGGCTCGCGTTCCCCGGCGACACCCTGCTGCGCATCTCCACCGACCTCGCCGCCGGCGGCGCCGGAATCCTGTCCGCGATACACGCCGCGCTGCACCACACCGCAGTGACGCTGCCCTTCCTCGACGCCCCCACCCACGTCGCGCCCACCGGCCACCTCCTCGCCGCGAGCTGAGACCCGGCCGGCGCCCACAGACCCCGTCGGAACCACCGACGGCCAACCCCACCACACCCGAGAAGGAGGTGAACCCCCATGACGAAGCTCCTCAACCTGCAGGCCATGGCCACGCAGAACGGCACCCGCCACGCGGTCCCGCCGCAGTCCAGCAGCATCAGCATCGCCTGCTGCAACGGCTGAGACGGCAGTGGCGAACGGGCCACCGGCCCCGGCCACACCTGATCCGCCTGGCGACCCGGGCGGGCGGCCACCGCCCGCCCGGGTCCGTCGTCAACCCGCCCCACAGCCGGTGGAGCCGACCTCCCGCCCGCCACCACGCCCACGGAGCCCTCATGCCGCCCACCGGCCTGCGACACAACCGCGACTTCCTCCTCATCACCGTCGCCCGCACCGCGTCGAAACTCGGCACCCAGGTCACCGCCGTCGCCACGCCGCTCCTCGTGCTGCTGACCACCGGCTCCGCCACCGACGCCGGCCTCGTCGCCTTCGCCGAAGGAATCGCCCTGGTCCTCGTACTCCTGCCCGCCGGCCTGCTCGCCGACCGCCGCGACCGGCGCATCCTCATGCTCTGCTGCGACGGCGGCGCGCTGCTCGCCGTCGCCGGCGTCACAGTGCTCGCCCTCGTCGGACACGCGCCAGTCCTGCTGATCGCCGTCCTCGCCGCCGCCACCGCCGGTCTCGGCGCCGCCCTGCAACCCGCCGCCGCGGCGGCCACCCGCGCCGTCGTCCCGGCACGGGACCTGCGTACGGCCACCGTGTTCAACGAAACCCGCAACGGCGTCGTACACCTGGCCGGCCCGCCGCTCGGCGGCTTCCTGTTCGGCCTCGCCCCGGCGCTGCCGTTCCTCGTCGACGCGATCTCGTACGCCGTCTCCCTGGTCGCTGTGGCCCTGCTACGCGGCCCGCTCGGCCGGTCCCTGACCACGCCGGGGGAGTCCCTGCCCCAGCAGGCCGTCGCCGGGGTCCGGTTCCTGTGGCGACAACCGTCGCTACGGTTCACGCTGCTCTGCGGCGCCGTCCTGAACTTCGCGTTCGCAGGCGTCCTGCTGGCGATCATCGTCGTGCCCGTCCGCAACGGCGCCTCCGGACTGTCCGCCGGTACCGTCATGGCATGCGTCGGGCTCGGCGCCGTCGCCGGATCACTCGTCGCGTCCTGGCTGACCGCCCGGGTACCCACCCGCTGGCTGATCCTCGCTGTCGTCTGGGCCTGCGCTGTGCTGACCGCCGCGATGGCCACCACCGACAACGGACTGATCCTGGGCGCGCTGGCCGGCGCCTCCGTCCTGGTCGTACCCGCCGCGAACATCAGCATGCTGACTCTCCAGACCCTGCTGACCCCCGGCGACCTGCAGGGGAGAGCGAACGCCGCGACCAGCTTCATCGCGCTGATCGTGGCGCCGTTCGGCCCGGCGCTGTCCGGCCTGCTGATCGACCGCGTACCGGCGCCGATGGTGTTCGGCAGCTTCGCGGCCGTCATGCTGACGCTCGCCCTGGGCGCGGCCGTCGCACCCGCCGTGCGCGCAATGCCCGACCTGCGCGCCGTCGAGGACGTCCCGGAGCCCGGCGAGGCCGAGCGCCGCGACCCGCAGCCGGTCTGAGTCGATCTCCGTACCGGCAGGCAGGGGAGAGGCGCCGGTCTTTCCTGGGACGTTCGGATGATCACGACAGCGCACCGCCCGTGCCACCATGTAGGGCCCCTCCCGGAACAGGCCACAAGGGACGAGGTGCCGGCATGGAGCTGAACAGGAGCCGACAGACGCTGTGGAAGGGCCTCACGGTCTTCGGAGTCGGCGTGCTTCCGCTGCTGTACCTCACATCCGCGTCGACCGTACGATGGATCGCTCTCGGCCTGTGGCTGGTGTCGGCCGGGGTGTTCGTCGCCTACCAGCTCAGGCCGTTCCGGTTCCGCATCGCAGCCGACGGACTTGACCTGCGGATCGCCGGGCTCAACCGGCTGGTGGCGTGGGCCGAGATCGAGGCCGTCGTCCTGCACCAGCCGCTACCGTCCGGTGGCCGGAAGCAGAGAGCCGCGTCGGTGCTGCTGGTGCCGGCCACCGCCTCGACCATCGATCGTCGGCTCACCGGCCGCAGCCCCGTCGACGGCCGGGCGGCCCTGGTGCTGCTCGACCTCGATCAGGTACAGCAGCCGCCGGGAGAGGTGGCAGCCGCCCTGGCCCACTTCGGAGGAAGCCGCTTCGCGGACGTCCGGCAGCGAGCCCCGGAACGGTCCGACGCCCCGGGCGCGCCGGACATGGAGGCCCTGAGCTTGTTGTCCAGCCTGACACCGCGAGTCCAGAAGGCGATCGACTCGGGCGACGCGTCGCAGCGGCAGGCGCTCAAGGCAGAGGTGGACGCGGCACTCGCCAAGCTGTCCGAGGCGTCGGCCGGTCGTGACCAGCCACGGCTGGACGGCGTTCTGAAAGCGATGTCGGACGCCCTCGCTACGGAGGACGAAGACACGAAGCCCTCCTGAGCGCTCCCCACCGTGCTCGGTTATACATTCGATAATGTACATTATGTCAAGTCACACTCAGGCGGGGCCTCCCCGGGCATCCACGCGAGGCGACTGACCGACCTTCCGGGGCCTGGAGGTCCAATCGGTCACCCCGTCGCACCGCCGAGCGCGGCATCAAGCTCGTCATCCACCGCGCGGTCCGGCTGGTTCGGACGCACCCAGGCCGCGATGCCGCTGGCGCTTGACCGCGAGCACCGATCGCCCGGGCACCCCCGACCACTAATCCCCGCCGACACCGACCTCCGCGCCGCCCGGATCCCACCATCCGGCGATCATGAGGTTGGCGGGGACAACTTGGGCAGCATTCGCGCTCAACCTCATGATCACCGGAGCAGCGAGGGTGCCAGCCCTTTCGCCTGCCCTCCTGGTATCGACCGAGTGCCGACGGGTGTGACTACCGCCAGTTCGCCGATGTGGCCGCATCGGAGCGCCCGGGATGCCGCCACCCCGGCGAAGTGGAGTTGATCATCGCTTGATCGACTGCACCCCCTGGACTGACCTCCTGGCGGGAACGCGAGAATCATGCATAATATCCCTTATGCATGACAAACCGGACGAAACGGTAGCGACTCTGATCGAGGAGTTCCTTACTGCCCGGGCCACCCGTAAGCCCTCCCCCCACACCCTGGCCGCCTACCGGCGGGACCTGACCACAGTGGCCGAACTGGTCGCCGCCGACGGTGACACCACTCCCCTCCCCCTGGACCGGCTGGCGATCGGCACCCTCTCCCCCAGGGTGATGCGCGCGGCGTTCGCGCGGTTCGCCGCTCCCCGCGCCGCCGCGTCGGTCCATCGTGCCTGGTCGACGTGGAACAGCTTCTTCACTTTCCTGGTGGCGGAGGGCGTCGTACCGGGCAATCCGATGCCGGCGGTGGGGCGACCGCGTACGCCGCTCCCCCGGCCCAAGCCGCTCCGGGGAGAGGACACCCCGGAGGAGCTGCTGGCGGCGGTGGCGCGCGCGGAGGGCCGGCAGCGTGATCCGTGGCCGGAGCGGGACCTGGCGGTGCTGGCGCTGGCGTTGTGCGCGGGGTTGCGGCTGTCGGAGCTGCTGGCGCTGCGGGTGTCGTCGGTGACGGGGCGCGACGGCGAGCGGCGGGTGGACGTGGCGGGCAAGGGCGGGCGGCCGCGTACGGTCCCGATCGAGGACGCCGTGGACCGGGTGCTGACGGGCTATCTGGACAGCCGGCGGTACCGGTTCGGGTCGCGCAATGTGCGCCCGGACTCGCCGTTTCTGGTGGACCGTCAGGGTGAGGCGTTGCGGCGGGGCGGCCTCCAGTACCTCGTGGAGTCGTGTTACCGGCGTGCGGGCATCGGTGACCGGGTGCCGCGGGGCGCGCGGTTGCACGCGTTGCGGCACACGTTCGCGACGCGGTTGGCGGAGGACGGGGCGAGCGCGGCGGAGATCATGCGGTTGCTGGGGCATGCGTCGTTGGCGTCGTCGCAGACGTACATCGAGGTGACGGCGGGTCAGCAGCGGGCGGCGGTGGCGGCGAACCGCACCAACCGGGCGTTGTCGGGGTTGACGCCGCCGCGGTGAGGGCCGTGCGGCGGTCTGCCGTGCTGGCAGGATCGGGCGGATGCGGGTGGGTGCGGCGCGGGCGGTGGCGGTCGGGTGGGTGCGGGAGCGGATGCGCGTCGATCCGTCGATCGAGGGGGCGTTCTTCAGCGGGTCGACTGTGGGGTTGCCGGACGACGCGGTGCTGCCGGCGTGGTCGGACGTGGACGTGTTACTGGTGCGCTGGAACCCCGGCGTAAAGGTGGGCAAGTTCGTGCACCGGGGGGTGCTGCTGGAGGTCAGCACTGTCACCTGGGAGGAGTTGGGTGGCCCGGAGGACGTGCTGGGGTCGTGGGTGTTCGCGCCGATGTTCCGTACCGATGGGGTGATCGCGGATCCGTCGGGCCGGCTGGCCGCGGTGCGGGAGCGGGTGGCGGCGGGGTTCGCGGATCCGGTGTGGGTGCGGGCGCGGTGCGCGGGCGTGCGGCGGCGGATCGAGGCCGGGTTGCGGGCGGTGGCGGTCGGCGGTTCGGCGCCGGTGGCGGAGCAGGTGCTGGCGTGGGTGTTTCCGACGTCGTTGCTGGCGGTGTGGCCGGCGGTGGCGGGGTTGGCGGATCCGACGGTGCGGCGGCGGTACGTGCGGGCGGAGCGGGTGTTGTCGCGGTTCGGGTTGGCCGATCGGTATCCGGAGTTGCTGGACACGTTCGACGGCGGTGGGGTGGGCGTGGACGCGGCGCGGGTGCGGGAGCATCTGGCCGGGTTGGCGGTGGTGTTCGACGAGGTGGCGCGGTTGCCGCGGGAGGGGTTCGCGTTCGGGGCGGATCTGGGCGCGGCGGGTCGGCCGGTGGTGTTCGACGGTGCGGCTGAGCTGATTGCGGCGGGCCGGCATCGGGAGGCGATGTTCTGGGTGCTGGTGACGTACGCGCGGTGTCATGTGGTGTCGGGCGCGGTGGCGCCGGAGCGGGAGCGGGCGTTCGGGGCGGTGCTGGCGGATCTGGGGGTGGCGTCGGCGGCGGATCGGCGGCGGCGGGCGGACGCGTTGCTGGCGGCGTTGCCGGGGTGGCAGGCGGTGGTGGATGCGGTGGCGGCGGAGGCTGTGGCAGGCTGAGGGGGAACGCGACTGGCGGCACGGGGATGGGTGAACCATCGGGGAGCTCGTCGTGGGGGTCGACCGCCTGGGCCTCTGCGGGCGAGGTGTCGTATGTCTTCTGCGCGGTTGTTGCCGGGTGGCCCGGTGGCGGAGCGGGTGTTGTCGGAGGTCGCCGCGTCGGTGGTGGAGCTGCGCGCGGCGGGGGTGACGCCGGCGCTGGCGACGGTGCTGGTGGGTGACGACGACGCGAGCGCGGGCTATATCCGGATCAAGCAACGGCAGGCGGCGGAGCTGGGTTTCGTGTCGCCGCACGTGCATCTGCCGGCGTCGGCGTCGCAGGCGGATCTGCACGCGGTGCTGGCGGATTTCAACGCGGACAAGACGGTGCACGGGGTGCTGGTGCAGTACCCGATCCCGGGGCATCTGGACTACGACCGGGCGTTGGCGGAGCTGGATCCGGACAAGGACGTGGACGGGATGCATCCGGTGAACATGGGCCGGCTGGCGTTGGGGTTGCCGGGTCCGTTGCCGTGTACGCCGGCGGGGATCGAGGCGTTGCTGGCGTTTCACGGTGTGCCGGTGGCGGGCCGGGAGGTGGTGATCCTGGGCCGGGGTGCGACGTTGGGTCGGCCGTTGGCGATGTTGCTGGCGCAGAAGCGGCCGACGGCGAACGCGGCGGTGACCGTGGTGCACACGGGGGTGGCGGACTGGCCGCGGTACACGCTGCGGGCGGAGATTTTGGTGGCGGCGGCGGGGGTGCCGGGGATCGTGCGGCCGGAGCATGTGCGTCCGGGTGCGGTGGTAGTCGGTGGTGGGGTGCGGTACGAGGGGCGGCGGTTGCTGCCGGACGTGGACGAGTCGTGTGCCGAGGTGGCGGGCGCGATCACGCCGCGTGTGGGCGGGGTGGGTCCGACGACTGTGGCGATGTTGTTCCGTAACGCGGTGGAGGCGGCTCGGCGGCAGAGCGGTCTGGGTTGAGCGTCAGCCGAGGTCGACGACGAGGGGCCGGTGGTCGGAGATGGTGGCCAGCGGGGTGTGCACGGCGGTGACGGGTGGGAGCCGGTCGAGGGCGTGCCGGTCGGCGAGGATGTGGTCGAGTTGGACGCGGGGTTGCCCGGCCGGGTAGGTGGGGCGGCGGGCCAGGGGTCGCCAGCGGGTGAGCGCGGCGGCGGGTCCGGCGGGCAGGTTGAGGTCGCCGAGCAGGATCCGGGGCGCGGGCAGGGTGCGCAGGGCGCGGACGACGCGGCGTAGCTGCCAGGCGTTCCAGCCGGGGACGAAGGACAGGTGGGTGGCGGCGACGGTGAGAGGGCCGTGGGGGGTGTCGAGGACGGCGGCGAGCACGACGCGGGGTTCGTCGCGGAGCAGGATGAGGCCGCCGCCGGGGCCGGGCGCGTAGATGGGTGAGCGGACGGGGGCGGCGCGTAGCCGGGTGACCTGCCAGGAGCGGACGGGGTGGCGGCTGATCAGGCCGATGCCGTAGAGGGGTTCGCCGTGGCCGTCGTCGTCGTGGGTGAGGGGGCGGAACTGTTCGCCGGGGGTGCCGACGACGGCGGCGGCGAAGCGGTGGTGGTCGGCGTGCAGGGCGCGGGCGGCCAGGGCGGTGAGGTCGAGTTTGCCGCTGCGGCTCTGGTCGCGGTCGACTTCCTGGAGGGCGAGGACGTCGGCGTCGAGGGCGGTGACGGCGGCGGTGAGCCGGTCGGGGTCGACGAGTCCGTCGGTGAGTGATCGGCCGTGCAGCAGGTTGAAGGTGGCCAGGCGCACCTGGACACCCTACGTCGTCGTGGCAGTCTTGCCGGGTGCTGAGACTGTTGTGCTGTTCGATGCTGGTGTTCGTGGCGGTGGCTTCGGTGGGTGTGTGGTTGCGGCGTCGCCGGGGCCGGTGAGGCTGGCCACAGGTGGCCTTGTCGCTGGTGGCGGGGTGGGCAGAATGCGGCGGTGGATGCCCTGTCGTTGACGACGTTGCTGACCGCTGCCCTTGTCGCCGGGTGGGTGGACGCGGTGGTGGGTGGCGGTGGCCTGTTGTTGTTGCCGGCGTTGCTGGTGGCGGCGCCGGGTGTGCCGGTGGCGACGGCGTTGGGCACGAACAAGCTGGCGGCGATCTTCGGTACGTCGACGGCGGCGGTGACGTATGCGCGGCGGACGAAGCTGGACTGGGCGGTGGCGGGTCCGGCGGCGGGGTTGGCGGTGGTGACGGCGGGGTTGGGTGCGGCGTTGGCGGGTGCGGTGCCGGGCAGCGCGTACCGGCCGGTGGTGCTTGTGGTGCTGGTGGCGGTGGCGGTGTTCGTGCTGGCGCGGCCGTCGCTGGGTGTGGTGTCGTCGCCGCGGCGGACGCCGAGGCGGGTGGTGGTGGCGGTGGCGGTGGCCGGGTTGGGCATCGCTCTGTACGACGGGTTGATCGGGCCGGGTACGGGGACGTTCCTGGTGTTGGCGTTCACGGCGATTCTGGGTTCGGATTTCGTGCACGCGTCGGCGATGGCGAAGGTGGTCAACGCGGGGACGAATCTGGGTGCGCTTGTGGTGTTCGGGTTGACCGGGCACGTGTGGTGGGCGCTGGGTGCGGCGATGGCGGTGTGCAACGTGGTGGGGGCGGCGGTGGGCGCGCGGATGGCGTTGCGGCGGGGTGCCGGGTTCGTGCGGGTGGTGCTGCTGGTGGTGGTGCTGGCGTTGGTGGTCCGGTTGGGTTACGACCAGTGGGTGGCGGGCTGATCGCGGTGGCGGTGCGGGCGGAGCACGATCGGGCGGTTCTGGCGGGTCTGCTGGGCCGGGATCCGGTGTTGCACGCGTACCAGTTGGGTGATCTGGACGATTTCTTCTGGCCGTACACGTCGTGGTTCCGGCGTGGCGACCAGGTGGTGTTGCTGTATCACGGGGTGGAGTTGCCGACGTTGCTGGCGTTCGCGGCGCCGGATCGGGTGGCGGGGCTGGCTGGGTTGCTGGCGGAGGCGGCGCCGGTGTTGCCGGCGCGGATGTGGGCGCACCTGTCCCCCGGTCTGGAGGCGACGCTGGGCCGCTGGTTCGTGGTGTCGGAGGCGGCGGCGCATCACCGGATGGCGTTGACCGATCCGGGCCGGTTGGCGGCGGTGCCGGCGGTGGGTGAGCCGTTGGGGCCGGCGGACGCGGCGGAGCTGGCCGGGTTGTACGCGGTGGCGTATCCGGGGAACTGGTTCGACGCGCGGATGCTGGAGACGGGCCAGTACGTGGGGGTGCGCGAGCGTGGCCGGCTGGTGGCGGTGGCGGGGGTGCACGTGTTCTCGCCGCGGTGGCGGGTGGCGGCGCTGGGGAACGTGACGACGCATCCGGACGTGCGGGGTCGTGGTCTGGGCGCGGGGGTGGTGGCTGCGTTGTGTGCCCGGCTGCGCGCGTCGGTGGATCATGTGACGTTGAACGTGCGGGCGGACAACGCGGCGGCGGTGCGCCTGTACGAGCGGTTGGGGTTTTCCCGGGTGGCCGGGTTCACCGAGTGCGCGTTGACGTCAGCGGCCGCGGCTGGGTGAGTCGAACCGGCCGGCGCGGATCTCGCGCAGGGCCCGTCGGCGGGTGTCGCCGCGCAGGGTGTCGACGTAGAGGCGGCCGCGCAGGTGGTCGGTCTCGTGTTGCAGGGCACGGGCGAGGAAGCCGCTGCCGGTGATGGTGAGCGGCTCGCCGTGCTGGTCGTAGCCGTGGGCGGTGGCGTGCAGCGCGCGGGGGGTCGGGAAGTACAGGCCGGGGATGGACAGGCAGCCCTCGTCGTCGTCCTGGAGTTCGTCGGACACCTCCAGGGTTGGGTTGATCATGTGACCGCGGTGGCCGTCGGCGTCGTAGACGAACACCTGGGCGTTGACGCCGATCTGGGGTGCGGCGACGCCGGCGCGGCCGGGCGCGCCGAGCAGCGTGTCCATCAGGTCTTCGACGAGGGCGCGTAGTTCGGCGTCGAAGCTGGTGACGGGTTCGCTGGGGGTGCGCAGGACGGGGTCGCCGATGATCCGGATCGGGCGCATAGTCATGTCCGGAAGGCTATCCGTTGCTTACCGGTTTCCGGTGTCCGGTGGGGTGTCGAGCAGGCCGGTGTCGGCGATGCGGTCGCGCAGGGGGCGGCGGCGTAGCGCGTCGAGGACGGCGTACAGCTCGTCGGCGAGTGGCACCGGTAGTTCGGTGTCGAGGTGGCGCATGGCGGCGGTGGTGGCGGCCCATTCGGCTTCGACGGCGGGCAGCAGGGCGCGGGCGCGGTCGGTGAGGGTGACGATGCGGTGGCGGGCGTCGGCGCCGGGACTGAGGTCGACGAGGCCGGCGCGGCGCATCTGGGCGACGGTCTGGCTGGCGGCGGAGTGGGTGACGCCGACGCGGGTGGCGAGGTCGCGGATGGGCAGCGGCCCGTCGGCGACGAGCGCGCGCACGACTGGTGAGTAGCGGGGCCGGTAGTCGGTGAGGCCGAGCCGGTGGTGGACGGCGGCGACGTCGCCGTCGAGGACGTCCAGGACGTGGCGCAGCAGGGTGCCGAGGGCGTCGCGGTCGGGGGCGGTCACGTCCACTAATATAACAGCGCTGTTGTATCTGTCTGGGGAGGCCGCTGATGTATCCGCCGATCGAACCGTACGCGCAGGGCATGCTGGAAGCCGGCGACGGGCAGCACGTGTACTGGGAGACGTGCGGCAATCCGGACGGCCGTCCGGCGCTGGTGGTGCACGGCGGCCCCGGCTCCGGGGCGGGCGCGTCGTGGCGGCGGCTTTTCGACCCGGCCGCCTACCGGATCGTGCTGTTCGACCAGCGCGGCTGCGGGCGCAGCACTCCCCCGGCGTCGGACCCGGCCACCGACCTGTCGGTGAACACCACTGCTCATCTACTGGCCGACATGGAGCTGCTGCGCGTACACCTGGGGATCGACAGGTGGCTGCTGTGCGGCGCGTCGTGGGGGTCGTCGCTGGCGCTGGCGTACGCGCAGCACCACCCGGGTCGGGTGAGCGCGCTGGTGCTGTTCAGCGTGGTCGCCAACACCAGCCGGGAGATCGAGTGGGTGACCCGGGACATCGGGCGGGTGTTCCCGCAGGAGTGGGCGCGCTTCCGCGACGGCGTGCCCGAGGCCGACCGCGACGGTGACCTGTCCGCCGCGTACGCCCGGCTGGTCGACGACCCGGACCCGGCGGTGCGGGAGCGGGCCGCGCGCGACTGGTGCGACTGGGAGGACGTGCACGTGTCCCTGGCCGGCGGGTACGCGCCGGCTCCCCGGTTCGCCGACCCGGTGTTCCGGTACGGGTTCACCCGGCTGGTGACCCACTACTTCGCCAACCGGGGTTTCCTGCCCGACGGGCAACTGCTGCGCGACGCCGGCCGGCTCGCCGGCATCCCCGGGGTGCTGGTGCAGGGGCGGCTGGACGTCAGCGGCCCGCCGGACATCGCGTGGCTGCTGACCCGGGACTGGCCGGACGCGCGGCTGGAGATCGTGGAGTCCGGCGGTCACGGCGGCGGACACGGCATCAGCGAGCGGGTGGTGGCGGCCTTGGACGCGTTCGCCGCCACGCCCGGCCCCGCCGCCTGAGCCGCCATGGGCGGCCGGGCCGACGGTCAGGCGGCGAGCAGGGCGCGGATCGGGGCGGCCTTGGCGGCGGCCTCGGCGACCTCGGCGGCCGGGTCGCTGTCCCAGGTGATGCCGCCGCCGGCCCACAGGTGCAGCCGTCGCCCGTCCGCGGCGGCGGTGCGGATGGTCAGGCCCAGGTCGAGCCGGTCCGGCCCGACCCAGCCGAGCGCGCCCATGCCCGCGCCGCGTCCGACCGGCTCCAGCGCGGCGATGCGCGCCAGCGCGGCGCGTTTCGGGGCGCCGGTGACCGAGCCGCCGGGGCACAGCGCGCGCAGCAGGTCGGCCAGGCCGAGGCCGTCGGCGGGCGCCGCGGACACCGTGGACTCCGCCTGCCACAGGTCACACCAGCGGCGTACGGCGAACAGCTCGTCGACGCGCACCGAGCCGGTACGGGCCACCTGGGCGAGGTCGTTGCGTTCCAGGTCGACGATCATGACGTGTTCGGCGCGTTCCTTGGCCGAGGCGAGCAGGTCGCGGCGCCCGGCGGGGGTGGCCGGGCGGGTGCCCTTGATCGGGCGGGTGACCAGCCGGCCGCGCTCGACCGCGACGAGGGTCTCCGGGGAGGCGCAGCCGAGCGCCCAGCCGGGGCCGTGCAGGGTGCCGCCGTAGCGGGCGCCGGGCAGCGCGGCGAGGCGGGCCAGCGTCGGCAGCGGGTCGCCGGTGTACGCGGCGGCGGCGTGCCCGACGAGGTTGGTCTGGTAGACGTCGCCGCGGGCGATGGCGGCGCGGACCGCGTCGACGGCGGCGGCGTGCGCGGCCGGGGTCCAGCTGTCCCGCCACGGCCCGAGCCGCCATCGCGCGAGGGCCGGGCGCAAGGGCGGCGCGGGCCGGTCGGTGTGGTGGTAGACGACCACGACCAGGTCGGGCAGCGTCGGCGCGGGGCTCGGCGCGCCGGGCGACACGCCGAGCGCGTACGCGCCGGCGGCGGCGGACAGGTACAGCGCCGCGCCGCACACCGCGGCATCCGGGTCGTGGCGGCCGGGGCGGGACAGGTCGTCACGGGTGATGCCGTGCGCGGCGAGGAAGCGTTGTGCCAGGTCGGCGGGGTCGCCGCCGTCGCCGATCGACCAGTGCAGGCGGGCTGTCTCGATCAGCCGGCGGCGGCATCCGGGCGGCGCGCCGGGAACATCGACCTCCACCTGTGGGAGCGCTTCCACGACGTCCGGGCCCTTACGGGTCATCCGTTCAGCCCATTCTGGGTGAACAAGACACATCCTTGCTCGTTGCCGCTCAGTTTTCCTTGGTACTGTGCGTCACTGGTCATGTGAACCATGACACAGTGCCCCCACAGTCCGGAGAACCCGATGTGTCAGCACCAGCCCACCTGCCCCTCCGCCGACGCGACCGACCGTGAGGCCGCCCGCGTCCTTGCCTGCTTCCCTGAGCAGGGCTGGAGCCTGCTCTGCAACGGCGTCATCGTCTTCGAGGACACCGGTGAGCTGCTCCCCGACGGGCGCACCATCGCCCCGCACCGGGGTCCGGCCCGCCACGCCCTCGTCGCCTGAGCGATCACGCAGCGTCAGTGAGCGTACGCGCCGGCCCTGACCGGCCGGCGCCCCGGCCGGGGCGGCGACAGTCCACCGCCCCGGCGTCAGCCGCTCAGTCCTCGAACGCCTCCGGCGCGGGGCACGAGCAGACCAGGTTCCGGTCGCCGTACGCGCCGTCGACGCGCCGCACCGGAGGCCAGTACCGGCCCGCCCGCTCCACCCCCGCCGGGTAGGCGCCCACCGACCGCGGGTACGGGTGCGGCCACTCGTCGGCGGACACCATCGCCGCAGTGTGCGGCGCGTTGGACAGCGGGTTGTCCCCCGCCGGCCACTCCCCCGAGCCGACCTCGTCGATCTCCGCCCGGATCGCGATCATCGCGTCGCAGAAGCGGTCCAGCTCGGCCAGGTCCTCGCTCTCGGTCGGCTCCACCATCAACGTCCCGGCCACCGGGAACGACATGGTCGGCGCGTGGAAGCCGTAGTCGATCAGCCGCTTCGCCACGTCGTCCACGCTCACACCGGTGGCCTTGGTCAGCGGACGCAGGTCCAGGATGCACTCGTGCGCGACCAGGCCCTTGTTGCCGGCGTACAGCACCGGGAAGTGCGCGCGCAGCCGCGCCGCCACGTAGTTCGCCGCCAGGACCGCCACGCCGGTGGCGCGGGCCAGCCCGTCGGCGCCCATCATCCGCAGGTACGCCCACGGGATCGGCAGGATCCCCGCCGACCCGTGATTCGCCGCCGAGATCGCCGGCCGACCGTCGGCGCGCGCACCGAGCGGGTCACCGGGCAGGAACGGCGCCAGATGCGAACGCACCGCCACCGGCCCGACGCCGGGGCCGCCGCCGCCGTGCGGAATGCAGAACGTCTTGTGCAGGTTCAGGTGCGACACGTCCGCCCCGAACCGGCCCGGCTTGGCGAACCCGACCAGCGCGTTGAGGTTCGCGCCGTCGACGTACACCTGACCGCCGGCGTCGTGGACCTTCGCGCACAACTGGGCGATGCCGGTCTCGTACACGCCGTGCGTCGACGGGTACGTCACCATGATCGCGGCGAGCGCGTCCCGGTGCTTGTCGATCTTCGCGTCGAGGTCGACCAGGTCGACGTTGCCGTCGGCGTCGCAGCCGACCACCACGACCCGCATGCCGGCCATGACCGCCGACGCGGCGTTCGTGCCGTGCGCCGACGACGGAATCAGGCACACGTCGCGGTGGGCCTCGCCGCGCTCGCGGTGGTAGGCGCGGATCGCCAGCAGCCCGGCCAGCTCACCCTGCGACCCGGCGTTGGGCTGCACGCTGACCGCGTCGTAGCCGGTGACCTCGGCCAGCCAGCCCTCCAGCTGCGCGATCAGCTCCCGGTACCCGGCGGTCTGCTCGTCCGGCGCGAACGGGTGCAGGTGCGCGAACTCCGGCCAGGTGATCGGCTCCATCTCGGTGGTGGCGTTGAGCTTCATCGTGCACGACCCCAGCGGGATCATGCCGCGGTCCAGCGCGTAGTCGAAGTCGGCCAGGCGGCGCAGGTAACGCAGCATCGCCGTCTCCGAGTGGTGGCTGTGGAACACCGGGTGGGTGAGGAAGCCCGACGTGCGCGCCAGGCCGTCCGGCAGGCCTGCGTCGACGTCGCCGTCGAACCCGTCGACGCCGAACGCCGCCCACACCGCCCGCAGGTGTGCGCCGGTGGTGGTCTCGTCGCAGGAGATGCCGACCCGGTCGGCGTCGACCAGCCGCAGGTTCACGTTGCGCTCCGCCGCGGCCGCCACCACGTCGGCGGCGCGACCCGGCACGACAGCGGTGACGGTGTCGAAGAACGGCACGTCGGCCACGTCGACGCCGCCGGCGCGCAGCCCGGCCGCGAGCCGCGCCGCCGCCTCGTGGGTACGCCGGGCGATGGCCCGCAGCCCGTCCGGGCCGTGGTAGACGGCGTACATGCCGGCCATCACGGCGAGGAGCACCTGCGCGGTGCAGATGTTGCTGGTCGCCTTCTCCCGGCGGATGTGCTGCTCGCGGGTCTGCAACGCCAGCCGGTACGCCGGGTTGCCGTCGGCGTCGCGGGACACCCCGACGAGGCGGCCGGGCAGCATCCGCTCCAGACCCGAACGCACCGCCAGGTAACCGGCGTGCGGCCCACCGAAGCCCATCGGTACGCCGAACCGCTGCGTGGTGCCGGCGGCGATGTCGGCGCCGATCTCGCCCGGCGGGCGCAGCAGCGTCAACGCCAGCAGGTCCGCCGCGACTGTCACCAGCGCGCCTGCCCCGTGCGCCGCCTCGACCAGCGCCCGGTGGTCGCGGACCGCCCCGGACGCGCCCGGGTACTGCAGGTGCAGCCCGAAGAACTCCGCCGGCAGCTCGTCGCGCTCGACGTCGACCACGCGCACGTCGATGCCGAGCGGCTCGGCGCGGCTGGTGATCACCGCGACGGTCTGCGGCAGCGCGTCGGCGTCCACCACGTACACCGGGCTCTTGCTCTTGGATGCCCGGCGCGCGAGGGTCATGGCCTCGGCCGCGGCGGTGCCCTCGTCGAGCATCGACGCGTTCGCGGTGGCCAGCCCGGTCAGGTCGGTGACCATGGTCTGGAAGTTCAGCAGCGCCTCCAGCCGGCCCTGGCTGATCTCCGGCTGGTACGGCGTGTACGCGGTGTACCAGGCGGGGTTCTCCAGCACGTTGCGGCGGATCACCGCCGGGGTGTGCGTGCCGTGGTAACCCAGGCCGATCATGGACACGGCGACGGTGTTGCGGGCGGCCAGGGCGCGCAGCTCGGCGATCGCCTCCCGCTCACTCGCCGGCGCCGGCAGGTCCAGCGTGCCGTGCCAGCGGATCACCTCGGGGATCGCGGCGTCCATCAGCTCGTCGACGGAGCTGTACCCCACGGCCTCCAGCATCCGGCGCTCGTCGTCGCGGCCGGGGCCGATGTGCCGGTCGGCGAACTGCTCTGCGGTCATGCGCTGCGCTCCTTGTGGGGCGAGGTCGACGGATCGGCCTCCCCCTGAGTCGCGCTGACGCGCTCCACAGCGCCTGCCCACGTGGTCCTTTTGCCTGAGAGGTTCCGGGGAGAATCTGCCCCTTCGGCGCCGTCGGGTCGACGGTCTCTCCCACGTGGGTGGTACCGGCACCCCCAACGCTACCAGCGGCCGCGTTTCCGGCTCATGTCCCAGGGTTGTTGATCACACCGGCGCCGGGGCCGCCGCGCACCGGTCGGCCAGCGCGCTCAGGGTGGCGCCCAGCGGCGCGTCCAGGCGCAGCGTCGCGTACCCGTCGCCGCGGGTGACGCCCTGGTTGACGATCGCCACCGGGATGCCGTGACGGGCCGCGCGCAGCACGAACCGCCGCCCCGACATCACCGTCAACGACGAGCCGAGCACCAGCAACGCCCGGGCCCGCTCCACGAGCGCGAAACAGTCCGCGACCCGCGGCGCGGGCACCGTCTCGCCGAAGAACACCACATCCGGTTTCAGCATGCCGGTGCCGCAGAGGCCGCAGTCGACGATGCGGAACCCGGTCACCGCCTCGTCGGGCAGGTCCACGTCGCCGTCGGGGTTGACGTGCGCCACCTGAGCGTCGAAGCCCGGATTCGCCTCGGACAGGCGCCGGTGCAGCTCCTCGCGGCCGGTGGCGTTGCCGCAGTCCAGGCACGTCACCTCGTCGAGACGCCCGTGCAACTCGATCACCCCGGTCGCGCCGGCCGCGGTGTGCAGCCCGTCGACGTTCTGGGTGATGATCCCGCCGAGCAGTCCGGCGTCCTGCAACCGGGCCACCGCCCGGTGCCCGTCGTTCGGCGCCGCCCGCGCGATCGTCTGCCAGCCCAGATGGCTGCGAGCCCAGTACCGCCGCCGCGCCAACGGATCCCGGGTGAACACCTGGTACGTCATCGGGGTGTGCCGGCGCGCCGCGCCGCTGGGCCCCCGGTAGTCCGGGATGCCCGACTCGGTGGACAGGCCCGCGCCGCTGAGCACCACCACGTCCCCGGCGGCCACCAGCCGCGTCAACGCCTCGAACGCCTCACTCACCCGTCCATGGTCCCTCGCCGACCCCCGTACCTCCCACCCGCTCACCCGGTCGCCCGGCGGGGCGCGCCGGACCGGGCTACGTTGATCGCATGCGCGTCGTCATCGCCGGAGGACACGGAAAGATCGCCAAACTGCTGGAGCGGGAACTGGCCGGACGCGGCGACACCGCGCTCGGACTCATCCGCAACCCCGACCACGCCGCCGCGCTGCGCGCCGCCGGCGCCGAACCGGTCGTCTGCGACCTGGAACACACAGACGTCGACACCCTCGCCGCGCACCTGGCCGGCGCCGACGCCGTCGTGTTCGCCGCCGGCGCCGGACCGGGCAGCGGCGCCGCCCGCAAGGACACCGTCGACCGCGGCGCCGCGGTGCTGCTCGCCGACGCCGCCGTACGCGCCGGAGTCCGCCGCTACCTGCTGGTCTCCTCCATGGGCGTGGACGACGCGCCAACCGAAGGCACCGACGAGGTGTGGGCGGCGTACCTGCGGGCCAAGAAAGCCGCCGAGGACGACGTCACCGGCCGGGACCTCGACGTGACGGTCCTGCGGCCCGGCCGGCTCACCGACGACGAACCCGAAGGCCGCATCACGCTGGCCCGGCACGCCGGCGGCGGCGCGATCAGCCGCGCCGACGTGGCCCGCGTGCTGCTGGCCCTGCTCTACGCCCCCGGCACCGCCGGGCACACCCTCGAACTCGTCGGCGGCGACACCCCCATCGCCGACGCGATCAAAGCCGTCACCGACTGACCCACCGGACCCGCACCGCCCGGCCCGCCCGCGCGGCAGGCCGGGCGGTACGGTCACCGCTGGTGGCGAGGCAACGCCGGCTGCGGCGCGCCGCCACCAGCCGGCGGCAGCTCCCGGGAGATCCGCTCCATCGTGCGCGCCAACTGCTCACTGCCGTCGTCGAGATGCCGGGCCGCCGCCTGCATGTGGGAGATCATCATCTCGCCGAAGATCCGCAGCGCCTCCCGCGTCGCCACCGAGTCGTCGAAGCTGCCACCGGCGGCGCTGCGGTACTCCGCCACCGCCCGCTCGGCCTCCTGCTTCGCCTCCTCCGCCGCCGCCCGCATGTAGCTCTCGTACTGCGTACGGGCGTACTCGGCCACCCGGCGCGCGTAGTCGTGCGCCTGCGCGATGATCTGCTCGGCCTCCCGCTGCGCCGCCGACAGCAGGTTGACCTCCTTCGCCGCCGGCGCCGCCACCTTCTCCGCGCTCGGGATCACCCCGTGCCGGTGCAGCTCCAAATGGTCGTTGAGCCGCTCGTTCTCCGCCCGCAGGTCCCCCGCCTGCGCCGCCAGCAGATCCAGCTCGTCGGCCACCTGCAACCGGAACCGGTCCACGTCGGCCGGGTCGTACCCGCGCCGGGTGAACGCCGCCGACCCGAACTCCCACCGGCGCACCCGGTCCGCGGTCAGCCGCACCTGCACCGGACCCGACACGTGCTGCGCGTCATAGCTGCTGATCGGGCTCGCGCTCACCGGATCACCTCTGTTCGCGACTGCGGGGCTCGCAACACCGGCTCACTCCTCGCGCTCACCGGATCACCTCAGTTCCCTCGGAACCGGCCGTCCGCCAGGACGGGCCGTACCAGTGCTTGCCGAAACCCTCGTGGTGCACCTGGCCCGGCTGGTAACCGGCCGCGACCAGCGCCGCCACCGAGTCACCGACCATCTCGTCGGACCCGCACACGTACACGTGCCTCGACCGCCAGTCCCCGTCGGCCAGCACCCGGTCGGCCAGCCGCACCATCTCCCCCGGCCGCTGCGGATCCGTTCCGGCCACGTACGACACCCGCAGCCACGGATGCGTCGCCGCCAACTTGTCGATCGCCTCGCTGTCGTAGAACTCCGTCCGCGACCGGGCCCCCACATACAGATCGACCCGCCGGCCCGAACCCTCCGCCGCGACCTGCTCCACCAGCGCCTTCACCGGCGCCCAGCCGGTGCCCGCGGCCAACAGCAGCAGATCCGACGACCCCGCCTGCCACAGCGTCAACCGGTCACCCACCGGCGACGCCAGATGGATCCGGTCACCGGCCGCGCACCCGTACACCAGACGCGAGGACACCACACCACCCGGCGCGGCCCGCACATGCAGCTCCACCGTGCCGTCCGGACGCGGCGCGTTCGCCGGCGAGTAGTACCGCCACGACCGCACCGCCGGATGCGACACCCCGATCGACTGCCCCGGCGCGAACGGCAGCAGATACTGCGGGCGGACCGTCAGCACCGCCACGTCGAACGTGCGCTGCTCATGCGACAGCACCTCAGCCACCCACCACGGCGGCGAATGCGACTCTGCCGCCTGCGCGCCGTCGGTCATCACCTGGGCCACCAGGCCGTACGCCGCGGTCCAGTCGGCGGCCAGCTCCTCGGTCCACGCCTCGCCGCAGAAATGCCGCAACGTCGCCAGCAGCGCCTCGCCCACCGCCGGATAGTGCTCGGCGCGCACCGCGAACTTCCGGTGATCCGCGCCCAGGTCCCGCAGGAACCCGACCAGCCGGTCCACCTGGTCCACGTGGGACACCACGTGCCCCAGCGCCGCCACCAGACGATCCCGCTGCCCGGCCATGTTCGTCGGGAACATCTGCCGGGTCTCCGGATGCGCCAGGAACAGCGTCGAATAGAAGTAGAGCGGCACCTGGTCGCCGTGCGCGGCGACCAGGGACCAACTCTGCTTCAGCCGTGCCGCGTCCACGCTCAGGCATCCCCCGCCGACACGACCTGATCGCGCACCTGACCCAGCACGACCTGCACGTCGGAGATCACGTCGGCCGGCACGCCCAGCTCCACGAGCGTCGCCGTCAAGTGCTCACCGACCTTCGCGTAGTGCTCACCCGGAATGTTCAGCGGCTGGTGCGCCTCGGCCAGCCCACGGCCGGCGTACTCGTTCGGCCCACCCAGCACCACCGTCAGCATCAACGCCAGGTGCCGCCGCTGCTCCACCATGTCCACCTCGGTGAAGTAGCCCGCGAGATCCGGATCGGCCAGCACCTTGTCGTAGAACAACTCCACAGCGGCCTTCACCGCCGCCGCGCCGCCGATGCGCTCGTAGTGGGAGATCGGGGTGGTCTCGCTCGTCACCGTCATGCTCGGTCCTTCCACCAGGGGTCCGCGGGCAGCGCCGCGTCAGGGGCTTGCCGTCCGGCGCGGCGTCACGCAGCGTTCCACCGTGACGCCGACACGCCGACGACCGGAACGGACGATAGCGCGCCCGCCACCAGGCTTGACGCCGCCCCTGTCTTAATCCCGAGAACCGTCAACTACGGACAGTCAACAACCGCGGCGAATCCGATGAACACACCGCAGCCAGCTCAACACCCCTGGTGAACCCGCGACGCGTACGGTCCCTTTCGGACATCGCGCACCGACCCGCCGCGACCTGCGGATACACCGACCGGGCCGCGCCCACCCAGCGGACCGGACCCGCCCGGCCACCACACAGCACACCCCGTCACCAAAACACGAATCGCGCCGCACCCTTTTCGGGCGCGGCGCGATCTCGTCAACGAGACGCGACGCAGGTCACCCGGCTCGGCGCCGCGCCCGGCGCGCCGCCAGCTCGTCACCCACCGCATCCGACTCCGGCTCCGCTACCGGCGCAACCGGCTCCTGCCCACCCACCGGCTCCCCCGGCAGATGCGACAACGAACCCTGGATCTCCTTGAACGCCCCGCCGATCGCGATGCCGAACACGCCCTGGCCGCCCTGCAACAGGTCGACGACCTCCTCCGGCGACCGGCACTCGTACACAGTCGTCCCGTCGGAGATCAACGTGATGCCCGCCAGATCATCCACCCCACGCGACCGCAACGCCTCGATCGCCTTGCGGATGTTCTGCAACGACACCCCGGCGTCCAACAGCCGCTTCACGACCTTCAACACCACCAGGTCGCGGAACGAGTACAACCTCGACGTCCCCGAACCCGAAGCGTCCCGCACACTCGGCACCACGAGCGCCGTACGCGCCCAGTAGTCCAACTGCCGGTAACTGATGCCCACCGCCGAACACGCGGTCACACCCCGATAGCCGACCTCACCGTCACCGACCGACTCAGGCCCCACACCCGCCTGCTGCTCCGCACCCGGACCAGGATCCCGCGGCTCGTGCATCCGGACCAACCTCCCCGCGCCCGTGGCGGTGCCGCGCCGACTCCCCGTCACGAGCACCCCTCGACACGGCAACCCTATCGCCGCCGCCCGTCCTTCACCCGCAGGAGACACCGCGACACGCCGCGCGACCGCCCCGCAACACCACACACGGCGGCCAGCCGTCACCCACAGTGACAACCGCCGCCGCCGACCCCGGCCACCCGGCCGGGAACACCTCAACCCGCGAAGTCCTCCGGACGCACCTGGTCCAGGAACTCCCGGAACTTCTCCACCTCGTCCTCCTGCTCGTCCGGGATCACGATCCCCGCCTCGCCGAGGACCTGTTCCGCACAACGAATCGGAGCGCCGACCCGCAACGCCAACGCGATCGAGTCACTCGGCCGCGCCGACACCCGCACCCCGTCACCCAGCAGCAGATCCGCGTAGAACACGTTGTCCTTCAACTCGGTGATCTCCACCGCCCGCAACGGCGCCTGCAACGCCGCCAGCACATCCCGCAGAAGATCATGCGTCAACGGCCGGGCCGGCTTGACCCCCTGCTGCTCGTAAGCGATCGCCGTCGCCTCGACCGCGCCGATCCAGATCGGCAGATAGCGGTCCCCTTCGACCTCCCGCAGCAGGACGATCGGCTGGTTGCTGGGCAACTCCACCCGAACTCCGACCACGCTCAGCTCGCGCACCGCCGCCTCCGTGTCGTCGTCACCATGCACCGCGCCCTTCCCTGCACGGTACACGGACCAGGACACGGGGGTCCCACACGCTACGTGCACCACGCCTCGCCGGAGGGGCTTACCCCGGCAAGCCTACGACACGCTCCTCCGGCCAGATCTTTCCGCGCCACCCACGACGAAGGGCCGGGCGTCCACGACACCCGGCCCTTCACCGACGACCTCACCGGCCCAACGTCGACCGCAGCCCCACCCGCACCAACGCCGCGTGCAACCGCTGCGACAACGCCACCAGCTCCCGCGCCGTCTCCGCCGCACGAGCCCGCGCCGCCGGATCACTCTGCCGCGCCAACGGCGCCACCAACTGCGCGAACAGACCGGCCTCACGATCCGCCGCCGACCGGTACGCCCGCAGGTGCCGAGGCTCCAACCCGTACGCCGCCAGACCCGCCACCGCACTCGCGATGATCAACGCGTCCGCGTCGTACCACCCCGGCGGATCCGACACCAGCACGCCCAGCCGCTCCAACTCCGCAAGCGTCGACTCGTCCACGCCACTACGAGCGATCAGCCCCGCCCGGTCCAGCCGCACCTCCGACGACTCGACCGAATCCACCGGCTCCCGGCCCGGCACCTCACCACCCGGACCCACAGCCACCAGATTCGGCCGCCCCCGCCCCGGCGACGGACCAGACCCGTCCCACTGGGCCAACTGCTCCCGGATCACCCGCAACGGCAGATACTGATCCCGCTGCGCGGTCAACACGAACCGCAGCCGCGCCACATCGTCCCAGCCGTACTTCCGATAACCCGCCGGCGTCCGCTGCGGCTCCACCAGGCCCTCGGCCTCCAGGAACCGCAACTTCGAGATCGTGACGTCCGGAAACTCCGGCCGCAACTGCGCCAGCACCTCGCCGATACTCATCAGCGCAGGCGCCCGCCCAGCCCCGGACGGCGTCGAAGCCGCAGGCTCGTTCACCCCCGGCCGGCCTCACCCTCCGGGCGCGGACCGGCGATGAACACCACCCGGAACTTGCCGATCTGCACCTCGTCACCGTTGCTCAACGTCGCCGCCTCGACCCGCTCACGATTCACGTACGTGCCGTTCAGGCTGCCCACATCCCGCACCGTGAAAGTCCCACCGTCCCGGTGGAACTCCGCGTGCCGACGCGACACCGTCACGTCGTCGAGGAAGATGTCACTGTCCGGGTGCCGCCCACTCGTCGTCACGTCGTGATCCAACAGGAACCGGGCGCCCGCGTTCGGACCCCGGCGAACCACCAGCAACGCCATACCCGGCGGCAAAGAACCGGACATCCGGCTCGGCACCACATCGGTGTCCGGCCCTTCCAGCACTTCGTCGAGCGAACCGAGATTGAGCGTCGAAGTGACGTCGAGCGGGGGGAACTCGTCGTCTGGGCGCGTCATGGGACCACCTCACGGATCTGTTCGGTCGGCGTCAGGAAATGGCGGGACTGGCCGCCGGGCAACACCACACCCGGCGGCTGGCTCCCCGTGCCCGGGAAGGCGCATTCCGCAACGCTCAAACTATTGGTTCTCGGTCGACTGGGCGAGCCTAGCCAGCGCCGAAATGCAGGGCAACCGGACGCGCGGAACCTCGCCGCCGCCCGGAACAGCACGAACTCAGCTCTCGGTGAGCTCGCGGTACGCATCAGCGGTCAACAACCCCTCGACCGCCGCCGGATCATCCGGAGTGATCTCCACCAACCACCCCGCACCGTACGGATCCGTGTTGATCACCTCAGGGGTGTCGGCCAACGCCTCGTTGCGCGCCGCCACCGTGCCGCTCAGCGGCGCGTAGATCTCCGACACACTCTTCGTCGACTCGATCTCGCCCAGCGACTCGCCCGCCGCCACCACCGAACCGGAGTCCGGCAGCTGCACGAACACGATGTCGCCCAGAGCGTCCTGCGCGAAGTGCGTGATACCGACGCGGACGACACCACCGTCACCACCGACCACCCACTCGTGCTCGGCGGTGTACCGCAGATCCTCAGGAATCACCAACTGCGTCCTTCGTCATCGGTGCACCGGAGAAACCGGCGCGGCCGCGACCGGTCAGGAAACCGGCCGGGCGTGGTCCAGCTTGATCGGCGCGTGCAGCTGCGAAACCTCCACAACCTCACGATCCTCGGAGGTCACGTTACCGCCGCCGTCCCGCACCGATGCGACCACCCCGCCAGGAATGTTCAACGCCGTACGCATCGTCGCCGGATCCCCGATCACCATGATCGTAAACGGACCCGTCAGCCGCCGCCCGTCCACCACCAGAGCACCGTCGGCACCGTCCACGAAATACGTCGATGCGATGATCCGCGCCGCCGAACCATCAGCGCCCTGGATCTGCATCGCCTCCGCGCCCGCACCCCGCAGCTCCTGCACCGCGTCCAGGATCCGCGTCGACGACACCGCCTTCGCCGGCCCCGAGAACCGCACCTCCAGCCCCGGACCCACAGCCGGCAACGTACCCGCCAGGATGCCCAGCTCGTCCGCCCGCCGCGTCGCCTCCTCCAACGCCGCCTGCCGGCCCTGCTCACCCGAGCGCAACTGCCGCTGGCTCTCCTCCAACGCCTCGATGTCCTGACGCAGCCGCCGCTCCCGCGAATCCAGATCCGACGAGATCCGCACCAGGTCCTCCTCCCGCGTCGCCGCGAGCGTCGGATCCGTCGACGTCGTCTTCAACTGCACCACGAGCGTGAAACCCAGCAACGCCAGCAGCACCGCGATCATCAGACCCGCCGAGGAGAACCGCCGCGCCCGCGACGGCTGCGCCACCGCACCCGGCTCCGGCTCGGACTCCGGCACCGCCTCCCGCTCCGCGGGATCCTCGTCCGGCGCCGGCTCCGGCTCCACCGGCGCCAACGGGCTCAACTCATCCGGATCGGGCGCGTCCGGGCGCGGATCCGGCTCACCCGCCGGACCCGACGGCCGCTCCGGCTCCACCGGACGCGGCCACCCCGTCCCCGTCTCCCTGTGTTCCTCACTCATCGCCACAAACCTACGCCCGGAACAGGTGCCGACGGATCGCCGCCACATTTCCGAAGATGCGCACCCCGAGCACGACCACCACACCCGTGGACAACTGACCACCCACGCCCAACTGGTCACCCAGGTACACGATCAGCCCCGCCACCAGCACGTTCGAGATGAACGACACCACGAACTGCTTGTCGTCGAAGATCCGGTCCAGCTTCGCCCGCACCCCACCGAACACCGCGTCCAACGCGGCCACCACCGCGATCGGCAGATACGGCTGCAACGCCGCCGGCACCGTGGGGTCCAGATACACCCCGAGCACCACACCGGCGAGCAACGCCAGCACCGCGATCATCGGCCACCTCCCGAAGGGCTGGAAGAACCACCCGGGCCGGACGACCCGGGACTCGACGAACCGGCCGCCCTCGAACCCGACGGACGCGGACTCGGACTGACCGAAGGCTCGGCGTAGCGTAGCCGCGGCTGCGGCGCCGCCGGCAAGGTGAGGTCGTCGGCCCGCTTCACCCCGAACGACAGCCCTGTCGTCCGCGCCACCTCACGCATGAGCGCCGCCGCCCGGCTCTCGTTGAACCGGTCCCGCATCGACCGCGGCCCGATCGCCTGCACCTCGTACGGACCCGTCACCGGCCGGTAGTCCACCAGGATCGCCTCACCCGCCGACCGGATCGTCGACGTCGCGGTCAACCGCTGCCCGTTCACCGCCACCGCCTCGGCGCCCGCCGCCCACAACGCGTTCGCGACCTTCTGCAGATCCGAGTACAGCACCCGGGACGGACCAGCGTCCCCGCTGGTCACCCCGTCCTGATCCGACGTCGCGTCGGCCAGCCGCACCACCACGCCGTCACCACGCACCCGCGCCAGACCGGTGCCCGCCTCCAGCGTGCGCAACCGGGACGCCTGCGAACCGCTCAGCGCCGCGTCCCGCTGCCGGCCGACCTCCTCGCGCAACTGCTCCGCCCGCTCGGTCAACCGGTCGGTCTCCGCCTCACGCCCCTTGATCTCGGCGATCAGCCCCGCCCGCGCCGTCGCCCGGCTCGGCTCCTCCGCCATCGTCTCCCGGTACGCCACCGCGAACAGGAACCCGATCACCGCCAGGACCAGCAGACTCACCGGGCGGCCCAGCACCTGCCGCACCCGCGACACCGGACCCGCCGCCCGCCGTGCCGCCGCGTCCCCGTACCCCGGGTCCAGCGGATTGCGGAACAGCTCGGTCAGGAAGTCCGGCGCGTACACCCGGCTCGACGGGTCGCGCTCCTTCTCCCCCTCCCCCGACGTCGGCCTGGTCATGCCGCCGCCTCCGCGCGCCGCGCCCGCATCCGCCGCACGAGCCGGCTCGCCTGCACCACGTACATCGCGCCGGCGACCCAGTAGAGGACCAGACCCCACCAGGCGAGGCCCCAGCCGATCGCGCCGGCGGCGGTGCCGATGCCCGGCGCGGCGTCGGCCAGCAGCAGGATCGGGAACGCCGCCAGCAGCAGGAAGGTGGCGGTCTTGCCCACGTAGTGCACCGGCGGCGGACCGTAGCCGTAGCGGCGCAGCACCCCGAGGGAGACCAGCAGCAGCAGCTCACGGGCCAGCAGCGCCCCGGTGAACTGCCAGGGCACCACCTCGCGCGCGGTGAAGGCGAGCAGCGTGGCCAGGATGTAGAGGCGGTCGGCCAGCGGGTCGAGCAGTTCGCCGAGCCGGCTCACCTGCCCCAGCCGGCGGGCGATCCAGCCGTCCACCCAGTCGCTGGTGCCGCCCACGGCGAGCACCACGATGGCCGCGACGTCGGCCTCGACCACGAGGAACAGGTACAGGAAGATCGGCACGCCGACGAGCCGGACAAAGCTGATCAGGTTGGGCAGCGTGAGGACGCGGTCTCCCACGACCGTGGCATCCCCGGAATCCGGGTGCTCCGCTGGAGCCGGCCGACGCGACACCGAACCCTCCCTTCGCAGCACCGTCCGGCAGCCGGACGAGCGGCCGCTGGAGGGACGTGCGCGTAGCCGGCCGGTCAGGCGCCGGCGCCCTCTGTGATCCCGGGCTGGGACCTCCCCCGACGCGGCCGGTGATCACCGGCCGCTCAGTTGCGCTGCCACTATATCGGGCTCCCCCGTTGCGGCCGGTGGCCGCGCTGCGTCGTTGCTCAGCGGTGTCACGGTGGGGAGCGTCACAACCGCTTGGGCATCCTAGGACACTAGCTGACCATCACCTCCGACGACGATGGCCGCGATGGAAGGGCGGGATCAGGCGGTGCGGGCGGCGGAGTCGGAGCCCGCCTGGGGCGCGGCGGCCGTGGCGGCCTGGCTGAACGCCACGAGCGCCAGCAGCAGCTCGTGCTGCGCGCGACTGGGCATCCGGTCGAGCACCGTCTGGACCGCGAGGTGCCGGCGCTCCTGCAGGTCGCGCAGCAACGTCTCCGCCGCGGCGGTCGGGATCAGCCGCACCTCTCGCCTGTCGCGCGGGTCGGCCACCCGGCGCAGCAGGCCGACGGCCTCCAGGCGGTCACAGAGCCGGCTCGCCGACGACGGGACCACGTCCAGCAGCTCGGCCAGCCGGTTCACGTTGGTGTCCGGATGGGACACGATCAGCGACAGCACCCGCAGCTGCGTCGGTGAGACGCTGACGGTGTGCCGTGAGGTCGCGGAGTCGAGCACACCGATGAGCGCCTCCGCAGCCGACTCGATGGCCGCGGCAAGATTCGGAGGTCGCTCCACCCGCTGTCCCCTGCGATCGTCCCGCTCGTGTTCGCTCCGCCGCCCCGATCACTGCCCCGTGACGTCGTCGGACCGGCCGGAACCGCGCCAGTCCAGGCAGACGACGACCGCGTCGTCACGGAGATCCGCGTCGGCGTGGTACGCATGCAGTTCGCGCATCACCGTACCAACTGCCTCGGTCGCCGGCTGCAGCCGAGTGGCCCGCATCGCGCGCGCCATGGCCCGGGCGCCGTACGGCTCCTGGCCGTCGGGCTCCGCCGCGTACACCCCGTCGCTGACCACGAAGAGACGGTCGCCCGGCTCCAGAGTGAACTCCTGCACGTCGTACCGGGTCTCGGCGAACATGCCCAGCGGCAGTTGCTGCTCCAGCGCGATCGGGGTGACCCGCCCCCCGCGCAGCCGCAGCAGTTGCGGGGAACCGGCGTCCACCGCCCGCACCACGCCCCGGCGGCTGTCCAGCTCCAGCAGCAACGTGGCCACGTGCCGGCCGCCCCGGTGCTGGTAGTAGATGGTGTCCGAGGCCAGCTCCGCCTGCTCGACCAGACTGCCGCCGGAACGCCTGGCGTTGCGCATGGCGTTCACAGTCATCGACGTGAGCAGCGATGCGGCCAGCCCGCTGCCGGTGCCGTTGAGCACGGTGAGGGTGAGACGTTCGCGGTCCACCGACCAGTCGAAGTGGTCACCGCCCACCGTGTACGCCGGTTCGAGCTGCCCGGCCAGCAACGCGTCGCCGTGCCGCACGCTGCGTCCGGGCAACAGGTCCCACTGCATCTCCGCGGCCATGCTCAGCCGTTCCCGCCGCCGGGCGCGGCGGTACCGGTCGGTCTCCCGGTCGGCCGCGCGGATGGCCACGGCCAGCTCCCCGGCGGCGTCCCGGGCTGCCTCCACTGTGGCCGCGTCCGGGTCGCCGGGCAGCTCGACCATCAGCACGCCGAGCCGCTCCCCCCACACCGACAGCGGCAGGTAGGCCCGGCAGCGGCCGTCGTCGATGATGTCCAGGACCGGCTCCTGGCTGCTGAAGCAGCGTTGCGCCACGGTGTGTGCCGGCAGCGGGCCGCCGTCGGGCAGGTCCGGGTCGAGCACCGGCCAGAGGCCGCTGGCGCGGTAGTCGGCGACGAACACCTCCGCCCGCGCGGCCCCGAGCGTCTGGCGCAGCACCGCGTCCGCGGTCTCCACCAGCTGGTCGGGTGGCGCCGTGCGCAGGGCACGTGACACCGATCCGGACGCCTCCGGCATGCTCATCCTCCGATGACGACTATTGCTACAGGGCAAACATCATACGAAGGGCCTCTGACAGCCGAACGGGCCGCCTCGACCGGCGCGGCTCAGTCCGCCGGTCGCAGCGCCAGCGCGCCGTAGAACGCGTCCGGCACCTGCTCCGGCTCGCCCTCAAGCCGCCACCGGGCCACCGGCACGACGCCGTCGTCAGTGGGACGCCAGCGGCCCAACAGCGGCGCGAACCGGTCGGGCGCGCGCATCCGGAACGCCGGGCCCATCATGGCCAGCGCCTGCGGGTGCCCGGCCAGCTCCTCGCTGTCGAAGTCGATCGCCAGCCGGCTGCCCGGCGCGACCGCCTGGTAAAGCTCGTCCAGCGTACGGGCGAGCGTGTCGTCGTCCAGGAACGCGGCCAGCCCGAGGAAGACCACTCCGACCGGCCGTCTCCCCCACCCCGGCACGAAACGATGCAGCTGCGCCCGGTCGACGGTCCCGGTGTCCGTGGCGTCACCGTAGCCGTAGCCGGCGCGGTCACTGCCGGCGAGCAGGCGCTGGCCGAGCCGGACCGTCTCCGGGTCGACGTCGGTGTAGAGGACCGTCGCCTCCGGCGCGACCTCGTGCACGTTGCCGCAGGTGGGCACGCCCGCGCCGAAGACCAGGAAGCCGTCCACGCCCTCGTCGGCCATGGCCCGCACGGACCGGCCCAGGAAGCCGCGCAGCGAGCGGAAGATCGCCGCGCAGGGCCCGTACGCCGCTTCGAACGCGGCGGCTGCGGCGACGTCGACCGGACGGTGGTGCCGGCCACCGAGCCAGTAGTCGATCATGCGGGCGGTGCTCGGTCCGTCCGGCTGATCCATCGACGGGCCTCCCTCCCGTGGGCGCTGCACGCCAGCGTACCGACCGGGCGACCGGCGCGGTATCGCCCCGGGCCGGTCCCGCCGGCCGCGATACTGGCCGCGGGAGCGTCGGCCACGAGGAGGTACCGGGTGAACTCCGCTGACGGCGCGGCCGTGGTGGTCGGGGTGGACGGCTCCGAGCCGGCGACACGAGCCGTGCTCCTGGCCGCCCGGGAGGCTGTCCGCCGCAACCGGCCCCTGCGGGTGGTCCACGGATTCATCTGGCCGCTGCTGGGCGTGCCGGTGGCCGCTCCGGCCGGGGCGCCGCCGCATGCCGGCCTGCGCCACCAGGCCGAGCAACTGGTCGCCGACGCGGTAAACGCGGCCCAGGCGCAGGAGTCCGGGCTGCGCATCACCGGCGAGATCATCGACGGGGAGGCAGCCGCCGTGCTGATCGGCGAGTCCCCCACCGCCGCCCTGATCGTGCTCGGCGACCGGGGACTCGGCGGGTTCGCCTCGCTGGTGATCGGCTCGGTCGCGCTGCAGGTCACCGCGTACGCCGAGTGCCCGGTGCTGGTCGCCCGGGGCACGGCCCGCGACACCGGCCCGGTGGTGGCCGGCGTGGACGGCTCCGCGCTGTCCCGCGCCGCCGTCGAGTTCGCCGCCGAGGCGGCGTCCTGCCGTGGCGCCCCGCTGCGCGTCGTGTACGCCCGCCCGGGCGGCCGGGCGGCGCAGGCCGGCGAGGAGGAACGGCTGCTCGCCGAGTCGGTCGCCGGCATCGCCGAACGCTGGCCGGACGTGCCGATCACCCGGGAGGCGGTGCACGCCCGCCCGGTCGCGGCGCTGACCGAGGCGTCCCGGGACGCCCAACTGGTCGTGGTGGGCCGGCAGGGCCGCGGCGAGCTGAGCGGCTTGCTGCTCGGCTCGGTGAGCCAGGGCATCCTGCACCGCTCCGCGTGCCCGGTTGCGGTCGTCCGCACCCCGGGCTGAGCGCACGGTTGGTCCCGGCCCGGGCGGGTAGACGGGTTCGTCAGCCGACAGCGACCCGAGGAGGCAGTGATGCCAGGACCACGTCCGGGAAGCAACGCGTACGACAAGCAACGGGCACGGCTGCGCGACCTCGTCGAGCAGTCCGGGCGCGCCACGGACAAGGAGGCCAACCAGGTCGCCAACCGGATCCTGCAGGACGACCGCGGGCAACGCGGCGTCGTCCGGGGCGAACGCGCCTACGGACCCAAGGGCAACCGGGAACCGGGTGACCCGAAGTGAGGGTGGCATCCGCTGTCGACGGCGCCATCGCGGGCGCCGTCGGCAGCGCCGTCCTGAACGCGGTCTCCTACCTCGACATGGCGGTACGGGCGCGGCCGGCCAGCAGCACCCCGGAGTCGGTGGCCGGGCGGCTGGCCGACGTCACGCACGTCGACCTGGGCCAGGACCAGCAGGCGGCGAACCGCCGCTCCGGTCTGGGCCCGTTTCTCGGATACGCCACCGGCATCGCCGCGGGGGCCGCGTTCGGCCTGCTCGCCGCGCGACGGCGGATCCCGTTGCCGCTGGCCACTGTGCTGCTCGGCGGCGGCGTGATGGCCACCTCCGACGGCTCGATGACAGTGCTCGGCGTGACCGACCCGCGTACCTGGCGGCGCAGCGACTGGGTCTCCGACCTGATCCCGCACCTGGCGTACGGGCTGTCGGCCGCAGCCACCTGGAGGCGACTGCGGCCGACGTCGGCTCGCGGTTAGCTCTCGTCGTCGGCAACCGGCTCACCGGCCGGGCCGTACGGCGACACCTGCCCCTTGGGGACGGGCCGGCCCGCGTCGGCGTTCGACGTGCCCCGGCCTCGCGAACGGCTGCCCGCCTGGGTGGCCGTCTTGCGGCTGTCCTGGCTGGTGGCGCCGAGGTCGTTCCGGCGCAGTTCCTCCTGCTGCGGCTTGACCACGGGTCTCTCCTTCCCGGTGGAGCGCACGGCCGTCGACCGCGCGCCCGAGCCGCGTACCCGTCACCGCCGGGCACATTCCGGATCGGCCCGCAGGTCTGGCCGGGGCCGGGACGGGTAAGCCGGACGGATGCCAGACGATCGCAACGTCGCGCGCGCCCTGCTGGACCGGCAGTCCCGGACGTACGCGGAGGAGGCCGGGATCGCGCTCGCCGACCGGCCCGGCCCGCTCTACCAGTTGCTGGTGCTCACCACGCTGCTGAGCACCCGGATCCGGGCGTCGGTGGCGGTGGCCGCGGCCCGGGAGCTGTTCGCCGCCGGCTACCGCACGCCGCAGGCGATGGAGGCGGCGACCTGGCAGGACCGGGTCGACGCGCTGGGCCGGGGTCACTACCGGCGTTACGACGAGCGGACCGCGACCATGCTCGGCACCGGCGCCCGGCTCTGCCTCGACCGCTGGCACGGCGACCTGCGCCGGCTGCACCAGGAAGCCGGCGCCGACCGGGCCGCGCTGCGCCGGTTGCTCACCGAGTTCCCCGGCATCGGCCCCACCGGGGCGGACATCTTCCTGCGCGAGGCGCAGTCGGTGTGGCCGGACGTGCGCCCGTACGCCGACCGGCGCACGCTGGCCGGGGCGAAGCGGCTGGGTCTGCCGGCGAGCCCCGGCGACCTGGTCGGGCTGGTCGGCGAGGCGGACTTCGGGCGGCTGGCGTCGGCGCTGGTGCGGGTGGCGCTGGGCGAGGAGTCGGCGGGCGAGGTGAGCCGCAGCGCCGCGACGGCCCGCTGAGAGCGCTACTTGACCGGCCCGGGCCTGGTCAGGTGCCAGGCCAGCAACGAGGCGAGCAGCGCCAGCAGCACCACACCGCCGGAGATGCCCTCCTCGCCGCTGCCACGGCTTCCCGAGAAGCCGAAGTAGATCACGGCCAGCCCGGCCAGCACGGTGATGAACGTACGCAGTCCTCGGTCCTTCACGCCCGCACCGTACGACCGGCGGCGGCGCCCGGGGCGCGGATCGGGCGGCCGTCCCCCGTCCGGGTGTCAGTCGGGCGCGTGGCCGACCGCCGGGCCGCGTAGCCGCACCCGCCGGATCGCCCGTCCCGCCACCTCGAGCACCTCCACGGTGAGGCCGGGCAGCCGCACCCGCTCCCCCGGGCCCTCGGGCAGCCGGCCCAGCCCGGCCAGCACCAGCCCCGCCACCGTGGTGTACTCCCGCGACAGCGGGAACGTGACCCGTACGCCCACGTCGGGCAGGTCGTGCAGCGGGAAGTCGCCCGGCAGCAGCAGCGCGCCGTCCGGTTCCCGCTCGGCCCGGCGCACGTCCCGGTCGGTCTCGTCGTACAGCTCACCGACGACCTCCTCGAGCAGGTCCTCCATGGTGACCAGGCCGTCCACGCCGCCGTACTCGTCCACCACGAGGGCGAGCTGTTCGTGGCGCTGGCGCAGGTGCCGCATCGCGTCGGCCACCGGCAGCGTGCCGGGCAGCAGCACCGGCGGGCGGGCCCGGGCGCCGACCGGCGCGCCGCCGGCGTCCACCAGGTCGCGGATGTGCACCACGCCGCGTACGTCGTCGAGCCCGCCGGGACCGATCACCGGCGCCCGGGACCGGCCCTCGCCCGCCAGCAGCCGCATCGCCTCGGCCGCCGGCAGGTCCACCGGCAGCGTGGTCACGTCCCGGCGGGCGACAAGCACCTCGCGCAGCGTACGGCCGGCGATGTCGAACGCCCCGGCGAGGATCTCCCGCTGCTGGGCCGAGAGGCCACGCTGGCTGACCAGCATCTCCCGCAGCTCCTCCTCGGTCACCTCCTGCCGGTTGGCGCGCGGGTCGCCGCCGGCGAGCCGGACCAGCAGGTCGGTGGAACGGCCGAGCAGCCACACCGCGGGCCGCGACAGCCGCGCCAGCAGGTCCAGCGGTCCGGCGCTGAGCAGCGCCCACCGCTCCGCCGTCTGCATGGCCAGCCGCTTGGGCGCCAGCTCTCCCACCACGAGCGTGAGGAACGTCAGCAGCAGCGTCACCAGGAACACGGCCACCGGGCGGGCGGCCCCGCCGAGGAACCCCAGCGGTCCGACGAGCGGCTCGGCGAGCGTCACCGCAGCGGCGGCCGAGGCGAGGAATCCGGCGAGCGTGATGCCGAGCTGGATGGTGGCCAGGTAGCGGTTCGGTTCGCGGGTGAGGCGGCTGAGTCTCGCCCCGGCCCGCCCGGAGCGCGCCAGCCGGCGCAACTGCCCCTCCCGCAGGCTCACCAGCGCCATCTCGCTGCCGGACAGCGCGGCGTTGACCAGGACCAGGACGGCCACCAGCGCGATCTGCCCGCCCATCAGTCCGTCTCCAGGTCGTCCAGGGAGATCGCGTGGGTCATCAGCCAGCGGGCCAGCGCGGCCATCCCGAACAGCCACAGCGGCGCCGACTCGGTGGGGCCGTTCGTGGCGTAGATGGCGAATCGCAGGTCCGGGGCGCGGTACGCCTCGATCCGCCACTTGTGGTTCTTGTCCCGCCAGACCGCGGAAGGGTCCATGGCGTCACGGTAGGTGACCGGAGCGGGCCGTCGACGCCTGTTGACTCAGCCCGGCGGGCGGACCACCTCGCGGGCGTCGTCGGGCAGCCGCCGGGTGGCTCCGCGCCGGTCCAGCAGCTCCAGCAGCGGCACCGCCACCCGCCGGGTGGTGCCGAGCGCCTGCCGGGCGGCGCTGAGCGTGAACGGCTGCGGCAGCCCGGCCAGGACGCGCACCGCGTCGTCCGGGGCGCCGGGCAGCAGCACCACGTTCTCGGCCAGCTTCAGCAGCGCGCCGGCCCGGACCGCGGCGCCGATCTCGCGGGGGCCGAGCCCGAGGTCGGCCAGGTGGTGCGCCTCGGGCGCCTGGAACGGCCGGTCGCCGTACTCGGCCCGGACCCGGTCCACCGCCCGGGCCACCGGGTCGGGCAGCGTGTGCTGCGGCGCGGCGGTGATCAGGCCGTCGCGTAGCCGCAGCGGCGGGCGCAGCAACGCGGTCACCAGGGCGCGCTCGGGCAGGTCGAGCCGGTGGCGCAGCACGTCGACCGGTACGCCCGCGGCGAGCGGGTGCTCGGCGGCGTACCGGGTCACCTCCTCGGTGAGGCGCCGGCCCAGGTCACGCCAGTGCTCCGGGTCGGCCAGCCACTGCCCGGCCACCGGCGTCGCGGTCGGCGGCACGCCCATCCGGGTCAGGTCCCCGGCCCGGATCAGCCGCCGCCGGCGCAGTTCCCCGGCCAGGTCCGGTCGCCCGTCGAGACCGGCCAGCACGGCCGCGCGGGCCACCGCCGCGCCCCGCTGGCGCAGTGGCGGCGGATCCACGTCGAGCACCGTGACGCCGCCGCAGACGTGGTGCCGGCCGGGGTCGCGCAGCAGCGCCCGGTCCCCGATCAGCAGCGGCAGCGGCCGGGCCAGGCGCAGCCGGACCGTGTCCGGGCCCAGCGGCCGGACCCGGGCGGGCACCGCCGCCGAGCCGGCGTGCAGCGTGAGAGTGGCCGGCAGGTCGGCGGCCGGGTCGCCGGACAGCCGCACGTCGAGCAGGTCGATACGCCCGAACCGGCCGGGCGTGAGCAGCGCGTCGCCGCGCCCGACCTGGTCCCGGGGCAGGCCGCGCAGGTTCACCGCGACCCGGGCCACCGCGTCGACGGCGGTGTGCGCGGCGCCGAGAGAGTGCAGTCCGCGTACCCGCACCGCCTCGCCGGTGTCCGCCAGCTCCAGCTCGTCGCCGACGCGCAGCCGGCCGCCGCCGAGCGTGCCGGTGACCACGGTGCCGCTGCCGCGTACCGTGAACGCGCGATCCACCCAGAGCCGCACCGGCGCGTCGAGGGCCGGCTCGGGCAGCCGGGCGACCAGGCGATCAAGCGCGGCGCGCAGCTCGGGCAGCCCGGCGCCGGTGACCGCGGAGACGGGCACCGCCTCCACCTCGCCCAGCGACGTCGCGGCGATCTCCGCGCGGGCCCGCGCCGTGGCCGGACCGGGATCGGCCAGGTCCGCGCGGGTGACCGCCAGCAGCCCGTACGACACACCCAGCGCGTGCAGCGCGGCCAGGTGCTCGGCGGACTGCGGCATCCAGCCCTCGTCGGCGGCCACCACGATCAGCGCCGCCGGGACCGGGCCGACACCGGCGAGCATGTTCGGCACGAACCGCTCGTGCCCGGGCACGTCGACGAAGGCGATGGTGCCGCCGGAGGGCAGCGGAGTCCAGGCGAAGCCGAGGTCGATGGTCATGCCGCGGCGGCGTTCCTCCGCCCACCGGTCCGGTTCCATCCCGGTCAGCGCCCGCACCAGCGTGGACTTGCCGTGGTCGACGTGCCCGGCGGTCGCCACCACCCACATGCCGGTCAGTCCCCCACGCTCAGCACGGCCGCGCGGACCCGGTCGTCGGCGACCTCCGGCACGGCGCGCAGGTCCAGCAGGAGCCGGCCGTGCAGCACCCGGCCGAGGATCGCCGGCCGGCCGGTGCGCAGCGGCTCGGCGTACCGCTCGGGCAGGCTCAGCGCCCACGAGTCCAGCTCCACGCCGGGCGCGCCGCCGCCGCCGACCACCGCCGCGCTGGGCACCACCTCGGCCTTACAGCCGTCCTCGCCGAGCCGGTCACGCAGCCGCTCCACCCGGGCGCGCAGCCGGACCGGGTCGGCGTGCAGCGCGTCCCGGGTGGGCGTGGTCGGCGCGTACAGGGTGGCGGCGAGCGCGGCGAGGGTGAGCTTGTCGACCCGCAACGCCCGCGCGAGGGGGTGCCGGCGCAGCCGGTGCACCAGGTCGGCGTCGCCGAGCAGCAGGCCGGCCTGCGGGCCGCCGAGCAGCTTGTCGCCGCTGGCGGTGACCAGGTGCGCGCCCCCGCGCAGCGTGGTGGCGGCGTCCGGCTCGGCGGGCAGCAGCGGGTCCGGCGCGAGCAGCCCCGACCCGATGTCGACCACCACCGGTACGCCGAGCGTGGCCAGCTCGGCGACCGGCACCGCCGACGTGAAGCCGGTGACCACGAAGTTCGACGGGTGCACCTTGAGTACGAAACCGGTGTACTCGCCGATCACGGCTTCGTAGTCGGCGCGGGTGGTGCGGTTGGTGGTGCCCACCTCGCGCAGCCGGGCGCCGGTGCTGGCCAGCAGGTCGGGCAGGCGGAACCCGTCGCCGATCTCGACCAGCTCGCCGCGGCTGACCACGATCTCCCGACCGGCGGCGAGCGCCGTAGCGGCCAGCGCCAGCGCGGCGGCGCCGTTGTTCACCACGTGCACCGCCCCGGCGTCGGGCACGGCGGCGGCGAGCGCGTCGAGCGCCTCCCGGCCGCGCCGGGCCCGCCGGCCGGTGCGCAGGTCCAGCTCCACGTCGGTGTTCCCGGCGGCGGCGACCAGCGCGTCCACCGCGGACGGGGCGAGCGGGGCGCGGCCCAGGTTGGTGTGCAGCACGACGCCGGTGGCGTTGAGCACGGCGCGTGGCGTACGGCTGGGCAGGTCGGCGAGCGCCGCGTCGCGTACCTGTTCGGGGGTCAGCTCGCCGCGGCGGGCGCGGTCCTGCGCGCGGACGACGGCGGCCTTGACCAGGTCGCGGCCCAGCGTTACGGCGGCGGCGGCCAGCGCGGGATCGGCGAGCAGCGCGTCGGTGCGCGGCACCCGCCGTCGCGGGTCGACCTCACGCATCGTGCTCTCCCGGGAACGGTTTGGCGGAGACGGACGGGAATCGAACCCGCCTGGCCCGGGTCCCGGACCACACCGGTTTTGAAGACCGGGAGGGGCACCAGCCGCCTGAACGCCTCCACGCAGCAGTCAACCACAGCGGGCGGGAGGCCGCCCGGGAAGGTGTCAGTCCTGGTCGGCGGCCCGCCGGTCGGCGCGTTCGCGCTGCGGCACCACGGTGTAGCGCGGGTCGCGCGCGGAGGCGACGCCGCCGTGGAAGATCCCGAACCGGGTGCACACGGATGCGGCGATCAGCGCGGCGCCGGACAGCGCGGACAGGACCCGGCTGCGGCGGCCGACCAGCGCGCCCGCCACCCCGGCGGCGGTCAGCGCCCGCCCGGCTTGCAGCAGCTTGCCGGGCGTGCCCTGCGTGTAGGGCTCGCTGAGCAGCCCGAGCCGGTTCTCCACCCGGTGCGAGCCCCACAGCTCCATCGCCGCGCCCGCGACCGCGAGACGCCGCGCCGGGCCCGCCTGCCCGGGCGGCGCGGCGATCAACCCGACGCCGGCGCCGCTGGCCAGCGCGCTGCCCGCGAAGATGGCCGGCAGTTCCGGGTACGCCTCGTGCCACGACGGCACCGCCGTGTCCGCCAGCAGCACCCCGGTGTACGTGGCAAGCGCCGGCGCGGTGACGGCGGCGGCCATCCCGGCGGCGTGCCCGACCGGAGGCAGCAGCCGGCGGCCGAGGCCGAGCAGCCCGCGCTCGGGCAGCAGCGGGGCGGCCTCGGCGATCGCGGCGATCCCGGCGGCCGGGCCGAACACGCTGAGGATCCAGGTGCCCACCGACATCGGCGAGGTCACCTTCGCCACCCGCAGCATGTGGTGGAAGCGCGACGGCCGGCCCAGGTCGTTGACCAGGAAGTAGGTGCTCGCGCCGACCCCGGCCAGCGCGGCGATCCGGCCGGCGCGGCGCAGCGCCGGGCGGCCGGTGAGCTGCCCGCCGGCGGCCAGCAGCGACGATCCGGCGGCCAGCCCGCCGGTGAACAGGTACGCGGCGATGTCCCACCGCCACACCGGCGGCTTGAGGACGGGGCGGCCGTAGTAGGAGGTGAACTCGGCCGGCGGCACGTTGAGCTGCTCGCCGCCGCCCTTGCCGCCCTGGCGTCGGCGCGGGGCCGCGCCGCGGGGCGGGTGCGGGGCCAGGCCGGCGTCGCGGGAGCCGGCGTCGGTGCGTCCCACGCCGGGACCGGCGGCGGTGGCCCGGCTGCCGTTCTCCCGCTCGGTGGACAGGCGCTCGCGGAAGCGGCGGAACAGGTCACCGACCGGGCGGTCCGGGCTCACGACGATCCTCCGACGAACGCGGCGACGGCAGCCGCCGCCATGGCCAGCGCGGCGAACCCGGCCCGCTTCCACATCTTCGGCAGGTCCCGGGTGGTGACCACCGGGTCCGGCGGCAGCCCGTACACCTCCGGCTCGTCCAGCAGCAGGAAGAACGCGCCATCGCCGCCCACGCCGTCGGTCGGGTCGTGGCCGTACAGACGCGCCTCCGGCACACCCCGCTCGTGTAGCGCGGCGACCCGCGTGGCAGCGCGTTCCCGCAGCTCGTCGAGCGGGCCGTACTGGATGGACTCGGTCGGGCATGCCTGCGCGCAGGCGGGCGTCATGCCCGCGCCCATCCGGTCGTAGCACAGCGTGCACTTCCACGCCCGGCCGTCACCCTTGCGCTGGTCGATCACGCCGTACGGGCAGGCGGAGATGCAGTAGCCGCAGCCGTTGCAGATGTCCTCCTGCACCACCACCGTGCCGAACTCGGTGCGGAACAGCGAGCCGGTCGGGCACACGTCCAGGCAGGCCGCGTGGGTGCAGTGCTTGCACACGTCGGACATCATCAGCCAGCGGAAGTCGGAGCGGGTCTCCGCGCCGCTGTCCCGCCCGGGCGGCTGCGCGCCGGGCATGCCGAGGAAATCCGGACCGGCCGCCATCCGCGCCGCCGCTTCCGGCTGCCCCGGCGGCAGACCGGGATTCGTGCCGGTGTCGAGGGCTGTGACGGCACCGGCCGCCGCGGACGCGGGGCTCGTCGCCGGGCCCGTCGGGTCACCCGCGAACGGCGGCGTGCGGTGCCCGGCCGGGCGGGGCTGCTCGATGAACGCGACGTGCCGCCACGAGTTCGCGGTCAGCGCGCCGGTGTTGTCGTACGACATGCCGAGCAGGTCGAACCCCGAGTCGGGGACGCCGTTCCACTCCTTGCAGGCGACCTCGCACGCCTTGCAGCCGATGCAGACGCTGGTGTCGGTGAAGAAGCCCATCCGGGGCGGCGCCGACACCCAGCCCGCGTCGGGGGCCGGGTCCAGCGGTCCGTACAGGCTGTTGGCGTCAGGCATCCGGCTCCCCGTCCTGGTGCGCGGCGGGCGACCGCTCGTCGGTGCTGCCGGCGGCGTCGTCCCCGCCGGCCGCGTCGGTGGTCACCAAGGGGACCTTCCGGTCCGGCGTCATCCCGGCCCGCCGCTGGTAGTCGCCGACCAGGTCCAGCAGCGCCGGACCGGTGGGACGCCGGCCGGGCCGGACGTCGCAGGTGCCGACCTTGCTCTCCTGGATGAGCACGTTCGGGTCCAGGGTGATGCCGAACAGGTCGTTCGCCGAGTCGCCGGTGACCAGACCCTCGCTGCCGAAGTGGTAGGGCAGCCACACCTGGTGGATGATCCGCCCGTCCACCCGCAGCGGGGTGAGCCGGTCGGTGACGAGCACCCGCGCCTCGATCGCCGCGCGGCCGCTGATCAGATGCGCCCAGCCCAGGTGCGCCAGCCCGACCTCGCCGGCCAGTTCCGGGGACACCTCGACGAACATCTCCGGTTGCAGCTCCGCCAGGCGCGGCACGGTACGGCTCATCCCGCCGGCGGTGTGGTGCTCGGTAAGACGGCTGACGGTGAACACGTACGGGAAGACCTCGCTGTGCGGCTCCGGCGGGCTCGGGTTCATCCGGTTGACCGGGTGCTCGTAGATCTTGCGGGTCGGGTTGGCCTGCTGACCGTAGAGCGGGTTGCGCATCGGCGACTCGGCCGGCTCGTAGTGCGCCGGCAGCGGCCCGTCCAGGACGCCGGTCGGCGCGTACAGCCACGCCTTGCCGTCGCCCTGCATGACGAACGCGTCGTCACCGGCGAGCCCGGCCGGCCCGGAGGCGCCCTCCGGCGGCCGGTACGACGGCGGTTTCGTCTTCTCGAAGTCCGGCACGTCGTACCCGGTCCACTCGCCGGCGTCCGGGTCCCACCAGACGTACTTCTTGCGCTCGCTCCACGGCCGGCCCTCCGGGTCGGCGGAGGCGCGGTTGTAGAGCGTGCGGCGGTTCGCCGGCCAGGCCCAGCCCCACTCGGCGGCCACCCAGTCCTGCTCGTGGCGGGACCGGCGGCGGGCCGCCTGGTTCACGCCGTCGGCGTAGACGCCGGAGTAGATCCAGCAGCCGACGGCTGTGGAGCCGTCGTCGCGGGCCTCGACGAAGGCGTTCAGCAGGCGGCCGGTGGCCACCTCGTACCCGTTGATCTCCTTCAGCACCGCCTCGGCGCTCGGCTCGGCGTGCGGACCGTGCGTCGGGTAGTCCCAGGCCAGGTCCAGCAGCGCCCGGTCGCGACGCTCGGTGGAGACGGCCAGCTTCTCCCGCAGCACGCGGCCCAGGTGGTAGAAGAACCACAGCTCGGAGCGGGCGTCGCCCGGCGGGTCGACAGCCTTCTCCCGCCACTGCAACAGCCGCTGCGTCTGGGTGAACGTGCCCTCCTTCTCCACGTGCGAGGCCGCCGGCAGGAAGAACACCTCGGTACGGCACTCCTCCGGCACGATCTCGCCGGTGGCGATCTCCGGGCTGTTCTTCCAGAACGTGGCGCTCTCGATCATGAACAGGTCGCGGACGACCAGCCAGTCGAGGTTGGCCATGCCGAGGCGCTGGGCCCGGCCGTGCGCCGAGCCGACCGCCGGGTTCTGGCCGAGCAGGAAGTAGCCCTTCACCCTGCCGTCGATCATGTTCAGCACCTGCTGGTACGTCCCGTGGTCGCCGGTCATCCGGGGCATGTACCCGTAGCAGAAGTCGTTCTCCGGCGTCGCCGCGTCACCCCAGTACGCCTTGAGCAGGCTCGTCGCGAAGGCACGCGAGTTGCCCCAGAAGCCCTTCTGGCCCGGGCGCCGGATGCTGTCCACCCACTCGTCGAACGTCGGGTGGTCGGCGTGGTGCGGCATCGGCAGGTAGCCGGGCAACAGGTTGAACAGCGTCGGGATGTCGGTGGAGCCCTGGATGCTGGCGTGGCCGCGCAGCGCCAGGATGCCACCGCCCGGGCGGCCCATGTTGCCCAGCAGCGTCTGGATGATCGAGCCGGTGCGGATGTACTGCACGCCCACGCTGTGCTGGGTCCAGCCGACGGAGTAGACGAGCGCGCCGGTGCGCTCCCGCCCCGAATTCTCCGTCCAGGCGCGGGCCAGCTCCAGGAACTTCTCCTCCGGGATGCCGCACACCCGGGCCACCATCTCCGGGGTGTAGCGGGAGAAGTGCCGCTTGAGGATCTGGTAGACGCAGCGCGGATGCTGCAACGTCTCGTCCCGCGGCGCCTGCGTCGGCACCGGCTCGCCGTGCGACTCGTGCTCCAGCCCGGAGGCCGAGTCGCGCTCCTTGCCGGTGCCCCGGATCCTGGCGCTGCCCTCCTGCCCCTCGTACTGCCAGCTGGCGTGGTCGTAGGAGCCGGTGTCCGGGTTGTAGCCGGAGAACAGGCCGTCCAGGTCCTCGGTGTCGGCGAACTGCTCGCTGACGATGTTGGCCGCGTTCGTGTACGCCAGCACGTACTCCCGGAAGTCGAGCTCGTTGTCCAGGATGTAGCGCACCACGCCGCCGAGCAGCGCGATGTCCGTGCCCGCCCGGATCGGCAGGTACGTGTCGGCGAGCGCGCTGGTGCGCGTGAACCGCGGGTCGACGTGGAAGACCTTCGCGCCGCGCTTCTTCGCCTCCATCACCCACTGGAAGCCCACCGGGTGGGCCTCGGCCATGTTCGAGCCCTGGATGATGATGACGTCAGCGTTGACGAGGTCCTGCTGGAAGTCCGTGGCGCCGCCGCGACCGAAGCTGGTCCCCAGACCGGGGACGGTGGCGGAGTGTCAAATGCGGGCCTGGTTCTCGATCTGGAGTGCCCCCATCGCGGTGAACAACTTCTTGATGAGGTAGTTCTCCTCGTTGTCCAGCGTCGCGCCGCCGAGGCTGGAGATGCCGAGCGTCCGGTTCAGCGGACGACCCTCGTCGTCGACGTCCTCCCAGGTCTCCGCGCGGGCGGCGAGGATCCGGTCGGCGATCATGTCGAGCGCGACGTCGAGGTCCAGGTCCTCCCACTCGGTCGCGTACGGCCGGCGGTAGCGGACCTTCGTCTGGCGCAGCGGGCTGGTCACCAGGCTCTTGCTGGCCGAGCCCTTCGGGCAGAGGCGGCCGCGCGAGATCGGGCTGTCCGGGTCGCCCTCGATCTGGGTGACCTTGCCGTCGGCGTGGAAGACGCGCTGCCCGCAGCCGACCGCGCAGTACGGACAGACCGAGCGGGCCATGCCGTCGGCGGTCTCGGTGCGGGGGGCCAGCTCGGCGGAGCGCGCCGACTGGGCGGCGGCGCCACGACCGAGCGGATCGGTGCCGGTGAGTTGCCGGTAGACCGGCCACCCCTGGATGAAGGTCTTCAGACCCACCCGGGCACCTCCTCTGCGTCGAGAACGGCTCTCACCTCTCGCTTCTCACCCTAGGCCAGGGGCCGGAGGCGTGCGAGTCGAGCCCACAGACAGAGCCGCCCCGACCGAATGGCCGGGGCGGCTCTGGGCGTCGGTGTGCATGTCGCCTCTCGGCGAGTGGCGCGACGCGGCTCCAGCCGAACGGTATTCCGCGAAGGCATTATTGGTGAGGCCCGGGGACACTGAACACACCGACGCTCTGCACAACGGTACCGGGGTCACGGTTCTTCCGCTCGTTCGTCGTGACCCCGGTCACCGCCGGGTCAGCTGTTCCAGTGCTCGGCGACGAGGTCGGCGGCCTGCTGCTCCCACTGGGCGTAGTGGTCCGGGTAGGCCGAGACCTGCACGGTCTGGGCGGCCTTGGTCAGCGGCATGTCCTGCCAGCCGTCGACCTGCTTCAGACCCTTCAGGAACGCCGTCGTGGAGTATTCGGGGTCGGTGATCTGCTCGACCGTGCCCCACCCGCTGGAGGGGCGCTGCTGGAACAGGCCCTGCGAGTCGTGGTCGTTACGGTCACCGAGGTGGCCGAGGTTCTCCAGCTTCGACTCCTGCAACGCCGTGGCGATGGACACGACGGCGGCGCGCTCGTCCATGCCGGCCTTCTTGGTGGCGGCGATGATCGCCTTGACGTTGGCGGTCTGCTCGTCGGTGAGGTCGATGTGGGACTGGTTGCCCTGCACGCCGTGCGGGATCAGCGCGGCGGTGTCGAGCTTGCCGGCCGTCTGCGTGGTGGTGACGGCGGCGTCCCGCGCGGTGGGGGTGCTGTCGGTGTGGTTGAGCGGACCGGCGGCCAGACCACCAGCAACGGTCAGACCGGCGATACCGAGGATGCTCTTGCGCAGAATCGTGTTCATGGGGGCTCCATTCGGGGGTCGACGCACACCCACGGGGGATGGGATGCGCGGGCACCGTCAGGCGCTCAAGAAAGTCTTCGGGGATTTCCGGCTCGCTGCTCGTGGTGCGGGGGCCGGAGGCATGTGCAACGACCGCCGCCCCGCGTTCATTCCGGGGGCCTGTCACCCGCCCCGCGGGGGTGCGGGGGGATGCTGCTGCGGTCGTTCACCAGGTATAACGCCCCGGCCCCGCCCACGATTCCGCCACCAGGGTGTCCCCGACCACCCCGAAACCAGACACCCCGCCCACCCGCCGCCCGGCCCACCCCGACCGTGGCCCGAAAGCGTCGATCATGAGGTTGACGGCAGTTGGTGTCCGGTTTGTCGCCGCCAACTTCATGATCAGATTGAGAGTGCGGGCCGTCGAGGACAGGCCCCTACCGCAAGCAGTCCCCCGAGCCCGGCCTTGCCGGTGTCGGTGGGCGGTTCGCGAGAGATCTTGGTACGGAACGGCCCTCATAAGGGCGGAAACGCACCAAGATCTCTATCGCCAGCGGCGCAACGGCGCTTGATGTCCGGTTTGTCGGCGTCAACCTCGCGATCGGCGGGGAGGCCGGGCCGCGCGGGGCGGATGCCGACGCGAGCAGGCCCCGAGCGGGCCTCACGGGTCCCGGCGCACCCACCAGGCCGGGAGATCTTGGAAGGAATGGGCCCTCATGGGGCCCGCATCTTCCAAGATCTCCGACGAGCGCCGCGCGCTCGAAGTGAACAAGGCGAGCAAGTGGCGAGGACGCACCGGTCGATCATGAAGTTGGCGGCAGCGCGTGACCTGTTTTGTCCGGTCCAACTTCATGATCAACGGGGTGGGGCGGGGTGGCGGGACGAGGGTGGGGGACGCTGAAGGGGTGCTGCGGCGGGACGGAACGGCGGAAATGCGCGGGGCAGGGGTTACCCTGATGCCATGTCGGCCACCGCGCACGCGTACCTCGCCCGCCCCGGGCGACCCGCCGTGGTGGCGCGCACCCTGGACGAGCTGACCGGGCCCACCACCGGCATCGTCGAGCTGCCGGTACGCCTCATGTGGAGCAGCGAACGCGCGTTCGACCTGGCCGACCCGGACGAGCTGCTCTGGATGTACGAGAACGTGCTGCGCGAGACCTCCCGGGTGGAGGACCTGCGCGAGCTGATCCACGGAGGCACGTTGCGCCGGTTGTGGCCGCTGCTCAACCTGCCCCGGGGCGTACGCCTGGCCTGGGAGGGCCGGCACCGGAGCCTGCGCCCGGCGTGACCCACCCGCACGACTTCTACCGGGAGGTGGCCCGGGTGGCCCTGGCCGCCGCCGGCCCGCACCGCTTCGTGCTCGGCGGCGGCGTCGCCTGGGCCGCGCACGGCCTGGTGACCCGGCCCACCGAGGACGTCGACCTGTTCGCCGACGTGGAGGGCGCCGCCGCGGCGGCGGCCGACGGGGTACGCGCGGCGCTGGAGCGGGCCGGCTACCGGGTGGCCGAGGCGGACCCGGGCGGGCTGGGCGAGGTGTTCGACGGCTTCGACAGGGACCTGCGGGACTTCGTGGTGAGCCGGGACGGCCGGCAGATCCGGCTCAGCCTGGCCCACCTGGACCGGCACCGCAGCCCGGTGGTGATGGACTTCGGCCCGGTCATGGACGTGCGGGACCTGATCGCCAACAAGACCGCCGCGCTGGTCAACCGGCGGGAGGTACGCGACTACATCGACGTGTCCGCCGCGTTGGACCGGTACGCGGTGGCGGAGCTGCTGGAGCTGGCCCGGCAGGTGGACCCGGCGCTGGACGACGAGGACGTGCGCGCCGCGGGCCGCTACCTCGACGGGCTGGCCGACCGCCGGTTCACCCGGTACGGCCTGGACGCGCAGCGCATCGCCGAGGTGCGCCGCCGGATGGCCGTCTGGCCCCGCTGAGCAGCGAACCAGACGGCCGCGCCGGGACCGGACGGCCACGGCGGGACGAGCAGGCGAGGGCGGGACCAGCCGGCCGAGGCGCGACCGGACGGGCGGCTCACTTCGTCGGGCGGCCGCCGGTGACGCCGAGGATCTCGCCGGTGACGTAGCTCGACTCCTGCGAGGCGAAGTAGACGTACGCGGGCGCCAGCTCGGCCGGCTGACCGGGACGGCCAAGCGGCGTGTCGGTGCCGAACTGCTCGACCTTCTCCTCCGGCATGGTGGCCGGGATCAGCGGCGTCCAGATCGGACCGGGCGCGACCGCGTTGACCCGGATGCCCCGGTCGGCGAGGTTCTGTGCGAGCGCCTTGGTGAAGTTGGCGATGGCCGCCTTGGTGGTGGCGTAGTCGAGCAGCTGCGGCGACGGGTCGAACGCCTGGATCGACGACGTGTTGATGATCGTCGAGCCTTCCTTCATGTGCGGCACGGCGAACTTGCAGAGCCAGAACATGGCGTACACGTTGGTCTTGAAGACCCGGTCGAACTGCTCGGTGGTGATGTCGAGCAGGCCGTTGTCCTGCGACATCTGGTACGCCGCGTTGTTCACCAGGATGTCGACGCCACCGAGGTCGCGCAGCGCCCGGTCGACCAGGGCGCGGCAGTTGTCCTCCTCGCGCAGGTCGCACTGGACCGCGACGCCGGTGCGTCCGGCCTGCTCGATCAGGCTGACCGTCTCCCGCGCGTCCTTCTCCTCCTCGTCGCCGAGGTAGGTGATCAGGACGTCGGCGCCCTCGCGGGCGTAGGCGAGCGCCACCGCCCGGCCGATGCCGGAGTCGCCGCCGGTGATGATGGCGCGCTTGCCGGTGAGCCGGTCGCTGCCCCGGTACGACTCCTCACCGTGATCGGGCTTCGGGCCCATCTCCTGCTCGTTGCCGGGCGGCGTCTGCTGCTGCGCCGGCTGTCCCTCGCGCTGTCCGTACTGCTCGGCCGGGTGCTGCTGGGTGAACTGGTCCTCGCTCATGTCTGCGCCCCTACCCCGGTGACCGGAGGGAAAACAGCGGTCAGGAGCGGGAAGCGAAACAAAACGGGCCGGTGTGGCGGAGGCGACATCCGGTGGTTATGGTGCGCAACGGCGCCCACGAGGCGCGAACCCCCCATTGGAAAGGCACCTCATGACTTCCTCCTCCGGCGCCTCCCGGCGCCAGGTGCTGGCCGTCGCGGCCGCCGCCGCGACCGCTCCCCTGCTGGCCGCAGCGCCCGCCGAGGCGAAGCCGAAGCAGCCGAAGACCTGGGACCTGACGATCCTCGGCACGTCCGACACCCACGGCAACGTCTACAACTGGGACTACTACTCCGACGCCGAGTTCGACGACAGCAGGCACAACGACGTCGGCGTCGCGAAGCTCGCCACCCTGGTCAACCAGATCCGCGCCGAACGCAAGGGCAAGGCCACGCTGGTCCTGGACGCCGGCGACACGATCCAGGGCACGCCGCTGGCGACGTACTACGCCAAGCAGGAGCCGATCACCAGCACCGGTGAGACGCACCCGATGGCCCGCGCCATGAATATCCTCAGGTACGACGCGGTGACGCTCGGCAACCACGAGTTCAACTACGGCCTGCCGCTGCTGGCGACCTGGATCGAGCAGCTCGGCTTCCCGGCGCTGGCCGCGAACGCGCTGAACGCGAAGACCGGCAAGCCGGCGTTCCTCCCGTACGTGATCAAGGAGGTCAAGCTCGGCGGGCACGGCGCGCCGAAGCTGCGCGTGGGCATCCTCGGCCTGACCAACCCCGGCGTGGCCATCTGGGACAAGGGCAACGTCGAGGGTCGCCTGGTCTTCGCCGACATGGTCGCCACCGCCGCGAAGTGGGTGCCGGAGATGCGCCGCCGCGGCGCCGACCTGGTCGTCATCTCCGCCCACGGCGGCGACAGCGGCACCTCCAGCTACGGCCCGGAGCTGCCGAACGAGAACCCGACCGCGCTGATCGCCGAGCAGGTCCCCGGCATCGACGCGATCCTGTTCGGCCACGCGCACAGCGACGTGCCGGAGAAGTTCGTCACCAACCTCACCACCGGCGAGCGGGTCCTCACCTCGGAGCCGTCGAAGTGGGGCCAGCGGCTGACCCGGATGGACTTCACGCTCACCCGGGAGAAGGGCCGCTGGACGGTGACCGCCAAGTCGGCCACCACGCTGAACACCAACACCGTGGTCGAGGACCCGGCGGTCCTCGCGGCGGTGCGTGGCCAGCACGCCAAGACCGTCGAGTACGTCAACCGGGTCGTCGCCCAGTCCAGCGTGACGCTGTCCGCCGCCGAGTCCCGGTACAAGGACACGCCGATCCTGGACTTCATCAACCACGTCCAGACCGAGGTGGTCACCGAGGCCCTCGCGGGCGGCGAGTACGCGGGCCTGCCGGTGCTGTCCATCGCCGCGCCGTTCAGCCGTACCGCGGTGTTCCCGCAGGGCGACGTGCGCATCCGCGACGTGGCGGGCCTCTACGTGTACGACAACACGCTGGAGGCGGTCGTGCTGACCGGCGCCGAGGTGAAGGCGTACCTGGAGTACTCGGCGAAGTACTTCCGGACCGTCCCGGCCGGCACACCCGTCGACGTGGAGACCATCAGCGACCCGGCGGTGCCGGACTACAACTACGACGTGTTCTCCGGCGTCGACTACGACATCGACATCGCCAAGCCGGTCGGCCAGCGGATCACCCGCCTGGTGCTGGCCGGCACCGAGACCCCGGTGGCGGCGGACGCCCGGTTCGTGGTGGCGGTGAACAACTACCGGCGCAGTGGCGGCGGCAACTTCCCGGGCATCGTGAAGACCCAGGTCTACAACGCCCAGCAGGAGATCCGCCAGCTGCTCATCGACTGGGCGCAGGCCAAGGGCGTCATCGACCCGGCCGACTTCTTCGTCCCCAACTGGAAGCTGGTCCGCGAGGGCGTGCCGGTCTTCTGACCGTGCGGCGGGGTCCGGGCGCGCGCCCGGGCCCGTCAGCCGCCCGCGCGCAGGTGCCACTCCGACTCCCCGCCGACCGGGTCCGGCCGGTCCGGCGGGGTCTCGGTCTCCACGGACCCCGCCAGGTCCTCCGGGCGTACCCGGGCCGGCAGCTCGCCGAAGCGGACGTGCCGCAGGAACGCGTACTCCTCGTCGGTGAACGACTCGGCCGGTTCACTCATGACCGCATTGTGCGCCCACCCGTCCCGCCGGCGCATCAACCGCGACGGCAGGGGTATGCCGCCGCGACGACCGTCGGCGACGAGGTGGAGGCGACACGACATGCGCGCAGTACGGATGACCGCACCCGGGGTGCTGGAGCACACGGAGGTGCCCACGCCCGAGGCCGGCCCCGGCGAGGTGCTGCTGCGCGTCGGCGCGGTCGGCGCCTGTCACTCCGACCTGCACATCCTCGACGCGCCGGCCGGGGTGTTCCCGATCCCGATGACGCTCGGCCACGAGGTCGCCGGCACCGTTGACACGGTGGGCGCGGGAGTGGACGGCTGGTCGCCCGGCGACCGGGCCGCGGTCTACGGGATCATCGGCTGCGGCCGGTGCCGGGCCTGCCTGCGGGGCGACGAGAACCGGTGCCGGGTCACCCCGGTGGGCGGCGTCGGGCTCAGCCGTGACGGCGGGCTCGCCGAGTACGTGGTGGTGCCCGCGTCCCGACTGCTGCCGGTCGGCGACATGGACCTGACCCAGGCCGCGCCGCTCACCGACGCCGGGCTTACCCCGTACCACGCGGTGGAGCTGGCCCGGCCCCGGCTGCGGCCCGGCACCACCTGCGTGGTGATCGGCATCGGCGGGCTGGGGCACATGGGGGTGCAGATCCTGCTCGCCACCACCGCCGTGCGGATCGTCGCGGTGGACACCAGCCCCGCGGCGCTGGACCTGGCCAGCCGGCTCGGCGCCCACCACGTCGTGCAGGCCGGCCCGGACGCGGTGGAGAAGATCCGTGAGCTGGTCGGGCCGCCGCCGGACGGCGCGGACGTGGTGCTCGACTTCGTCGGCGCGCAGGCGACGCTCGACACCGGCCGGCAGGTCGTCGCCACCGGCGGTCAGTTGCTGCTGGTCGGCCTGGCCGGCGGTACGCTGCCGGTCCGGCCGGTCGCCGACGAGCCGCCGCCGGTGCCGATGGAGACCGGTGTGGTGGTGCCGTTCTGGGGCACCCGGGCCGAACTGCACGAGGTGATCGCGCTGGCCCGTGACGGCCGGCTGCACGCCGACGTGCAGACGTTCCCGCTCGCGGAGGCGCCGCAGGCGTACGAGGCGCTGCGCCGGGGCGACGTGCACGGGCGGGCGGTCATCGTCCCCTGACCGGGCCGGGCGCGCTCAGCCGTGCTGGAAGACCGGGGCGAGCACCTCGGCCAGGCGTGCCTTGACCGCGTCGCGGTGCGGCTGCGGCAGCGCTGGCGCGTCCCGGCTCAGCCCGATGCCGGTGTCCAGCAGCACGTACAGCGCCCGCAACGTCCGCATGCTGTTCGAGGCGTGGGCCGGGGTGGTGCCCCGGGGCAGGGCGGCGTAGCCGGCCGCTACCGGTTCCAGCCAGGCGAGCGCGTCGGCGCGCGACAGGCCGGGCCGGGCCAGCACCAGCGCGACGGCGCGGGCCAGCCGGTCGTCCTCCTGCTCGGCGAAGAGGTGGTCGGTCGGCGCGACGAGACGCGCCGCGGCCAGGTCGAGCATGCTCGCCGGGTCGACCGACGGGTGGCGGCCGAACGTGGCCAGCAGGTCGGCGCCGTGGGCCACCGCGTGCAGCCAGCCGAGCTTCGCGTCGTGCCCGCGCAGGTCGGTCTCGGCCGGGTACCAGGCGCGGAACGCGGCCGGCCAGGCCGGGTCGAGGTCACCCCGGCTGACGATCATGTCCAGTACCAGCGGCGCGAACGTGCGGGCCTGGATCTCCGGGTCGGTGAAACGCTCGGCCATCAGCGCGCCCAGCCTCGCCCGGCGGGCGGCGTCGATGACGTCCCGGGCGATCCAGGTGCGCAGTACCACGTAGGGCGCGCCGTCCCGGACCACCGGGTCGGGGTCGCGCAGCGCGGCGGCGAGTTCGGCGACGAGGTCGTCCAGGTCGCGGCCGTCCGGCACCGCGTAGTCGCGTTCGCAGACGAGATCCCAGTCGGTCACCGCGCCAGGTTAACCGGCCGTGGCGCGCGCCCTCGCGGGCAGCCGGTCGAGCAGCGCCAGCCCGGCCCGTACCGGCCGCCGGTCGAGCATCTCGGCGAAGCTGGCCCGGCCCTGGCAGAACCGGACGAACATCCGCCAGCCGGGCGGGCTGGCGAGCATCGCGTGGAACACGTCGGGCCGCCGCTCGAACGTCTCCAGCAGCCGGTGCCCGGCGCGCATCTCCGGCGTCAGCCGCCGGTCGACCTCCCGGGCGTACGCGTCGAGGTCGCCGCCAGCCACCGCCTCCCCGGCGAGCCGCCCGGAGCGCAGCGCGTAGCTGATCCCCTCCCGGCTCCACGGCTCCAGCAGTCCGGCCGCGTCCCCGGCGACCAGCACCCGCCCGTGCCGCAGCGGGGAGTCGTCGGCGCGGCAGCGGGTGAGGTGACCGGAGTCGTGCTCCGGCGTCACCCCGGACAGTCCGAGCCGGTCGGTGAAGTCGCGCAGGTAGGCGCGCGTGCGGTCGCCGTCGCCCCGGGCCGAGATGACCCCCACGGTGAGCCGGTCGCCTTTCGGGAAGACCCACGCGTACGAGCCGGGCAGCGGCCCCCAGTCGAGCAGCACCCGGCCACGCCAGCGCTCCCGTTCGGCGGCCGCCACCGGCAGTTCCAGTTCCAGCCCCAGGTCGACCTGGCGGAAACGCACCCCGGCGTGCCGCGCCGTCACGCCGGAGGAGCCGTCCGCACCGACCACGGCACGGGCGCGCACCACCTCGCCGTCGGCCAGGCGCAGGCGTACCTCGTCGGGGTCCTGCTCGATCGCGCGGACCGCGACCCCCTCGCGGACCCGGGCGCCGGCGGCGACGGCGGCGGCGCGCAGCCGGTCGTCGAACTCTTCCCGGCGGATCATCGTGACCAGCGGCGACGGGTGGCGGCGGGTGAACGCGCGTCGCCCGTCCCGGGTGAACGTGATCCGGTCGACCCGGTCGTGGGCGGGCACCTCGACGCGGTCGGTGAGCTCGGCCAGCGAGGTGCCGATCAGGCCGCCGCCGCAGGTCTTGTAGCGGGGGTGGGTGGCCCGTTCGACCACGAGCGTGCGGACGCCGGAGCGGGCCGCGGCGTGCGCGGCGGAGAGTCCGGCGGGCCCGCCGCCGACCACGACGAGATCCCAGATGATCACTGGTGCAGCCTAGGGCACCGCCGTGCCGCGCTGCCCGGTACGACAGTCGTTCGGGTGGGCATCATCGCCGCCGGCCCGGGTAACCGCCGGTTGCCGGCCGTCCGCCGGTCGGAGGGTCCACGCCGAGGAGGGAAGCGATGCCTCAGGTCCAGCTGTCCGCGGTCGAGGAACGGGTCTACCAGGCGGTGTCCGCGCTGGAGGCGCAGGGACACGTCCCCTACCCGGACCTGATCGCCCAGGAGACCGGGATGACCGAGGAGGAACTGCGCGAGCCGCTGCACTCGCTCACCGAGCGAGGGCTGCTGCACCGCGAGGACTCCCCGATGTCCGGACTGGACTTCGGGCCGCGGTGGTGCGCGCGACAGATGGCGTGATCGGGTCGTTTGCCCCACCGGGCGCCGGGTAGCGGTCGCACATACTTGATCGACGGTCTGTGGGGGGCACGATGAGCGAGTGCCGGTCGTCGACGCCGGGGCCGGACACCGGCTCCGACGACCGGCGCCGCTGGCGCGCGCTGAGCGTCGGCCTGATCGCGGCGTTCATGACGCTGCTGGACGTCAGCATCGTCAACGTCGCGGTGCCGTCGATCGACCGGGCGCTGCACGTCACGCCGAGCGATCTGCAGTGGGTGCTGTCCGGGTACGCGCTGACGTTCGGCCTGGTGCTGGTGCCGGCCGGGCGGTTCGGCGACGCGCGCGGGCGGCGTACCGCGTTCGTGGTCGGGGTGGGCCTGTTCACGCTCACCAGCGCGCTGGCCGGGCTGGCCCGCTCCCCGGAGTGGCTGGTCGTGGCCCGGCTCGTCCAGGGTGCCGCCGCCGGTGTGGTGAACCCTCAGGTCAGCGGCATGATCCAGGAGTTGTTCCGGGGCGCGGACCGGGGTCGCGCGTTCGGGCTGCTGGGCGCCACCATCGGCATCTCCACGGCGGTCGGCCCGCTGCTCGGCGGGCTGCTCATCGCGGTCGGTGGCGCCGAGCACGGCTGGCGGTGGGTGTTCTTCGTGAACATCCCGGTCGGGATCGTGGCGATGCTGCTCGGCTGGCGGCTGATCCCGTCGCGGCCGGCCGGGCACGCCGACCGGCACCGCCTCGATCCGCTCGGCGTGCTGCTGCTCGGCGCCGGCGTCACGGTGATCCTGCTGCCGCTGGTGCAGCGGGAGCAGTGGCAGGGCCCGGGCAAGTGGCTGCTGATCCCCGTCGGCCTGCTGCTGCTGGCCGGGTTCGCGCTCTGGGAACACCGGTACGCCCGGCGCGCCCAGCCCCTGTTCGACCTGCGGCTGTTCACGATGCGCTCGTACACGCTGGGCGCGCTGATCGGCCTGATCTACTTCGCCGGGTTCACCGCGATCTTCTTCATCTTCACGCTCTACCTGCAGATGGGGCTCGGCTACAGCGCGCTCGTGGCCGGTCTGGCGATCACCCCGTTCGCGCTCGGTTCGGCGCTCGCCTCCGCGCTCGGCGGCCGGGTGGTCACCCGGTACGGCCGTCCGCTCGTGGCGATCGGGCTGCTGGGCGTGGTGGTCGGACTGATCGCGACCGACCTGGTGCTGGCCGGCGGGCCGCACGAGAACGTGCCGCTGCGGACCGCGCTGCCCTTGCTCGTAGCCGGGCTGGGCAGCGGCCTGGTGATCGCGCCGAACCAGACGCTCACGCTGTCCGAGGTGCCGGTGCCGATGGCCGGCAGCGGCGCCGGCATGCTCCAGACCGGCCAGCGCATCGGCTCGGCCGCCGGCATCGCCGCGGTGGGCGCGCTGTTCTTCTCGACGCTCGCCGACGACCGTGGGGACTGGGGTACGGCGTTCCGCCACTCGCTGCTGCTCGCCGCCGGGATCGTCGTGCTGGCGCTGGGCGCCGCCGTGGCGGACATCGCGCTCGGTCACCGGCGCTCGGCGGGCCGCTCCTGATCGGCGCCGGGCAGCAGGACCGTGGTGACCAGCCGCCGGGTGCGGCCGGGTCCGGGGCCGAGGGCCGCGTACTCGGCGAACAGCGCACGGAACCGGGTGACGAACTCGGCGGTCTCGGCGTCGGTGGTGTGGAACGCGTTCTGCCGGTAGCCGGCGACGTCGCGGGCCAGGTCGCCCCCGCCGCTGTCGAGGTAGCTGTCGAAGTCGGCGAGCAGGCCCGCGACGAAGGTGAGGAACGCCTGGCGGTGCCGCTGCGGGCTCATGGCCCGGGCCTCGTCCGGGTCGACCGAGGCGGCCGCCTCGGTGAGCCGGTAGCTGCGCTCGACCGCGCCGCGGGCCCGCCGCTCCCCCACCGTGTGCAGCACGCCGTGGTCGGCGAGCGTGGCGACCTGCCGGTAGAGCGTGGCTGGCGGGACGTCGTGCAGTTCGGCGCGCAGGTCGGCGGTGGTGAGCGTGCGGCCGCCCAGGAACGCCTGGACGATGCGCAGCCGGACCGGGTGCATCAGCAGCTCCACGGTGTCGAGTGCCACAGTGGCTCCCCTTTTTGTTATCGCCTCCGGTAATGTTCTCACTGACGATAACAGAAGCGAGGAGTTCGCCCATGGCCACCATCGACCTCACCCCCGACCGCGTCGACGTCCGGCTCACCACCGCGGAGAAGATCTGGGCCCTGCGCGGCGACCTGTCGTTCCCCCGTGCCGCCGTCAGCGGCGCCGTCGTCGTGCCCGACGGGGCGCGCGCCACCCGCGGCATCCGGGCCCCCGGCCTCGGCATCCCCCGCACGCGCAACGTCGGCACCTGGCGCGGCAGGGCCGGCAAGGAGTTCGTCAGCGTCCGCGGCGGCCAGCCGGCCGTCCGCATCACCCTCACCGGCCAGGCGTACGACTCCCTGCTCATCGGCGCCGACGACGCCGACGCGCTGGCCGCAGCGGTGCTGCGGTGACGATCGACCGCCCGCTCGCCGTGGACTCGGCCGGGCAGCGGCTGTCCGGCACGCTCACGCTGCCCGACGGCGCCGGACCGCACCCGCTGGCGCTGCTGCTGCCCGGCTCCGGACCGATCAACCGCGACGGCGACCACCGCCGCCTGCCGCTGGGCATCCAGCGGCACCTGGCCGCAGCGCTCACCGGGGCCGGTTTCGCGGTCGCCCGGTACGACCGGCAGGGCGTCGGCGAGAGCACCGGCGAGTTCATGCGTACCGGCTTCCACGACAACGTCGACGACGCGGCCGCCGTGCTCGCCGCGCTGCGCGACGACCCGGCATTGGACGCCGGGCGGATGTTCCTGATCGGGCACAGCGAGGGGGCGCTCACCGCGATCGCGCTCGCCGCGCGCGGCGTACCGATGGCCGGTCTGGTCCTGCTCTCCGCGCCCGGCCGCACCGGCGCCGAGGTGCTGCGCTGGCAGGCGGGACGGCTGCTGCCCACCCTGCCCGCGCCGGTACGTCTGGTGCTCCGGCTCACCCGCACCGACCTGGTGGCGAAGGTGGCCCGCAACCACGAGAAGATCCTCGCCACCGACAAGGACGTGGCGTGGGTCGGCGGGCAGCGGCTCAACGCCCGCTGGTTCCGGGAGTTCCTGCGCTACGACCCCCGGCCGGACCTGGCCCGCGTCGACGCCCCGATCCTCGCGCTCACCGGCGACAAGGACCTCCAGACCGATCCGGCCGACCTGCCGGTCGTCGCCGCCCACGCGGGCGGGCCGACGCAGACCCGGGTGCTGCCGGACGTCACCCACGTGCTGCGCCGCCAGCCCGGCCCACCGTCGCTGCGGGCGTACCGGGACGAGGCGAAGCAGCCGCTGGACCCGTCGGTGGTCGAACCGGTGCTGTCGTGGCTCGCCGCGCACAACGGCTGAGGGCACACGAAAGGCCGGCACCCGGATCGGGTGCCGGCCTTTCGTCAGGTCTTACTTGTTCCAGTGCTCGGCGACGATCTCGGCGGCCTGCTTCCCCCACTGCGCGTACGCGTCGGGGTAGGCGCTGACCTGCACGGTCTGCGCGGCCTCGGTCAGCGGCATGTCCTGCCAGCCGTCGACCTGGCCCGCCCACAGGTCCGCCCTCCCCCGTCGATCTTGGAGTTGCGGCGCCCAGGATGTCCGTTATCCGAGGTCTGCGAGGTGCCACAACTCCAAGATCGACGAGATCCGCCCACGCGAGAACGGCCGGCCCCGGAGGGGCCGGCCGTTCTCCAGGGATGTCGGGTCACCAGACCTGCTGGACGATGTCCGCCGCCTGCTCCTCCCACTGCGCGTACGCGTACGGGTAGGCGGACACCTGGACCGTCTGCGCGGCGGCGGTCAGCGGCAGCTCCTGCCAGCCGCCGACGTTCTTCAGCGCGCCGAAGAACGCCTTGCTGGAGTACTCCGGGTCGGTGATCTGCTCGGACGTGCCCCAACCGGACGACGGGCGCTGCTGGAACAGGCCCTCGGAGTCGTGGTCGTTGTACGCGCCGAGGTGACCCAGGTTGTACAGCTTCGACTCCTGCAGGGACGTGGCGACGCCGATCACGGCGCCCCGCTCCCCCACGCCCGTCTCCTTGGCCGCCTCGACGATGGCCTTGGCGTTGTCGAACTGCGCGTCGTCGAGCGGGATGCGCGACTGCGCGCCCTCGACGCCGTGCGGCACGAGCTTCTCCTTGGCCGGGCGGCCGGCCCTGGTCGGCACCTTGTCACTGCCGGTGGTCTGGCCGGGCTTGACCGCCTCGGTGGCGGTCTTCTTGCCGGTGGCCAGGTCGATGGCGGCCTTGGCGCCGGCGTGCGGGCCGCTGGTCACGGGCGCGGCCACGGCGGTGGGGCCGACGGCCAGGCCGCCCAGGACGGCCACACCCGCCACGCTCAGCACGGCACGGCGGTTCTTGGCGACGGCGACGGTCTTCGCGACGGCGGTCTTCGCCACGGCGGTCTTCGCGATGGCGGGGAGCCATCGAGTGAAGTGTTGCTTCACGATGGTTGCCCTTTCGATCGTTACGACGCGCTCCGGGATGAGCGCCCCTCGGGGGACTACCGCCGGGTAGGTGTTTCGGTTCCGACGGTATGGGGGACACAACGAGCCCGCAGTGTCGGTCATTCCGGAAATGCCGGGCAGTGCCGAGGCTGCGGTCCATGTCACCCGCGATTCCGGGCAGCAGGGTCGTGCCTGCGGCAGAGCGGGACGATCAGGCCGGAACGCCGAACCGGACCAGCACGTGCCAGAGCTGCTTGAGGTGCTGGAGCGTGACCTCGGCCGGTCCCCGGTCGGCCCAGCGCTGCGGCTCGCGTACCACCGACGCGGCTGCGCGGCCGATCAGTTCGGCGTGCAGCGGCTGCCCCGGGCGGGCGAACTCGGCGTGCACGCGCACGGCGAGCGGGGGGATGTCCGGCCCGCGGAACTCGGCGTCCACCCCGTCGACCGGCAGCACGAAGCCCGGGTGGTAGTACAGCGTCAGCCCGTGCCGTCCGGCGATCCCGGCCAGGCGCCGTCCCACGTCCGTGTCCCGGAACGACGGGTCGACGACGAGCGCCTCGACGTCGCGAGCGAGGTTGATCTCGCCGTGCACCTGCGCCTCGATGTAGTCGTCCAGCGCGCGGCCGACCCGCCCGGACTCCTGTTCCCGGCGGCCCAGCAGCGTCCGCAGCAGCGCGCCGGTGTCCATGCCGGGCGCGCCCAGGGCGACGCCGGTACCGGCGGTCGCGGTCAGCAGCGCCGCGAACACCGGCTCGAAGACGTCGACGGTGCCGAACTCGGTGGGCCCGATGTGGCTGTCACCGAAGCTGAACGTCGCCCGGGCCAGCGCCTCCGGGCGCAGCCGCAGGTGGCAGGAGCCGAACCGGGGGCACGCGCCGTCGGCGTGGTCGAGCAGGTTCAGGCCGCCGTACTTCGGGCGCTCCGCCGGGAGCACGCCGGGACGCTGGTACGCGCCGCCGAACATCGCCTGCTCCCACACGTCCCGGTCGCCACCCGGGTACGCGGTCAGACCGCCGTTGGAGACGCCGGTCTCGAACTGGCTGCGGTAGACGCCCTCCTCCTCGAGCGCCTCGACGACGGTACGGCCGCCCCGCAGCACCCGGTCGGGGTGGAAGTTCAGCGTCAGCCGCCCGTACCCGGTGATCGCGGCGACGACCTCCTCGTACCGGTAGGTGGCGCCGGAGGCGGCGAGGTGCCCGGCGATGACGGCGAGCGCCGCCGGGCGGTCGCGCAGTGCGACGTCGCAGACGTGACGCAGCGCGGCGGACTGGGCGTCGGTGAGGGTGGCGACGGGCACGGGCCCGAGTATCACCGGACGCGACGTCGCGCGGCCACACGGTTTCCGTGCCCGTCCGGAGCGGACGGGCACGGAAACGCCGCGCGGGCCCGGACCGGACTGCTCCGGCCGGGCCCGCGCGGGCGGGAGGTCCTCAGTGGCCTCGGGCGATCCACTCGTCCAGGTGCGGCGCCTCGGCGCCGATCGTGGTGTCGTCGCCGTGCCCGGTGTGCACCACCGTCTCCGGGGGCAGCGTGAGCAGCCGGGTGCGGATCGACTCGACGATGGTGCCGAAGTCGCTGTACGACCGTCCGGTGGCGCCCGGCCCGCCGGCGAACAGCGTGTCGCCGGTGAAGACCGCCCCCAGGTCGGGGGCGTACAGGCTGCACGCGCCGGGGCTGTGGCCGGGCGTGTGCAGCACCCGCAGCGTGGTCCCGCCGACGGTGATCGTCTGCCCGTCGGTCAGCTCGCCGTCCGGGGCCGTGTCCGGGTGCACCATGTCCCACAGCACCCGGTCGGCCGGGTGCAGCAGCACCGGCGCGCCGGTGGCCCGGGCCAGCTCGGGCGCGACCCGGACGTGGTCGTCGTGGGCGTGGGTGGCCACGATCGCCACCACCCACCGGTCGCCGATCAGCTCGCGGATGGCCGCCACGTCGTGTGGCGCGTCGAGAACGACGCACTCGGCGTCGTCACCGATCACCCAGACGTTGTTGTCGACGTCGAACGTCTGGCCGTCCAGGGAAAACGTGCCGGAGGTGACGGCGTGGTCGACGCGGGCGGTCACGGGAAGACCACCACCGAGCGCAGCACGTCGCCGTGGTGCATCCGGTTGAACGCCTCCTCGACCTGGTCGAGGGCGATCTCCTCGGTGACGAACGCGTCCAGGTCCAGCCGGCCCTGCCGGTACAGCTCGGTCAGCATCGGGAAGTCGCGGCTGGGCAGGCAGTCGCCGTACCAGCTGGACTTGAGCGCGCCGCCGCGCCCGAAGACGTCGAGCAGCGGCAGGTCGACCGTCATCTCCGGCGTGGGCACGCCGACCAGCACCACGGTGCCGGCCAGGTCACGGGCGTAGAACGCCTGCTTCCAGGTCTCCGGACGGCCGACCGCGTCGATCACCACGTCGGCGCCGAAGCCGCCGGTGGCCGCGCGGATGGCCTCCACCGCGTCGTCCTCGGAGGCGTTGACGGTGTGGGTGGCGCCGAACTTGCGCGCCCAGTCGAGCTTGCGGGAGTCGGTGTCCACCGCGATGATCGTGGTCGCGCCGGCCAGAGCCGCGCCGGCCACCGCCGCGTCGCCGACGCCGCCGCAGCCGATCACCGCGACCGAGTCGCCCCGGGTCACGTTGCCGGTGTTCATGGCCGCGCCGAGACCGGCCATCACGCCGCAGCCGAGCAGGCCGACGGCCGCCGGCCGGGCCGACGGGTCGACCTTGGTGCACTGCCCGGCGTGCACGAGCGTCTTCTCGGCGAACGCGCCGATGCCGAGCGCCGGGGTCAGTTCGGTGCCGTCGGTGAGCGTCATCTTCTGCGTCGCGTTGTGGGTGGCGAAGCAGTACCAGGGGCGGCCCCGGCGGCAGGCCCGGCACTGGCCGCAGACCGCGCGCCAGTTGAGCACCACGAAGTCGCCGGGGGCCACGTCGGTGACGCCGTCGCCGACCTGCTCGACGATGCCGGCTGCCTCGTGGCCCAGCAGGAACGGGTAGTCGTCGTTGATGCCGCCCTCGCGGTAGTGCAGGTCGGTGTGGCAGACGCCGCACGACTGGATGCGGACCACCGCCTCGCCCGGCCCCGGGTCCGGCACCACGATGGTGGTGACCTCCACGGGCGCGCCCTTGCGCCGCGACACGACTCCCCGGACTTCCTGGCTCACAGTGCCTCCCTTGTTGCGTACTTCTGCACCCCGAACCTACCGCTGATCATGACGCGCGAACCAATGAAGCCCGCCGGATTGTCCTGGTCATGACCGGGTACCCGGTGTGCCGGTTCTACCAGGTGGGACGGGAGTGATCATGAGGCTGTCGCATGCGCCGCTGCGGGTCGCCATCGGCGCGTACATCCTGAACTCCGGGCTGGGCAAGCGGGGCCTGGAGGGTGAGGCCGCCGCGGGCATGCACGGCATGGCGGTCGGCGCGATGCCGCAGCTGCGGCAGATCCCGCCGGACCGATTCGCCGTGCTGCTGTCCCGCGGCGAGACGGCGCTCGGCGCGGCGCTGCTCGCACCGTTCGTGCCGTCGTTGCTGGCCGGGGCCGCGCTCACCGCGTTCGGCGCCGGGCTGGTGCAGCTCTACTTGAAGACGCCCGGCATGCGGGAGGGCAGCAGCCTGCGGCCGAGCCAGGAGGGCATCGGGCTGGCCAAGGACGTGTGGCTGCTCGGCGCGGGGCTGACCCTGGTGCTCGACTCGCTGGTGCGGCACCGGCGCTGACGCGCCCGCGTACCACTGGTCCGTCCGCGTCCTCAGACGGGCGCCGCGGCCGTCGCGGCGGCCCGGTCGGCGGCGATCCGGCGCGCGGCGTTGCGGTAGCGCAGCACCTGCGCCGCGCCAAGCGCCCAGAGCAGGAACTGCACGGCGAACGCCCAGCGGAACGCGGACAGCGGCGGCGCGTCGTGACCGGCCGGGGTGGCCAGGTCGAGCACCAGGCCGACGGCCAGGATCAGCACGATCGAGGCGGCGAAACCGCCGACGTTGACGATGCCGGTGGCGCTGCCGATGCGGTGCACCGGGTTGAACGTGCGGGCGTAGTCGAACCCGATCATCGAGCCGGGACCGTTCACCGCGAGCACCACCACGAGCGCCACCAGCAACGCGTTCGGCGCCCGGCCGGGCCAGGCCAGCACCACCGCCCACATCCCGGCGGTGGCGGCGGTGATGGCGAAGACCAGCACCGAGCGGTGGAACGGGTAGCGGCCGCACAGGTGCGCGAGCACCGGCCCGCACCCGAGCGTCACCAGCGTCATCACGGTGAGCAGCCCGGCCGCCGCGGTGGGCGAGAAGCCCTGTCCCTGCACCAGGAACGGATAGCCCCACAGCAGCGCGAACACCGAGCCGGAGAACTGCGTGACGAAGTGCGTCCACAGGCCCAGCCGGGTGCCCGGCTCGGCCCATGCCTCGGCGAGCTGGCGCCGCACGGTCGCCAGGTCGGGGGCGAGCGCTGTGGCGGTCTCGGCGTGCGGGGTGTCGCGTACCGCGACGAGGATCATCAGCACCACTGTCGCGCCGAGCGCCGCGGCGGTCAGGAACGCCGGGGTCCAGCCCGCGCGGTGCAGCAACAGCACCAGGGGTACGGCGCCGAGCACCGCGCCGAGCTGGCCGACGGTGCCGGTGAGCTGCACCAGCAGCGGGTTGCGCCGGCCCGGGAACCAGAACGCCACGATGCGCAGCACGCTGATGAACGTCATCGCGTCACCGAGGCCGACCAGCACCCGCGCGGCGACGGCGGCCGGCACGTCGGTGGCGACCGCGAAGACGAGCTGCCCGGCCACCATCAGCACGCCGCCGGCCAGCAGCAGCCGGCGTGAGCCGTAGCGGTCCAGCAGCACCCCGACCGGGACCTGCATGGCGGCGTAGACGGCCAGCTGGGCGACGGAGAACGTGGCCAGCGCGGAGGCGTTGATGTGGAACCGCTCCGCCGCGTCGACCCCTGTGACGCCGAGTGAGCTGCGGTGGAACACGGCGGTCAGGTACGCGGTCAGCGCCACCGCGTACACCAGGGCCGCGGGCCGGCGGGACACGCTCACCGCAGCGTCCCGAGCATCCGCGCGGCGGTGTCGATGTGCCCGGCGACCGCGTCGCGCCACGCCTGCGGGTCGTCGCCGTCGAGCGCGGCGAGCTGACCGGCGTGCTCGGTCAGGGCGACCTCGGCCCAGCCGGGTGAGAGCCGGAAGCTCGCCTCGCCCATGCGCAGCTGCCGGTCGCGCAGCCGGTGGTAGAGCTCGGCCAGGATCTCGTTGCCGGCCGCCTCGACCACCGCGGCGTGGAACGAGCGGTCGGCGTCCATCAGCGCGCTGATGTCACCGGCGGCGTGCGCGCGGCGCATCTCCTCCAGCCACCGGGCCAGGTCGGCGCGCAGCGTGGCGCGGCGGCTCCAGACCCGCTCGGCGGCGTGCAGCTCGACCAGCCGGCGGGCCTCGATGACGTCGGCGATCTCCCGGGCCGACACCGGCCGGATCAGCGCGCCACGCTTCGGGTAGAGCTTGACCAGGCCCTCGGTCTCCAGCCGCAGCAGCGCCTCCCGGACCGGTGTGCGGGACACACCGGTCGCCTCGGCGATCTCACCCTCGCTCACGAGCTGGCCACCCGGGTAGACCTGTTCCAGGATGGCCTGCTTGAGGTGCCGGTACGCCCGCTCGGCGGCGGACAGCGCGGTCCGGCTGGGATGCGTCATGTATCTAAGCTTGCTCCCCGGGCCACCCGGGCGGTCCGGGGCGGGCCGGGACAGTGGCGCGGGCCACGGTCAGGCCCACAGCTCCCGCAGCAGCGTCTCCACCTCGGCGGTCCGCTCGATCTGCGGCATGTGCCCGGTGTCGCGGAACAGGTGGCTGCGCGCACCCGGCAGCCGGGTGCGGGCGTACGCCAGGTGCGCGGCGGGAAGGATGAGGTCGCGCTCACCCCAGACGAGCAGCGTGGGCAGGTCGAGCGCGGCCACCGCGTCGAGCAGGTCGGTGCGCCACCGCGGGCGGACCCCACGCCAGGTGCCCAGGTCGCGGACCAGTTCCCGCATCACCCGGGCCGCGTGCGGCTGCCCGGCCACGGCGAGCGCGAGGGCGATCCGCTCGTCGTTGACGTACGCCGGGTCGTAGAAGATGGCCCGCTCGGTCCGGCGGATGATCCTCGGATCGGGGCGCAGCAGCAGGCGGGCCAGCGGGCGTACCGCCAGCAGCCGCAGCGCCACCGTCACCTCGCGGCCGAAGCCGGCGCTGTTGAGCAGCGCCAGGCTGGCCGCCCGGCGCGGCGCGTCGGCGGCCAGGCGCATGGCCACCGCCCCGCCGAGGGAGTTGCCGACCAGGTGCGCCGAGCCGGTCACCCCGGCCACGTCCAGGAAGCGGGCCACCGCGGCGGCCAGCGCCGGGAGCGTGTGCGGGCCGTCCAGCGGCGCGGAGCCGCCGTGGCCGGGCAGGTCCACCGCGAGCACCAGGTGGTCGCGGGCCAGCGCCGTGTGCAGGGCGGTGAAGTCGTCGAGGGTACGGCCGATGCCGTGCAGCAGCACCACGGGCGGGCCGTCGCCGCTGATCCGGCAACGCACGCGCCGCCCGTCGACGGTGCGCTCGCCGGCCGGGGGCAGGGCGAGCGTCACGCCCGGCGCCCGGGCTCCGGCGCGGTCTCCTCGACGGTCCGGGGAGACGGAACCGGCACGGCGGCGCCGGTCGCGACGACGGGCGCCCCGGCGGCGGGCCGGGCCGGGACGGCGGGCGGCGTCGCGGGCGCGGCGCCGGGGCGGGCCGGACGCCGGCGCATGCCCAGGGCCAGCACCCTGCCGTACCCGGCCGGTGCGACGCGGGCGAGCAGGTCGGGCAGCTTCGCCGACCAGCCGATCAGCACCCGGCCGCGGCGTCGCTGCGCCCCGCGCAGGATCACCTCGGCGGCGACCGCCGGGTCGATGGTCAGCAGCTTCTCGAACTGCTTGCGCCCGGCCTCGTACTCCTCCCGGGAGACGCCGCTGCCCACGCGGGCGCTGGCGGCGATCCGGGTGCGGATGCCGCCCGGGTGCACCGAGGTGACGCCGATGCCGTCGTCGACGAGTTCGTGCCGTAGCGCCTCGGTGAAGCCGCGCACGGCGAACTTGCTCGCCGCGTACGCGGCCTGCCCGGCGGGGGCGATCAGCCCGAACAGGCTGGACACGTTCACCAGGTGGGCGCCGGGTTCGGCCTTGAGCGCGGGCAGCAGCGCGTGGGTCAGGCGCACCACCGCCCGGAAGTTGATCTCGATGACCCAGAGGAACTCCTCCAGGGTGACCTCGTCGAAGCGCCCGCCCAGGGCCACACCGGCGTTGTTGATCAGCAGCCGGATCCGGGGGTGCGCGCGGTGGATCTCGGCGGCGACCCGGTCGGTGGCGTCGGCGTCGGCCAGGTCGACCACGTGGGTCTGGACCTGCCGGTCCGGGTACGCGGCCCGGATCGCGGCCACGGTGGCGGCCAGGCCGTCGGCGTCGCGGTCGAGCAGGACCAGGTCGGCGCCGCGCCGGGCCAGGCCCTGGGCCAGCGCCGCGCCGATGCCGCCTGCCGCGCCGGTGAGCACGGCCGTGCCGCCGGGGAAGACGAGGTCACGCATCGGTTCCTCCCGAGGTGGTGGCGGCCGGGACGGGTGCGCCGGCGCGCGCGAAGCGTACGCCGTCGGTGAGCGGGCCGCGCCGCATCAGGCGTACGTCGCGGGGGTAGTTCTGGTGCAGCCGCCACGGCGCGCGCGGACCCTGCTTGGGCAGTTGGTCGACGGCGCGCAGCACGTAGCCGGACTTCAGGTCGATGATCGGCGCCAGGTCGTCGGTGTCCGGGGCGAGCGGCGTGACGATCTGCTGGCCGGTCTCGTCGAGGTGGCGCAGCAGCCGGCAGACGTACGTGGCGACGAGGTCGGCCTTGAGCGTCCAGGAGGCGTTCGTGTAGCCGATCGTCATGGCGAAGTTCGGCACGCCGGAAAGCATCATGCCCTTGTAGGCCACCGTCGAGGCGAGGTCGACCTCGGCGCCGTCGACGGCCAGTGTCATGCCGCCGAGCGCGAGCAGGTTCAGGCCGGTGGCGGTGACCACGACGTCGGCGGGCAGTTCCTCGCCGGAGGCGAGCCGGATGCCGTGCTCGGTGAACGTGCCGATGGTGTCGGTGACCACCGACGCGCGCCCGGCACGCAGCGCCGAGAACAGGTCCCCGTCCGGGACCACGCACAGCCGCTGGTCCCACGGGTCGTACCGGGGCGAGAAGTGCCTGTCGACGTCGTAGCCGGCGGGCAGCCGGCCCTTCGCGGCCCGGCGCAGGAACCGCGTCACCACGCCCGGGGCGCGGCGGCTGAGCTGGAAGTTGGCCACCCCGAGCGCGACGTTCTTCCACCTGGCCACCGTGTACGCGGCCTTCGGGGGCAGCCAGCGCCGCGCGACGTCGGCGAACGGGTCGCGCGACGGCAGCGCGATCACGTACGTGGGTGAGCGCTGGAGCATGGTGACGTGGGCGGCCCGCTCGGCCATCGCCGGCACGAGGGTGACGGCTGTGGCGCCGCTGCCGATCACCACGACCCGCTTGCCGGTGTAGTCCAGATCCGCCGGCCAGTGCTGCGGGTGCACGAGCGTGCCGGCGTACCGCTCGACGCCGGGGAAGCGCGGCGTGTAGCCCTCGTCGTAGCGGTAGTAGCCGGAGTTGGTGAACAGGAACCCGCAGGTGAGGGTGACGTCCTCGCCGGTGTCGTCGCGGCGGGCGTGGACCGTCCAGCGTGCGGTGGCGCTGTCCCAGTCGGCGCGCACCACCCGGTGGTGGAAGCGGATGTGCCGTTCCACGTCGTACTCGCGGGCGGTCTGCCGCACGTACGCGCGGATGGCGTCGCCGTCGGCGATGGCCTTCGGGTCGGTCCACGGCTTGAACGAGTAGCCGAGGGTGTACATGTCGGAGTCGGAGCGAATGCCCGGGTAGCGGAACAGGTCCCAGGTGCCGCCGATGGCGCCCCGGGCCTCCAGCACCGCGTAGGTCTTGCCGGGGCATTCGCGTCCGAGGTGGACGGCGGCGCCGATGCCGGACAGGCCGGCACCGACGATGAGGACGTCGACGTGGTCTGCGGCCATCGCTTCTCCCGTTCGCACCGGCGGTGGACGGACCCTATCCATGGCCGTCGAGCGCAGTCAACACCGTGTCGAGCTTAATCGACAGGGTGTTGAGCGGGTGTAGCATCAGCCGACATGACCACCGCCCGTACGCCGGCCGGCGCCGCGCCCAGCCGCGGGCGGCGGGCCGGCCGCTCCACCGGCGACGAGCGGGAGACCGCGATCCTCGCCACCGCGGAGCGGTTACTGCGGCAGCGCGCGTTCGGCGACATCTCCATCGACGACCTGGCGCGCGGCGCGGGCATCTCCCGTCCCACCTTCTACTTCTACTTCCCGTCCAAGGACGCGGTGCTGCTCACCCTGCTGGACCGGGTCACCGAGGAGGCCGACGCGGCGGCCGGCGGCGTGTTCGACCGGCTCGCCGAGGACCCGCGCGCCCGCTGGCGGGAGCTGATCGCCCGGTTCCACGCCACGTTCGGCGGGCACCGGGACGTGGTGCTGGCCTGCGCCCAGGTACGCGGCACCAACGCCGAGGTGCGGCGGCTCTGGGCCGAGGTGCTGGAACGCTGGGTCCGCGCGGTGCAGGCCGCGATCGAGGCCGAACGCGCGCGCGGCGCGGCCCCGGACGGGCTGCCCGCCCGGGACCTCGCCATCGCGCTGAACTCGATGAACGAACGCGTCTGGTACGCCACGTTCGCCGGGGACGGCCCGGCGGTGGCCGAGCGGGACGTGGTGGACGTGCTGCTCGACGTCTGGCTGACCGCGATCTACCGGACCACCACCCCGCCGGTCATGCCGTCCGCCGGAACTCCATGATCCAATTGGTCTCCCAGGCGTGCCCGCCGTCTGTGGAGAACGCCTGCTCCCAGCGGCAGGAGACCGGGGTGATCTCCGACCAGAGGAACCGGCAGCGCACCGGGCGGGCCTCGTCGGTGTCGTCGGCGTGGAACTCGCCGACACCATCGGTGAACCGGCCCACCACCGGCGGCAGCTCCAGCACGCCGCGGTGGCTGTGCATCCAGTAGATCGACCACAGCCCGGTCGACGGATTCAGGATGCGCACCGTGGAGCCGGAGAAGCCCCGGCTGGGGCAGCGCATCTCGTCGAAGCTGCCCGCGCCGTCGAAGAACGAGCGGGCCTCGCTGACGCCGGTGAACTCGTCCCAGTCGTCGCTGCCGACGTGCCGCTGCCGCAGGCGCCGGTTGGTCACGTCCCAGGCGCCGGCCAGGAAGTCGAAGTCGCCCATCAGCGCCCCACCGGCCCCTCGGCTCGGGCGTCGGCCAGGTAGCCCGCCAGGTCCGGCTCGTCCGGAGCGAGCACGTGCCGGATCCAGGCGGCGCGCTCGTGTTCCAGCACGCCCAGCTCCCAGACGCAGCCCACGCCGGGGCGGTCCAGGTCCACGAAGCGCGCCGGGTCGTCGTCCGGGCAGTTCAGCGCGGGCTGGCCGGCGATCGCGATGCGGCACTCGACCACGTTGTCGAAGAACCAGCTGTACGCCAGCAGGTACGCGCCGCTGTCCGCGCCCCGGTGCAGCACCGTCCAGCTCGCCGGCGGGGTGCCGTCCGGGGCGGGCAGCAGCTTCGGCAGGTACGCGTACGCGGCGTCGACCACACGTGGTTCGAGGCGGCGGTCCGGCTGGTCGATGTGGTAACGCTTGACGTGCCGGCCGGCGACCTCGATCGCCCCCGGCACAATCAGCTCCTTGTCGTGGAAAGCCATGATCGGGACGGTAGAGGCGGTCCCCTGACAGCTAGTGTCAGGAGAATGCGGGCCAGCCGACTCCTGTCAATCCTGCTGCTCCTGCAGGCGCACGGCCGGCTCACCGCCGCCGACCTGGCCGCCCGCCTCCAGGTGTCGGTACGCACCATCTACCGGGACGTCGAGGCGCTGCACACCGCCGGCATCCCGCTGTACGGCGAGGCCGGACACGACGGCGGCTACCGGCTCGTGGAGGGCTGGCGGACCCGGCTGACCGGACTGACCGCCGAGGAGGCCGACCGGCTGCTCTTCGCCGGGCTGCCCGGACCGGCCGCCGAGCTGGGCTACCAGTCGGTCGTCGCCGCCGTACAGCTCAAGCTGCGGGCCGCGCTGCCCGCGCCGCTGGCCGACCGGGCCGCCCGGCTGGAACAGCGGTTCCACCTGGACACGCCAGGCTGGTACTCCGACGGCGACCCGTCGCCGTACCTGGCCCAGGCGGCCGAGGCGGTGTGGCGCGAGCGCCGGATCCGGGTGCGTTACCGCGGCTGGCGCGGCGAGACGACCCGGGTGCTCGAACCGTACGGGCTGGTGCTCAAGGGCGGGCGCTGGTATCTCGTGGCCGCCCGGCCCGATCGCGCCGAGCCGGCCACCTACCGGGTCAACCAGATCCTCGGCCTGAGCCCGCTGGACGAGCGGTTCGAGCGGCCGGAGTTCGACCTGCCGGCCTGGTGGCGCGCCCACGTGGTGGAGTTCCGGGCCGGCCTGCACCGCGACGAGGCGCACATCCGGCTGTCGCCGCGCGGGTTCGCGCGGCTGCGCGAGATCGGCAGCGACGTGGTGGTGGCCGCCGCCGAGGCGAGCGCCGGCCCGCCCGACGACACCGGCTGGGTGCGCGCGGTCATCCCGATCGAGTCGCTCACCCACGCCCACGGCGACCTGCTGCGGCTCGGCGCCGATGTGGAGGTCCTGTCCCCGGAAGAGCTGCGCGCCCGCCTGGCCGAAACCGCCACCGCCCTGGCCGCCCTCTACCACCCCCCACCCCCGCCCGTCCCGCCTCTCCCGCCGGTCCCGCCCTCCCCGTCTCTCCCCCGTTGATCAAGGAGTTTGTGTCCGAAATGATCTCCGTACCGGACACAAACTCCTTGATCACCGAGGCGGGTGGGTGCGGCGGAGGGGCGGAGGGGGCGGGGTGGGTGGGTCAGGGGAGGGCGTGGAGGGCCTCGGCCACTGTGGAGAGGGCTCGGTCGATCTCGGAGGGCGGGGTGGCCGCGTATCCGAGGACCAGGCCGGGCGGCTGCGGGCGCTGACCGTGCCAGGACAGCGGGTGGGCCTTGACGCCCCGGCGCAGCGCCTCCGCCGCGAGCGCCCTGTCGTCCACGTCGCCGGGCAGCGTGACCATCAGGTGCAGCCCGGCGGCGGCGCCGTGCACCACCGCCCCCGGCAGGTACGCGCGGACCGCCCGGATCATCGCGTCCCGGCGGCGTACGTGCCGGTGGCGCAGCAGCCGCAGGTGCCGCTCCAGCGCGCCCGACTCCATCAGCTCGGCCAGCACGAGCTGCGGCAGCGCCGCGTTGCCCAGATCCGCCGTCCGCTTCGCGTCCACCACGTCCGCGTGCAGCGCCGGCGGCACGAGCGTCCACCCGATCCGCAGGGCCGGCGCGAGCAGCTTGGAGATGCTGCCGGTGTAGCAGACCCGGTCCGGGGCCATGCCGCGCAGCGCCGGCACCGGCGGCCGGTCGTACCGGTGCTCGGCGTCGTAGTCGTCCTCCAGCACCAGTCCGCCGTCGCGCGCCCACCGCAGCAGCCGGCGACGCCGCTCACCGTCGAGCACCACCCCGGTCGGGAACTGGTGCGCCGGGGTGAGCAGCACGGCCGGCGCGCCGCAACGCGCGAGCAGGTCCACGCGCAGGCCCCGGTCGTCCACCGGCACCGGCGGCGTCGCCATCCCGGCGTACGTCAGGTGCTGCCGCACGCCGAGCGAGCCCGGGTCCTCCACCGCGACGGTGCGCGCACCCCGCTCGTGCAACACCCGCGCGAGCAGGCCGAGCGCCTGGGACACCCCGGCCACGACCACCACCTCGGCCGGGTCGGCGCGGATGCCCCGGTTGCGGGCCAGCCAGTTCGCGACGGCCAGTCGCAGCGCCGGCGTGCCGGTCGGGTCGCCGTAGCCGAGCGCGGCGGGTGTCGCCCGGTGCAGCACGGCCCGCTCGGCCCGCAGCCAGGCCGCGCGGGGAAAGGCCGCCAGATCGGGTACGCCCGGCGTCAGGTCCACCCGCGCGGGGGCGGCGCGCAGCGCCTCGAAGACGTCGAGGCCGGGCCGTCCGGCGAACACCTCCGGCGCTCTCCTCGGCTCGGGCGGCCGGGCGCGCGCGGCGGCGGGTGTGGCCACCACGACGGTTCCGGCCCGGCCGCGCCCGGCGACCTGGCCGTCCTCGCCCAGCCGCTGGTACGCCTCGGTCACCACGCCGCGCGAGACGCCCAGCTCGGCGGCGAGCACCCGGCTGGGCGGCAGGCGGGTGCCGACCGGCGCGCGGCCGTCGGCGATCGCCGAGCGCAGCCGGGCGGCCAGCCAGTCCGCGCGGCCGCCGGGCGGCGCCTCGCCGACGTCCATCTGGAGGAAGTCCGCGCCAGCCGATTTGGACCTCTTGGAAACGGCGGCTTTGGCCCTGTCCATCGGACCATTATGGTCACAGGCTGGGACCGTGACCATCGCCTTTCTGCTTACCGCAATCGTCGTCGCGGTCACCCCGGGCACCGGGGTCATGCACACACTCGCCACCGCCGTCACCGCCGGGCGCCGCGCCGGTCTGGCGGCCGCCGCCGGAGCGACGCTCAGCCTCGTCCCGCACGTGATCGCCGCGGTCACCGGCCTGGCCGCGCTGCTGCGCGCCGGCACCCCGGCGTTCCGGATCGTGACCTGGCTGGGCGTGGCGTATCTGCTCTGGATGGCCTGGGCGGCGCTGCGCGACCGGACCGCCTTCGCCGTGAACGGCGACCGGATGCCGCGCCCGGCGTCCGCGGTGTTCCGCGACGGGGTGCTGCTGAACCTGCTGAACCCGAAGGTGACGGTGTTCTTCGCGGCTCTCCTGCCGCAGTTCGTACCACCGGACGTGCCCGCCGCCGCCCTGCGCATGCTCGCCTGCGGCCTGGTGTTCATGCTTGTCACGCTGCTGGTGTTCGCCGGGTACGCAGTGCTGGCCGACGCGTTACGCACCCGGGTGCTGTCCCGGCCCCGGCTGACCGCGCTGCTGCGGCACACGGCCGCCGGCAGCTTCCTGGCCCTTGGCCTCGGCCTCGCGTTCACCGCCTAGCATCCGCGGCCGTCTGATCGCCGCCGGACGGCGGGTTGCTTGGCAGAGTGAGTACTCACTCCGCAGGTTGAGGGCCGTGGAAACTGGTCCCCGAGCTTCACGGGCGCGCACCCGCGCCCCAGGCATGACGCCCGAGCAACGGCGCAAGACAGTCATCCAGGCGGCGCTCCCCCTCGTCGCGGAGTACGGAAGTGCCGTGACCACCCAGCAGATCGCCCGCGCGGCTGGCATCGGGGAGGCCACCGTCTTCCGCGTCTTCACCGACAAGGAGGAGCTGCTGCAAGCCTGCGTGGCCGAGGCGATGGACAGCACGACACTGCTGCAGGAGCTGCGCTCCATCTCGCTGGAGCTGCCGCTGGCCGAGCGCCTCGTCGAAGCCGGCGAGGCGCTCGACGGCTATCTCGGCCGGATGGGCGCCGTCATCTCGGCGCTGCACGCGACCGGTTTGCAGCGCGGCCGGGCACCCGTCGACGGCGGCGGCACGGCCGACGAGGGCGGCGCCGAACGCGGGCGTCCCGACCCCACCCGGGAGGCGATCTCCGAGTTGTTCGAGCCGGAGCACGACCGCCTGCGGCACCCGGCCGGCACGCTGGCGGAGGTCTTCCTCAGCCTGACGTTCGGCCGCGGCCGGTTCCTCGCCCGCGGCGACGCGAAGATCGGCGCGGCGGACCTCGTCGACCTGTTCCTGCACGGCGCGGTGGACCGGGAGGAGACGGCATGAGCGCCGAAAAGCGTTCCTCGGAGGCCAGCGATGACGAAAGAAGGTAGTGCCATCAGCGCCCAGATTCCGGCCGCCACCACACCGGTGCGCTCCCGGCGACGCGCGCGTGCCCTCGCGGTCGCCGCCGCGGTGGCAACGCCCACCCTCATCTGGATCGTGAGCGCGTGAGAGTTCGGGCACCGGCTGGTGGAGACCGACGGCTCGGGCAGCCGCTCCCAGGAGATCGGGCTTCCCGCGGTCATCCTGCTGAGCCTTTTCGTCAGCCTCCTCGGCTGGGGCCTTCTCGCGGCGCTGGAGCGATTCACCACCCGGGCGCGGGTGGTGTGGGCGGCCGTCGCGGTCCGTGGCGCTCGGCCTGTCGATGCTGCCCCTCACCGGGCCCGGCACGGCACCGGCCACGCGCGTCGCGCTCGGCCTGATGCACGTGACCGTCAGGGCCATCCTGATCGCGGTGTTCTACCGCACCAGTACCGGGCGCGGGCGCGGCTGACGTCGGCCCGCGCCGGTGGGACGAGCCCTCAGCGCCGCCAGGAGACGCCGTTGTCGTCGATGGGCTTCATCGCCGCGTCGATGCCGTGCGCGCTGCGGTAGTCGTGCACGGCTTCCCGGCACACCTTGATGTCGCACTCGTCCACCATGTGCACGGACCGTGCGCGGAAGGGGTCACCCACGGCCGGAGCCGGGCCGCGGCCGTCGCGTCGCGGCGGCTAGCCACCGGGTCCGACGACACCGCCGGGCGAGTCGGGGTCGTCCGCCCGGTTGCGACTGCCGTACGCGGGTAGTGCGCGGACATGCCCGAACGATACGAGGGCTCTCGACGCGCCGTTCCTGTGCTCGCAGCGGGCCGCCCGGCGGATGCGCGCGGCCGGTCGGGGTGGCCGGATCATCAGCGTCACCAGCGTGCACGAGCACGCCTCCGGGTCGGCTCGTCGGCGTACTGCGCCGCGAAAGGGCGGGCTCGGCCTGCTCACCAAGGTGATGGTGCAGGAGCTGGCAGCCAACGATGATCTTGGTGTGCGGTCGAAGTCCTGACGCTCGCCCCCGGGTCGATGAACCAGTCACCCGGCGGTCGTTGACGTAGTTGCCGGCGCCGCACGCAGGGTGAAGGCTGCGCCCACCCCGCGTGCGGAGAAAATCCATGCCGTCGACTCAGTCGCTGATGCTGCCTGATCCGTAAGGGGTGCGCTCGATTTCCAGGCGGTACATCGCGTAGAGGCCGTTCACCCTCCCACTGGTGCACCCGAAATAGGACACGCTCCCCAACTTGACGACATTCCCGTTGTAGCAGTCGCGGATCTTGAATGATTCGCCACCCTGAAATGGCGTACAGACATTGTAGTTGAGGTAGTGCCCGGACCCGTTCGCCGGAATGTAGTCGGCCACGCAAGATCCCGAGAGCGGACCGCTGACGACACAACTAACGGAGTTCGCGAATGCAGGCGACACGATGAATGTGCTGGCCGACACTCCCACCGCGACCGCGGCGAGCATGCGTGCCTTCGAGCGCGCAAAAGTACTCATAGATTCCCCATTAACGATTGACCAGGCCGACTGACGACTAACTCACCATGGAAGTCGGGTCTGTCAAGTTAACGGCTGAACTTGGTTGTTGAGGTGGTCAGGCGTTGGCCGGGGTGAGCCGACCCTCGAAGGCGATCTGGAAGGCGTTCAGCGGGGCCTTCCAGCGCATCGTCCAATGCCGCCGGCCGGTGTCGGTCGGGTCGCGGCTCATTCCGAGTAACGGTTGGGGGCGTCGTGTGATCACGTCGTGCGGCGGTGGTCGACGTGGAGCAGGACCAAGGCGGCAGCGGTGATCCGGCCAATGCTCCAGGGAGACAGGCTGACGGTGCGCAGCGCTTAAGGGTCTTGAGCAGGGAGTTCCCGCGTTCGCCGATGGCGCGGACCTCGTTGTGGGCCTTGTTGAACTGCTGCTGTGCTCGACCTGCGCTACTGCTGGTAAGTGACGGTGTCGCGGGTCGCCGTCCGCCTGAGGCCCGACGGCCGGTCCTGGTGGTGCCGCTGGGGCGAACGCAGGTCGTGCCCCACGACCTAGACCGGTGCGTCTGCTCCCCGGTCGCCGGCCGGCCCGGACGGTGTCGGCCGTCGTTCCACAGTGGCGCCGTCGGGTGAGATCACGGTCGGCTCCACCGTGGGCGATGATCGGATGCTGGCAGGCCGTGGTGCCATCCAACAGATACCACCCTGAACTACCTCAATGGTCATCAGACCCAGGTGGACGCCAGCTTCCAGGTGACCCGCCCGGACCACGTCGGTTCAGATGCTTGACCTGTCAGTTTTCCGCCGGTAGCTTAAATTCACAACGATAAGCATCGATCTGAAGGCAGGGAAACCGTGCTGTTGAAATCCATCGCCATCGCCGCGTCCGTCGCAGGCGTGCTGGCCACCGCCCCCGCCGCCTCGGCTGCAGCACCCGGAGTGTCGATACAAGGCTGGGGGTCCGGGAACTGCCCGCAGGGCATGCTCTGCATCTGGCCCAACTGGAATCACCCGCCGCAGGGTCCCGTGGAGACGCCGTCTCTGACGATCAACAGCGAGTGGACCGGCAGCATCCAGGGATTCAACTTCTACAACGGCACAGGCCGCGACGCCGTAATATCCGGGTTCACTTTCGGCTCGTCGATTCCCTTCAAGAACTGCGCTCCTGCCGGCGGGACCGGGGGCGACCTGTATATACCGGTCAACGTGACGAGGGTGACTTGGCAGCTGACCCCCTGCTGATCCTCCACTGGGCCTTTCCGAGTAAGGGTTAACGACGCGCCCGGATCCGTTGCGGTGCAACGAGAAGACGCAGAACCCCGGTATGAAGATGGTCCTTCCCGGGATCACCGTCATCGAGGTTCTGCGTCGCCATGAGCGTCACATATGCCGCCATCCTGCCCGTACGCGAGGCGACCGTGTCGTTTCTGTCCGGCCTCCTACACGCCGAACGGCAACGGCTCGGCACCCGCGCCGGGACCCGGTCGTTGGGCTGCTTCAAACAGGCTGGTCCTGCTCCACATCGACCCGCCGCACGAGGTGATCACACAACGCCACCAACCGTTACTCGGAAAGGCTCCGTGAGCACCTGCAGCCGGTGCTTCGCGCCCTGACCGCCGTCACCGGCCCAGATCCCGACGATGTCACGGTGCCCGTCGACGGTGACCGCCATGACGACGTAGATCAGCCGGTTCGCGACCTGACCGTCCCGGATCTTGACGTTGATGAAATCGATGAACACCACCGGATACACCCGATCCAGGGGCCGACTCTGCCGCTCGGCCATCCCCTCCATCACCTTGTCAGTGATCGTGGAGATGGTCTGCTTCGACACCTCGGCCCCGTAGACCACGACCACGTGGGCGCTGATCTCGCCGTGGGTCAGGCCCTTCGCCGACAACGACAGCACCATGTCGTCGACGCCGGACAGACGCCGCTGCCGCTTGCGCACGATCTGCGGCTCGAACGTCCCGGCGGCGTCGCGTGGGACCCGGACCTCGACCGGCCCGACGTCGGTGAGCACAGTCTTGGTCCGGCTGCCGTGACGAGTGTTCCCGCTACCCCGACCCGCCCGGTCGTGCTTGTCGTAGCCGATGTGGTCGGTGATCTCACCATCCAGCGCGGACTCCAGGGCCCCGCTCCATGAGCTGCTGCAACAGCCCGCCCTCGCCGGTCAGCTGCAGCCCATCGCCACGAGCCCGGTCGACCAGCATCGCGATCAACTGCGCATCCGTGTCCGCACCGGCCGACTCGGCGGCCGCTTGCCCCACAGGGTCTCGGTCGTCATCTGGCGTCTCTCTCTTGATCGGTCGATCAGCCGCTATTTGTACAGTCCCCATCCTGGCTGAACCTGGTCGAGCGCTGGTTCGCCGAACCGACCGACAAGATGATCCGACGCGGCGTGTGCCACAGCGTCGCCGACCTCGTCACCGCGATCGAGGAGTACCTGCGCGTACACAACGACGACCCCAAACCGTTCGTCTGGACCTCCACCGCCGAAACGATCCTCGCCAAGGTCCGACGTGGACGAGTCGCCCTCCAGCAAATGGCTAGTCAAAACTGAGACAGAACACTAGCTGGCGGGGTAGTGGCAGGCGGTTTGTTGGGTGCGGCCGTCGCGGGTGGTGAGCGCGGGTTCTTCGGTGGCGCAGTGGTCGGTGGCTTTCCAGCAGCGGGTACGGAAGCGGCAGCCCGACGGCGGGTTCAGCGGGGTGGGGACGTCACCGGTCAGACGGATGCGGCCGGCGGGGCCGAGCGCTGTGACGTCGGGGATCGCGGAGAGCAGCGCCCGGGTGTACGGGTGCTGCGGCCGGGTGTAGATGTCGTCCCGGTCGCCGATCTCGACGATCTTGCCGAGGTACATGACGGCGACGCGGTGGCAGAAGTGGCGGATGACGGCCAGGTCGTGGGCGATGAACACGAACGCCAGGTCGAGGTCGCGTTGCAGGTCGCGCAGCAGGTTGATGACCTGCGCCTGGATCGACACGTCCAGCGCCGAGACCGGCTCGTCGGCCACGATGAGCTTGGGTTTGAGCGCCAGGGCGCGGGCGATGCCGATGCGTTGGCGCTGCCCGCCGGAGAACTCGTGCGGGTACCTGTTGTAGTGCTCCGGATTCAGGCCGACGAGTTCGAGCAGTTCCTGGACCCGCTTCTTGACCCCGCCGGGCGGGGTGATCCCGTTGACCTGCAACGGCATGGCCACGATCCGCCCGACCGTGTGCCGCGGGTTCAACGACGCGTACGGGTCCTGGAAGATGATCTGCAGGTCCTGCCGCAACGCGCGCAACTCACGCCGCCCACCGTGGGTGATGTCCCGCCCCGCGAACTCGATCGACCCGGCGGTGGGCTCCAGCAGGCGCACCAGCATCCGCCCGGTCGTGGTCTTCCCACACCCCGACTCCCCCACCAGCCCGAGCGTCTCGCCCGGACGCACGTCGAAGTCCAGGCCGTCGACCGCCCGCACCGCACCCCGGGCGCGCAGGCCCTGCCGCACCGGGAAGTGCTTCGTCAGCCCCCGCACCCGCAGCAGCGGCTCGCCCGCGAGCCGGGCCGCGCCGCCCGGGCCGTTCCCCGCCCCCGAGACGGCCACCACCGCCTGCTCGTTCGCCACACCGTTCATCGGGCCACCCCCACCTGTGCGACCTCGTCCCGATAGATCCGCTCCCGCGCCGCGACCGGCAGGTGACACGCCACCAGATGACCCGGCGCACCAGCGGGGCCCAGCTCCGGGATCTCGGTGCGGGAGCGGTCGCCGTTGACATCGGCCCACCGGCAGCGCGGATGGAACGCACATCCCGACGGCAGGTTGATCAGACTGGGTGGGTTGCCGGGGATCGGCACCAGATCCGCGTCGGCGTCGGCGTGCAACGACGGCACGCTCGACAACAACCCCCAGGTGTACGGATGCTGCGGCGTCCGCAACACCCGCTCCACACTGCCGTGCTCCACCGCCCGGCCGCCGTACATGACCAGCACGTCATCAGCCACCTGCGACACCACACCCAGGTCATGGGTGATCAGGATGATCGCCGAGCGGAACTCCTCCTGCAGGTCGCTGAGCAGGTCCAGGATCTGCGCCTGCACCGTCACGTCCAACGCCGTCGTCGGCTCGTCGGCGATCAACAGATCCGGGTCGTTGACGAGCGCCATCGCGATCATCGCGCGCTGCCGCATCCCACCCGAGAACTCATGCGGATACTGGTCGAACCGCTTGGCCGGCTGCGGAATGCCGACCCGCTCCAGCATGTCCACCGCCCGCGTCCGCGCCTCGCGCCTGCCGGCCCTCGGGTGATGCACCCGGTACGCCTCGGCGATCTGCTTCCCCACCGTGTAGTAGGGGTGCAACGCCGACAACGGGTCCTGGAAGATCATCGCCATGTCCCGGCCCCGCAACCGACGTACCTCCTCCTCGGACAGCCCGACGAGCTGACGCCCACCCACGGAAATCTCCCCCGAGACAGCCGTGCGCTTCGCGTTGTGCAGACCCAGGATCGCCAACGACGTGACGCTCTTGCCCGACCCGGACTCGCCCACGATTCCCAGCGTGCGACCCCGCTCGACAGCGAACGACACCCCGTCCACCGCCCGCACCACACCGTCCTCGGTGTCGAACCGCACCCGCAGATCCGTGACCCGCAGGTACGGGTCCTCGCCGCGTCGCGGCGCCGGAAGTTCCACCATGTCCGATCCCTCCTGTCAGCTCAGCCGGACCCGCGGGTCGATCACCGCGTACAGCACGTCGACGACGATGTTGGCGACCACGATGAACACGGCCGCCAGCAGCACCGTCGCCATCACCACCGGCAGGTTGAGGAACTGCACCGCCTCCACAGTCGCCTTGCCGAGACCCTGGAGGCCGAAGATGGTCTCGGTGATGAACGTGCCGCCGAGGCTGGTGCCGATGTCCAGCCCGGCGATCGTCACGATCGGCGTGATCGCCGCCCGCAGCGCGTGCCGGGTGTGCACCTGCCGGGCGGGCAGTCCCTTCGCCCGCGCGGTGCGGATGAAGTCCTCCGACAGGGTCTCCAGCATCTGCGCCCGGGACAGCCGGGCGTACAGCGCCGAGTTGAGGAAACCCAGCGTCATCCAGGGCAGCAGCAGCCCGGCCGCCCAGCGGGCCGGGCTCTCGGTCAGCGGCGTGTAGCTGGGGAACGGCAGCAGCCCGGTGGAGTAGACCAGCAGGTAGAGCAGGATCAGCCCGAAGAAGTAGACCTGCATCGACGCGCCGGCCAGCGTGACGCCGATGGCGGCGCGGTCGAACGCCGTACCCCGGCGCAGCGCCGACACCATGCCCAGCGAGATGCCGATGCCGAGCCAGAGCACCGCGCCGCCGAGGACGATGCTGAACGTCACCGGGGCGCGCTGCGCGACGATCTCGGTGACCGGCTGGTTGTTGCGGAACGAGTAGCCCAGGCAGGGCGCAGGACAGTCCTGCCGGAAGTCCCCCTCGCCGTAGGTACGGCCGGCGAAGACACCCCCGACGAAGTCCGCGTACTGCCGGGGCAGCGGCTGGTCGATGCCGAGGCGGCGCTCGACCTGGGCGATGTCCTCGGCCGTGCAGTTCTTGCCGCACATCACCTTCGCCGGGCTGCTCGGCACCGCGAAGAAGAGACCGAACGTGACGAGGCTGATGACCACAAGGGTCAGGGCGGCGACGAGCAGCCGCCGGACGACGAAACGAAACACGGGAGCACCTCCCCCGGGTGGGGCGCGGGGACGGCCGGCCGTGCCTGCCGTCCCCGCGCGGCTGTCACTTCTTCACGTAGATGCCGTTGAGCGAGATGATCCCGAACGCGTCGCTGAGGAAGGCGTTGCCGACCTTCGAGCCGTGCAGCTCGTAGGTGGCGTCGTAGTAGCAGGGCACGACCGGCGCGTGCTTCTCCATGATCATGCGGTCGAGCGCCATCCAGCCGGCGTCCTGCTCCGCTGCGGGCAGGGTGCGGACCCGGTCGATCTCCGCGCTGACCGACGACTCGTTCAGGTACGACAGGTTCTGGTTGCCCTCGGCCACGATGTCCCGTCCGTCGTAGACCGGCGGGATGACTGTGGAGCCGGTGGGCCAGTCCGAGCCCCAGCCGGTGAGGTAGAGGTCGTAGGGGTTGTCCTTGCGGCCCACCTCGTCGTAGTAGCTGCTGTTGTCGATCGGCTTCATCACGATGTCGAAGCCCATGTCGGTGAGGTTCTTGCGCAGCGCCTCGGCCTGCTGGGTGCGCAGTTCCAGGCTGGAGTGGGCGAGCACCAGCTTCGGCCGCTTGCCGGCGAGCAGCTCGGCGGTCCTGGCCTTGTCGCCGGTGACCGGGGCGTTGAACACGTCGTACGGGACGAAACCGGCGGTGGTGGGTGACATCAGCGTGGTGGCCGGTGAACCGGCGGCCTGCCCGCCGAGGACCTTGAGCAGGGCGTCCTTGTCGACCGCGTAGTTCAGCGCCCGCCGTACGTTCAGGTCGGTGACCCGCTGGGTGTTGATGCTCAGCACCCAGTTGTACTGCGTCGGGCCGCGGACCACCCGGTCGGCGACGCCGGCGCCGGTGGTGCGGGGCAGCACCGACGGCGGCACGTCCGACCAGCTCAGCGCCGCCTGATCGGCGGGCCCGTCGGCGACCAGGCGCTCGGCGATCTGGGCCTGCTCCAGGCCGAACGTCATCCGGATCGCGTCCGGGTACGCGTTGCGGATCGGGTCGGTCGCCGGGTCCCAGTTCGGGTTGCGTTCCAGCTCCAGCGACACGTCGCGCTGGTAGGACTTCACCCGGTACGGTCCGGACGAGAACGGCCGCAGGTCGTAGTTGGCGCGGGTGTCCTTGGCGGCGGGCACCGGCGCGCTGGTGGGCAGCGCCGCCGCGTACGGCAGGTCGCAGTGCGGCTGCGGGAACGTGAACCGGATGGTCCGGTCGTCGGGTGTGGTGACGCCGTCGGGCACCGGCTTGCCGCCGTCGTACGGTCCCTTGTAGGTGGCGTTGTACGCCCCGCCCGGGTAGAGCCACTGCTGGATGTAGTGCGGGCCCTCGTTGAGGTTCGCCGCGAACGACCGGGCGAGGCCGTGGGCGACGTCCTTGCTGCTCACCGGCGTGCCGTCCTCGTACTTCACGCCGTCGCGCAGGGTGAACTCCCAGACCTTGCAGTCGCCGTCGACGTCCTTGCCGGGGTTGGTGGCCAGGTCGCCCACGAGCAGCAGCTTGCCGGTGCCGTCCTCCTTGTAGCCGTTGAGCGCGCGGTAGAGCATCCCGCCGGCGACCTGCTGCACGTTGACGTAGTTGCGGGCCGGGTCGAGGTGTTCGAAGTCGGCCGGCTGCATGACGGTGAGGGTGCCGCCCCGGGACGCCCCGTCGACGGGCTTCGCCGGGCCCTGGTTGTCGGCGGCCTCGTACGAGATCGAGCCGCTCTGGGTCTTCGTCTTCTGGTCCTCACCGCCGCCCTCGTCGGGGGTGGGGTTGCAGCCGGCGGCGACCAGCGCCGCCGCGGCGAGGACACCTGTGAGTGTCCGGGTTCGTGCGCGCACGGTGTGCTCCCTTCGTGCCCGGCGGCCCCCGCCGGCCGGGCGTGTGATGGCCGTGGGGACTACCGGGTGGAGCGGGGATCCAGCGAGTCGCGCAGCGCGTCGCCGAGCAGGTTGAACGCCAGGACCAGCAGGAAGATCGTCAACCCGGGGAACAGGGTGTACCAGGGGTCGCTCGCGACGTAGCCGATGCTGTTGAAGATCATGCGGCCCAGGTCGGGCGTGGGTTCGGTGACGCCGATGTTGACGAACGCCAGCGCCGCCTCGATGGCGATGAACTGGGGCACCATCAGCGAGACGGTGACCAGGATCGGCGCCCAGATGTTCGGCAGCAGCTGCCGCAGCAGGATGTGCGCGGTGCCGGCGCCCGCGGCCCGGGCCGCGTCGACGAACTCCCGCTCCCGCAGCGAGATCACCTGCCCGCGGACCAGACGCGCGGTGTACGTCCAGCTGAACAGGCCGAAGGTGGCGACGATCAGGGCGACCCGGAAGGCCGGCGACGGCGACTCCCGATCGGAGTAGAAGCGGTCCTGGAGGATCGGGATGACCGCGAGGGCGAAGATGAGGAACGGGAACGCCAGCGTGAGGTCGATCAGCCAGTTGACGAGACTGTCCAGCCAGCCCTTGGCCCATCCGGCGAGCACGCCCACCGCGACCCCGATGCACGAGGCCAGCAGCGCTGAGGTGAACGCGATGAACAGGGACGTCCGAAGGCCGTAGACCAGTTGCATCAGGATGTCCCGGCCGCTGCCGGGTTCGAGTCCCAGCCAATGATCGGAACTGATCCCGCCGGCGTACCCGATCGGCATTCCGAAATCGTTCAACCGGTCGACGAACTTGTCGGTCGGGTCGATTCCGGTGAGCCGCTCGAGCAGCGGCGCGCCGAGCGCGACCACGGCGGCGACGGCGAGCGTCACGGCGCTGGCCCGGGCGGTACGGTCCCGCTTGAGCCGCAGCCAGGCGAGCTGGTTGGGTGATCGGCCGACGAACTCGGCGGTCCGGCCGGCGGGCTCGGTCCCGGCCTGGATCTCGGGGCCGGGAATCGTCGCGTCGGCGGCCGGGGTCCGGGGCGGCGGGTGCGAGAGGTCGCTCATGAACAGTCCCTCCGACGGGGGCGAAAACGCCCTGCCACCCGACGGTAAAGGGACCGGTGGCACCGGAAAGAATCGTTACGGTAACGGCCGTTCCGGTTGTCGTGCATTGACAACGATCCGGCCTACGGAATGCATCGGCGCAATAACGGACCGATTCGGTTGTCAGCCGTTCAGGTGGGCGTCACGCTTATTCGGAATGCGTTTGCGCGAGGCGCGGAAGCGGTTGTCAGCCGTTCGGGCATTCCCGTGCACCGATGTCACGCCGGGCGTGCGACCCGGCCGAGGGGCGCAACACTTCGTGACTCTTCGCGTTCACACCGTCCACCTAGGGTTCTCGGCGGCCCGGTTCACACGACGTACCCGGTCGTCCACCGGCCCCTCACCCTGGGGCCCCGACGGAAGGACCACCCATGCCCTTCGCCCGACGTACCGCCGCACTGGCGCTGGCCGCCGCGCTCGGCGGCCTCGCCGCGCCGGCCTCCCCCGCGGACGCCGCGCCGCGCCCCGGCCCGCAGACGCCCTCGGTGCTGCTGCTCACCGTCGACGACGGCGCCGACGTGCGCGCCACGGTGCTGACCTGCGGGCCGACCGGCGGCCTGCACCCCGACCCGGTCACTGCCTGCCGTCTGGTCGCCCGCGTGAACGGCGACCTGGACGCGCTCGACGTGGACGGCGCGCCGCGCACCTCCCAGTACGCCCCGGTCGTCGCCCGCGCCGCAGGCTTCTGGCAGCGCCACCCGGTCTCCTACACGCGAACGTTCGCCAACCCCTGCCTGATGCACCGCACCACCGCGACCCTCTTCACCTTCTGACGCCGCCCCTTCCCGCCCCTTCCCGTCTCTTCTCGTTGATCATGAGGTTGGCGGCGGTTCCGGTCCGTTTTGTCGCCGTCAACCTCATGATCGACGGGGTGGGTGGGGTGAGGGCGGGTCAGGTGCGGAGAATGGGTGCGGGTGCTCGGAGGGGGGACACGGTGCAGGTGGACGGGGGCACGGTCGGTGGTGGGCGGGAGCTGCGGGCGGACTGCTCACGCTGCGCGGGCGTCTGCTGCGTCGCACCGGCGTTCGCCGCCTCGGCCGACTTCGCCATCGACAAGCCGGCCGGACGGCCCTGCCCGAACCTGGGCGCCGACTTCCGCTGCGGCATCCACACCGAGCTGCGGCAACGCGGCTTCCCCGGTTGCACCGTGTTCGACTGCTTCGGCGCCGGCCAGCACCTCACCCAGCACACGTTCGCCGGACGCGACTGGCGCGCCGACCCGGCCACCGCGCAGCGGATGTTCGACAGCTTCGCGGTGCTGCGGCCCCTGCACGAGCTGCTCTGGTACCTGACCGAGGCGGTACGCCTGAGCCCGCCCGGCCCGCTGCGCGACGACCTGGACGCAGCAGTGGACGAGACGGGCCGGCTCACCGACGGCACCCCGGCGGAGCTGCTCGCGCTCGACGTGGACGCGCACCGGGACCGGGTCAACCGGCTGTTGGCCCGCGCCGCCGACCAGGCCCGTGCCGGGCGGGCCGGCCCGGACCGCCGGGGCGCGATGCTGCTCGGCGTCGACCTGCGCCGTACCCCGCTGGCCGGAGCGAACCTGCGCGGGGCCTGCCTGATCGGCGCCGACCTGCGCGGCGTACGGCTCGGCGCCGCCGACCTGACCGGCGCGGACCTGCGCGGGGTCGACCTGCGCGGCGCGAACCTGAGCGAGTGCCTGTTCATACACCAGTCGCAGCTCGACGCCGCTCGCGGCGACCACCGCACGGTGCTGCCGCCGGGACTACGCCGCCCGGCCCACTGGTCCCTGAAGCTGACTCCGGCCGGCCCCCGACCGCGCCCGCGCCGCCGCCGCTGACCCCACCCCCGACCCGTCACCTGCACCCGCCTTCGCACGGCGTTGACCAAGGAGTTTGTGGCTGGTCCGGGGCCGGATCGGGACACAAACTCCTTGATCAACGCCGTGCGAAGGGGGCCGGTGGGGTGGGGTTTGGTGGGGGTGGGGTGGGGTAGGCGGCGCGGACGACGGTCGACCGACGGGAGGGCCACCGGTGGGGTATCGGGCACGCGACGGTCAGGAGCCGGTCGACCCGGCGCACGCCGAGGACGAGGCCGGGCAGGTTCCGCTGGTGCAGACGGCCGCGGACACCGACGTGCCGGCGCCCGCTCCCGGCGCGCCGAAACCGGACGAGGTGACCGAGGACGACGGCTCGGGCATGGCGGGCGGCGCATCCGGCAGCAGCTCGGGCGGCTCCTCGATGCCGACCCACCCGGACGCGGCCCGCGGACCGGACGCCGCCCGCTGAACGGATGCCCCCGCTGAACGGGCGCGGGCACCCACCGAAGCCAGGCCACCGAACGGGCGCGGGCCACCGGACGTTTGCCGTCACCCGCTGCGGGCAGGAGTGCGACATGACCAGTGAAGAGTCCTTCGGCCGCGCGGCCGGCGACGAACCCGACGGCGCCACCGCGTACGAGGCGTCCCTGCGCCCGCCGGGCGAGTCCCTGCACACCACCGACGACACCGGTGACGACTTCGCCGACCTGCCCGCGGAGGACCGCCGGTCCGCGCGGGAGGTCAGCCGCGCCGGCTACGACGTCGAGGCCGTCTCCGGCACCGGCGACCCGTCGGAGGAGCCGGAGGAGATCGAAGAGGGCCGCCCGCTGCGCTGAGCCGTGCGCGGGGTGGTGGCGACGCCGCTCCGCGCCTCGGTCATGCCCCGGTTCGCCAGCGCGTCGGCGCGCTCGTTCTCCGGGTGCCCGTTGTGGCCCTTCACCCACAGCCAGGTCACGTCGTGCCGGGCACAGGCCGCCTCCAGCGCCTGCCACAGGTCGGCGTTCTTGACCGGCTGCTTAGCTGCGGTCAGCCAGCCGTTGCGCTTCCACGAGTTGAGCCAGCCGGTGATGCCGTTGCGCACGTAGGTGCTGTCGGTGTGCAGCCGTACCGTGACCGGGCGGGTCAGGCTCTCCAGCGCCCGGATCGCGGCGGTCAGCTCCATCCGGTTGTTCGTGGTCGGGGTGGCCTCGCCGCCGCACAGCTCCCGCTCGTGCCCGCCCCAGCGCAGCACCACGCCCCACCCGCCGGGCCCGGGATTGCCGCTGCACGCGCCGTCGGTCCAGATCTCCACGACCCGGCCGGTCTCCGCCTCCGCCATGCCCGGCAACCTACCGGGTACGCGAGCACGCGGGACCACCCGACCCGCCGCGCGCGGCAAGCGTGCGGGCATGACCACTCCCCCGGACTTCGCCACGCTCTGCAACTTCCGTGACCTCGGCGGCTGGCGGACCGGCGACGGCCGCACTGTCGCCCGGGGCCGCCTCTACCGCTCCGACTCGCTGGCCAAACTGGCCGGTGCGGATCTGGAACGGTTCGCGGCGCTCGGCGTGCGCACCGTGATCGACCTGCGGTACCCGTGGGAGATCGCCGACCGCGGCCGGGCCCCGGAGAGCCTCGGCGTCACCTGGCACAACCTGAGCATCGAGCACCGGCCGTACGTGCAGGCCGACACCGATCCCGACGTGGACCCGTGGCGCTACCTGGCCGACCGGTACGCCGAGGTGGCCGAGGACGGCGTGGCCGAGCTGCGCCGGGCGATCGAGGTGATCGCGGACGGCGAGCACCCACTGGTGTTCCACTGCGCCTCCGGCAAGGACCGCACCGGGCTGCTCGCCGCGCTGGTGCTGTCAGTGCTCGGCGTGGACGACGACCAGATCGCTGCGGACTTCGCGCTCACCGAGCACGCCACCGACCGCCTGGTCGCCGAGTGGCGGGACCGCAACGGCGGCGCGACGCCGGGCTGGCCCGCGTACGGGCGGGCGCCCGCCGAGGTCATCCGGCTGGTGCTGGCCGACCTGCGGGCCGCCCACGGTTCCGTGCACGGCTACGTGACCGGCCGGCTCGGTGTCGACGCGCAGACGATCGACGCGCTGCGCGCCCGGCTGCTCACCGGCGACACGAAGCCGCTGCCCACCCAGGGCGCCACCGGCAGTACGCCGACGCCGGCCGCCCGCTGAGCGAAAAGCAGACGACGCCCGTGCCGCGGTCTGGCACGCTGCGGGATCGTGGACACGCGGTGGGAGGGCCTGCGGGCCGAGGTACGGGCGGCGATCGACGATCTGGCCTCCTCCGGCCGGGAGGCCGGTGTGCAGGTGGCCGCGTACCTGGACGGCGTCGCGATCGTCTCCGAGCAGGCCGGGCTCGCCGACACCGCCACCGGCCGGCCGATGACCGCCGACACGCCCGTACACGCCGTCTCCACCGGCAAGGGCCTCACCGCCACCGTGGTGCACGTGCTGGCCGAGCAGGGGCGGCTCGACTACGACCTGCCGCTCGCAGCGGTGTGGCCGGAGTTCGCCCGGCACGGCAAGGACGGCATCACGCTGCGGCACGTGCTCACCCATACCGCCGGCCTGCCCGCGCTGCCCGCCGACATCACGCCGGAGGACTTCACCGACTGGACGCGCATGTGCGAGCTGCTCGCCGACGCGCGGCCGCTGTGGGCGCCCGGCGATCGGCTGGCGTACCACGCCTGGACGTGGGGCTGGCTGCTCGGCGAGGTGGTCCGGCGGGTCACCGACACGCCGGTGTCGCGGGTGCTCGCCGAGGAGGTGGCCGGTCCGCTCGGCGTGGACCGGGAGCTGTTCCTCGGCGTACCGGAGGCGGACCTGCCCCGGCTGGCCCGGCTGGAGGACGCCGGCCTGTCCGCGCTGATGACCTGGGCCGGGGCGAACCTGCCGCACTTCGACGCGGTCGCCCCACCCGCGGTACGCCCGGACACCGTCATCGGCTCCCGCCCCGACGTGCTGCGCGCCGACGTGCCGTCGGTCGGCACGATGAGCGCCCGCGCCGTGGCCCGGATGTACGCGGCGCTGCTCGGCCCGGTCGACGGGGTGCGGCTGATCTCCGCCGAGCGGATGCGCGACGTGTCCGCCCCGGCGGTCCGCGCGCAGGAGTGGGTGTTCGGGCAGGAGAGCACGTTCGGGCTCGGGTACGCGGTCGAGGACGACGGATCGTTCGGCACCGCCGGCAGTGGCGGCAGCCTCGCGTTCGCGTACCCGGAACTGGGTTTGACTGTGGCGGCGGTGCGCAACCGGCTCGGCGCGGGCGACGGCGACCCGATGGAGCAGCTGCGGACGCTGGTGCGCGACCGCGTCGCCGAGGCGACCGGCCACCGAGACTAGCGGCGCAGGCGGGCCCGCAGCCGGCCGGTCGCGTCGCCGAGCACCGCGCCGGTCATCGGCAGCAGCGGGCTGGACCGCATGACGGCCAGGTCCTCGACCGGGCTGGTCACGCCGTCGAGGAACCGCAGCACCCGCTCCGGCGGGTTGCGGTCGAACAGCCGCTCGAAGAACTCCACCCCGCCGACGTGTCCCCGGTCCAGCGCGCGCAGCGCCACCGCGTCCATCCACAGGTGCCGCCCCGGGTACGCGGGCGCGGGCACCGGCGGGCGGCCGGCGGCGAGCGCCCCTGCCACCTGGTCGGCCTGGCGCAGCATCGCGGAGAACGTGAACCCGGTGGACGGGCGGGTCGCCCCACCGGCGGTGCCCAGCCGCACCACCCGAGGGCTCGGGCGGGACTCGAACGGGCCGTCGGTCATCGGGATCACGCCGTCCTCGACCTCCCGCACCCGCAGCACGGACAGGTCCAGCCCGAGCAGGTCGGCGTACCCGCGCAGCGCCGCGTCGTAGCCCGCGTCGTCGAGCAGCTCCGGCCCGAACTCGGTGTACTCGACGAGCGCGAAGCGGTCGTCGACCGGCAGCACGTACCCGAAGGAGACGCCGCGCTGCGGCTGCGGGGTGCGGAAGTCCATCAGCACCGCCCGCTGCGGGTCGAAGGTCGGCCGGTCGGCGGCCAGCCACCAGCCGCGGAAGTGCTGCAACCAGCTGGTGCGCCCCGGCCGCTTCGGCCGCCGGGGCCGCGAGTCCAGCACCCACCCGGCCCGCACCAGGTCCCGCCCGTCCGGGTCGCGGACCGTGACCCGCTGACCGTCGTCGTGCAGCTCCCCCGCCGGGGCGCTGATCCGGACCGCGTCCAGCCGCCGCTCGGCGTCGGCAGCCCGGTCGTAGACCGGGGCGGAGCGGAGCATGGCGTACCGCAGGGGGTTGAGCGTCAGGACGCGGCGGCCGGCGGGCGTGACCACGTCGACCTGCGACCAGCTCGCGCTCAGCAGCGGGTCCAGGTCGTCGCCGGGCAGGCCCCAGAACGCCCAGGTGCGGTCCTGGCCGCGCTTGTGCACCGGGTCGACCACCGCGACCCGCAGCCCGGACACGCCGTGCCGGTCCAGCGCGGCCAGGACCAGGGACGCGGCGCCGCCGCCGCCGACCAGCGCGAGGTCGACGTCGACCGCTGAGGTTGCGTGCACCCGACCACGCTGTCACATCAGCGGGCGCGGTCACCGGCCGCCCCGCTCAGGCCACCGGAGCCGGCTCCTGCGGGGCCGGCTGGGCGTAGGCGGCGGCCACCGTCGCCCGGTCGAAGACCCGCCACGTCGCGGCGATCACCGCGACCGCCACCACGAAACCCACCCAGTACGGCGCGGTGATGCCGAACCGGGCCGCCACCACGCCACCGAGCAGCGCGCCGACGCAGTTGCCGCCCGCCGCGACGAACAACGTGGTGCTGCCGACCCGGCCCATCAGCGCCGGCGGGGTGAGCCGCTGCCGCAGCGAGTTCACCACGATGTTCCACAGCGCGCTGTGCGCCCCGAACGCGAACAGCGCGAACCCGACCACCACCGCGCTGCGGGACGCGGCGAGCGCCAGGTGCAGCCCCGCCTCGACCAGCAGACCCGTCCGCACCGTCCAGGTGGGCGTGATCGCGGCGATCAGCCGGTCCCCCACCACCGAGCCGAGCACCCCGCCCACCGCCATACAGGTGAACAACGCGCCGTAGCCGACCGAGCCGAGACCCAGCCGCTCGGTGGCGAGCAGCACCAGCACCGCCACCGCGGCGGTGAGCGTGACGTTGAGCAGGCCGATCAGCACCGTCATGGTGCGCAGCAGCCGCTGACCCCACAGCCAGCGGAACCCCTCCGCCACCTCCGCCCGCACCGAACGCCGCTCCTGCGGCGCCGGCCCGGCACGGTACGTCCCGGCGAGCAGCCCGACCAGCACGGCGCTGAGCGCGTACGTGCCGGCGTTGAGCGCGAACGGCAGCGACGCCGCCAGCACGAACAGGAACCCGCCCACCGGTCCGGCGATCATGTTCTGCATCACCTGCGTGCCGCCGCCGAGCCAGCCGTTGGCGCGTTCCAGCAACGAGCGCGGCACCACCGCCGGCAGTACCGCCTGCGCGGCGGTACGGAACACCACCTCGCCGGTGTTCACCACGAACAGCACCGTGTAGAGCAGCGCGATCCCGGCCCGGTCGACAAGCATCGCCACCGCGAGCGCGGCGAGCGCGGCGACGCGTACCCAGTCGATGAGCACCATCAGCCGCCGCCGGTCCACCCGGTCGGCCAGCACGCCGCCGGGCAACGCGAACAGCAGCCACGGCAGCCACGACACCGCTGCCCCGGCCGACACCACCAGCGGATCGTCGGTGATCGACGCCACGTACAGCGGCGCGGCGACAGTCGCCGTCCCACTTCCCAGCGCGGACAGCGTGCTCGCCGTCCACAGTCGGGCGAAGCGCCCGCCCAGCCGTTCCCCCGTCACGGCGAGGCAAATTACCAGCGACGACGTTCCCCGCCGACCGGTTTATGCGCGGCGGGAGTTGAGGCGGGCCGCCTGCCGGTTCAGGTGGTCGCGTTCGGCCAGGCTGGCCGCACGGCGGGCCGCCTCCGCGTACAGCGCGGCCGCCCGGTCCGGGTCGCCGTCGCGTTCGTGCAGGTAGGCGGCCACCGCCGCGTACCGGGGCAGCGTGTCGTCCAGTACCGCGAGCGCCGCCAGCCCGGCGCGCGGGCCGTCCGCCTCGCCGACCCCGACCGCCCGGTTGAGGCGGGCGATCGGGTTGCCGGTCAGGCGGACCAGTTCGTCGTACCACTCGACGATCTGCACCCAGTCGGTCTCGGCCGCGGTGGGCGCGTCCGCGTGCAGAGCCGCGATCGCGGCCTGGGCCTGGAACTCGCCGAGCCGGTCGCGGGACAGCGCGGTCTGCAGGATGCCCACGCCCTCGGCGATCAGCGTGGTGTCCCACCGGCTGCGGTCCTGCTCGGCCAGCGGTACCAGGCTGCCGTCCGGCGCGGTCCGGCCGGCGCGGCGGGCATGGTGCAGCAGCATGAGCGCGAGCAGCCCGGCCACCTCGGGGTGATCGATGGCGGCGGCGAGCTGCCGGGTGAGCCGGATCGCCTCGGCGGCCAGGTCCACGTCGCCGGAGTAGCCCTCGTTGAACACCAGGTACAGCACGCGCAGCACGGTGGCGACGTCACCGGGCTGGTCGAAGCGGACCCCGGAGACGGTGCGCTTGGCCCGGCTGATCCGCTGCGCCATGGTGGCCTCCGGCACCAGGTACGCCTGCGCGATCTGCCGGGTGGTGAGCCCGCCGACGGCGCGCAGCGTCAACGCGACAGCGGACGACGGGCTCAGCGACGGATGCGCGCAGAGGAAGTAGAGCCGCAGCGTGTCGTCCACGGCGGACACCGGGCCGGGCGGCGGCTCCTCGTCGACGAGGTCCTCGCGCCGGCGCCGGGCGGCGTCGGCGCGGACCACGTCCAGGAAGCGCCGCCAGGCCACGGTGACCAGCCAGCCCAACGAATCGCGGGGCAGGTCGGCCGGCCAGGCGCGCAGCGCCTCGACCAGTGCGTCCTGCACCGCGTCCTCGGCCGCCGCGAAGTCTGCTCCGCGGCGGACGAGGACACCGAGCACGCCCGGGATGAGGCTGCGGAGCGCGACCTCGTCCATCGGACGGGTCACTCCGTGATGGTGGGCGGCCCGGTCAGGAACGGGCGCAGCTCCAGCCACTCGTGGATCGGCTTGCCGCCCTGCCCGGGCGCGGCCGACAGCTCCCCGGCCAGTTCGACGGCCCGCTCGTAGCTGTCCACGTCGATCACCATCCAGCCGGCGATGAGGTCCTTCGTCTCGGCGAACGGGCCGTCGGTGACCGGCGGGCGTCCCTCGCCGTCGTAGCGGACGAACGTGCCCTCCGGGGCGAGCGCCTGGCCGTCGACGTACTCGCCGCTCTCCTGGAGCCGGGCCGCGAACTCCTGCATGTACCGCACGTGCGCGGTGATCTCCTCCGGCGTCCACTTGTCGATCATCGGCATGTCGGTGACCGGGGTCGGGCCGCCGCGGTAGTGCTTCAGGAGCAGGTACTTCATGTGTGTCTCCTCGTGGAGGGTGCGACCCATTCTGGCCGCGTTCACTCCGGGGACGAAGCCGCCCGTCCGTTCTCGACATCGGTGGCGCAGGAATTTCCGGTGTCACATCGCGTAGTGCGTCCTAGGAGGCTAGTTCTGAGGGCCGGGCCGCCTGCCCCCGTCGCGGCGGCCCGGCCCCGTCACCCGGCGGCGCGGCGCAGGCCGGTGATGAGCACCGTGCCCGCGACCAGGTGAAACGCCACCAGCGTCAGCGTCGCCGCCCGGCCCACTCCCCCGCCCAGCGGCCCGAGCAGGGACACCAGCAGCACCAGCGCTGCGACAGCCGTCCAGACGGTCCGGGCGCGGGCGGTGAGCCGTTCCAGCAGGGCCAGCAGCGCCCAGCCGGCCAGCCCGGCGAGCAACGTGCTCACCGCCACCGCCACCGGCGTGACCCGCTGCACGTCGGAACCGGTGCGCGCGGTCAGCTCCACCCCGGCCAGCGGCACCGCGATCACCCAGCCCAGCAGCGTGGCCACGGTGGCGGCGAGCACCGTCAGCAGCCGCACCCGGCGGCGAGTCGGGCGGGTGACGGCGGTCGGAATCGTGGTTTCCATCGGTGGCTCCTCGACATCGGGACGACTGCCGCAGACGCTAGGTCCGGCGGGCTGTCGCGCGGATCGCGCCGCGGAGCGGTTTCCGGCTCCGTCGCCGGACCGATCACCGGCCCGGATCTCCGTCTGGCGACCGATGAGAAGCGGTGAGCCCGCGGCCTAGCATCCGGACATGAGGTGCGCGTCCCGGTCCCGGTTCCTGCTGCTGCTCGACGGCGGCATCGCCACCGTGAGCCTCGCCGTGTGCCTGCTCGCGCTGCTGGCCTCCGACGCCGGCCCGGACACGAGCGGCGCGACAGCCGTCGCGGTCGGCCTCGCCGTCGCGCAGGCCAGCTGTCTGCTGTGGATCAGGCGCCACCCGGGGTACGCCCTCACCGTCGCCGCGCTGGCCGGCGTCGGCCTGGAGGCGCTCTGCCCGCAGCTCGGCTGGCTCGGCCTGGTCGCGGTGCCGATGGCGTACGTGGCCCGGCTGCGCCCGCCCCGGTACTCGCTCGTCGCGCTCGGGCTGCTGCTGGCACCCACCCCGTGGAAGCTGGTCACCGGCGGCTGGCGGGACCTGCTGCTGGCGGTGATCGCGCTGGACCTGGCCTGGGCGCTCGGCGAGTTGCAGCGGGCTCAGGCGCAACGGCGCTGCGCATGGGAACGGCAGGTGCTGGCGGCCGAGCGGGAACGCATCTCCCGGGAGCTGCACGACGTGGTGGCGCACCACGTCGCGGTCATCGCGGTGCAGGCAGCCGCCGCCGAGGACGTGTTCGACGAGCAGCCGGAGCAGGCCCGGGCCGCGCTCGGCGCGATCGACGCGGCGGCCCGTTCGGCGCTCACCGAACTGCGGGCCATGCTGCACGCGCTCGCCCTCGACGACGGGTCCGAACCGGACGGACCACAGCCCGGGCTGGCGCAGCTCGACGCGCTCGCCGACGCGGTACGGGCGGTGGGCCTGCGGGTGACGCTGCGGCGCGACGGCGACGGCGAGGCGCTGCCCGGCGGGGTGCAGCTGTCGGCGTACCGGATCGTGCAGGAGTCGCTGACCAACGCGCTGCGCCACGGGCACGCCACACGCGCCGACGTGGACGTCCACTACCGCGACGGGGTGCTGCGGCTGGAGGTCGTCAACGACGGCCCGGCGCCCGCCCGCCGCCCCGGTACGGCCGTCGGGCGCGGCATCGTCGGCATGCGGGAGCGGGCCCGGCTGCTCGGCGGCACGCTCGACGCCGGCCCGCTGCCGGCCGGCGGGTTCCGGGTCCACGCCCGACTGCCGGTGGAGGCGGCCCGATGACGGTACGGGTGGTGGTCGCCGACGACCAGGAGCTGATCCGCGCCGGGCTGCGCACAGTCCTCGACGCGCGCCCCGACCTGAGCGTGGTCGGCGAGGCCGCCGACGGCGTCGAGGCGGTGGCGGTGGCGACCCGTACGAGGCCGGACGTGGTGCTGATGGACGTGCGGATGCCCCGGCGCGACGGCATCGCCGCCACCCGGGACCTGGTGGCCGCCGGCAACCCGGCCCGGGTGGTCATGCTCACCACGTTCGACCTGGACGAGCACGTCTACGCCGCGTTGCGCGCCGGGGCGAGCGCGTTCCTGCTCAAGGACACCCGTCCGGCCGACCTCGCCGAGGCGGTACGGGTGGTGGCCCGGGGCGAGGCGCTGCTCGCACCCACTGTGACCCGGCGGCTGCTGGACCGGTACGCCGACCGGCTGCCCGCGCCCGCGCCCACCGGCGACGTACTCGCCGCGCTGACCGCCCGCGAGCGGGAGGTGCTGACACTCACCGCGCGGGCACTGTCCAATGCGGAGATCGCTGCCCGGCTGCACCTGAGCACCGCCACCGTGAAGACGCACGTCTCGGCGATCCTCACCAAGCTCGGCCTGCGTGACCGGATCCAGGCGGTGGTGCTCGCGTACGACACCGGGCTGGTCCGGCCGGAACCGCCGGCCCGGTAGGCGCGAAACGGACAGCGGACCCAGACGCGTCGAACCGGGACGGCACGCCGTCCGGCCTGGCCCGGCATGTCCACCCTCTGGTGGCGGCAGGGAGCACACCGGACGGCAACGAAGATTTCTCAATTACCCCCAGTGACCGCCGCAACCCTCCTAGTGTTGGCCACACCGGTGCTCGTCACGGAGTTGGCCACCCGAACGACGTCCCACGCCTACAGCGGACGAAAAGTGAGGGAAGACGCGGATGAAGGCACAGTCATTTCTCGGATCGGCGGCGTTCGGCGTGGGCCTCGGCGCACTGCTGCTCCCGGCCGCCGCGCTGGCGGACACCAGAGTCTCACCCGCCACCACCCCGGTCGGCGGCACCGTCGTGCTGACCACCACGTGCAACCCGAACGCCGGTGACGCGATCTTCCGGGTCACCGGCCCGGACCGGGACCAGAACGTCCGGTCCACCACGGCCGCCGCGGGCGGTGGCCTGAGCGCCGAACTGTTCACCGCCGGGTTCACGCTCGGCACGTACACGGTCGCCACCACCTGCGGCGACGGCAGCGACGGTGGCAGCGCCACGTTCACCGTCACCCCGATCGGCGGCGCGCAGGCCGGCGGCGGCGGACGCGACGGCGACACCGGGGTGCTGGTCGCCGGCGGCGTGCTGGCCGCCGGGGCGCTCGCCGGCGGCGCGTACGCGGTCATCCGCCGGCGCCGGGCGGGCGCCGTCGCCTGAGCGGCTCACCGAGCGACCGCCCGCGCCGGCACAACCCGGCGCGGGCGGCGCCTCCCTGCCGGACGGAGGTGGCACCCTGTCCCCGTCGCAGCACGGCGGCCGGTCACGGCTGCGCACCGCCGTGGTGGTCAGCGCCGTCACGGTGGCCGCCGCCACCGGCGCCGGACTGGTCTCGGCCGGGCTCGGCAGCACGTCGACGACACCACCGCAGCCCGGCGCCTCCGCCGCGCCCGCCACCGAACGCCCCGCCGCCGCCGGAGCGGCGCTGCCCCGATCCGCGCCGGTGCGCGTCACCATCCCCCGCATCGCCGTCGACGCCGACATCGTGCCGGTGGCCACCGACGCCGACGGCGCGCTTCAGGTGCCGCCGCTGGAACGCCCGGAGGTCACCGGCTGGTACCACCCCGGTCCCGCGCCCGGCCAGGCCGGCAACGCGGTGCTGGTCGGGCACGTCGACTCGCAGCACGGCCCGGCGGTCTTCTTCGACCTCGGCCGACTGCGCCCCGGCGACACGATCCGGGTGCTGCGCGCCGACGGCCGGACCGCCGCGTTCACAGTGGACGGCGTCGGGGCGTACCCGAAGGAACGCTTCCCCACGGCGCGGGTCTACGGCGGCGACGCGGCGCCCCGGTTGCGGCTGATCACCTGCGGCGGGCGGTTCGACCCACGGACCGGCAGCTACCCGGACAACATCGTGGTCTTCGCCACCGCCGCCCGCTGACCCGGCCGCTCAGCCCGCCAGGTCGTCCAGTTCCGCGCCGAGCAGCTTCGCCAGCAGCTCCACCCGGCCCGGGTCGCTGTCGGCGGTGATGTTGCGGCTGGGCATCTCGACGGTCATCAGCAGGTAGAGATACAGCCGGTAGAGGCCGAGCCGCCGCCGCACCCCGGCGTCGAGCGGGAACGGCGCCACCGTCCGGTAGGCGCGCACCAGCGGGTCGCCCGGCTCGTCCTCGACGCGGCGGAACAGCAGCGGCGACACCAGGTCCATCAGCGGGTCGCCCCACAGGTACCGCTCGCCGTCGACCAGGCCGCTCAGGCGCGGCTCGCCGTCCGGCCCGTCGACGGCGAGCACGTTGCCGGCCCAGCCGTCGAAGTGCAGCAGCGCCGGGCGGCGTACCGCGTCGAGCACCTCCGCGTGCCGCGCCACCAGCTCCCGGACCCGGTACGCGGGCACCGGCAGCGGCACCGCCCAGTCGGCGGCGTCGGCGAGCATGTCGTCGATCATGGCCGTGTAGGCGTCCCGCCACGTCGCGCCGCTGGCCCGGTCGCCGTCGTAGCCGTACCGCTCGCCGGTGACGGCGTGCAACGCGGTCAACGCGAGGCCGAACTCGGCGCGCAGCGGCCCGACGTCCGCGCCGGCCTGCGTCAGGTCCCAGAGGGTACGACCGGGCAGCCGCGCCATGAGCAGCCAGTCGCCCAGGTCGGGGTGGCGGCCGTGGTGCAGCAGCGCCGGGGCCGGCACCGCGGGCGCCCGCGCCGCCACCAGGCGCAGATAGTGCGCCTCCGCGCCGATCATGTCCCGCTCGTAGCGCAGCAGCGGCACGTGCGGCGGCGGACCGACCTTGAGCACCACGTCCCGGCCGTCGGCCAGGCGTATCCACCAGACGGCGGCGAAGCCGCCACCGGACAGCGGGCCGCAGCTCTCCACCTCAGCGTCGGGCCCGAGCGAGGCGGTCAGGTAGCGGCGGACCTGCGCGGGATCGAGGACACGCTGAGTAGGACTCACACTCATGGTGCAGAAAGCGTAGTGCGTCCGAGGCTTAAGGAAGGGCCCCCTTTTAACGCCTCCGGTAGAGGAAGGGCCCCTTCTTAACACCTCCCCGCCGCTTGGGAGAATCGTGGCGTGGCGAAACGGGGTGAACGGACGAGGGCCTGCCCGTGCGGCACCGGCCGGCCGTACGCGGACTGCTGCGCCCCGGTGCACTCCGGCACGGCGACGGCGGCGACCGCGGAGGCGCTGATGCGGTCCCGGTTCAGCGCGTTCGCGCTCGGCGACGCCGCGTACCTGCGGCACAGCTGGCACTCGACGACCCGGCCGGAGCGGCTGGAGCTGGACCCGGGCACCCGCTGGCTGCGGCTGGAGATCCTGCAGACCGGGCAGGGCGGCCTGTTCGACAGCGCCGGGACGGTCCGGTTCCGGGCGCGCTACCGCGAGGACGGCCGGACGGGAGTGCTGGCCGAGCACAGCCGCTTCGCCCGCGAGGACGGCCGCTGGGTGTACCTGGACGCGCTGCCGGAGTGACGCCGCCCTGCCGCGGAGCGTCGGGCGTTAACAAGGGGCCCTTCCTCTACCGGAGGCGTTAACAGGGGGCCCTTCCTTGCGCGCGGGCTAAGCGGGACGTGGGGTGGGCTGGGCCAGCTCGCCGATCTCGCGCGGCAGCTGGGACAGCGCGCGGTTGAACCCGGCGGGCCCGACCACCCGGTGCAGCGCCTGCAGCACCGCCCGGGCGCCGCGCTCGGCGTCGGACGGGGTCGCGCCGGAGCGCTCGGCGACCCGGCGCAGGAACTCGTCGTACCCGAAGACCTCGGGGTCGTCGACCCGGGCGCGGGCCAGCAGCGGACGCAGCTCGTGCGCGACGTGCGCGGACAGGTCGTCGGCCTCGCCTCCGCTGATCCGTTCGGCGAGCGTGCGCAGTGTCGCCTCGGTCAGCGTGCGGGCGGTCTCCACCGGCACGCCGGCGCGGGCGGACACCCGCGCGTAGAACTCCGGTTCGGCCATCGTCGGTCCTCCCGTCGCAACGGCAGCGTGGCTACCCGCCGCCGGCCGCGGCAAACACCGCCCCGGGCCAGGACCCTGCCGCCGGTCCCGGCGAACACGATGTCAGGCCAGGGCCCGCGCCGCCGAGACGATCGCGCCGACGCCGATGCCGGCCAGGTCGAGCTGCTGGGTGGGGGTGCCGGAGCCGGGCAGCCCGCGTACCGCCAGGTGGTTGACCCGGGCCGGTTCGCCCAGGTCGGCGAGCGCCTCCAGCACCGCGGAGCCCAGCCCGCCCTGCGGGTAGTGGTCCTCGACCACCACCAGCCGCCCGCCGGTCTTCACGACGGTCTCGGCGAGGCGCTGCCGGTCGACCGGCTTGATCGAGTACATGTCGATCACGCGCGCGTCGATGCCCTCGCGGGTCAGCTCGTCGGCGGCGGCGAGGCAGAGGTGCACCGTCACGCCGGTGCCGAGCAGCGCCACGTCGCCGCCGTCGCGCACGATCCGGCTGCCGCCGATCGGGAACGGCTCGCCGTCGTCGTAGAGCACCGGGTACTTGCCGCGCGTGGTGCGCAGGTAGCTGATGCCCGGGTGGTCGGGCAGCTGGGCGACCAGGGCCGCGCAGGAGACCGCGTCGGCCGGGCTGAGCACCGTGGAGCCGGGCACCGCGCGCAGCGCCGCGATGTCCTCCAGCCCCATCTGGGACGGGCCGTCGGGGCCGATCTCCACCCCGGCGTGCGAGCCGACCAGCGCGATGTCGGCCCGGGACACGCCGGCCATCCGGATGAAGTCGTACGCGCGCGACCAGAACGCGGCGAAGGTCGCCGCGAACGGCCGGTAGCCACGTACCGCCAGGCCCACCGCCGCGGCGGCGAGCTGCTGCTCGGCGATGAACATCTGGAAGAACCGATCGGGGTACGCGGCGGCGAAGCGCTCGGCCCGGGTGGAGTCGCTGACCTCGCCGTCGAGCGCGACCACGTCGGGCCGGGCCGCGCCGAGGGCGTGCAGCGCGTCGCCGTACGCGTCCCGCGTGGCCACCTTCGTCCCACGCTCGTACCGGGGCAGTTGCGGCTGCCCGTGCTCGGCCGGGGCGGTGCGCGGCGCGGGCGGTGGCTTCGGACCGGCCACCCGGATGCGCCGAGGGCCGCCGAGCGCCCGCACGGCCCGGTCGGCCAGTTCCGGGTCGAACGCCTTGCCGTGCCAGGCCGGGTCGTTCTCCACCTCCGGTACGCCCTTGCCCTTGACCGTGCGGGCCAGCACCACCGTCGGCCCGGTGGCCTCGCGCGCCTGCCCGTACGCCTCGTCGATCGCGCCCAGGTCGTGGCCGTCGACGACCATGGCCCGGCAGCCGAACGCCTCGACGCGGCGCCGGTAGGTGTCCAGGTCCCACTCCAGCTCGGTGGGGCCGCGCTGGCCGAACCGGTTGACGTCCACGATCGCGGTGAGGTTGCGCAGCCCGTAGTGCCCGGCCTTGTCCAGCGCCTCCCACACCGAGCCTTCCGCGGTCTCGCTGTCGCCGCAGAGCACCCAGACGTGCGCGGGCGACCGGTCGAGGTACTGGGCGGCGAGCGCCACCCCGACGCCGACCGGCAGTCCCTGCCCGAGCGAGCCGGTGGCGACGTCCACCCACGGCAGCACCGGCGTGGGGTGGCCCTGCAGGCGCGACCCGGACTGCCGGTACGTCTCCAGCAGCTCCTGCTCGCTGATCGCGCCGGTGGCCCGGAACACCGCGTACAGCAGCGGCGAGGCGTGACCCTTGGAGAAGATCAGGTGGTCGTTGCCGGGGTTGCCCGGGTAGGACCAGTCGTAGCGCAGGTGCCGGGCGACGAGCACGGCGAGCAGGTCGGCGGCGGAGAGGCTGGACGTCGGGTGCCCGGATCCGGCCGTCGTGCTGCACCGGATCGCGTCCACCCGCAGCTGGGCGGCGAGCTCCGCCAGCCCGGTCAGGTCCTCGTCGTGCAGCGTGCGCTCTGCTTCCAACGTCACCGCGATCGTCTCCCCCGGGTCGCCGATTTCCGGACCCACGCTAGGCCGGAGAGGCGACCATTGGTCCCTTTTCTGGCGATTCACGCTCGACCGGTGAGCAGCCACAGCGCCACCAGCAGGTACGGCAGCACCGCGACCGCGAAGGCCGCCGGGTTACCGACCGCGCCGGCGAGCAGCCCGTACCCGCCGTAGAAGGCGACGACGGTCAGGTCGGTGGCCATCCCGGCGAGCGAGGTGACTGTGGCCCGGGCCGACCCGGCGATCCGGGCCTGGAGCCGCACGTCGGCGAGCACCGTGGCGAGCTGGAACGCGGCGAACGCGGCGGCCAGCAGCAGGAAACCGGCCGGATGCCGCAGCAGCGCGCCGGCCGCCGTCGCGCCCGCCGCGAACACCAGCAGGCCCGCGTACCCCCGGTGGGACAGCCGCTCGCCCAGCGGCGCGAGCAGCCCGCCCACAGTCATCCCGGCCCAGACCAGCAGGAGCAGCAGCGGCACACCCACCTCGCCCATGCCGGTGTCGGCGGCGAGCAGTCCGGTGTACTCGTCGAGCCCACCCCAGATCGCGGTGACGGCCGCGACAAGCAGCACGGCGGCGCGCACGCGACGGTCGCCCCGCACCTGGGCAAGTCCCACGCGCAGGCTGTCGAGCCAGCCGGGCTCCTCGTCACCCGGCCCGTCCCCGGCCTCGTCGCTCACGCTCGGCCCGCCCGGGCCGGCGCTCGGGAGCGGCGCGGCGGGTGGCGGGCGGTGCTCCGGGAAGCGGGCCGCGACGGCTGCCGCCAGCAGACACGTCGCCACGCTGGCCGCGCCGACCGCGAGGTAGCCGCCGAGCGCGTACGCCGGCCCGGCGAGCACCCCGGACCCGACGGCGCCGAGCACCTCGGCGGTGCGGGCACGGCCGATCAGCCGGGCGTACCGGTCGGCCGCGCCGAGACGCTCCAGCTCGGTGAAGACCAGCGCCTCCAGCGCGCCCGAGCGCAGCGCGCCACCGGCGCCCCAGAGCAGGAAACCCACGGCGAACGCCGGGTAGGAAGGCAGCAGCACCCAGAGCGCGAAACCGGTGGCGGCGAGCAGCGGCGCCAGGCACAGCAGCAGCCGGCGCGACACCGCGTCGGCCCAGACCCCGGAGGGCACCTCCAGCACGATGCCGGCGGCCGCCCAGAGCACGAACAGCGAGGAGATCTGCCCGACCGACAACCCGGTGTCGGCGAACAGCAACACGTAGAGCGGGTAGAGCAGGACCAGGTCGGTGAGGAACGCGTACCCGTAGAGCGTCGCCGCGAGGCGACGGGTCGCGGGCACGCGGGCAGGAGCGACGAGCATGGAACCTTCCCACGGGACGTGACGGACACCGGCCGGAATGCACGGCGTCCGCGGCGGCCCGCGGCCTCGTCGCTCAGTGAGGCATCAACATCGCCAGGTCATGCCGCGATCCTAACCGGCGTCCGGCCCGCGAGGGGTCCCCCGCACACGCGGATCGGGGCGGGACCCTGCGGTCCCGCCCCGAGTGTCACGGCTGCCGGGTCAGCGGCGGAACTTCTCCACGTCGGCCTGCGGGATGACCATGGTGGCCTCGCTGTCCGCGGCCTGCTCGGCGGCCGACTGGTGCGGGGTGGTCGGCTGGGTGCGGTCGGAGTCCGCGTACGCCGGGATGTGCTGGGTGGCCTCCGCGCCCGCCTGCGGCGGCACCGGCGCGGTGACGTCGGCGTCGCCCGCGGCCGTCGCCGGCTGGGTGCCCGGGTACGCGGGGACGGCCTGCGTCCGGTCCGCCTCGGTGTCCCGGCTCACCGGCTGGGTCAGCTCGGAGTCCGCGTACGGGCCGGCGGCGGCCAGCCGGGCCTCGACGTCGCGGCGTCCGGCCCGGTACGCGCGGGCGTGCGTGGCGATCGTGCGCGACTCCTCCTCGGCCCGGGTCAGCCAGTTCTCCCAGCGGCTCTGCATCGGCCGGATCAGGCCGCCGCCGACACCGACGACCAGGATGCCGCCCACGGTGGCGAGCACCGCGATCAGCACCGGGGTGGTGACCGTGGTGGCGACGCCGATCTGGTTGAGCGCGGCGATGACGCCGAGGCCCAGGATGAACACCGAGGCGAGATTCGCCAGCACCCGGCCGTAGGAGAGGCCGCCGAGCGCGCTGGAGATGATGTCCTTCACGGCACGCGCGATGGCCGCGGCGACCACCACGATGACGATGGCGACGAACGCCCGGGGCAGCCAGGCGATCACTCCGGCGATCAGGTCGGAGATCGGGTTGGGGCCCCAGATGCCGAACGCGAGCTGGAGCGTGACCAGCAGCACCCCGTAGTAGGCGAGCTTCGCGACGATGTCGCTGGCGTCGTACTTGGAGCGGGCGAGCGCGGTCTTGATCCCGCCACGCTCGACGGCGCGGTCGAAGTGGACACGTTCCAGAACCTTGTCCACCAGCTTCCGGACGGCCTTGGCGACCAGCCAGCCGGCGACCAGGATGGCGACGAACGCGACCGCCTTGGGCAGGAACAGCATCACCGATCGGAACGCGTCGCCCACCGCGTCCCCGAAGTTGTCTCTCATCGAAGGGCCTCCACGCACATGGTCCAGGTTTGTTCGGGTGGGGCTACCCGGACCCGCGCGCGGGGAAACGCGATCAGCCGCCGGGGCAGCGGTACCTGACGCGGGCGCCGGCCTGCATCGGCGCCGGTTCGATGATGTTGACGGTGGCCGTGCCGGCGGTCGTGCCCACTCCGGAGAACGTCCACTTGAGGGTGAGGGTCGCGGTGTGCTGCCCGCTGCCGACCCGCTCGGTGAGCACCGCGCCGGGCGGGGCGTCCGAGCGGAACCACTGGTAGCGGATCGTGCCGGCGCGCCCGTTGGTCCGTACCGTGGCCACCACGTCCACCGTCACGTCGCACGCGACGCCGGCCGGCCGGGTCGCCGCCACCGACACCTGCTCGACCTCCATCGGGCGCAGCCGCTGCCACAGGTAGAGGCCGACCGTCAGCAGCAGCGCGGCGGCGAGCAGCGTGGACAGCACCGAGACGACACGCCGCCAGACCGGCCGCGGCCGGATCGGGGGCGCGGTCGGCCAGGGCGGCGCGGGCGGCGGCGTCACCGGCACGCCCGGCCCGAAGCGCAGTTCGCCGCCGGGCGCGGGCGCCGGGGCGCCGCTCACCGCCCGCGCGCCCACGGTCCGATCCGGGTACGCCCCGACGCCCGTCGCCGTCGGCGGCCCGCCGGCCTGGTGCCCATGCGGTACGCCGGTGGGCTGCCACGACACGGTCGGCTCCACGCCCGGGCCCCTGGTCGGCGGCGCCGGACGCGGACGCACTGTCGCCTGCCCGGTCGCGGTGCCCCGGGCCGGAGTCGGAGCCGTTGCCTGAGCCGGGGCCTGGGGCTGGGGCTGCGTCAGGGCTGGAGCCGGGGCCGAGGCCGGGGTCGGAGCCTGGGCTTGGCGGAGATGCACTGTTGCCTCGCCGACCGCGCCCTCGGGAAGCGGACGCAGGCTCACTGTCGGCTCCTCGGCCGGGCCGCCCACGGCGGGGCGCAGGCTCACCGTCGGCTCACCGGCGGCGTCGTCCGGAACGTGGCGAAGCTGCGTCGTCGCCTCATCCGCCGGAGCCGGGCGCAGGCGCGCTGTCGCCTCCCCCGCGGTGCTGCCCGACGCGGGAAGATGCGCCGTCGGTTCGCCTGCCGTGTCACCCGGAACCGGGCCCAGGCTCACCGTCGGCTCTCCCGCAGCATTGCCCGAGGCCGGGGTCTGGGCCGTCACCTCGCTCTGCGCGCCGGACCGGAGGTCCGCGGTCGCCTCTTCCGCGGAGCTGTCCGTGGCCGGACGCGGGACGCCGGTCGGCTCCCCCGCGGCCGGTGCCGATGCGGCCGGACCGGTGAGGTCTGCCGTGCCGTCGTCCTCGGCCGGGATCGGGCTCAGGTGGACGGTCGGTTCGGCAGCGGGCGGCTGTTCCGCCTCAGGCCGGACGAGCTGCACTGTGGGTTCCGCGTCGCCGGTGTCCGCCGTGGCCGCACGTGGAACGGTCGGCTCCGCACCGTCCACCGACAAGGCCACGGTGGGTTCCGCGCTCACCGCGGACAGAGAAACGGTCGGCTCCGCCTCGGTGGTGGCGCGGGGCGCGACGAGGTGGACGGTCGGCTCGGCGGTGTCGGCGTCCCCGGGCGGGGTCACCGGCAGGGCGCGGGTCGGCAGCGCCTCGGTGGGCTCGTCGGGCCGGGTCACGCCGGCCGTTCCCGGAACGGGCTGCGGTGCTGGGCAGCGGGCACTGTCGTACTCCTAGCCGGGGGTGCAGTCGTGGTAGAGCGTCACGTACACCGGTGACGCCGAGGTGGTGGTGTTGCCGGCGGCGTCGGCGGCGGTGACGCGGATCGGGATGCGGGCGCTGCGCCTGGGTGTGGACAGCGGGCCCAGCGTGCCGGTGAACACGCCGCGGCCGGCGGCGGTCATCCGGATCGTTCCGGTGGCGCCGTCGAGGGTGTAGCCGAAGTCGACGGTCAGCGCGGCCGGGCCGCTGCGGTCGTCGGTGACGGTGGCGGTGACGGTGCTGCTCTTGGCGCCGTAGGGGCAGCCCTTCGGGTCCAGCTCGCCCGGGTCGGCGCGCACCCCGTCCACGACCGGCGCGGTCACGTCCGGCGGCGGGGTGGTGGTGCTGCTGCGCGACGCGCTGGGGGTGGGCGCGCCGGTGCGGGTCGGCGACCCGGTCCGGTCCGGGGTGGCCGACGGCGCGGCCGGTGACGCGGTGGACGGGGTGGGCGTCGGCGACGGGCTCGGCGTCTCGGCGGCGGTCGGGTCCGGTGTGGGCGCCGCCGCGGTGGCCGGGGCGGCGCTCGCCGGGCCGGTGGGGGCGGCGGCGTCGGTGCCGTCGTTGGCGGCGTAGCTGTAGCCGGCGCCGCCGGCCAGGACGGCGGCGGCCAGCGCGCCGGCGGCCAGCGCGGTACGGGTGCGGCCCTTGCGGAACAGTCCGCGCCGGCCGGAGCGCGCGCCGAGCGCCGTGTTCGCCACCGCGGTGTGGGCGACGGCGGTGGCGCCCTCGGCCCGCTCGGGGAACGGCCACAGCGCGGCCAGCAGCGCTGCCCGGCGGCCCAGCTCACGCAGCCCGCGTTCCTCCCATTCCGGGCCGTAGCCGACGCCGGCCACCTGTTCCAGCAGGCCGAGGAACGCCTCGGCGGACTCGGGCCGCTCGTCGGGGCGCTTGGCCATGCCGTGGCGCAGCAGCTCGTGCACCGGCGGTGGCGCCGCCTCGGCGGGGATCGGCGCGGAGGCGTGCTGGTCGCGCAGGGAGAGCAGGTCCGGTCCCTGGTACGGGGGCCGCCCGGTGAGGCATTCGAAGAACGTGGCGGTGGCGGCGTAGACGTCGCAGGCCGGGGTGGCGGGGGCGCCGGTCCACTGCTCGGGGGCCATGTAGCGGGGCGTGCCGGAGACCGTGGTGTCGGAGCCCTCGCCGATCGGCATGGCGATGCCGAAGTCGGCGAGCTTGCTCAAGCCGGCGCCGGTGACGAGCACGTTCTCCGGCTTGTAGTCGCGGTGCACGACGCCGTGGCGGTGCGCGGCGGCCAGGCCGGCGAGTGAGCCCTTGAGGACGCAGAGCGCGGCCTCGGGCGTGGTCGGGCCGTGCGCGCGCAGCATCTGGCGCAGCGACACGCCGTCGACCAGTTCCATCACGATGGCCGCGCCGCGCGGGGACTCGACGTACTCGTAGAGGCGGCTGACGTGCGGGTCGTCGATCTCGCCGAGCAGCCGGGCCTCGGTGCGGAAGGCGGTCCGGAACGACGAGTCTTCGCCGAGGTCGCGGACCAGGTACTTGATCGCGACCGGGGTGCCGGTCCGGTCGTGGGTGGCGAGCACGACGCTGCCGGACGCGCCGGCGCCGAGCCGGCGGACCGGCGTGTAGCCGGACAGTTCCCAGCCGCTCATGCGACCCACTCCACCGCGTTCCACGGGCGGGTGTCGGATGCCGCCTCGCGGGTCATTCTCACCGGGCCGGGGTCGCCGGCCATCGGCGCAACGGCTGCTTCCGGTCGCCGGTCGGCGGCTCGTTGGTCGCGCGGCACGGCACGGCACGACAGGTGGTCGGTATCGGACACACCGCCACGATTACCAGACCCTGGCAACCCCTCCTCGTCGATCATGAAGGGAGCGGGCGGAGGGTCAGAAGCGGCGGGGTGGGGAGATGCCCTGGGGTGGGGGCTCGCGGAGCAGCCAGAGGGGGTTGCTGGCGCCGACGATCTCGCCCTCGCGGTCGCGTACCTGGGTACGCACGTACGCGCCGGCGCCGACGCGCACCGGCAGATCGTGCCAGCCCGGCCGCAACTGCCGCCACGGGACCTGCCCGACCCGGACCGCCGGAGTCGGATCCGCGACACCGGCCCGGTCGACCTCGCCGGTGACCACCTCCAGTGTGGCCCCGGCGGGCAGGTCGGTGGCGCGCAGCCGCACCGTGACGGTGTCCTCGGCGAGCACGGCGAGGGCGCCCATGCCGCTGCGGCCACCGAGTTCCAGGTCCAGCGCGCCCCGGTAGCCGGCCAGGTCGGCGAACCACGCCTGCCCGGCGCGCAGCGCCGCGACCAGGTCGTCGCGGCCGGTCGAGGCCGCCCAGACGGAGGTGACGTTCCGGTCCCGGCCGGCCCGCCAGTCGGTGCCGTCGTGGTCGTCGGTGACCCCGACGGCGGTCAGCGGGATCGCGTTGCGGGCGGCGACGTCGTACGCCCAGAGGTAGTCCTCGACCGGCCGGCGCCCGATCTCGATCAGGTCGACGCCGAGCGCGTTGCGGCTCACCAGCAGCCGGGCCAGTGATTCGCGGCGTTCGGTGTCCAGCGGATGGTTCCAGCACACCACCCCGCCGTGCGAGTGCAGGAACTCCACCATCTTCTCGGTGGCTTCGACGTCGTTGTCCCGGTACGGCGGGGACGGGAAGCTCGGCAGCGTGCCGTCGCCGCCGAACCAGTTGAGGTGCCGCACCATGGACACCTCGTACGCGCGGTGGTGGGTCACGCCCGGGTACGCCCCGTCGTAGCCGCGCAGCACCTCGGCGCGCATCTCCTCGCCCGCCTGCCCGGCGCGGCGGGCACGGTCGAAGACGAGCCGGTCCACCAGGTACGCGCCGCGCGCGCCGCCGGCCACAGTGACGCCGAGGCGCAGCCCGCGCAGCGAGTTGTCGCCCGCGACCAGGTCGGGCCAGAGCCGCCGCACGTCGGCGAGCAGCTCGAAGGTGTGCCGCCGCCAGGCGCCGGCCGGGGCGGGCCGCTCGACGGTGCCGAAACGGCCGTCGACGGAGTGCCGGACCGCGTCGACGGCGCCGAGGCGGTAACGCAGCACGAGCTGCCCGGCGGGGCGGCCGGGTCCGGCCGGGTGGTGCGACAGCGCGATCTCCACGGTGAGCGTGGCGTCCGGGCCGGCCGACTCGGGGCGTACGTCGAGGTGCAGCGTCGTGTCGGAGATGTTTGAGGTGTGCGTCCAGTTCCACGCCTTGCCCGCGTACCAGTGGGTGCCGGTCCCGGCGGCGACCAGGCGCAGCGCGCGGCCGGGGCCGTCGGGGGCGTCGGGCACGTCGACGAAGTCGGCGGCCGAGCCGGTGAGCCGTCCCTCGGTGGCCGGTTGCCAGGTCCAGGCCAGGGCACCCTCGCGTTCCTCGGGGCCGTCGAAGTGGACGACCCGGCGGTGGTCGTGGGCGGCGACCCGGAAGTCGTGGTCGGTCCACCAGAGCACGTCGACGGCGTTGCGGCGGGCCTGGTCGAGGTGGGCGGCGTAGCTGGCCACGCCCTCGCTGAACGAGGCGTGCAGGTGCATCGCCATGCTGACCGGGCGGCGTCCGCGCGGCGCGGGCGGCGGCTGCCGGTCGTTCGTGGCGGCCAGCCCGACCGGCACGCCGATCCCGGCCACCGCGAGGCCGCCCGCCGCGACGAGCACGCTGCGCCGGTCCAGCCGTGCGCGACCTGCCATGCCTCTCCCCCATCCCGCCGGGGCCAGCGTACGGGCGGACGGTCAGCGCGGGGGCGCCGCCACCCGGGCGGCGAGCGGGCGTCCGGCCAGGCGCCGGATCGCCAGGTACGCCTCGCAGCCCAGGCAGAGCCCGAACGCGGCGTTGAGGAACGCCGCGGCCAGCGCCGCGCCGGTGGCGGCCAGGCCGAGCGCGGGCAGTCCGGCGAGCCAGCCGGCCGCGCCGAGGACGCTGAAGCCCAGCCCGACGAGCTGGGCGAAGCGCACCGGCGCGACCGGTTCCAGCTCCGCCGGCGGGTCCAGCCGGGGCGCCACCAGGGCGCGGAACAGCAGGCCGTACGGGCCGAGGCGCGGGTTGAGCGCGGTGAGCGCGAACACGACGGCCTGGGCGAGCAGGAGCAGCCCGGAGCCGGTGACGAGGACGATCGCGAGGACGGCTGTGGTGAGGACGGCGGCGAAGCGCGGTCCCCGGGGGTCGAGCAGCATGGGGTGGTCCGTTCGTGCGGGGGCGGTCGGTCAGGCGGGACGGGCCGCCGCACAGAGGCTCGTGGCGAGCCGGCCGTGGTCCACCACCCGGCGGCGGGTCAGCCGTACGCCGGTCATCGGGCCGCCCCGGCGGTGAGCGCGGCGATCAGCTCGTCCCGGTCGGGCACCCCGGCGGCCCGGCGCACGATCCGGCCGGCGCCGTCCACCACGAGCACGGTCGGGGTGCGCCACACGTCCAGCTCCCGGGCCGCGTCGAGGTGTTCGTCCACGCCGACCTCCCGCACCGCGACCCCGTCGAGGCGTGCGGCGACGTCGGCGAGGACCCGCCGGGCGGCCCGGCAGGGCGCGCAGACCGGGGCGGAGAACTGCACAAGCGTGCGCTCGCCGGGGCGTACCCCGAGGACGGTGAGGGTGGCCCGGTGCGGCGCGGCGGCGTCCGATGGGCGCTTCCGGACGGCGCGCAGCCGGCCGTCGTGGCGGCGGCGCCACCAGCCGAACGCGGTGGCGGCCGCGAGCACCGCGACGAGCACGAGAATCCCGGCCGGGCTGGGCGACTGCACGGGTCCAGGCTGCCATGGCCGATCACGACGCGACATGGTCCGTCCCGGTCAGCGGACGTGACATCGCCTACTCCGGCGGTAGGAGCGGCCGACGAACGTCGCTTTTGTCCTCTGGCGCGCCGCGCCGGGGTGGCAATATTCTCCACCTCGCGCGCATCTGATGGAGTTCCTTTACATCCCCCGGCCCCGCCGGGGGATCGAGGAGGCGGAATGCACTTCGACCACCCCGAGCTGGACCGCCGTACGCTGCTGCGGGCCGGCCTCGGCGCCGCCGCGGTCGCGGTCGTCGGGAGCGAGCTCGTCCGGCCGGCCGCCGCGCACGCCGCGCCGGGCGCGGACCTCGACTGGATCATCAGCTGCGACGAGTGGGCCGCCCGCCCGCCGGCCGACCCGCTGTCGGTCAGCGCGATCCCCACCAACAAGATCATCGTGCACCACATGGCGTTCCCGAACGTCACGGACTACTCCGAGGAGCACGCCAAGCAGCTCGCCCGCGACTGCCAGGACCTGCACATGGACGGCAACGGCTGGTCCGACACCGGGCAGCACTTCACGGTGAGCCGCGGCGGCCACGTCCTGGAGGGACGCCACGGCAGCCTGGACCGGCTGCGCGCCGGCGACCGGCAGATGATCGCCGCGCACTGCCCGGGCGAGAACGGGCGGGCCATCGGCATCGAGAACGAGGGCACCTACGTCACCGAGACGCCGCCGGAGGAGCTGCTCGACGGACTGGTCCGGCTCTGCACCACGATCTGCCGGCAGTACGGGCTGCACGCCCACGACATCTTCGGCCACTGGGACTTCCGGGCCACGCTCTGCCCGGGCGCGATGTTCTACCGGGAGTTCCCGGCGCTGCGCCGCGCGGTCTTCAAGCAGCTCGGCACCAAGCTCGGCGACGTGCCGGCCCGCCGCTGGCCGGACATCTGGCGTTTCGTCGGCGGCCCGGTGGTCCAGGTCGCCCAGCGCCTGCTCACGTTCCGCGGCTGCACCGTGCCGGTCACCGGCGTGTTCGACGCGGCCACCGTCGCGGCGGTGCAGGACTGGCAGGCGCGCAACGGCGTTCCGGTCGACGTCGACGCCACGCTGACCGCGCCGACCTGGGAGACCCTCGCCCCGGAACTGGACCAGAAGTCCAGCGGGATCCCGGTGGCCGCCGCGCAGTTCATGCTCGCCTCCAAGGGCTACGCCGAGGTGACCGAGACCGGCGAGTACGACCACGCCACCCGCACGGCGGTGAAGGACCTCCAGCGCCTGCACGGACTACCGCCCAACGGCAAGATCAGCACCACCACCTGGTGCGCGCTGGTGGGGGGTGTGGTGCGCCAGTCGTTCCACAAGCACTGACGGCGCACCGGCGGGGAGAGCGGTGGGGGTGGCAACGACGCCACCCCCACCGCGTCGTTACGGGGTGAAGTCGGCGAAACGTCGGCATTGGCGGCTGGTGAACGACGGCTATCCCGGACGGCGGTTCTGCGTCGATCATTGCCCGGAGATAGATATGAGTCATTCTCACCTCCGGGTGGAACGCCCGGGCGCGGAGGGCGAGACGCCGGCAGCCGGGCGTACCGAACGGTCCGGCTCCGCGTCCCCGGAGGACCCCGCCATGCCACGACCCACCCTTCGCGCCCGCCTCGCGGCGCTGACCGCAGCCGCCCTGACCGCGAGCGTCCTGACGGCCATCCCGCCGTCACCGGCACTCGCCGCCACCACGTTCACCCCCGACGACTACTGCCTCGGCCAGTGCGCCGACATCCTGCCGCCCGGGCAGAACGGCAACGCCACGCTCGCCGGCATCCTGGCCCACCAGGCGCTCGGCACCCGCCCCGCGCACTCCAGCGACCAGCTCGACGAGTACGCGAACCTGGTCTACAACTACGCCGGGTTGACCGACGAGCAGATCGCCCACTTCTACAACGACGCCTCCTTCGGCGTCCCCGACGCACAGGTGGAGAGCAGGATCTCGCCGCGCTCGGACGTCACCATCGTGCGGGACAAGGCCACCGGCGTCCCGCACATCACCGGCACCACCCGCGCCGGCACCATGTTCGGCGCCGGCTACGCCGGAGCCCAGGACCGGCTCTGGGTGATGGACCTGCTGCGGCACGTCGGCCGCGGCAACGTCAGCTCGTTCGCCGGCGGCGCCCCCGGCAACCGCGAGCTGGAGCAGAGCGTCTGGGCCAACTCGCCCTACACCGAGGCGGACCTCCAGGCCCAGGTGAACGCGCTGCGCCTCAAGGGCACCCGGGGCCAGCAGCTCTACACCGACGTGGCCGACTACATCGCCGGCATCAACGCCTACATCGACAAGTCGATCGCCGACGACAACTACCCCGGCGAGTACGTGCTCACCGGCGCCGGCAAGCCCAAGCACTTCACCATGACCGACCTGATCGCCACCGCCGGCGTCATCGGCGGGCTGTTCGGCGGAGGCGGCGGCAGCGAGGTCCGGTCCGCGCTGGTCCGGGTGGCCGCCCGCGCCAAGTATGGGGCCACCGAGGGCGACCGGGTCTGGGCGGCGTTCCGCTCGCAGAACGACCCGGAGACCGTGCTGACGCTGCACGACGGGCAGAGCTTCCCGTACGGCGCGACGCCGCCCGGCGCCACCAGCGCTGTGCTGCCCGATTCCGGCACCGTGGTCGCCGAGCCGCTCGCGTACGACGCCACCGGCGGGGCCGCCGCCCGCACCGGCAGCAGCGCCGCCACCAAGGACCTGCTCGGCGGCCTGTCCACCCTGCGCACGCACGGCATGTCCAACGCCGTCGTGGTCTCCGGCAGGCACACCACCAGCGGCAACCCGGTGGCCGTGTTCGGCCCGCAGACCGGCTACTTCGCCCCGCAGTTGCTCATGCTCCAGGAACTCCAGGGCCCCGGGATCAGCGCGCGCGGCGCCGCGTTCGCCGGACTGAACCTCTACGTGCTGCTCGGCCGCGGCCAGGACTACGCGTGGAGCGCCACCTCCGCCTCGCAGGACCTGACCGACACGTACGCGGTGCCGCTGTGCACCACCGACGGCACCGCGCCGACGCTGCGCTCCAACCGCTACCTCTACCGCGGGCAGTGCCTGGCCATGGAGGTGCTGGAGAAGCGCAACTCGTGGTCGCCGACGCTCGCCGACTCCACCCCGGCCGGCGCGTACACGCTGCGCGCGCTGCGCACCAAGTACGGGCTGGTCGCCTACCGGGGCATGGTGAACGGGCAGCCGACCGCGTTCACCAAGCTGCGCTCCACCTACCGCCACGAGGCCGACTCGGCGATCGGCTTCCAGGCGTTCAACGACCCGGCGGCGATGGGCAGCGCGGCGGCGTTCCAGGCGTCCGCCGCGAACGTCGGGTACGCGTTCAACTGGTTCTACGTCAACTCGACCGAGGCGGCGTACTACAACTCCGGCGCGAACCCGGTGCGCTCCTCCACCTCCGACCCGAACCTGCCGATGAAGGCCGAGCCGGCGTACGAGTGGGTCGGCTGGAACCCGGACACCAACGACGCCACCTACGCCCCGGCGTCGGCCCATCCGCAGTCGGTCAACCAGGACTACTACGTCAGCTGGAACAACAAGCAGGCGCGGGACTTCGGCGCGGCCGACGGCAACTTCAGCTACGGCGCGGTGCACCGCGGCCAGCTGCTCGACGGTCCGGTGAAGGCGGCCATCGCCCAGCGCAAGCTCAGCCGCGCCGACGTCGTCCGGATCACCGCCGAGGCGGGGGTGACCGACCTGCGGGGCCAGCAGGTCCTCGGTGAGCTCTTGCGGGTGCTGGACAGCACACCGGTCACCGACCCGGCGCTGGCCGCCGCGGTGACCAAGCTGCGGGCCTGGCAGCAGGCCGGGTCCCGCCGGGTGGAGACGTCACCCGGCTCGAAGGTCTACCAGCACGCCGACGCCATCCGGATCTTCGACGCCTGGTGGCCGCTGCTGGCCGCGGCGCAGTTCCGGCCCGGCCTCGGCCCCGACCTGTACGCCGCGCTGGTCGACGCCCTGCAGGTCAACGAGTCGCCCTCAGGCGGGCAGAACGCGGCGCGCGACGGCACCGTGAGCTGGGGGTCGCAGGGGCAGGCGCACAAGGGCTCGGCGTTCCAGTACGGCTGGTGGGGTTACGTCGACAAGGACCTGCGCGCGGTGCTCGGCGACCCGGTGGCCGGTGGGCTCGGGCGCACGTACTGCGGCAACGGCAACCTGGGCGCGTGCCGGCAGGCGCTGCTGGACACGCTCGGCCAGGCCACCGCCGCCCCGGCGGCCACCGTCTACCCGGGTGACTCGTCCTGCGGGGCCGGGGACCAGTGGTGCGCCGACGCGATCGCCCAGTCCGGGCTCGGTGGCATCACCCACCCGCTGATCGGCTGGCAGAACCGGCCCACCTATCAGCAGGTCGTCTCGTTCCCGGCGCGCCGCGGTGACACGGTGACCAACCTGGCGCAGGGCCGTACCGCCACCGCGTCCAGCACGCAGTTCCTGACCAGCAACACCCCGGCCAAGGCGGTCGACGGCAGCCTCGGCACCCGGTGGGCCAGCAGCTACAACGACAACCAGTGGCTGCGGGTGGACCTCGGCTCGGCCCGCACGATCAGCCGGGCGGTGCTGCGGTGGGAGTCCGCCTACGCCACCGGTTACCGGATCGAGGTCTCCGGTGACGGCAACTCCTGGCAGCCGGTGTTCAGCACCACCACCGGCAACGGCGGCGTCGACAACGTGACGTTCGCGCCGGTCAGCGCCCGCTACGTGCGGATGTTCGGCGTCACGCGGGCCACCTCGTACGGCTTCTCGCTCTACGAGTTCGAGGTCTACGGCAGGTGAGGCGCACGCGGCCGGCCGGCGGGAGCCATCCGCCGGCCGGTCGCGTGTGTCCGGGCAGGTGAACGCCATTCTTTCGAACAGGTGTGCGAGGATGTGGCGGTGTCGAGCGAGGCCACCATCCTGCACGCCGACCTGGACGCGTTCTACGCCTCGGTCGAGCAGCGCGACGACCCCCGGCTGCGCGGCCGGCCGGTGATCGTCGGCGGCGGCGTGGTGCTCGCGTGCAGCTACGAGGCGAAGGCGCTCGGCGTGCGCAGCGCCATGGGCGGACGGCAGGCGCGGCGGCTCTGCCCGGACGCGGTGGTGGTGCCGCCCCGGATGGCCGCGTACACCGCTGCCAGCCGGGCGGTGTTCGAGATCTTCCGGGACACCACCCCGCTGGTCGAAGGGCTCAGCATCGACGAGGCGTTCCTCGACGTGGGCGGGCTGCGGCGGCTCGCCGGAGCGCCGGCCGGCGTCGCGGCCGCGCTACGCGAGCGGGTCCGCCGCGAGGTCGGCCTGCCGATCACCGTCGGCGTGGCCCGGACGAAGTTCCTGGCCAAGGTGGCCAGCGGGGTGGCCAAGCCGGACGGGCTGCTGGTGGTCGAGCCGGAGCGGGAACTGGCCTTCCTGCACCCGCTGCCTGTGGAACGGCTCTGGGGCGTCGGTCCGGTCACCGCCGCCCGGCTGCGCGAGCGCGGCATCCGTACCGTCGGGCAGGTGGCCCGGCTGGACGAGCCCGCGCTGGTGTCGCTGCTCGGCGCGGGCGCGGGGCGGCACCTGCACGCCCTGGCCCACAACCGCGACCCTCGGGCGGTGCAGGTGGGCCGCCGCCGCTCCTCGATGGGCGCGCAGCACGCGCTGGGGCGCGGGCCGCACTCCCCCGCCGAGCTGGACGCGGTGCTGGCCGGGCTGGTCGACCGGGTCACCGGACGGATGCGCGCGGCCCGGCGCACCGGCCGCACGGTGACGCTGCGGCTGCGCTTCGCCGACTACACCCGGGCCACCCGGTCGCACACGCTCGACGAGCAGACCGCGCAGACCGCGCCGTTGCGCGGCGCCGCCCGCGACCTGCTGCGCGCCGCGCTGCCGCAGATCGCGCTGCGCGGCGTCACGCTGCTCGGCGTCTCCGTGGGCAACCTCGGCAGCGGGCACACCCAGCTCGCCCTGCCGTTCACCGCCGACCCGGGCCCGGCGCTGGACGCCGCCGTCGACGCGGTACGGGACCGCTTCGGGTCGCGGGCGCTCACCCGTGGCGTGCTGCTCGGCCGCGACCCGGGCGTCGAGATGCCCCGGCTGCCGGATTGACCGGTCCGCCTCCTCCCCCGGTAGGAGACGCGCTCCGACCCGGGGCCGGGAACGCGGCCTGCGGGCGGGCGCGCCCGGCCCGGCCCGCCGCGAGCATCTACAGACATGACTACAGTGCGGAACCGGGCGGCCGGATGGCACCGCCCCCTGACGCTCCTCGTGTCCGCGATGGCGGTACTCACCGTCGTCGCCGCGGTCGGCGTCCTGGCCGACCAGCGCGTGCTGACCGGCGCGCCGATCTGGCTCAAGCCGATGAAGTTCGCGATCTCGTTCGTGCTCTACGGCGTCACGCTCGCCTGGATGCTCTCCCTGCTGCCCCGGCGCAGCCGGGCGGCCGAACGGGCGGCCACTGTGATCGTGGCCATGGCGGTGCTGGAGATGGTCATCGTCGTCGGCCAGGTGCTGCGCGGCACCACGAGTCACTTCAACGGCACCACGACGCTCGACGCGCTGCTGTTCAGCGTCATGGGCACGGCGATCACCGTGCTGTTCGCCGCCCAGCTCGTGCTGGCGGTCGTGCTGTCCCGCCGGTCCCTCGCGGACCGCGCCGGCGGGTACGCGGTGCGGCTCGGCCTCGCCGTGTCGCTGCTCGGCATGCTCGTCGCGTTCCCGATGGTGGCTCAGCATCCGGCCGGCGCGCCCGCCGGGGTCAGCGGAGCGCACAGCGTCGGTGTGCCCGACGGCGGTCCCGGGCTGCCGCTGCTCGGCTGGAGCACCACCGGCGGCGACCTGCGCGTGGGGCACTTCGTCGGGATGCACGCCCTGCAGGCGCTGCCGCTGCTGGCGATCCTGCTCGACCGGTTCCTCGGCACGCGGCTGGACGAGCTGACCCGGGCCCGGCTGGTGCTCGTCGGCGGGGCCGCGTACGCGGGACTCACGCTGCTGCTGACCGCCCAGGCCCTGCGCGGGCAGCCGCTGCTCGCCCCGGACGCGCTCACGCTCGCCGCGGCGGGAGTGCTGGTGGCGGCCACGGCGGCGGCCTCCGCGCTGGTGCTCGCCCGCCGGGCCCGCAACGCCGGGGTGGTGCTGGTCGGATGACCGAGATCCTGTTCGGCCTGACGTTCACGCTCGCCGCGCCGTTCTGGGCGCTGATGATCCTGGCGCCGCGCTGGTCCTGGACCACCCGGATCGTCGGTTCGCCGCTGATCGTGGCGCCGGTGCTGCTGACCTACGCCCTCCTCGTGCTCCCGTCGCTCGGTGCGGTGCTGCCGGTGGTGACAGCACCCACCCTCGACGGTCTGCGGGACCTGCTCGGCACTCCCGACGGCGCGGCGGCGGCCTGGGCCCACATGATCGCCTTCGACCTGTTCGTCGGCCGGTGGATCTGGCAGGACGCGCGGGAGCGCGGCCTGCCGGCCCTGCTCACCGCCCCGGTGCTGCTGCTCACCATCCTGCTCGGCCCGCTCGGGCTGGCCGTCCATCTCGGACTGCGAGCCGGTTGGCGGCGGCGCGCCGACGTGGTGGCTCCGGCCACGCCGGTTGCCTAGGCTGGCGCGGTGGGCTGGGTCGGTCGGCTGTTCGACGCACGCGACACGTTCGCGCGGATCCTGCTGCTGGATCTCAGCGGCGTCGGCTATCTGGTCGTCGGCGTGCACGGCCCCCCGGGGCCCACCGATACGCAGTGGGCGCTGGCGGTCCCGGCGTTCGCCGTGGCGCTGGCGTGCCACCGCCGGCCGCTGCTGAACCTGCTCCTCCAGTCGGCCCTGCTGGCGGCGGCGTTCCCCCTGATCGATGACGTGATGATCAACCAGGTCGGCGCGAGCTGGGCGCTGCTGGAGCTGACCATGCGGGCCACCCGGCCCCGCACCATCTGGGTGGGCGCCGGGCTGCTGGCCGCCGTCGACCTGAGCGACCAGATCGGCGTACCGGTCCGCACGGCGCTCACCGGGCTGTTCGGGCTCGCCGTCACGGTCTGCCTGCCGCTGCTGCTCGGGCTGGTCGTGCGGACCACGAGGGAGCTGGGCCGGCAGGCCGAGGAGCGCGCCGAGGCCGATCGGCGCCGGCGCGAATCGGAGAGCCGGGCGGCCCGCGCCGACGAGCGGGGCGCCATCGCCCGGGAACTGCACGACGTGCTCGCGCACCACGTCGCGTCGATGGTGCTGCGGGTCGGGGTGGCCCGGCACGTGCTGCCCGACGTCGATCCGCGGGTCGGCGCGGTGTTCGACGACGTGCACGCCACCGGCACGGCGGCGCTGACCGACCTGCGGCGGCTGGTGGCGGTGCTGCGTGACCCGGACGGCGTACGCGGCGACGCCGCCCTGACCGCGATCGAGCCGGCGGCGCTGCCGAGCGCGCTCGGCGCGGCGGTGGACCGGGCCCGGCAGGCGGGCGTCGTCGTGGAGGCCGACGTCGACCCGGCCGTCGGCACCCTCGACGCGGTACGCGGCCAGGCGGTGCTGCGACTGACCCAGGAGGCGTTGACGAACGTGGCGAAACACGCGGGCGCGGCGGCGCGGGCGCGGCTGACCGTGTCGGTCGAGGACGGCGCGGTGCACTGGAGGGTGTCCGACGACGGGCGGGGCGCGGCGCCGGCCGGGATGCCCTCCGGCGGCGGCCACGGCATCGTCGGCATGCGGGAACGGGTGGAGGTGCTCGGCGGGCGGCTGGAGGCCGGGCCCACGGAGTCCGGCTGGCGGGTACGGACCGTGCTGCCGCCCGCCCACGCCACTCCCCGGCCCCGCCCGGGCGCGCCGGAGCCGGCGTGATCCGGCTGCTGCTGGTCGACGACCAGCACCTCATCCGGGCGGGCCTGCGGATGCTCTGCGACGCCCAGCCCGACCTCGACGTGGTCGGCGAGGCCGACAACGGCCGGGACGCGATCACCCTCGCCGCCCGGCTGCGGCCGGACGTGGTGGTGATGGACCTGCGGATGCCCGGCGTCGACGGCATCACCGCGACCAGCCGGATCCTCGCCGACCGGCCCGCCACCCGGGTCATGGTGCTCACCACGTTCGGCGACGACGACCACCTCTACCCGGCGCTGACCGCGGGCGCCTGCGGGTTCCTGCTCAAGGACGCGCCCCCGGCCGATCTGCTCGACGGCATCCGCCGCGCCGCCGCCGGGGACAGCCCGTTCAGCCCGGAGGTCCTGCGCCGGCTGGTCGAGCGCGCGGTGCACGCCCGCGCCGGCGCGCCCCGGCGCACGGCCGAGCTGACCGCGCGCGAGCGGGACGTGCTGGACCTGGTCGCCGACGGACTGTCGAACACCGAGATCGCCGACCGGCTGCACATCGGCGTGACCACTGTGAAGACGCACATCACCAGCCTGATGACCAAGACCGGCAGCCCCAACCGGGTACGCCTGGCGCTGTGGGCGCGCGGCGGCTGAGCGCCCGGCGGCTCACTCCTCGATCGCGCCGCCCACCGCGCGCAGGTGCGCCCGGAACGTCAGCGCCGGGTCGGCCGCGCGGGCCGTCAGGTAGGCGGCGAACCCGACCTGCGACCGCAGCGACTCCCCGGCCCGGATCCGGTCGGCCTGCCGCCGCTCGGTGTCCCGGATGGACTCGGCCAGGTCGAACAGCTCCCCGGCCCGGTCCGCCGGCACGAACAGCACGCCGTCGTCGTCGGCCAGGGCCAGGTCCCCCGGGCCGACGGTGAACGACCCGACCCGCGCCTGTGCCAGCGCCCCGTCCGGGCGCGGCTCCAGCTCCAGCGGCCCGCTCGGGGTGGCGCCGAGGCTGAACACCGGCAGCCCGACCGCCACCAGGTCTGCGGTGTCGCGGTGCGCGCCCCACACCACCAGGCCGGCCAGCCCGGCGGCCCGCGCCTCCAGCACCACCAGGTCGCCGACGCAGGCCCGGTCGGTGCGCCCGTCGTCATCGACGACGAGCACGTCACCGTCGGCGGCCTGCTCGATCGCCTCGAGGAAGACGTCCACGCTGCCCACGTGCCGGGCCGGGCGGACCCGGCCGACCAGCCGCCGCCCGGGCAGCACCGGGCGCACGGCGGCCGGGGCGCAGCGGACCTCGACGCCGGCGCGAAGGCAGGCGTCGGCGACGTGAGCGGTGGTCAGCGCGGCGAACCGCGCGGCCGGGACGCTGTGACGGATGTCCATGGCCCGACGCTAGCGAGCCGGACCTGCCGCGACAGGTGCCAGTTGCCGCCCGGTGGCCTTCGGCCGGGCGGGCCGGCTCATCCGGGCCCTCCCGCACCAGCTCCCGAGCCCTGCCTGCGCGGAGATCACCATGGTGATCTCCAGTTGGCGAAGCCGGTTCCGGCCGGCCGCACCGCCCTCGGCACGGACCCGGGCCAGCGCGCTGCCGCCCCGCTCGACCGCCCGGTCCAGGGGCGAGCGGACGGTGTCGCCACGGCGGTCGGTCATGGCGGCGGTTACCCGCCTCCGGGGCGGTGAATCGTCCGCCCGGCAGGGCCGGCGCCCGGATCAGCGCCCGAAGGTGCGGTCGAGCAGGTCGAACAGCGCGGTCCAGTGCCGCTTCGTGGCCTGCTCGTCGTACATCGGCGTGTCCGACTGGGTGTAGCCGTGACGGGCGCCGGGGTAGACCTCGGAGCGGTAGGTGACACCGGCCGTGGCCAGCGCCTTCTCCAGCACGGCGATCTGCTCGGCGGTCATCGACGGGTCGGCGTCGGCGTGCCCGAAGTAGAGCTCGCCGGTCACCGCGCCGAGGGCCAGGTGCGGGCTGTCCGGGGCGTCGGTGACCACCCGGCCGGCGTGGAACGCCGCCACCGCGGCGATCCGGCCCGGAAGCGCCTCGATCGCGCGCAGCGCGTTCATGCCGCCCATGCAGTACCCGGTGATCGCCGCCGGACCCGGCGCGACGTCCGGCTGGGCGGCGAGGAAGTCCAGGTAGGCGGCGGTGTCCCGGGCCACCGTGTCCGGCGTCAGCGCGGCCATCATCGGGCCGATCCGCTCGAACAGTGCGCTGCGGCGGCTGTCGTCGGCGAGCGCGCCGAGGTCGATCAGCGGGGCGCGCCCGGCGCGGTGGAACAGGTTGGGCGCCAGCACGACGTACCCGCGGCCGGCGATCGTCGCGGCCATCTCCGCCACCCGGGGCCGCAGCCCGAAGGCGTCCATGAACAGCAGGACGGGCGGGAAGGGTCCACCGGAGTCCGGCCGCGCCAGGTAGGCGTCCGCCGTTCCGTCGGGGGTGGGCACGTCGACGATCGTCGGCTGCACTGTCTCGACCTCCTCGCTGTCGGGTTTCCCGCCGCACGCTACTCCCGGCCCGGCCCGGCAAGGCCAGGACCTCGGGTTTCCGCTCCGGGACCCGCCCGTTTGCCGGGGCCGAGCGCGGGAATCCCGCTGTCCCGGCGGAGGAAGGCGGCGAGATGGACCAGGATCAGTTCATCGGCGCGGTGGCCCAGCGGTGCGGCGCGTCCGCGGAGCAGGCCACGGCGATCACCCGGGCGACGTTGACGACGCTGGCCGAGCGGATCGACGGCGGGGAGGCCCGCGACCTGGCCGACCAGCTGCCCGAGGCGCTGCGGGCCTACGCGTTCGGCCCGGCCGAGGCCGCCGAGCCGTTCGGGATCGACGTGTTCGTGGAGCGGGTGAGCGGCCGCGCCGACGTGGACGTGGACGCCGCCCGGGACGGGGTCACCGCGGTGTTCGACGTGCTGCGCGACGCCGTCGACCCGGCTGCGTACGCGCAGGTCGTCGGGCAACTGCCGGCCGAGTACGGCGACGTGGCCGACCAGAGCGCCCCGTACGTGCGGCGCACGGCGTGACGGGGGCGCGATGAGCGAGGACGCGCTGCGCCGCCCGCCCGAGGCCGACGCGCAGGAACAGCGGCAGGACGAGACGCTCGTCGGCCCGCCCGACACCGTCGACACGGCAGTGCCCGAGGCGAGCGAGGCGGACCTTGCCGAGCAGGGCGTGCTGCGCCCGCCGAGCGACCGGGCGGGCCTGGGCGAGTCGGTGCGCGGCGACCTGACCGCCGCCGACGCGGTGGAGCAGAACACGGAGATCCCGCTGCCCGAGGAGGAGCACTGGGCCTGACGGTCAGTGGTCCGGGCTGTCGGCCCGCGCCATCAGCCGCAACGCGTTCGGGTCCAGGCCGACGCGGACCGGGGTCTGCCCGTACGGCTCGCCGTCGACCTCGATGCGGGCCGGCCGGTCGGTCTCCAGCCACAACTGGCGTACCGCCAGGAACGGCTCGTCGCCGAGCGTGCGGCGGTGGCCGGCCGCCGCGTTGCGCGCCGTCTCGCGCAGCAGCCCGCGCCGGGTCGGCCCGCCCACCGGGTACGCGACCAGCAGCCGGTCGTCGGCGGTGGCGTCGGCGGTGATCGGGCGGCCGGCGTGGAAGCCGCCGTTGGCCACGTACACCTGGTGCGTGGTGAACGTGTGCTCGCGGCCCTCGGCGCGGACCGTCACGACCAGCGGCCGGTGCCGGGCCAGCAGTCCCAACCCGGTCATCGGATACGCGAGCCGCCCGGCGACCCGCTTCAGCCCCGGTGGCGCGGCCTGCATGATGTCGGCGGACAGCCCGATCCCGACGTGGTTGGTGAACCTGGTGTCGCCGATCAGGCCCAGGTCGACGTCGATCACCTTCCCGCCGGTGAGGACGCCGATCGCGGCGTCCAGGTCGAGCGGGACGCCGACGGTGCGGGCGAAGTTGTTAGTGGTGCCCAGCGGCAGCAGGCCCATCGCGATGTCCCGGTGGGCGAGCAGCCGGGCTGCCGCGCCGACGGTGCCGTCGCCGCCGCCGGTGACCAGCAGGTCCGGCCCGAGGTCGGCGGCCTCGGCGAGCACCCGGTCCAGTTCGCCGGGCCGCTCCACCGGGTACGCGCCGAGCAGCGCGAAACCGGCCGCGCGCAGGCGCGCATGGACGGTGTCGTAGAGCCGCCGGCCCCGGCGGGAGTGGGCGTTTACCACGAGCGCCGCCCGCCGTCGTTCCCGGATCGCCGTGGTCAGCTCCCGCTTGGTCCGCACGGTGGTGACCCTAGCCGCCACCGCGCGCCGCGGGCCGGTCGCGCTGCCGATGTTGACCGGGTCGGTTATCGTCGCGGCGGCCGTGATCTTCGACCCGCGAGGATGGATGTCCAGATGAGCCAGCCGGCAGTGCCACAGGCGACAGTGCCAGCGCCCCAGCCCACCCAGCCGAGCCGGCGGGCGCCGGCCCTGATCGGGCTGGCGCTGATCGTCCCGGCAGTGATCGCCTGGGTCTGGTCGTACGTCCTGCCCACCCTGTCCACTGTGGCCCGCAGCTTCGAGGGTGACGGGCTGCGCCGTCCGTACGAATCGGCGGGTGTGCGGAACTACGAGGTCGCCTTCACCTCCGGGTTCGTCGGACAGGTCGGGTTCGCGGTGCTGCTCAGCCTGATCCCGCTGGCGGTGGCGCTGCTCGCCGCGCCGCTGCTCGCCGTCCTCGCCGACCGGGCCGGCCGGGTCGCCCGCCTGGTCACCCGGGGCGTGCTGGCGCTGCCGCTCGCCGCGTACGCGCCGGTCGCCGTGTACCTCGGCCGACGCGCCGAGAACATCGAGAGCGGCACCTACACCGAGAATCTGCAGTCCCCCCGGACGTTCCTCGTCTCGGCGCTGGCACAGGTGACGTTCGGGCTGGTCGTCGCGGTAGCCGCGACTCTGTACCTGAGCGCCCTGCGCCGCCGCGAGCCCGACCAGCGGCCCGCGCCCGCCATGCTGGCCGTCGGCGGGCTGCTCGGCTTGGGCGTTCTCGCCGCCGGCCTGCAGACCTTCACCGCCCCGTACATCCTGACCGGCGGCGGACCGCGCGGCGACTACACGGCGACGCCGGTGTTCAGCATCGCGCAGACCTCGTTCCGGACGTTGCGCCTGGGCGTCGGATCGGCCACGTCGACCCTGCTGCTGGTGCTGCTCGGGCTGCTCGGGCTGGCCGCGGTGGCGCTCATCCTGGCCACCCGGCTGCGCATCGAGTTCGACGGCTGGCGGGACCGCCCGGCCGTCCGGGAGGCGGAGTCCTACTCCGGCCGCCGGCCGCTGTTGGTCGGGCTGACCGCTGTCGCGCTCGTCGTCGTCATCGGCGTCACCGTCTGGGCGTCGTCGCCGTGGCTGCGGAACCTCTCCTCCGACACCGGGCCCCTGCCCAGGGGAGTCGAGACGTCGAACCTGTTCGCCAACACCTGGGTGCCGCCGCTGCTGTCCACGCTCGTCGCGGTGGGGCTCGCGGCGCTGGCCGGATTCGGGATCGGCGCGCTGCGACCGCTCGGACGCTGGAGCGAACTGCTGCTGGTGCCGTTCGCGCCCTGGTTGTTCGTCGGTGCCGGCCCGCTGGCCATCGCCAATTTCGAACGCACAATGGAGCGCGAACAGCTGGGCCTGTTCCTCGGCCTGGTGCCGCCGACCTGGCTGTCGGTGCCCGCGCTGTTCGCGTTCACGCTGCTGTTCCGGGGCCAGCACGAGCGGTGGCGTTCCGGCGGCGGCGTCGGCCGTACGCTGCTGCTGCCGGCGTTGCCGATGCTTGCCGTGACAGCGTTGCCGACCTGGCTGGCGCACGCCCAGTCACCACTGTGGACGACGCTGGTGGGCAAGGGGCCCGACAGCCTCACCGCTCCCGTGCTGGTGCAGATGGTCGCCAGCCGCGCCTTCGGCGCCGGGGGTGAGCTTCCGCTGGGCCTGATCCTGCCGCTGCCGATGCTGATCCTGTTCGTGGTGCTGTTCGTCGCGCTCATGGTCGGCTACGTGGATCGGCTCGCCATCCGGGTGGGGCGGCGCAGCGGCGCGGACGCGCCGCCCGCCGGTGCGGGCGGGCCCGTCGGCAAGGTCACCGCATAGGGAAACCCCCGATTACGGGCGGTGACGTCGCGCCTAGCGTCGGACGCATGGCAACTGACGCGCTCACACCGGCCCGGACCGCCCGCCTCCACCGCGCCCGCCTGGCGCTGCCCCTGGTGCTGCTCGCCCTGCTCGCGCCGGCCGGGTGCGACGCCGCCGGCGGTGACCCGCTCGACCCCACTTCGGCCGACGTCGCCGAGGACGCGGACCCGGACGCGGGCGCGATGGGCGGCGTCAAGCCACCGTGCCCGTTCACCGCCGCCCAGGTGTCCGAGATCGTCGGACAGAGCATGCGCGACGACGGCAACTGCCTGTTCGGCGACGGCAAGGGCGTGGCCAGCCTGGCCGTCACCACCGCCTCGCCGGCCGCCGGCAAGATGACCTACGAGTACCAGTACGACCAGGCCGGCAAGCAGTACGAGAAGGTCGTCGACCTGGACCGGGGCGAGCAGGGCTACCTGGCGGTCAAGGACATCAGCGGTGAGGCGGTGCTGATCGACGGCAAGGGCACCTACACCGTGACGATCAGCAGCTTCGGCGGCGGCACCGCCGGCAACGAGAAGATCCTGCGCCGCGCACTCGACGCGATCCCGGCCTGAGCGGGGCAGGCGTGCGAACCCGAGGACTGATCGCGCTCGCGCTGACCGCGACCCTGCTCACCGCCTCGGCCGGATGCGGCGACGACGAACCGCCGGCCGTCGGTGGCACTGCGTCCGCCGCGGGCGCGCCGGTCGCAGACCCGACCGGGGACGCGCCGGCCGAGCCGAGCACCGAACCGGTGGACGACGCCGCCGGGCCGGACGCCTGCGCGCTGGTGTCCAAGGCCGACGCCGAACGTCTCGCCGGCACGCCGCTCGACGAGCCGGTCGCCGCCGGGCAGTCGTGCACGTACACCGGACCGACGAGCGGGCCCACCGCCCAGGTCGAGTCGTTCGTGGGCGAGGGCGCCAAGAAGTACCTCGACATCGAGCGGCAGCTCGGGCACGAGATCCGGGAGCTGAGCGGGGTGGCCGACGAGGCGCTGTTCACCGCGGAGGCGTTCTTCCTTCGCAAGGGCGAGCTGTGGGTCGCGGTACGGCTGGTGCGGCTCAACGACCCGCAGGAGAACCGGGCGCCGCTGGAACGGCTCGCCCGTACCGTCGCCGGCCGGATGTGAGGCGGCCGGTGCGCGGCCGTCGGCTGCTCGCGGCCGGCGTGGCGGCGCTGCTGGCGGTGACCGGCTGCGCCGGGCCCACGCCCGGCCCGGCCGACGCGGGCGACGGGGAGCAGCCCCGCTACGGGCAGGCCCCGGCGCCGGGAAAGGACGTCACGCTGCAACCGGACGTGGTGCTCGTCGGCGGCGGCAGCCGGACCGTGCGGTCGGTGAGCCCGGACGGGCTGACCTGGCGGCTCGACCCGGACGCGCGCGACGCCGACCGGCTCGCGCCCGGCAAGGTCATGTTCCTCACCGGACGCGGCGTGGGACGGGTGCTCGACCTGGCCGAGGAAGGCGGCGACCTGGTCGTCACGATCGGCCCGGTCGCACTCACCGAGGTGATCCGCGACGGCACGTTCGGCGGGGACGACGTCACCCTCGACCGGCCGACCGTCTATGTAGCGGGTGAACCGTCGTGGACCCGGGACGCCGCAGCGGCCGGTGGCACGCTCGGCCGGGCCCGTCCGCTCGCCGTCGCCCCCGCGCAGCCTCCGCCCGCGCCGGGCGGGCAGGCGGCCGCCACCGCCCAGGGCTACCGGGTACGGACGTTCTGCTGCGCCGGCGGTGTCGGCACGCACTTCACGTACGACGACGGCGGCGTCCGGCTCGCCGGCACCCTCACGCTGACCGTCGGCCGTCCGGCCGCGTCGTTCCATTTGGCCATCGGCGCCGGCCGGGTGACCCGGGCCGAACTGGAGATCGGCGGCGGCTTCGGCATCAAGGTGGACTTCACCGCCGGCGTCGACGGCGGGCAGAACCACCGCAAGACGTTCCCGATCCCGGTCGACATCGCGTTCCCGATCGGGCTGATCGCCGGCCTGCCGCTGTCGTTCACGGTGAGCCAGACGCTGGAGGTGGCCACCGCGTTCGGCGCCCGACTGGGCACGTTCCGCGGCGCCGGCGAGTACGCGCTGGCCGGCAAGCTCGGCTTCGGCTACACCAACGGCCAGGTGGGCTCGCGCGTGACGGAGGGCTTCGCGCGCCGGGTGAGCCTGCTCGACTCGCTCACCGGCGTGCCGGTCGGCGTGATGGGGCTGGTCATCCGGCACGGCGTGCGGTTCACCATGGGCATCAGCGCGTTCCTGTTCACCGCCGGTGTGTGGTTCGAGCTGGTCACCTCGTACGGGGCCACGATCGGGTCCGCGCTCGGCGCGCCGTACGCGCTGTGCCGCGGCGTCGGCCTCGGCGTACGGGCGAGGTTCGGGATCGGCTACCGCATCCTGGAACCCGTCGTCCAAGTGATCAACAAGTTCCTCAGCCTGCTCAGCCCGTCCCGGGCGCCCCGGATCCCGCCGATCGCGGCGACCGCCGGACCGAGTTGGAGCGCCGACGTCTACCACGACGAGGAGGTCATCCCGCCCGTCTCGATATGCAAACAGGTTCCAGGCTAGGCCGCGCCGACGCTGGGTTCGCGGGCGCCGCTGTGCCACGATCCCGCCATGGACGCCGCACTGGTCGGCCGCGACGCGGTCGTCGAGCGGGTGTGGCGCGCCCTGGCGGCGGGCACTCCGGTGCTGCTCGACGGTCCCAGCGGCATCGGCAAGACGGCGCTGTGGCGAGCCGTGCTCGACCACGCCCGGCGCACCGGCTGGCGGGTGCTGTCCGCCGCGCCCACCGAGGCCGAGACGGCGCTGCCGTACGCGGCGCTCGCCGACGTGCTCCGCCCGCTGGCCGACGCGCTACCAGGGCTGCCGGCGCCGCAGCGGGCCGCAGCCGACATGGTGCTCCTGACCGGCGAGCACGACGGCGCGGCGGTCGACGAACGAGCAGTGGGCGCCGCCACCCGCACCCTGCTCGACACGGCGGTGACGGATGCGCCTCGCCTCCTGCTCGCCGTCGACGACCCGCAGTGGCTGGACCCGCCGAGCGCCCGGGCGCTGCGGTTCGCGCTGCGCCGGCTGTCCCGGTGGCCCGCCGTCCTGGCCACCCACCGCACCGGCGAGAACCCGCCGGCGCCGGTGCCGCTCGGGCTGGACGACGACCCGACCGGCCGGCACCCGCTGCTGCGCGCCGACGTACCGCCGCTGCCCGCGCCCGACCTGCACCGCATCCTGCAGGCCCGCCTCGGCGGCACGCTCAGCCGCCCGCTCGTCGAGCGGCTGGCGCGTGACGCGGACGGCAACCCGCTGCTCGCCGTGGAACTGGCCCGGGCGGTGCTGCGGCTGCCCCGCCCGCCCGCGCACGACGAAGACCTGCCCGTGCCGTCGTCGCTGCGCCGGCTGCTCGCCGAGACGCTGCGGACGCTGCCCGGCCCGAGCCGGGAGGCGGTACGGCTGGCCGCGTTGCTGACCGTGCCGGACATGCGGGACCTGACGGCGGCGGGCGTACCGCCCGGCGCGCTGGACGCGGCGGAGGACGCTGGGCTGGTCGTGGTCACGCCGAGCCGGATCAGCTTCGCGCACCCCCGGTACGCGGCAGCGGTCCGGGAGAGCATCCCGCCGGGGGCCCGGCGGCGCCTGCACGCGGTGCTCGCCCGAGCGGTCGCCGACCCGGACGAGCGGGCCCGGCAACTGGCCCGGTGCGCGGTCGCGCCGGACGCGGACGTCGCCGCCGACCTGGCCGCCGCGGCGGCCCGGCAGCGGATGCGCGGCGCGGCCGCGCTCGCCGCCGACTGGTACGCGCGGGCGGCCGAGCTGACCCCGCCGGCCGCGACCGCCGACCGCAACCGGCGTCGCCTGGACGCGGTGCAGTGCCGCATCGACAGCGGGGACTACGCGGCGGCCGGCCGGGCCGCCGAGGCCGCGGCCGCGGAGCTGGCCGGCGCCGAGCGGGGTGAGGCGCTGCTGCTGCGCGCGCTCGTCGCCTGGTGCGCCGACGACCTGGTCACCGCCGTGCGGGTGGCCGAGCAGGCGCTCGCCGCGGCCGGAGGGGACGGGCACCTGGCCGGGCGGATCCACACGCATCTGACGATGTTCCACGACCAGCCGGAGGCCGCGCGGGCGCACGCGCGGGCGGCGATCGCCCGGCTCTCCGACCGCGACGACCACCGCCCGCTGCTCACCGCCGCGCTGCTGCTGCTCTTCTTCCACGAGGTACGCGCCGGCGGAGAGGCGCCGACCGGGCTGCTCGACCGGGCGCTGGCGCTGGAGGCCGGCGAACCGTCCTACCTGGCCGGTTCGGTGCCGGCGATCTGGTGGAAGGCCGTCGACGACCACGACCGGGCGCGGGCCCGGCTGCACCTGATGCTGGATCGGGCGGTGGCGCGCGGGGACGACCCGCTGCGGCACGAGGCGCTCACCCACCTCGGCGAGACGGAACTGCTGGCCGGGCGTTTCGCCGAGGCCGGTACGCACATCGCCGCCGCCCGCGACCTGGGTGAGCAGCTGGGCACGGGCCTGGTGGGCGAGAGTTGGCTGGCCGGCATGCTCGACGCGCACCGTGGCCGGCTGGCGCGGGCGGGCGCCGCCGCGGCCGGACTGCGCCGCGACGACGACCGCGGCGACACCTGGAGCCGCCGGCTGCACCGCCAGCTCGCCGGGCTGGTGGCGCTCGCCTCGGGCGAATGGGCCACGGCCGCGGCGGCGTACGGCTCGCTCGCGGCCGACCTGGACGGTTCGGGCATCGCCGAGCCGCTGGGGCAGCGGTTCGAGCCGGACTGGATCGAGGCGTGCGTGGGCGCCGGTGACCTGGACACCGCGCACGCGGCGCTGGACCGGCTGGCCCGGCGGCACGGGCGGCTGCCGCGACCGTGGACGACGCTCGGGCTGGCCCGCAGCCGGGTGCTGCTGGCCGGCGCGACGGGAGCGGACCCGGGCGAGGCGCTGGACGCGCTGGCGCAGGCCCGGGCCGCCGTGCCGGAGGCGGTGCTGCCGCTGGACCGGGCCCGCTGCCTGCTCGCCGCCGGCCAGGCGTACCGGCGGGTGCGTCGCCGGCGGGAGGCGCGGGCGGCGCTCGACGCGGCGGTGGCCGAGTTCGACGCCCTCGGCGCGTCCGCCTTCGCCGACCGGGCGCGGGCGGAGCTGGGCCGCATCGGCGCCCGCACCCCGGCCCCGACGACGCTCACCGCGACGGAGGAGCGGGTGGCCCGGCTCGCCGCCCGGGGGCAGACGAACCGGCTCATCGCCGACGCGCTCTACATCAGCCCGAAGACGGTCGAGGCGAACCTGGCCCGGGTCTACCGCAAGCTGGGCATCGCCAGCCGCGCCGAACTGGGCGCGGCGATGGGGCGGCCACCCGGGCAGTGACCGCGCTCAGGGCGCGGCGAACGTGTCCAGGTACGCGCCGAGCAGCTCGCGGGCACGCCCGGGCGGCATCCGCTCGGGGTACGTCAGCGCGTGCAGCGCGAGCCCGTCGAGCAGGGCGTGCAGCCGCGCGGCGGCCGCGGGGTCGGGCACCGGTTCCCCGGTGAGGAGACAGACGGCGAAGTCGACGGCGCGACGGATGCCGTCGTCCGCCTCGGTCATCCGGGACCGCGCGGCCGGGTCGGTCTGGGCGCGCGCGGCGAGCAGCAGCCACACCTCGGCCTCGCGGACGCGCTGGCGGTCCAGCGGCAGCAGGTGTTCCAGCACCCGCTGGGCGACCTCGCGCGGAGGGCCGGTCCGGTCGTCCGCGGCGATCCGCTCGGCCGCCTCGGCCTGTACGTGCTCCATGGCGAACACCAGCAGCTCGGTCTGGGTCGCGAAGTAGTGCCGCAGCGCGCTCGGTGACCAGCCCGCCTCGGCCGCGATGCTGCGCACGGTGGCGGCGCCGACGCCGTCGCGGTAGACGACCCGCCACATCGCCCGCGCCAGTTCGGCACGGCGCGCGTCGTGGTCGACGATCTTGGGCACGCGCCCTCCGGAATCTGGTTGACGGCCGCTGTTACGGTTATCGTACAGCGTACTAGAAAAGAGGGCCGCATGCTCGTGGCAGTGATCGTCGGGTGCGAGGTGGCGTTCTGGGTGGTCCTGCTCGCCGGACTGATCGCCCGGTACCCGCTGCGGCGGCCCCGCCTCGGCGCGGCGCTGCTGATCGCCGTGCCCGTGGTCGATCTCGTCCTGCTGGCCGCCACCATGATCGACCTGCGCCGGGGCGCCACCGCCACGTTCGCCCACGGCCTCGCCGCCGCGTACCTCGGGTTCTCGGTGGCGTTCGGGCACAGCATGGTGCGCTGGGCCGACGAGCGGTTCGCCCACCGGTTCGCCGGCGGCCCTCCCCCGCGCCGGGCCCCCCGGTACGGGATGGCGCGGGCCCGGCACGAGTGGCGCGAGTGGGGCAAGGGCATGATCGGCTGGGCGGTCGCCTGCGCCGTGTTGCTGGCCGGCATCGCAGTGGTCGGCGACGGCGAGCGCACCGCCGAGCTGTGGGCGTGGACCGGCCGGCTCAGCGTGGTGATGGCGGGCTGGCTGGTGTTCTGGCCGGTCGCGTACACCGTGTTCCCGAAGCGGGCACCGCGCGGCGCGTGAGACTCACCCCTCCGCGGGTGCTGCGCGGCCCATCGGGGCGGAGCGGCCCGGCGGTCAGCCGGCGTCCGGCCAGGCGGCACGGACCAGCGCGGGCAGCACCTCGCCGGCCGGGCCGCGCAGGTTCACCGCGCAGATCGCGTCCAGCGGCGTCGGCACCGGGTTCACCTGCACCACCGGCGCGCCGAGGCGGGCCGCCACGAGCGGGATCTCGGCGGCCGGATGCACGAGCGCCGAGGTGCCCACTGTCAGCAGCAGGTCGCAGGCGGACGCCGCCTCGACCGCCGCGCTGAGCGCGGTCTCCGGCAGCGCCTCGCCGAACCAGACCACGCCGGGCCGTACCGGCGCCCCGCATCCGGCGCACGCGGGCGGGATCAGCGGCCCGTCCGGCGGTTCCGGCGCGTGCGACTCCACCCCGCCGTGCGGTTCCGGCCCGCCGGGCGGTACCGGCGGATCGGCGGGCGGCGGCAGGTCGGGCGGCACCGGCGCGGGGCGGGCGCAGGCCGAGCAGCGGGGCGCGAACAGGCTGCCGTGCAGGCGTACCGGGGCGGGGACGCCGCCGCGCTCGTGCAGGTCGTCGACGTTCTGCGTGATCACCACCGTCTCCGACAGCCGGGCCGCGATCGCCGCGACCGCCCGGTGCCCCGGATTCGGGCGGGCCCGGCGCACCCCGCGCCGCCGTGCCTCGTACCATCCCCACACCAGCGCCGGGTCGGCCCGGAACGCGGCGGGGGTCGCCAGCTCCTGCGGGTCGTAGCGCTGCCAGAGCCCGGTCTGGGCGTCCCGGAACGTCGGCACGCCGCTCTCGGCGGACATGCCTGCGCCGGTGAACACCACCGGCCGCTGCGCGGCGGCGAGCAGCCGGCCCGCCTCGGCCAGCTCCGGCCCGGTCACACGTCCACCGTCAGCCGCACGTCGACCCGGTCACCCAGCTCGATGCCCTCGGCCCGGCGCGCCGCGACCCGCAGCGGCACCACGTACCGCCCGTCCTTCGGCCACAGCGACGTCCGCCAGTCGGTGCCGCCGATGCTCACCGTCACCGGGATCATGCCCCAGCCGTAGGTGACCGACGCCGAGGCGGCCTCGATCGCCGCGCTCTGCTCGTCGGGCACCGTGACGAAGTGGTACGGCGCCGGGCCGCGCCAGAACCACACCTCGCCGCTGAACGCCAGCTCCATCCGGTCAGGATAGGGGCCGGGACCGACGGAACCCGAGCAGCCGCAACCCGGCCGCCGTCACCCAGGCGAACAGCGGGAACACGGCGACGCGTTCCATGCCGCCCACGCCGATGCCGGCGTCCACCCGGGACAGGAACAGCACGGTGCCGGCCAGCCCGAGCAGGCCCAGGAGCGCGCTGACGGCCCGCAGCCCGCGCAGCAGCGGCGACCGGCCGGCGAGCGCGGCGGCGAGCATCGCGGCGTTGCCGAGGGCGAAGACCAGCAGCGCGCCGAGCACGTGAAGGTTCTCGTCCACGTCGGCCGGGTAGAGGCCGGCCAGCACGTACCCGCACCCGGCGGTCACGATCGACGCGACGGCGACGGCCGCGGCGCGACCCGGGCGCAGCGCGCGGTGTGCGAGCAGCGCGCCGAGCGCGAGCAGCAGCCCGGCGCCGACGAGGACGGCGTTCATGGCCGGGTGCCACGGCGAGCAGACCGGGCGCGGGCGGCTGGTGTCCCACACGCCGCAGGTCACGTTCCCCAGGTCGCTGATGTTGTGCTCGGCCCAGCTGAACCCGGGTTGCTCCCAGGCCAGGCCCACGATGACGTTGGCGGCCAGGAACGACGCGGTGGCGAGCAGCCAGCATGCGCCCGCGAGGCGGTTTCTCATCCGCCGAGTGCACCGTCTCGCGGCGGCCCGGCGCACGGGGTGTGGCGGGCCGGTTCGGGGTAGGGCCAGACCTACCCGGAGAGCGGGGTCCAGCCGGCTGGGCCGGGCGGCGCGGCCTGGCTAGCGTCGGGCCATGACAGTTGATCACGGGCTGGCCGTTGCGTTGCGCCGCCGCCGCTACCTGCTCTCCGCGTGGCCGTGGCGGGCGCTGGCGTACGCCCTCACGACCCTGCCCCTGGCCGGCGCGGCGGCGTTCGGGGCGGCGGTGGTCGCCGCGCCGCTGCTGCTGGTCGTCAGCGCGCTGCGGCGGGGCCGCCCGGTCGACGCCGAGGCGCTGGCGGTGCTGGCCGTGGTGGCGCTGGCGGTGGTGGCGTTCGCCCCGCTGGCCGGCGCGCCGGTGGCGGCGGTCGAGCGGTGGCGCCTCGGCCTGGTCGACGACCGTCCGGTGACCGCGCCGAGGTGGCGGGGACTCGCCGCCCGTTTCACCACCGCCACCGGGTGGCGGGAGGGCGCGTACCTGGCCGTGCTGGGGGTGGTGCTGCCGCTGGCGTACGGGATGTTCGGCCTGCTCGTGCTGCTGGACGTGGCGCTCGTCGCCGGTCCGTGGCTGGCCGGCGGCGAGGACCGGATCGTGCTGGTCTGGGCCACAGTCGACTCCCCGGCCGAGGCGGTCCCGTACGCGCTCGCCGGTCTGCTGGCCGTCCCGGCGCTGGTCTACCTGGCCGGGCTGCTGGTCGCGGCCCAGGCGGCGGTGGCCCGCCGGCTGCTCGACGACGCGCCCGGCGGCGCGGCCCTGCGCGAGGTGACCCGGTCGCGCGCCCGCCTGGTGGGCGCCTACGAGGCGGAGCGGCGCCGCATCGAGCGGGACATGCACGACGGCGCGCAGCCGCGCCTGACCGCCCTGACGCTTCAGCTCGGGTTGGCCCGCCTCGACGTGCCGGACGACTCCCCGGCGGCGAAGCCGCTCGCGGTGGCGCACGAGCAGGCCAAGGAGCTGATGGTGACGTTGCGCGGAATCGTCCAGGGCATCCGCCCGCAGCAGCTCACCGAACTCGGCCTGGCCGGGGCGGTCGGCGAGCTGGCCGCACGGTCGGTCGTACCGGTCACCGTGCGCGCGGACCTGACCCGCCCGGTGCCCGACCTGATCGAGACCACCGCCTGGTACGTGGTCTCCGAGACGCTCGGCAACGTCGCCCGGCACGCCGGGGCCGGCCGGGCGCAGGTGCGGCTGACCCGCGACGACCGGCGGCTGGTGGTGGAGGTGCGCGACGACGGCCGGGGCGGCGCCGACCCGGCGCGCGGCACCGGCCTGACCGGGCTCGCGGACCGGGTGGCGGCGGTGGAAGGGCGGCTGCTGCTGTCCAGCCCGCCCGGTGGGCCTACCCTCGTCCGGGTGGAGCTGCCGTGCCGTCCGTGACCCGGGTCGTCCTCGCCGAGGACGAGGTGCTGCTGCGGGAGGGCCTGGTCGGTGTACTGACCCGGTTCGGCTTCGCGGTGGACGCCGCCGTCGGCTCCGCCCCGGAACTGCTCGACGCGGTCCGCACGCACCGGCCCGACCTGCTGGTGACCGACATCAGGATGCCGCCGCAGCACCGCGACGACGGCCTGCGCGCCGCGGTCACGCTACGCGCGGAACGCCCGGACCTCGCGGTGGTGGTGCTCAGCCAGCACGTGCAGAGCGGGTACGCCGCCGCGCTGCTCGACAGCGGCGACGGCAACCGGGTCGGCTACCTGCTCAAGGACCGGGTCGCCGACGTCGCGGAGTTCGCCGAGACGCTGCGCCGGGTGGCGGCCGGCGGCACCGCCGTCGACCCGGACGTGGTGCGGCACCTGCTGCGCCGCCCCCGTGACCCGCTCGCCGCGCTGTCGCGGCGGGAGCGGGAGGTGCTGGGGCTGGTCGCCGAGGGCCACTCGAACACGGCCATCGCCTCCCGGCTGCACGTCACCGAGGCGGCCGTCGGCAAGCACGTGGGCAACATCCTGGCCAAGCTCGGCCTGCCGCCGGACGAGGACACCAACCGCCGGGTGCTGGCGGTGCTCGCCTACCTGCGCGCGGAGAGTTGACCGGCGCTACAGGCTCATCGGCACGGGGTCGGTGGCCAGCGCCCGGAACCGCTCGCGCGGGTCGGGCACCAGCCGCCGCTCGGCCAGGTCGAGCAGCCCGCCGACGCCGCTGACCGAGGCGACCGGGGTGCCGTCCGCGCGGGTGAACTCCTGGCTGATCCGGAACGTCTTGCCCTCGCCCCAGTGGAACTCGCAGGTGACGTCGACCTCGTCGCCGCCGCGCAGCTCCCGCAGGTAGCGCACCGTCACCTCCAGCGCGACCGGCCCGACGCCACCGGCGAGCAGCCGTTCCTGGCCGACGCCGGACGCCCGCAGACACTCCCAGCGGGCGTGCTCGGCGTACTGGAGGTAGACCGCCTGGTTGAGGTGCCCCTGCGTGTCGAGTTCGTAGCCGCGCACCGTGACGCGTACCCGGAACGGATCTGCCATGCCGGCAGCCTAGCCAGCGGCGCCGACAAATCGGCGTGCGGTCCGGGCCGCGCGGCTCTAGCCTGCCCGGCGTGACTCTGGAGATCGTGACCCTGGCGCAGCGGCCCGACCTGGCGCCGCTGCTCGACGCCGACTTCGACGGCGCCTGGCCGCCGTTCATGCTCTGGGACCCGATGGGCGCGCTCTACTACGGCGTCGCGCACGACCTCTACCCGGAGTTCGTCTTCGCCGCCGTCGACCCGGCCGAGCCGGGCCGGGCCGTGGCCCGGGGGTACGCGGCGCCGCTGCGCTGGACCGAGGACGAGCTGCCCGACGGCGGCTGGGACCGGGTGATCCAGCGGGCCACGCTCGGCCGCCTCACCGGGTCCACCCCCAACCTGGTGTCCGCGCTGGAGATCTGCGTGCGCCCGGACCGGCGCGGCGGCGGCGTGTCCGGGCTGATGCTCGACGCCATGCGCGCCGCGGTGGCCCGCGCCGGGTTCGACACGCTGGTGGCGCCGGTGCGCCCGAACGGCAAGGCCGCCGCCCCGGACGTGCCGATGACCGAGTACGCGGCCCGGCGCCGCCCGGACGGGCTGCCGGCCGACCCGTGGCTGCGGGTGCACGTACGGGCCGGCGGGGTGATCGAGCGGGTGGCGCCCCGGTCGATGACGGTGACCGGGACGCTCGCGGACTGGCGGCGCTGGACCGGGCTGCCGTTCGACACCTCCGGGCCGGTACGCGTGCCGGGCGCGCTGACGCCGGTGCTCGTCGACGTCGACCACGACCACGCCGCGTACGTGGAACCAAACGTGTGGGTGCGCCACCGTCTCTGACCGGTCAGGCCGGCCAGGCGTGACCGATCCCGTCGAGCAGCAGGACCACGCCCTCGGTGGCCGCCTCCCGGTCCCGGGAGATCTCCCGGTACTCCGGCGAGGTGGACCAGCGCTCGAAGTCCTCCCGGCTGTCGAACGACAGCAGAACCGCCTTCTGGTGCGGCCACTCCCCCTCGACCACGTGCGGGCTGGTGTCGGCGGCGAGCAGCCGCCCGCCGTAGCGGGCCAGCACCGGCGGGAAGGCGGCGGCGTACCTGTCGTAGCGAGCCCGGTCGTGGATGGTGAGCTGCGCGAGGGCGTAGACGGTCACCGGCTCAGGTTACCGATCGCCCGAGCGCTCCGACCTCGTCCGTCGGGCCGGATCCCGCGCCGTCGCGAGCCGGGTCAACTGTCCGGTGTGCTCTAGCCATTATGGTCCTGACCTGCGAATACTGGTGGCAGGTCCGCGCGGCGTGGGGGGAAGATGTGGGGACGACCTGTACCAGCAACTCGCGGTGCTGTCCCCGCGCGACCCCGGGCGGGCGGAGGCGCTGCGCGCGCAGCTGTCCAGGGTCGAGGGGGTGCTCGGGCGCAGCGGCGTGGTCGAGTGGCTGCGCGGCGGCAACCTGGAGTACGCGTGGCAGACCATCCACTCGGTGGAACGGGCCATGGTGGCGCTGCGCAGTTCGGACGAGCTGACCGGGCTGCTGCCCGCGTACCGCAGCGCGGCGGCGCAGGTGCTGCCGGCCGACGACAAGGTGTTCACCGATCTCGACCCGGCGGCCGGCGCCCCGTCCGAGGCGCTGCTGCGCGCCCGGGTGCAGGCGCTGCTGCTGCGCTACCACTCCGCGTCCGACGAGTTCCACGAGTCGGCGCGGCGGCTGCGCAACCGGATGCTGGGGCTGTCGGTGTTCGCGCTGCTGGCGGAGGTCCTCGTGGTGCTGGTGCAGTGGCGCAGCCACGACGTACGGCTGCTGGAGGCGCCGACCGACGCCGGTGGCGTGCCCGCCTGGCGGCTGCTGTTCTTCGTGCTGATCGCCGGGGCGCTCGGTGCGTTCCTCAGCGCGCTGCCCTCGATGATCACCTCCCGGTCCGGCGGGCTGCCCTACAAGCTGCCGTTCCAGCAGGGGCTGCTGAAGCTCGCGATCGGCCCGCTGGTGGCGGTGGTCGGCATCATGCTGGTCATCGGCGGCTTGGTGAAGACCAGTGTGAGCAGCACCGCCGCGCTGCTGGGCCTGGCGATCGTGTTCGGCGCCGGGCAGCAGGCGGTCACCGCGTTCGCCGACCGGCGGGCGGCCGAACTGCTCGGCCCGGCGGCCAAGAGCTGATCGGGCGCGGGTCACCGCCGGCCCTGGGTAGCCTGATCCCATGATCTTCATTACCGCCAAGTTCCGGGTCCGCCCGGAAGACGCCGACAACTGGCCGCGGATCGCCGCCGACTTCACCGCCGCGACCCGGGCCGAGCCCGGCTGCCTGTGGTTCGACTGGTCGCGCAGCCTGGACGACCCGACCGAGTACGTGCTGGTAGAGGCGTTCCGCGACGACGAGGCGGGCGCGGCGCACGTGCAGTCGGAGCACTTCCGGGCCGCCCAGCGCACGCTGCCGCCGCACCTGGCCGAGACGCCCCGGATCGTCAACGTGACGGTGCCGCAGCAGGACTGGTCGCGGCTGGGCGAGATGGCCGTACCCGGCGACGCCTGACCGGACGGCGCGGCCCGGGAACGCGCGGTCCGGCGCGGGCGGCGCGGCGGCCGCCCGCGCGGGCCCGTCAGGGGATCGTCAGGCCGTACGCGGCGAGGATCTCCAGGATCGGCTGGTAGTAGCTGGTGCCGCCGCTCGCGCAGTTGCCGCTGCCGCCGGAGAGGACGCCGATGACGGTGCCGGTCGCGGCCACGTAGAGCGGTCCGCCGCTGTCGCCCGGCTCGGCGCAGATGTTCGTGCGGATGAGCCCGGTGACGCTGCCCTCGGCGTAGTTGACGGTCGCGTTCAGCCCGGTGACCGAGCCGCACCGCACGCCCGTGGTGGCGCCGCTGCGGCAGACCGCCTGCCCGACGTACGCGCTGCCGGCCGCGGTGACGGTGACCTGCCCCGGGTAGGTGTGGATCGCGCTCGGGTGGGCGACGGTCCCGGTGTAGCGGACCACGCCGTAGTCGTTGCCGGGGAAGCTGCTTCCGGTCCGGCTGCCCAGCACCGTGGCGCGGGCGCTGTCGGCGTACCAGGTGGCGGCGAGGCGGGTGCAGTGCCCGGCGGTGACGAAGTACCAGGTGGCGCCGCTGCGCACGTTCGCGCCCAGTGAGCAGCGCCCGCTGCCGCCGTAGATCGCCTGGCCGCCGGCGATGAGCGTGCGCAGCCGCCCGGGTTCGTGGCGCAGGACCGCGCCGGCCCGGTCGGCCGTGCGGCGCAGCGCGGACAGTTCGCTGCCGCGTACCGTGTCGTCGGCGGTGACGGTGAGCCGGCCGGTGGCCGGGTCGTGTCCCCAGGCGGTGCCGGGCGTGCGGATCCCGGCGAGCACTGCGGGTCCGGCCGGCGCGGCGACGCCGGCGCGGGCGACCGCCGGGGTGCCGGCCAGCAGCGCGGCGAGGGCAAGTACGACGAGCGAGGGCCGGCGCATCCGGAGGACCCCTTCCATCGTCTACGGTCGATTAGCCAAGCATCGGTCCGGGGACGCGATCCACTCAAGCGGCAGGCACCGTCGCCGGCTCGCGCGCGGGCGGCTCGCCCCGAAACTTCCGGAGCCGCGCCGGGCGACGCAGCCATGCCCGCCCACCGTCCCCGCCCGGGGTTTCACCCCTCCACCCCGGCACCGGACGCCGGCAGGTCGACGCATCGAGGTGATTAAGTTTTCGGAACGCTTCCGGTAGGCTCCGGGCAGAGATTCGCTTCGATCCACTCACGATGTGCCGGGGAGTCACTCCCTGATCTGGCGCGGCCACCGGGCGGCCGCGCGGAGCCGACATCGTGGCGGGCGGTGGCCGGAGCGAGCCCATCCCTTTGACAGGCTAGGAGAGGCGTTCAGATGGACAAGTTGCTCGCCCGCGGCAGCGGGAGCGCGGCAGCCCGGTCACGCCCGCGGACCGCAGTGGTCGCGATGGTGGCGGGGGCCGCGGTGGTCGCCGCGACGATAGCGGTGGCGACCAGCGCCAGCGCCGGCACGACGCTCGGCGCGTCGGCGGCGGAACAGGGCCGCTACTTCGGCACGGCGGTCGCGGTGAACAAGTTGTCCGACAGCACGTACGTCGGCATCCTGAACCGCGAGTTCAACATGGTCACCGCCGAGAACGAGATGAAGTGGGACGCCACCGAGCCGTCCCGGAACCAGTTCAACTTCAGCAACGGCGACCGGCTCGTCGCGCACGCCCAGGCCAACGGCATGCGGGTACGCGGCCACGCGCTGCTCTGGCACCAGCAGCAGCCCGGGTGGACGGGAAGCCTGTCCGGCAGCGCGCTGCGCGAGGCGATGATCAACCACGTCACCCAGGTCGCCACCCACTACCGGGGCAAGATCCACTCCTGGGACGTGGTGAACGAGGCGTTCGACGACGGCAACAGCGGCGCCCGCCGCAACTCGAACCTCTAGCAGACCGGCAACGACTGGATCGAGGCCGCGTTCCGTGCCGCCCGCGCCGCCGACCCCGGCGCCAAGCTCTGCTACAACGACTACAACACCGACAACTGGTCGTGGGCCAAGACCCAGGGCGTCTACAACATGGTGCGGGACTTCAAGGCCCGGGGCGTGCCGATCGACTGTGTCGGGCTCCAGTCGCACTTCAACAGCGGGTCGCCGTACCCGAGCAACTACCGCACCACGCTGCAGAACTTCGCCGCGCTCGGCGTCGACGTGCAGATCACCGAGCTGGACATCGAGGGTTCGGGCAGCAGCCAGGCCACCGCGTTCGGCAACGTGACCCGGGACTGCCTGGCCGTGGCGCGGTGCAACGGCATCACCGTGTGGGGCATCCGGGACACCGACTCCTGGCGGGCCAGCGGCACCCCGCTGCTGTTCGACGGCAGCGGCAACAAGAAGCAGGCGTACACCGCCGTGCTGAACGCGCTCAACGAGGGCGGCACCCCGCCGCCGACCACCGCGCCGCCGACCAGCACCCCGCCCACGTCGACTCCGCCGACCAGCACGCCGCCGACCAGCGAGCCGCCGACGACTCCCCCGCCGACCGGCGCCTGCACCGCCACGATCACCACCAACCAGTGGCCGGGCGGCTTCGTCACCAACGTCCGCATCACCGCGGGCTCCAGCGGGCTCAACGGCTGGGCCGTCTCGCTCACCGTGCCGTCGGGCTCGGCGGTCACGAACACCTGGAGCGCCCAGGCCAGCGGCACCAGCGGTGCGGTGACCTTCCGCAACGTGGACTACAACCGCCAGGTCGGTGCCGGTGGCACCACCGAGTTCGGATTCCAGGGCACGGGTACCGCGCCCTCCGGCACGCCGACCTGCGCGGCCGGCTGACAGTCGACGCGACCCGGCACGGGACCACCGTGCCGGGTCGCGTCCCCGGCGGGCGCCGGTCCGCGACCGTACAGTGGGACAGGTCCTGTCCCACCGTTTCGCCGGAAGGACCACAGTGAACCGACGCATCAGGACCGCCCTCGGCGTCGCCCTGACCGCCACCCTCGTCACCACCGCCGCTCCGGCCCCGGCCGCCGCCCACGACCGCCGCCCGGCAGTCATCGCGCTGCCCGACGGCTTCCAGCCGGAGGGCATTGACACCGCCGGCCGCTACGCCTGGTTCGGGTCGCGGGCCACCGGTGAGATCTACCGCGCCGACCTGATCACCGGGGCGGGCAAGCAGGTCAGCCCCGCCACCGGCACGCCCTCACTCGGCCTCAAGGTCGACGCGCGGGGCCGGCTCTTCGTCGCCGGCGGCACCGCCGGGGACGCCCGGGTCATCGACACCCGCACCGGCGCCGTGCTCGCGAGCTACCGGTTCGCCGAGGCGCCGACGTTCGTCAACGACGTGACGCTCACCCGCGACGCCGCATGGTTCACCGACTCGAACCGGCCGGTGCTCTACCGCCTGCCGCTGGGACGCGGCGGCAAGCTGCCGCCCGCCGACGGCTTCACCACGCTGCCGCTGACCGGCGACTTCCAGCAGACCGGCACCGGCGTCAACCTCAACGGGATCGTGCCCACCCCGGACGGGCGCGCGCTGATCGTCGTGCAGTCGAACACCGGCACGCTGTTCCGGGTGGACCCGGCCACCGGTGTCACCACCGCCGTCGACGTGCCGGGCGCCACGTTCCTCAACGGCGACGGCCTGCTGCTGCTCGGCCGCACGCTGTACGTGGTGCAGAATTTCCTCAACCAGGTCGCCGTGGTCGACCTGAACCGCTCCGGCACGGCCGGCGTCACGCGCGGCGTCATCACCGACCCGGGCTTCGACGTGCCGACCACCGTCGCCGCCGCGCTCGGCCGGCTCTACCTGCCGAACGGCCGGTTCACCACCCCGCCGACGCCGACCACCCCGTACACGGTCGTCGCTGTCGACGCGCGCTGAGCCGCCCCGGCCGCCACCCCGTCCGGGTGGCGGCCGGCCGGCTCACTCCTCCATCTCCGGCCCGAGCAGCCGGATCTCCTCGATGTCGATGGCCGCCTGGAGCTGCCGCAGCACCGCGTCGTCGATCTGCCTGGTGTTGCGCAGCCGGGTGATCTCCTGCCGCTTGTGGTCCAGCACCCGCAGCCGCAGCCGGCGGGCCATCTCCCGCTCCCCCTCCGCGTCCTCGCCGCCCGGGTCACGAACGTCGGCCAGGTGGTCCTCGTAGTCGGCGCGCAGCCGGTCCACTGTGTCCTGGGTGGCGCCCACGTCGCTGGCGGCCCGGGGCAGCGCCTCCAGGGCGGCCTCGGTGGCCCGGATCCGGGCCCAGCGCACCTCCTCGTCCCGTTCCCGGTCGCCGTTCAGGCCGGCCCAGCCCACGACGGCCGGCAGCGTCGTGCCCTGCACCAGCATGATCAGCACGATCACCACGACGGTGACGAAGATGATCAGGTCGCGTTCGCGCACCGGAGTGCCGTCGTGCATGGTGACCGGCACGGCGAGCGCCGCGGCGAGCGAGACGGCGCCGCGGAACCCGGCCCAGCCCACAGCGGTACGCATCCGGAAGTCGAAGTGCCGCGCCCGGCTCGACTCGCGACGGTCCACCCGTTGCAGCACCGACACCGACAGGTGCACCCAGACCAGCCGGATGGCCACCACGACCGCCGCGACGAGCACCGCGATGCCGAGCGAGGCGGTCGGCGAGTGGCTGGTGATGCCGCGCAGCGAGCGGGGCACCTGCGTACCGAGCAGCACGAAGAGGCCGCCGTTGACCATGAAGGTGGACAGGTCCCAGAACGCGAACGCGGTGACCCGGGAGCGGGCCCGGATCACCCGGGGCGCGGCGTAGGACAGCACCAGCCCGGACACGACGACCGCCAGCACGCCGCTGGCGTGCACCGCGTCGGCGAGCAGGAACGCGACGAACGGGGTGAGGATGCTCAGCCCGCCCTCGCGCATCGGGTCGTCCACGTGCTTGCGGATCAGCACCACGACCGCGCCGACGAGCAGGCCGGCGGCCACCCCGCCGGCCGACTTGCCGATGAACTCGCCGGTGAGCAACAGCGGCCCGGGCACCGTCCCGCCCGCGACCACGCCCGCCGCCACGGCGAAGAGCACGAGCGCCGTACCGTCGTTGACCAGGCTCTCCGCGCGCAGCGTGGTGAGGATGCCGCGCGGCATCCGTTTGGCCAGGCCGGCCACGGCGGCGGCGTCGGTGGGCGCCAGGACCGCGCCGAGCACCCAGGCGGCGGCCGCCGCCACGCCGAGCGCCTGCGCGGTGAACGCGACGGCGGCCATCGTGACGATCACCAGCACGACGGCGAGGCCGATGATCACGATCAGGTTGGCCCGGATCTCGCGCAGGCTGATGACCAGGCTCTCCCGGTAGAGGATCGCCGGGAGGAACAGCACCAGCACGACCTCGGGTTCGAGGATCAGGTTGTCGAACGGCGGCAGCAGACCGATCAGCGCGCCCATGGCGATCAGCAGGACGGGCGGCGCGACACTGTAGCGACCGCCGATCGTGGTGCCGACAAGCACTGTCGCGCCGAGCACCGTGATCAGCAGGAGTGCTTCCACGCCGTACCCCCGTCACCGTCCCCCGGGTCCCTACCGTGCCCCACGACGGCGCCCGGACGGAGCGGAATCGGTGATCGCTACTCGAAGCGGGCCGGGTCCCCGGCGCCGCGACGCAGGATCTCCGGCTCGTCGCCGGACAGGTCGACCACGGTGGTCGGCTCCAGCCCGCAGTCACCGGCGTCGACCACTGCGTCGATCAGGTGGTCGAGCCGTTCCTTGATCTCCCAGCCCTGGGTCATCGGCTCGTCCTCGCCGGGCAGCAGCAGCGTGCTGGACAGCAGCGGCTCACCCAGCTCGGCCAGCAGCGCCTGGGTCACCGTGTGCCTCGGCACCCGCGCCCCGACCACCCGCCGCCGCGGGTCCTGCAACCGCCGGGGCACCTCGGCGGTGGCCGGCAGCAGGAACGTGTAGCTGCCCGGGATGACGGACTTGACCTGGCGGAAGACTGCGTTGCTGAGCTTGACGAACTGGCCGAGCTGGGCGAAGTCGGCGCACATCAGCGTGAACGGGTGCCGGTCGTCGAGCCGCCGGATCTCGCGGATGCGCTCCACCCCGTCGCGGTTGCCGATGCGGCAGCCGAGCGCGTAGCAGGAGTCGGTCGGGTACGCGATCACCCCGTCGGCGCGCAGCAGGTCCACCACCTGCCGGATCACGCGGGGCTGGGGATTGTCCGGATGCAGGTCGTAGTACCTCGCCACGACGGCCAGCCTATGTCCGCGTCGGGCCGGACGCAGGTTTGCCGGGCTGCGATTCCGGAAACAGGTGAGGGCCGTTCACGACAGGGGGACCGAATCATGTCCGAAGCCAGCACAGACCGCGTCGCCGACCGCCCCGCGGAGGTGACCGATCCGCTGCTGTGGGACCTGGCCGCCGCGGTGGCCGACGCGCACCAGCCCGACGCCGAACGTGTCTGCGCGAGCCCGAGCTGCGCCGGGGCCGCCTGGCCGTGCGCCGCGTGGAACGCCGCCCAGACCGCGCTGACCACGGCCCGGACGCCGCGGCCCGGCATGCCGTCGCGCCCCGCCGGGACCGGCGCCCCGGCCACCCGGCTGCACGCCACCGGCCAGCCGGCCGCCGCTGACGCCACGGAGCGGCTCGCCGCCACCGCCGCCTGAGCACGGGTACGCGCGGCGCCGCCCCGGTCACCGGCCGGGGGCGGCGCCGTGTGCGGTCGTCCGCCCTGCTCACCGGGCGTACGGGAGGCTGCTGCGGAGGGTCAGCTACAGCGGTGGAGAGCGCTCTCTTTGGTAACAGGACATTGACGGATCCGTAACCCGAACCTTAATGTCCCTTCTCAAGAGAGCGCTCTCACAGCGATCGACCATCACCCCGTACCCCCGCTTCTCCTCCGTGAAGGGGACCTCCATGACCCTCCTGCGGGACTTCTCCCCCGACCCCGTACCCGCGACGCCCATCCCGTCCCCGACCCGGCGGCGTGGCCGGCGGGCAGCCGCCCTCGTCGCCGCGTCGGTGCTCGCCGCCGGCCTGCTGGGCGTCGTCGTCGGCGGTGGCGGCACCGCCACCGCCGGCGCCGTCGGCGCTGGCAGCTACACCGAGACGCGACCGGCCGGCGCCCTGCTGCCGAAGGGCTGCGGCGCGATCAGCACCAACCCGAGGACGTTCACCACCGCCGACGCGCCGGCCGGCGCGATCCCCACCAACGACTGGTGGTCCTCGCTGATCTGGAAGCGCAACAACTGCACGGGCAGCGAGGTCCTGCACGCGCATCCGCTGGCGTACAAGGCCGAGAACAACGGGCTCGGACTCTCCTACACGACCACGCCGGCGATCAGCGGCACCGCCACCGGCGTGGGCGAGTTCCACTACCCGTACACCGAGGACGTGCGCGTCGGGATGCCCGGCCTGGCCGCGCCGGTGGTCAAGGCCGCCGGCTGGACCGACTGGACGGTCACCGCCGACTGGAGCGACGGCAGCCGCACCATGCGCGCCACCATCGGCCACGGCCTGCCGATCGGCTACTACACGGTCAGCGGCGGCACCGCGCAGCTCACCGCCGCCGGCACGCCCACCGTCTGGCGCAACTCCGGCGCCACCATCGGCTTCACCGTCCGCGGCCACGACTACGTCGCGTACGCGCCGACCGGCGCGACCTGGACCGTCAACGGCACCGGCATCAGCTCGACGCTGGCCGGCAAGGGGTACTTCTCGGTGGCCGCGCTGCCCGGCGGCGGCGACCGGGCCGCGCTCGCCGACACCTACGCCCGCTACGCCCACGCGCACGTCACCGGCACCCGGATGAGCTACTCCTACGACCCGTCCGCCGGCACCGTGCGCACCACGTACGCGTTCACCACCACGCCCCGCGAGGGCAGCGAGACGAAGACGGTGGTCGCGCTCTACCCGCACCAGTGGCGCAGCCTCACCGGCGCCACCCCGATCAGCCCGACGTACGTCTCGGCGCGCGGCGCCATGCGGATCCTCACCGGCGTGCCGTCGTTCACCACCACGATGCGCTTCACCGGCGTGCTGCCCGAGGTGCCCGCCGTCGGCGACTCCAGCGGCGCGGACCTGTCCACAGTCACCGGCTACCTGAACGCCGAGCAGGGCAACCCGGAGGGCGTCAGCGGCCCGGACACGTACTGGGCCGGCAAGGGACTCGGCCGGGCCGCACGGATCGCCGAGATCGCCGACCAGCTCGGGCAGACCTCGGTCCGTGACTCCGCGCTGACCGCGATGAAGAACCGGCTGACCAACTGGCTCACCGCGGGCTCGGGAGAGAGCGGCCAGCTGTTCTACTACGACCGCAACTGGGGCACGCTGATCGGCTACCCCGCCTCGTACGGCTCCGACGAGGACCTCAACGACCACCACTTCCACTACGGCTACTTCATCGCCGCCGCCGCCACGGTCGCCAAGTTCGACCCCGGCTGGGCCGACGACAGCCGCTACGGCGGCATGGTCGACCTGCTCATCCGCGACGCCAACAACTACGACCGCGCGGACAGCCGCTTCCCCTACCTGCGTGACTTCGACATCTACGCCGGGCACGACTGGGCCTCCGGGCTCGCGCCGTTCTTCGCCGGCAACAACCAGGAGTCCTCGTCGGAGGGGATGAACTTCGCCAACGCGCTGATCCAGTGGGGTCAGGCCACCGGCGACACCGCCGTCCGCGACGCCGGCGTCTACCTGTGGACCACCCAGTCCGCCGCCATCTCCGAGTACTGGTTCGACGTGTACGACCAGAACTTCCCGTCCGCGTTCGGGCACAAGACCGTCGGCATGGTGTGGGGCGACGGCGGGTCGTACTCCACCTGGTTCTCCGCGGCGCCGGAGATGATCCAGGGCATCAACATGCTGCCGATCACCGGCGGTCACCTCTACCTGGGCGACTTCCCCGAGTACGTCAAGGCCAACTACGCCGAGCTGGTCACCAACAAGGGCGGCCCGCCGACGGTGTGGCAGGACATCATCTGGGAGTTCCTGGCCCTCGGCGACGGCGAGCAGGCGTTGCGCAACTTCCGCGCCAACAGCGGATTCACCAGCGAGGAGGGCGAGAGCAAGGCGCACACGTTCCACTGGATCCGCAACCTGGCCGCGCTCGGCACCGTGGACACCACTGTGACCGCGAACCACCCGTTGGCGAAGGTGTTCGTCAAGAACGGCGTCCGCACCTACGTGGCGTCGAACATCACCGCCCGCCAGCTCACCGTCACGTTCTCCAACGGCGTCACGCTCACCGTTGCGGCCGGGAAGACCGCCACCTCCGGGGCGTACACCTGGAGCGGCGGCAACGCCACCGGCGGCGGAACCGTGCCGACCGGCACCCCGACGACCTCGACGCCCAGCCCCACCCCGACCACCGCGAGTCCCACGCCGACCAGCGCGAGCCCCAGCCCGAGCACGAGCAGCCCGGCGACACTGAAGCCGGTGCGGTACCTACGCTCCGGCGGCGGGCTCGACGGCGCCGCCGGCACGAGCGGCACGGTGAACGTGACGGCGGCGAACGGCAACCACGACGGCACGCCGGCCAACCCGCAGGTCTTCACCGCCACCGGGCTGACCGGCACGTTCACCGGCGGCGCCACCGCGTTCGACCTGGCCGTCGACGCGGGCACCGCGGTCGGCAACGGCGTCCAGATCCGGGTCTCCTACGACCTGACCGGCAACGGCAGCGCCGAGCGGGTGGAGACCTACCGGTACTTCGCCACCGACCCGATCCCGGGCGCGGAGCGCTACCTACAGACCCAGGGCCTGCTCTCGGCCACCGGCACGCTCGGCAACCTGTCGGGCGGGACGGTACGCGTCGAGGTGTGGAACGCCATCGGCGGCGCGCCCACGATCCTCGGCGTCGGCAACACCTCGACGGTCACGCTGCCGTACCGCTGACGGCACCGGTTCCGGCGCCCCGGCTCACCGCCGGGGCGCCGGTCCACGTCCGGGGTCACGGCCAGCGGGTGGCGGTGGCCTCGAACAGTTCGCCGTCGCTGGCCACCGGGATGACGCAGAGCAGATGCCCGCCCGGCGCGCGCAGCACGTGGCAGTCGAGCCAGCGGGACACCGGCGTGGCGCCCAGCCCACGCAGCCGCTCGACCTCGGCCGCCACGTCGTCGGTCTCGATGTCGAGGTGGTAGCGGGGCGCGTCGTCTACCGACTGCACGGCGGTGATCAGCCCTGGCACGACGTCGGCCAGGCCGGTGAACTGCGGTTCGGCCGGATCGGTGCGCAGGCCGGCGCCGAGCGCGGCGGACCAGAACGCGGCCGCCTTCCCCGCCTCGTCCCGCGGCGCGTCGATGATCAGGGCATACAACCGCGATCGATGCATCGTCCGAGCCTAACCGTGCCGGCCGTCGGCGGCGGCCCGGCGAGGTCAGGCGGTCACGTGGGCGCTGTCGCCCGCTGTCGCGGCGAACGACGTGCCGCTGACCATCCGCGCCGCGTCCGAGGCGAGGAACACCACGAGCGGCGCGACGTCCTCCGGCTCCACTCACGGCACGCCCAGCGGCGTCTTGGCCCGCAGCGCCTGGATCGCGGCGTCTTCCACCTCCGCGAGGTCACCGGAGGCCGGCTTCCCCGCCTCGACCAGCGCCTGCACGTAACGGTCCCGGCGCCGGGTCAGCGCGGTGTCGACCAGCCCTGGGATCACCGCGTTCACCGTCACGCCGTGCGGCCCGAGTTCCAGCGCGGCGGACTTCATCAGCCCGATCAGGCCCCACTTGGACGCCGAGTACGCGGACCCGTTCGTGGTGCCGTGCTGCCCCTGGGTGGACGACGTGATGATGATCCGCCCGCCGCCGCGCCGTACCAGCAGCGGCGCGAACACCTGCAGCACGTTGGCGGCGCCGGTGAGGTTCACGTCGATCTGGTCGTGCCAGTGCTGGTCGGCCATCTCCAGCAGCGGCGCGAACGCCTGGATGCCGGCATTGGCGAACAGCACGTCCACTCCGCCGTGCTCCCGTTCGACCGCCTCGGCCACCGCCCGTACCGCCCCGATGTCGCGCTGGTCGGCCTGGTGCGCCGACCAGCGAACGCCGGCCGCCGTCACCCGCCGGCCGGTCTCGGCCAGGTCGTCCGGGGTCGAGGGCTGCAGGTCCAGGATCGGGCTGACCGGCCCGGCGACGTCCATCCCGGCGACGTCCGCGCCCGCCTCGGCCAGCGCGACCGCGGCGGCCCGGCCGATCCCGCGTGCCGCGCCGGTGACCACAGCGACCCGCCCCGACAACATCCCCGCCGCCACCGCGTCACCCCTCCCGTGGACTCCCCCACTCGCACCGTAAGCCCTGCCGCCCTCGGCCCGCCCGCAATCGAGACCCTGGTACGCCCGCCCAGCTCAAGGCCCCCGGTCCGCTCACCACCGACGCCTCCCTCAACCGCCACACCGCCTCGATCACGCAACCCACGCGCCCTCGCCCAAGCCACAATCAGCACCACTACGGGGACGTGGTGCCATCCAACCCACCCGGACCCCACCACCACCCCGAACTGGTGTCGATCACGCAAGCAACCGGCACTCGACCGACGCCAAGGTCAACACCAGTGCGGGGAAATGGTCACATCGAACCCGCCTGAACCAGACCACTCCCCCGAGCTGGTGTCGATCACGCAACCCCACGCGCAACCGGCCAAGCCAAGGTCAACACCAGTACGGGGAAGTGGTGCCATCCGACCCACCCGGACCCCACCACCTCCCCGAGCTGGCGTCGATCTCGGAGGACGACACACCACTGCGCCGGACCGCTACGGCGAGGTGGCCTCGGCCAGCAGCTCCAGCAGGTGCCGGTACGGCTGCCCGGTGGCCCGCGCCAGCCCGATCTCGCAGGTGCGGTTCACCGAGGCGTACCCGCCGAAGGGCCGGGACGCGACGGCGGCGGCCTCGGCCCGGGTGGCCGACGCGGTCAGCTCCGGGTGCAGCAGTCCCCGGTCCCCGGCGAAGCCGCAACACTGCCAGCCCTCCGGGACCACCACCTCGTCGGCGACCGCGCGAGCCACGGTGAGCAGCGCGTCGTCCAGGCCGAGCCGGACCGACGAGCAGGTGGGGTGCAGCGCGAGCGAGCCGATCCGGCGGCGCACGGTCAGCCTGGGCAGCAGCGTGCCGGCGGTGTACGCGACCGCGTCGACGACCCGCACGTCCGCGGCGCCGTCGAGCAGCCGCTCGAAGCCCTCCGTGCAGGACGCGGCGTCGCTGACCACAGGCAACGTGCCGTCGCGGCTGGCCGCGCGCAGCACCGGCGGGACCCGGTCGCGCACGGCCCGGTAGCCGTCTGTGAGTCCCTTGGACGACCAGGGGGTGCCACAGCAGAGGTCGCCGATGCCGTCCGGCACTAGTAGCCGTACGCCGGCCCGCTCGGCGAGCGTGAGCAGCGCGGCGGCCACGCCGGTGCCGCCCTGCGCCGGGGCGAACAGCGTGCCCAGGCAGGAGGGCACGAACACGGCGTCCGGGTCGTCGGCCGGGTGGGGGTGCCGCGCGGTGCCGCCGCGGGGCAGGTCCCGTTGCCACCGCGGCACGCGGTCGGCGCCGAGCACCGCGCGGGCGGCCCGGGTGGCGGCCTCGGGCAGCGCCGCAGGCAGCGCGCCGGCCAGGTCGAGCCCGCGGGCCATGCCCCGGGTGGTCGCGCCCCACCGACGGGCCGCCGCCCGCCAGCCGGTCGACGTGGCCCGGCCGTGCTCCTCGGCGCGCAGCCGCTTGACCAGGTCACCTGTGTTGATCAGGACCGGGCAGGCGGTGGCGCACATGCCGTCGACGGCGCAGGTCTGCACCGCGTCGTAGTCGTAGTCGTCGGTCAGTTCCCGGACCAGCGCGGTGTCGCCGGCGGCCTGCGCGGCGGCGATCTCCCGGCGCAGCACGATGCGCTGCCGGGGCGTGGTCGTGAGGTCGCGGCTGGGGCAGACCGGCTCGCAGTAGCCGCACTCGACGCAGCGGTCCACCTCCTCCTCCACCGTCGGCACGGTCTTGAGGTGCCGCATGTGGATCTCCGGGTCGTCGCTGAGCAGCACGCCCGGGTTGAGCACGCCGTCGGGGTCGCAGAGCGTCTTCAGCTCCCGCATCACCTCGTACAGCTCGTCGCCGAACTGGCGGCGCACGTACGGGGCCATCACCCGGCCGGTGCCGTGCTCCGCCTTGAGCGTGCCGCCGTGGCCGAGCACCAGGTCGACCATCTCCTCGGTGAAGTCGGCGTACCGTGCCGGGGCCTCGCCGCCGTCGAACCGCTCGTTGAGCATGAAGTGCAGGTTGCCGTCCTTGGCGTGGCCGAAGATGACGCTGTCGGCGTACCGGTGCCGCTCGAACAGGTCGGCCAGCGAGGCGCAGGTGCCGGCGAGGGCCTCGACCGGCACGGCGATGTCCTCCAGCAGCGCCGTGGTGCCGGACGGGCGCGCGCCGGCCACCGCGGCGTACAGGCCCTTGCGGATGTGCCACAGCGCGGCCCGCGCGGCGGGCTCGCCGCTGAGCCGGGCCGGGGCGCTCAACGGCAGGCCGGCGAGCACCGGGCCGGCGTCGGCGACCCGCGCGGCCAGCGCCTGCGGGTCGGACTCCTGCCACTCCACGAGCAGCGCGGCGTGGCCCCGCACGGCCAGGCCACGCAGCGCGGCGTCCGCCTTCGGGTCACGCTGGGCCACCCGCAGGGCGACGGCGTCGAGCAGCTCGACCGCCGCCGGCCCGGCCGCCACCAGGGCGGGCATGGCGGCCGTCGCCGCGCCGAGGGAGTCGAAGACCAGCAGGCCCGTCGCGGCGTGCCGGTGCACGGGTACGGTGCGGAACGTCGCCGACGCGACGAACGCGAGCGTGCCCTCGCTGCCCACCACGAGCCGGGTGAGCAGATCGGCCGGGTCGTCGTGGTCGAGGAACGCGTTCACGCCGTACCCCATGGTGTTCTTCATGGCGTACTGGGCGCGGATGCGGCGCACCGAGTCGCTGTTGCCGCGTACCCGGTCGCGCAGCCGCAGCAGCCCGGCGTGCAGTGCCGGTTCGGCGGCGCGCAGCCGGGCGTCGGCGTCCGGGGCGCCGGTGTCGAGCACGGTGCCGCTGGGCAGCACGAGCACCAGCGACTCCAGCGTCCGGTACGTGTTGAACTCGGTTCCGCAGGTCATGCCGCTGGAGTTGTTGGCGACCACGCCGCCGACCGTGCACGCGGACTCGCTGGCCGGATCGGGGCCGAATTTGCGGCCGTACGGCGCGAGCCGGGCGTTGACCTGCCGGAGCACCACTCCCGGTTGCACCCGCACCCGCCGGCCGTCGTCGAGCACGCTCAGGTCGCGGAAGTGCCGCCGTACGTCGACGAGCAGCCGGTCGGTGACCGCCTGGCCGCTGAGGCTGGTGCCGCCGGAGCGGAACGTCAGCGGCGTGCCGGTGCGGCGGCTGTGCGCCAGCAGCGCGGCGACCTGGCCGGCGTCGGACGGGGTGATCACCGCGCCGGGGTGCAGCAGGTAGTGCGAGGCGTCGTGGGCCATCCGCAGCCGGTCCGCGGCCCGGGTCGCCACGCCGCCGGGCACCACCGCCTCAAGCCCGGCCCGCGCGGACGCGCTCAGCTCTCTCATGATCACCACAACCTCCCCCGCCCCACACTAGTCACGTCCCGGGCGGCCTCAGTCCGGGGCGATCCGGGCCAGCACCCGGCGCTGGAAGGCCCGCGCGGCCGGACCGGACGGCGGGATACCGCCCCGGCGGGCGTCGATCGAGGCCCGGATCAGCGCGGCGTCCGGGTCGTCGGCGGCGACCCGCAGCCCGGCCTCGACCTTGCCCAGCCAGACGCCGTCGCGGCTGCGCACCAGCGCGCGGCACGCGCCGAGCACCGCGTCCTCCGCGCCGGGGGCCGGTTCGTCGCCGGGTGGCGTGGGCAGCGCCAGCCACCAGCGCAGCGCGTCGGCCAGCAGCGCCCGCAGCTCCTGCGGGGACGGGTCGGCGAACATGTCGGCGGCGGGTGGGCCGAGCAGCGTCCGGCCGGACTGGCGCAGGATGCTGCGGTCCAGCGCGTACCAGAACCGGCCGTCGGCGGCGGGCCGGTCCGCCGGGTCGCAGGTGGCCCGGAACGGCATTGTGGCACCGGTGTTCAGCTCGACCTCGAAGCCCGGCTCCGGGGTGCCGGAGGCGGCCACGTCCCGGCGGTAGACCACCAGCTCCAGGCCGCGCGCCGGGCAGGGCAGCGACTCGTGCCGCAGCCGGTCCACCAGCGCCCGCTTGGCCGCCTCCGGCAGCGGCCCGGCGACCAGCAGCGCCACGTCCACGTCGCTGCGCCCCGGCTGGTACGCGCCCAGCCCGACCGACCCGGCCGCGTACGCCCCCACGAGGTCGTCGCCGAGCACGTCCCGGGAGCGGTGGACCAGTTCGTCCAGGTAGTCGCGGATGTCGTCGCGCATGCCGGCATCCTGCCCCGGCGCGGGCGCGGTCAGTCCGGCGGGTCGGGACAGCACACGGTCAGCGCGCCCGGCACCACCTTGACCTTGAGCCGTTTCGCCTTGCCCCGGGCGCCGCCGTCCAGCTCGTACGTCTTCGGCGCGTCGAACCGCACCGTGATCTTGCGGCCCCGGGTGATCCGCACGAACGGCGACTCCTCGGAGCGCCCGGCGGCCATCCGGCCCAGCGTGCGCGCCCAGTCCACGGCGCCGCTGGCGGTGGCCACGCCGACCTCCAGCGCCCCGTCGTCGGGGCGGGCGTCGTCGAAGGCCGGGATGCCGCCGGTGATGGTGCCGACGTTGCCGAACAGCACACAGCTCGCCTCGTCGTCGAACCAGTCCGCGCCGTCGACCCGGATCCGGGTCCGTACGCACTCGCCGCGCACGTGCCGCAGCCCGGTCCACACGTACGCGATCCGGCCGAACCGGCCCTTGAGCTGCCGGTCGGCGTCACGGATCAGGTCGCCGTCGAACCCGGCGCCGGCCATCACCGCGAAGTGCTCCCCGTTGATCCGGCCGAGGTCCAGCTCGCGGCGGCGGCCGTGCAGCGCGATCCGTACCGCCTTCTGCAGGTCGACGGGGATGCCGAGGTTGACCGCGAACAGGTTGGCGGTGCCGGCCGGCAGGATGCCCATCGGCACGCCGCTTCCGGCCAGCGCGTCGGCGCACCGCTGCACCATGCCGTCGCCGCCCCACACCAGCACCAGCTCGGCGCCGGAGTCCAGCGCCGCGCGGACCCGCTTGGGCGCCTTGCGGCTCTTCGGCACCTCGTACCAGAGAAGCCGCCCGACGCCGGCGCCGACGAGCCGCGAACGCAGCTCGTCGAGGCCGCCCCCGAAAGTCTTCTTCCGATGGGCGACGACAGCGACCACACCGGACGGAGGTACGGCGGGGGCGGTGTCCGGGCGTTCGGCAGTGCTCGTCTCCATGGCCCCGCTGGTACCCGGAGGGCGCGCGTCCCACGCCTGCGCCGGGCGCGACGCGCCCGGAACGCGACGCGCGCGAACCGGCCGGCGTCGTACTGTGCCCGGACGGCCACGTTCGGTACAGTGCGGGCGATGATCCGCGCCGCGGGGCGCGGATCCGGAGGGTGTGCGATGACGCGACGGACCGGGTGGGTGGCGCACTACACGCTGCGCCTCGGTCTGCTGCTCGGCGGCGTGGCCGCCGCGTGGGGCGCGCACGAGGTCGTGGCCGGCTCGGCCGCCCATGCCGCCGACCGCCCGCCGCTCACGGCCGCCGTGGAGACGCTCACCCACACGCTCGGCACGGTTCTCGGCCTGCCGACGTCCGGGTCCGACAACGTCGAGCCCACGCCCGCCGCCGCGCCGACGACGCCGGAGGCGGTCCCGGCCGCCGCGACGCCGGTCACCGAGGGCCTGTGCCCGGCCACCGGCCCGGTACGCGATCACCTGCTCACGCCGGTCGCGGAGGTCCTGCGCCCGCTCACCGGCCCGGTCACGACGGACGTGCTCGAACCGGTCGCGGACGTGTTGTCCCCGGTGGTGGAACCGCTGAGCCCGATCCTCGGCCCGGTCTGGCGGGGCCTGGAACCGGTGGTCGCACCGCTGGACCCGGTGCTCGACCCGCTCAGCCCGGTGACCGATCTGCTCGACCCACCGGCGGCGCCGGTGCCCGGACCGGCCGACCCGGCTGACGCGACCGATCCCGCTGACCTGGCTGACCCGGCTGATCCCGCCGACCTGGCTGATCCGACCGGCCCCGCTGATCCCGCCGCACCGGCCCCGACGGCAGCGCCCGCCCGCAGAAGCGCCGGCGTTCCGGTCGCCGCCTACCCGCAGACGCGGGCCTTCGCCGTCGGACCGCAGGGGGCCGCCGTCCGTACCGGCACACCTGCCGTCCGCACGGCGGCCGACTTCGCGCCGACACCCGTCGCGCCGCAGCCGTTCGACGGCGCGAGCCACGCCGGCGGCGCGGTGCACAGCGAGGCGGCCGACGCGGACGCGTGCCGCTGGGGGCTGCCGACACTCGCCCACCAGTACGGGCGCCCGGCACACGAACGCCTGCCGGCCTCCCGCACGTCGCGTCCCGGCACCAGACCCGCCTGACCGGGCTCCACAGGCACCACAGTCGATCCGGATCACGGGTGTGTCCCGCCCGACTGCCGCGTTCGCGCGGCGGCGCCGTCGTCCGGCGCCCGCAACCGACCCGATCAAGCCTGTGAAACAGGAGTTCGTTCATGAGCACTGCCCTGCCCGTCGCGCGCGCCCGGTGGTGCGACATCGGCCGCATCGCCGATCTCGTCGCCGAGGCCCTGACGCCCACCGCCCTGGCCGGCTGGCTCGTCCCCGACGCGCCGCGCCGCCTGCCGGTCCTCGCCGCCGTGGCGCGGATCTGGACCGAGCACGCGCTTCTCTTCGGTGACGCGTTCCTGCGCCCCGACGGCAACGCCGCCACCGTGTGGTTCCACCGCTACCGGCCGATCCCGGCGCCCCACCGGTACGCCGATCGTCTCGCCGCCGCCGCCGGCCCGCACGAGGAGCGGTTCCGCCGCCTCGGTGAGGCGCTGGCCGCCCGGCGTCCGGTCGAGCCGCACAACCACCTGGCGCTGCTGGCCGCTCCCCGGGGCGGAGCGGCGGAGGCGCTCGCCGGGGCACAGCGCCGGATGGACACATTGAGCCTGCCCACGTACGCGCACCCGTGCGCCGGGGAGCAGGAGGACCTGCTGCGGCGGCTCGGCTACACCGCAGGGGAGACCTTCGCGGCCCCGGACGGCACCGAACTGCGGGCGCTGTGGCGGTCAACGCCGTTGCGTGCGGGCGGCGGCGGCAACGACCGCTGGCCGGTACGCCACCGCGGCCCCGGCCGCGCGGACCGCGACGGCCGGGCCGCCCGCTGGGCGGCACGCTGACCGGTTGACCCGGGCCGGGGCGGCCGCTCAGCCGCCCCGGCTCCGGCTCGCCGACTGCCGGCAGCCGGTCCACGCCCGCCGCCGGTCAGCGGTGGGAGTCGCGGGCCGCGGACGCCGGTTCCCGCCACACCGGCCGACGTCGTCGGCCGGTGCCGTCGCCGCGGCTCGGTTAGCCTGCGAGCCGGGCACGACTTCGCCGAGCAGCCGGAGGTAACGGTGCGAGGAACGGGAGAGACCCGGGGACCGGCCGGCGCCACCGCCGCGAGCCCGAAGCGCAAGCGGCGGCGTCTGGCGGTCGTCCTCGCGGTCTGCGTGCTGCTGGCCGGGTGCGGGCTGGTCGCTGGCGGCTACTACTTCGACAGCGTGCCCACGCCCAGCGACCTGAAGCTGCCCGAGTCGACAACCGTCTACTACGCCGACGGGCGCACGCCGATGGCGAAGCTGGGCGCGCAGAACCGCACCATCGTGCCGTACGACCAGATGAACGACTCGGCCAAGCAGGCGATCGTGGCGGCCGAGGACCGGACGTTCTGGACCAACCGCGGCATCGACTTCAAGGGCGTGCTGCGCGCCGCCTGGGCCAACGTGAGCGGCGGCCAGCGGCAGGGCGCGTCAACGCTCACCCAGCAGTACGCGCGCATCGCCGCCGACCTGCGCGGGGTCACCTACTCCCGCAAGCTGCGCGAGGCGGTGATCGCCTGGAAGCTCGACGACGCGTACTCCAAGGAGGAGATCCTCGGCTTCTACCTGAACACCGTGCCGTTCGGCCGGGGCGCGTACGGGATCGAGGCGGCCGCGCAGACGTACTTCGGCAAGACGGTGCGCCGGGACGCGCCGCCCGAGCGGCAGCTCACCCAGGCCGAGGCGATGGTGCTCTGCGCCATGGTGAAGCAGCCGGAGGCGGATCCGGCCGACCCCGAGGGCACGCCCGGCTACGACCCGCGCCGCAACGCGCTTGCCAGACAGAACTCGATCGACCGCTGGAACTACATCCGCGACGGCATGGTCAAGCTCGGCTATCTGACGTCGCAGCAGGCGGCGGACCTCGCGTACCCGGACACGGTCCGCCCGATCGACAAGGACGCGGGCCGGTCCGACCTGGACCGGCCGACCGGCCTGGTGGTCAACCACGTGCTGGCCGAGCTGCGCGGGACCGAGCCGTTCCGCGGCAAGCCGGACGAGGTGATCCGCGACGGCGGCTACCGCATCGTCACCACCATCGACAGGCGCGTGCAGGACGCGGCCGAGGCGGCGGCGGACATCCGCCGGGACACCGCCCCGCGAGCGGTGCGCGGGCAACCGCGGAACTGGCAGGCGGCGCTGGTGGCGGTGGAGCCGGGCACCGGCCGGGTGCTCGGCTACTACGGCGGCGACAAGGGCTCGGGAGCTGACTACGCGGGCTGGTACTCCGACGAGGACGGCCAGGCCCGCGGCTTCGGCCAGCATCCGCCGGGGTCGTCGTTCAAGGTGTACGACCTGGCCGCCGCCGTACGCGACGGGATCTCGGTGAAGGAGCGGTTCGACTCGCCGGACACCAAGGAGTTCCCCGCCTCGGGGCGCACGAAGGGCAGCGCGGCCGGGCCGATCCGCAACGCCGAGCGTGCGCCCTGCCAGCCGGACTGCGCGCTCTGGGAGGCCACTGTCGCCTCGCTCAACGTCACCTATTTCGAGCTGACCGAGCGGCTCGGCACCGACAAGGTGATCGAGATGGCCCGGCAGGCGGGCGTGGAGTCGATGTGGGAGACGGTCCGGGGCAACCCCCGGCCGCAGCGCGTCGACCTGCGCAGCGACCCCGCCGACGAGGTGGCGGAGCGGTTCTCCACCGAGGTCGGCATCGGGCAGTACGGGATCACCGTGCAGGACCATGCGAACGGGATGGCCACGTTCGCGGCCGGCGGCAAGCGGGCCGACGCGCACTTCGTCCGGTCGGTGAGCAAGGACGACGAGGAGGTGTGGACCGAGCAACTGCGCACCACGGACCTGGGGCTGGACCGGGAGGCGATCGACCAGCTGAACTGGACGCTGCGCCGGGTCCGGGCGGCCAAGCTGGACAACGGCTGGGACTCCGCCGGCAAGACCGGCACCTGGCAGGCCGGGCAGAGCACCACCCAGAACGTGCACACCTGGATGGTGGGCTGGACCGGCGCGCTGGCCTCGGCGGTGTGGCTGGGCACCACCAACGGCAAACCGCTGCGGACGAGCGGCGGCAGCTACGAGGTGTACGGCTCCACGGGCGCCGCGCCGATCTGGCGGCAGTTCATGACCAAGGCCACCGAGGCGATGAAGCTCGACCCGGACAAGTACCGCTTCGGTGAGCCGAAGTTTCCCGGCGACGCCCCGGAGCCGACCGGGTCGGTGCCGCCGCCGTCCACCGCCGCTCCCACGCCGTCCGGCTCCCCGAGCCCGAGCCCGACCCCGTCGAGCCCCAGCCCGAGCCCGGAGCCGACCGGTCGGCCGACGTCGCGGCCCACGCTGACGCCCTCGCTGCCGCCGCCGCCCACCGTCGCGCCGACGCGGACCCGCGGCCCGCGCTGACGCGGCCGGGCGCCCGGCCCTGGTCGGCGGTGGGTCCGCGCGGCGGTGGCCGGCTCGGGGCGGTGGCCGGCTCGGGGCGGTGGCGGCCTCGCGCCTATGTGCGCCATTCGCGCACATAGGCAACGCCCGCAATTTGCACGGGACTCCATCCACGGTCGGCGATGTTCGCCCTGATCAGGCCCTATTGAAGATCATGGTTGCCTGAAACGACGCGCACGGCGACGCGCCCGACTGTCAGTCGTTGCCCAGGTCACCCATTGCTCCCGGCTCGCGCGGCGTGTGATTGTGCACCAGCGAGCCGCCGACCCCCGGTGACTCGCGACGGTCGATCTGTCGACCCGGAGCCACGCCGGCAGCTCCGGTGACCGGCCGTCACCCTGCCTCGCACCACCGCGCCGCCCGTCCCCACCGGGCTCCGTGCGGCGCGCCTGTAGAACAGGAGCAAACCCCCGTGAAACTCTCACCTCGCCTCGCCGCGCTCACCGGCGCGGCTGCGGCCGGCGTGATCGCCGCCGGCACCGCCGCAGCCGTGCAGGCCGCGCCACCCGGGCCCGCCGCCCCCAACCCGGCCCAGGCCCGCGCGGCCGCCGCCGACTCGACTCGCGCGCTGGTCGCGAACCGCCCCGCCTACCTGCAGGCCGGCGCCGACGACGCGTTCGTCCAGAAGCCGGTCATCTCCTCCGAGGGCACCCAGTACGTGCCGTACGAGCGCACCTACAAGGGCCTGCCTGTGGTCGGCGGCGACTTCGTGCTGGCCACCGACTCAGCCGGCAACCTCAAGTACGCCTCGGTCGCGCAGCAGCGGCCGATCGGCGCCCTCGCCACCACGCCCGCGCTGACCCCGGCCGCCGCCGCGACCACGGCGCGCGCCCAGTTCAAGACGGTCAGCGCGGTCGAGGGCACCACGCTCGTGGTCTACACGCTCGGCGCCGCACCGGCGCTGGCCTGGGAGACCACGGTGCGCGGCACCAGCGCGGACGGCCCCAGCCGGCTCACCGTCGACGTCGACGCCCGTACCGGCGCGGTCCTGCGCAAGCAGGAGCACGTGGTACGCGGCACCGGCACCGGTGCCTGGAACGGGCCCAGCCCGCTCACGCTCAACACCACCCAGTCGGGCTCCACGTACACCATGAAGGACCCGACCGTCACCAACCTGAGCTGCCAGGACTCGGCGAACAACACCACGTTCAGCGGCTCCGACGACGTGTGGGGCAACGGCACCGCCACCAACAAGGAGACCGGCTGCGTCGACGCGCTGTTCTCCGCGCAGACCGAGCACAAGATGCTCGCCCAGTGGCTGGGCCGCAATGGTGCCAACGGCAACGGTGGCTACTGGCCGATCCGGGTGGGCCTCAACGACCAGAACGCCTACTACGACGGCAGCCAGGTGCAGATCGGCAAGAACACCGCCGGCCAGTGGATCGGCTCGCTGGACGTGGTGGCGCACGAGATCGGCCACGGCATCGACGACAACACCCCCGGCGGCATCTCCGGCGGCGGCACCCAGGAGTTCGTGGCGGACACGTTCGGCGCGGCCACCGAGTGGTTCGCCAACGAGCCGTCCAGCTACGACGCGCCGGACTTCCTGGTCGGCGAGAAGATCAACCTGGTCGGCTCCGGCCCGATCCGCAACATGTACAACCCGTCGGCGCTCGGCGACCCGAACTGCTACTCCAGCAGCATCCCGTCGACCGAGGTGCACGCCGCGGCCGGGCCGGGCAACCACTGGTTCTACCTGCTGGCGAACGGCAGCAGCCCGACCAACGGGCAGCCGTCCAGTTCGACCTGCAACAGCAGCAGCGTGACCGGTCTGGGCATCCAGAAGGCCATCAAGATCATGTACAACGCCATGCTGCTGAAGACCTCGTCCTCGTCCTACCTGAAGTACCGCGTCTGGACGTTGCAGGCGGCGAAGAACCTCTACCCGAGCAGCTGCGCCGAGTTCAATGCGGTCAAGGCGGCCTGGGCGGCGGTCAGCGTACCGGCCCAGTCGGGTGAGCCGACCTGCGCCGGCGGCACCCCGACGCCCACGCCGACGGCCACCACCACCCCGCCGTCGGGCGGCTGCTCCGGCAACAAGCTCGCCAACCCCGGCTTCGAGTCGGGCAACGTGAGCTGGACCGCCTCGTCCGGCGTCATCACCACCGACAGCGGCCAGGCGGCACACGGCGGCTCGTACAAGGCGTGGCTGAACGGGTACGGCTCGTCGCACACCGACACGTTGAGCCAGTCGGTGACGATCCCGGCCGGCTGCCGGGCGACACTGAGCTTCTGGCTGCACATCGACAGCGCGGAGACGACCACGAGCACCGCGTACGACAAGCTCACCGTCAAGGCCGGCAGCACCACGCTGGCCACCTACTCCAACCTGAACAAGGCCACCGGCTACGTGCAGCGGTCCTTCGACGTCTCGTCGCTGGCCGGCACCACGGCGACCATCTCGTTCAGCGGCGTGGAGGACAGCTCTCTGCAGACGTCCTTCGTCGTCGACGACACCGCGGTCACCCTGAGCTGACCGTGGCGTAGCGCGGCCGGTCGTCGTCCTCCCGGCGGCCGGCCGCCTCGTCGTCTCAGGCCGGGCGCCCGGCCCGGGACGAGGTGCCGCGGTCGCGGTGGATCCGGGCGGCCGCCTCGTGCATCGCGCGGCCGAACAGCTCGGCCTGGTCGCCCATGCTGCCGAGCCGGGCGGCGAGCGCGTCGGCGTCGGCTCGCGCCGACGCGCTGACCTGGGCGTCCAGCTCGGACAGCGCGGCGTTGGCGGCGGCGACGAGGTGTCCGCTGAGGACGTCGAGGGGCTCGCCGGCCAGCTCCGGGTCGATCGTCACGGAATCCAGCCGGCCACCCTGGACGGCGACCGCGCGGACCCGCCCACCGGCCGCAGTGCCCTCGGCGCGCAGCAGGTCGGCCGGTTCGCCGTCGGCGTGCACCGAGGCCCGGGAGCGCATCGAGGTGAGCGCCTGCTGCGTGCGGGTCAGCAGCTCGTCGAGGCTCGCGGCCGCCGAGAACGGGTCGTTGGTCATATCCGCGCTTTCTTCACGTCTTAGCCGATCATCGTGACCCTAACAACCGGCTCCGACGAATCGCGGTCACCGGCCGTCGCGGGCCGCGTCCCGGCGCCGGGAGCAGGCCGGACACCGGCGACACGGCGTGTCGCGGACGGCCGGAAGCCCGGCCGGGACGAACCGGCCGGGCGTCCGGATCAGGTCAGCGCAGGCGCAGCCGCTGACCGGGGAAGATCAGGTCGGGGTCGTCGCCGACCACTGCCCGGTTGCGCTCGTGCAGGGCACGCCAGCCGCCGCCGACGCGCTGCGCCACGGCGATCTCCGACAGCGTGTCCCCGCGCCGGACCACGTACGTCCCGACGCCGGACGACGGCCGTGGCGCCGCCTTCGTCGCGGCCCGTTCCGCCGCGGCCCTGCGCGTGGCGGTCTTCTTCGGGGCGGCCTTCTTCGAGGTGGTCTTCTTCGGGTTCGCCTTCTTCGGGGTGGCCCGCTCGGACCGGGTCGCGGCGGCGCTCGCCGAGCCGCCCTTCCTGCCGCAGACCGGCCACGCGCCGATGCCCTGCCCGCGCAGCACCTTCTCGGCGACGGCGATCTGCTCGGACCGGCTGGCCAGGTCGGCCCGGGCGGCGTACTTCTGCCCGCCGTAGCCGTTCCAGGTGGCGCGGGAGAACTGGAGCCCGCCGTAGTACCCGTTGCCGGTGTTGATCTTCCAGTTGCCGCCTGATTCGCAGCGCGCGACCGCGTCCCAGTTGACGCCGGCGCTGGCCGGAGCGGCCGGGCCGAACAGGGTCGCGGCGCCGACGGCGGCGCCGGCCAGTACCGCTCCGAGAGCGGTGCGGCGGCCTCGGGCTGAGTATTCAGTTGCCATGTGGATTCCTCCACGCCGACGAGGTGAGCTGTCGGGTTCGGGCCGAGGAGCCCGGCCGCCGGTGGCGGCTTCACCCCGAGGTGACGAGGCACCGTGGTACGTGTGGTTCCCCCGCTCCCGCACGACGTCCGGTAACCGCAGCCGGCGGCGGGACTAGGCGTTTCCGGCCCACGGTGTCCACGAATGCGAACGGAACCGACGCTATGGACGGTTTATGACGATCGCCCACTTCTTGTGACCCTGTTCACCCGGCCGGGCTACCACCTGTGGAGCTACGGTGGCAGGGCTGAGCAAGATCACGGGAGGGCGGGACGGATGACCGATCGCGGACACGAGCTGACCTTCGGCAGCTTCATCACCCCCGCCGCCGGGCAGCCCGACCAGGTGGTGGCGCTGGCCACGCTCTGCGAACAGGTCGGGCTGGACCTTGTCACGTTCCAGGACCACCCGTACCAGCCGGGCTTCCTGGACACCTGGACGCTGATGTCCTACGTGGCCGCCGCCACCGAGCGCATCCGCCTGGCCGGCAACGTGCTCAACCTGCCGCTGCGCCAGCCGGTGGTGCTGGCCCGCAGCGTGGCCAGCCTGGACCTGCTCACCGGCGGACGAGTCGAGCTGGGACTCGGCGCGGGCGCGTTCTGGGACGCGATCGAGGCGACGGGCGGGCGGCGCCTGTCCCCCGGCGCGGCGGTCGAGGCCCTGGACGAGGCGATCCGGGTGATCCGCGAGGTGTGGGACACCGACCGGCGCGGCATGATCCGGGTCGACGGCGAGCACTACCGGGTGGTCGGCGCCAAGCGCGGCCCGGCGCCCGCGCATCAGGTGGGCATCTGGGTCGGCGCGTACAAGCCGCGCATGCTCCGTCTGGTCGGCCGCGCCGCCGACGGCTGGCTGCCCTCCCTGTCCTACCTGCCCAAGGGACCGGACGAGCTGCCCGCCCTGAACGCGCTCGTCGACGAGGGCGCTCAGGCCGCCGGGCGCGACCCGGCCGAGATCCGCCGCATGCTCAACGTGAACGGCACGTTCGCCCGCTCGTCGGCCGGCTTCCTGGCCGGTCCGCCGGAGCAGTGGGTGGAGGAGTTGGCCGGGCTCACGCTGGAGCACGGCGTCACCACGTTCATCCTCGGCAGCGACGAACCGCGCGCGATCCAGATCTTCGCCCAGGAGGTCGCGCCCGCGGTGCGGGAGCTGGTCGCCGCCGAGCGCACCGCGCCGGGCAGCGGCGCCCGCGCGGTCGCCGACGAGACGGCCGCCACCGGCGGCCCGGCCACGCTGGCGGTCACCCCCACCCCAGACCCGGGGGTACGCCTGAGCGCGCGCCGCCCCTGGGACGAGTCGACCCGGCCGACCGCCCCGCCGCCACCGGCCGGACAGGTCTACCCGGCCCGGGGACAGGCCGCCGGGCAGCACCTGGTGGACGTGCACGACCATCTGCGCCAGGAGCTGGCCCAGGTGCGCGACCTGCTGGAACAGGTCAAGCGAGGCACTGTCTCGCCGGGCCGGGCGCGGGCCGCGCTGAACGAGATGACCATGCGGCAGAACAACTGGACGCTCGGGGCGTACTGCGCGGCGTACTGCACCATGGTCACCCAGCACCACGGGCTGGAGGACGCCTCGATCTTCCCGCACCTGCGCCGCTCCGAGGCAGGGCTGGCGGCCGTGCTGGACCGCCTCGAGGAGGAGCACGTGGTGATCCACGGCGTGGTGGAGAGCGTCGACCGGGCGCTCGTGGAGCTGGTCCGGCGGCCCGGCGACTTCACCGAACTCCAGGAGGCGGTGGACCTGCTCACCGACACGCTGCTGTCGCACCTGTCGTACGAGGAGCACCAGATCGTCGAGCCACTGGCCCGGCACGGTTTCTTCCCCGGCCAGCTGTGAGGTAGCTGACTTCTGGTTTCCTAAGTCAGGGGGTACCGTCAACGTCATGACGGACCTCCTGGCGCAGCGTGACTCCTGGTCCACCGCCAACTGCTCGATCGCCCGGGCGCTGGAGGTGGTCGGCAACCGCACCACGCTGCTCCTGCTGCGGGAGGCGTCATTCGGCACCCGCCGCTTCGACGACTTCGCCCGGCGGGTCGGCGTCAGCGAGCCCGTCGCCGCCACCCGGCTCAAGCAGCTCGTCGCCGACGGGCTGCTCGACCGGCGCCCCTACCGCGAGCCCGGGCAGCGCACCCGCGACGAGTACGTGCTCACGGCCAAGGGCAGCGACCTCATCCCGGTGCTCGTCGCGCTGCGGCAGTGGGGCGACACGTACGCCGCCGACGAGGCGGGCCCGGCGGTCCGGGTGGCCCACGACGAGTGCGGCGCTGCCGTGCACGCCCGGCTGCGCTGCGACGCCGGGCACGACGTACCGCCCGGCGAGCTGGCCGTGCTGCCCGGTCCGGGCCTGCTGTCCGCCTGACCTCCCTTCCTCACCACCTCTCGGAGCGAGACATGAAGATCGCTGGAAGCACCGCCCTGGTCACCGGCGCCAACCGTGGCTTCGGCCGGCACCTGGCCGCCGAACTCGTCGCGCGCGGCGCCACCGTCTGGGCCGGCGCGCGCAACCCGGACACCGTGAACCTGCCCGGCGTCACCCCGGTACGCCTCGACATCACCGACCCCGCGTCGGTGGCCGCCGCCGCCGAGCGGGCCGGGGACGTGACGCTGCTGGTCAACAACGCCGGCGTGAGCACCGGCGCCGACCTGCTCGACGGGGATCTCGCGCAGATCCGGCTGGAGCTGGAGACGCACTACCTCGGCACACTGTCGGTGGTACGCGCGTTCGCGCCCCGGATCGCGGCGAACGGCGGCGGGACGATCCTGAACGTCCTGTCCGCGCTGTCCTGGTTCACGTTCCCCGGCATCGGCGCGTACGGCGCGGCCAAGGCCGCCGAATGGTCGATGACGAACGCGCTGCGCCTGGAGCTGGCCGGCCGGGGCGTCCGCGTCGCAGGGCTGCACGTGGGCTACATGGACACCGAGATGGCCTCCGCCGTGCCCGGCCCGAAGTCCGACCCGGCGGAGGTCGCCCGGCTCGCTGTCGACGGCGTCGAGGCCGACAGCTACGAGATCCTGGCCGACGACGTGGCCCGCCGGGTCCAGGCCGGCCTGTCCGGCGGAGTGGCCGCGCTCTACCCCGCGCTATGCCGACCCCCGGCGTGATCCACACCAGCTCGGCGAGGTGGCGGGGTCAGAGCCCGTCGGATGCGCCACTTCGACGCAATAGTGTCGATCAAGCAGCAGCCACGACAACCGCTCGGACACAGCCGATCAGCAGCCGCCGATATGAGCCCGACATCAGCCGGCGCCCGCCTCGCGGCGCTCCGCCACAACCACCCCGACCCACACCATCCATCCGGACCGCCCTTCCGACGCGGGCGGGCGCCGCAGGCCACCCCACCAGGGCACCCACTCACCCAGCGCCCGCCCTGGGCATCCCTCCACCTGGGATCGATCTTCCTCATTCTGGGAAACCCAGCGTGATCGACACCAGCTCGCCGGGGTGGCGGGGTCAGAGCGCGTCCGACACCACCACCTCGGCGAGCTGGTGTGGATCAAGCAGCGGCCAGCCGCTCGCACGAGCGCGCCGAAGGACTGACCCGACAACCGTCCGACCATCGACTTCCCGAACGTGATCGACACCAGCTCGCCGAGGTGGCGGTAGCGGAGGCATGCCGACACCGCCACCTCGGCGTAATGGAGTCGATCAAGCCAGCCGGCCAGGTCGGGCCGGGCTAGCCGGGCCAGGTCAAGCCAGCCGGGTCGCGTCGGGCTAGAGGCTGCGGGCCAGGCGGTCGGCCAGGATGCGGGTGAACCGGGCCGGGTCGGCCAGTTCGCCGCCCTCGGCCAGCAACGCCATGCCGTACAGCAGCTCGGCGGTCTCGGTCAGCGCGGCGGTGTCGCCGCCCTCGCCGTGCGCCTTGCGCAGGCCGGTGACCAGCGGGTGGGCCGGGTTCAGCTCCAGGATCCGCTTGACCTGGGGCACCTCCTGGCCCATCGCCCGGTACATCTTCTCCAGCGTCGGCGTCATGTCGTGCGCGTCGCCCACCACGCAGGCCGGTGACGTGGTCAGCCGGGTGGACAGGCGCACCTCCTTGACGCTGTCGGCAAGCGCGCCGCCGAGGAACGTGAGCAGGTCGGCGTACTCCTGCCGCTCGGCCTCGGCCTTCTCCTTCTCCTCCTCGGTCTCCAGGTCCACCTGGCCCTTGGCGACCGAGCGCAGCGTCTTCCCGTCGTACGCGCCGACGCGCTCGACCCACACCTCGTCCACCGGGTCGGTGAGGATCAGCACCTCGTAGCCCTTGGCGCGGAACGCCTCCAGGTGCGGCGAGTTCTCGATGGTGGCCCGGTTCTCGCCGGTGGCGTAGTAGATCTCGGTCTGACCGTCGCGCATCCGCTCGACGTACGCGCGCAGCGTGGTCGGCTCGGCCGGGTCGTGGGTGCTGGCGGCGCGGACCAGTTCCAGCAGCGTCTCGGTGTTGTCCGGGTCCTCCAGCAGACCCTCCTTGACCACCGCGCCGAACTCGGTCCAGAACGTGCGGTACGACTCGGCGGGCATGTCCTTGAGCGTGGCGAGGACCTTCTTGACCAGCCGGCGGCGTACCGCGCGGATCTGCCGGTCCTGCTGGAGGATCTCCCGGGAGATGTTCAGCGACAGGTCGTGCGCGTCCACCACGCCCTTGACGAAGCGCAGGTAGTTGGGCATCAGGGCGTCGCAGTCGTCCATGATGAACACGCGCTTGACGTAGAGCTGCACGCCGCGGCGGCCCTGCGGGGAGAACAGGTCGAGCGGGGCGTGCGACGGCACGAACAGCAGCGCCTCGTACTCGAAGGTGCCCTCGCCGCGCATGTGGATGGTTTCGAGCGGGTCGGCCCAGTCGTGCGCGACGTGCCGGTAGAACTCCTTGTACTCGGCCTCGTCGACCTCGTCCCGCGAACGCGCCCAGAGCGCCTTCATCGAGTTGAGCGTCTGCTCCTCGCGGGTGGTCTCGCCGTCCTCGCCGGGCTTGCCGACTGTCATCCGGATCGGCCACGAGATGAAGTCGGAGTAGCGCTTGACGATCTCCCGGATCGTCCACTCGGCCGTGTAGTCGTGCAGGTTGTCCTCGGTGTCGACGGGCTTGAGGTGCAGCGTGACCGAGGTGCCCTGGGGCGCGTCCTCGACCTCCTCGATCGAGTACGTGCCCTCGCCGGTGGACTCCCAGCGGGTGCCGCCGGACTGTCCGGCGCGGCGGGTCAGCAGCGTCACCTTGTCGGCGACCATGAACGTGGCGTAGAAGCCGACGCCGAACTGGCCGATCAGCTCCTGGGAGGCGGCGGCGTCGGAGGACTCGCGCAGCTTGCGCAGCATCTCGGCGGTGCCCGACTTGGCGATGGTGCCGATCAGGCGCACCACCTCGTCGCGGGCCATGCCGATGCCGTTGTCCCGCACGGTGAGCGTACGGGCGTCCTTGTCGGCCTCGATCTCGATGTGCAGGTCGGAGGTGTCGGCCGACAGGTCCTTGTCGACCAGCGACTCCAGCCGCAGCTTGTCCAGCGCGTCGGACGCGTTCGAGATCAGTTCGCGCAGGAAGACGTCCTTGTTCGAGTAGATCGAGTGCACCATCAGCTGCAGCAGCTGACGGGCCTCGGCCTGGAACTCCAACGTCTCGACCCCGTCGCTCACACCGACTCCCTTCGCTCTGGCGGCTCCTACGGCGAAAGGATACGAGGGGTCACCGCTGCGGTACGCACCGGCCGCCCCGGAATTCGACTGGTACAACCAGTTGACGGGTTGACGTGCGCGGGGCCACACTGCTGCGCATGACCTTCGATCCCGCGCCCCGCGTGTCGGTCTCCGACCACGTCTTCGGCCGGCTGCGCGACGCGATCGTCTCCGGCCGGTACGCGCCGGACGAGACGCTGCCCGGCGAGCGGGAACTGGCCGGCGCGTTCGCCGTCAACCGGCACGCGGTCCGGGAGGCGCTGCGCCGCCTGCAACAGCTCGGCCTGGTCCGGGTCAGCCAGGGCGGCGCGACCCGGGTGCTCGACTGGCGGGTGCACGCCGGGCTGGACCTGGCGCTGTCCCTGGCCCGCTCCGGCGACGTACTCCCGGTGGAGACGCTGGTGCGCGACATGCTGGAGATGCGGGCCTGCGTCGGGATCGACGCGGCCCGGCTCTGCGCCGAGCGCGGCGACGCGGCCGTCGTCGCCGCGGTGGTCCGGGCCGCCGAGGAGTACGGCGACCTGGCCCCCGACCTGGACCTGATGAACGAGGCGAACATCGCCATCTGGCGGCTGGTCGTGCGCGGCAGCGGGAACACCGCCTACCAGCTCGCCTTCAACAGCCTGGTGGCCGGCACGTTCGCGGTCGGCGACGTCCCCCCGGACGCCCGCGCGGCCGAACTGCTGAACGTCGCCGGGCACCGCCGTCTCGCCGCCTCGATCGCCTCCGGTCAGGGCGCGGCGGCGGCCCGGCACGCCCGGGAGCTGCTGACCGCGCCGGTCACCACCACCCCCACCCCCACCACCTCCGGAAGGGAAGCGCGCGCATGATCCCCGCCGTGCTGTACGCCGTCCCGGCGTTCCTGCTCCTGATCGTCGTCGAGGCGGTCTCCTACCGCTTCCTGCCTGACGACGACGAACGCGGCTACGAGCTGCGCGACACCACCACCAGCCTGTCGATGGGGCTGGGCAGCCAGATCATCGGCTTCCCGTGGAAGCTGCTCACTGTCGGCCTCTTCGCGGCGCTGTGGACCGTCGCGCCGGTACAGCTGTCCCCCGGCGACTGGTGGACCTGGGTGATCCTGTTCTTCGCCGACGACCTGGCCTACTACTGGTTCCACCGCTCGCACCACGAGGTACGCGTGCTCTGGGCGAGCCACGTGGTGCACCACTCCAGCGTCCACTACAACCTGTCGACGGCGTTGCGGCAGAGCTGGACGCCGATGACCTCGCTGCCGTTCTGGCTGGCGCTGGCGCTGCTCGGCATCCCGCCGTGGATGATCTTCCTCCAGCAGTCGGTCAGCCTGCTCTACCAGTTCTTCCTGCACACCGAGCGGATCAAGGTGCTGCCCCGGCCGATCGAGTGGATCTTCAACACGCCGTCGCACCACCGGGTGCACCACGGCTCGAACACCGAGTACCTGGACCGCAACTACGGCGGCATCCTGATCATCTGGGACCGGCTGTTCGGCACGTTCGAGCCGGAGCGGGCCACCGCGCGCTACGGGCTGACCAAGAACATCGGCACCTACAACCCGCTGCGGGTGGCCACCCACGAGTTCGCCGCGATCTGGTCCGACGTACGCCGGGCAAGCTCCTGGCGACACCGCCTCGGCTACCTGTTCGGCCGTCCCGGCTGGCAGCCGGTCCGATGAGGCGCTCCTGGCTGCTGCCCCTGTTCGGGCTGGTCGCCGCCGTCGAACTGGTCGGGGTCGCGCTGGACTCGACAGTGCTCCAGTGGCTGGCCAAGCCGCTGCTGGCGCCGGTGCTGCTGGCGTACCTCTGGGCGCACCGGCGCCGGGTGGACGCGGTGGCGGTCGGCCTGGTCGCCGCCACGGCCGGCGACGTCGCCCTGCTCCTGCCGGGCGACACCGCGTTCCTGGCCGGAATGGGGTTCTTCCTGGTCACCCAGGTCGCGTTCATCACCGCATTCGTGCGGCACCGTCGTGCGCCGGCCCTGGCGTGGGCCGGCTACCTGCTCGCCTGGGCCGGCGCGAACGCGCTGCTGTGGGGCATGCTCGGGCCGCTGCGAGTGCCGGTGCTCGGCTACAGCCTGGCACTGTGCCTGATGGCCGCCGCCGCCACCGGGGTGTCGGCGCGGGTCGCCGCGGGCGGCGCGTTCTTCCTCGTCTCCGACCTGCTCATCGGCGTGGGCGCGGCCGGGGTCGAGCTGCCCGGGCGGGGCCTGCTGGTGATGGTCACCTACTGCGCGGCGCTGCTGCTGATCACCACCGGCTGGGTGACCGCGACCCGCCCGGCGACCGGTCCGCAGCCGCCGCCCGCGGGTACCCTGCTCACGTGGCCAGGGAGAACGGGCGCAAGCTGATCGCCTCGAACAAGAAGGCACGGCACGACTACGAGATCCTCAAGACGTACGAGGCGGGCATCGTGCTCGCCGGCACCGAGGTGAAGTCGCTGCGCGAAGGGCGGGTGTCGCTGGTCGACGCGTTCGCCCAGGAGCGCGACGGCGAGATCATGCTGTACGGGCTGCACATCGCCGAGTACGGCTTCGGCACCTGGACCAACCACGCGCCCCGGCGCACCCGCAAGCTGCTGCTGCACCGGGTGGAGATCGCCCGCATCCTGGAGAAGCTGCGCGACGGCGGCGTCACGCTGGTGCCGCTGTCGATGTACTTCGCCGACGGCTGGGCCAAGGTGGAGCTGGGCCTGGCCCGGGGCCGCCGGTCGTACGACAAGCGTCAGGCGCTGGCCGAACGGGACGCCAAGCGGGAGATCGCGCGGGAGATGGGTCGCCGGCTCAAGGGCCGGACGACCGCGCGGCGGGGCTGAGCGCGCCGTTTTCTGTCCCAGGCCGATGGCAGGCTGAGCGCATGACCGACCTGACCTGGAACCCGCTGCTCCGCGAGCAGCTCACCTGGCACTGGACCTACCAGTTGCGGGACCGCCTCGCCGGACTCACCGACGCCGAATACCTCTGGGAGCCGGTCCCCGGCTGCTGGAGCGTGCGTCCGCGCGGCGACGGCGGCATCCCGGCGATCGACTTCGCGCTGCCGCAGCCGGACCCGCCGCCGTTCACCACCATCGCCTGGCGGCTGGCCCATGTCATCGTCGGCGTGCTCGCCATGCGCAACGCGTCGCACTTCGGCCGCGCGCCGACCGACTACGCCTCGTTCCCCTACTCCCCGACCGCCGCCGGCGCGTTGGCCCAGCTCGACGAGGAGTACGCCGCCTGGACGGCAGGGGTCGAGGCGCTCGGCGAGGACGGTCTGGCGCGCCCTTGCGGCCCGGCCGAAGGGCCGTTCGCCGACGTCCCGATGGCCACCCTCGTGCTGCACATCAACCGGGAGGTGATCCACCACCTGTCCGAGGTGTGCCTGCTGCGCGACCTGTACCGCCACACGCCGGCGGACGCGCGATAAATACAAGACTCCTTGTACATCATTCCTTGTCGGTCTAGCCTGGCGGCATGACGGACGGAACCGGCAACCGGCGAGTGAGCGACCCGCGAGCCATGCGGGCGCTGGCCCACCCCACCCGGCTGCGGCTGCTCGGCGAGCTGCGCCTGCGCGGCCCGCAGACGGTCGGCATGCTCAGCGAGCGGACCGGCGAGGCGGTGGGCTCGGTCAGCTACCACGTCGGCAAGCTGGCCGAGCACGGCTTCGTGACCGAGGCCCCCGAACTCGCCCGGGACCGGCGCGAGCGGTGGTGGCGGGCCGCGCACGCCACCACCGACTGGGATCCGCTCGAACTGCTCGACGACCCGGAGCGCCGGCTCGCCGGCAACCTGCTGCGCCAGGCCGCCATGCAGCGCTACGTGGACCGCTACCAGGCGTACCTGGATTCCGAGGCGAGCCTCGACCCGGCCTGGGTACGCGGCACCACCAGCAGCGACATCGTGCTGCGCCTGACACCGGAGGAACTGGTCGAGCTGCGCGACGAACTGTCCGCGCTGGGCCGGCGCTGGCAGGAGCGCGGCGCACCCGGCCGAGCCGGCGCCGAGATGGTCACGCTGATCTGGCAGGCGTACCGGGGGCCGCAGTGAACCGCGACCGCCGGCCCCTGGCCGGACTGCTTATCGGGCACGCCGTCTCGCTGACCGGCAACGTGCTCACGCTCATCGCGCTGCCGCTCTACGTGCTGGCCGAAACCGGCTCACCGGCCGCCACCGGGCTGGCCGGGGCGTTCGCCACCGCGCCGGTGGTGCTCGGCGGCGCGTTCGGCGGCGTGCTCGTCGACCGGATCGGCTACCGGCGCTCCAGCGTGCTCGCCGACGTGGTCTCCGGCGTGACCATCGCCGCCGTACCCCTGTTGCACGCCACCGTCGGCCTGCCGTTCCCGGCGCTGCTGGCCCTGGTCTTCGTCAGCGGACTGCTGGACACGCCGGGGCAGACCGCGCGCACCGCGTTGCTGCCGGAGGCCGCGGCGGCGGCAGGTGTGCCGATCGAGCGGGCGGCCGGGTGGGAGGACGCGACCTCGCGCGGCGCCCGGATGATCGGCGCACCCGTGGCCGGCCTGCTGGTCGGCGTGTTCGGGGCGGTGCCGGTACTGGCGCTGGACGCGGTGACCTTCGCCGTGTCGGCCCTCGTGGTGACGCTGCTGGTGCCGCGTGGGCTGCGACCGTCCGACGACGGGAGCGAGCCGGAGACCGGCGGCTACTGGCGGCAGTTCGCCGCCGGGCTGCGCTTCCTGGTCCGCGAGCCGCTGCTGCGCGCCATGGTCCTGCTGGTGCTGGTGACGAACCTGTTCGACGCGGCGAAGAGCAACGTGCTGCTGCCGGTGGTCGCCGAACGGGAACTCGGCGGGCCGGCCGCGTTCGGCCTGCTGGTGGGCGTCATGGGTGGTGGGGCGCTGGTCGGCTCGCTGGTGTTCAGCGCGATCGGGCACCGGCTGCCCCGCCGGGCCACGTTCGTCACCGCGTACGTGCTGTGCGGCGCCCCACCACTGTGGGCGCTCGCCGCCGCGCCGCCGCTGCCGGTGGTGGCCGCCGTGGTGGCGATGGCCGGGCTGGCCGCCGGCGCGCTCAACCCGCTGATGGGCGCGGTCCAGTTGGAGCGGGTGCCGCCGGCCATGCGGGCCCGGGTGTACGGCGTGATCGGCGCGGGCGCGTGGGCGGCCATGCCGGCCGGCGCGGTCGGCGCGGGATTCGCCGCGGACCGGTTCGGCCCCACGTCCACGCTGGTCGTGATGGGCGCCTGCTACCTGCTTGTGGTGCTCACGCCGCTGCTGGGCGGCCCGTGGCGGGACATGCGCCGCCCCGCTGTGGTGCGGCAGCGCGAGCCCGAGCCGACGTCGGAGCGCCAGCGGGAAACGCTCTCTTGACATCGACCGACTTCGTTCATACCTTCATCGAAGTCTATTTGTATGGTTTGTTTACCGTTGGGTGGGGCCGGCCGCCGTGACGGGAACAGCCACCACCCCCGCAGGAGGCGCCCCGTGCGCACCATCCGTACCCTCGCCGCCCTGGTGGTGACAGCGGTCGGCCTCACCGCCGCCCTCGCCGCCGTCCCCCACTCCCCCGCGATCGCCGCCCCCGGCGCGGTCACCTGGTCCGACGACTTCAACGGTCCCGCCGGCGCCGCGCCCGACGCGAGCAAGTGGCGCTACGACATCGGGGGCGGCGGCTGGGGCAACAACGAGTTGCAGTACTACACCAACAGCACCCGCAACGCCGCGCTCGACGGCAACGGCAACCTGGTCATCACCGCCCGCAAGGAGAACCCGGCCGGCTACTCGTGCTGGTACGGAAGCTGCCAGTACACCTCGGCCCGGCTGCTCACCAACGGCACGTTCGCCCAGGCGTACGGGCGGTTCGAGGCGCGCATCAAGGTCCCGCGTGGACAGGGACTGTGGCCGGCGTTCTGGATGCTCGGCAACGACATCGGCACGAACCCGTGGCCCGGCAGCGGCGAGATCGACATCATGGAGAACGTCGGCTACGCGCCGTCGACCGTCTGGGGCACGCTGCACGGCCCCGGCTACTCCGGCGGCAGCGGCGTCGGCGCGTCCACCTCGCTACCGGGCGGGCAGGCGCTCGCCGATGCCTTCCACACCTTCGCTGTGGACTGGGCGCCGGACTCGATCACCTGGTACCTCGACGGCGTGGCCTACTCGCGCAAGACGCCCGCCGACATCGGCGGCAACCGCTGGGTCTTCGACCACCCGTTCTTCATGATCATGAACGTGGCTGTCGGCGGCAACTGGCCCGGCTCGCCGGACGGCAGCACCACGTTCCCACAGACCATGACCATCGACTACGTCCGGGTGCAGGCCTGGGACAACGGCGGCGGGGGCACCGGCGGGCAGATCGTCGGGTACGGCAACAAGTGCGTCGACGTGGCCAGTGCCGACACCGCCAACGGCACGCCCGTGCAGCTCTGGGCCTGCAACGGCACCGCCGTCCAGCGCTGGAGCTGGAACGCCGACGGCTCGGTACGCGCGCTCGGCAAGTGCCTCGACGTGGCGGCCGGGTCCACGGCGAGCGGCGCCAAGGTGCAGCTCTACGACTGCAACGGCACAGGCGCGCAGAAGTGGGTGTTCAGCGCGGCCGGCGACATCGTGAACCCTCAGGCCAACAAGTGCCTGGACGCCACCGGTCCCAGCTCGGCCGACGGCACCCGGCTGCAGATCTGGGACTGCACCGGCGCCGCCAACCAGAAGTGGCGCCGCTGACCGGCGTCCCGGGCCGGGGCGGGCGGCACGAACCGCCCGCCCCGGCGTCGCCCTCTCCCCCGCCGCCCCTCCCCCGCGATCTTGCACTTTCGGCCCGAGCGGTGACGCGAATGTCCCATCTGCCCGGGCACAAACTGCAAGATCAGCAGGGCTGGCTGTCCTGGGGGGCACGAATGGCGTTGCGGTCTGGGATACCGTGAGGTCCGTTTCGCTGCCGCGAGACCAGGTCATCGATCTTCTGGAAGCGCGATCATGGATGAACTGACCGGCGCGCTGACGTCGATGAGCGGGTTCACGCCGGAACCCATCCCCACCGCACGGCTGAACCTGCTGCACCTGGCCGTCGAGCACGCCCAGGAGATGGCCGCCGTTCTCGCCGACCCGGCGCTGCACACGTTCATCGGCGGCGAGCCCGCTTGCCCGGCGGCGTTGCGGGCCCGCTACGAACGGCTGGTCGCCGGCTCGCCCGACCCGGCCGAGTCGTGGTGCAACTGGGTGATTCAGCTCCGGGACTGCTGCCGGCTGACCGGCTTCGTCCAGGCCACGGTCACCGAACCACACGGGACGGTGGCGGACACCGCCACGGCCGGCGCGCGGGCAGTCGGGCACCGGCACCTCGACGAGGCGACACCGGCCACCGCGGGACCGGTCGCGGAGATCGCCTGGGTGGTGGGAACACAGTGGCAGGGGCGCGGGATCGCCACGGAGGCCGCCCGTGGAATGGCCGGCTGGCTGGGGCGGCGCGGTGTGCGTACCCTCGTGGCCCACGTCCATCCCGACCACCGCGCGTCGGCCGCGGTGGCCACGGCCTGCGGCCTGGCCCCCACCGACGTGTGGCAGGACGGCGAGGTCCGCTGGACCGGACCTGCCGCCCCGCCTCCCCCGCCTGCCGGAGTTGACCAAGGAGTTCGTGTCGGAGACGACGTCTGATCCGGACACAAACTCCTTGATCACCGGGGCGGGCGGGGCGGGCGGAGGACGCGGGGGTCAGAAGGGGGCGTCCACGGGTAGGCGGCGGACCTGGGTGAGGTAGGGGTCCAGCTCGCCCACCTCGAACCGGCACGTGCCGATGACGTGCCAGAACTGGCCGCCCGGGTCACCGTCCAGCTTGTAGCGGCCGTCCGGGCTGACCGCCGCCCACCCGTCCGGCAGGCCGATCAGCGTGGTCCGCAGCTGGGCGTGCTCCGGGTCGGCCACGTCCCACAGCCGTACCGTGCCGTCGTCACCGGCGCTGGCGAGCAGGCTGCTGTCCGGGCTGAAGTGCACCGACCAGACGCGCCGGGTGTGCGCGGCCAGGGTGCCGTGCAGGCGGCCGGTGACCGGGTCCCACAGCCGGATCACCAGGTCGTCCCCGGCAGTGGCGAGCAGGTTGCCGTCCGGGCTGAACGCGCACGACCAGAGGCGGCCGTCGTGTCCGGTGAGCACGACGCGCGGCTGGCCGGTGTGCACGTCCCAGACCACCGCCGTGCCGTCGTTGCCGGCGCTTGCGAGCAGCGTGCCCTCGCTGTTGAAGCCGACCGAGTAGACCCGGTCGGTGTGGTGCTCCAGCGTCATCCGGCAGGTGGCGGTGGCGGCGTCCCAGAGCCGTACCGTCTGGTCGTCGCAGCCGGTGGCGATGGTCTCGCCGTCCGGGCTGAACGCCACAGTGCGCACCCGGCCCCGGTGCGGGGTGAGCGTGGCGAAGTGCCGGCCGGTACGGCGGTACCACAGGCGTACCGTGTCGTCGTCGTTCGCCGTGGCCAGCGCGTCGCCGTCGGGGCTGAACGCGACCGCCCAGACGTGGTCGGTGTCCACGTTGAGTTCCCGCTCGTCGGCGCCGGTGTCGGTGTTCCACAGGTGCACGCCGCCGTCGCCGCTGGGTGAGGCGACGAGCGACTCCTCGGGGCAGAACACCACCGACAGCAGCCGGTCGGCGGGGCTGGCGAGCTGCCGCAGCAGGCGGCCGGTACGCGGTTCCCAGAGCCGGATCACGCCGTCGTTGCCGCAGGCGGCGAGCACTTCCCCGTCGTCGCGGAAGGACAGCGCGGTGACCCGGCGGCCGTGCCCGCGCAGCGTGTGCTGGAGCTGCCCGGAGCGCACGTCCCACAGCCGGGTGGTGCCGTCGTTGCTGCTGGTGGCCACCTGGTTCTGGTCCGGCCGCCAGACCACCGGCCACACCGAGCCGCGGTGCCGGGTCAGCTCGTGCCGGACCTGCCCGTCGTCGGTGTCCCAGAGCTGGATCGCGCCGTCGCTGGCGGCGGTGGCGAGCAGGCTGCCGTCGCCGTTGAACCGGACGCTGTAGATGGCGCCCCGCTGCCGCCCGAGCACCCGGACCGGCCGGCCGGTCTCGGTCTCCCACAGCCGCAGCGCGCCGTGCGTGTCGCCGGTGGCCATCAGCGTGCCGTCGGGGTGGATGTCGAGGGCGTACACGTCGGCCTCGTGGCCGCGCGGCGAGCGCAGCAGCTCGCCGTCGCCGGCCCGGCGGATCCAGACCCGGCCGTGCTGCCCGACCGCGGCCAGCAGCCGCCCGTCCGGCGTGTGCGCCACCCGGTAGACGACTTCCGGCTCCCGCACCTCGAAGGCCAGGCGACCGGTGGGGATGTCCCAGCCGCGTACCGTGCCGGCGCTGTCGGCCACCACGACCCGCCGGCCGTCCGGGCTGAACGAGGTGCCCCAGATCGGCGCGGCGTGGCCGGGCCACTCGTGGCGCAGCCGGGCGGTGCGGGTGTCGTACAGCCGGACCACGCCGGCCGCGTCGCCGACCACCAGCCGGCCCCGGCGGCCGTCGGTGAGCAGCGGCCAGACCCAGCCGGCGAAGACGTCCTCGATGACGTGCCGCACGTCGCCGTGGTCGGCGTCCCACAGCCGTACGGTGAGGTCGGCCGCGCCGGTGACGAGCTGGTGGGAGGCGGCGTCGTAGCGGACCGCGTACACCCGGGACCGGTGTCCCTGGAGCGTGCGTACCGGCAGCCCGGTGGCGGTGTCGCAGAGCAGCACGCCGCCGTCGTCGCTGCCGACGGCGAGCACCGCGCCGTCCGGGCTGTACGCCACCGGCACCGGCAGCCGGCCCACCTCGAAGCCGTAGCCGACGCCCACGGCGGGCGGGGCCAGGCCGGGCGCGACCGGACGGCCCGGCGCGACGACGGCACCGCGCAGCTCCGGGGCGCGCAGCAGCGCCGCGTCGGCGCTGACGTCGATGAGCGCGGTGCGGTGCCAGCTGCTGCCGGCGACGCGCGCGCCGCGCAGGTCGGTACGGAACAGCCGCGCCCCGGCCAGCTCCGCGTCGCGCAGATCCGCCCCGGCGAGGCGGGCCTGGTCCAGGCGGGCGCCGCGCAGGCGGGCGTGTTCCAGCCGCGCCTCGGTCAGGTTGGTGGCGATCAGCCGCGCGTCGGTCAGGTCGGCGCCGGTCAGGTCGGCCCCGGCGAGTTCGCGGTGCGACAGGTCCTCGCCGCGCAGCACCGCGCCGCGCAGGTCGGCCCGGTCGGGCAGGCGCAGCCGGGCGGACAGCCGCAGCGCGTTGGCGCGCAGCGTCTCCCCCGCCGACTCGTCGCCGAGCACCCGCGCGGTCCAGGCGGTGCAGCGGGCCGGGTCGGCGAGGTCGCCGAGGAACTCCACGGCGAGCGCGGACAGCGACCGCACCGCCAGCGCGGCCGGCTCCTCGCCGCGGTTGAGCTGCTCGGCCACGCCCTCGGCGACGAGCCACTCCATGACCGAGGTGTGGATGAACCCGAACAGCCCGTCGTCGGTGCGGACCAGCAGGCTGCCCGCGCCGACCGCGTGCGCCGCCTGCGGGCCGGACAGCCGCGAGTCGGCCCGGCCGGCGAGCTGGCCGGTGGACTCGGCCAGCTCGGCCAGCCGCAGGTACGCCTCGCCGCTCTCCCAGAGCTGGAACGCCAGCCGGCTCACCGCCTGCCACAGCTCGGGGCGGCGCAGGCTCACCGGCGCGCCGGGGATGCCCTGGGTGCGGCGCTCCTCGAAGTCCAGCCAGGACTCCAGGATCTCCCGGTACAGCGCGGCGGCGCTGAACGTGCCGCCCGCGCCGGCGACGGCGGCGAGCCGCCCCTCGTCGAGGTTGGCGATGAAGCCGAGCATGCGCGGGTTGCGGGAGAGCCCGAGCAGGTCCTTGACCCCGGCGAGCAGGTCCATCCGTTCGCGGGCGGCCCGCTCGTCGCCGCCGTACCGGTTGCGCAGGAACGCCTCGATCTGCCCGGGGGTGAAGTCCTCCACGGCGAGCACGCGCCGGTGCGGCAGCAGGCCGACCCGCTCGCCGAGCGCGGTCAGCACCTGGGAGTTGGTCTTGAAGTGCTGGGTCCGGCTGCTCACCACGATCTTCGCGTTGCCCTCGGCGGCCTGCAGCAGCGTCTCCAGGTGGTCGGCGGCCCGGTCGTAGGTGACCCGGGCGACCAGCTCGTCGAACCCGTCGAAGAGCAGCACGATGCGGCCCTGGCGCAGCATGTAGCGGAACGCCTTGAGGTCGATGACCTGCTCGCCGTGGTTGGCCAGGTGCGCGGCGACCAGGCCGTCGACGGAGTGCGCCTTGTCCAGCGCGCGCAGCTCGACCAGGATCGGGATCAGGTCGGGCGCGGCGGTGGGCAGCCGCCGGGCCACCTCCCGCAGCGCGAACGTCTTGCCGCGGCCGAAGTCGCCGAGCACCAGCACGAACCGGCCGTCCGGGGCGGAGACGGTCTCCAGCAGCTCGTCCACCACGTCGTCGCGCACGCGCTGGTCGGCGCCGACGAGGTGGCGGTAGCGCTGCGGCACGTACTGCCCGGGCGGGTAGAGCCGGTCGGCCTGCAGGCGGGCGGTCTGCGCGGCGACGTACTCGCGCAGGTCGAGCAGGCCCTGGAACTCGGTCAGGTGCAGCACGCGCACGCCCCGGCGTTGCGCCTCCTCGGCCAGTCCGCGCGGCACCCGGTCACCGTCGTAGACCAGCTCGGAGGCGATGTCCGGGTCGGTGGCGTGCACCCGGCGGGCGAAGACGTCCACGTCGGCGGCGGTGGGGGTGCCCACGTGCGCGCCGACCCGCTGCTGGCGGACCACGCCGTCGGAGCGGTAGCTGATGTACAGGTGCGGCGGGTCGGTGTCGACGCGGCGTACCACCACCCGGTCGTAGCGGGCCTCGCAGACCTCGGCGAGCCGGTCCAGCAGGCGCTGCACCGGGGCGACCGGCGCGGCGGCCACCGCCGCGCCCTGGGTGGCTCCCTCGACCGCGACCGGGCGGCGCGGGTCGGGCACCTGGGCCGGACCGGACGCGCCGAAGGTGGCCTCGGCACCCGGCCAGTTCACCGCCGTCACCGTGCCGGAGTCGAGGCGGTCGTCGCGGCCGAGCACCCAGCGGGTCATGCCGTCGCCACCGAGCCGCAGCACCTGCGCCCGGCCGTCGCGGGGGGCCGCGGCCAGCGGCACCACCGGGTCCACCCGCGCCGACGGCGCGGCGTCGGAGAGCAGCAGGTTGAGCATCGGGCCGACCAGCCGGTTGACCGCGCCCCGGTCGCGCAGCGACACCGGGTCCGGCGGCACCTCGTCGGCGTACGGGCTGCGCGCCCCGGGGGCGTGCGCCATCGCGCCCAGCCGCAGCCAGCCGGACTGCTGGTAGTGGCGCAGCCGCTGGGCGAACCAGCTGGACTGCGCCTCGCCGAGGAAGCCGTACCGGTCCTCCTCGCGGTGGGTGATGGCGATGGTGGAGTTCAGCCCGGCCACCACCACCCGCAGGTCCGGGACCGGGAACAGCGTCCAGGGCTGCTCGCTGTCGAAGATCCGGTCGTCGAGGCCCTGGTAGAGGTCGTCGAACAGGCGCGCGTAGTGCCGCCACTTCGGCCAGTACGGCGGCTGCGGGTCGACGTCGTCGGCCTCGCAGGTGGCGAAGTACGCGCGGCAGGCCGCCATGGTCACGTCACGCGGCCCGGGCACCACGATCAGGCGGTGCGGCTCCAGCCCGAGCAGCACCCGCAGGCCGGTGAGGAAGCTCAGCGCGTCGGAGAACTCGCGCGGGCTGCCCGACTCGGTCAGGTTGCCGGCGACGACGAGCAGGTCCGGCCGGGGCACGCCGTCGTTCATCAGCAGCGTGAGGTCACCCATCAGGTGTTCCTGCACCTCGCCGGGGGTGACCGGCGCGCCGGGGGTGATCACGCCCCGGCCGAAGCGCGGCCCGGCGACCTGGAGCACGGTGACGGTGTCCCGGGCGGTCGGCGGCGCCACGGCGGCCGGCGGGAACGGCGGCGGGTTGATCGGGGTACGCCGGGCGCGGCGGGGCGCGGGCGCTCCGGCGGCCGGCGCGGCGAGCACCCCGTGCGGGTCGGCCGGGTGGTGCGGGAACGCCGGCTGCCGCATCGGTTTGGCCCGGCCGTCGAGCGCCTCACGGATGCGGTCGAGCACCCGGTTGCGGGCCTGCGCCGGATCGTCCACACCGACCAGGTCCACATAGGTGATGGTGGCGAGCAGCCCGTCGATCGGGCAGTCCTCGACGCGTACCGTGACGAGCTTGTTGCCGGTGCCGTCCGGGTCGGCGCGCAGCGCGGCCTGCCACTCCAGCTTGCCGTAGGTGGAGTGCAGGTAGCGTTCGGACAGCACCGCCACCACCACCTCGGCCTCACGGACGCCACGGTCCATGAAGTCGATGAAGTTGGTGCCGGCCACGAAGTCCCACGCCTGCAGCAGCGTGCGGTAACCGGCCGCCTCGAACTCCCACGCCAGCCACGTCGCCCAGCGCTCGTCGGCCGGGGAGTAACTGATGAAGAAGTCGATGGGGCGATCGGACCGGGTGGGGTGCGCGCCTACAGCCACATGGTCATTATGGCCACCGACGGTCAACAGATCGACACCCTCGGCAGCCCGGATCGCGACCACGTCGGGCTCCTGCGCCCGCACCGCCGTGTGCGAGGATCGTCACTCGTGGAGACCCCCGGCGATCCGCCGAACGCCGTGCCCGACCGATCCCGCTGGGGCCGTCTGCACGTGCTGGACTGGATCGCGATCGGGCTGGCCGTGGTCGGGCTGGTGTGCGTGCTCACCGGGTTGCTGCCCCGCGCCGACGCCGAGGCGACCATGCGGCGGATCGTCCCCATCCTGATCTTCCTCGGCACGGTGGTGGTGCTGGCCGAGCTGACCGCTGTGGCCGGGGTGTTCGACGCGCTCGCGACCCGGGTCGCGGTGACCGCGCGGGGCAGCTTCCGGGCCCTGTTCTGGCTCTGCGTCGGCTTCGCCTCGGTGACCACGATCGCGCTCAACCTGGACACCACGGCGGTCCTGCTCACGCCGGTGATGATCGCGCTGGCCCGGGCGCTGAACGTGCCGCCGACGCCGCTGGCGATGACCACCGTGTGGCTGGCGAACACGGCGAGCCTGCTGCTGCCGGTGTCCAACCTGACGAACATCCTGGCCAGTGACCGGGTCGATCTGGACCCGGTGCCGTGGGCGGCCCGGATGTGGTGGCCGCAGCTCGTCGCCGTCGCGGTGACCGCGCTGCTGCTGTGGTGGTGGTACTGGCGTCCGGCGCGCGCCGGGGCCGACCCGTTCGACCCGCCGCCGCCGTACGTGCCGCCGGACCGGGTGCTCTACCGCACGGCGCTCGCCGCCTGCCTGCTGTTCGTCGCCGGGATCCTCGCCGGGGTGGAGATCGGCGTCGCCTCCGGGGTGGCCGCCGCGATCCTCGTCGCGGGCTTCGCGGTCCGGGCCCGGCACCGGCTGCGGCTCGCGCTGGTGCCGTGGCGGCTGCTGGTCTTCGTGACCGGACTGTTCCTGGTGGTGCAGACCATCGGCCGGTACGGCCTGGACACCGTGATGGGCACGCTCATCGGCACCGACCCGGGCGCGGAGGGCGCGCTGCGGGCGGGCGCGGTCGGCGCGCTGTTCAGCAACGTGGTGAACAACCTGCCCGCGTACCTGGCCGGCGAGGCGGTGATCGCGGCCGACCGGCACACCCAGTTGCTGGCGCTGCTGATCGGCACGAACGTGGGTCCGCTGGCCACGCCGTGGGCGTCGCTGGCGACACTGATCTGGTACGAGCGCTGCCGGGCCGCCGGGGTGGGCGTGCCGCTGGGCCGGTTCGTGGCGACCAGCGCCGCGCTCGCCGTGCTGGCCACCGCCGCCACCGTCACGGCGCTTCTTGTCGGTCCCGGCGCCTAGCATCGCGCCCATGAGCAACCCGCCCGAGATCGTCCGCCGCTACTTCGCGCTCGCCGGCCAGGCCGACAAGGAGCCCTACCTGGCGCTGTTCGCCGACGACGCGGTGGTTGAGGACGAGGGCCGCACCCACCGCGGGGTCGCGGAGATCCGCGCCTGGCGCAGCGGCACGCCGCTGGTGTCGTACGAGATCACCGACGTCGAGCAGACGCCGGCCGGCACGGTGGTGACGGCGACGATCAGCGGCGACTTCCCCGGCAGCCCGTTCGCAGGGCTGCGGTTCCGGTTCGAGGAGTACGACGACACCCACATCCGCCGGCTGCGCATCGCCCCCTGACCCGGGGCGGGAAAACCGCTACGACCCGGCCGTGGGCAGTGACTACCGTGCCCGCATGACCGTCGCGCCCACCCTGCACTTCTGCACCGACCCGGACGAGTTCCTCGCCGCCGCCGAGGCGTACCTGGCCGCCGACCCGGTGATCAACACCGTCGTCGCCAGCGTCACGCGCCGGATGGCGGCCCGCCGCGCCGAGGGCGTCGCGCTGCCCGAGGACGACTGGTGGCTGGTGGTGCGCGACGGCTCCGGGGCGGTGGTGGGCGCCGCGATGCGTACCGCGCCGTTCCCGCCGCGACCGCCGTTCCTGCTGCCGATGCCGCCGGAGGCCGCCGTGGCGCTGGCCCGTGCGTGGCACCGGCGCGGCGAGCGGGTCCGCGCGGTCAACGGAGCGCTGCCCGCCGCACGTGCCTGCGCCGACGAGGCCGCACGCCTCGACGGCGGCCGGGTCGAGGTCGCCCAGCACACCCGGCTGCATGTGCTGGACCAGTTGGCGCCACCGGCCCCGGTGCCCGGCGCGCTGCGGGCCGCCGGGCCGGACGAGGTCGACCTGGTCGCCGCGTGGTTCGGCGCGTTCACGGCCGACGCCGACGAGCAGGCGGGCCGCCCACCCGGCACCAGCGCACACGAGACGCCCGACCGCGCCGAGTTGCTGCGCCGCATCCGGGACGGGCGGGTCTGGTTCTGGACCGACGGGTCGGGCGTCCCGGTGCACCTGACCGCCGCCAACCCGCCGTCGTACGGCGTGGCCCGTGTCGGACCGGTCTACACGCCTCCCGAGCAGCGCGGACGCGGCTGGGCCGGCAACGCGGTAGCCGAGGTGTGCCGGCTGCTCACCGCCGAGGGGGCGCGGGTGTGCCTGTTCACCGACCAGGCCAACCCGGTGTCGAACCGGCTCTACGCCGGGCTGGGTTTCCGGCCGGTGGTCGACATGGCCAACCTGGTTCTGGTCGACTGAAGCGGCTCCGGGTCAGCCGGCGAGACCGAGCGCGGCCAGCCGGCGCGGGTCGGCGATCACGTGCACGGCGGCGATCCGTCCGCCGGTGACGGTGAACGCCATCACCGACAGCGGGCGGTCCCCGGCGCTCACCAGCACCCCGGCGGCGCCGTTGACCAGCACCGGCCGGGCGTGCGGGAACAGCCGGCCGAACGTGGTGGCCTGCGCTGCCACCACCGTCGCGCCGGTGAGCACGACGGTGTGCCGGGCACGGGCGCTGCCGGCGTCGGAACGCAGCACCACGTCCGGGTGCAGCACCGCCACCAGGGCGTCGAGGTCGCCGTCGCGGGCGGCGGCGAGGAAGGCGTCGACCACCGCCCGCTGCCGGGTCAGGTCCGGGTCGGGCGCGGGCGCCTGTCCGCGTACCCGGCGGCGGGCCCGGCTGGCGAGCTGCCGGGCCGCCGCCGGTGAGCGGTCGACGAGCGGGCCGATCTCGTCGAACGGCACCCCGAACATGTCGTGCAGCACGAACGCGAGCCGCTCGGCCGGGGTCAGCGTGTCCAGCACCACGAGCAGCGCCAGCCCCACCGAGTCGGCGAGGACCGCGGCGTGCGCCGGGTCGTCGGCGCCGGTGTCCACCACCGGGTCGGGCAGGCGGACGTCCAGCGGATCCTCCCGGCGGGCGGCGCGGGACCGGAGCGTGTTCAGGCTGACCCGGGCGACCACAGTGGTCAGCCAGGCGTCCAGGTTGTCCACGGTGGCCGGGTCGGTGCGGGCCAGCCGCAGCCAGGTCTCCTGCACGGCGTCCTCGGCGTCGGTGAGCGAGCCGAGCAGCCGGTAGGCCACCGCGCGCAGCCGCAGCCGCTCCCGCTCGAACCGCTCCGCCAGCCCGTGGTCCATCACCTGAGCCTCCCCTCCCGCACGTCGTCTCGACCCGCCACGGCCCGCTGATGTGACCGGAGGTGACCGCTGTCACATCTGTCACGTCGGCGGGCCGCCGCGGGTCGACGTGGCAGCACAGGCGACGGAGGGGAAGACGATGAACCCACACATCCTGGTCACCGGCGGCACCGGCACGATCGGCCGGCACGTCGTACCGCTGCTGCGCGCCGCCGGGCACCCCGTGCGGGTGCTCAGCCGGCGCGGCGGGCGGTCCGGCGACGGCGTCACCCACGTGACCGCCGACCTGCTCAGCGGCGCCGACCTCGGCCCCGCCCTGCGCGGGGTGCGCACGGTGCTGCACCTGGCCGGCGGCGCGAAGGGCGACGACCGGGCCGCCGCCCACCTGGTCCGGGCCGCACGCCGGGCAGGGGTGACGCATCTGGTGCACATCTCCGTGACCGGCGCCGACCGGGTGCCGCTTGCCTGGATGCGGTCCAAGCTCGACGCCGAACGCGCGGTGGCGGACTCCGGCGTCCCGTGGACCGTGCTGCGCGCCGCGCAGGCGCACGACCTGGTGCTGACCATGCTGACGGCGATGACCCGGCTGCCGGTGGCGCCGGTGCCGGGCGGCCTGCGGTTGCAGCCGGTCGACGCCGCCGAGGTGGCGGCCCGGCTGGCCGAGCTGACGTCGGGCGCGCCCGCCGGGCTGGTGCCGGATCTGGCCGGGCCGCACACGTACGGGATCGGTGAGCTGCTGACCGGCTACCTGGCGGCCACCGGGAAGCGCCGCGCGCGACTGCCGGTCCGCATCCCCGGGCGGGCCGGCCGGGCGTACCGCCAGGGCGCGAACCTGGCCCGGCCGGGCGCCGCGAGGGGCGTGCGGACCTGGGCGGACTTCCTGGCCGCCCAGACGCCGTCAAGGCCCTGACCCGCCGCGACGCCCGTCAGGCGTCGGCGGAGCGCGACGCCGGATGGAACTGCTCGAACATCACCTCGTAGCCGTCCGGGTCGAGCCCGTAGAAGATCCGCGCCCAGCCCACGTCCTCGGGTTCGAGCGTGACCGGCAGCCCCTCGTCGCGCCACAGCGCGTACGTGGCGTCCAGGTCCGCGGTGGGCACTGTGAGCACGACACCGAGCCCCGGCGGCCCGGCCTTGACGTCGCGTTCCCGCTGCGCGTTGTGGTGGCCGTGGCGGTGCAGGTCGGACAGAATCAGCCAGGTGTGACCGAAGGTCAGGTAGCGCAGGTTCGTCTGCTCGGCGTTCGGGATCTCCTTGAAGCCGAGTCGCCGGTAGAGCCGGTGCGAGCGGTCCAGGTCGCGGACCCGGAGCCCGAGCTTGAGCTGTTTGGCGGCCATCCGGCCGAGGCTAGCGGATCGCGCCTCACCAGCCGACCGAGCCGAGGCTGACCGGGGTGAGGCGGCGCACCTGCGGCTCGATCCACTGTGCCGCGGTGACCAGCTTGACCAGCCGGTCGATGGTCTCCGGCGGCCCCGCCACGAAACTGCGCTGGTCCGCCGGGCAGCCGTACCTGTCGTCGAACGTGCCGCCGTCGAGCGCGCGTACCGCCATGCCGGCTTCGACGGCGAGCAGCATCCCGGCGGGCAGGTCGACCGCCTCGGGCCGGTAGCCGACGATGCCGTCGATGTCGCCGCGGGCCAGCATCACCCAGGACAGCAGCGGCGCCCACAGTTGCAGCACCCGGCGGGCGGTCGTGTCGAGCACCACCTTCAGTGCCCGGGCGGTGCTGTCGTCCCGGCGTACCTCGTGCCCCTGGGTCCAGGCCAGCACCGGAGCGGGCGGCACCGGGCGGTGCGCGGCGCGCAGCGGCCGCCCGGCCGCGCCGGAGGTGTGCACGAACGCGCCCCGGCCCCGCACCGCCGACCAGGTACGGCCGGCGACCGGGTCGTGGACCACGCCGAGCACCGGCGAGCCGTTGTCGCACAGGGCGATCCCGACCACGTACGCGGGCAGCCCGATCGCCACGTTGTTGGTGCCGTCGAGCGGGTCGACAAGCCACGCGAAGGCGGTGTCCGGAGCGTACTCGCCGCCCTCCTCGGCGATCACGCCGTGCTCCGGCCAGCGGGCCCGGATCCGGTCGACGATCAGCCGCTCGGCGGCCAGGTCGAGGTCGGTGACCAGGTCGCCGGTGTCGTTCTTGACCCGGGCGTGCACGTCCCCCCGGGTGCCCCGGCGCAGCAGCCGACCCGCCGCCTGGGCGGCCTCCACCGCGAACCGGTGCGCCTCGCGCAGGTCGGGCCCGCCTCTGCTCGGCTCCACGTCCATGGCTCCTCCAGCCAGTCAGCCCCGTGCCACAAGTCGCGCGATCGCCCGCGCCATCCGCGCGGTCTCCGCCGCGTCGCATCGGTCCCGGCGTACCCGGTGGCTGCGCCCGTCCACCGCGCCGAGGCTCAGGTCGCACGCGCCGGGAGTGGTCCGGCCGAGCGCCACTGTCACCGCCGGCTCACCGGCGTCGACCTCCGAGGTGTGGAAGCCGCCGGCGCGCAGCGCGTACGAGTCGCCGGCCGAGTGCGTCTCCACGGTGGCGGTCATCGCGGTGACCAGCCGATCGGTGGCGGCCATCTCGTCCACCTCGCCGAGGCTGCGCACCTCGTAGACCCGCCAGGACGGGTCGGCGGGCTCGTCGTCGACCTCGATCAGCTCGTTGCGGACGGTGCCGTGCAGCACGTGGCTGAGCAGGTCCCAGCTGTGCGAGTGCATGGTGGAGGTGGTCGGGCGCACCTGCGGCGGGTCGGCGGGCCAGGCGTGCACGCAGACGCCGTCGGGGCCGTCGCGTTCCACCGGCAGGCAGGTGAAGCCGAGCGGGTGCCGGACTGCGCGCAGCGGGCGCCGCCCCTCGGCGACGTCGTCGAGCACGTCCAGCACCCAGCCGCGTAGGAGCTCCGGCCGGGTGCCCCGGTCGATCTCCCGTTCGAGGTCTGTGTAACTGGTCATGAGTACGGATTCCTCGCCTGGACGGCTTTGCCGATGATGTCGGCCACCTCGCGGTCGCCGAAGGAGCGGGGCAGCGTCAGGCCGAGCGCGGCGAACAGCCGCCGTACCTGCTCGACCGACGGCTCGTCGTCGAGCTTGACCTGGGCCGCGGCCTCGATCGGCACGCGCCGGCTCTGCCGGCGGCTGTAGTCCAGCTCGATGTTGAAGCGGTTGTAGTAGACCTCGCCGCGGTCGATGCGCAGCGCGGGCGTCTGCGGGTTCTCCTGGGTGATGACGACGCAGGAGGAGGAGAGGTCGTAGCGGAACGTGGTCATCTGCGCGGAGAGCCGGACGTCGACGGTGAGCAGGCCGGAGCGTTGCAGGTGCCAGCAGGCGGCCAGCACCGTCGCGTAGGACTCCTTGCGGGTGCGGTCGACGGTCCACGGCTCGCCCGGCGCGTCCGGGTCGAGGCTGCGCCGGAACCGCGCGTACCGCTCGCAGACCTCCTCGTCGGTCGGGTCGATGATCTCGATCGCGACGGTGAGCGTGGCGTTGCGCCGCCGGGCGTGTTCCAGGCAGTCCGGCAGCGTGACCGCGCGCAGGAAGGTGCCGGTGCCGCCCTTGAAGCTCCACTGGTCGGTGTGCCGCCGCGCGTCGGCGAGCGCCTGCCCGACCTCGCTGCCGTGCAGGACCCGCACCATGGACACGCTGTCGATGGCCTCGCGGGCCCGGTTCAGCGCGCCTTCGGGGCCGGTGATCTCCTGCATCTGCGGCACCAGGTCGGTCAGCCGGTCGCGGGTGTCCGAGATGACCTGGCGGACCTCCCGCTCGGTGGTGCGCCGGCGCAGCCGGTCGCGCAGCATCGCCTGTGCGAGCAGACCCAGGACCAGCAGGATCGCGCTGTTGACGACCTCCTGGTCGACCGCGTTGGTCAGGCCGAGCACGGACACCGTGAGCGCCAGCACCAGGCCGATGAACGCGTCGAGATTGGTCACGACCCAGGCGAGCAGGCGCGTCATGACATCCCCCGGTCGACGACGGAACCTCCATGATAGCCCGCTGTCAATGTCGCCATCACACCCTGTTTCCGGCCGGTGGCGGCCCGCCCTGCCGGCGGGCGGCGCAGATCAGGGAGCCGCCGAGCCCGGGCGCGGCGCGGGCCAGCCGGCGCGAGGCCACCCACCGCCCGCCGGGCAGCCGCCAGCCGACCTCGTTGGAGCGCAGGGCCACCGGCGTGAACCCGGCGCGGCGCAGCGTCCGGCGCAGCAGCGAGGCGGTGAACGGGCGGATGTGCAGCCACAGATAGGGGTGCAGCGGGTCCACCTGGCGCGGCGCCCGGCCGGCGAGGAACGCCAGCCGGTCCTGCACCGGCGCCAGATTCGGGGTGGTGAGCACCAGCAGCCCGTCCGGCGCCAGCACCCGGTGACACTCCCGCAGCAGCGCCAGGGGGTCGTACACGTGCTCGATCAGTTCCCCGGCGAGCAGCCCGGCGAAGTGGCCGGCGCGGAACGGCAGCCCGCGGGTGGCGTCCAGGCAGACCGGCAGCGCCCGGCCGCCGGTCACCGCGCGGGCCGTGCCCAGCGCCGCCTCGGCCATGTCGGCGAGCACGAGCGGGCCGGGCAGCGCGTCCGGGTCGAGCATGCCGCGCGGCCCGCAGCCCAGTTCCAGCACCGGCCCGCCGCCGGTCACCCCTTCGGCCATCAGCCGGGCCGCGACGGCACGGCGCACCCGGTGGTACGGGTCGTCGACGTACCCGTCGACCTCCGCGCCGTCGTGGTACCGGCGGTGGTTGGCGTGCCGGCCGTGCGCCAGCGCGCGGTGCGACGACGTCCCGGTCGGCGGCTCGGCCATCACCCCTCCACAGCGGACACCGGCCCCGTCGGCGGTGTCCGCACCAAGCCTCGCACCGGTCGCGCCCGGCGGCGCGCACATCCGCACCGCCGGGCGTGGGGGCGGGCGTCAGAGCGCGCGGGCCCAGTCCAGCCGGGTGCTGTCGTCGTACTCGTCGCCGGGGATCCACCACTGCTCGCCGAAGCCGCTGGTGGACACGATGATGTTGCCGCCGTCGGGGTACTCGTTCTCCGGCGGGACCGACAGCGCGGCGCAGTACCGGCCGTCCGGGGAGAACACCGGCGACAGGTAGAACCGGGGTTCGCCGGTGAGTCTCTTCAGGCCGGTGCCCCCGATCCGCACCGACGCCAGCGAGTGGTTGCTGGACTCCAGGTCGGGATACCAGCGGTCGGTGCGGAACACCACGCGCCCGGAGTCGGGCATGAAGACCGGCGAGCCGAAGAGCTCGCCCGGTGCCCCGGGCGTGTAGAGCCGCCGCGCCGTGCCGGTCGTCAGTTCGAGCACGCGCAGTTGCGGGCCCTCCGAACGGCTGTGCCACCGCAGGACGATCATGGAGCCGTCCCGGGACCAGTCCGGGTCGGCCATGGAGTGCCCCTGGACCAGGACGCGGGTGCCGCCGGTCGCGACGTCGACGGCGATCAGCCGGTCGTGGTTCTCCCCGGTGACCAGGGCGATCTCGGTGCCGTCCGGCGACCAGGTCGGCGCGCCGTAGCGGACGCCGAACGGGTCGGCGAGCAGCGTGCGCTTCTGGCCGGTGATCCGGTCGTACACCGCCACGAACGGCTCCAGCGAGCCGTCGCCCGAGCGGGCCGTGTTGACCCAGGCCACGTACCGGCCGTCCGGTGAGGTCTTGGCGTGGTCCCCGTTCGGCAGCAGCTCCCGTGGAGTGGTGCGGCCCGGTTCGATCTGGAGCACACCCCAGCCGACGCTGACCAGCCACGGCCCGTTGACCGCCTCGGCGGCGGGCGCGGCGGCCCCGGCGGTGGACGTGGCGGCCAGCCCGGTCGCGGCCGCGACCCCGGTCAGCGCGGCGGTACGCAGCAGGGCACGACGATTCATTGCTGTCATTCGACAACCCCCGTGAGAGACGTGACCCTCACCCTCGCGAGTGGATCGATCGACCGGAATCGGACGAGCGGCTCCTTCACGTTCGGCTGCTCGTCCATCACCGGCGGTGAGAGCGGCGAGGACCGGTACGCTCGCTCCGATGACCTCCGACGCCCTGCGCCGCGCCCTCACCGAGCCGGGTGACCCGCCGCTGCTCCCGCTGCCCGGCGTCGCGGTCGAGCTGCTGGCCGCCGTCGCCGCTTCGCCGCGCCTGGGCGCGCACCTGCGGCTGGTGCACGACGTCGCCTGGCACCTGACCGCCGCGTTCGCCGACCGGTTCGCCGCGGTGCCGTTCGACAGGCAGGCGGTGCTGTTCGGCGCCGCGGTGCACGACTTCGGCAAGGTCGAGCATCCCGCCGAGCTGACCGGCCCGGGCTCCGCGCACGAGGAGGCGGGCTACCAGTTGCTGCTGCGCTTCGGCGTACCCGAGGAGCGGGCCCGCTTCGCCGTCACCCACGCCGCCTGGCACTCCCCCGGCGTGCAGTTGGAGGACCTGCTGGTCAGCCTCGCCGACAAGGTGTGGAAGGGCCGCCGGGTCACCGATCTGGAGCAGCTCGTGGTCGACCGGCTAACCGCCATCACCGGCCAGGAGCGCTGGCAGACGTTCCTGGAGCTGGACGACGTGCTCGCCGAGCTGGCCGCGGGCGCGGACCGCCGGCTGGCGTTCCAGGCCGAACACCCGGTGCACGACTGACGCCGGTCCGACGGCGGCGATGAGTCCGGCGCCGGTGCGCGGTCTTCACTGGGTCGGTGTTCTCCGATCTCCGGGAGGAAGCCTGAGCAGCAGCGAAGCGCGGGGCCGGGTGCGGGCGTTCGTCACCGTGTCCCTGGACGGCTACGTCACCGGTCCGGACGACCACGCGGGCCAGGGGTTCGGTGTCGGCGGCGAGCGGCTGCACCACTGGGTGATGGGCGGGCCGTGGACGTACGACACGCCGCGCGAGGCCGGCGCGGGCATGGCCGACGAGGACCGCGCGTACTTCGACGAGTTGCTGGCGGGCACCGGCGCCGCGCTGTGCGGCCGGGGCATGTACGACGCCGCCGGCGCCTGGGGCGGCCGCAACCCGTTCGAGGCGCCCCTGGTCGTGCTCACCCACCGCACCGCCGACCAGCCCCACCCGGACGCCGGTTTCCTCATGGTCGACGGGTTCGACGCGGCGCTGGCGGCGGCCCGGCGTACGGCCGGTGACGGCGCGGTGGTCATCGGCGGGGGCGCCGACGTCATCCGGCAGGCGCTCGCGGCCGGCGTGGTCGACGAGCTGGGCCTGTCCACCGCGCCGGTGATCCTCGGTCGCGGGAAGCGGCTGTTCGAGGGCTTCGACCGGGACGTCGACCTGGAGATCCGCGCCGTGCACCACTCGCGCTACGCGGTGCACGTCCGGTACGCCGTCGGCCGCCGCTCGAGAGGCACCGCCTGACGTCAGCGGCGTTCAGCCGGTGACGGCCTCCCACGCCTGCTCGGTGGCGTCCCGCGTCCGCTCGGCGGACCGGCCGTCGCGGGCGGTGACGGTCACGACGAGCGTGTCCGCCCGCCGCCAGCAGGTGGTCGACCCGTCGGCGCCACTGTGGCAGGTGGTCTCGGCGCCGGGCGCGGCCGTGCCGCCGCCGAGGCGCGACTGCAACGCCCGCCCCACAGAGGTGATGCCGACCGGATTGCCGTAGTAGGCCTCGAGGGTCAGCGGCGGCGGGATCGCCTCGCCGTACCCGTTGATCACCACGGCGAGCCCGGGTGGGCCGTCAACCAGCGGCGGGAGTTTGTCGCGCCCGGTGTCCTGACGGGGCAGGCCGGCCAGCTCGGCCGGAGCGGTGAGCCGGTCGAGCTCCAGCGGGCCGGACCGGGCCGGATCCGGCTCGTCCCGCCCACAGCCGGCCGAACCGATCGAGACGGCGACGGCCAGGGCACTGGCAGCCAGTCGGGCAGCGCGACGGGGATGTCCGGTCACGAGATCCTCCCTCACCGTGGGGCGACTGTGTAGCGTCGGTATCTCCAGGTCGCAAGCGGCGCGAACATGAGCAGGATGCCGATAGTCCATCCTATCGACATCCAAACCGGATGCTCGGCGGCGAATCCGTTCGGCGGTGCCGTGCCGGCCCCACCGGCCGCCTCTCGGACGGCCTGCGTCACCGCGCTCACCGGGTTCCAAGTCGCTATCCCCCGAAGCCCGGAGGGCAGTTGGTCGATCGGCACGAATGCGCTCGACAGGAACGTGGCCGGAAAGAGCCAGATGAGGCTCGCGCTCTGCGCCACCTCGGCGTTGCGCACCGCCAGGCCGAGCGTGGCGGTGACCCAGGTCAGCGCGTACCCGAAGCCCAGAACCAGCGCGCCACCGGTGAGCAGTCCGGCCGCGTCGCCGGCCGGCCGCCATCCCACTGCGAGTCCCGCGCCTGCGCAGACCAGGACCACGAGCACCATGCTGAGCAGATCCCCGGCCGTGCGCCCGACCAGGACCGCGGCACCCGCCATCGGCAGCGACCGGAAACGATCCACGATACCGCGTCGCACGTCGTCCGCGAGGCCGATGGCGGTGATCGCGGAGACCCACACCGCGCTCTGCACGATGACGCCCGGCATCAGGTACGCGCGGTAGTCCGACCCGGGCACCGTGATGGCATCCCCGAAGACGTACGCGAAGAGCACGACGAACAGCACCGGCTGGATCGTGGTGAAGACCAACAGGTCAGGCACCCGGCGGATGCGGATGGCGTTGCGCCAGGTCAGGATCGCGCTGTCGGTGAGCGCCCCGCGCAGGGTCGTCATCGGTGTCCGCCTTCCTCCGCCGCAGTCAGGGCCAGGAAGACGTCGTCTAGACTGGGCCGCTCCGTGCCCAGTTCCAGCGGCTCCACACCGTGCGCACGGAGGTCACCCGCCAGCCCGATCATCGCGACGGTGGCGTCGGCCACCGGCACGGAGAGCCGGCACCCGTCCGGGCTCCGGTCCGGCTCCCGCAGGCCGTGTGCCGCCAGTAGACGCGCCGCGCGGTCAGCGTCCCGCCGGTCCACTGTCACCGCCAAACGATCGCCGCCGAGGCATTTCTTGAGATCCTCGGGCGTGCCCTCGGTCACCAGGCGGCCGCCGGCGAGGATCGCGATGCGATCGGCGAGCCGGTCCGCTTCGTCCAGGTACTGCGTGGTGAGCAGCACGGTCACCCCGTCCTCGGCGAGCCCTCTGACGATGTCCCACAGGGCCCGGCGGCCGGCCGGGTCCACTCCCGTCGTCGGCTCGTCCAGGATCAGCACGTCGGGACGCCCGATCAGCGCACAGGCCAGATCGAGGCGTCGACGCATCCCGCCGGAATAACCTCGGGCCGGGCGGTCCGCGGCGCTGTCGAGCCCCAGCCGCCGGATCAACGATTCGGCTCGGCTGCGCGTGGTGCGGCGGTCGAGCTGGTAGAGACGGCCCACCATGGTCAGGTTCTCCAGACCGGTGAGGTACTCGTCGACTGCGGCGAACTGACCGGAGAGGCCGATCCGGCGCCGGACCTGGGCGGGCGCGGCCACCACGTCGACGCCGCAGATCCGGGCGCTTCCGGCGTCCGGTGGCTGCAACGTCGACAGGATGCGGACCAGCGTCGTCTTGCCGGCCCCGTTCGGGCCGAGGACCGCCACGATGCTGCCGCGCGGGACCGCCAGGCTGAGGCCGTCCAGAGCAGGCGTGCTGCCGTACGACTTGTGCAGATCGCGCACGTCGATGGCCGGCTCAGTCATCGGCCGGCTCCCCGACGAGACGGCGGGCCACGTCGACGGGCGCGGCGGCGAGGTAGCGGGACAACACCCGTCGCGCGGCCCGGCGGTCCTCGGCCGGCACCGCTTCCGCCGACGGGTGCCGGCCGGGCGAAGCGGCGTACTCGGTGGCGAGCAGCGACGAGACGACGGCGTGGTGGAAGCGCCCGTCGAGGTAGAAGTAGTCGCGGAGCACCCCTTCCACCGTCAGCCCCAACGCCGCCACCGTCTCGATCATCATGCGGTCGAAGGTGGCGGTGACCAGCTCCACGCGGTGGGCGTTCAGGGTACGGAAGAGGTAGCCGAACAACAGGGCGAACGCCTCCCGGCCGGCGTCGGCACCCCAGCGTTCCGGATCGCCCACCACGTGCTCGATCGTGTAGCCGCCGGTGACGCCGGCACGTCGCCACGACAGCGCGCCGATCGGGTCGCCGTGCGCATGCTCTACGACGAGAGTGGTCTGCCGGGTCCCCCCGATCACCTCCCGGGCCTGTGACGGCGTCAGGAACCGCGGCCCTCGCGACGAGTGCACCACGGTCTCCGCGGCCAGCCAGCGCGCCACCAGTGCCACGTCGTCGTCATCCAGGGCGCGTAACCGGACCGACGTCCCACCGAGCATGCTCATCGGGGCGCCCCGGACACCGTCATCGCGTGCTTGATCCTGCTGTACTCGTCCAGGGCGTAGATGGACAGCTCCTTGCCGTGACCGGAGACGCCGAAACCTCCGTGTGGCATCTCCGAGGCGAACCGCAGGTGCGTGTTGATCCACACGCAACCGAACTCGAGCCGCCGGACGAGCTCCATCGCCGTACCGTGATCGCGGGTCCAGACGCTTGCCGCGAGACCCTGTTCCACCCCGTTGGCCAGGTCCAGCGCCGTCTCCAGGTCGTCGAAGGGCTGGACGGTGACGACCGGGCCGAAGGTCTCCTCCTGCACCAGGCGGTCATGCTGTCGCACGCCGGACACCACTGTCGGTTCGAAGAAGTAGCCGGTCTCGCCGATCCGCCGGCCACCGGTGTGGATCCGGGCGCCCGGTGTCAGAGCGGACAGCAGGGAGGTCAGCCGGTCGAGCTGAGCGGCGTTGTGCAACGGGCCGAGGTCGCAGTCGTCGCCGGGCGGGCCCACCCGCAGCGACTCCGCGCGTTTCACCAGCGCCGCCACGAACTCGTCGTGCCGCTCGGCGGCCACGATCACCCGGGCCGCCGCCACGCAGTCCTGGCCGGCGTTGCCGAAACCGGACGTGGCGACCGCGTTCACGGCCTCGGTCAGGTCCGCGTCGGCCAGCACCACCACCGGCGCGTTGCCCCCGAGTTCGAGGTGTATCCGTTTCAGTCTGTCGCCAGCGGCCGCCGCGACTTCACGACCGGCGCGGGTGCTTCCGGTGAGCGACACCATGGCGACGTCCGGGTGGACCGCCAGCAGTCGCCCCGTTTCGGCGTCTCCGCAGACCACGTTGACCACACCAGGTGGCAGATGCGCGCCGGCGAGCTCGGCCAACCGCAGGGCCGTGACCGGGGTGGACGGGGCCGGCTTCAGCACCACGCAGTTCCCGGCGGCCAGAGCCGGGGCGAGCTTCCACACGGCGGTCAGCAGTGGGAAGTTCCAGGGCAGGATCTGCGCAGACACCCCCACCGGTTCCCTGCGCACGAGCGAGGTAAGGCCGGCTTCGTACTCCCCGGCGGCCGGCGCCAGTGCGAGGCGAGCCGCCCCGGCGAAGAAACGAAGATGGTCCACGGCCGGCGCGATCTCGTCGGCGGCGACCAGGCGGGCCGACTTCCCGGTCATGGCAGCCTCCGCCTCCGCGAGAGCGGTGGTCTGCCCCGCCACGGCGTCAGCCAGCGCCAGCAGCGCCGCCGCTCGGCGTGCGGGCGGTTGCCACCGCCAGTGCCCGAACGCCGACGTGGCGGCGCGCACCGCCTCGTCCACGTCCGCAGCGTCGGAGCGGGGTGCAAGGTACGCGGCCCGGCCGGTCGACGGGTCGTTCACCGTGTCCCACCGTCCCGACCGGGGCGGCACGGCCGCGCCGGCGATGTGGTTGTCGTATCGCGGTGGGTGATGGTGCTCCGGTGTGCCGGACATGCGCCCCCCTGGTCTGCCGCGGTTCATGTGGGGGCGAAGCTACCGCTCGCCGCGACGCGTTCCGTAGTGGCTGGCCGGTAGCGGCCAGCGGCGTTGACCAGCCGGCGCGGACGTTCCTACGTTCGGCGCACAGTCCGTATGACGAGCCGGGAATGGGGCTGATTCACCGTGCCGCAGAACGAGCGCGAACCGACCGCCGACAGCGCGAAGGCCGTTCCGGAGTTCGGCGGCCGGCGTCTGCTGCTGGTCAGCAGCGGCGCGGTGGCGGTGATGCACCTGCCGTTCTGGCTCAACTGGATCAGCACCAACTATCCGGATCTGCAGATCCAGGCGGTCGTCACACCGAGCGCCCAGCGCTTCGTCAGTCAGGACGCGCTCACCCTGCTGACCGGACGCCGGGCCCACCTCGACCGGTGGCCGGCGCAGACCGACACTGGCGCACTGCACGCGCAGTGGGTGGAGTGGGCCGACTGCGCCCTGGTCTACCCCGCGACGCTGAACTACCTCGGTCGACTCGCCTCAGGGCTGGGCGACAGCCCGAGTCTGCTCGCCCTCCAGTGCGCTGCCACGATCCCCATCGTGGTGGCGCCGTCCCTGCCCCCCGGTGCCACCGACAATCCGATCGTGCAGGAGAACCTGCGACGGCTGGCCACCCGGCCGAACCTCGTGGTCGCACCCACGCAGCCGGCCCGGAGCGCGACCACCGGCCGGCGCGACGCCGCGGGCGCGGTGCCGGTCTGGTCAGCGATCGTCCTCCTTGAGCGCTGCCGCCGGGCGCTGGCCGGAACCGGCGACGAGCAGGTGACACCACACCGCACGACCCAGCCTATCCGCAGCGCCTGAGGGGGACGCCGATGTTCGAGCTCAAACAGGTCTACTGCTTCGCCGACCAGGTCTTCTTCGACGACGTGAGCAACTGGCGGGACGGACCGGGGTTCGATACGGCGGCAGGATTCCGGGTCGACGTACGTCAGCCGCCAAACGGGTGGACGCGTGTCGAGCGCGGCATCTGGACGGTGCTACGTCCCGATCGGACGGAGGGTCCGGAGCAGGGGTGGAAGATCCACGCCGCTGCCACGCCGCAGAACGCGGACGAGGTAATCTCCCGGGTGTGGGACTACTGCACGGCGCGTGACATCCGGTTCAAGTACCTGCGGAACCCGAACGTGCTGGTCGCGCTGAATGCCAAGTACGCGCCACGCTCGGCCAGCGGCAAGGCCGTGACGATCTACCCCGTCGACGAGGCGGCGCTACGCCTGATCCTCGAGGAGCTCGATCCGCTGCTCGCCGGGCTCTCCGGCCCGTACATCCTCAGCGACCTTCGCTACGGCGCCGGCCCGCTGTACGTCCGCTACGGCGGCTTCCGCCGCATGGAGTGCCTCGACGACGCCGGTCAGCTCGTGCCCGCGATCCGGGACCCCGACGGGACGCTCGTGCCGGACGTCCGGCGGCCCGTCTTCGCGCCACCCTCGTGGGCGACCCTGCCGGAGTTCCTGCGGCCACACCTCGCAGCGCGTACCGCGGGCAGCGGCGGTGAGCTGCCGTACCGGGTGGAGCGGACCCTGCACTTCTCCAACGCCGGGGGCGTCTACCAGGCCGTCCGCACCACCGACGGCAAGCGGGTGGTGCTCAAGGAGGCGCGGCCGTACGCCGGTTTCGACGAGCACCGGCAGGACTCGGTGGCCCGCATGCGGCGGGAACGATGGGCGTTGGAGAAGCTTGCCGGTGTTCCCGGCGTGCCGGAGGTGTACGGCTCTGTCGAGGCCGGCGGCCACCACTTCCTGGTCCAGGAGTTCCTGGATGCTCAGTCGTTGCACGTCTGGCTGGGCTGCAACCACCCGTGGGTGGTACTGGCCGACCCGACCCCTGACGACTTCGCCGCCTTCACCAAGCGGGCGCTGGCCATCGCCGAACGGATCGAACGGCTCCTGGCCGCCGTCCACGAGCGGGGGGTCGTCTTCGGGGACCTGCACCTGGGCAACGTGATGGTGCACGCGGACGACTCGGTCTCCCTCATCGACTTCGAGCTCGCCTTCGATGCCGCGCAGGCCGACTGGCGGCCGGGGCTCGGGGCTACCGGCTTCACCAGCCGGGACCGCAGCGGCGCCGACCTGGACCGGTACGCGCTGGCCGCCGTCCGCCTCGGCATGTTCATGACCTTGAATCGTGTTGTCGCTCTCGACCCCGACAAGGTGGTCCAGTACGCCCGCGAGGCAGAGCGGCACTTTCCGCTCCCGGCCGGCTGGGCGGACGAGATCATCGCGGAGCTGCGCCCACCCGGCGCGAAGGTCCACAAGCCGTGTGGCGACGAGCCGCTCGCGGTCGACCTAGACGCGTCCCTCCCGGACTGGTCCGCTGCCACCCGGTCGATGGCACGGGCCATCATGGCCTCGGCCACCCCGGACCGGGAGGACCGGCTGTTTCCCGGCGACACCCGGCAGTTCTCGGTCGGCGGGCTGAACCTCGCCTACGGCGCGGCGGGAGTGCTGTGGGCCCTGTCGGCGACCGGGCAGGGGCGGTGGCCCGGTCACGAGGAGTGGTTGCTGTCGGCGGTACGACGGCAGACGGGCATGCGACCGGGCTTCTACGACGGGGCAGCCGGTGTGGCGTACGCCCTGCACCACCTGGGGCACGAGGAGGCCGCGTACGACCTGGTGGCACGCTGGGGTGGCGGGCCGGGCGCCGTGCTGCCGATGGACCTCTTCTCGGGGTACGCCGGCGTCGGGCTCAACCTCCTGCATCTCGGCCGAGCGGCCGGGGAGTCGAGCTGGCGGACCGACGCACTCGCCATCGGCGACCGCCTGGCCGACGCGGTCCGGTCCGGTAACCCGAATCTTCCCCGGGGCGAGCGGCGCCCGCCCCGCACTCCGGTGGAGGCGGGCCTGATGCGCGGCTGGTCGGGCGTGGCCCTGTTCCTGCTGCGTCTGTACGAGGAGACCGGTGACCGCGGCTTGCTGGACGCGGCGGTGACCGCGGTGCACCGAGACCTCGACAGGTGCACGACAACCGCCGACGGATCCCTCCAGGTCGAGGAGGTCGGGGTCCGGACGCTGGGGTACCTCGAGGTGGGCAGCGCCGGCATCGCCCTGGTCGCGGACGAGCTGCTGGAACACCGCGACGACGACCGGGTGCGGGCGAGTCTGCCCGCCCTGCTGAGTGCCTGTGCCCGGGGCTTCGTCATCCAGGTCGACCTGTTCCGGGGACGGATAGGGCTCGGCGCGACGCTCGCCCGGATCGCCGGCAGGCACGGCATCACCGACGTGGAGTCCGCTGTGGACCGGCATCTGCGCCGGCTCTCCTGGCACGCCATCGCCTACCGCGGTGAGCTCGCTTTCCCCGGGGACCTCGACTTCCGGCTGTCGATGGACCTCGCGACCGGCACCGCGGGTGTGCTCCTGGGTATCGCCGCGGCGACCGGGCGCACCCCGGACTTCCTGCCGTTCCTCTCACCCCGCCCTTGATCGCCCCCCGGGGCACCGCGCCGGTATGCCGCCGTCCGCACCGGACGGCCGTCTCACGAGGACAAATCCGGCGCCGTCCGGGGCACGGCCCTACAATGGTCGTGCCCCGGACGCCCACCCCCGGCTGAACCGAGAGGGACCACCCGTGACCAGGAGGCCACGATGATCGCCGGTCTCTTCGGCCTCGCCCTGCTGGACAGTCTCAATCCGTCGGCGCTCGCTGTCACGGTCTATCTGCTGCTCTCGACGAGACCGCCCGGGGCCCGCGTGCTCGTCTACGTGGGTGCCATCTACGCCTCGTACCTCGCCCTCGGCGTGCTGCTGTTCCTCGGCGCGGATTCGTTCCTCGACCGGGCGGGTGGATACCTCGCCAGTGACGCGGGCTACGTGCTGCAGGGTGTGGTCGGCGTGGCGCTGCTGCTCTATAGCTGGCTGGCCGGCCGTCGCCGAGGCGGCGAGCGGCTGACGCCCCGCCGGCCCCGATCCCACTCCTACGCCGCGATCGCGTTGCTCGGTGTGATCGTGACCGTCGCGGAGTTCGGCACCGCGCTGCCCTACCTCGGCGCGATCGGCATCCTGGTCGGCGCGGACACGTCCATCCCGCAGGCGATCGTGCTGCTGGCCGCCTACAACGCGGTGATGGTGTTGCCGCCGCTGCTGGTGCTCGCGGCCTACCAGGCACTGGGTAACCGGATCCGGCAACGGCTCGAGTCCGCTGGCACATGGCTGATGCGGCAGGCCGCTGAACTCTGGCTGTCGGTACTCAGTGCGGCAGGGGCACTGCTGGTCCTTAGCTGCGTGCATCACTTCGAGCTGTGGAAGAAGATCGGCTGAGTCAGTCGGCGCGGATCTCGTCGAGCGCCCGGTGCGGTGACCCGGTGCGGTCCGGATCCGCCAGCCGTGCCGCGACGAACCGCTCAATCGTGTTCACCGAGCGAAAGTCGGCCAGGTCGAGAGCGTCCTCGGCCAGCGGGACGGACCATCGGTCACCCAGCCAGGCCACCACGACATAGACGCCCAGGCTGTCCAGGATTCCGGTTGCCACCAGGTCTTCGTCGAAGGAGAGTTCGTTGGCCGGCACGCCGGGCAAGAACTCGGCCAGCAGGAAGTCGCGGATCTCGTCGTGGCGGCTCACGGCGTCGCTCCAAGATGGACGCGGGCGGTGGCGATCCGGTCCGGCTTGCCGCTGCCGGTGCGTGGCAGGGGTGTGGTGACCAGGTGGAACCTGCTCGGGACTGAGGTGCGGGCGAGCTGGCCGGCGCAGTGCCGCCGCAGAGCCATCTCACCGGCCGGGGCACCGCCGGCGGTGCGTACCACGGCGTGCAGGCGCTTGCCCGCCACCGGGTCGTCGAGGGCGACGACCACCGCCTCGGCTACCCCCGGACACTCCAGCAGGACCCGCTCCACCGCCTGCAGGTTCACCTGGACGCCCCGCACCTTGACGTGGAAGTCGATCCGGCCCTGCAGATGCAGCGCGCCGTCGGTGCAGCGCCGGACCACGTCGCCGGTGCGGAAGAACGGCTCGTGGGGAACGCCGGCCACCGGGACCGCGAACCGCTCGGAGGTACGCGCGGCGTCCAGGTAGCCGCTCGTCTGGAAGGGGGTACGCACCCACAGCTCACCGGAGCCAGGGCCGTCGACGGGCCTTCCGTGGTCGTCGGCCAGCAGCCATTCGACGCCGGGCACCGGTTCGCCCAGTGGCACCGGATCCGGCGCCGGCCGGCCGGGAGGTATCTGGTAGACGAAGGCATCGTTGATCTCGGTACAGCCGTACACGCTGCTGATCGCGGCCCGCGGTAGGAGACGAGGCAGTTCGGCGAGGAGCCGGGCAGGTGCCGCATCGCCGCTGTAGAGCACGTGCCGCACCGACGGCAGCGGCAACCGAGGCCGGGCGGCCACGAGGAGCTGGTAGAACATCGGCACGGCCTGGACTATCTCGGGCCGTTCCCGGGCGAGCAGATCGAGCAGCCGCCTTCCGTCGGTGGCGTCGTTCCGGGCGACGGGCACGACACAGCCGCCCCGGTGCAGGGTCGTCCATACATCGAGCAGGCTGAGGTCGAAGTTGAGCGGCGCGTAGCTGAGCACCCGGGTGCCGGGCCCGATCCCGAAACGTCCACCCGCCCATCCGGCGAACCGGTGGATCGCACGGCCGGAGACCGGCACCACTTTCGGCACGCCCGTGGACCCCGAGGTCGTCAGCAGGAAGGGGGTATCCGCCGGGACGGCCGCGGACGGGTCGGTGACCGGTTCGGCCGAGGGCACCACCGTCACCTCGTCACCGTCGGCGACGACCTGGTGCCGGCAGCCCGCCTGCCGCAGTAGCGCCGACAGTGTCTCGGCGGGCAGTTCCCCGGAGGGCAGCAGTACCGGCGCACCGATCCGGTGGCAGGCGAGGATGAGGGCGACGGTGTCGGGCGCGACCGGGGCCACCACCGCGACAGGGTGGCCAGCCCGGATTCCGAGCATCGTCAGCCGGCGTCGGTGGCGGTCGACGAGACGGGTCAGGTCGGCGTAGGTCACGTCCTCGCCGAGCCAGCGCATTGCCGTCGAGGCGGGCGCGCGCTCGGCGTGCCCGGTGACCCGCTCGGCCAGGGTTCGGATGCCCGGTCCCGGAGTCATCGGCTGCCGTCCTTGACCGCGCGCCGGTTCCGGTGATGTCGTAACGCGAGATGCATGCCGAGCTGGAATCGGCTCCGCGCTCCAGTGGTGGCCATCAGAGCCTGGATCTCCCGGCGGACGGTCCGTTCCCCGATGCGCAGCGCCGCGGCGATGGCGGCGTCGGTCAGTCCGCGAGAGAGTCCCGCCAGTATGGCCTCGCGGCGATCCCGGGGACCGCTGTCGCCGTCCGGGAGTGGATGGCTCGCCGCCCACATCCGCTCGAACGTACGGGTGAGTTCGTCCAGGGTGTCCGAGCCCCGCACGAGCACCGCTGAGCGCTCCGGACGCACCGTGTTGAGCGACACGATCGCCATCCTGCGGTCCACCATCACGATCGGAAGCGCTGCCGAGTCGACGGGCTGGATGCGGGCCTCGGTCGCCGGCAGCGCCTGCACCACCGGCGCCGCCGGGTCGGGCAGATGGATCAGCCGTTGGACGGTCTCCCCCTGGCCGCCCCGACACCTATCGACCAGATCGGGCGCGATCAGGCGCGTCACGCGGTAGGGCAGAGCGGCGGAGAACTCCGTCATGCAGCCACGGACCGCCTCTAAGTGCGTGTTTGAGAAGGTCTGTTGTGGACGGCGTGGCGGCATGACATCCAGCGATGGGGCGGGCAGGGTGGCGCGGTGTCTGCGCGTCGCGGTTACCCCTCGGACCTGACTGATGCCCAGTGGTCGCTGATCGAGCCGCTGTTGCCGGAGCCGAACACGGACGGCCGGCGGGAGAAGCATCCGCGGCGGGAGATCGTCAACGCGATCCTGTACGTGGTGCGGTCGGGGTGCCCGTGGCGCTATCTGCCGGCTGACCTGCCGCCGTGGCAGACGGTGTACTGGTACTTCACCCGGTGGGAAGAAGCCGGCGTGACGGAGAAACTCCTGACCACGCTGCGGATCAAGGCACGGGTGCAACAGGGCCGCCAGCCGGAGCCGTCGGCGGGGATCATCGATTCGCAGAGCGTGAAGGGCGCTGACACCGTCGGCCGGGACAGTCGGGGCTACGACGCGGGCAAGAAGATCAACGGCCGGAAACGGTTCATCATCACCGACACCCTAGGACTGCTGGTCACCGTCACCGTGCTCGCCGCGAGCTGGCAGGACCGCGACGGAGCCAAGACGGCCCTGCTCAGCGCTTACATGGTCACCCCGATCCGGCACGTCTTCGCCGATCAGGGATTCGCTGGGCGACTCGTCGACTGGACCCGCGACACGCTGCGCACCACGCTGGAGATCGTCCGCAAACCCGCCGACCAACGCGGCTTCGCTGTCCACCCACGCCGCTGGGTCGTGGAACGCACCCTGGCCTGGCTCACCGCCTGCCGCCGGCTCGCCCGCGACTACGAGCGCCAACCTGCCGTCTCCGCAGCCCTCATCCGCTGGGCCGCGATCGCCGGCATGACCCGCCGCATCACCCACGGCCAACCAGCACGCCGGCAAGCCCGCCGGACCTTCACCTGGACCTAACCAACCCCATCTCAAACACGCACTAAGACAGAGCGGAGATAGAGCTGGCGGTCGACTCGGACGATGGTGGCTTCCGCAGATCCTGGCGCTGCATCGCTACCTCCAATTGAGGAGACAAGACGGCGCAGTTCATGCATAGCGAGCCCCCGCAGCGCTTAGGTGCACTTCAATTATTGCCGAGAGATTACCTGGCATGAATCTTCGTAGCAACCCCTCGCAGGAAACTCACAGGCGCTCAATGCGGTCGAATGACAATTGCGAGTTCTCATTCCCCGTCAACACCCCGCCACGTGAACAATTCGGTCAATCCATCCTTGATCGCCCCGATCGGAGTGCCGCCATCTGCATGATGGCCGGATGCTGCCATCGGCTTGACGCTCACATTGAACCGACCATAACCTCTGACTCAGCCTCAACAAAGCTTTTCCGGTGCCACGAAACTCGCTGCGCCAAGCGCCCGAGACAAGCCCATAGGCACCGAGTTGACGCATCTGATCCGCTGGCCGATGCAGTCCGACGACTACGCGCGTCGCAATTGGCCAGCGCTGTTTTCGGAACACCATCCGGTGATTCCGTGAGCACGCACAGGGAAGGGGGTGGAGAAAATGGACCTGTCCAACGTTCTGGACCTTCAGGGCACCGAGGTGGTCGTCGAGCACGTCGACCTGCCGGCCAGCTTCGACAGCTCGACCTGCTGATCGCGGCGCACCACACCGCGCGACGTGGACCTCTCCGGTCCACGTCGCGCGGTACCCCATCGTTCGTACCCACCAGCCCGGCCCCTCCGGGAAGGAAGCCACCCATGACAGCGCAACAAGCACCGGCGGCCTACCGGGCGCTGACCGCGGGAGCGCCGGCCGTCCCCGTCGGCATCGTCGGCTCAGGGCTGTACGTACCCGAGCGGGTGGTCGGCAACTCCGAGATCGCCGACGGCCTGGACACCACCGAGGCGTGGATCGAAAGCCGGACGGGCATTCTGACCCGTCACTTCGCCGCCGCCACCGAGTCCACCTCCGACATGTGCCTGCGCGCCGTCCACAACGCCCTGGAGGGGGCACGGATCGACCCGGGCGAGGTGGACGCGGTCATCGTTTCCACCATCACCGCCGACCAGCCTCTGCCCTCCACGGCGGCGGCGGTCGCCGAAGCGCTCGGCGCTCACGCCGCCTGGCCGATCGACCTCACCCAGGCCGCCTGCGCGGGCGGGGTGCACGGCCTGGTGCTCGCCGCCCACCTCCTGCAGAACCCCGAAATCGGAACAGTGGTGGTGGCCGGCGCCGAGACGCTGTCCCGGATCACCGATCCGGCCGACCGCACCACCAGGGTCTTTTTCGGCGACGCCGCCGGCGCTGTGGTGCTACGCCGGACCAAGCCGGGTAGCGGCCTGCTCGCCTGGGACGCCGGCTACAAGCTCTCCTACCGCGTCGGCATCACCGCCGGCGGCAGCCGACGGCCTCTGACCCCGCAACGGGTGGCCGACGGCGAGCACTTCCTGCGGATGGACGGCCGGGCGGTCTGGCGGGAAGCCACCCAGGCTCTGCCCGCCAGCATCCGCAACGTCGCCCGGCGCGCGGGAGTCGCCCTCGACGATCTTGATCATGTGGTGCTGCACCAGGCCAACCTCAACATCATCCACGAAGTGATGGACCAGCTCGGCGTGCCCCGCGGCCGGGCCACGACCACTGTCGGCGACCTCGGCAACACCGGCTCCGCAACCGTCTTCACGGTGCTCCACCAGTTACTCACCTCCGGTCGGCTGCGCCCCGGCGACCTGGCCGTCGTATCGGCCATCGGCGCCGGGTTCGTCTGGGGATCGGTCTGCCTGCGCCACCATTGATCCGAAAGGTCTACACATGCGCGACGAACTCCGGGAGCTCTTCGTCTCCACCTACGATCTCGACCTGCCACCGGGCGATGTCGACCCCACCGAACCGCTGTTCGGCACCCGCTCACGGTTCGGCCTCGACTCGATGGACACCCTACGCTTCATCGCGCTGCTCAACGAGCGCTACGGCCTGGACATCGCCGCCACCAACACGGACACCTTCCGGACCATCGAGCGCATCGAGGCCGTTCTCGGACCCCGGCAGGCGACAACGGTACGGGAGGAGCGCTGATCGTGGAGGGCATGCTCGTCCGGCTCAGACCGGTCAGCGAGGACGACTACGGCCGGCTACCGACGTGGACCCGGCACTCGGCCGCCGGAGTACTGGTAGGCGGAGGACAGAGCGACGGGCTTGATGCCGCGGGATGGCGCTCGGCCATCGAGTCCGGCCACACCGAGTACGCCGCCATCGAGACCCGCATCGACGGCGAGACGATAGGGATGGTCTCCTGGCGGCCCCTGGCGCACGACCGCAGCTTCGCCGTCGGCGCGGTCGTGGGCGATGACCAGTGGTGGGACAGCGGAGCCGGCCTGGAGGGGGCGCTTCTGCTGGTCGACCACCTTTTCCAGCGGGAGCGGGCACACCGGCTGGAGCTGCTGGCGGCCTGTTACAACCGGCGCTCGGTGGCCTTTCTCGCCAAGGGGGATCTCGTCGTGGACGGCGTCCTGCGCGACTACCTTTACGTCGACGGCGGCTACCACGACGCCGTGATCTGCTCCATGAACCGCGAGGAGTACCTCGCTCCCCTCGACGGCTACCTGCCGTCGCTGCGGTTGATCTGCGACGCCGACGCCGACGCCGCGGCCGGCACGCTGCGCCGGTACCTCGCCGGTTCCGGCGGTGACCACCTGCGTGGTGTGCTCTCCGACTGGCGGATGCCGGAGGCCGCGCATGCCTGAGGAAGCGACCACTGCTGCCGCGGACCTGGTCGCCGATCTGGCGGCCACCGCGGAGAGGCTCGCCGGCCTCGGAGCGGTCCCGGACCGGCTGCTCCAGACGCACGCCGGCCAGATCCCGCGCGACCTCCTGGCCCGCCTGAGCAGGCAGGTGGGCCGGCCGCCGCGGCACAGTGGCGCACTGCTGGTCCGTGGTCTGCTCGCTCCGCTGGCCGCGAAGTGCGGGCCGACGCCCGCCCACTGGTCCGCCGCGCCCACCGGCCCGATGGACCTCGCCCTGGTGCTGGTCGCCGCCGCGCTCGGCCAGGTGTTCGGCTGGGCGGGGCAGCAGGACGGGCGTCTGGTCCACAACATCGTGCCCAGCCAGGGCTACGAGAACCTGCAGGTCGGTGCCAGCAGCAGCGTGCCGTTGGAATGGCACACCGAGGACGCCTTCCACCCCGGCCGGGCCAGCCTGCTGATGCTCGCCTGCGTCCGCAATCCCGCCGGCGTCGGTACCCGGATCGCGTCGGTACGTGAGCTGGGACTGCCGCACGAGGACCTGATCCGGCTCGGCCGACCGGTCGTGCGCATCTCCCCCGACGCGTCGTACCCGGCGACGGGGAGCGGGCCGGGTACGACGCGGCCCGGCGTACCGACGGTGTGGTGGGCGCCGGACGGCCCCTGCCTGCGTTACGACCCCGCCTACAGCACCCGCAGCCACGACGATCCCGCCTTCGAAGAGTCCTACCGGTCCCTGGCGGAGCGGCTGGAACAGGAGGCTCGTTCGGTGCCGATGGGCGCAGGCGATCTCGCACTGATCGACAACGATGTGGCGGTGCACGGGCGTGTGCCGTTCACACCGCGGTACGACGGCACGGACCGTTGGCTCAAGCGCATCATGGTGCGATTGCCCAGCCAGCGCCCGGAGGCCGAACGTCGCGAGGACGGCTACGGCCAGGTCGAGATCGTCCTGCCGACGACAGCCGGAGCCGTCCGGTGAGCCCGACGACGCGGATCGGCCTGCCCGAGCACCCGGTGCCGGAGTTGAACGACCTCCTGCGCGCGCCGGTCAACGAGCAGTTTCCCGGGCTGCGCGGCGCCGGCCACCGCTTCGACGCCCCCGGCGGCACATTGGTCCACGCCGCCGTGGTGCGGGCGATGAGCAGGTATCTCGGCAGCCGGCACGTGGCCAACGACCACGGCCCCTTTCCGGCCAGCGCCTACTCCGACGTGATAGTCGAATGGGCCGCCGACCGTGTCCGGGCCCTCCTCGGGGCCGCCGGTGGACACGTCCTGTTCGGCCCGAACATGACCACGCTCACCACTATGTTCAGCCGTGGGGTCGCCGGCGATCTGCGGCCGGGAGACGAGATCGTCTGCACCGAGCTCGATCACGAGGCCAACCACTGGCCGTGGCGTGCGGTGGCGGAGCGGACGGGCGCCCGGGTCCGCCTCGCGCGGTTGCACCCGGACGGCACCCTGCCGGCGGAGGCGATCATCCGCGAACTGACCCCACGGACCCGGTGGGTGGCGATCAGCGGCGCCTCGAACGCACTCGCCACCGTGCCGGATGTGGCCGCGGTCTCCGCAGCCGCGCACCGGGTAGGCGCGCGTGTCTACGTCGACGGGGTGCAGCGGGTGGCGCACAGCCGGGTGGCTGTCGACGAGTGGGGAGTCGACGCCTTCGTCACGTCCGCCTACAAGTGGTACGGCCCGCACTGCGCGGCGCTGTGGCTCTCCGACCACCTGGACCCACTGCTGCCGGAGCAGGTGCCGTCCGCCGGGGACGCCCTGCCCGGCAGGCTGGACCTCGGCACCACCCAGTTCGAGGCGGTGCTCGGCACCGGCATCGCGGCCGAGGTGCTGTTGGGCTGGGACCGGACCGCCATCGCCGAGCGCGAGCACGCCCTCGCGGAGCGGATTCGCACGTGGCTGCGGGCGGACAGCCGATTCAGGGTGCTCGGGCCGGCCGGGGGAACCCTGATGCCGATCATCACTTTCCAGGTGGCCGGAATGGCTGCGACGGCAGTGGCGACCAGCCTCGCGGCGCGGGACGTCGCGGTCTGGGACGGCACGTTCTACTGCGGGCCGGCGTTCCAGGCGTTGTCGCCCGCGACGTCCGGCGCCGTCCGGGCGGGCGTCGCCGCCTACACGACCGACAACGACGTCACGGCGTTCCTCGACGCGCTGGTCGAGGTGACGCGGAAGAAGCGGGCCGGCTGACGCCGGCCGGCATCCGGTAGGCAGGAGGAGAACGGGTGGACCTCACAGCTCGCGTCGCAATGGTCACCGGCGGGTCGAGTGGGATCGGGCGAGCGGTCTGCCTGCGCCTGGCGCAGGCGGGCGCCCGGGTGGTGATCGGCTATCGCGGCAACCGCGACGGCGCCGACACCACCGCGCAGGCGATCCGGGACAAGGGATGGCCGGAGCCCGCGACGGTCCGTGTCGACGTCACCGATGCCGAGGACACCCAGCGAGTCTTCGGGCACGTGGTCCGGGCGAACGGCAAGCTGGACATCCTGGTCAACAACGCGGGGGTGGGCCAGCCCTCCGCAGTCGTGCCGATGAACCCGGTCGGCGAATGGGCGGCCAGCGTCGAGACCAACCTGCTGGGAACGCTGCACTGCATCAAGGCGAGTTCCCTGCACATGCTCGTGGCCCGCTCAGGCTCGATCGTGAACATCTCCTCGATCGCCGGCCGCGTCGGCATACCCGGTCTGAGCTCCTACTGTGCGAGCAAGGCCGGCATCGAGGGGATGACCCGGGCATTGAGCCGGGAGTTCGCCCCGTACGACGTCCGGGTCAATGCGGTGGCGCCCGGGTACACCGCCGACACGGGGATGGTCGACCGGATCGACGACAAGCGACTGAGGGAGTTCCTCGACCGGATCGCGATGAAGCGGCTCGCGGACGCACACGAGGTGGCCAATGCAGTGGCCTTCCTGGCAAGTGACGAGGCGAGTTACATCACCGGGCACACGCTGGTGGTCGACGGAGGGCTGACCGCATGAACCGGGAGACGCCCGACGCGGTGCTGTTCAACCCCCAGGTGGTCGTCGAGCCCGGCGACCACCGGGACTTCTACGACGAGTTCCCCGAGGTGCGCCGCCGGATGGCGGAGGCGTCGGACGTGCTCGGCGTCGACCTCGCGGCGCGCTTCTACGCGGAGGACCCGGCGGCCATCAACGACGGGACTGTCGTGCGCCCGGCCTCGGTCGCGATCGCGGTGGCGATCTGCGATGTGATCGGCCTGCGTGAACGACCGCCCCGGTACATGGCGGGCCTGAGTCTCGGTTCGATCGTGGCCGCGCACCTCGGCGGATTCATGTCGTTCCGGGACACCATCCGGATGGTGTCCACCATGCCCGCGGTTGAGGACCGGGTGGTGGCGGGGCGGCCGTTGGGCGTGGCGTTCTACTACAACGTCGACCTCGACCGGTTCCAGGCCGAGATGCGGGAGGTATCCACCGCCGAGTCGCCGCTGCTGACCTGCGCGATCACCGCCGACAACCAGATGATTGCCACCGGCGCGGTGGCCGGGCTGCAGGAGCTCAATCTGCGGGCCGCCTCGATCGGCGGCGTCGGCCTGGTGATCCCCTACGGACCGCCCGCGCACAGCCCGCTGCCGGTGCTGTACGACATCAAGGAAACCTTCGCCCGCGAATGGAGCTATCTGGATCCGACGTCGGATCCGCAGGTGCCGCAGCTATGCAATCACACCGGGGCGGTCATCGACCGACGCGAGGACCTGATGGCCGCCTTCGTCGAGCAGTACACGAGAACGGTCCGCTGGGACCTGGTGGTGCGACGGCTCGCGGACCTCGGCGTCAAGCAGGTGACGGTCGTCGGGCCCGGGCACTTCGTGTACCGGTCGATGCAGTTCGTCGACGTGTCGTACCAGGTGCAGACGGTGCTGACCTGCGCCGAACTCCGGAGCGCGGCCGAATGACCGAGGCGGTGCTGCTTCCCGGGCTCGCCCCCTCGAATCACCGCGCGGTGGGTGAGTTCATGGTGACCGATCCCTATGCCCGCCGCCGGGTGGCTCAGGCCGACGCGGTGCTGGGCCGGTCGCTCGTGGACGGTTTCCGGACGGCCGGGCCGGCCGGCAACGCTGACAGTCAGCTCGCGTTCATGGTCAACTGCATCGCGCTGGCCGATCGCGCCGAACAGGCCGGCATGTCCGCCCGGCTGGCCATCGGTCCGAGCTTCGGCCAGTTCGCTCTCGCCGCGCACCTGGGCGTGCTGCCGTTCGAGATCGCCGTCGAGCTCGTCATCGCCTTCTCCGACTGCGAGCTGGAGTACTTCCGAACCCGGCACACCGGCCTGGTGACCCGGTTCTTCTACCGGCTCGACACGACAGGTCTGGCAGTGGTGCGCCGTGAGTTGACCGTGCGCGGCGCCTGGAACGAACTCTCCTGCGATCTCGACGCCGGCTTCGCCGCGCTGACCCTAGCCAGAGACGCGGTGCCTGCTCTGGACGCCGCGGTGCGAGCGATCGGCGGAATCCCCCTCTACAGCCTCTCGCCGCCCGTGCACAGCTCGGCCTTCGGTGAGCTCCGGGATCGGTGCGCCGAGGTCTGCCACGGTGTCGACTTCGCCGCGCCTCGCATGCCGGTTGTCTCCGACCACGACGGCACACTCGTCACGACCGGGCCAGGCGTACGTGAGCTCCTGCTGGCCGGGATCGTCCGCCCGGTGCGGTGGCCCGCCGCGATGGCCGCCCTGACCGGGGCCGGGGTGCGCATCGTCTGGGTTCCCGGACCGAGCAACCTGTTCGACCGGCTGGCGCGCACCGCCTTCGAGGTGCGCGCGGTCAACCCGGAGAACGCAGCGACAACGCGTGAGGCGATTGACTTTCGATAGGTTCCGCGCGATAGTCGATACATGCTTACGGCACACCGCGCGGTGACACCACTGCGCGCCTTCCTGGTCCTGCTGTTCGCGATCCTGGTGCTGTTCCAGACCATGTCGCTGCCCGGGCAGTTCGCGCACATGGCGCGCGAGAACCCGGACATGGCGTACCTGCGGTGGCCCGCCACCGCCGTGACGATCTTCTGGGTGCTGTGCGTGCAGGTGGTGATCGTCTGCACCTGGCACCTGCTCACCCTCGTCAAACGCGACCGCATCTTCACCGAGGCGTCCCTGGGCTGGGTCGACGGGATCGTCTGGGCGGTCGCCGCCGCCTGGGTGGTGCTGGTCGGCGTGTTCGGCTACGTCGGCTTCAACGCCGACGACCCGGGCCTGCCGCTGCTGCTGTTCCTGCTGGTCACCGGCGTCAGCGTGCTGGGGCTGCTGATGGTCGTGCTGCGCGCGCTGCTGCGGCAGGCCACCACGCTGCGCACCGACATGGAAGCGGTGATCTGATGCCGATCGTCGTGCGCATCGACGTGGAGCTGGCCAAGCGCAAGATGAGCGTCGGCGAGTTCGCCGAACGTGTCGGGCTCACCCCGGCGAACGTCGCCGTGCTCAAGAACGGCCGCGCCAAGGCCGTCCGGTTCAGCACCCTGGAGGCCATGTGCCGGGTGCTCGACTGCCAGCCCGGCGACCTGCTCGAATGGGTCGCCGACGAGGAGGACCGATGAGACACCTGGCCGCCGCCGCCGCCCTGCTCGCCGTCGTGCTCGGCGTCACCGGCTTCGTGTACGGCGAGGCCGACGACTCCCCCGGCCTCCAGTTCCTGTCCGCGCTGCTCGTCATCGGCGCGGTCGCCATCGGCGTGCGCGTCGCCCGGCGTACCCGATAGGGCCGGCGCCCCCTCGACGCCGGCCCTGTCGCTCAGCCCTTCACGCAGACGACCTGCTTGAGGTGGGCGACCACCTCGACCAGGTCCTCCTGCTGGGCCATCACCTCGGTGATGTCCTTGTACGCGCCGGGGATCTCGTCGACCACCCCGGCGTCCTTACGGCACTCCACCCCGGCGGTCTGCGCGGCCAGGTCCGCGGTGCTGTACATCCGCTTCGCCTGCCCCCGCGACATCCGCCGCCCGGCGCCGTGCGACGCCGAGCAGTACGCGTCCAGGTTCCCCTTGCCGCACACGATGTACGAGCCGGTGCCCATCGAGCCGGGGATGATGCCCAGGTCCCCCTTCCCGGCCCGGATCGCGCCCTTGCGGGTCACCAGCACGTCCACCCCGTCGTAGCTCTCCTCCGCCACGTAGTTGTGGTGGCAGGAGATCGGCTCGTCGTAACCCGCGTGCGGGAACGCCTCCCGCACCACCTGGCAGAGCAGCGCGAGCATGACCGCCCGGTTGCGGCGGGCGTACTCCTGCGCCCACCACAGGTCCCGCCGGTACGCCTCCATCTCCGGCGTGCCGGCGAGGAACACCGCGAGGTCCCGGTCCGGCAGGTCGGTGTTGTGCGGCAGCCCGCGCGCCACCGCCATGTGCCGCTCGGCCAGCTCCTTGCCGATGTTGCGGGAACCGGAGTGCAGCATCAGCCAGACCCGGCCGTCGTCCGGGCCGCCCTGCTCCAGGCACACCTCGATGAAGTGGTTGCCGCCGCCGAGCGTGCCGAGCTGCCGCTGCGCCCGCGTCTGGAGCTGCGCGACCTTCCGGTCCAGCGTGCCGAACCGCCGCCAGAACTCGTCCCAGCCGGACTGCTCCAGGCCCCGGACCCGGCGCGGGTCGACCGCGTCGTCGCGCATCGCGAAGCCGACCGGAATCGCCGCCTCGATCGCCGAGCGCAGCGGCGCGAGGTCGTCGGGCAGGTCGGCGGCGGTCAGCGAGGTCCGCACCGCGGACATGCCGCAGCCGATGTCGACGCCGACCGCGGCCGGCGACACCGCCTGCCGCATCGCGATCACCGAGCCGACAGTGGCGCCCTTCCCGAAGTGCACGTCCGGCATCACCGCGACGCCCTGCACCCACTGCAGCGCGCCGATGTTGCGCAGCTGCCGGGCCGCCTGCGCCTCGATCGTGTAGGGGTCGGTCCAGACCCGGACCGGCGCCCGGGTACCGGCCAGCGGGGTGAAACCCATCGTCGTCTCCTTGCTCGTGTCCGTCTGACGTAGGCCGTACGGGACTCGAACCCGTAGCCTCCCGGATGAGAGCCGGGTGAGCTGCCAGTTGCTCCAACGGCCCAGGACGGCGTACGCCGTCGGCGGAGCTGCCCCGGAAACGGAGAACCGCCCGGCTCCGGTCTCGGGGCGGGCGGTTCGCGCGGATCGTCGCGCCGGCGCTAGACGCGCCACCACCCTGGTTGCCACTGCCGTCGCCGGCCCGTGCCCGGTTCGGACAGCAGGACACCGGCGCGCGGCGCTTGCCGCTCGGCGCGGGTGCGGTTCTGCTGCGACACGGTGGACTCCCCTGGTGGATCAGAACGTTGCCGCTCACGGTACGGGGCACCGCGCACCGGCGGCAACGTGAATTTGCGAGTGAAGCCCTCGTATGAAGGAGGTCTCTGCGGAGGGATCAACTTCACGAGGAGCTTTAGGTGAGTACCAGCGACAGACCGTCAGGACGGAACCTGGGCAAGCCTGAGCACGTATTCGAATCCGCGTTTCTGCGCGGGCGAATCCACCATTGGCAGGATCAGCGCTGGTATGCCGACGGAAACCGATCCGCCGTCGCCAGCGGGATGATCACCGACCATCAGGGTCTGGCCCGGTGCGGCATGGAGGGCTTCGAGGGCGGCGACCCAGATCCGAGCGTCCGGTTTGACGAAGCCGACCTCGTAGGACAGTACGAACGCATCGACATAGCCGTCGAGTCCGTGCCGGGCAAAGCATTTGCGGATGTCCCAGCCGACGTTGCTGACGACGCCGATGCGAACACCGCTGTCACGCAATGCGGACAGGGTGGCGACGGTGTCGGCGTACGGCTCGATTGCTTCGGCGTGTGTTTCGTGCATGGCCGATGCCAGCGCCTGGTCAACCCCAGGAATCTGTTCCAGCACGGTGAGGATCGCCCGATCCCAGACTCGCGGATCTAGATCTCGGGCGATGTGGGCCGGATCCGCGGCCGTCTCCCGCAACAGGTCCGCGAAGTCGCCAGCAATACGGTGCGCCTCGCCGGCAGCCAATGCCCGGTCGATCGATGCCGCCGCGTTGCCCACCCAACGTTCCGAGTCTCTGGCGAACAGAGTCCAGGCGAAGTCGAACAATACTGTCGTCACGCGCCCGGCGGTCATCGCATCACCCTAGATCAACACGACGCGTCCGGGAGTGGTGGTCGACCTGGGTCGGGCAGGGCTGAGCCACCGGGCCTCACCCGGCGTGGGCGACCGGGTGGCGCCGCATCTCCTCCATGAACGGGTAACGCGCGGTCAGCTCGGCGAGCGTGATCCCGGCCCGCCAGGCGGCCGCGACCTGGGCGACCTGGAGCAGGTCGGTGGCGTCACCGCGGGCCTGGACGTCGCCGTCCACCCGCAGGTCGATCATGAAGTAGCGGGCCTGGGAACCGAGGCTGACGCAGACGACGCCCCGGGGTGAGGTCATCTCGGCGCAGGTGAAGCGGCTGCGCCCCTGCTCGGGCGCGGTGACCTCGCCGACGTCGAGCTGGTGCGCGGCGGCGGTCGCCACGAGCGCGGGCGCGAGACCGCCCGGCTCGACCAGGTCCGGGTAGAGGCGCACACCCAGTGCGGCGGACACGTCGCTCATGCCTGACTCCCACTTCCTTGTGACAGAGACCAGCAGCGCGCAGGTTACGGGTGTGTTACCGGCACGCACGGCCATCCTTTCCCGTACGACCGTCCCGGGGCAATAGGAACGCCCTCATCGAAGCCCTGCGAGGTACGCTGCCGCCTCATGGCGCACATCCGGTGTGACTTCTTCTCCGAGGCGCTCGGCGTGGGCACCTCGATGACGGTGCTGCTGCCCGACCGGGGCGCCGCCGGGATCGGCATGGCGGGTTCCGGCGCGGACGGTGACCCGCCGGTGCTCTACCTGTTGCACGGGCTGACCGACGACGACACGGTGTGGACCCGCCGCACGTCGATCGAGCGGTACGTGGCGCCGCTGGGACTGGCCGTGGTGATGCCGCAGGCGCAGCGCAGCTTCTACTGCGACGAGGCGCACGGCAACCGCTACTGGACGTTCCTGAGCGAGGAGTTGCCCGAGGTGTGCCGGTCGTTGTTCCGGCTGTCCGACCGGCGGGAGGACACGTTCGTCGCGGGCCTGTCGATGGGCGGCTACGGCGCGGTGAAGTGGGCGCTGCGCCGGCCGGAGCGGTTCGCGGCGGCCGCCAGCCTGTCCGGGGCGCTGGACGTGACCCGCCGCCGCCACCATCCGACCCACCCGGTCGACCCGGCGGTGTGGCACACGGTCTGGGGCGACGACCCGGTGCCCGAGGACGACGACACGGTGGGGCTGCTGGAGCGCTCCGGCGACGACCGGCCGGCGCTCTACGTCGCCTGCGGCACCGAGGACTTCCTGTACGAGGACAACCTGCGGTTCCTCGACGCGGCCCGGAAACGCGACGTGCCGGTCACAGTCGACTTCGGTCCGGGTGACCACGACTGGGCGTACTGGGACGCGCGCATCTCCGACGTGCTCGCCTGGCTGCCGCTGCGCGGGCGCTGACCGGGCGGGCTCAGACGCCGACGGCGCCGTCGATCGCCTCCCGGATCAGGTCGGCGTGCCCGTTGTGCCGGGCGTACTCGTGCAGCATGTGCAGCATGACCAGGCGCAGCGACACGTCCTCGCCCCAGCGCGCCTGGTGACCTGTCACGTCGAGCGACGCGGCCTCCCGCTCGATGCGCCGGGCGTACTCGATCTCCCGCCGCCACGCCGCGAACGCCTCCGCCACGTCGGCGTCGCGGGCGTCGTACGCCTGCTGGAAGTCGCCACTGTCCGACCACACCAGCGGCACGTCCTCGGCGGCGATGACCCGGCGGAACCAGGTGCGCTCCACCTCCGCCATGTGCCGGACCAGGCCGAGCAGGGACAGCGTGGACGGCGGCGACGCCTGCCTGCGCAACTGCTCGTCGGTCAGCCCTTCGCACTTGAGGGCCAGCGTGGCCCGGTGGAAGTCGAGGAACGCGCGCAGCGACTCCCGCTCGTCGGCGAGCAGCGGCGGGCCGATCCGTTCGGTCTTCACGAGGGTCCAGCCTAGCCGTCGTGGATCATGGGAGCGACCGGGTCACCGCAGCGACGAGCCGGCCACCGGGAAGTCGAACCAGGTGTCCGGGTACGGCTCGTCGACGTACCGGTAGTGCCACCACTCCAGCGGATAGTTCTCGAAGCCCTGCGCGGACATCAGCCGGCGCAGCAGGTCCCGGTTGGTCCGGGCGGTGTCGCTGATCCGCGCGTCGGCGGTGTGGGCGCGCGGGTCGAAGCAGTCGAACCCGGTGCCCATGTCGATCGAGTCGTCGGCGAAGCGGCGGCCGGCCGGGTCGGTGCAAGGCACCAGCGGCTGGCCCGGCGCGTACGCGGCCTGCGTCGGCCCGGACACCGGCACCAGGGTCAGGTCGACGGTGCTGCCCCGGCTGTGCGCGGTGGGCGCGCCAATGTACCCGTCGGCGAACAGCCGGTCCTTGGGCACGGCGGGGTAGAACTCGCCTTTCATCAGCTGGTCGCCGGGGAGTTTCGCCCAGGCGACGAAGTCGTCCGCCGCGCGCTGCGGCCGGTAGCAGTCGTACACCTTGAGGCTGTGCCCACCGGCCAGCGCGGCGGTCTGCACCCGGTGCAGCGCCTGCGCCGCCGGGCGGGTGAGCAGGCAGCGTGGTTCGGCGTACCCGTCGATCGGGCGGCCGACGAAGTTGTGCGGGCCCGCGTACCGGATGTCGGTGCGGACGGTGGGGTCGACGGCGCTCAGGTCCACGATGTCCGCCGGCGCGCGCGGCCCGGTCGGGGTGGGTGACGGCGGCGCGGACGGCGACGGCGACGGGGGCGGCCGCTGGCAGGCGGCGGCGAGCAGCGTGGCCGCCACGGCGAGGACCGCCGTCGTGCGTCTGCCGGTGCCCACCCGCCGTGTCTACCAGCCCCGGCGGGCCGGCATCGGCGGAACCGGTGGTCAGCCGCCCAGCGTGGTACGGAGGAAGTCGACAGCGGCGGCGTCGTCGTCGATGCCGCCCGCCTCGTGGCCGTTGAACCGCCACACCGTCAGGTCCTTGTCGCCGCGGTAGTCGTGGTAGGCGGCGTAGACCGTGGACGGCGGGACGATGTCGTCCATCAGCGCGACGGAGAACCGGGCGGGCGCCGTGGCGCGGCGGGCGAACGCGACGCCGTCGACGTAGCCGAGCGTACGCAGCGCCTGCTCCTCGCGGTCCCGGTGCACGGCGAGGTAGTCCCGGATCTCCCGGAACGGCGCGGTGTCGGTGATCGTGATCGCGCGCGGGATGTCACAGAGGAACGGCACGTACGCCACCGCCGCGCGTACCGACGGCGCCAGCGCGGCGGCGGCGAGCGCGGCGGCGCCGCCCTGGCTGTGACCGAGTACGGCGATCCGGTCCGGGTCGACGGCCGGCAGCTCGCGCGCGGCGTCCACGGCGCGGACCGCGTCGGTGAGGAAACGCCGGTAGTAGTACCTGTTCGGGTCCTCGATGCCGCGGGTGGCCATGCCCGGCGCCTGCGGACCGGCGGCGGCCACGTCCGGGGTGTCGCCCCGGCTCCACCCCGAGCCCTGGCCGCGCGTGTCCATCTGGAGGTGGGCGAACCCGGCGGCGGACCAGAGCAGGTTCTCCAGCGCGTGGCCGCGCCCGCCGCCGTACCCGACGTACTGGACGATCGTGGGCAGCGGGCCGGACGCGCCGCGCGGCACCCGCAGCCACGCGCGGATCGGCTGGCCGGCGAAGCCGGGGAAGGTCACGTCGAAGACGTCGACAGCGGTCAGCGGGGTCGGCAGCGGGGTCGCCGACACGGGGTCGCCGCACGAGCGCGCCTGTGCCAGAGTGTCAGCCCAGAAGGCGTCGAAGTCCGGCGGCTCGTGCAGGTCGCTGCGGTAGGTACGGAGTTCGGCCTCGGTCAGGTCGGTGAACACGCCTCGGTTTTCCTCGTCGTTCGTCGGGGGTGGACGGCGAGCCGTCGGGAGATGACGGGGGCATTTCCGGAAAGTTTCCGCAACTCGTGCGAACGCTAGGGCCGGTCCGGCCTGTCGTCAAGGGCTCGGCGTACGGCAAGATGTGCGTGGGGCGGGACGGTCTACCGGTCGGTTCCGGCAGCCGGCGAAGGGAACACGGGTGAGCGCGGACGACGAGCGCAGGGTGACCATCACCGCGATCGCACGGGAGGCCGGCGTCTCGGTCCCGACCGTGTCGCGCGTGCTCAACGGGCGTTCCGACGTCGCGCCGGACACCCGGGAGCGGGTCGAGGAGCTGCTGCGCCACCACGGCTACCGGCGCCGGGGCAGCCGTACGGTGCGCCGGGCGGACCTGGTCGACCTGGTCTTCAACGACCTGGACAGTCCCTGGGCCGTGGAGATCATCCGCGGTGTCGAGGACGTCAGCCACGCCGCCGGCGTGGGCACCGTCGTCTCCGCGATCCACCGCGAGTCCAGCTCCACCCGGCAGTGGCTGCACAACCTGCGCGCCCGCGCGTCGGACGGCGTGATCGTGGTGACCTCGCACCTGAGCGCGGCGGTGCAGGCCCAGTTGCGCCGCCTCAACGTGCCGGTGGTGGTGGTCGACCCGGCCGCCGGCGTGGCCGCCACGGACGTGCCGGCGATCGGCGCCACCAACTGGACCGGCGGCCTGGCCGCCACCGAGCACCTGCTCAAGCTCGGCCACCGCCGCATCGGTTTCGTGGCCGGCCCGCCGCACCTGCTGTGCAGCCGGGCCCGGCTGGACGGCTACCGCGCCGCGCTGGCCGCCGCCGGCGTGGCCGCCGACGACCGGCTGGTGCAGCCCGGCGACTTCTACCACGCCTCCGGCTTCACCGCCGGTGGCGCGCTGCTCGACCTCGACGACCCGCCGACGGCCATCTTCGCGGCCAGCGACCAGATGGCGTTCGGGGTGTACGAGGCGGTGCGCCGGCGCGGCCTGCGGGTCTGCGACGACGTGAGCGTGGTGGGCTTCGACGACCTGCCCGAGGCGCGGTGGGCCTCCCCGCCGCTGACCACCGTGCGCCAGCCGCTCGTGGAGATGGGCCGGCTCGCCGCGCGTACCGTGCTGCGGCTGGCCCAGGGCGAGGAGATCGACTCGCCCCGGGTCGAGCTGGCCACCGAACTCGTGGTGCGCGACAGCACCGCGGGGCCCGCCTGCCGCTGACCGGCCCACTCCCTTTCAGTCCTGTTCCGGAATTTCCGGCTCGCGCAGAACCGGCCCGGTCGACATGGCGGCGGCCGCCGCCGCGGCGTGCCGGCGACGCCGGGTCAGCAGCAGCGCTCCCCCGGCCGTCAGCACCGCGCCCACCGCCACCGTCACACCGGGGCCGGGCGCCGTGCCGGGACCCGTCGCGCCGCCGCGCAGGTCGGCGTGCCCGGCCAGGGCCGACGCCCCGCCGCCCGCCGGTGGCGCGGTACGGTCCAGCTCACCCGGCTCGACCAGCCGCCCGACCGAGGCGTCCCGGGGCTGCGCGAATCCCCAGTCCAGCAACGCGGCGCCCTGCTGCCAGCCCCGCTGGGCGGTCACCTCGGCGCCGAGCAGTGTGACCACGAGCCGCCGCCCGCCGCGTTCGGCGGCGCCGACGTACGTGTGCCGGGCCAGGTCGGTGAAGCCGGTCTTGCCGCCGATCGCGCCCGGGTACTGGTCCAGCAGCATGTTGTCGTTCGAGATCGCGAACGCCTTCTTCCGCAGCGCCGGCTGGGCCGGGATCTGCGTCGTGCGGGTGGCGGCGTACCGGCGGAATGCCGGGTTCGCGAAGCACGCCCGCGCGATCAGCGCCAGGTCGTACGCGCTGGTGAACTGGCCCGGACCGTCCAGCCCGGACGGGGTGACCGCGAGGGTCTGCCGGGCGCCGAGCCGGTGCGCCTCCTCGTTCATCGCCCGTACCCCGCCGGTCAGCCCGTCCGGTCCCCCGCCGAGGCGGGCCAGCGCGTTCGCCGCCTCGTTGCCGGAGCGCAGCAGCAGTCCCAGCCAGATCGTCTCGATCCGGTACCGCCCGCCCTCGACCAGCCCGACCGCCGAGCTGCCCGGCTCCACCGCGAGGTCCCCGGCGGTCACCGTGACCTCCCGGCCCGGGTCCAGCCGGGGCAGCATCGTGGCCGCCAGCAGCAGTTTCTGGACGCTCGCGGGCACGCCGTACTCGTGCGGGCCGCAGCCGCCGAGCACCGCGCCGCTGTCCAGGTCGGCGACCACCCAGGAGGTGGCGGTCACCGCCGGCGGCGCGGACGATGCGGGCGGGACGACCAGCCCGGCGGTGTCCAGCGCCGCGCCGCCGACCGCCCGCGCGGCCGGGTCGGGCGCGGGCGGCGGCTGCGGCGGCCGGGTCGCCGGGGGCGGCACGTTCGGGCAGGGCGGCGCGGACGGCAGCCGGCGTGCGGGCGTGCGGACGCCCGCCACGGCGGGTGTCGCCGACACCGGCACCAGCAGGGCAGCGGCCAGCGCCACGAAGGGTCCCCAGGTCCTCATGACCCGGACGCTAGCCACGCCGACCCGAACGGGTCACCGGCTCCGGGATTCGCGCCCCGGCGCCGGGGCCACGCGGTAGGCTCCCCCGCCGGCGCCCGGATCAACGCGCGGGCAGCCCGTGACCGCTGAGCGGGCCGACCTGCCATCCGCGGCGGCGGCACTCCGCCAGCACCCGCGGAAGCGCGGCGAGACCGGCGCGCCAGGCGCCCGGCGCGGCGGTACGGGAGGAGTCGTGCAGCAGGATCGTGCCGCCCCCGTCCAGCCCGGACAGGACGGTTCGCGCGACGGTGTCGGCGGTGGCCGTGGCGGTCCAGTCCCGCCCCCAGCAACTCCACAGCACCGGCCGCAGACGCAGCCGCCGGGCGGCCACCAGCGCGGCGGCGGTGAGCACGCCGTACGGCGGTCGCAGGAACCGGGGCGCACTGCCGGTCACGTCGGTGACCAGGTCGTACGCCCGGGTCAGGTCGCGGACGGTGCGGGCCGGGCCGCGCAGCAGCAGGTTGTCGTGCGTCCAGCCGTGCACGGCCACCTCGTGGCCGTCGTCGATCAGCCGGCGACCCAACGCCGGGTTGCGCCGCAGCATCGCGCCGAGCACGAAGAACGTGGCGCGGACCCGGTGCGCCGCCAGTACGTCCAGGACGTGGCCGGTGGACTCCGGGTCCGGGCCGTCGTCGAAGGTCAGCGCGACCCGGTCGGGCGTCCCGAGCCCGTGCAGCCCGGGCAGCAGCCGTCGCCGCAGCGCGGGCAGCGCCGTCACCGACGGCGCCGCGTGCAGCGCCGGCAGCGTGAGCGCGGCGACCCGGGCGAGGGTGGCCGCTCTCATCGCAGACCGCCGGTGGACTGCAGCAGCGCGGCGAGCACGGCGACCGCGTCGCCGACCGGGTCCAGCAACGGGCGGCGCGTACCGGCCGGGCCGGCGGGCGGCGCCCGGCGTGCCGCCTCGGCGACCAGGCCGGCCGGGTCCCGGGACGGGTCGTCGCGGGACGGGACCACCGGTGAAGTCCCGATCACCGCCGCGAGCACCGGCCCGAGCTGCTGCGGGGTGCCCGCCCACCGGCTCAGGCCGGCGCGGGCCAGGATCGCGGCGTTCGCCCGCCCGTGTCCGGCGATGGGCCGGTACGTGACCACCGGCAGCCCGGCCGCCAGCGCCTCCTGGCAGGTCAGCCCGCCGGCGTTCTCCACCAGCACGTCGACCGCGCGCATCAGGGCCGGCATGTCGTCGACCCAGCCCAGCACGTGCCGGCCGGCGCCGCGCAGCCGGTGGCGCAGCGCCGCGTTGTGCCCGCACACCACCACGGGGTGGACGCCCGCCGCGGCGACCTCGGCCACCGTCGCCGGAACCTCGCCGGCACCCCATGAGCCCGCGACGACAAGCGCGAGCACACCGTCGGCCGGCAGGCCGAACCGCTGCCGGGCCCGCCGCCGGTCCTCCGGGCCGGGCCGGGCGAAGGCGCGGGACACCAGCGGCTGCACCACCGTGACGTCGGCGGCGCAGTCCTGGTGCGTCTCGGCGTGAGGGACCGCGCAGTACACGTCCACGCCCGGCGCGAGCCAGGTCGGGTGCACCACGAAATCGGTGACGTAGGTGATCACCGGGACCCGGAGCCGCCCGTGCTGCCGCAACGGGCCGAGGAGCTGGTTGGCGAACGGATAGGTGCTGACCACGGCCCGTGTGTCGGGCGGGATGCGGCGGCGCAGGCGGCGGCGGAACGGCCGCAGCAGCGCGCGGATCGCGCGCACGGCCGTCGGCGAGCTGCCGGTCAGCCGGAACAGCGCGTGGTAGCTCCAGGGGAGCCGGTGCAGCACCCTTCGGTACGTCTCGCGTACCGCCCGGTGCACCGGTCGGGGCAGCAGGTGCAGAAGGTTCAGCCGGTCCACCGCGAAGCCCTGCGCACGCAGCCGTTGCGCCAGCTCGTCAGCGGCCCGGTCGTGTCCGGCCCCGATGTCCGCCGAGACCACCACGATCCGGCCCGGGTGCTCCATGCCGGGCGCATACCCACGGAATCGGCGTCCACGCGACCCGCCTCGGGCGCCGGGTCAGGCGCGGCGGCGTCCACGGCGGCGGGGGCGGCTCCGGCGGGCGGCGAGCACCGCCACCACCCCGCCGACGGTGAGGGCCAGCAGGCCGGCGACCGGCACGATCATCCGCCAGTCCCCGTCGCCGATGCGGCGCAGCGCGGTCCCGGCCGGCCCCCGCCACGGCGGGGAGACGGTACGGGCCGGCTCGGCGGCGGGAGCGATGCGGGGTTGCGCCGCCTCGGCGTCCCGCTCGCCCGGCTCCACCAGCCGGCCGACCGAGGCGTCCCGGGGCAGTCCGAAGCCCCAGTCGAGCAGCTGGGCGCCCTGCTGCCAGCCGCGCACCGGACGGGCCTCGGCGCCGAGCAGCGTCACCACGAGACGGCGTCCGTCCCGCTGCGCGGCACCGACGTAGCTGTGCCGGGCCAGCTCGGTGAAGCCGGTCTTGCCGCCGAGCGCGCCGGGGTAGCGGTAGATCAGCTGGTTCTCGTTCTGGATCTGGAACCCGCCCTTCTTCAGGGCGGGCTGGGCCGGGATCTGCGTGCGTTCGGTGAGCGCGTACCGGCGGAACGCGTCGTCGGCGAAGCAGGCCCGCGCGATCAGCGCCAGGTCGTACGCGCTGGTGAACTGGCCGGGACCGTCCAGCCCGGACGGCGTGACGGCGTGGGTCTGCCCGGCGCCGAGCCGCCGGGCCTCGGTGTTCATCTCGGCGACGCCGGCCCGCGTGCTGCCGGCGCCGAGGCGTGCCAGCATGTTCGCGGCGTCGTTGCCGGACTGCAGGATCAGGCCCAGCCAGAGCGTCTCCACGCTGTAGCGGCCGCCGACGAGCAGCCCGACGGCCGAGCTGCCCGGCTCGATGTCCAGGTCCTCGCGGGTGGCGACGGCGACCTGTTTCGGGTCGAGCCGGCTCAGCATGGTGGCGGCCAGCAGCAGCTTCTGGGTGCTCGCCGGCGTGCCGGGCACGTGCGGGCCGCACGCGCCGAGGACAGCGCCGGTGTCCAGGTCGGCCACGAGCCAGGTGGTGGCGGTGACCGCCGGGGGCGCAGGGCTGCCCGGTGGCGTGACCAGCCCGGCGCCGGCCAGCGCCTCGCCGCCCACCACCTGCTGCTCGGGCGTCGAGGGCGGCGGCGTCGGCCGGGGCGGCCGGCTGACCTTCGGGGCGGGCAGGCGCGGGCAGGGGGCGGTGGCGACGGGCGCGACGGCTGTCACGGGAGCAGCTGTCACGGGAGCGGGGGTCCCGGCGGCGAGCAGGCTGACGGCGGTGGCGGCGGCCAGGACCCGGGCTCTCATGAGAAGGCACCCTACCGAGGCCGATGATCTGTCCGCGTGGCTCACCGGGTCGTGACGCCGCGCCGATCGCGCCGCCCCGGTCGGTGACCGGCCGGGGGTCAGCGGACGCCGCGCAGCCACCACCGCTGCCACGGCGTCTCCACCGCTCGGCGGTGATAGCGGGCCCGAACCCAGGTCACCGCCTGGGCCGGCGGCAGCCCGTCCAGCACGGCGAGGGCGGCCAGCGCGGTGCCGGTGCGCCCGACGCCGCCGTGGCAGGCCACCTCGACCCGCTCCCCCGCGTACGCGCGCCGCCGCGCCTCGCGCAGCGCGTCGAGGGCGTCGGCGCGGTCGGCCGGGATCCAGAAGTCGGGCCAGCGGATCCGTCGTACCGGCCAGTCCGGCTCCGGGCCGGGTGCCAGGAGCAGCGCGAAGTCGGCGGGTGATCCGGGCTCCGCGACCCGGCGCCCGCGCACTGTGGCGCCGCCGGGCAGCGTCAGCAGCCCGGCCTGATCGGTCCACTGTCGCGTCGTCCCCATCGGCTCATTGTGCGCGACGGTCCGGACACGCGGGTGCCCGCCGGACCAGGTCCGGCGGGCACCCACGATCGGGCCGGTCGTCCCGGCTCGGCCTCGGGTCAGCCGAGGCGACGGCGGCGCCAGGCCATCGAGGCCAGCAGCAGCACCGCACCGGCGGCGGCCAGGCCACCACCGAGCTTCAGCGGCGTGCCGATGCTGTCACCGGTGACCGGCAGGCCGCCCTTGTGCGGCGGCCGGGTCGGCTTTGGCGGACAGACGGTGCCGGTGGCGCTCGCCTTCAGATCGGACGTCAGACCGGTGGCGGTGAACGTGTACCCGCCCGGCCGGGTCGGCCGGTAGGGAACGGTGAAGTTGCCGGCGCCGTCGGCCGTCACGGTGAACGTGGTCGGCGCGGGCTGCGGCTGAGCCCGGTTGGGCGTGTAGGCGACAGGCGCCATCGCCACCGTGCTGCCGTCGCTGCGCCGGGCGGTCCCCTCGGCCGGGGCGGCCGCGGGCAGGCCCGAGATCTCCACGTCGATCCGCACCGACTCGTTCGACGCGAAGTTCGAACCTACCAGGGTAAACGTCCCGCCGAGGCAGAAGGCCAGCGGCGACAGGGTCAGCGACTCTTTCGGCGCGTAGACCGGAGGCTGCGGCTGCGCCGCCCCGGCCGCGGTCGGCACGGCCGCTACGGCCAGGCCCACCGTGAGCGCCATGATGATGCGGGATAGCCGCATGATGGTTTCCCTCCTACTGTTCACAGCTTGGTGCGTTGACTACTTGGGTGGTCCATGGGGTGACGGTGGGCGTGTGCACCAGCTCGGCCGTCCCGGCGCCGGTCTGGCCGGTGAGCACCGTGACGTCGAGCGTGCGGGTCTGCCCGGGGCGGGTGTCGACCTTCGCCACCGCCACCTGGCGGCGGCCGTCGATCCCACTGCCCATAGCGGTGTCCCGGCCGTCCAGCCGCCCGGTGAGGACGACGCCTCCGGTCGGCGTGTGCACCGAGACGAAGGTGCGTGCGGTGTACTTGTCGCCGGAGAGGGCCAGCCCGGTGACCGACTTGCTCAGGCCCGACTTCGGGGCGGTGGAGTGCACCGTGACTCGCAGCCGCAACTCGCGGCGCCCGTCCGGCTGGCACTCGCCGACCGTCACGGTGGCCGAGAATCTGAGGTAGTAACCGAGCTTCGCGGCGCTGCCGTCGTTGAGGAACACGCCGACAGTCGGCACGGTGTCCTTCTCCGGGAGCTGACCCGCCAGCCGGGTGTCGGCCAGCGCGCGCTGCTCATCGGATCGGACACTCCAGAACAATATCCGACGTTCATTGATAGAACGGCTGAAAACGGTCAAAAGCGACCGAGGGTCAACCGTCTTGGTGAACAACGTGTCGAATACTCCCGACGCGGCCCGGGCGAAGAACACGTCCTGGTCCTTCGTGTCCAGGTCCCGGTACGAGTCACTCAGCAGCGTCCGCACGGCGGTGGCGGCGGCCAGCGACGGCCCGTCCGGCACCTTCACCGGGCCGACCACGCCGAGCAGGTACGACAGGACCACCGGGTCGACCGCCAGCACGCCGTCCACTGTGGTTCCGGTACGGCGGCGCACCATGTCCCGGTAGAGCGCGGCGGCGGCCGGGAAGTCCGGGTTGAGGTTCACGTCCGCCGGATAGATGCCCGGCAGGTCGCCCCAGAGCCGCCGCATCTCGTCGTCGATCTTGAGCGGCGGGTCGAAGGGCCCCATCCCGGACGACGTGCCCTGCTTGACCAGCCGGACCCGGCCGCCCTCGGCCCGCAGCACCGCGTACGCGCCGATCATGCCGCCGGTGGCGCGCAGCTCGGCCGGGTTCTGCGAGACGAGCAGATAACTGCGTGGCCCGTCCGCGCCGAGCAGTGGCGGCAGCAGCCGCGCGCCCCGGTCCGCCGCCGAGGTCAGCTCGCCCAGTTTGTCCAGCTCCGTGCGCAGCGCGGTGACCGCGTCGCGGACCTGCGCCACGAGGTCGTCCACCGGCACCTGCCGCAGCCGCTGGGCGGTGGTCCGGACCGCCTGGTCGGCGTCCGACACCTCGGCCGAGACCGCGCGCAGGCGGGCCAGGTCCAGCCGGCCCTGCTTCGGCACCAGCGAGGCGAGGTCCACCCGGAGCAGCGTGGGGAACGCGAGCCGGGCCAGGTCGTCCACCGCCACCGAGATCTGCCGTACCGCCGCCAGGTTGTCCCCCGCGTACGGGGTCTGCTGGCCGGCCCACCAGACCGGGTCCCCGGTCGCGCCGCGCGCGGCGGCCGCCTGCTCCTGCAACGCGGCGAGCGTGCGCTGTGCCCGGGCGACGTCGCCGTCGAGTACCTGGGCGCTGAGCTCCCTGGCCAGCCCGGCGGCGTTGACCAGGTGGGCGCGGGCCTGCCAGCCCCGGAACGCGACCCAGCCGCCGGCGCTGAGCAGGACCGAGACGACGACCAGCCCGGTCAGCAGGATCCGGCGGACCCGGGCGCGCCGGCGCCGCCGCGAGCGCCGCCGCCGGCCGGGCGAAGGACCGGGTCCGGACACAGAATCCTCCTACGGGACGAATAGGACACTTTTCGCAATCGAGTTGCTTTCTAGCATGGAAAAGCGCATGTAAGTCGGCTATTCAGCCACTCTGGTGCCTTACATCGCTTCGGCGAGGCTTCCCCGGCTCGGCTCCACGCCCGCCGCCTCGTGCAGCAGGGCCTCGATCCGGTCCACGCCGGCCCGCATCGACATCTCCCGCAGGTACGCGCCCCGGCCCCGCCTGCCCATGTCCATCCGGGCGGCCGCCGGGATGGCGGCGGCCAGCCAGAAGCGGTCGGCGAGCGCGGCCCAGTCCTCCGGCGGGCAGGACAGCCCGGCACGGGCCCGCTCGACCAGCTCCGCCGTCTCCCCTCCGGCGGAGGCGACCACCGGCGCGGCACAGGCGAGCGCGGCCTGGAGCTTGGCGGGCACGGTCCCCCGCAGCTCGGGCAGGTCGCGCTGCGCGACGAGCTGATAGTCCGCGGCCGCGTAGAGCTGCGGCATGTCCACAGCGGACCGCCGCTCCACGAACCGGACGTTGTCCGCGCCGAGGTCGGCGGCGAGCCCTCGCACCCGCCGCTCCTGCGGGCCGGAGCCGACCAGCACCAGGTCCATCCGGTCACCGAGCGCCGCCGCCGCGCGGACCGCCGTCTCCAGGCCCTGGCGCGCGCCGATCGTCCCGGCGTGCATCACCACGCAGCGGTCCTCCCGGCGGACCATCCGACGGACGGCCGGACCGGCCTGGGTCGGGCGGAAGATGCGCTCGTCGGTCCAGTTGAGCACCGTCCGCACCCGCGCCGGTTCGACCCCGCGGGCGCGAACCAGATCTCCCATGGACGGCGAGCTGACCGCCACCAGGGCCGCCTCCCGGTAGAGCCGGCGCGTGGCGGTCTCCAGCCGGGCCGGTTCCCGGCGGCTCCGCTCCGGGTCCGGCTCGTGCTCGGTCCAGACGTCCTGCACGTGCAGGACGGTGGGCGTACGGCCGAGCAGCCGCAGCAGCCCGGACGCCGCGAACGTGACCGCCGGGTGACCGAAGACGTAGAGCGCGTCGACGCCGCGCAGCAGGCCCGGCCCGGCGAGCGCGGCGCTGCCGGCGAAGGAGAGCCAGCTCGCGGTACGGCCCCGGGGCGAGCCGTCGCCCCCGGCGTACCGGGGCACCCGCCGTACGGTCAGCCGCTCGCTGTGCGTCTGGTGCCGCCAGCGCTGCCGCCAGCCGGGATAGACGTGGCCGCCCGGGTAGTCCGGGAATCCGGTGAGCACCCGCACCTCGTGGCCCCGGGCCACCAGTTCCTCGGCCAGGCTGCCCGGGACGAACGCCGGCTCCGGCGGGAAGTGGTAGGACAGGATGCCGATCCTCATGTCCACGCTCCCGGCGCGGCTTGCCGGACGGGCGCGCGGCGCGGCGCGTACGATTCCGGCAACCCCTCTGCGTCCGGCCGCGACCGCCGGAAGAACGCCGTCGCGGCACTCTGCGCCGCGACCGTGCCGACGAGAGGGGTGCAGATGGTCGACGAGGTCCTCTTCGTCTGCCACGCGAACATGTGCCGGTCACCGATGGCGGAGTTCATCGCCCGCCGGATGCTGGCCGGCCTGCCGCTGGCGGTCGCCAGCGCGGGCACCGACGCGATCGACGGGGCAGCCATGCACCCGTACGCGGTCGAGGTGACCACCCGGACCGGCGCGGACCCGGCGGCCTTCCGCACCCGGCGGCTGCGCCCGGAGCACCTGACCGGAGCGGCGCTGGTGCTGACCGCGACCCGACGCCAGCGCTCGGCCTGCACCGCGCTTGCCCCGGCCGCGCTGGCCCGGACGTTCACGTTGCGGCAGTTCGCCCGGCTGGCCGCCGAGGCCCGGGCGGACGAGGCGGAGGCGGGCACGCCGTTGCGGGCGGCGGTGTCGGCCGCCGTCCGCGCCCGGGGGCGGCTGCAACCCGCCGCCCCCGACGCGGACGACCTGCGCGACCCGATCGGCGGATCGCCGGCCGACTTCCGGCGCTGCGCGGAGGAGATCGAGCGGTCGATCCGCCCCGTGCTCGCGCTCATCGCGAAAGCCGGGTGAGTTCCTGCGTCCGGCCGCCCCCGGCCTTGGCGCCCCGGCGGCTGCCGGCCCGGTCGGCCGGCACGGAGGGCGCGGCGGGCGGCACGACCACCTTGTACGCCTCGTACTGGTAGGCGTCCGACTTGGCCACCTTGGCCATGTTGAGCACGCAGCCGAGCAGGCGCACCGAGACCGAGCTGAGCGCGTTCGCCGCCGCCGCCACCTGGCTGCGCGAGGTCCGGCCCTGCTGGGTGACCAGGAGCGCGCCGTCGGCCTGCACGGCCACCACCACGCCGTCGGTGACGGCCAGCAGCGGAGCGGTGTCGATCACCACGATGTCCGCGGAGTCCCGCAGCGCCACCAGCAGGTCCGCCATGGACTTCGAGCCGAGCAGCTCGCTCGGGTTGGGCGGGGTGGCGCCGCTGGGCAGCACCAGCAGGGACTTCTCACCCCAGCGCTGCACCACGTCACCGACCTGGACGTCGCCGACCAGCACGTCGGTGAGGCCGACGCCGCCGTCGAGCCCGAGGTAGTCGGCGACCTTGGGACGCCGCAGGTCGGCGTCGATCAGCAGCACCCGCCAGCCCGCCTCGGCGAGCGCGATGGCGGTGTTGCAGGCCATCGTGGTCTTCCCCTCGCCCTGCAACGCGCTGGTGACCGCGATGACCCGGGCCGGCTCGTGCACGTCCACGAAGCGCAGGTTGGTGCGCAGCTTGCGGACCGCCTCGGCGCGGGCGGAGGTCGCCGCCGCGCCGACGATCAGCGGCGCCGCCTTCGCGCCGGTCTCGTACGGGATCTCGCCGAGCAGCGGGCTGCCGGTCACCCGTTGCAGCGCGATGCCGTCGCGCATCCGGACGTCGGCCAGCCCGCGCAGCACTGCCAGCGCGGCGCCGAGCAGCAGGCCGAGCAGACCGCCCATGACCAGGTTGCGCGTGGGCTGCGGCGAGACCGGGCTGGAGGTCACCCGGGGACCGCTGACGACCTCGATCTTGATCGGCGGGGCCTTGCCGTCCGGCGGCGTCTCGACCTTGCGCACCAGCTCGGTGAACTTCGTCGCGAGCGTCTCGGTGGTCTTCAGCGCCCGGGTCTGGTCGGTGTCGGTGATCGTCGCCTTGAGCAGGACCGTGCCGGTCGTGCTGGCGGTACGGATCCGGCTGCGCACCTGGTCGGCGGTGAGGCCCAGCGGCGCGTCGGCCACCACGCTCTGCGCCAGCCGGTCGCTGGTGAGCAGGTCACCGTAGGACTTCACCCGCTGCTGGAGGAAGAGGCTGCCCTGGTAGGCGTCGGTGACTCCCTGGCTGGGCGTGGTGACGAAGAACGTCACCGAGGCCTCGTACCGGGGCGCCGTCCGGACCGTCACCAGCGCGGCGGTGCCCACGGCGAGCATCACCGTCACCAGCACGATCCACCAGTGTCGTCGGACCAGGCGCAGGTAGCCGAGAACGTCCATCACGCTCCCCCTCGCGACACGCCGGTCTGCCGATGAAACTGCACGAAAGCCCCCTAAAAGCCCCAGTCGCCGTGCCAGGATCGAATCGCCTATTCACGACGTTACGTGACTTAACGAATGTAAACGACCGAACAGGCACAGAAGGTCTAATCCTTTCAATCCGGATAGGACACAGAGGGCAGCCCATGGATAGTGAAGCCAGCACAGCCGTGCGACCGCACAGCCGGATCACCCACCGCGCCGCCACCCTTTCCCTGTTAACGCTGGACACGGCCGCGTGGTGCGGAGGATTTATCGGCGCCACCTGGACCCGGTACGAGCTCGACCTCACCGCCGCCGCCAGCGCCCGTACGCTCGGCCTGGCGCTTGCCTGCGCGGCGCTGTACGCCGCGCTCACGCTGCTGCGGTCCCGGCTCTACGGCCGCTACCCGATCGGCAGCTCCGGAGACGCGCAGGGACTGGCCGTCACCGTCGCGCTGGTGGCGATCGTCGGCTTCGCCGCCGTCCTGCCGTGGACGCAGCGGCCGGTACCGGCGAGCACGCCGCTCGTCGGCGGCGCGGTCGCGCTGGTGGCGATGGCCGCCGCCCGCGGACTCTGGCGGGCCTACGCCGACCGCCAGCACCCCGCCGCGCGACACGCCGAGCCTTGCCTGGTGTACGGGGTGGACGCGGCAAGCGAGCGGCTGGTCCGGGTGCTGCTGCACGATCCGGGTAGCCGCTACCGGCCGGTGGGCCTGCTCGACGACGCGCCCGACAGCCGCGGCCTGCGGCTGGAAGGGCTGCGCGTGCTGGGCGGTCGCGAGCAGGTCGGCGACGCGGTCCGGGCGAGCGGGGCGAAAACTGTCATCTTCTCGATGAGCGGCTCGAACCGGCAGCTGCTGCGCGACGTGCGCACCCGCACCCTGGAGGCCGGCGCGGCGTTCAAGGTGCTGCCGCCGGTGCGCGAGCTGCTCGACCGTCCGGTCGCCGCCACCGACGTACGCGACGTCCAGCTCACCGATCTGCTGGGCCGGGCGCACCGGGTGGCGGAGCTGAGCGTGGAGCGGGGCGGGCTGGCCGGCCGGCGGGTGCTGGTGACCGGCGCGGGCGGCTCGATCGGCTCGGAGCTGTGCCGGCAGATCGCCCGCTGCGAGCCGGACGAGCTGATGATGCTCGACCGGGACGAGTCGGCGCTGCACGCGCTGCAGATGTCGCTGCACGGGCGGGCACTGCTGGACGGGCCGGAGCTGATCCTGGCCGACATCCGCGACGCCGAGGGCATCGCCCGGGTGATCGCCGACCGGCAGCCCGACGTGGTGTTCCACGCCGCCGCGCTGAAGCACCTGACGCTGCTCCAGCGCCACCCCGGCGAGGCGATCAAGACCAACATCCTGGGTACGGTCAACGTGCTGGAGGCGTGCCGGGACGTCGCCGAGTTCGTCAACATCTCCACCGACAAGGCGGCGAACCCGGCGAGCGTCCTCGGCTACTCCAAGCGGATCACCGAGCGGCTCACCGCGTACCACGCGCAGCGGCTCAACGGCACCTACCTCAGCGTCCGGTTCGGCAACGTCCTCAGCAGCCGCGGGTCCGTGCTCACCGCGTTCCAGACGCAGATCCGCGCCGGCGTGCCGGTCACCGTCACCCACCCCGAAGTCACCCGTTACTTCATGACCGTCCAGGAGGCGGTGCACCTGGTGCTCCAGGCCGCGACCATCGGCCGGGGCGGCGAGGCGCTGGTGCTCGACATGGGCGAACCGGTCCGGATCGCGGACGTGGCGCGCCGGCTCGCCGCCGAGGCGGACCGGCCCGTGGAGATCGTCTTCACCGGGCTGCGACCCGGCGAGAAGCTGCACGAGCACCTGTTCGGCGCGGACGAGGTGGACACCCGCCCGCTGCACCCGTTGATCTCCCACGTCCCGGTGCCGGAACTGGACCCGGACGAGGTGCGGACGCTGGACCCGTACGCCGACCCGGACGAGCTGATCAAGCGGCTGGCGACGCTCTGCGAACCGGCCGGCGCCGTCCTGCCGGCGCTGCCCGGCCAGCGCTGACCGCACGCCGGTGGGACGCGCCCGCCCACGAGGCGCGCGGCGCGTCCCACCGGCCCGGCTCGCCGCCGGTCCCGGCGGACGTTAGGGTTGGTCCCGGTGTGCCGGGAAGCCTGGTCGGCGATGATTTCGCCGATCCCAGCTCCCGAACGGACGCCGCATGACCCACACCCCGCCCCCGTCGCGCCTGCTCTCGCGCCGGTCCTGGCCGGAAGCCCGGTTCCTGGCCGACGTGCTGCGCACCGAGACGGTCGGCGGCGCTCTGCTGCTGCTCGGCGCCGTGGTCGCCCTGATCTGGGCCAACTCGCCGTGGCGCGCGGGGTACGCGGAACTGGGCCACTGGGTGCCCTGGCCCGGCGGCGCGGCGCTGCACCTCGACCTCAGCCTGCGCACCTGGGCCGCCGACGGGCTGCTGGCGATCTTCTTCTTCGTGGTGGGCCTGGAGCTCAAGCGCGAGTTCGTCGCCGGTGACCTGCGTGACCCCCGCCGGGCCGCGCTGCCGGTGATCGCCGCCCTCGGCGGCATGGTCGCGCCCGCGCTGATCTACCTGGCGGTGACGCTCAGCGCCGGCGGGGCCGGACTGCGCGGCTGGGCCATCCCCACCGCCACCGACATCGCGTTCGCCCTCGCCGTGCTCGCCGTGGTCAGCTCCCACCTGCCGCAGGGGCTGCGCGCGTTCCTGCTCACGCTTGCCGTGGTGGACGACCTCTTCGCGATCACCGTCATCGCGGTGTTCTACACCGCCGACTTCCACCCGCTGCCGCTGCTCGGCGCGCTGCTGCCGATCGCCGCGTTCGGGTTGCTCGTGCAGCGGCGCCGCACCTGGTGGTGGGCGCTGATCCCGCTGGCCGTGACCGCCTGGGCGCTCGTGCACGCCTCCGGCGTGCACGCCACGGTGGCGGGCGTGCTGCTCGGCTTCACGGTGCCCGTGCTGCGCGGGCGCGACGGCGCGCCCGGCCTGGCCGAACGGCTGGAGCACCGGTGGCGGCCGGTCTCCGCCGGCCTGGCCGTACCGGTCTTCGCCTTCTTCGCCGCCGGGGTGACCCTGGTCGGCGTGGACGTGGGTGGCGTGCTGAGCAACCCGGTGGTGATCGCGGTGGCCGCCGGCCTCGTGCTGGGCAAGGTCGTCGGCGTGTTCGGCTCGACCTACCTGCTCGCCCGGTTCACCCGGGCCGAACTGGACGAGGAGATCACCTGGGCCGACCTGCTCGGGCTGGCGCTGCTGGCCGGCATCGGCTTCACCGTGTCGCTGCTCATCGGCGAGCTCGCGTTCGGCGCGGGCAGCCCGGAGGAGGACGGCGTCAAGGTGGCGGTGCTGCTCGGCTCGCTGACCTCTGCCCTGCTCGCCTCGGTGGTGCTGGTCCGCCGCAACCGGGCCTACCGCCGGATCAGCGAACGGGAGAACCGGGACGCCGACGGCGACGGCGTCCCGGACGTCTACCAGGGCGGCGCCGCCTGACCTGCGTCGCGCCGGCCGTCCCCGCGGGGCGGACGGCCGGCGCGACACCTGCGGCTCAGTTCAGCTCCGCCACCGCCTCGAAGATCAGCCACAGGCCGCAGATGGCGAACAGCACTGCGGCGCCGTAGCGGATCGCCCGTTCCGGCAGGCGCCGGCCGAGCATCCGGCCCACCAGGATCGCCAGCGCGTCCGCGGCGACCATGCCGAGCGTCGACCCGAGCCAGGTGCCGAACCAGCCGTACTTGGTGGCGAGCGTGATGGTGGCGAGCATGGTCTTGTCACCCAGCTCGGCCAGGAAGAAGGCCACACCGACCGCGAGGATCGCCGACCGGTTGCTGCGCTCGGCCTTGCGCTTCTCCTCCTCGGTCAGCTTGTCGCCGCGCAGCGTCCACGCGCCGAAGCCGAGGAACGCCAGGCCGGCGATGAGCGAGATCCATCCGGTGGGCAGCGCGGCGTTCAGGCCGTACCCGATGGCCACCGAGGCCAGGTGCACGATCGCGGTGGCGATCGTGATGCCGATGAGCACCGGTACCGTCTTGAACCGGGTGGCGAACGTGAGTGCCATGAGCTGCGACTTGTCGCCCAGCTCCGCAACGAAGATCACGCCGAAGCTGACCACCAGCGCGACGAAGAAACCCTCCATGTGAACCTTCCCGATCAAGCCGGGAGGAGGAACGGGGGCGCCCTCGACCCGGCTGCGACAGCCTGAGTCGAAGGTCTCGCCCGCCCCGGAGACCGGGGCCGCGTGGCCGGATGCGGAACGCACCAGTGTGTCGACCACGACATTGGGGGCTACTCCCCTTCGCGCCGCCAGCCTAACCGATCACCCGCAGCGCCCGTCAGCGGGTGTGGCCCGGACCACCCGGACCTCAGTCTGCCCGGGCCAGGCTCACCCCGAACAGCCCGTCCGGGTCGGTCCAGAACGCCTGCCTGTCGAACCCGGCGGCGGCCAGCTCGGCAGCGATCCCCTCCGGCCGGAACTTGGCCGACACCTCGGTACGCAGCTCCTCGCCGGCGGCGAACACGACGTCGATGTCCAGCACCCGCACCCGGGTCGGGCGCTCGGCGCGCAGCCGCATCTCGATCCACTCCCGCGCCGGGTCCCAGACCGCCACGTGCCGGAACGCGCCGAGGTCGAAGTCCGCGCCCAGCTCCCGGTTGATCACCCGGAGCACGTTGCGGTTGAACTCGGCGGTCACGCCGGCCGCGTCGTCGTACGCGGGCACGATCACGGCCGGATCCTTGACCAGGTCGGTGCCGATCAGCAGCCAGTCGCCGGTCTCCAGCGCCGCACGCATGGCGGTGAGGAAACCGGCCCGCTCCACCGGCAGCAGGTTGCCGATGGTGCCGCCGAGGAACGCCACCAGACGCCGGCCGCCGGTGGGCAGCCGGTCCAGGTGGCGGGTGAAGTCGCCGACGATCCCCCGCACCCGCAGTCCCGGGTACGCGGCGGCGATCTGCTCGGTGGACGAGCGCAACGCGCTCACCGACACGTCCAGCGGCACGAACGTGCCCAGGTCGCCGTGCCGGGTGAAGGCGTCCAGCAGCAGCCGGGTCTTCTCCGACGAGCCCGACCCCAGTTCGATGAGCGTCTTCGCGCCGGTCATGGCGACGACGTCGTCGGCGTGCGCGGCGAGCACGGCCCGCTCGGCCCGGGTCGGGTAGTACTCGGGCAGGCGGGTGATCTCCTCGAACAGCTCGCTGCCCCGGGCGTCGTAGAACCACTTCGGCGGCAGCCACTTCGGCGTCGCGGTCAGCCCCACCCGTACGTCCTCGCGCAGGCCCCGGTCGAGGTCACGCTCCTCCAGGTGGATCTCCAGCGGCTCCGCGCTCATCAGGTGTCCTCTCTGTCCTGCCGGTGGAAGGGGATGCTCAGGCGGCGGTCGGCTCCCGGACGTCGAACCCGCCCGTGGTCGCCACCACGAGCCGGCCGTCCGGCACCTCCTGCCAGGCCGGGTCGTCGTCGAACGGCTCGGACGCCAGCAGCACCGAGTCCGGGCCGCGACGCGCCGACAGCGCGTGGCCGGCCGTGCTCGCCACGACTGTCGTACCGTCGGTGAGCAGCAGGTTCAGCCGCGATCCGGGAGCGGCGGCGGCGACCGCCGCGACGGTGTCCGCGACCGCGTCGTCCGGCGGCGCCCCGGCGCGCAGCCGGTGCCGGACCAGCGCCCACAGCAGCGCCGAGTCGGTCGGCACGTCGAGCGTGATCAGGTCGCGCACGGGCAGGCCGGCGGCGAGCGGGACCAGGCTGTCCGGCCAGCCCCGCACCACGCCGTTGTGGCTGAACAGCCACCGCCCCTCGGCGAACGGCGCCGCCGCCGTCTCGTGCAACGGCATGCCGACGGTGGCCGACCGGACCGCCGCCAGCACCGCCCTCGCCCGCGTCACGGCGGCCAGCTCCGGCAGCGTGGTGTCGCTCCACATCGGCTGGGCCCGCCGGTACCGGACCGGGTCGCCGTCGTCCGGGTACCAGGCGACGCCGAAGCCGTCGGCGTTGATGGTGCCGCCGCCACGCATGTCACGCGGCGCCCACGACTGGCGCAGCAGGCCGTACGGCGGGTCGGACAGCAGGGTGCGCAGCAGCACGGGTGGACCGAGGTACGCGAGGTGACGGCACATCAGGCCGGCTCACTCCTCCGGGCCGGCGTCACGGGCGCAGCGGAAACCGCTGAAGATCTGCCGCCGGATCGGGTAGTCCCAGTTGCGGAACGTGCCCCGGCAGGCGGACCGGTCGGTGCCGAACGAGCCGCCCCGCAGCACCCGGTGGTCGTCACCGAAGAAGACCTCCGAGTACTCCCGGTACGGGAACGCGGTGAAGCCCGGGTGGCCCCGGAACGGCGACGAGGTCCACTCCCACACGTCGCCGACGAGCTGGTGCACGCCCAGCGGCGACGCGCCGGCCGGGTACGCGCCCACCGGCGCCGGCCACAGATGCCGCTGGCCCAGGTTGGCGTGCTCGGCGCCCGGGTCCTCGTCGCCCCACGGGTAGCGGCGGGACCGGCCGGTCGCCGGGTCCCAGCGGGCCGCCTTCTCCCACTCCGCCTCGGTGGGCAGCCGCTTGCCGGCCCACGCCGCGTACGCCTGCGCCTCGTACCAGCAGACGTGCACCACCGGCTCGTCGTCGCGGACCGCCGACCAGCGGCCGAACCGGCGGTACGCCCAGCCGTCGCCGTCGCGCCGCCAGTGCATCGGCGCGCTCAGGTCGGCCTCGGTCCGGTGCCGCCAGCCGGCCTCGCTCCACCAGCGCGGCTCGTCGTACCCGCCGTCGGCGATGAACGCCCGGTACTGCCCGTTGGTCACCGGGGCGGCGTCGATGAGGTACGCGGGCAGGTCGACGGTGTGCGCCGGGCGCTCGTTGTCCAGCGCCCACGGGTCGGTGGAGGTGCCCATGGTGAACGGCCCGGCCGGCACCCGTACCTCACCGCCGACCCGGGCCCGGGGCTCCGGCGGGGGCGGCGCGTGCAGCACCGGCGGGCCGGCCCGCAGCTGGTGGGTGGCGAGCATGGTCTCGTCGTGCTGCTGCTCGTGCTGCACGATCATGCCGAACGCGAACCCGTCGGCGACGAGGGGACGCTCGGTGAAGCGGATGCCGTCGAGCAGGTCGAACACCTTGTCCCGCACCGTACGCACGTAGACGCGCGCCTCGCCCGGCGGCAGCAGCGGCAGCGCCGGGCGGTCCTTGCGTGGCTGCTTGAACGCGTCGTAGAGGTCGTCGATGTCGTGGCGCACCGGTTCGCGTCCGCCGACGTCACGGACCAGCCACAGCTCCTCCTGGTTGCCGACGTGCGCCAGGTCCCAGACCAGCGGCGACATCAGTGTGGAGTGCTGCCGGACCAGGTCGTCGTCGTCCACCGCGTCGGTGAGCGACGCGGTGCGGGCGCGGGTCCGCTCCAGCTCCGCGGCGATCCGGTCGCGCAGTCGTTCGGCGTCAGTGCCCGGTCGGTCGGTGGTGGTCACCGGTGTCCCCTCTCCGTGGCGGCGCGGCGCCGCCGGATCGCTCGGTGGGTCTCCTCGTGGATGGCGGGCGGCAGGTCGAGCCGGGGCAGGGCCGTCAGGGCCAGGTCGAACAGCGCCGCCGCTGCGGTCGCCAGCGGGCGCTCGGCCAGTCCGCACCGGGCCGCCGCGCGCCACCGGTCGGCCACCGGCGCGGCCGCTGCCAGCGCGTCGCGGGTGGTCGCCGGGTCGGCGAAGAGCGCGGCCAGGACCACCAGCGGCACTGTCCACTCCGCGCCGGGCTGGGCGTCCAGGTAGCGCAGCTCCAGGTAGCCGCGCGGGCGTACCGGCGGAAACAGCGTGCTGACGTGGTATTCCAGGTCGTCGGTGGTGGGCGGGCGGGGCAGCGCGCCGGCCAGCCAGTCGGCGAACGTGACGTCCGGCGGCGCGGTCCAGTCGGGGCCGTCGCCGCGTACGCAGAGCAGCGGCGCGGCGAGCGCGTAGCCGGTCCAGGCGGCCACCGGATCCTCGTCGGCGCGGGCCGCCGACCACACCGGGCGGGTCCGGGCCGGGTCGATGGCGAGCCAGGTGGCCATCCGGGCGGAGGCCCAGCCGGTGGCCCGGCCCGCGTGCCGGCCGGCGGTGGCGAAGGCGGCCAGCAGCGGCGGGCCGACGGCGTGCGCGGCGGCCCACCGCAACGCGAGGTGTTCCGGCTCGCCCGCGTCGAGGCAGACCTGGAGCCCGGCCGTGCTGTACATCATCGCCCGCCCCGCCGGGCCGCGCCGGTCGAAGGCGCACCGCATGGCCCGGTAGCGGGGGGTTTCCACGACGGGTCGCGGCAGGCGCCAGGGGTCGATCCCGCTGCGGCCGAGCACCAGTCCGGCGGCGTCCAGCCGGGCCCGCAGCTCGGCGACGTCGGCCTCGGTGGCCAGGACGAGCGCGGCGACAGTCGGTCGCGGGGCTGCGGAGATCTCCACCTGCCCGCCGGGCTCGACTGTCACGGCGCTCGCGCGCCGGAGCTCGTCGGCCGGGCTGGTGGGGTCGAGCGTCACGGGGCTGTGCCGCCCCAGTGCCTTGCGTAGTCGTTCGCGGTCGACCGGGCGGGCCGGGTCCGCGGCGTCGTGCACGGTCCATTCCAGTTCGACGCCGACGAGCGTGGGCGGTCCGGTCTTGAAGCAGATCCGGGCGAGGTGGCCCCGGGCCGCCTGCTCGTCGCCCAGGACGACGGCGCGGTCCAGGTCCGGCGACATCACCATGGGGTGGCTCCTCCTCGGCGACGGGCGACCACGGTGTGGCGACGCGCCCGGCCCAGCCGGCGCGGGACGCCGTCCCACCATCCTCTGTCTAGCAGACGTGATCCGCTTGCCCGGAGAGATGAATTTTTGTCCGGAATCTGATTGCGCCTCGGCGCTCAGTCGTCCTCGTCCTCGTCCGGATCCGCGCGTCCGGGCTCCGGGCCCTCCTCCGGCGCGGCCACCAGGTCCCGGCAGTAGCTCTCCACGTGCTCGGGACCGCCCGCGGCGGCGACCAGGTCGGCGTAACCCGGCTTGGTCAGCGCCTTCTCCCGCTGCCGCTCCGGCTTGGCCAGGTAGGCACGGCAGTGGCCGACGAGCCGGTTGCCGGCCGCCGGGGGCGCGGGCGGCCGGGCCGGAGTGCTCGGCGTCGGTCTCGGCGTCGCCGACGGTGCCGGTGGTGACGCCGCGCCGGACGCCTCCCCGGCCGGTGTGCTCGGCGCGGGCCGGGACGGCCCGGTGGCGGTGGGCCCGCTGCCGGCCGGACCGGTCGTGGCCGGCGCCGGCGGGACCACCGGCTCGGGGTGGCGGTCCAGCTGGACGGCGGCGAAGGCCACCCCGGCGACCGCTGTGGCGGCCAGCCCGGACAGCGCGGCGGCGATCCGCAGGCGCCGGCGCGGCCGGGCCGCGGGCGCGGACACCGGCGCGGGCGCGGGCGCGGCGCGGGCGGCCCGGAAGGCGGCGACCGCCTGGTCCTCGCCGGCGACCTCGCCGGCGGTGGCCGGACCGGCCGCGGCCGACAGCAGCCGGGTCAGCGGGTCGGCCTCCGCCCCCGGTGGCGTCCCGGCGCGCGCGGCGTCGAGCAGCCGATCGGATTCCGCCCGGTCGCCGGGCCCGCCGGACCGGCGAGCGTGCATGCCGTCTCCCCTCACGTCAGCCCTCCGCCGGCTCGGCCTCGGGGGCGTGCGGCACCTGGCGGTCGGTACGGGGACGCGGCGCGACGGCGTACCGGGTGTCGTCCGGGACGCCGTCCGCCGCGGAGCGCTCCAGCATGCCGGCCAGCCGGCGCAGGCCCCGGTGCGCGGCGGTGCGCACGGCTCCGGCCCGCCGCCCCAGCACCCGCCCGGCGGTCTCCGCGTCGAGGCCGATGACGGCCCGCAGCATCACCGCCTCCGCCTCGGCCGGTGGCAGCGTACGGATCAGGGCCAGCGCGCTCTCGGTGGCGATGGCCTCACCGGCCCGGTCGGCGGTGTCCGCGTCGGCGGCCAGGTCGTTGAGCGCCTGCACCGGCACCGGGACCGACGGACGTCGCCGCTGGCGGCGCAGATGGTCCATGGCCCGGTTGCGGGCGATCGTGACCGCCCAGGCGCGGAACTCCCCACCGGTGAAGGAGGGCAGGTCGCGGGAGATCTGGAGCCACGCCTCCGAGGCCACGTCCTCGGCGTCGGCGCCGACGAGAGCGGTCAGGTAGCGCAGCAGAGCGGGCTGCAGGCTGCGGTAGAGGAACCGGAACGCCTCCTCGTCGCCGGCCTGCGCCGCGGTGACGGCCTCGTTCAGCTCGGCCGTCACGGTCGCCGTCCGGCCCGGGTCGCGTCCGGGCGACGGACGCGCCGGGGAGCCAGTGGCCACACCACCATCCGCACTCGCCCCCCGGTGAGTTGATCTCGCACGCGCACAACGATGCGTTGCGCCATGGACACTGCCGCGCGGCACGGGCGTCGGCGGACATACGGTACCGACGGCCCGGGGCGGCCGGGAGCCGGGCCGACGGCTAGGAAACATCGGGCGCTCCGGCAAGACGTTGAGGCCGGAGAAACAGAGAGAAATGTCTACGCCCGCCGGCGGCGTGTCGGGGTAACGCGACACACGGGATCGACGCTGTCCGGCGCGCGAGCGCACCCGGTCGCGCCGGGCGGGAAGCGCCGTGGTGTTCCCATTCTGGCCGATCGTGCCGGTCCGGTCACGGTGCGCCGATCGGCGTCCCGGCTGGTGGACGGGCCCGCTGAACGCCTTCGATAGGTCGCCGAGATCGCGGGAAATACTTCGGGCCTGCTGTGGGTACGGTATGGGGGTGCTGTCCTCAGACGTCGTACTCAGCGGTCGGTACCGCCTGGAAGACCGTGTCGCCACCGGCGGCATGGGCGACGTCTGGCGTGCCACCGACCTGGTCCTCGGTCGCCCGGTCGCGGTGAAGGTGCTCCTTCCCGCCCTGGTGTCCGACCCCGACTTCATCGCCCGTTTCCGTTCCGAGGCCCGGATCATGGCCTCGCTGCGCCACCCCGGCGTGGTCCAGGTCTTCGACTGCGGCGAGGACGATCTGCCCAGCGGCGGCCGGGCCGACTACCTGGTGATGGAGTTCGTCGCCGGTGAGCCGCTGTCGCGGCGGATCGAGGACGCCGGGCACCTCGAGGTCGCCGAGACCATGTCGATCGTGGCCCAGGTGGCACAGGCGCTGCACGCGGCGCACGGGCGCGGCATCGTGCACCGCGACGTGAAGCCGAGCAACCTGCTGGTGCAGGACGACGGCACCGTGGTGCTCGTCGACTTCGGGGTGGCCCGCTCGACCAACATCACGAGCATCACCAGCACCAACGCGGTCCCCGGCACCGCCCTCTACATGGCGCCGGAGCAGGCCGCCGGCCGGCCCGTCTCGGGCGCCACCGACGTGTACGCGCTCGGCGCGGTCGCCTACTGCTGCCTCACCGGCAGCCCGCCGTTCACCGGCGACAACCCGCTCCAGGTGGCCGTACGCCATCTCGACGACGAACCGCCGGAGCTGCCGGCGGAGATCCCGGATTCGGTGCGCGAGCTGGTGGCCCGGGCGCTGGCGAAGGACCCGGCCGACCGCTACCCGAGCGCCGCGGCGATGGCCGACGCGGCCCGGGCCGCGCGTACCGACTCGCCGACCGCGACTGCCACGCTGCGCGGCGCGGCGGGCCCGGGGCGGTCCCGCGACGACCAGCCGGCGGTCCGCCCGGGCGCCGCGGTGGCGACGTCGCGGCGGCGGAGCCGGCGCGGCACGCTCGTCGGGGCGCTGGGCGCGGTGCTGGTGGCGATGGGCGCGCTGGGCGCGCTCGTGGCCGCCGCGAACGACACCGCCGAGCCGGCCACGAAGATCGACTCGACACCCCCCGCGGTGGCGCCGAGCGACCCGGTCGCGGACCCGGTCGTCGACGAGCCCTCGCCGGGCGACGACTACACCTTCCGTCCGGTGGGTCCGGGCGACCGGCCGTCGGCCACGCCCTCGGTGACGCCGAGCGCCTCGGCGGTCCCGTCGGCGCAGCCGAGCGTCAGCGAGGAGCCGGCGCCCACCGGCGCGCCGACCACCACGCCGCCCAGCGCGCCGGCGACGACGGCACCCACCACTCCGCCGGCACCCGACCCGACCACCGCCGACCCCGGCACCGGCGGCGGCGGTGACACCGGCGGGCAGCCGGCCACCCAGCCCTGACCCACCACGAGCCGGCCCCGCCCAGGGCAGGACGAGGGTGACGTCCCCGCGGCGACCGCCGTCGGGTGGGTACGCCGGAAGAACACCGCCACCGCCGCCAGGCCGACCGCGAACGCCGGGACGCCGATCTGGCCGGCGACGTACGCGGAGACGGCGAAGAACACGACCACCCCGCAGAGGGCGGTGTCGAAGGCGATGCCGCGCAGCGGACGGCCGAGGATGAGGCGAGCCACGACTGCCCAGCCTGGGCCCGCTCTCCCGGCTACTCCCCCACCACCCCACGCCCCGGTGATCATGAGGTTGACGGACGTCGCCGTCCGATTTGTCGCCGCCAACCTCATGATCACCCCGGACGGGCGGGGTGTCGGGGGTCAGGGGGTCAGCAGGGCTCGCATGCGGGTGATCTCGGCGGACTGCTCGACGGCCACCCCGGTGGCGAACTCCTGCATGGCCTGATCGGCGCCGACCTTCAGCAGGTCGGTGGACATGACGATCGCGCCCTGGTGGTGGTCGGTCATCATCCGCACGAAGAGCTTGTCGAACGCCGCGCCGCGGGCGTCCGCGAGCTGCCGCATCGCCTCGGCGGACTGCATCCCGCGCATGCTGCCGTGGTCGTGTCCCGGCACGTCGGCGGGCAGGTCGCGGGTGCTGAGCCAGGCACGCAGCAGGCCGACCTCCGGCCCCTGGGCGGCACGGATCCGGTCGGCCACGGCGCGGATGCGGGGGTCGGCGGCGCGGTCGGGGGCGAGCGTCGCCATCTCCAGGGCCTGCTCGTGGTGCGGGATCATCATCCGGACGTACCAGACGTCGAGGCTGTTCCACCGGGGTGTCGACGCTCCCCGCACCTGGTCGGGCGCGCGGGTGGCGGCCGACTCCCCCGGACGGCCGGGGACCAGCAGCGGCGGCGCCGAGGGGGTGGCGCTCGCGCTCGGCGCGCCCGTCGCGGCGTTCCCCGCCGCCGTCGGGGGCCGGGTGTCGTCGCGCCCGGCGAGCGCCAGCCCGCCGATCACCACGAGCATGACGAGCGCTGTGACGCCCACCCACACGCGCGCCTGCCGGCTGGTCATACGACGCCTCCTCCGGTCAAGGTGAAGGCGATCCTATACATAGACAAAAGTTCCCTAGTGTGACCCGGGTCACATTGATGACGGTCTCCAATAGGTAAGGTTTGGCGAATCATCATCCCCTTTCGAAGGGTGTTGCCGGTGATCAGCCTCCGCACGTCCCGCACCCGCATCATCAGTCTCGCCGCCGCCGGCCTGCTGCTCGCCGGCGTGGTCGCCGCGCCGCCGAGCAGCGCCCAGGAGATCCCCCGCGCCCAGGCCGCGCCGGCCACCGTGGACAGCGCCGTCCCCGGTGTCGACGAGATCTCCAGCAGCCCCAACCTGCGGCAGGTGGCAAACCTGCCGAAGCAGGCGCCGTTCGACACCTCCGCCGCCCTCGGCACCGACATCGCCTTCCAGGGTCGGTACGCGTTCGTCGGCAACTACGACGGGTTCGTCATCTACGACATCCTGCGGCCGAGCCGCCCGACGATCGTGTCGCAGGTGCTCTGCCCCGGCTCGCAGAACGACATCTCGGTCCACGGCGACCTGCTCTTCCTGTCCACCGACTCCTCCCGCAGCGACGACTCGTGCGCCAGCACCAGCCAGCCGGCGTCGGTGAAGGAGTCCTGGGAGGGCATCAAGATCTTCGACATCCGCGACAAGCGCAACCCGCGCTACATCAAGTCGGTCGAGACGGCGTGCGGCTCGCACACCCACACGCTCGTGCCCGGCAAGGACAAGCGCAACGTCTACCTGTACGTCTCGTCGTACAGCCCGCGCGCCGAGTTCCCGGACTGCCAGCCGCCGCACGACTCCATCTCCATCGTCAAGGTGCCGGTGAAGAACCCCACCACGGCCTCGGTGGTCGCCACGCCGAACCTGTTCCCGGACGGCGGATACCCGGGCATCCCGGGCCAGACGTCGGCCACCACCGGCTGCCACGACATCACCGCGTACCCGGCGAAGGACCTGGCCGCCGGCGCGTGCATGGGTGACGGTGTCCTGCTGGACATCAAGAACCGTGAGGCGCCCCGGGTGATCGAGCGGGTGACCGACGCCGAGAACTTCGCATTCTGGCACTCGGCCACGTTCAACAACTCCGGCACCAAGGTCGTCTTCACCGACGAGCTGGGCGGCGGCGGCGCGGCCACCTGCAACGAGGTGGTCGGCCCGAAGCGCGGCGCGGACGCCATCTACGACATCACCGGCCGCGGTGACGCGCGCAAGCTGGAGTTCCGCAGCTACTACAAGATCCCGCGCGCCAACACCGACACCGAGAACTGCGTGGCTCACAACGGCTCGCTGATTCCGGTGCCCGGCCGCGACATCATGGTGCAGGCGTGGTACCAGGGCGGCATCTCGGTGTGGGACTTCACCAACTCCCGCAAGCCGACGGAGATCGCCTACTGGGAGCGCGGTCCGCTGGACGCCTCGCAGCTGCGCACCGGCGGGTCCTGGTCGGCGTACTGGTACAACGGCCACATCTACTCCAGCGACATCCAGAAGGGACTGGACGTGCTGGAGCTGCGTGACCCCCGTACCTGGCTGGCGCAGTTCCTGCTGGTTCCCGAGCTGAACGTGCAGACCCAGGCGGGCTACCTGAGCTGGTGACCCGCTGACCCGTCCCGGGCCCGGCGCTCCCCTCGCGGGGACGCCGGGCCCGGCGCGTGCGGCGGCCCGGAAACCCCTGGCCGCGCCGGCCGCCGCGGGCGATCCTGTCTGCGTGAAGCGGTACGTGAGCGACCCGCTCGACGGCGCCGACGTCGTGCTCGTCGGGCTCTTCCCGGCCAAGGACAAGGACTACGAGGCCCGACTCGACCGGCTCGCCGCCGTGGCCGAGGAACGCGGCGCCCGGGTGGTGGGCCGGTTCGCGCAACGCCGAGGCGTCTCCGACCGGTGGCACGCGCGTCCCGGCGGAGCTACCCGAATGTCCCGGCCGTTCTCCCGCCGGACGCTGCTGACGCACGGCAGGCTCCGCGAGATCGCCGAGGCGTGCCGGGAGGCCGGCGTCGACGTCGCCGTCTTCGTGAACACCCTGACACCGGTTCAGCGGACCGTGCTCGCCGACCTGCTGGGCTGCCTCGTGATCAGCGGCGACGACCTCGGCCGGAGCGGTCCACCTGGCCCGGATCAGCTCATCGGCAGGCGGTAGTCGCGGGCGCCGCCACCGGCCGTGACCACCCGCACCTCGCCGCTGCGCAGCCCGTACGTGACCGACCAGCGGGTGTGCGACTGGCGTACCGCGTTCAGCAGCCGCAGCGCCCCGGCCGCGTCGACCACCCCACCGGTGCGGTCCAGCTCCTTCGCCAGCACCCCGTACCGGCGGTCCTGGCGCAGTTCCCGGTCCGGCACCCCGACGGCCGGCACGTTCGTCAGCGCCTGCCACGGGCCGCTCCGCCGGTCCACTGTCATCTCCCCGTCGACGAACTCCACCACCGCGGACGCGCCGGTCGCGTCGGCCAGCAGGTAGTGCAGCGGCGGCCCGCCGTCGAAGTCCAGGTTGTAGCGCTTGAACACGGCGACCGCCTCGTCCACGGTGGCGGCCGAGTCGAGCACCAGGCGCAGGATGCGCACCGAGCCCACCTTCGGCAGGCCGGGCACCGGCTCGGCGCGCGCCCCGTCGTCGGCGGCCAGCCCGACCGCGAGACCCCGCTCGTTCATGCCGTCGAACGGCAGCAGCGGCGCGTCGAGCAGCCGCCGGTCCCCCGTCGGGTCGGCGGCCACGCCCAGGTAGGAGATGTCCACGAGGGAGATCGAGGCGTACCCGTCCGGCGGGTCGGTGCGCAGCACCAGCGCGGGGTTCGGCTCCCAGTCGAAGTTGCGGGCGAACATCGGCCGCTCCCGGTCGCCGAGCGCGGCGAACAGCGAGCAGCCGAACGGGCTCGGCGGCGTCGACCCGGCCAGCCCGGCGGTCGGGTCGTAGTCGCCGTCGTACGTCATCTCGTACATCGGCAGGTCGTCGACCTTGCGGAGGCTGGCCAGCGTCCGCTCGACCTGCCCCGGGTCCTGCCGCGAGGCGGTCGGCGAGCCGGCCGCGGCCGGCGGGTCGGACCGGCGGCTCTCCCCGCAGGCCGTGCCGAGCAGGAGCAGCGCGAGCCCGCCGGCGATGAGGGTCCTCCGCATGACAGCGACGCTAGAAGAGGCGTCCGCCGATGTCCATTCGGGACCCGGTCAGCTCCGCACGACGGCGAACATCCAGCAGCCGTACACGACGTTGCGGCTGTGCAGCAGGTCCACCGCCGGGTCGGCGAACAGCTCCGCGATCACCGCCTCCGGGTCGCCGCCGTCGTGTCGCCGTCCGCCTACGATGCGGCCCCGGCTGTCGTACGCGCGCAGCACCTGCTCCCGTCCGCGCCACTGGGACGGGTACGCCGTCACGTCGTCCGGGCCGGCGCAGCCGGCGGCGTGCGCGAACACCGGCCCCACCTCGCGGTACGGGCTCGGCGGCAGCGGCGGGGCGTACCCGAACAGCAGCAGCGCCTCGTCGGGCCGGGCGTCGCGCAGGCAGCAGCGCAGCGGCTCGCCGCCGGTGGCACGCCGGTGCTCGGGCGGCTGCCCGGTGGCGTCGCGGCCGGTACGGTGCAGCTCGGCGAGTGTCCCGGCGGGCAGCGGGCGGATCCGGAACGCGGTACGGGTGGTCGTCACGGTCCCAGCCTGGCGCGGCCCGGACCGCGGCGCTGGCGGTGATCGGACCTGGCATTCGGGTGTCGTGAGATTGAGCGCGGAACGGGCATCCGTCGGCCGCATCCCGCGCCGACAATGGCCGGATGGACGTCGACGACTACCGCGCCCACTCCCCGTACAGCGATCCCCGCCATCACGCGGCGCTGCTCGACGCCGTACCGGCCGACCTGCCCACAGTCGCGGCGACCGCCCGCAACGTGATCATCCACTACCGCGCCGGCGGCGTGGAGCTGCCGGACATCCGCCAGGCCGAGGTGAACCTGCGCTGGATGGACCGCATCCTCGACGCCGACCAGTCGCGGTTCCCGCTGCCGCTGACCGCCGAGCGCCCGGCCGCCGAGCGGGTCGCCGGCTGCTGCCGGGACCACACGCTGCTCACGGTCGCGGCGCTGCGCCAGCACGGCATCCCGGCCCGCAGCCGGGTCGGCTTCGTGAGCTACTTCCTGCCCGGCTGGCACCACGACCACGTGCTCGCCGAGTGGTGGAACGGAGAGCGCTGGGTCTGGTCCGACCCGGAGCTGGACCCGGCCGGCGACCAGCCGTTCGACGGCTACGACATCGACCCGGAGGCGGGGCACTTCGAGTCGGCGGCCCGGGTGTGGCTGGCGTACCGGGCGGGCCGGATCGACCCGGACACCTACGGCGTGGACCCGTCGGTGCCGATTCGGGGCGACTGGCTCATCCACGACTACGTGCTGCTGGAGCTGGCCCACCGGCACAAGGACGAGGTGCTGCTCTGGGACGAGTTCGGGGCGATGACCGAGGACCTGACCGCCGCCGATCTTCCGCTCGTCGACGAGGTCGCCACGCTGCTGGTGGCGGCCGACCGCGGCGACGCCGCCGCCGAGCGGGAGCTGACCCGGCGGTACGCCTCGGACGCCCGGTTGCGTCCGGGGCCGACGGTCCACTGCGCCGACCCGGTCTCCGGCGTGACCGCCGACGTGGACCTGCGGCGCTGACCCGGCTCACCCGGGCAGGGGCGCCTCGTCGCCTCGGGTGCGGCGCGGGTTGACCAGCCGCCGGACCATCGGCGCGGCGTTCCACCGGGCCGCGCCGACCAGGTCCCGGGCGTGTTCCAGCACCGTGTAGTCAGGCCGGGCCATGCCCTCGGCGATGGCCCGGTCGAGGTCGTTGCCGCACCGGGTGAGCACGCTGTCGAAGTCCCGCCGGACCGGTTCCAGCAGGTCGTAGCCGAAGGAGCGGTGCAGCCGGGCGAACAGTGGCTTGTAGAGGCGGGTCCGCTCGTGCAGGCCCGACGAGTACGACATCGGGTTCTTCGGCCGCTGCCGGACGTAGCCGGGCAGCAGATCGGCGAAGGCCTGCCGGACGATCCACTTCTCCTGCCCGTCGCGCAGCTTGAGGTCCAGCGGCAGCCGCATGGCCAGCTCGACGACGCTGAGGTCGAGGAACGGCACCCGCGCCTCCACGCCGTGCGCCATGCTGGCCCGGTCCACCCGTTGCAGCTCGGTCCGGCACAGGTTGCGGATCTTGTGCAGGAACAGCCGGCGGGACCGCTCCGGCCCGACCTGGTGGTACATCGGGTAGCCGCCGAACAGTTCGTCGGAGCCGTCGCCGGTGAGCACCACCCGTACGCCCAGCTCGCGCAGCCGCCGGAAGATCGGCACCGAGACGACGGCGTTGATGATGTCGCCGTACTCGGTCAGCTCGGAGACCCGGATCGCCTCGCGTACGTCGGCCAGCCGGATGTCGCGTGGGCGCAGCTCGATCACCTCGTGCGGCACGCCGAGGTCGGCGGCGAGCCGCCGGGCGTACGCGACGTCCGGGCTCTCCGGCACGCCGATGGTGACCGCCACGCAGTCCGGGTGCAGTTCCCGGGCGTGCAGCAGCGCCAGCGAGCTGTCCAGGCCGCCGGAGAGCACCACGCCGACGGTGAGGTCGGTGTCCAGCCGGGTCCGCATCGCGTCGGTGAGCGCGACGCGGACCAGCAGGGCCGCCTCGTCCGGGTCGTCGATCACCGGCAGGCCGTCGCCGAGGGTGAGCAGGTCGACGTGCGGACGCGGCCGGACCGGCCCGCCGGGTTCGACCCAGCCGTGATGTCCGGGCGCCACCTCGCTGATCGGCGCGCCGTGCCCGACCAGCGCCTTGACCTCGGAGGCGAGTTGCAGGCAGCCGGGCAGGCGGGACCAGTACAGGGGCTTGACCCCGAGCGGGTCCCGGGCCAGGTACGCCCGCCCGCTGTCCCGCTCGACGATGACGAACGCGTACTCCCCGCGCAGCCGGCGTACCGCGTTCTCGCCCCACTGGCGGAATGCGGTCAGCACCACCTCGGTGTCGCCGGTGGTGCGGAACTCATGCCCGAGCCGGGTCAGCTCGGCACGCAGCTCGTGGTGGTTGAAGATCTCGCCGTTGAAGCAGAGCAGGTGCCGCTCGTCCGGCGACATCCAGGGCTGCGTGGACCGCTCCCGGTCCACGATCCGCAACCGCCGTACGCCGGCGAGCAGGCCGTTCTCCTGGCGGGTCTCGGTGACCTCACCGCGCGGCGCGAGCGCGGCGAGCATCCGGCGGAAGGTGGCCGGGTCGGCCTCGGGGCCGATGCTCAGCGCGATGCCGCACACCGGGTCACACCCCCATCTCGGCCTCGTACGCCCGCCGGTAGCGGCGGCGGGCGTCCGGGGCGAGACACACGTGCCAGGCCTGTCCCTCGTCGACCACGTTCACCTCGCCCGCGTCCTGGCGGGCCAGCAGCAGTCCGGCGAGGGCCGAACGGGCGTCGAAGCGCTCGTACCACTCCAGCTCGACGTCGGCGGCCCAGCCGAGGCAGTGCCCGCTGGGCACCATCGCGGCGTACCCGAGGCGGCGCAACCGGTACTGGTGCTCGGCGCTGCGGGCCAGGCTGGTCACCCAGAGCGGCGGCGTGCGGTCCGGGGCGACGGCCGCGAACTCCCGGGCCAGGTCGTTGAGGAACGCGATCATCTCGCGGCGGGCCCGGCGGAACAGCAGACCGGCGGTACGCGGCGTGGCGTCCGGAAGCAGCCGCCGCCGCACCGCGCGCAGGCCCCGCCCCACGACCGTGGCGGCCTGCTCCTGATAGCGGAACTCGATCAGCCCGCGCCGGCGCAGCCACTCCAGGTCGACCAGTTCGGCGCTGGTGCGGACCTGGTCGTCGGTGAGGAACGTCGGGGCGTCCCGCCACCAGAGCACGTCGACGCGGGACAGCAGGTAGATCCGTACCAGCGCGGTGAGGTCCTGCGCCGAGCTGCGCGCGTTGGGCTGGTAGCGGGCCATCTCCAGCAGCAGCGTCTCGCGGGCCCCGATCAGCCCCTGGGGCGTGGCGTCGAGGACGGCGGCGATGGCCGGCTCGCGCAGCCGCTGGTCGAGCAGCACCTGGCGGGCGGTTGCCGACGGCGCGTCGGCCAGCGCGCCCACCTCGACCAGGAGTTCCGCCACCGCCGCCCGGTACGCGGACAGGTCCGGCGCGGCATCGGAGCGCCGGCCGGCGGCGGGCACCCGGCGGGCGGGAGCGGTGGACGTGACGGCGGGACCGGGCTGGCGACCGGGGCTGCGGCTGGGCACTCGCATGGTCTCCGTCCCCTCTCGGTCGGGACACGGCGTGACGTGATCTGCGCACACCGTAATTACCGAAGGGGGAGAGAATCTCCCATTTCTGGCGAAGGCGCCCGATCAGGTGGCGAACCGACGCGTTCGTTCCTGCACCTCGTCGTATCCGGGCGGCGCCGGCAGTCCCGCGTCGTGCCCGGCGGCGATCGCGTCCGCGAGGTGCAGCGCCGCGCCGAGGGCCGCCCGGAACAGCAGCGAGCCGGTGCTGACCCGGGCCGCGCCGAGCCGGCCCAGGGCGGCCGGGTCCGGGCCGCCCGGCCGGTACAGCACGTTCACCGGCAACCCCGCCTCGGCCGCCAGGACGCCCACCAGGTCGTCTGGTAAGCCGGGCACGAACAGGCCGTCCGCGCCGGCTGCACGGAACACCGCCGCTCGCCGCTGCGCCTCGCCCAGCGGCGACGGCACGTCCAGCCACCAGGCGTCGGTGCGGGCGTTGACGAAGATCCCCGGGACGGCCGCGCGGACCGCCGCGATAGTGGCGGCGACGTGCTCCGCGGGGGCCAGGCACCCGTCCGGGCGGCCGTCCTCCAGGTTCACGCCGACCACGCCGAGGGCGGCCAGCTCGCCGACGTAGCGCGCCACCTCGGCCGGGTCGTCGTGGAAGCCGTCCTCGATGTCGACGGTGAGCAGCGCCGGCAGGCGCCGCAGCCGGTACGCCAGCTCCAGCGTCTCGGCCCGGGTCGCGCGGACCGCGTCGGGCCGGCCGGCGGCCGCCGCGACGCCCAGGCTCGTCGTGCCGATCGCCGGGAATCCCCGGTCGGCGAGCGCCGCGGCGGACGCGTGGTCCCAGGCGTTCGGCAGCAGCAGCGGGTCGCCGGGCCGGTGCAGCTCACGGAACGCGCGGTACCTGTCGGTCATGGCAGGGTCACCTCCAGCCGGTCGGTCGGGAGCGGTTCGGTCGGGCGGCAGCGGCGGCGCAGCACGCCGACCACACCGGCGGCCAGGGCGAGCGCGTGCCGCTGCCCGGGGCAGGCGCGGGGACCGGTGCCGAAGGTCAGCGCCGCGCCCGTGGGATCGGTGCGGAACCGGCCGGGCTCCGGGAAGACGGCCGGGTCGCGGTTGGCGGCGTCGAACCGGAGCAGCAGCCGCTCCCCTGCCCGTACCGCCTGGCCGCCGAGACTCAGCGCGTCCGTGGTGACCCGGCGGGTGACCCGTACCGGTGGATCGAGGCGCAGCACCTCGGCGAGCAACGCGGCCGTGCCGAGCTCGTCCGGCGCGGCGAGCCCGTGCCGGACGGCCGCGCCGATCAGCCCGGCGGTGGCGTCGGCGGCCTGCACCAGCAGCCCGAGGAGGTTCGCTGTCGTCTCGGCCGGAGCCGGCGGGGACATCGCCAGCAGCGCCGCCACCGCCCGGTCCGCCCGCGAGACCGCCGCCGGGCCCGCGCCCGGATGGTAGGCGGCGGCCACCGCGGACACCTCCGCGACGGCCGCCGCCGGCTCGGCCAGGCCGAGCCGCTCCGCCAGCACCTCGACGGGTACGCGTCGAGCCAGCTCGCCCGTCACGTCCACGACGTCCTCGCGCGCCACGCCGTCGAGGATCTGCCCGGTCAACCGCGCGGCGGCAAGGCTCAGGTCCGACGGGTCGAGGGCGTCGAGTGCGGCCGTCCCGAGGGCGCGGCGCGCGGCGTGCTCGTCAGGTGGGCTGAACCGGCTCACCGTGCCGCGCAGCCACGCCAACGTGCCAGCCGCTCCGGCCGGCGCCGCCGGCACCACGCAGCGGCTGTCGGTCAGGGCGGCGACGACGTCCGCGTACCGGGTGACCACCCAGCCGTCGTCGCCGGAAGCCGGTGGTCCGCAGGGCGGGGTGCCGGGAGCGGCAGTGATCGTCGGTAGTTCCATCGCTCGACCGTATGGTGCGAACGGTTCGGTCCCGGCCGAACGATCCGCGCGCCCTCAGGCGCGTGCCGGGCCGGTGTCCCGGGAGGCGGGCGGGGCCAGCAGCGCCGGGTCGAGCGCGAGCGCCTCGGCCAGCGCGTCCCGCCCGGCCGCGGTGAGCCGCACCGCCCGCCCGGCGCCACGCGTCGTCCAGCCGAGGTCGAGGAAGCGACCGCACAGGGCCGCCCCGAGCGCCCCGGCCAGGTGTGGGCGCCGCTCGGTCCAGTCCAGGCAGTCGCGTACGAGGGGTCGCCGGGCGGCCCGCAGCGGTTCCACGGGTACGCCCAGTCCGGCCAGCCAGGACACTCCGGCGCCGGTCAGCGCCAGGCCGCCGGAACGGTCGAGCACGCCGCGGGTGAGCAGGGCGTCGTGCAGCAGCACGCCGAGCCGCCCGGCCAGGTGGTCGTAGCAGGTCCGGGCGTACGCCAGGGCGGTGGCGGCCGACGCGGCGCGCAACGTGCGGGGCGGGGTGTCCGGGGCGGGGGCCCGCGCGGCCAGGTCCTCGATGAGCTGGGCGACGGCCGGGCCGGCGAGGCGGACGTAGCGGTGGCGGCCCTGCCGCTGTTCGACCAGCAGGCCGCCCGCCACCAGCCGGGTGAGGTGGTCGCTGGCGGTGGACGCGGTGACCCCGGCGGCGCGGGCCAGCTCCCCGGCGGTCCAGGCGCGCCCGTCGAGCAGGGTGAGGCAGAAGCCGGCCCGGGTCGGGTCGGCGAGCAGCGCGGCGAACCCCGCCAGCCCTCGGCCGTCGGCGCGGATGGTCATCCGCCCATGCTGGCACGGCCACGGTTCGGGCCGCGCCGAACGGTGCCGGTGCTCTTTACACACGAGTCTCCAACGTTGTAGAAACGGTGGCACCGCACCTCCGTCTATTCCCGAGGGCAGGCCCGATGGGACACCTCCGCCGCGGTGGCGCGCTCGCCGCCGTACTCACGCTTCTGCTCGCCGGCGCGGCCCCCGCGTCCGCCGCCGGGCCCGACCGCTACCGCAACCCGGTCTCCGCCGGATTCGCCGACACCTTCGCCGACCCGGTCGTGGTACGCGGCGACGACGGACTCTGGTACGCCTTCGGCACCTCCGACCCGCTGCGCGAAGGCGAGGGCCGCGCGCACCGGGTGCCGATCGCCCGCTCCGCCGACCTCGTCGACTGGACCTTCGTGGGCGACGCGTTCACCGCCGGCCAGCGGCCCGCCTACGCCGCGCCCGGCTCGGCGTTCTGGGCGCCCGACGTGCGGCGCGTGGCGGGCCGGTGGGTCATGTACATGACCGTCACCGACACCACCGTCTCGGACGACACATTCGACACCGCCGTCGGGGTGGCCACCGCGCCGAGCCCGGCCGGTCCGTGGACGTTCGCCGACACGCCTGTGGTCGCGCCGCGGCCGGGCGCGGGCGGCGGTTACCTGTGGACCATCGACCCGAGCCAGCTCACCGGCGCCGACGGACGCCACTGGCTCTACTACGGCAGCTACTACGGCGGCATCTCGGTCACCGAACTGTCCCCGGACGGGCTGCGCGCCGTCGGCACGTCGACGCCGGTCGCCGTCGACAACAAGTTCGAAGGCGCGTACGTGCTGCGCCGCGACGGCTGGTACTACCTGTTCGCCTCCACCGCGAACTGCTGCGCCGGCCCGGCCACCGGCTACTCCGTCCAGGTCGGCCGCTCCCGTGACCCGCGCGGCCCGTTCACCGACCGCGACGGCCAGCGCCTCGACGTCTCCCGGGCCGGCGGCACCCCGGTGCTCACCCAGAACGGCAACCGCTGGATCGGCACCGGGCACAACGCGGTCCTCACCGACCTGTCCGGCCAGGACTGGATCGCCTACCACGCGATCGACCGCGCCGAGCCGTACCTGGACGAGCCGTTCGGCGTCAACGAGCGGCCGATGCTGCTGGACCGGCTCGACTGGATCGACGGATGGCCCACTGTGAACGCGGGCGCCGGCCCCTCCGACACCGCCCGCCCCGCGCCGGTCACCACCGGCCCGATCGACGCCCGCTTCGCCACCGCCGACCTGCGCGGCTGGCGGGCCGAACACGGCCGCTGGCAGGCCACCGGCGGAGCGCTGACCGGCAGCGGCACGCTCACCTCGCGTACCCGGATCGGCGGCGACCTGCGCGCGGAGACCGACCTGCGGCTGACCGGCGCGACCACCGCCGGGCTGCGGCTTCACGGCGTGGACGTCCGCGTCGGACGCGGCCGGCTCACTGCGGGCGCCGCGACCACCGCGCTGCCCGCCGGCCTCGACCTGCGCGACCGGCACAACCTCGCGATCGAGGTACGCGGACAGCAGCTCGTCGCCACGCTCAGCCCGTCGCGCCTCGGCGACCCGGTGGCCCAGGTGTCGGCACGGCTCCCCCGCCCCGCGACGGGCAACCTGTCGGTGCGCGCCGAGGGCGGGCGGGCCGAGTTCGACAACGTCAGCGCCGTCCGGCTGTACCGTCCGGCGCGGCACACCGTCCCCGACCCGCGGGTCGGCCCGGTGCTGCGCGGCTACTCCGACGAGTTCACCGGCGGGCTCGACCCGTCCTGGCAGTGGGTACGCCAGGACCCGGCCGCCACCGTGTCCGGCGGCGCGCTGCGCTGGCCGGTGCAGAACGCCGACCTGTCCGGCACCGCCAACAACGCCGGGGTGCTGCTGCACGACGCGCCGACCGGGAACTACGTCGCCGAGACGAAGGTGACGCTCGACCTGGGCGAGGACAGCGTGCGCAACTACCAGCAGGCGGGCCTGGTCGCGTACGTCGACGACGACCGGTTCGCCCGGCTGACCCAGGTGGCGATCTGGAACACCCGGCAGGTCGAGTACGGCTACGAACTGCCCTTCGCCGGGCAACCCGTGTACGGCGGCAGCATCGTCGGCACCCCGGGCACCACCACCTGGCTGCGGCTGGCCCACCGGGTCGACCCGGTCACCGGCGAGCACGAGTTCCGGGCCGGATCCAGCCGGGACGGCAAGCGCTGGACGTGGGGCGCGGTGTGGACGTTCCCGGCCGGCACCACGCCCCGGATCGGGCTGGTGGCGCACGGAGGGGCGACACCGGCGGTGACGGCCGAGTTCGACTACCTGCGCTTCCACAGCTGACGCTCGACAACGGCCGGCGGCGGCCCCTGCCTACGGGAGGAACGAGCCCGCCGCCGGCCCGGCTCGTCAGCCGCCCGGGGCAGCTCGGACACGTGGGTCAGATCGCGGTTCCGGGTGGAGATTTCAGGAAGGACGCCGCTTCGGCCGGGTAGCCGCCATGACCCGACCGGAGGGCGACGGCCGCCAGACGAATCAGGTCGATGTTGACGCCAGCGGCACCACTCGGGTCATGCACCTGCAGCCGCACCTCCACACTCACCGCCGTCTCGGCCCAGCCCTGCGCTTCGATGTTGAGGTGGGCGATCTTGTGGGATCGCAGATGCGGCATGTACGCCAGAGGCGCCATCTGGACCTTCCCGGACGACCCCAGGGCGTTCAGCTTGGACTGCTTCTTGGTGTTCGGGTTCTCGACCAGGTTGCGGAAGTCCTCGGTCCCGCCCAGATTGACCTGGTAGGAACTGCTCAGAGTGAGGCCACGCTCCTCGATCAGCCGCAGCAGTGCGTGGTGCAGCACGGAGGTGCCGAACTGGCTGGCCAGATCGTCGCCGAGCAACGGCACACGGGCTTCCTCGAAACGTGCCAGTAGTGACGCCTGCCTGGCCACCGGGTCCGACGTGGTGTTCACGAACGCGACTCCCGCCATCAGCGCCGCCTCGGCGTAAGCCCGAGCCGTGTCCGGCCGGCCGCTCGGAGCGGAGTAGAGCAGCACCTCCGCCCCTTCCAGCGCGTGCGCCACCCGTTCGACTTCCGTCGAGTCCACCAGGCCACGCCGCACCGTCACGCCGGCGGGCGGCAGTTCGGTGTCGAGGCGCGGGAAGTTGTTGGGCGGCATGAATATCGCCTCGTGGAGATCCTTGCCCACCTTTCGGTCGGACATGGCGAAAGCGGCGACGACGTCGATGTCGCTGACGCCCAGTCCCGCGATCTCTGGCCGGTGGAGCCCGACCAGGCTGCCGGTGTTGCGGTAGAAGGCGATGCCCTGCACCAACGCCGACGTGTTGTTGCCTACACCGACGACCGCCAATCGAACACTGTCGATCATGGGACGAAGAGTACCCGGATCTGCCCACGCCAGGGGTCCCGGTCAACGGAACCGACGGCCACCAGCGCCGGGTATGACTTCTCGGTCAGCCGCCGGAACGCGGGCAGGCGGTGGTCAGCTCGCTGACCGTGCGGGTGTCGCCGTCGTAGCTGCGCGCCGCCACGAACGCACCCGCCGGCGGGTGCGCCCCGGCGACCGCCCGGGCGCGGCGCCGGTCCGCCGCGCCGAACCGCAGCGCGAGGCTCAGGTGCGGCACCCACCGGCCGGGCTGGTGCCACGAGTGCCCGCCGGACGCCTCGGCGAGCACGTCCCAGACCGCGCCGTGCAGCGCGACGAGCTGCGGTGTCGGCCGGACCAGCCACACCAGCGGCGCGCTGCCGTCGAGGACGGCCACCCGGCCCAGCCGCACCGGCAGCGGCAGCGCGGCGTCGCAGAGGTCGGCCAGGCGCTGCTCGGCGCCGGGCGGAAACTCCTCGACCGAGGCGAGCGTCAGGTGCGGCCGGTTCGTCGGGTGCGTGTTGCGGGCCAGGCTGGGCAGCCCGGCGGCGGCGAGCCGGTCCCAGGCAGCGCGCACCGCCGCTTCCAGCTCCGGTGAGCAGAGCAGTTCGACCGTCCGCACGTGATCAGGCTAGTCGCCGGCGCCCGGCCATGCCGTCCCGTACGTCAGAGCCAGCCGGCCTCACGCGCCCGCCGTACCGCTTCGGCCCGGTCGGCGGCGCCGAGCTTCTGCACGCAGGCGCTCAGGTGGTTGCGGACCGTGCCGGCGGCCAGGTGGGTACGGCGGGCGATCACCGCGACCGGGGTGCCCAGCTCGGCCAGCCGCAGCGTCTCCAGTTCGCGTGGCGTCAACGGGCACTCGGGCAGGGTCAGCGCGTCGGCGGCGAGCGCCGGATCGACGTACCGCGCCCCGGAGTGCACCCGGCGGATCACGTCGGCCAGGGCGCTGCCGGGTGCGCCCTTGGCGAGGAACCCACGGACCCCGGCGGTGAGCGCCGGCCGGAGCTGGGCGGGGCGGCCGTGTCCGGTGAGGATCACCGGGGCGCAGCCGGGCAGCGCCCGGGTCAGCTCGGCGGCGACCTCGACCCCGCCGGGCGGCGGCATCTCCAGGTCGAGCACGGCCACGTCCGGGCGGTGGGCCAGCGCCGCGTCCAGGGCCGCGCGCCCGTCGCTCGCGTGCGCGACCACCTCGATGTCCGGCTCCAGGTCGAGCAGCGCGGCGAGCGCGAGCCGGATCAGCTCCTCGTCGTCGGCCAGCAGCACCCGGATCACTGGGACACCGGCACTGTCGCCACCAGACTGAACACCCCGTCGGCGGCGTCCGCCCGGACCCGGCCGCCGGCCGGGGCGAGCCGGTCGGCCAGGCCGCGCAGGCCGCCGCTGAGCCGGTCCGGGCCGTCGTCGTCACGGACGCCGTCGTTGCGCACGGTCAGCGTCACCGCGCCGTCCTCCCGGGTGATCTCGATCCGGCACCAGCCGGCGCGGCTGTGCCGCAGCACGTTCGTCCCGGCCTCGCGCAGCACGGCGGCCAGGTCGGCGGCGACCGGCGCGGGCACCTCACCGGCCGGCGGGACGACTGTCGTGCGTACCCCGCTGGAGCGCAGCACCTCCCCCACCGCGGCGGCCTGCTCGGCCAGGTCGACGGCGCGGTAGCCGTGCACCGCCGCGCGTACCCGGGTCAGCGCCGCGCCGGCGAGCCGCCGGGCCTCCGCCGCCTCCCCGGCGGCCCGGGCGGCGTCAACCGGCGCCAGCCGCTCGGCCAGCTCCGCCTTCAGCGCGATCACGGTCAGGTCGTGGCCGAGCAGGTCGTGCACGTCCCGGGCGAAGCGCAGCCGTTCCTCGGCGGCGGCGAGCCGGGCCTGGGCGGCCTGTCCCTGCCGGGCCTCGACCAGCAGGTCCCAGAACCAGACCTGGACCCAGGCGAGCGCGGCGATCCCGGTGCCCACCACGCCGGTGACCAGCAGCGCCCGGGGCATCGACCCGCCGGTCGACCCGGTGACGGCGGCGGACGCGGCGAGCACCCCGGCCGCCGCCACCGCCGCGACGGCAGGCCGGAACAGCAGCGGCGCCATGCCGACCAGTGACGCGCCCAGCCAGGCCCAGGTGGGCCAGGAGCCGGCCGCGACCGGGCCGAGCAGCGGCACGCTGAGCAGCGCCGCCACCGCCAGCGCGACGTGGCGGCGACGACGGGCCGGTACAGGCAGCCACGGGGTGACCGCCGCGTGCAGCACCGCGATCTGGGCGACGGCGAATCCGAGCAGCGCGGCGGCGCCGAGCGCGACGCGTACCGGGTCGGGCTCGCGGGCCAGGCCGACGACGGGCAGCAGCACCGTGGTCCACACGTTCGTGGCGAGCGACAGCAGGGTGACCCGCCGGGCCCGGCGCAGCCGGCGGTCAGCGGAATCGACTGTCATGCCCGCCGATCCTAGGGCGTGGACGGGCCCGCTCACGCCCGGGAGATGTCACGGCCGACCCGTGTGATCCGCACGGTTCTCCCGTGACGGACACGCCTGGTCCGGTGCGCCGGACGGCGGCAGGGTCGGGGCATGACAGAGATGACTGTGGTCGTACCCCGGCGGTGGGCCGGGTGGGCGCGGACCCGGCACCTGGCCGCGATGGTCGTGGCGATGCTGGCCGGAATGGTGCTGCTCGGGCCGCTGTGGCAGGTGGGCGCGGACGTCCTGGGCGGCGCGGCGGTGCTGGCGCGGCCGGACGTGGGCGCGCTGGTGATGGCGACGAACATGGCGCTGGGCATGACCGCCTGGATGTGGCACCGGGGGGACGGCTGGGCCGCCACCGGCGAGATGTCGGCGGCGATGTATGTGCCGTTCCTGCTGCTGCTCCCGCCCTGGTGGGCGGGGTGGGTCGGGGACGACACGCTGCTGCTCGGCGGTCACCTGCTGATGGTGCCGGCGATGCTGCTGGTGGCGCTGCGCCACCGGCACGCCGCCGTCGCGCCGCGCCGGCACCCGCTCGCTGCGGCGGTGGCGCGGGGGTGGCCGGCCGGGCTGGGCCTGCTCATGACGGTGGACATGTGGTTCGCGCCCACCGTCTTCGCGCCGTGGACGCTGCTGGTCCTGCCCGCCGGCTATCTGCTGCTCGGCACCTGGCGGCGGCAGTGGGGCGACCGGCGCGCGCTGGCCGTGCAGCTCGCCGGGGCGGCCGTGTGGGGCGGCCTGTCGGTCGTGGCGACGGTGGCGTCCGCCGACGTCGCCGGGGTGCTGGTGGGCGTGGGCTGGTTCGTGCACGCCGGCTGGGACGCCTGGTACCACCGCACCGGCACTGTGGTGCCGCGCGGTTACGCGCTGTGGTGCGCGGTGTTCGACGTCGGGGTGGGCCTCACCACGCTGCTGGCCGTCCTGTCCCGGTGATCCGGCGGGGGCACGGGGCTGCGCCGGATCACCCGGAGGGGACGGCACGGCGTGGCGTGGCGAACGTTTGCCCCGGTCGCCGCGACCGCCGGTGGGCGGTGATGAAAAACTTGCCGGATGAGCGCCGCACCGACCCCGACCGACCCTGCCATCTCCGCCGACGCCGAGGACACCGCCGCCTTCGCGGACCTCGGGCTGCGCACCGAGTTGCTGGGCGCGCTGGCCGCGCTCGGCTACGAGGAACCCACCCCGATCCAGCGGGAGGCGATCCCTCCGCTGCTTGCCGGGCAGGACCTGCTGGGGCAGGCGGCCACCGGTACGGGCAAGACCGCCGCGTTCGCCCTGCCGCTGTTGCAGCGGATGCCGGTGGGGCGGCCGGACGGCGACCCGGTGTCGCTGGTGCTGGTGCCCACCCGGGAGCTGGCCGTGCAGGTCTCCGAGGCGTTCCACCGCTACGGCAAGGACCTCGGTGCCCGGGTGCTGCCGATCTACGGCGGGCAGCCGATCGGCCGGCAGCTGCGCGCGCTCGACCACGGCGTGGACGTGGTGGTGGCGACACCGGGCCGGGCGCTGGACCACATCGCCCGGGGCACGCTGCGGCTGGGCGCGCTCAGCACCGTGGTGCTGGACGAGGCGGACGAAATGCTCGACATGGGCTTCGCCGAGGACATCGAGGCGATCCTGGAGCACGCGCCCGCCGGGCGGCAGACCGTGCTGTTCTCGGCCACCATGCCGGCCCGCATCGACGGGCTGGCCCGGCAGCACCTCACCGATCCGGTCCGTATCCAGATCGAGCGGGAGCGCACGGTCGCCGGGGAGGCGCCCCGGGTGCGGCAGAGCGCGTACATCGTGGCCCGGGGGCACAAGCCGGCCGCGCTGGGCCGGGTGCTGGACGTGGAGTCGCCCACCGCGGCGATCGTGTTCTGCCGCAGCCGCGAGGAGGTCGACCGGCTCACCGAGACGATGAACGGCCGGGGCTACCGGGCCGAGGCGCTGCACGGCGGGATGAGCCAGGAACAGCGGGACCGGGTGATGGGCCGGCTGCGCGCCGGCACGGCGGACCTGCTGGTCGCCACCGACGTGGCCGCCCGAGGGCTGGACGTCGAGCAGCTCACGCACGTGGTCAACTACGACGTCCCGTCGGCGCCGGAGTCGTACGTGCACCGGATCGGCCGGGTGGGCCGGGCCGGGCGGGAGGGTGTGGCGATCACGCTCGCCGAGCCGCGCGAGCACCGGATGCTCAAGACCATCGAGCGGGTCACCGGCCAGCGGATCGCCATCGACAAGATCCCCACGGTGGCGGACATGCGTACCCGGCGGCTGGAGCTGACCCAGGCCGCGCTGCGGGAGAGCCTGCTGGAGGACGACCTCGACCCGTACCGGGTGATCGTGGAGTCGCTGACCGACGAGTTCGACCTGGTCGAGGTGGCGCTGGCGGCGGTGAAGCTGGCGCACGAGGCGACGTCGCCGGGCTCGGACGACGAGGAGGAGATCCCGCAGGTTCCGGTCCGGGGCCCGCGCGAGGGACGTCCGGAGGCCGGCGGCCGGGGCGAGCGCCGGGGCGGGACGCGACCGCGTACCGGGGGGACCACCCAGGTCTTCATCGGGCTGGGCCGGCGCGCCGGGGTACGGCCGCAGGACCTGGTGGGCGCGATCACCGGAGAGACCCGGATCAACGGCCGGGACATCGGCTCGATCGAGATCGCCGACCGGTTCTCGCTGGTCGAGGTGCCGCAGGGGGTGGCCGACGAGATCATCGCAGGGCTGCGCGGCACCACCATCAAGGGACGTAAGGCGACCGTACGCCGGGACCGTGACGGCGACGGGCCGGGCGAGCGCCGCGACCGGGGGTACGAGCGGCGCGACCGCCGCTGAGCGCGACCGCGCCCCGGCCGCAGTGGGTCTGTGGCCGGGGCGGGTCGGTCGTCAGGCGGCGGCGAGCGCCTGCGTGTCGATCTCGGCCGGGCGCAGCGCCAGCGCGAGCACGTCCGCCACGTCGGACAGCGTGTGCACGGTCAGCGCCTCCCGCACCTCGGCCGGCAGGTCGTCCAGGTCCGGCTCGTTGCGCTTCGGGATGATCACCTCGGTGAGGCCGGCCCGGTGCGCGGCGAGCAGCTTCTGCTTCACCCCGCCGATCGGCAGCACCCGGCCGGAGAGCGTCACCTCGCCGGTCATCCCGAACTCGGGCCGCACCGGCCGCCCGGTCACCAGGGACGCCAGCGCGGTGACCATGGTGATGCCGGCGCTCGGCCCGTCCTTGGGCACCGCGCCCGCCGGGACGTGCAGGTGGATCCGCCGCCCGGCCAGCGCGTTCGGGTCCAGCCCGTAGCGCCGTCCGTTCGACCGCAGGTACGACCACGCGATGTGCGCGGACTCCTTCATCACGTCGCCGAGCTGACCGGTGAGCGTCAGCCCCGGCTCACCCTCCATGGTGGTGGCCTCGATGAACAGCACGTCGCCACCGGCGCCGGTGACGGCCAGCCCGGTCGCCACGCCGGGCACGGCGGTGCGTTCGGCCGACTCCGGGGTGAACTTCGGCCGGCCCAGGTAGCGGGCCAGGTTGCCGGCGTCGACGTGCACCGGCGCCGGGTCGCCGGCCAGCGCGACGGCCACCTTGCGAAGGATCTTGGCCAGGGCCCGTTCGAGCTGCCGGACGCCGGCCTCCCGGGTGTACTCGCCCGCGATCAGCGCCAGCGCCTCGTCGGCGATCGTGACCTCCCCGGTGGTCAGCCCGGCCCGTTCCCGCTGCCGGGGCAGCAGGTGGTCGCGGGCGATGGCCACCTTCTCGTCCTCGGTGTAGCCGTCCAGCGTGACCAGCTCCATCCGGTCCAGCAGCGGGCCGGGAATCGCCTCCACCACGTTGGCGGTGGCCAGGAACAGCACGTCGGACAGGTCGAGGTCGACCTCCAGGTAGTGGTCGCGGAACGTGTGGTTCTGCGCCGGGTCGAGCACCTCCAGCAGGGCCGCGGCCGGGTCGCCGGAGTAGCCGGCGGCCAGCTTGTCGACCTCGTCGAGCAGCACGACCGGGTTCATCGAGCCGGCCTCGCGCAGCGCCCGCACGATCCGGCCGGGCAGCGCGCCGACGTAGGTGCGCCGGTGGCCGCGGATCTCCGCCTCGTCCCGGACACCGCCGAGGGACACGCGGACGAAGTTGCGGCCCAGCGCCCGGGCGACCGACTCGCCGAGGCTGGTCTTGCCCACTCCGGGCGGCCCGGCCAGGGCGAGCACCGCGCCGGAGCCGCGTCCGCCGACCACGCCGAGGTTGCGCTCCGCGCGCCGGTTGCGCACCGCGAGGTACTCCAGGATGCGGTCCTTCACGTCGGCCAGGCCGGCGTGGTCGGCGTCGAGCACCGCACGCGCCGCGGCCAGGTCGGTGTTGTCAGCGGTACGCGTGTTCCACGGCATCTCCAGCACGGTGTCCAGCCAGGTACGGATCCAGCCCGCCTCGGGTGAGGCGTCGCTGGCCCGTTCCAGCTTGCCGACCTCGCGCATCGCCGCCTCGCGCACCTTCTCCGGCAGGTCGGCGGACTCCACCCGGGAGCGGTAGTCGGCGGACCCGTCCGGCTCGTCCTCGCCGAGTTCCTTGCGGATCGCGGCGAGCTGCTGGCGGAGCAGGAATTCGCGCTGGGACTTCTCCAGCCCCTCGCGTACGTCGCTGTTGATCTGCTCGGTGACCTCCTGCTCGGCCAGGTGCTCCTTCACCCAGCCGACCAGCAGTTCCAGCCGGGCGGTGACGTCCGGCGCGGCGAGCAGCTCGGTCTTCTGCGCCAGGCTGAGCCAGGGCGCGTAGCCGGCCGAGTCGGCCAGCTCGGACAGGTCCGTCATCCGCTCCATCGCGTCGATCACCTGCCAGGCGCCACGCTGCTGGAGCACTGACGTCATGAGCGCGCGGTACTCGCGGGCGAGTTCCCGGGCGCGGCCCGCCGGGGCGGGCTCGTCGAGGGTCGCCGCCTCGACCCAGAGGGCGGCGCCGGGCCCGGGCACGCCGGAGCCGATGCGGGCGCGGACGAGACCGCGGATCACCGCGGCCGGCTCGCCGCTGGGCAGCCGGCCCAGCTTCTCGATGGTCGCGACCACGCCGACGGAGCCGTACTCGCCGTCGAGGCGGGGCACGGCCAGGAGTTCCTTGTCGCCGGTGGCGCGGGCCGCGTCGACAGCGGCCTGGGTGGTGGGGTCGAGGGTCACCGGGATGACCATCCCGGGCAGCAGGACGGCGTCGGTCAAGGGAAGTACCGGAAGAGTTGCCATCGGACACCTGCCATCACGTCGGTTGAGCGTGTCTGGCTCAAGTAACAAAACGTGCCCCTTGTTCCGGGTTGTGACCCACGCCACTGCGGCCGCCACCCCGGCTCGGTTCGGGCACCGGCCCCCTATTGGCCGCGACGCTTACCGGCGCGACCCGCCGAATGCAAAGAGGCGGGTATTGTTGCGAAATTACCGCCAGGTAAGTCAGACTCTTAGCACACCCCGCCCGACACAGGGAGTAATGGCGATGGCAAGGAAAGTAATCACCGTTCTGACCGACGACCTCGACGGCGGAAAGGCCGATCGGACCGTCGAGTTCAGCCTGGACGGCGTGGCGTACACGATCGACGTGTCCGACGAGAACGCGGGCGTTCTGCGTAAGGCACTGGACCCGTACATCAGCGCTGGCAGGCGGATCGGCCGTGGTGCGGCCGAGGTCGCGCGCACCACCCGGCGCACGGGCCGGCCGAGCACCTCGGGAATGGACCGCGAGCAGAACCGCGCCATCCGCGAATGGGCGGCCAAGAACGGGCACGAGATTTCCGAGCGCGGGCGCATCCCGGTGTCGGTCGTCGAGGCGTACAAGAACCGCTGAGCGCTAAACACTCACCGTCGGGCATCCCGGGGTCACGCTGAGAAATCGGAGCGGGCCGCCCGGCCTATCGTGTCGTCGATGATTTTCATCGGGCTGGATTCCGACGGCACGAATTTTCTTCCCGGATCCAATCCCACGCTTCCCTGCCGGACCCGCCACGCGGACATGCGACGGCCGCGGCCACCCGGAAGGTTCCCCGGGCGACCGCGGCCGTCGCACGCTCTCAGTTGACCCGGATGCGCACCACGTCGATGGCGGGAGTCTGGTTCGCCCGCTCCATCATCGGGATGCGGTGCGAACCGTCACCGGCCCAGACCGCGCACTGCGCCACACCCGACTGCGCCAGGCCCGGGATCTGGATCAGCACGTCGTCCGGCTGGTTGCCGCCACGGCCGTCCTCGGTGGCGACGAAGAACGCCGGCACGTCCTGCGGGTTCGGGGGCTGCCGGGTGCTGCCGAGCATCCGGCAGGCGGTGTGGAAGTGGCCGCGCACCAGGCCCTCGCCGTTGAGCAGCGAGCTCTCCAGGTAGTAGCCGCCCTGCCCGGCCGCGAGGAAGCGGTCCCGCACCAGGTTCTTGGTGGTCACCCGGAGCGTGAACGGCTGATTGCGCCGCACCTGGTTCGGGAACTGCGTGATCAGCAGCGACGGGTTGTTCGCCGCGGCGCCCACCTCACCGAACGCGGTGCTGACGCACCGGTTGCCGTTCTGGAAACCGTCGTGCCCCTGCAGCTGGCTGCCGGAGCAGTCCTTGGCGAGCACGTTCAGCCCGTTGCCGCCACCGTTGTTCTGACCGCCGCCGTTGTTGTTCCCGCCACCGTTGTTCCCGGCGGTCGGACCGCCGGTCGGACCGCCGGTCTGGCCACCGTTGTTGCCCCCGTTCTGGCCACCGCCGTTGCGCGGGACGTCAGTCAACGCGCACCGGGCGAACTGGTCCAGGCCCTGCGGACGCTGGGCGAACCGGCCGATGGCCGTGGCGATCCGGTTGAGCGCAGCGGTCCGCTTGTCCGCGAGCGGGCCCAGGATCGCGTTGTTGATGAACTCGCCGCCGTTACGGCCCTCCGCCGCCAGCCGCCGGTTCGCGTCGGCGATCTGCGACGTCAGCGCCGCCAGTTCGCGGTCCACCTCGGCGCGGGCCCGGCCGGGCACCTGCGGCAGCCGGCCCTGGACGTCCGGGCAGGCCACGGTCGGGGTGCCGGCGCCGGCGCCGCCCGCGGTCGTCTGCTGGCACTCGGCCGGCGACATCTGACCGTCGCCCCAGTGGTTGCGGACCCAGCGGCCGTTCTGCCAGGTACGGGTGGTGCTGCCCTGGCCGTCCGGGGCGGTCGCCCCCGGGCTGGCGGGCACACAGGACGCCGAGGCGGCGCGGGTGGTCGTCCGCCGGTCCTGGGCGGACGAGATCTGGGTGACGGCGACGATGCCGCCGAAGACCGCGAGCGTGCCGACCACTGCCAGCACCCGCTTGCTCCGCGCGTTACCGGATGACCGGCGCGCCCGTGTGGACCTGCGCATCGAATTGCTCTCCTTCTCGATCCGGTAGTTGACTGGTGATCCCGGCGGACCGATGAATTCGGGGTGTGAGATCACTGCGACGCTCGGGTCGCGCGTCGATGGCCGACGATGCCCTTTCCGCACCGTCTCCGCGCCGTCCGGGCGCGGCGGGGAAATCTGCGTCCATTCCCGATGAGGTACGGAGCGCCGTCGGCGAAGGTTCAACCGGAGATCGAAAAAAAAATTGGGACGTGCCGGTGCGGCCACCGACCGCCCGGCGGAGAAGAAGGCCGTCAGTCGGCGCAGAGGTGGTCGAAGGCGAAGCCGCCGTCGAAGGAGTCCCGCCGGGCCGCGAGCGCGCGCACACGCCGGCGAAGCTCCTCCCGGTCCACCAGTGACGACGCGACCGCGTCGAGATCCCGCAGCCGCTCCCCCAGCGCCAGCGCGGCCAGGTCCTCGGCGAGCCGGCCCGGGTCCACGCCGCAGGAGAACCCCCGCGACGTCAGCCGGACCCGCTCCAGCAGGCAGCGGCCGGGCCGCACCTCGACCCAGCCCCAGCCCTCCGCCGGGCCGTCGGTCCAGCGCACGTGCAGCCCGCGCACGATCGGGTCGGCGAGCCGGCCGGCCACGTACGCCTCGACCGCCTCGACCCGCGCGAGCGCCCCGAGGTCGTTCACCGGTCCACGCCGGCCGTCGGGCAGCCGGCCGATGATGTCGCGGAAGCCGACCGCGTCCCCGGCGTCCGGGTCGATGCCCTCGGCGTAGGCCCGCGCGTCGAGCACGTACTCCGCGAAGCGGCGGACGTGATCGGCGCCGTCGAGCGTCGGCGACTCGATCCGCAGCAGCGGCAGGCCGACAGCGGCGGACACCGCGTCGGTCAGCCGTTCCTCCCGGCGGGCGGGCGACCCGTCGGACGCGGGCGCGGTGAACCGCACCGCGAAGCGCGGCAGGCCGGTGTCGGCGGCGCTGACCACCAGGTCCAGCGGCGCCCGTCCGGCCGTGCTCCACTGGTTGCCGGTGACCCCCGGCGGGCGGCCCTGCACCAGCTCGCCGAGCCGCCGGCCCGCGTACCCGACGTGCCCGCAGCGGGTCAGGCACGGCGTCGTGCCGGACGGGATCGGCCGCAGCCAGGAGGCGGTCACGCTGCCGGTGCTCGTCATCTCGCCCCGCTCCCCCCGTCGTCCGGTCGACGCCCGAGTGTAGGGCGTCGGGCGACCGCCTCGGCGGTGCGGTGGAGCACGTCGGGCCCGCCGACCGGTGCGCGGCCGCCTCCCTCCCTCTAGGCTCTGCCCGTGCACAGCGGACGGACCCCGGAACAGTTCACCAAACGCAGTCTCGTCGCCGTCTCCCATGCCATCGAGCGGGCCGCGCTCGCCGAGGCCGAGGACGGCCCGCTGGTCGTGTTCGCGCTGTTCCAGCGGCTGCCGTACTTCGACCGGGAGCGCGAGGTCTACCGGCGCGTCGCCGGCCGCGCCGCGGCGACGGTGGTGGCGATGGTCGGCGGGCCGCCGCCCGACCTGCCCGAACGCACGTACGGCGTGACGCTCGACGAGACGGAGGAACTGGCCCGCGAGTGGAGCGTGGTGGTGCTGAGCCCTCGCTTCGGCGCCACCCTCGTGGCCCACGACCGCGGCGACGTGGCGCCCGCGCCGACGCTGGAGTCCGGCCGGCTCTTCGACGGCCGGTGGGGATTCCGCCGGGACGAGGCGCTGCACGAGGCCATCCGGCTGCGCGAACAACTCGCCGAGCGGCTGCCCGCCGAGGCGCGCACCGCACTGGACGAGGCGATCGCCCGGGTGCGGGACATCCCGGCCGGACCGGGCGAGCCGCGCGCCGAGGCGGCGCTGCGGCTGCTGGCCCGCCGTGCCGACCGGAATACGCGGCCGGACACGCCGACCGAGGCGATCCTCGACGAGCCCGGCCTGCGCCTGTGGGCCGGCATGGACGGGGTGACGGCCTCCGGCACGCTGCCGGTGGCACTGGTCGGCCTGCGGGTGGACGAGCCGCCCGGCTCGCCGGAACGATTCCTCCGGCGCGGCGCCGCCCGCGAGGGGCACGCCGTGCTCACCGCGATCACCGCCGTGCTGCGGCCGGTCGACCGTGCGCTGCGCGTCGCCGACAACGAGTACCAGCTCCTGCTGCCCGGACTGGACGAGCCGGCCGCGCTGGAGGTGGTACGCCGCCTGCACGACGCGATCGGCGCGCTGGCCCGGTCGTACCCCTTCCTCGCGTACACGATGCACGCCGCGGTCGGGGTGACCACCCGGCGGCCGCTGCCCACTGCGGACCTACGGGCCGCTGTCGACTGGGCGGCGCGCAAGGGCCTGCCGGTGGCGGGCCTGCCGCCGGAGACGGCCGACGCCGCTCCGGCTCGCTGACCTGCGGTACGAGGAGGAGACGCCGTGCGGGTCGTGTCGCTGGTGCCGTCGCTGACCGAGGCGGTGGCGGCCACCCGCCCGGAGGTGCTGGTCGGGGCGACCGACTGGTGCACCCATCCGGCCGGGCTGGACGTCGCCCGGGTCGGCGGGACGAAGTATCCGGACCTGGACCGGGTGCTCGCCCTGGAGCCGGACCTGGTGCTGCTCAACGAGGAGGAGAACCGGCTGGCCGACGCCGAGGCGCTGCGCGGGGCCGGGGTGCCGGTCCAGGTGACCTTCCCGCGTACCGTGCCGGAGGCTCTCGACCAGCTCGGCGAGCTGGTCGTCACGCTCGGCGCGCCGGCCGAGCCGCCGTGGCTGACGGCGGCCCGCCGCGCCTGGGCGGCCGTGCCGGCCCCGGAGCGCGTCCGCACCGCCGTGGTGCCGGTGTGGCGACGCCCGTGGGTGGTGCTGGGCCGGGACACGTTCGCCGGGGACGTGCTGGCCCGGCTCGGCGTGGTCAACGGCTGGGCCGGGGACGCGGAACGCTATCCCCGGCCCGGTCTCGACGAGCTGCGCGCCCGCTCGCCGGAGCTGGTGGTGCTGCCCGACGAGCCGTACCGGTTCACCGCCGACGACGGGCCGGAGGCGTTCCCGGGGGTGCCGGCGGCGCTGGTGTCCGGCCGGCACCTCACCTGGTACGGCCCGTCGCTGGCCGAGGCGCCGGCGCTCCTCGCCGCCCAGCTCGCCGGCGCCACCGGATGACGGCGCCGCCCGGCGCGCTCAGGCGACCGGCGTGGCGTGCACCGGGTCCAGCTCCATCAGCGTGGTGTCGTCCAGGTCGTACCCGATCGCGTTGTGCACGGCGACCACGCCCGCTACCTGCCCGGCCAGGCGGCCGGCGAGCTCGACGGCGCTGCGCCGGTCCAGCCGTCCGTCCATGGTGACCTCGCCGCCGCGCACCTGCACCGTGACCAGTCCGTCGCGTACCGACAGCACCCGGCGCAGCACCTCGTGCACCACCTCCTCGCGGATCTCCGCGTCGGTGCGCAGGTGCACCCGGAGCAGGTCACCGCGGGTGACGATGCCGGACAGCCGGCCCAGGTCGTCCAGCACCGGCACCCGCTTGACCGCCTCGCGGTCCATCAGCCGGGCCGTCGCGGCGAGCGAGGCGCGTTCGTGGGTGGTGACCGGCGGGGCGGTCATGAGGTCCCCGGCCACCAGCGCGTCGGCCTTCTCCCGCGCGGTACGGCGCCGCCGCCCCTCGAACACCCGGCGCTCGTCCGGGTGACCGGCCCGCTCCACCTTGTGCAGCAGGTCCGCCTCGGAGATCACGCCGAGCACCCGGTGGAACGAGTCGACCACCGGCACCCCGCTGATCCGCTTGCGCACCAGCACGTCGACGATCTCGCGGTACGGGGTCTGCTCCGTCACCGCCGCGACGTCCCTGGTCATCACGTCGGCCACCTGCCACGTCCTCATCACGACCTCCTCGTGCCGGCCCTTCACCTACGACCGTAAGCGGCCACGAACGCCCTGGTCAGGGGCGGCGGACCGGTGGGGACGGGCCGACCGGACCGGGTACGGACGGGACCAATGACCCGGTCACCAGGGCACCGGTCGGCCCTGCTCCGCGACGCCGCGCGGCGGTGGAATGAATGTGCCACCGGAAAGCGCGGTGCGAGGCACAGGAAGGGACGTGGAGACCATGACCGCGACAATCGAGCGGACCCCCGCCGTCACCACCGCACCGGCGGCCGAGATCGAGACCACCCGGCAGAAGGCCACCCGGTACGTGTGGGCCGGTCTGCGGCTCGCGCTGGGCTGGGTGTTCCTCTGGGCCTTCCTCGACAAGATGTTCGGCCTCGGCCACGAGACCCCGGCGAAGAACGCCTGGATCAACGGCGGCAGCCCGACCAAGGGCTTCCTGGGCAACGCGGTGGAGGGCCCCTTCGCCGGCTTCTACCAGGGCCTGGCCGGCGCGGCCTGGGCGGACTGGCTGTTCATGCTCGGCCTGCTCGGCATCGGTGTCGCGCTGATGCTCGGCATCGGCATCCGGCTCGCCGCCGTCGCCGGCGGACTGCTCCTGATCCTGATGTGGACGGCCGTGCTGCCCCCGGCGAACAACCCCTTCATGGACGACCACCTCATCTACGCGGGTCTGCTGGCCGGTCTGGCCCTGGTGGGCGCCGGCAACACCCTCGGCCTCGGCCGGGTCTGGGCGAAGCTCCCCCTGGTCCAGCGGCTCCCCTGGCTGAAGTGACCAGCTCGCCCCGGAGCGGGCGTCGCCGAGAGGCGACGCCCGCTTCTTCGTGTCCCCGCCACGCCGGTGTGCGGGGACCGGCGCGTATCGGCCGGTCGCGATCCGGCAGGATCGACGGTGACCACACCGTCAGCACCCGAGGAGACCGTTCATGGACAAGCCCCAGGTCGGCCCGATCGAGGGCGCGCCGCCCGCCGATCTGGTCGTCGAGGACATCACCGTCGGCGACGGCCCGGAGGCCCGCCCGGGCCAACTGGTGAGCGTGCACTACGTGGGCGTGGCCCACTCGAACGGCCGCGAGTTCGACGCCTCGTGGAACCGGGGTGAGACGTTCGAGTTCCCGCTCGGCGGCGGCCAGGTCATCGCCGGCTGGGACCAGGGCGTCGTCGGCATGAAGGTCGGCGGCCGGCGCAAGCTCACCATCCCGCCGCACCTGGGCTACGGTGCCCGCGGCGCCGGCGGCGTCATCAAGCCGAACGAGACGCTCGTCTTCGTGGTGGACCTGCTCGGCGTTCGCTGAGCGTCAGCCGTTCACCGGGCCGTCGGCTACATGCCGGCGGCCCGGTCCGCGCTCAGGCCGGGTGCCCGCTCGGGCCGCCGCTCGCTCGCTCGCTCAGGCTGCGGCGCAGGTCACCAGCTCGCGGGAGCGGTCGGAGCGGCGCACGGGCAGGACCCGCTGCAGGCCGGTCACCCGCAGCACGCGGGCCACCACCGGGTCGGGATCGACGAGCACCAGCTCGCCGCCGCGGGCACGCACGCGCAGGTGGGTGGCGACGAGCGCGCGGACACCGGCGGCGGACAGCAGCCGCACACCGGACAGATCGACCCGCAGCACCGGCCGCGCCGGCGCCGCCCAGAGCGCGGCCCGGAACGCCGCCACGGTGGCGATGTCGATCTCGCCGACCGGACAGAGTTCGACCACGTGATCGTGCACGTCCATCGTCACGTGGAAGCGGTCGCCCGTGTGTCCCATGCGCTCGAACCTACCCGCGCCCACCGACATTTCCCGACGTCGCGGCGGGGGTTCCGGGTAGCGCCGGGGTACCGACCCCGAGCCGTCTCAGGGTCATCCCGCAGCTGCCGCGCCACGCCGCGCGGGGCGTGGCGAAACGCCGTCGGAGACTGCCGTCCGGGACGTCTCGGGGCCACAATGAGCCGATGGCCGTCCCGCGCCCACGCGCCCCACTGCTGATCCGGCCGGTCCGCGAGCCGGCGACCGTGCCGCCGCCGCTGACCGGCCCCTGGGCGCCCGAGGACACCCGGCTCGACCGGGCCGACCTGCTGCCGTTGCCGGCCGGCGGGCACGGGCCGGAGGACGTCGTCGTCGACGCCGACGGCCGGGTGGTCAGCGGCGACGAGGGCGGCCGGCTCTGGTGGTGGCCGGCCGACGCGCCGGCCGGCACCCGCCCCACGCTTCTCGCCGAGACCGGCGGGCGGCCGCTGGGCATCGAACGCGATCCGGCCGACGGCGGGCTGCTCGTCTGCGACGCGTACCGGGGACTGCTGCGGGTCGACCCCGCCGGCGTGGTGCACGAGCTGACCGGGACCGCCCCGCCGGTGCACCTGGCCGACAACGCCGCCGTCGCGAGCGACGGCACCGTCTACTTCACCGACTCCTCCGACCGGTTTCCGCTCTCGCACTGGAAGCGGGACCTGCTGGAGCACCGGCCCAACGGACGGGTGCTGGCCTACGACAGGCGCACCGGGCGCACCGACGTGGTGGCCGACGGGCTCTACTTCCCCAACGGGCTGGCGCTCACCCCGGACGAGTCGGCGCTGATGCTCGCCGAGACCGCCACCCACCGGCTGCTCCGGGTCGACCTGCCGGGCGGGCGGGCCACAGTGCTGACCGACCTGCCGGCATACCCGGACAACATCTCCGCGGTCGGTGACGGGACGTACTGGGTCGCGTTGCCCAGCCCTCGGCTGGCGGCGATGGAACGGCTGCTGCCGCATCCGCGCGTCCGCCAGCTCGTCGCGCTGCTGCCCGGGGCGGTGCAGCCGCGGCCGCGCCGCTACGGGCTGGTCGCGCTGGTCGACGGCGCGGGGCGGGTGCTGCGGACGCTGCACGGCCCCAGCGGGGCGTACCCGATGGTCACCGGCGTGCGACAGCACGGCCGCCGGCTCTGGCTGGGCAGCCTGACCGCGACCGGGGTGGCCCGCGTCGACCTGGACTGAGCACGGCACGGGGCCGGCCGCGCGACGCGGGCCGGCCCCGGGGCCGTTCCTCCCCTGGTTCAGCCGCCGCTGTTGCTCCGCGACGGGGCCGGGGCCGGGGCCGGTGACGACCCGCCGGCCACCGCGCCCGGGTGCGGCGTGGCGCTCTGCGTGGGCTTCAGCCCCGCCGGTACGGGCAGCGCGCTGCCCTTGGCGAACTCGTCCCAGCTGACGTTCCAGGCGGTGAAGCCGTTGCCCTGGTCGAGTTTCACCTCGGTGCCCCGCACTGTGACCAGGTCACCGACCTGCGTGACGCCCATCAGCCAGTCCGCGGCGGTGGCCGAGACGTTCGTGCAGCCGTGCGAGACGTTTGTGCTCCCCTGGTCCCCCTCCGACCAGGGCGCCGAGTGGATGAACTCGCCGCCCCAGGTCAGCCGCTGCGCGTCGTCCACGTCGACCACGTAGCCGCCGTTGGGCTCGCCCCGGGTGTCGAACGTGGTGTGCTCGTGCTTCTCCATGATCACCATGGTGCCGCTGGACGTCGGCGTGCTCGCCTTGCCGAGACTGACCGGGATCTTCTTGAGCACCTTGCCGTCCTGGTAGACGGTCATCTGCTTGGTCTCGTTGTCGATGTCGAGCGTCATCTGCCGGCCGACCTTGGCGGTGGCGACGCGGTCCGAGTCGCCGATCGTCTCCTTGCCGATGGGCAGCCCCTGCAGCGCGCTACGGACACTGATCTTCGTGCCCGGCTTCCAGCGGTCGGGCGCCCGGTACTCCGCCTGCTTGCCGTCGGCCACCCACGACCAGGTGCCCGGCTGCGGCGGATCGGTCTTCACGAACAACCGGCGCTGGACGTCCGCGCGCGCCTCCTTCGGAATCGGCGGGTCGAATCCGAGCACGACCGGCATTGCCGTCCCGTACGTCTGATTCGGCCGGAAATACAATTCGCTGGTGACGGCCGGTTTGGTGGACTTGGCCATCGTCGTGAACGTCGTCTTCTGCGTGGCGGTCTTTCCCGAATCGCCGGTGGCGGTCACCTCCGCCGTGTACGTCCGGGAATTGGCCAGCGGGCGGTCCGGCACCCAGCCGGAGCCGTCCTCGCGCGGCTGGGCCGGCACCTGGTTGCCCTTGTCGTCGGTGAGCTTCACCGCGGTCACCTTGCCGTTGCTGACCGTCGTGCCCACCTCCGCGCTGATCGGCACGCCCTTCGTGCGATCGGCGGGTGTCACGGTGACCGACGGCGGCGCCGCCTCGGCCTGTTTCCCCACCGACTTCGGGCCGGCGGTGCACGCGCCGACCGCCAGCGGCGCGGCTGCGACGGTCATCGCGAAAAGCGTCAGTCGGCGCCTCGCAAACATATTTCGCCCCCCATTTCCGAACCCTCTCGTCCACATTCTGTAGGCCCGGGATCACGCCGTGGCACCTTCGGCGGAATTGCTCGGAAAAGGCTGCGGAGAATCGTGCCGGACAGGTAATTCCCGTCCCGGCTTGCGCCCGACGCGCCCTCCGCCCGGTTCCCCACCCCTCACCCGCCTCTCGGCGCGCCCCCCACCCGTCGATCATGAAGTTGACGGCGAACGGCGTCCGTTTTGTCCCCGCCAACCTCATGATCGACGAACGAAGGGAGGCGTGAAGGGCCGGCCCGGGCGAGATCTCGGTACGAAACGGCCCTCATAGGGGCACTTTGCTACCAAGATCTCGACGAACCCCGCCCACGGCCCCGCAAGACGGGCAGCGCTGGACGTTCTCGCCCACGCCACCCGCACCGCTGCCGCGATCTTGCAGGACGGGCGCGGCCCCGGCCCTCCGTGAGGAGGGCCGGGGCCGGGAGCCGGGCCGGTCAGACGTTGGCGACCAGCAGGGCGGGCTGCTCGACGCAGTCGGCTACGTGACGGAGGAAGCCGCCGGCGACACCGCCGTCGCAGACGCGGTGGTCGAAGGTGAGGCTGATCTGGGTCACCTTGCGGACGGCGAGCTGCCCGTTGACCACCCACGGCTTGTCCACGATCCGGCCGACGCCGAGCAGCGCCGCCTCCGGGTGGTTGATGATCGGCGTCGAGCCGTCCACGCCGAACACGCCGTAGTTGTTGAGGGTGAACGTACCGCCGGTCAGCCGCGCCGGGGGCAGCGTGCCGGCCCGGGCCGCCGCCGTGGTCTCGGCAAGCGCGGCGGCGAGTTCCCGGGTGGTCAGCCGCTGCGCGTCGCGCAGCACCGGCACGACCAGGCCCCTGTCGGTCTGCGCGGCGATGCCCAGGTGCACGCCAGCGGACTGGATGATCCGCTGCCCCTCGGTGTCGACGTGCGCGTTGAGCTGCGGGAACTTCCGCAGGCCGCTGAGGCAGATCCGGGCCAGCAGGGCCAGGATGCTCACCGGCGTCTCCGGGGTGGCGGCGTTGATCGCGGCGCGCGTCTCCAGCAGGCCGGTGGCGTCCACGTCGACCCAGATGGTCACCTCGGGGATCTCCCGGCGGCTGCGGGAGAGCTTGTCGGCGATCACCTTGCGGATGCCGGTGAGCGGGATGACCGTGTCACCGTCGCCGGCCGGGGCGAGCCCGACGTGCGCGGCCGGAGCGTCCGGCACCGCGGCCAGCCGAGCTGCCGGGGCGGGAGCGGCCACGGCGGCGTCCAGGTCGGCCCGGCGGATCACGCCGCCCGGCCCGGTGCCGCGCAGCGACGCCAGGTCGATGCCGTGCTCCTTCGCCAGCCGCCGCACGATCGGCGAGATGACGAGCGGCGCTGCCGCCGGTCCGCCGGTCTGCGCCGGGTCGGCAGCACGGTCCGCCGAGGCGGGCGCGCCGGGCTCGGGGGCGAGCGCCAGCCGTGGGCGACGACGACGCCGGCCCGTGCCGCCGTGGCCGGTGCCGTAGCCGATCAGGACGTTGCCGGACCCGGCCCGCTCCTCCTCGCGATAGGTGGCGTGCGGGTCGGGGGCGTCGTCGAGCGGGGCGATGGTGATCAGCGGCTGGCCCACCGGGCGTACCTCACCGGCCGCGCCGTGCAGGGCCACGACCCGGCCGGCGTACGGGCACGGCACGTCGACAACGGCCTTGGCGGTCTCCACCTCAACCACGCTCTGGTCCACAGTCACCACGTCGCCGACGGCCACCCGCCACTCGACGATCTCCGCCTCGCTCAGTCCCTCGCCCAGGTCGGGAAGAAGGAAGTCGCGGGTCCCCACAGCCGTGGTCATGCCGTGCCGGCCGGGCATTGCCTCACGGCCCTCGCTCCGCTCGGTGCGTTCGCTCATGCCGCCACCCACCGGCTGTCGGGCTGGTCGTCCCACTGCAGGCGGGCCACGGCGTCCAGCACCCGGTCGACCGAGGGCAGGTGGGTGTGCTCCAGCATCGGCGCCGGGTACGGGATGTCCAGCCCGGACACCCGCAGCACCGGGGCGTGCAGCGCGTGGAAGCAGCGTTCCTGCACCCGGGCGGCGATCTCCGCGCCGACACCGGCGAAGCCCTGCGCCTCCTGGATCACCACGCACCGGCCGGTACGGCGTACCGAGGCGGTGACCGTGGCGTCGTCGAACGGCACGATGCTGCGGACGTCGACCACCTCCAGGTCCCAGCCCTCCTCGCGGGCGGCCTCGGCGGCGGCGAGCGCGACCGGCACCGCCGGGCCGTACGCGACAAGCGTGGCGTCGGTGCCGGGACGGCGCACCACGGCGCTGCCGATCGGCGCGGTACGGGCCGGCAGGTCCGCCTCGGCGCTGGTGAAGTAGAGCTTCTTGGGCTCCAGGAACACCACCGGGTCCGGGTCGTCGATGGCGGCTCGCAGCAGCGAGTACGCGTCGTCCACAGTGGCCGGGGTGACCACCTTCAGGCCGGGGGTGTGCGCGTAGTACGCCTCGGACGAGTCGCAGTGGTGCTCGACGCCGCCGATGCCACCGGCGTACGGCACCCGGATGACGATCGGCACGCTGAGCGCGCCTCGGGTGCGGTTGCGCAGCTTCGCCACGTGCGAGGCGATCTGCTCGAACGCCGGGTACGCGAACGCGTCGAACTGCATCTCCACGACCGGCCGCAGCCCGGACATGGCCAGGCCGACGGCGAAACCGACGATGCCGGCCTCGGCGAGCGGGGTGTCGAAGCAACGCTTGTCGCCGAAGCGGGCCTGCAGCCCGTCGGTGATCCGGAAGACGCCGCCGAGCTGGCCGACGTCCTCGCCGAAGACGACGACCCGCTCGTCGTCGAGCATCGCGTCGGCGAGCGCGGCGTTGAGGGCCTTCGCCATGGTCATGGTGGCCATCAGGCGTCCCCCTCCGCGTCGGCGGCCAGCTCGGCCCGGACCATCTCGCGCTGCTCGACCAGTTGCGGCGTCGGCTCGGCGTACACGTGGTCGAACAGGCTCAGCGGGTCGACAGTGGGCTGGGCGTCCATCCGGCGGCGCAGCGCGGCGGCGTACTCCTCGGCCTCCGCCGCGATCGCCGCGACGGCGGCGTCGTCCAGCACGCCCCGGGCCCGCAGGTACGCCTCGAGCCGGGCGATCGGGTCGCGGTCGCGCCACGCCTCGACCTCCTCGGCGTCGCGGTAGCGGGTCTGGTCGTCGGCGTTGGTGTGCGGCTCCATCCGGTAGGTGTGGGCCTCGATCAGGTAGGGGCCCCTGCCGGCGCGGGCGTGCGCGACGGCGCGCTCCAGCACCGCCAGCACGGCCACCGGGTCGTTGCCGTCGACCTGCTCGCTGGGTACGCCGTAGCCGACGCCCTTGTACGCGAGGCTCGGCGCGGCGGTCTGCCGGGACAGCGGCACGCTGATCGCGTACTTGTTGTTCTGCACGAGATAGACGACGGGGGCCTTGAACACGGCGGCGAAGTTGATGCCCTCGTGGAAGTCGCCCTCGCTGGTGGCGCCGTCGCCGATGAACGCCAGCGCCACTGTGTCGCGCCCCTGGTACGACTCGCCGTAGGCCAGTCCGGCGGCGTGCACGCACTGGGTGGCCAGCGGGGTGCACTGCGGCGCGGTGTGGGTGACGGCCGGGTCGTACCCGCAGTGCCAGTCGCCGCGCAGCAGCGTGAGCACCTCGACCGGGTCGATGCCGCGCGCGGTGAGCGCCATCGACTCGCGGTAGGTGGGGAACACCCAGTCGGTGTCGCGCAGCGCGAGCACGCCGCCGATCTGGCACGCCTCCTGGCCGCGCGCGGACGGGTAGACGGCGAGGCGGCCCTGCTTGGTCAGCGCGGTGGCCTGCACGTCGAAGCGGCGGCCGACGACCATCCGCCGGTACATCTCGCGCAGCGTGTCGGCCGGCGGCTCCGGGTAGTCGTCGCGGGCCGGCAGCGGGGTGCCGTCCGGGTTCAGCAGCCGGACGGGCTCGCGCTGCGGCATGAGGCCGGCCGACGGGTCGGGTGCGGCCGGGGTGGCCTTCCGGCGGGTACGCGGGGATGCCCTGCGGACCGCCTGGGGTGTGGTCGTCACGGCGGGGACCTCCTGGACGTGTGGTGGCCCTATGCTCCCGGTCGTGGATGATTGACTCAACATGCGGGATGAACGCGGGACGAATGGCACGGAAGGGCGGCTGAGGTGAGCCAGGAGACCGGCGCCACACCGGGCGCGGCGGGCGGAACGGGACGTTCGGCCGGGCCGCTGGACGAGGTGGACCGGCGGATCCTGCGCGAACTGGTCCGCGACGCCCGGACGTCCATCCGTACGCTCGCCGAACGGGTGCACGTCTCGCGCACAAACGCGTACGCCCGGGTCGAGCGGCTGCTGCGCGACGGGGTGCTGACCGGGTTCACCGCGCGGGTCGCGCCGGAGCCGGCCGGGCTGGGCACGTCGGCGTACATCGCGCTGACCATCGAGCAGAACACCTGGCGGGAGGTCTCCGCCGAGCTGGCCCAGGTGCGCTACATCGAGCACGCGGCGCTGCTCAGCGGCGAGCACGACGTCCTCGCGCTGGTCCGGGCGCCGGACAACGCGACGCTGCGGGACGTGGTGCTGGACCGGGTGCAGAGCATCGCCGGGGTGCTGTCGACCCGTACCTGGCTGGTGTTCGAGGAGTTCGACGGCACACAGAGCCCCTGGGACTGACCGGTCAGCGCTCCGGCGGCGGCTCCAGCCCTTCGGCGTCGGCCCGCTCCAGCAGGGGTTCCAGCGAGTACCGCCGCCCGTCCAGCCCGGCGTGCGGGTCGCCGCGCCCGGCGAACCGCGCGGGCATGCTGACCACGTCGAAGTCCTCCGGCCGGGCGTCGTCCAGCTCGGACCAGTCCAGCGGCGCCGAGACCAGCGCCGCGGGTGTCGGCCGGATCGAGTACGCGGAGGTCATCGTGTGGTCGCGGGCCATCTGGTTGTAGTCGACGAAGACCGGCCGGTCCCGCTGGTCGCGCCACCAGGTGGTGGTGACCAGGCCGGGCAGGCGGCGCTGCATCTCCAGGCCGAGCGCCAGTACCGCCCGCCGGCACTCACCGAAGCTCCAGCGCGGCTCGATCGAGACGTAGATGTGGATGCCGCGCCCGCCGGTGGTCTTCGGGAAGCCCTCCAGGCCCAGCTCGGCCAGGTACGCGCGTACCTCGTGCGCCACCGGCACCACCTGCGCGAAGTCGACGCCCGGCATCGGGTCGAGGTCGATGCGCAGCTGGTCGGGGCGTTCCACGTCGCCCTTGGACACCGGCCACGGGTGGAACCGCAGCGTGCCCAGGTTGGCCGCCCAGATCACCACCGCCAGCTCGCTCGGGGCCACCTCGTCGGCGGTACGGCCGCTGGGGAACGTGATGTGCGCGGTGCGCACCCAGTCGGGCGCGCCCGCCGGGAGCCGCTTCTGGTAGAACGCGTCGCCCTTGTTGGTCTGCCGGGTGGCCACCTTCGCGCCCTCGAACACGCCGCGCGGCCAGCGTTCCAGCATGGTCGGCCGGTCCCGCAGCGCACGCAGGATGCCGTCGCCGACGGACAGGAAGTAGCGGACCACGTCCAGCTTGGTCAGCCCGCGCTCCGGGAAGTAGGGCTTGTCGGGGCTGGAGACGCGGACCAGCCGCTCCCCCACCTGGATCTCCTGCGCCGCCGTGGTCGCCACCGTCACACCGTAGCGATCCTTCCCGGCCGCGGGGACCGGCTCACCGGGACTCCGCCGTCACCGACAACCGGATCCAGGCGTCCACCCAGGCCCGTACCGCCGGTTCGCCGGGGTCGGCGCCGAGTGCCAGGGCCAGGCCGGACAGGGCCGCGCCGCAACGGTCCAGGCCGACCCCGGCGAGCCCGGCCGCCGTCGCGCGCAGCCGGTCCGGGAAGCCGGCCGGCAGGTGCCGCAGGCCGGTGTGCGCGGCCTGCGCGAGCAGCGCCGACGCCGTACCCAGCGCCGCGGCGACCGGGTCGGGCCGGGCGTCGACCGCGCCGGCCAGCCGCCCGTCACCGGCGCCGGGCGCCAGATCGGGTACGACCACCGCGTCGGCGACCACCGCCAGCGGCTCGACGACGAGGCCGTCGGCGCCTCGGCGCACCGTGCCGCTGACGTAGCGCGGCGGCCCGTGGGTACCGTCGAGCGCCGCCGCGAGCGCGTCCAGCGCGCCTGGTGCGGCGGAGTGGTGGGTCGCGGTGACCGTCGCCGTGCCGCCGTCGGCCCCGGCCACCGTGGCGTCGAGGCGCTGCTCACCGGCCGCGTACCCGATGGCGCGCACCTCGCCCAGCGCGAGCACCCGCACCGACTCGGCGGCGGCGCGCGGGCGCAGCAGCCGGGGTGGTCGCGCCGCCAGCTCGGCGGCGAGCGCGTCCGGGTCGCGGGCCAGCAGGCCGGGCGGCAGCCCGGACCACTCTCCGGCGCCGGGGGTCACAGTGGTGCGGGCCAGCCGGCCGGCGGCGAACCGGAGCCGGTGCGCGGCGCTGCGCACCGCCGACTCGGAGACCACGTTGCCGGTGGCCAGCGCGCCGAGCGTGGCGCCGGTGACCCGCCGCCCGACCAGCTCGTGCCCGGTGGGTGCCCCGTCATCGGTGACCGGGTAGGTGCGCCGCAGCACCAGCACCGAGACGGCCGCCGGGTGGGCGAGCACCATGTCCACGGCTATCTCCCCGGCGCTCTCGCGGACCCGGGCGCCGAGACCGGTCAGCCGCAGCCGCCGCAGCGGTGTCTCGGCCGGCTCGTGCGCGCCGAGCACCCGCTCCGCCGGTGTCGCGCCCGCGTTGACCACCGCGCGCCGCCGCGCGGGCAGCTCGGCGAGCAGGTCGGCCAGGGTCTCCGGGCGGTACCGGGCGCCGCGAGCGGCGTACGCCTCCAGTTGCCCGGCCAGGTCGTCCACCGCCAGCAGCGGCCAGCGCAGCCCGGCCGCGTCGAGATCCCGCCGGACCGCCGCCAGCCGGGCGTCCGTGCCGGAGCCCAGGTGCGCGGCCCCGGTCAGCAGCACGTCGGCGGCCAGCGCCACCGCCGCGTCCAGCGCCGCCAGGTCCGTCACGGTGGCCGGCCCGCCGACGCGCACCTGGGCCTCGGGCCGGTCCGGGTGCTGCCGGTCGGCCGCCCGGCACGCCCACACGGCGAGCGCGATCGACTCGCCACCGTCGTCGGCCGCGTCGCCGCGCGCGTACCCGATCTGCCCCGGCACGAGGAATCGGACCGTGGCGGTGGGCAGCTCCACGCGCGGGACCGGATCGGCGGCGTCCGGCCGGTGGACCACGGCGGAGTAGCCGCGCCGCAGCCGTCGTCGAGCGGCGGCGAGCGCGGGCGCGCCGATCGCGACGGCCAGTTCCTCGTCGGTGACGTCGCCCGGCGACCACCGCGATGGCTCGCCACCGGCCGCGGCGTCCTCCCGGCCGGGCTCAGCTCCACGGTCCTGCGACGCGCCGGGGCCCGGAGCGGCCTGCCCGCCTGGGCCGGCGCGCCGGCCCGGCACGGCCTTCCCGTCCAGCGCGGATTCCCGGTCCGGTGCGGCCTTCCGGTCGAGGGCGGCGTCCTGGCCCGGCGCGGCGTCGTGGCCCGGCGCGGCGTCGTGGCCCGGCGCGGCGTCCTGGCCCGGCGCGGCGTCCTGGCCCGGGGCGGCGTCCTGGCCCGGCGCGGCGTCCTGGCCCGGGGCGGCGTCCTGGCCCGGGGCGTCGGCGTGCGTGCGCTGGTAGGTGAGCACGACGGCGAGCAGGTGCCGGCACACGCCGGGCGCCGGGCAGGAGCAGCGGGCGGCCGCCAGGCCGCCGCCGGGCGGGAGCGTGACAGTCACCCCGTCCGGGTACGCGGCGCGCACCGCGCCGTCCGTGTCCTCGGTGAGCACCGGCCGCTCACCGGCGTCGACCTCTTTGGTGGCGCGTTTCACCAGGCCCCTGTTGCTCAGCGCGGCCAGCACGTCCGGGGTGAGCGCGATCAGGTCCTCGCGGGTCATGGCGGTCCCCCTACCGGCCCACGTGCTCGGCCACGAACGCGGCCAGCTCGCCCGGCGTCATAGCGCCGACCGCCGCGCCCACGTCCGCAAGCCGCTGGGCGGTGTTCCGGTCGTAAGCCGGGTCGGCCTCCTCGTCCAGCGCGGCCAGGGCCAGCACGTGCGTGCCCTGCTCCACGAGCTGCTGCACCGACCGGACCAGACGCCCGGCGTTCCCGCCCTCGTAGAAGTCGGACACCAGCGCGACGATCGCGCGGCGCGGGTTCTCCACGAGCTGCGCGCCGTACGCGACAGCGCGGGCGATGTCGGTGCCGCCGCCGAGCTGCACCTTCATCAGCAGCTCCACCGGGTCGTCCACGTCGGAGGTCAGGTCGACCACGTCGGTGTCGAAGGCGACCAGGTGGGTCCGTACGCCGGGCAGCCCCCACAGGCAGGCGGCGGTCACCGCGGCGTGGATCACCGAGCCGAGCATCGAGCCGGACTGGTCCACCAGCAGGATCACCTGCCAGCGGTCCAGGTGGCGGCGGGTACGGGAGAAGAAGTGCGGCTGCCGGACGTGCAGCCGGCGCTCCCCCGGCTGCCAGTGGGCCAGGTTCGCCCGGATGGTGCGCCGTACGTCGAAGTTGCGGGCCTGCCGGAACCGGCTGGGTCGTCGCGCCCGGGGACCGGAGAACGACTGCCGCACCTCCGCGGCCAGCCGCTCGACGAGTTGCCGCACCACCGCCTCGACAAGTTTCCGGGCCAGCCGCAGCACGTCCGGGTTCATCAGGTGCTTGGTGCGCAGTACGGCGCGCAGCAGCGCCGGGTTCGGCTCGACCCGGGCCAGCACCGCCGGGTCGGTGACGACGTCGTGGATGCCGTACCGCTCGACCGCGTCCCGCTCCAGCCGCTGCACCGTCTCCTTCGGGAACAGCCGGGTGATCCCGTCCAGCCAGTCCACAGTGGTCAGCATGGACGGGCCGGACCCGCCCCGCCGCACGTCGCGGCGGCCGAGTTCGGCGTCGCGCCCGTAGAGCCAGTCCAGTGCCGCGTCCCGGCCCGCCGCCTCGGCCGACAGGCCGCCCAGGCTGTCCTGCGCGGCGTCGCCGAGCACCAGCCGCCAGCGTTCCCGCATCGGGTCGCTCACCTCCCGTCCCCCTCCCACAGCCCCTCCCGGATCAGCACCGCGTCGACCCGCTCCTCCACCGCGCGGGCGGCGGCCACCAGCAGCGGGTCCGCGTCCAGCCGCAGCACGTCACCGGGCGGCGCGTCGCCGCCGCGCAGCGCCTGCACGTGCCGGGCCACCGCCGCCCGCTCACGCGGCGGGAACCAGCCGAACGCCTGCCGCAGCGCCGGCAACGCCACCAGGAAGTCGTGCGCGCCCATCCCGGCCAGCAGGTCGTCGACGACTGTGAGCAGCGCGGCGTCGCCGGCCACCACCTCCTCCCGGGCCAGCGCGAACAGCCCGGACAGCCAGTCGCCGAGCGTGTCCGGCGCGGCCACGGCCCGGACCGCCCGGGAGGCGTCCGGCACGTCCCCGAGCGACCAGGCCAGGCCCAGGGCCGCGCCGCGCAGGTCCGGCGGGGCCGCCGCGTCGGCCGCGACCCGCCCGGCCACCGCCAGCGCGCCGTCCCGGTCGAGCCCGAGCGCCGGGCCGGCATGGCGGATCGCGTCCCGGACCGCCACGAGCGCGACCAGCCGTCCCGGGTCGGCCGGCACGGCCGCCGCACGTACGCCCTCGACAAGCCAGAGCGCCCGGCGTACGGCGGCGGTGATCAGCGCGCCGAGCGGGGCCGTCCCGGCGCTGCCGAGGAGATGGTCGTGCCGCCACAGGGCCAGCGCAACGGCCAGCGCCCGGCCCAGCGCCCGCAGGTCGGTGACCGAACCGGTGGCGCGGGCGATCGCGGTGAGGGTCCGGGTGGAGTGCTCGGGCAGCCCGGCCGGCGCGGTGTCGAACAGCGTCGTGGCGAGCGCGTCCACGTCCGCGCCGAGCAGCGTCACCCGCTCCTCGACCCGGGCGGTGACCGCGTCGGAGACGGTCGGCCCGTACCCGCCGGCCTCGATCACCCGGGCGAGCCGGTCCGCCGACGGCGCGGGCGACCAGCGTTCGGTGAGCAGCGCGTCGGCGCCCACGCGCGGGCCGCGTTCGCGGACATGACCGGGTACGTCGAGCAGCCGCAGCCGGTGCAGCAGGCGGCTGCGGGCCAGGTCGCCGGCGTCGGTCAGGTCCAGCTCGACCGTCTCGTGCGGGTCGATCCGGTGCCGTGCCAGCTCGGCGTCGACGTCGTGCACGAGCGGCGGCAGCGGCGTGCCCGGGTGCAGGCGGCCCACCCGGTCACCGCTGAGCGCGGCCACCATCTCCACCACCACCGGGTGCGCGCCGGGCGCCAGGGTTCCCCGGGTCGCCCACGGCAGCGGCTGGTCGAGCGCGTCGGTGACCAGCGCGGACACCAGCCCGTCGAGCACGTCGACGCGGCCCGGGTGGGCGTGGCCGCGCAACCGGGCGAGACCACCGGCCATCGTCCGGGCGGCGATCAGATCGGCGGTGGAGACGGGCTGCCGCCGGGCGCGCAGCCGGGCCGCGACCGCCTCGGTGAGCGCCTCCGCGGCCCGGCGCGGACCGTCCTGCCAGACCCGCTGGTAGTACGCCGGGGACGGCATCCCGGACTGGTAGCCGACGAACGCGTCGAGCCGCCGGAACGAGTACGGCACGAGATAGCTGCCCGCCACCGCGTCGGGCGCCGGGGCGGGCACCTGCGGCCAGTCGTCGTCCTCCGGCCCGTCGTCCCCTGCCCCGGCGGTGAGCCGGACCAGGGCGGGACGGTGGAAACCACCGGTCACCACAAGCACCGGGCGGCCGGCGGCCCGGCGGCGGGCGGCGCGTACCCAGCGGGCCATGTACGCCTCCCGGGCGGTGTCGTCAGCCCCGGCCGCCGACTCGCCGCGCAGCACGTCGAAGTACGTGTCCAGGCGCTCGGCCAGCCCGTCGTCCGGGCCGATCTCGAACAGGTGGTCCCAGAGCGCGTCCACGTTGTCCACTGCCAGCGTGGCGCAGAGCCGCCGGACCGCCTCGGCGTACCGCTGGTCGGCGTCGGCGTACCGGTTGGCGCGGTCGCTCAGCGCGGGATGCCACGCGGGCAGGTCGATGAAGCGCAGCTGCGCGCCCACCTCCCGGCCTGCGGTCAGCGCCACCCACTCCGGCGAGTACGCGCAGAACGGGCTCCAGGAGGCGTGCCGCCGCGTGCCCTCGCGGTGCGCGGTGAACACGGCGATCGGCAGCTCGTGGTCGAGCAGCAGCTCGTCCATCCGCCCGTTCAGGTCCGCCGGACCCTCCACCAGCACGTACGCCGGGCGCAGGCGCGCCACAGTGGCAGCCACAAGCCGTGCGCAGGCCGGGCTGTGGTGCCGGACGCCGAGGAACGTGACGCCGCCGGGCGCCTCGACGGCGCTCACCCGGGCAGCAAATGCCGGGCGTCGTGCACCGCCCGCCACTGCGCGCCGGAGCGGCGGGACACCTGCTGCTCCAGGTAGCGCCGCAGCCGGGCCAGGTCCTCCGCGTCGTCCTTCGCGGCGGTGCCGGCCAGGCAGGCGACCAGGTCGGCGGCGTCGCCGGGCTCCCCGCGCAGGAACCAGCCGCGCAGCCCGACCGCGTGCGCCACCGAGACCGCCTCGGCGGTGCTCATCACCGCGGACAGCCGCTCCATCGCGTCGCCGCGTTCGGTGATCCCGGTCCGCAGCTCCCGGAACGTGGTGACCAGCACCTCCAGCAGGTCCCGCCGGGGCGGCGCGGTCACGCCGGAGCGGCGCAGCAACTCGCCCGCCTCGGCCTCGACCAGTTCCAGCTCGGTGCCGAGGTCGGGGATCGGGAACACGGTCTCGAAGTTGAACCGCCGCTTCAGCGCGGCGCTCATCTCGTTGACGCCCCGGTCCCGGGTGTTCGCGGTGGCGATCACGTTGAAGCCCTCGCGGGCGAACACCATGGCGTCGGCGCCCGGCAGCTCCGGAATGGCGAGCACCCGGTCCGACAGCGGGGAGAGCAGGCAGTCCTGCACCTCCAGCGGACAGCGGGTGATCTCCTCGAAGCGGACCACCCGCCCTTCGGCCATGCCGCGCAGCAGCGGCGCCGGCACCAGCGCGCGCGGCGACGGGCCGTCGGCGACCAGCAGCGCGTAGTTCCACGAGTAGCGGATCTGGTCCTCGGTGGTGGCCGCGCCGCCCTGGATGGTGAGCGTGGAGTCGCCGCTGACCGCGGCCGCGAGCAGCTCCGACAGCAGCGACTTGGCGGTGCCGGGCTCGCCGACGAGCATCAGCCCGCGGCTGGTCGCCAGCGCCACCAGCGCCCGGTCGATCAGCGACGGATCGCCGACGAACTTGCGCCGGATCGCGGCGGCCGGGTCGCCGAGGATGAACCGGCGCGCGGCGCGCAGGCTCAGCCGCCAGCCGGGCGGGCGCGGATCGCTGTCGTTCGCGGCCAGCGCGGCCAGCTCGTCGGCGTACCGCACCTCGGCCGGAGGCCGCTGCGCCCGCTCGGCGGCCGGGTCGAGCACGGTCACCGGGTCACCTCCGCCAGGTCGCGCAGCACCTCGGAGACGGTGACGTCGTCCAGGTCGCGGAGGCGGACCTTGCCGCCGCGCTGGAACCAGTCGCCGTACGGCACGTCGTTGACCCAGATCGCCTCGATCTTCTGGTCGGGGAACATGTCCACCAGGCCGACCGCGATGCCGGGGTCGAGGTCGATCACCACGGCCCGGCCGCCGGGGACCTCGCGTTCCAGCCAGCTCTGGATGCCGGCGTCCTGCGGGGCGCCGCGCCGCCAGCCCCGCCGTTCCAGGCTGAGCAGCCGCCCGGCCGGGACCGTAACGCCCATGTGCCGGTGCAGCAGCTTCTCCGTGCGCTCGGCCTCGTCCAGCCGGTGCACCTCGCGGCCGAGCTGCGGGAAGGGCTGGAGGATCTCGTAGTCGGCGAAGACCTCGGCCCAGGCCGGCACCGCCGCGCCGAGGTGCAACGGGTGCGCGATGGTCACCGTCGCGTCGTCCGGCAGCGTGTACGTCTCGTCGTCGACGTCGGCGAGCGTGCGGTCCTCGGCAACCCGGAACGCGGCGCCCACCGCGCCCGCGTCGTCCACTGTGACCCAGACCAGCCGGCGCACGACGTGCCACAGCAGCGGGTGGGACAGGAAGTAGCGGCGGAAGTCCGCGGCCGGCCAGCGCCGCCCGGTCACCATGGCCGTCTCGAATCGGCGGATCTGATCGGCGGCGAGCGTGCGCACGTCCTTCTTCAGGCCGGCGAAACGCTTGTGCGCGGCGGGCGCCAGCGTGGCGTCGTCCCTGGCGCCGGGCTTGGGCAGATCCTTGCGGCGAGCCCCCGCTCCGTCCACCACGTACGGCTTGAGCTGCTCGTCGAAGCCCACAGTGAACCGGCGCGGCCCGTAGTCGAGGATTAGGCTGCCGTCGGCGTCCAGCCCGAGGTCGGGCACCAGCCGGTCGCCGAGCTGCTCGGGCGTCAGGCCCAGCCCGTCGGCGACCTCAATGACCTTGCGCGCCGCCTGCTCACGCAGGCCCCGGAACTTCACCTTCTGCGAGATGCCGTACAGGTGCATCAGCGCCACGTCGGTGCCGATCTGCGCCAGCACCTCCAGGCCGGTCACCGCCCGCGTGTGCTGGCTCTCGCCCGGCCAGGCCCGGACCAGCGGCGCGAGCTGCCGCGCTGTCGAGTCGTCGCCGAGCAGGCCCAGCCCGGTGAACGCCCAGCCGTCCTTCGACGGCGCGCCGGCGCCCTGCCAGCACTCGAACAGCGCCCAGGCGAACTCCGCCAGGGAGTCGGTGTCGCACGCCGCGCGGACGATCTCCACCCCCGGGTACGGCTCGCCGGGCGAGGAGATGGCGAGCATCGTGCAGAGGTGGCGTACCGCGTCGGCGGGCAGCGCCGCCGAACGGTCCCGCAGCAGCACCTGCGGCAGCACCGCCGGGTCCAGCCACGCCGGCAGGCTCGGCATCCGGGCCGGGAGCTGGGCCAGCGGGTCGGCGTCGAGCATCACCGTGGCGGCGGCGAGCGCCTCCTCGCCGTGCTCCCGGGCCACGCCCAGGACCAGATCCCGGTGCTCCGCGGCGACCAGGCGCAGCGCCCGCTCGGCGGCGCGGCGGCGTGACCCGGGCGCGCCGAGGGCCGCGGGAAGCAGCGCCCGCGTGGCGAACTCCGGGTGCCGCCGCAGCCAGGCCCGGGCGACCGGGCGGACCGTCTTGAGCCGGTCGAGCCAGTCGGCCATCAGGTCGGCGACCTCGCCGTCGGCGTACGGCAGCAGGACCTCGCCGACGCTCTTCGGCGCGGTGCGGGCCAGGTGCAGCGCGGCGGGCAGCGCGTCCAGCTCGTACCGGCCGGCGAGGCGGAGCATCCACCCGTCGGCGCCCCAGGACTCGTCGGGCCGCCAGCCGGGCAGCAGCGGCCGGGCCAGTTCCTCGCCGGCCCGGACGAAGAAGTGGATCGCGGCGTAGGACCCGGCCCCGCCGGCGGCGACCTCGGCGGCGAGCACCGTCATGTCGTTGCCCCGCCAGTAGCCGGACCAGCCGGGCACGATCGCGGCCCACCGCTCCCGCTCCCCCGGCAGCCAGGCCGTCGTGGAACCGGCGGGCCGGTCCAGCCCGCTCAGCACCGGCGGAGCGGATCGCGTCCGGCGGACCGACCAGGGCGGCGTCACCAGCACCGGCGGCAGGCGGTCCGGTCCGGCGACCGGCAGCCCGGAGGCGCTGTCGCGGACCTGCTCGATCCGTTCCCGCTGCGCCGGGGTCAGCACCGGCAGCGCCGCCTCGACAGCGGCCGGGTTGGCCAGCACGTGGGCGCGCAGCAACGTGGCGGCCTCCCGCGCGGCCGGGCTGCGCCCCTCGGCGGCCGGGGAGAGCAGGCGCACGCCGCGCACCGGGAAGCGGCGCAGCATCTCCGTCACCGCGGGCGGGACGTACCTGCGGTCCAGCCGGTCGAGCAGCGCCGCCATCGGCTCGTCACCGGGCAGGGCCGCCAGCAGCGACACCAGCCGCTGCCGCGCGTCCCCGCCACTGTGCTCGTGGTCGAACCAGCCGATCAGCACCGGCGCGATCGGCGACCCGACCGCCGCGGTGGCGGTGACGATCGGCGCCATGTCGTACATCAGCCGGTAGACCGTCTGCTGCCCCTGAAGGGCGTGGACGGCGTCCACGTCGTCGACCGCGCAGAGCAGCAGCTCCGCGAGCAGCGGACCCCCCTCGCGCGCCACGTCGGCGACGTCCCGGGCCACCCACTCCCGCTCGGTCGGCAGCAGGAACGAGGTGACCGCCCGCGCCGGCAGCGGCCCGGACCGGTACGGGACCAGCGCGGCGCGGGCCGCGCCGTAGTCGGCGTCGCCGGCCGCCGCGAGGTGCGCGCGGACCCGGCGCAGCACCGACCGGCGCAGGCGCCAGTGGATGTAGTTGTGGGCGTTCGTCGCCTCGGTGCGGCTCAGTGGAAACGAGGGCACCGATCCGGCGGCCACGGTGATCTGCTCGGTCGCGGCGACCGCCGCGCCGGCCGGGCCGAGGTCGGCGACCAGCAGGTCGGCGAGGGCGTGCCCCTGCTGGTCGCGCATCCGATAGTCCAGCGCCGCGCCCACCGCCGCCACCAGCGCCGCCCCGCCCAGCGGACCGGGCCGACCGTCGAGGTAGCCACGCAGCGCCGGGCCCAGCTCCGGATCGACGGAGACCCGTGCGGTGGAGGCGGCCTGGCCGGCCAGCGACTCCAGCAGTTTCTGCCCGGCGGCGCGGCCTTTCGCGGCGGACGGCAGGGCCGGGGCGGGTGTGCCGTCCCGGCGCGGGATCAGCATCCGTCGCCAGCCGGCCGGGACCTCGAACGCGTCCTCGTCCGGCAGCTCACCGGCGGGCGACGGCGCCCCGGCCGGGTCACTACCGGCCGAACCAGCGCCGGCCGAACCAGCGCCGGCCGGATCGGCGCCGGCCGCTTCCGGGTCGTGGCCCGGCGCAGTCGGCTCGACGACGGGCGCTCCGGTGTGCCCGGCGGAAGGCGCGACTGTCGTCTCGGCGTACCCCTTGCGCAGTTTCTCCGCGATCAGCCGGTCGGCGTGCGCGGCGGCCTCGGCCGGCGAACCCAGCTCCTTGACCTGGGTGCGGCCCTGGGAGCCGATGGATCCATAGCGGACCGTCACCGTCGCGTCGCTCTGCCCGACCTCCCAGAACTTGGCCGAACCGCCGCCCACGAACTCGAATCTGCGCACACCGTCTCCTTGATCGCCCGCAGTGTGCGGGGACCATAACCGGCCCCACCGACAGCGCGAAGATCAGGTGATCAGCAGCGCCCCGACGACGATCAGCGGCACCGAGACGAACAGGAAGATGCCGACGCCGGTAAGCACGCGGCCACCACCGCCGTCCTCCCGCTCCGGCGCCAGGCCGAACGCCGACCGGGCCGGCAGCATGCCGATGCGGCTCAACGTGAGGTCGCCGGTCATCCCGATCACGGCGCCGACGAGCATGAACGCGACGCCGAGCCGATGGACGAAGTTCCCGCCACCGACCGCGACCCAGATGCCGACCGCGGCAGCGATCACCACCGCGGCGATCAGGAAGAGCACGAGCGCCTCCCGCAGACCCCTGACCACCGTCGACATGTGCGCCCTCCCGCCCCGGACCGTCCCGAGCCGTGGGACATCCTGCCGGGTCGATGCCCTGCCGCGCAGCCCTCGCGAGCCACCCGTCCGGCGCGGTTATCCCCCGCCGTGCCCGGGTACCGGGAGCCGCATGGCGGAGTTGGCATCGCTCTGGATCGTCCGGCACGGGGAGAGCACGGCGAACGTCGCGGCCACGGCGGCCGAGACGTCCGGCGCCGAGCTGATCGACCTCACCCACCGGGACGCCGACGTGCCGCTGTCGCCCACCGGCGAGGAGCAGGCGCGGGCGACCGCCCGGTGGCTGGCCGAGCTGCCGGACTCGCAACGGCCGGACGTGGCGGTGGTGTCGCCGTACCTGCGGGCCGTGCGGACCGCCGAGCTGGCACTGGACGGCACCGGGATCCCGGCAAGCGTCGACGAGCGGCTGCGCGACCGGGAGCTGGGCATCCTCGACGGGCTCACCGGCCACGGCGTGACCCGGCGCTACCCGGATGAGGCGCAGCGGCGCACCCGGCTCGGCAAGTTCTACTACCGGCCGCCCGGCGGCGAGTCCTGGACCGACGTGGCGCTGCGGCTGCGGGCGCTGCTGGGCGACCTGCGCCGCGACCACGAGGGGGGCCGGGTGCTGCTGTTCGGCCACGACGCGCTGGTCTTCCTGCTGCGCTACCTGGTGGAGGGGCTCACCGAGGCGGAGCTGATGGCGCTGACCCGCGAGCACGTGATCGCCAACTGCTCGGTCACCGGCTGGCACGCCGACGACTCCGGCCGGCTCGTGCCGGACGTGTTCAACGACGTCGCCCACCTGCGCCGGCAGGGGGCGAAGCCCACCAGGGAGGACGAGGTCCATGCCGAGCCGGTCTGACGTGATCACCCCCGCGTTGCTGCGGGACTGGGCGCTGCCGGTGCCCACCGGCGGCAAGGAGGCGCGCGGCACCGTGCTGGTGGTCGGCGGTTCCCGGTTCACCCCCGGCGCGGTGCTGCTGGCCGGGGTGGCCGCGCTGCGGGCCGGGGCCGGGGTGCTCCAGCTCGCCGCGGCCGAGTCGACGGCCGCGTCGCTGAGCATCCAGGTGCCCGAGGCGCTCGTGGTGGGCCTGCCGGAGACCGACGACGGCGCGGTCCGCGGCGACCCGGGCGACCTGCTCGGCGGCCTGGTCGCCGAGGCGGACGTGGTGGCGGTCGGCCCCGGCCTGAAGGACATCGACGCCACCGGGGAACTGCTGCGCCTGGTCCTGGACGCGGCCGGCCGGAAGACCGCGCTGGTGCTCGACGCGTACGCGCTGGGCGCGCTCAGCCACGCCCCGGACCTGCTGGTCGGCTCCGGCCGCAAGGTGGTGCTCACCCCCAACCTGACCGAGGCGAAGCACCTGCTGCACCGCGATCCGGGCGACGACCTGGACGCCGAGGCGGTGGAACTGGCCGGCCGGTACGACGCGGTGGTGTCGCTCTACGGGCACATCGCGACGCCGGACGGCCGGGCCTGGCGGGAGGAGAGCGGTGACGCCGGGCTGGGCACCTCGGGCAGCGGCGACGTGCGCTCCGGGCTGCTCGCGGGCCTGCTCTCCCGGGGCGCCGACCCGGCGCAGGCCGCCTGCTGGGCCGCGTTCGCGCACGCGGTGAGCGGGCAGCGGCTGGTCCCCCGGTACGGGCGGATCGGCTTCCTCGCCCGGGAACTGCTCGACGAGATCCCGTACACGATCGCCACGGTCTGACGATCCACGGCTCGGCGGGGTGAGGTGTGTAACAACCCGCCATCGGTGGGCGCTGTTGCGGCGAGGCGTGCAGCCTGCGCGTCTCCACCGGGCCGTACCCCCGTCCAGGGAGCGGCCCGGCCGCACCAACCCCCTGGGAGTCTGTGTGAACAATCTCCGTCGCAAGACACTCGGCGCCGCGTCCGCCGTGACGCTCGGCGCCGGTCTCGCCCTGATCGGCGTCCCGGCGCCGGTGGCGGCCGCCGGACCGGAGACGTCGTACCTGGTCCTCGCCCCGCAGGGCAACGGCACCGCCAAGGCCGCGGCGCGGGTGGCCGCCGCCGACGGCACTGTCGTCGCCGCGTACGACAAGATCGGCGTGCTCGTCGCGCGCTCGTCCGCCCCGGACTTCGCCACCCGGGTGGCCGGCGCCGGCGTCGAGTCGGTCGCCTCCACCGCCGGTCTGGGCACCGCCCTCGACGAGGGCGAGACGGTCGAGGTCCCGGCCGCCGACATGGTCCGCGCCGCGGGCGACCCGACCGCCGAGCCGCTGTACGGCCAGCAGTGGGACATGGACATGATCCGCGTCCCGCAGGCCCACGCGGTCACCGGCGGCAGCCCGTCCGTGGTGGTGGGCGTGCTGGACAGCGGCATCTCCAGCAGCCACCCGGACCTGGCGACCCAGATCGCCAAGGACAAGAGCACGTCCTGCATCGGCGGCGTCACCGACACCGCCGAGCCGGCGTGGAACCCGACCACCAGCGATCACGGCACCCACGTGGCGGGCACCATCGCCGCCGCGGTCAACGGCGTCGGCGTCACCGGTGTCGCCCCGGGCGTGAAGGTCGCCGCCGTGAAGGTGGTGAACGACGACGGCTACATCTTCCCGGAGGCCGCGGTCTGCGGGTTCATGTGGGCCGCCGAGCACGGCTTCAAGCTCACCAACAACAGCTACTACATCGACCCGTGGCAGCTGAACTGCCGCAACGACGCCCGCCAGCGTCCGGTGTGGCAGGCCGTGCAGCGGGCGCTGCGCTACTCGCAGTCGCAGGGCGTGCTGCACGTGGCGTCGGCCGGCAACGCGAACTTCGACCTGGCCCACAAGATCACCGACACCGGCAGCCCGAACAACGGCACGCCGGAGGAGCGCCAGAACCTCACCAACGCCTGCCTGGTCCTGCCGGCCGAGGCGCCCGGCGTGGTGACCGTCGCCGCCGTCGGCCCGACCGGTGACAAGAGCTACTACTCCTCGTACGGCCAGGGCGTCATCGACGTGACCGCGCCCGGTGGCGACACCCGGTTCCGGACCCGGGGCGCGGCCTCGACGTCCACCGACGGCATCCTGTCCACCACCTTCAACACCGCCACCCGCACCAACGGGTGGGGCTACAAGCAGGGCACCTCGATGTCCGGCCCGCACGCCGCCGGCGTCGCGGCGCTGGCACTGTCCGCGCACCCGGGCATGACGCCGGGCCAGCTCTCCTCGTTCCTGGAGCGCACGGCGGTGGCGAAGTCCTGCCCGGCGGGCGTGTACAACCCGGTGCCGCTGATCCCGGCGGGCCCGAACGCCTACGACGCGACCTGCTCCGGCGGGAAGCGCAACGGGTTCTACGGCGCCGGTGTCGTCGACGCGTACAACGCGGTGAAGTAGACAGCGATCCCCGTGGACCGGGCCCGGCGCGTTTGCCGGGCCCGGTCTGTTTGTCCTGGTCGGGCGCCGGGTAGGGGGGCACCGTCAGCCGACTTAGGAGGTAACGGTGTCCACCGACGCGATCGTCCTGCTCAAGGAGGACCACAAGGAGATCCGCCGCCTGTTCAAGGCCTTCCAGGAGGCCGAGGAGGGACCGGCGAGCAAGCGCGGGAAGATCGTCAAGCAGATCCTCGAGGCTCTGACGGTGCACACCTACCTGGAGAACGAGGTGATGTACCCGGAGGTCCGCAAGCTGGTGCCCGACGTCGAGGACGACATCCTGGAGTCGTACGAGGAGCACCACGTCGCGGACGTGCTCTGCTTCGAGCTGTTCACCATGGACGCCGACGACGAGCGGTTCAACGCCAAGACGACGGTGCTGATCGAGAACGTGCTGCACCACGTCGAGGAGGAGGAGCAGGAGTGGTTCCCGAAGGTCCGCGAGGCGCTCGGCCGTAACCAGCTCCAGGAGATCGGCCAGCGCATGCTCGACCTGCGCCCGAAGGCCCCGAAGACGCCGACCGCCCCGAAGGCGCTGAAGAAGTCGCTGGACGCCATTGTCGCCTGACACCGCGCCCCGAACGCGAGCGGGACCGCCCCTTCCACCGGGCGGTCCCGCTCGCGTCGTGCTCAGTCGCCGGAGCCCGGCTCGGCCATCTTGCGGTGCTGCTCGGCCTTCAGCCGGTCCGGGATGATCTTGCCGGCGGCCACCTGGATCTTGTTGACCAGCGACCCGGCGGCGACCTTGTGCTCCCCCTTCATCAGCGCCTCGAACGCGTCCTCGGCCACCTTCCGGGGGTCGTCCTTGGGGCCCTGACCGACCCGGGTGTCCGCCATGTCGGCCCGGTCGAAGAACTCGGTGTCGGTCGGGCCGGGCATCAGCGAGGTCACCGTGACGCCGGTGTCCTTCAGCTCGTTGCGCACCCCCTCGGCGAAGGACTGCACGAACGACTTCGAGGCGTTGTAGACCGCCTGGTACGCCCCCGGCATGGTGGCGGCGATGGACGAGGTGAACAGCACCCGTCCGGCGCCCCGGCGGACCATCTCCGGCAGCAGCAGCTTGGCCAGGTGCACTGTCGAACGGACGTTAAGGTCGATCACGGTGAGCTCGTCGGCCAGGTCGGTGCCGCCGACGAAGCCCCCGCCCGCGCCGCGCCCGGCGTTGAGCGCCAGCGCGTCCACCGGGCGGCCCAGGCCGGTCACCTCGCCGGCCAGCCGTTCCACGCCCTCCGGGTCGGCCAGGTCCACCCGGACCGGGTACACCTCCGGACCGCCGTCGCGCCGCAGGTCGCCCGCCGCGCGCTCGATCGCCGCGTCCTCGGCGGTGACCACCACGTCGTACCCGTGTTCGACGAACTGGACCGCCAGCTCGTACCCGATGCCGCTGGACGCGCCGGTCACCACGGCGAGCGGCCGTCCGGTGCTCGGTGTGGTCATGGTCGTGCCTCCTCTCCCCGGCCGGGTCGGGGCCGGCCCTCCCTCACGGTGTGCCCCGCGACGGGCGGCCCAACCCCGCCGGCCCGGGCCGGGCCGGTAGGATCGGCACAGGCCGTGACTGGCGCGTGGAGATGGAGCACCATCGGAGCGGCCTCGTCATGAGGACGCATGCCGAGCGCCTGGGCCTTCCGCACGTCACCAGGAGGTCGCATGTCGCGCAACGCCGAGTCCACCGCCTTCCGCAGCGCGCTGGAGGTCGTCCGCGGCGTCGAGCCGCGCGTCGCCGACGCCATCGCCGCGGAACTGGCCGACCAGCGCGAGTCGCTCAAGCTCATCGCCAGCGAGAACTACGCCTCCCCCGCGACGCTGCTGGCCATGGGCAACTGGTTCAGCGACAAGTACGCCGAGGGCACCGTCGGGCGCCGGTTCTACGCCGGCTGCCAGAACGTCGACACCGTCGAGGCGCTCGCCGCCGAGCACGCCCGGGAGCTGTTCGGCGCGTCCCACGCGTACGTGCAGCCGCACTCGGGCATCGACGCCAACCTGGTCGCGTTCTGGGCGATCCTGGCCGACCGGGTCGAGTCCCCCGCTCTGAAGAAGGCGCAGGCCCGGCAGGTCAACGACCTCACCGAGGCCGACTGGTTCGCGCTGCGCCGCGAGCTGGGCAACCAGCGGATGCTGGGCATGTCGCTGGACGCCGGCGGCCACCTCACCCACGGCTTCCGGCCGAACATCTCCGGCAAGATGTTCGACCAGCGCAGCTACGGCACCGACCCGGCCACCGGCCTGATCGACTACGACCGGGTGGCCGAGGCGGCCCGCGAGTTCAAGCCGCTGATCCTGGTCGCCGGTTACTCCGCGTACCCCCGGAAGGTCAACTTCCGGATCATGCGGGAGATCGCCGACTCGGTCGGCGCCACGTTCATGGTCGACATGGCCCACTTCGCCGGGCTGGTCGCCGGCAAGGTCTTCACCGGCGACTTCGACCCGGTGCCGCACGCGCACATCGTCACCACCACCACGCACAAGTCGCTGCGCGGCCCGCGCGGCGGCATGGTGCTCTGCGGTCCGGAGCTGGCCGACCAGGTCGACCGGGGCTGCCCGATGGTGCTGGGCGGGCCGCTGCCGCACGTGATGGCCGCCAAGGCTGTCGCGCTGGCCGAGGCGCGCCGGCCCGACTTCGCCGACTACGCCCAGCGGATCGTGGACAACGCGCAGGCGCTCGCCGACGGGCTGCTGCGCCGGGGCGCGACGCTGGTCACCGGCGGCACCGACAACCACCTGGTGCTCATCGACGTGTCCGGGTACGGCCTGACCGGCCGGCAGGCCGAGCAGGCGCTGCTGGACTCGGGCATCGTCACCAACCGCAACTCGGTGCCGCAGGACCCGAACGGCGCCTGGTACACCTCCGGCATCCGCATCGGCACCCCGGCGCTCACCACCCGGGGCCTCGGCGCCGCCGAGATGGACGCCACCGCCGAGCTGATCCACACCGTGCTCAGCCAGACCACGCCCGGCACCGGGCCGGACGGCGCCGCGTCGAAGGCGAAGTACGTGCTGGACCCGGCGGTCGCCGAGTCGGTCGGCAAGCAGGCCGCCGACCTGCTCACGCCGTTCCCGCTCTACCCGGCGGTCGACCTGGGCTGAGCGCCTGAGCAACACGAAGCGGCACCCCGGGAGATCCTTCTCCCGGGGTGCCGGCGGTAACGGGGGGTCAGCGCAGCGGGCGCTTCAGGTGGTAGCGGTGGACCTCGGTGCTGCCCTGCACGTTGTTCACGTCCTCGGCGGCGGACACCAGTTCCCAGCCCTCCCGGCCGACCCGGTTCAGGTGCGCGATGGCGGTGTCGCCGTACGCGGTCACGTCGGTGCGTGACCCGTCCGGGCCGTACCACACGAACGAGACGTGGAAATTGCGTCCCTGACCCTGATACCGACGAACGAGCAACGCGTACTCCCAGGCAACCATTCGTCCATTATCAACAGAGAAACGGCGCCAGGAAACACGCGCTGTACCGGAACCCTGACACTCCGGCGTCACACCGGCGCGCCCACCCCGGCCGTGGTGTCCGCGACCAGCGCCGCGAGCCGGTCCAGCCCCAGATCGATCGACTCCGGTGTGACAGCGCTCACCGACAACCGCAACGCATTCACCGGTTTGCCCGCGTCGTAGAAGTGCGCCATCGGCGTCCAGAGCACGCCGTACTCGCGGGCCGAGCGGTGCAGCAGCGCGTCGTCCACCGGGAACGGCACGCTCACCACCACGAAGAACCCGCCCGCCGGCACGGTCCAGGTGACCGGCCCGCCGGCCGGGAAGCGCCGGGCCATGCCGTCGACCAGGTGGCCCAGGTTACGGGCGTACGCGGCCCGTTCCCGCACGTTCGCGGCCACCAGCGAGCAGTCGTGCGCCAGCAACGCGCCGCCGATCACCGCCTGGCTGATCGGTGACGTGTTCACGGTGACCATGCTCTTGATCTTCGCGAGGTGATCGGCCAGCGGCACCACGGTGCCGTCGGCCTCCCCCACCCGCTGGTCGGCGACCACGTAGCCGACCCGGGCGCCGGGCAGCACGGTCTTGGCGAACGAGCCGAGGTAGACCACCCGGCGCGCGGTGTCCAGCGCCTTGAGCGTGGGCCGCCGCGCGGTGCCGTCGGCCGGGAACAGGCCGTACGGGTTGTCCTCGATCAGCAGCAGATCCTCCTCGGCGGCCAGTTCCAGCAGCCGCCGCCGCTGTCCGGTGGTCATGCTGACCCCGGACGGGTTGGCGAAGTCCGGCATCACGTAGCAGGCCCGGGGCGCCAGCCCTTCCGCGCGGGCCCGGCGCACCCCGGCTCGCAGGTCGGCCAGGTCGACGCCGTCCGGCCCGCCGGCCACCGGGCGCACCGGCAGGTCCACCAGCCGCGCCGCGCCGGTCAGCCCGACGTACGTGGGCGCGACAGCGAACAACACGTCCGCCGGGCCGGCCCGCAGCGCGCGCAGCACCAGGAACATCGCCTCCTGGCAGCCGACGGTCACCACTATCGACTCCGGGTCGACGGTGAGCCCCTCGTCCACGGCGAGGTTGCGCGCGATCAGGTGGTGCACGACACCCTTGGTCCGGCCGTACTGCAGCAGCGTCCGGTCGACGGCGGCCCGGTCCAGCCCGAGGTCCTCGGTGAGGTGCCGGCGGAAGCGGTCCAGGTGCTCGTGCAGCAGCGCCGAGTCGAAGAACTCCTCGTACGGGCGCCCGGCCGCCAGCGACACCGCGTCCGGGTAGTGCTGCGCCACCTCGTTGAGGAAGTTCATCGAGTTCAGGGCCGGGTCGCCGACGCTGCCGTGCAGCGCCGTGACGGCCAGGTCGACCGGCTCCACGTCAGCCTCCGATCCGGGTGCGCAGCCGCCGGGCCGAGGCCGGGTCGGGGCAGCCGCTGAGGATGAGGGCGTCGCGCAGTTCCGCCGCGAGCAGCGCGAGCGCCGCCTCGGCGCCGGCCCGGCCACCGGCCGCGAGCGCCCAGAGCAGCGGCCGGCCGAGCAGCACGCCGTCCGCGCCCAGCGCCAGCGCGCGCAGCACGTCGACGCCGCCGCGGACGCCGCTGTCCAGCAGCACCGCGCACCGCTCGTCGACCGCCTCGACCACCTCGGGCAGCACGCTCGCGCTGGCCGGGGCGGCGTCGAGCTGCCGGCCGCCGTGGTTGGAGACCACCACGGCGTCCACGCCGGCGTCCGCCGCGCGGGCCGCGTCGCGCGCGTCGAGGATGCCCTTGACCAGCAACGGCACCGGGGTACGCGCGCGCAGCCAGTCGAGGTCCGCCCAGCTCAGCGCCGGGGCGAACACCGCGCCGGTGTGCACCGCCACCGCCGACACGCCGGGCGTGCCCTGGTGGGCCAGGTCGTCCCGGCCGCCGGGCAGGTTCGCGGCGGTGACGTGCGGCGGCAGCGCGAAGCCGTTACGCGCGTCGCGCAGGCGCCGCCCGAGCACCGGCACGTCCACTGTCACCATCACCGCGGCGCAGCCGGCCGCCGACGCCCGGTCCAGCAGGTCGGCCACCAGCGCCCGGTCGCGCAGCCAGTAGAGCTGGAACCACACAGTCGCGCCGGTCGCCGCGATCTCCTCGATCGGCGTGCTGGCCAGCGTGCTGGCCACGTAGGGCACGCCCGCCGCGCGGGCCGCCGCCGCGAGCGCCGGCTCGCCGTCGGGGTGCAGCAGCCGCTGGTACGCCATCGGCGCGACAGCCACCGGCAACGCGGCCCGGCCGCCGGGCAGCGTCGCCTCGGTGGACGGGTCGTCCACCCCGGCCAGCATCCGGGGCAGCACCGCCACCCGGTCCAGCGCGGCCCGGTTGGCGGCCAGGGCGGTCTCGGCGCCGCTGCCGCCGTCGACGAAGTCCCACACGTCGGGTGGCAGCACCGCCCGGGCCAGCGCGGCGAAATCGGCCAGGCTGACCGGCGGCACGAACCCGTCCGCCGGGTCAACCATGGCCGGCACCCGTCGCCGCCGTATGCGCCGGGTCGAGCCCGAATGAGCGGCGCAGGAAGGCGGCGGCCCGCTCCTGGGCCTGGCGACCCGCGTCGAACACGCCGGGCATGGCGAAGAACCCGTGCACCATCCCCGGATAGTGGGCCGTCTCGGTGGGCACGCCGGCCTCGCCCAACCGCTCGGCGTATCGCCGGCCCTCGGCGCACAGCGGGTCGTACCCGGCGGTGACCACGAGCGCCGGTGGCAGGCCGCCCAGGTCCTCGGCGAGCAGCGGCGACGCCAGCGGGTGCGCCGCGTCGCCGGGGTCGGGGAGGTAGTGGCTCCGGTACCAGCCCACCGAGTGCCTGTTGAACAGCATCGGGTCCTCGTCGTCGCCGGGGCGGTGCCCGGGCCGCTGGTCGGTGTTCGGGTAGACCAGCAGCTGGGCGGCGAGCCGGGGACCGCCGTCGGCGCGGGCCAGCAACGTGACAGCGGCGGCCAGGTTCCCGCCCGCGCTGTCCCCGCCCACCGCCAGCCGGTCCGGGTCGGCGCGGAACTCGGCGGCGTGCGCGGCGAGGTGCCGCACCGCGGCGTGGCAGTCCTGGACCGCAGCCGGGAACGGGTGCTCCGGCGCGAGCCGATAGCCGACTGTCACGGTCTGCACGCCGCTGAGATTGACCAGCCGGCGGCAGATCCCGTCGGCGGTGTCGACGCTGCCGAGCGTCCAGCCGCCACCGAAGAAGTAGACGAGCGTCGGCAGCGGGCCGTCGCCTTCCGGCCGGTGGATCCGCACCGGCAGCGGCCCGGCCGGGCCGGGCACCGTCGTGTCGCGTACCTCGGCGACCGGCTCGACCGCGCCGGAGCCGGCGCGGATCGCGGCGAGGTCGGCGGCGCGGGCCTGGGCGAGGGTCTGGGTGTAGAGCGGCACGGCGCCGCCGGCCGCCCGCGCGGCCCGCCACGCGACCACCTGCGGATCGAGTGTCATCCGGCCTCCCCTGTGGTGACGAAGAGTTTGTCGATGCCGCGCAGGAACAGGCTCCCGCTGTAGGTGTACGGCTGGGTGACGGCCAGCCGGGGGAAGCGCGCGAACAGGCGCGGCAGTGCCAGACGGCCCTCCAGCCGGGACACCGCCGAGCCGAGGCAGAAGTGCAGCCCCACGCCGAAGGCCAGCGACGGCGGGCCCGGACGGCGCGGGTCGAAGCGGTCCGGGTCGGGGAACCGGGCCGGGTCGCGGTTGGCCGCGGCGATCAGCAGCAGCACGTTGTCGTCGCGGTCGACCGGCACGCCGCCGAGGTCGACGCCGGCCGGCGCGGAGCGGGCCAGGAAGTGCACCGGGCTCTCCATCCGCAGCACCTCCTCCACGCAGCCCCGGGCCAGTGAGTCGTCGCCGGGCAGCGCGGCGGTCACGTGCGGGTGGTCCAGCAGCAGCGGCAGGCCGTTGCTGAACATGTAGACGGTGGTGACGAAGCTGGCGTTGAACAGCACGATCAGGTTGCTGATCAACTCCTCCTCGGTCAGGTCGACGCCGCCCGCGTCGAGCACCTCGACCAGCCCGCTGATCAGGTCGTGGCTCGGCGCGCGGCGCCGGTGGGCGATCAGGTCACGGTAGTAGACGCGCAGTTCCTCGGCGGCCTGGTTGGCCCGGGCCAGCCGCTCCGGCGTCTTGCCGGACACGTCCATGTACTCGTCGATCCAGTCGACCCGCTGCCGGTACCAGGCCAGGTCGGCCGCGGGCAGGCCGATGAACTCGGCCATCACCAGCGCCGGGACCGGGTAGGCGAAGTCGGCCACGAAGTCCACCTCGGCGCCGTCGGCGCCCGCCTCGGCCATGTGGTCCAGACGTTCGGCGACGACCCGCTCGATCACCGGCTCCAGCGCGACCAGCCGGCGCGGGGTGAACGTCTTCGCGAACACCGCACGCATCCGGGTGTGGTCGGGCGGGTTGACGAACATCATCGAGGTCAGGAACGTCCGCAGGATCTCCTGTTCCTCCCAGCCGGGCGGGAAGCCCTTGTACCAGCCGGGATCGCGCAGGATCCGGTCCACCATGTCGTACCCGCCGGCCACCGCGCTGACGGTGCTGTGCTCGGCACGGGCCGGAACGGCGTTTATCGGCCCGTGCTCGTGCAGGGCCGCGTAGAAGGGATAGGGGTTCTGCCGGCCCTGTTCGCTGTAGAGGCCGGTCAGGATCTCGCTGACGTCCACGGTCTTTTTCCTCCCCAGGAAAACGGCGGCGGGGGCGGCGTCGTGTCGACCGCCGCCCCCGCCCGGTGTCACAGTCCGAGCAGCTTCAATGGCACCGCGTTCGCCATCGCCGCGGCTCCTGTGTCGTTCGGGTGGATGTGGTCACCCGAGTCGTACGCCGGCAGCAGCCGGCTGGGCTGCGCCGGGTCGCGCATCACCGCGTCGAAGTCGACGATGCCGTCGAACTCGGCCCGGCCCGGCCCGCGCAGCCAGGTGTTGACGGCCTGGCGGGTGGCGTCCTTCTCCGGGGTCCACACGCCCGGCCCGCCGTTGCCCTCGTACGGCATGAGCGTGCCGGCGATGCTGGTCAGGCCGCGCGCCTGGACCTGCCGGTTGATCTGGCGCAGGGAGGCGATGATCGCCTCCGGGCTGTCATCGCTCATCCAGATGTCGTTGATGCCCAGGTGGGTGATGACGGTGCGCACCCCGGTCTGCGGGAACACGTCCTCGTTGAGCCGGGCCAGCGCGTTCGGGCCCAGCTCGTAGTAGCCGGGGAAGCCGCCCGCGCCGGGCTCGGTGCCCTCGTGGTTGAGCCGGTTGCCGGCCAGGCTGAGGTTGAGCACACCCGGCGTACGCGGCTCCGGGCGGGCGTCGATCAGCCGCTTGGCGAGCAGGTCGGGCCAGCGGCGGTCGGCGTTGACGGTGCTGCCGTTGCCGTCGCTGATGGAGTCGCCGAGCACCACCACGGAGCCGGGCGTCGCCTTGCGCTCCACGTCGATGCCGGACAGGAACATCCAGCAGCAGTTGGGCCGGATGGTGAAGCCGGCGCCGTCGGCCGCCGAGGTGAGGTCGGTGGCGCCGATGAAGTTGGTGACCCGGGACTGGCCGTGGAACGTGACCGGCCCGGTGAGCACCGGGAAGTACAGGGTGACCACCAGGTCCTCCTGCTCGGCCACCGGGAAGGCCACCGGGTCGCTGAGCAGTTCGGCGCCCTTGTTGATGGTCGCCGAGTCGGTGCCGGAGAACGTCAGCTGGCGGACGCTGGCCGGGACGATGTCGGACAGGTCGTCGGCGGTGGCGGTGTTCGGCCGGGCGATGGTGGCGCGACCGACCTGGATGGCCTGCTGGCCGTAGAGGTTGGTCAGCCGCACCCGCAGGCGCGGCCCGCCCACCGAGGTCTGCACTGTCATCCGGATGCTCTGGTTGTTCAGGCCGGTCTCGGTCAGGCCCACGGTGTTCCCGCGGGTCACCGCCGCGGCCCAGGTCCCGGCCCACTCGGCGCGCCCGTGCCCGGCGCGGTCCTTGTCGGTCGGGCCGGCGCTCGCGGTGACCGCCGGGGTGGCGGCGATCAGGAGCGTTACGGCGGAAGCTATGACGTGCCATCTCTTCGGGGTCGGCATCGATCCTCCATGGTCGGCAGCCCCGGGCGTGACGCGGTCGGCGGCACCGGCCCGGGCGATGGACCGGAAACTAGCTTCCGGCGGTGACGAGCGTCAATCAACCTGATCGACATGATCAAATGCCCACGGGGCGGGACGCAGCGACGATCGGCTCTGTCCGCCGTGGACCGCCGCTGCCTAGGCTCGGAGCTGGCGGCGGTGCGGTCGCCGACCTGGCACCTGCCGTCATGTCCCGGCCCTGACCTGGCCGGACGCCGCTCGCGGACCATGATGGGGGCTGCCCGATGACCGACCGGCCGAACTACGTGCACGAGGCGCTGGAGCTCTTCGCCGGCTTCGGCGACCGGGAGGCGCTCGTCGGCGGCGGACGCCGCCTCACCTACCCCCAGGTCGCCGCCGAGGTGCGCGGCCTGGCCGCCGCGCTGCGCCGGCACGGGGTACGCCCCGGCACGGCGGTGCTGGTGATGCTCGGCAACACGGTCGAGGGCCCGCTGCTGCAACTGGCGCTGCACCTGCTGGGCTGCCGGAGCATGTGGATCGCCCCGGTGACCTCGCGGCGGGAGGTCGACGAGTTCGTCGCGCTGTCCGCGCCGGAGGCGTTCGTGCACGACCCGCGTGACCCGCAGGCGGTGGAGATCGCGGCCGGCCTGTCCGGCGTACCGGTGCTCTGCCTCGGCCCCGGCGGCGCCGGGCCGGACCTGACCGCCGCGACCGGTGAGCCGGCCGCGGAGCTGCCCGCCGGGGCGTCCGCGCCGGAGTCGTTCCTGCAGACCAGCGGCACCACCGGCACGCCGAAGCTGGTGCACCACAGGGAGAGCTTCTACCGGCAGATCCTCGCCCTGGCCGCCGATTTCCGGGGCGCCGGGTTCCCGCTGCTACGGCACCTGTCGCACTCGCCGATGTGGCTGGCCAGCGGGCAGATCACCACGCTGTTCAACCTGTTCACCGGCGGCGTGCTGTTCCTGCGCGAGCAGTGGGACCCGGCCGCGTTCATCGCCACCGTGGACGCCGAGCGGCTCACCTCCACGTTCGTCACCCCGCCGATGCTCTACGAGGTGCTCGACCACCCCGACCTGCCGGGCGCCGACTTCTCCGCCATGTTCATGTTCAACGTGGGCGCCGGGCCCGCCGCGCCCGCCCGGCTGCGCCAGGCCATCGCCCGCTTCGGCCCGTGTCTGCGCATCGTGTACGGGCTCAGCGAAGCGGTGGTCATCTGCGCGCTGCCCGGGTTGACCGAGGACCCGGAGCACCCGGAGCGGCTGCGCTCCTGCGGCCGCCCGTACGGCGACGTGACCGTGGAGATCCGCGACGCCGACGGCCGGGTGCTGCCGCCCGGCGACGACGGCGAGGTGTGGGTCCGCACGAAGCTGAGCTTCGCCGGCTACCACGGCCGGCCCGAGCTGACCGCGGAGACGCTCGTCGACGGCTGGGTCCGCACCCGCGACATCGGCCACCTCGACGCCGACGGGTACCTCTACCTGGTCGACCGGTTGCAGGACCGAATCCTCACCCGGGCGCGCAGCTGGCCGATCTACTCCCGCCCGATCGAGGACGTGCTCGCCGGTCACCCCGAGGTGCGGGCCGCCGCCGTCATCGGCGTGCCGGACCCGGTGGCCGGGGAGCTGCCGTACGCGTACGTGGTGCCGGCGCCGGGCGCGTCGGTGACCGGCGAGGAGCTGATCGCGCTGGTGGTGCGGGAGCTGAGCGAGACCTGGGCGCCCGGCGCCGTGGAGTTCGTCGACGCGCTGCCGCTCAACCGGTCCGCGAAGGTGGACAAACGCGCGCTGCGGGCCCGGTACGCCGCCGCGCATCCCGCCGACGCCGACTCGCTGGGCACTGTGATCGGCAGCCCGGCATGAACCCGCGCCGGGAGTTGTACACCCTGGTCGGCGCCGACCTGCTGTCCAACCTCGGCACCCGGATCTCCGTGGTGGCCATCCCCTGGCTGGTGCTGGAGACCACCGGCAGCCCCACCAAGATGGGACTCGTCGCGGCGGCGGAGACGCTGCCGTACATGCTCTCCAGCGCGCTGGCCACACCGTGGGCGGACCGCTTCGGCATCCGCCGTACCTCCGTGTTCGTGGACGCGGCGAGCGCCGCCGCGATGGCGGTGGTGGCGCTGGCGCCCTGGCTCGGGTTCGGCACGCTGCTGGTCCTGGTGGCGGTCGCCGGCGGGCTGCGCGGCATCGGCGACCGGGTCAAGCACGTGCTGTTCAAACCGGCCGCCGAGCGGGCCGGGGTGCCGCTGATCCGGCTCACCAGCGCCTACGACGGCCTGGCCCGGGGCATGACGCTGTTCGGCGCGGTGCTCGGCGGCCTGCTCATCGACTGGGTCGGGCTGACCCAGGCCATCTGGATCGACGCGGCCACGTTCGCGGTCTGCGCGCTGCTGATCGGCGTGCTGGTGCGCCCGCACGCGCCGGCGCAGCCCGCGCCCCGGGAGCCGTACCTGCGGGCGTTGCGCGGCGGCTTCGCGTACCTGCGCACCGACCGGACGCTGATGATCATGCTGCTGGTGGTCTCGGTGTCGAACATGTTCGCCAACGCCAGCGTCGCGGTCTGGATCCCGCTCTGGGTCAACCAGGTGCTCGGCGACCCGGCCGGCTTCGGCCTGCTGCTCGGTGTGTTCTCGGCCGGCGCGCTGCTGGGCAACGTGCTGTTCACGATGTTCGGCACCCGGCTGCCCGCCGGGACGACGTTCGCGCTGGGGCTGACGCTCAGCGGCGCGCCCCGGCTGCTCGCGCTGGCGCTCAGCGACGACCTGGTCGTGGTGCTGGTGGTGACGTTCCTGTCCGGCATCGGCATCGCGGCGGTGAACCCGCTGCTCGGCGCGTCGCTCTACCAGCGGGTGCCGGGCGAGCTGCAGACCCGGGTGCTGGGCATCTCCGGGTCGGTGGCGTTCCTCGGCCTGCCCGTTGGCGCGCTGCTCGGCGGCTGGTCGGTGGCGCTGCTCGACCTGACCCCGGCGCTGCTGGTGATGTCGGTGGTCTGCCTGCTGCTGACCGTGGGACCGCTGCTGCTGACCCGCGCGTCCCGGCGCCCGGAGGTGAAGCCGGCCACGCCGACACCGGTCTGAGCCCTGCCGGTCCGAGCCGGCGTGTCGGTGGGCGGCGGTAGGGTCGGGGCCATGGCGACCTGGGACGACGTGCGGCGCATCGCGCTGGCCCTGCCGGAGACCACCGAGCGCGGCTCGTACGACGACCTGCCCGCCTGGCGGGTGCGCGACAAGATGTTCGTCTGGGACCGGCCGCTGCGCCGCAGCGACCTCGAGGCGCTCGGCGACACCGCGCCGGACGGCCCGATCCTCGGCGCCCGGGTGCCCGACCTGGGCGCCAAGGAGGCGCTGCTCGCCGACGACCCGGCGGTCTACTTCACCACGCCGCACCTCGACGGCTACCCGGCGGTGCTGGTCCGGCTCGACCGGATCGCCGTGGACGACCTGACCGAGCTGATCACCGAGGCGTGGCACGCCCGCGCGCCGAAGCGGCTCGCCGCAGCGCACCGGGCCGGGGCCGCGTGAGCCGCCCGGTGGACGCCGTCGTCTTCGACATGGACGGCACGCTCATCGAGTCGCACGAGGTGGTGCCGGCGGCGTACCGGGCGGCGGTGCGTGCCGGTGGTGGCCCGTCGTACACCGACGCCGAGGTCATCGCCGGCTACTCGATCGGCTCACCGTCCGACCTGCTGACGCACCTGCTCCGGCGCCCCGCCACCGCGGCGGACCTGGACCGCTACCACACCGAACTGGCCGCGACGGCCGGGCGGGTGAGCGTCTACCCCGGAGTCGCGGAGATGCTCACCGACCTCGCCGCCCGGGTGCCGGTGGGCGTGTTCACCGGCGCGAGCCACCGGGCGGCGGAGATCATGCTCGACCGGGTCGGCCTGCTCGGCCACTTCCGGGTGGTGCTCGGCGGCGACCAGGTCACCCGCCCCAAACCGGCGCCGGAGGGCGTCGAGGTGGCCTGCCGGCGGCTCGGCGTGCCGCCCGGCCGTGCTGCGTACGTGGGCGACTCGCCGCTGGACCTGCGCGCCGCCCGCCGCAGCGGCGCGGTGGCGGTGGCCGCCGCGTGGGGTCATCAGTACGACAGCGCCGAACCCGCCGACCTCAGCCTGTCCCGGCCCGGGGAACTGCTGGCCCTGCTGACCTGAGCCCCCTTTTGCCGCGCCGGACGCTCGGCTAGCCTGCCGATCATGCCATCGACGACGACCGAGGCGACGGACCCGTGGTGCCTGCGCCCGGGCGAGGCCACCGAGCTGCTGCGCGGGCACCCGTGGCGCCGGTTCGTGGTGCTCGGCGACAGCGTCGCGGAAGGACTGTGCGAGCCGGTCGACGGCTACCCGGACCTCCAGTGGGCCGACCGGATCGCCGCCGAGCTGCGGGCCGTCCGACCGGAGCTGGCGTACCTGAACCTGGGTCGGCGCGGGCTGCGCGCGCACGAGGTACGGGCCACCCAGCTGGCCGACGCGCTGGCCTTCGGGCCGGACCTGGCCCTTGTGGTGTGCGGCGGCAACGACGCGTTCCGGTCCGCCTACGACCCGGAGGCGGTCGACGCCGAGCTGACCGCCATGGTCACCGGGCTGCGGGAGGCCGGCGCGGACGTGATCACGGTGGGCATGTTCGACGTCTCGCACAGCCCGGCGGTGCCGGAGACGCTGCGCGCGGGCCTGGGCGAGCGGATGCGCCGGCTGTCCCGGCACACCCGGAGCGTGGCCGAGCGGCTGGGCACGCTGCACGTGCACCTGACCGACCACCCGCTGGTGGCCGACCCGTCGCTCTACAGCAGCGACGGCCGGCACGGCAGCGCCCGCAGCGACGCGATAGCCACAGCCGAAACCCTGAGGGTCCTCTCCACCCACCTCCCCCACCCCTGAACCCCTCTCCGCCCTCTCCCTTACGCGCCTGCCCTGCCCTGCCCTGCCCTGCCCTGCCCTGCCCTGCCCTGCCCTGCCCTGCCCTGCCCTGCCCTGCCCTGCCCGACGATCATGAAGTTGACGGCACTGAGTGTCCATTTTGTCCCCGTCGACTTCATGATCAGCGGGATCAGGGGCACCGGTCGGTCAACCTGCGGCCCAGATCCAATCCGTTGACCAAGGAGTTTGGGTCGGCGATCCGCCCCGGTGAGGACACAAACTCCTTGATCAACGTGCCAGGGCAGGCCTGAGGGACAAAAGACGAAACGGAGCGGCCGGACGGGCGGCCGACCCCGGTCCGGCCCAATCCAATCCAATCCAATCCAATCCAATCCAATCCAATCCACCGATCATGAAGTTGACGGCGTCGAGCGTCCGATTTGTTCCCGCTAACTTCATGATCAGCGGGATCAGGGGCACCGGTCGGTCAACCTGCAGCTGGGTCCACTCCGTTGACCAAGGAGTTTGGGTCGGCGATCCGCCCCGGTGAGGACACAAACTCCTTGATCAACGCTGGGAACGAGGGTGAGAAGGTGCGGGCGACGGCGGGTCAGTCGGTCAGGAGGATGCCGGTCAGGAGGACGCCTCGGGCCAGGTTGAGGACCTCGTCGCAACCCGGGTAACCCACCCGCGCGAGCGCGCCGGAGCCGGTGCGGCCGAACAGGTACGGGGCGAGGCTGTACGGGACATCGGCGGTGACCGTCTCACCGGTCTCGATCTGCACGAAGTCCATCGCCACCCGGTCGGCCTCGTGATAGCGCTGCAGGATGTTGCCGCCCTCGGCGATCGCCGCGCGTACCCCGTCCGCCCACGCCACAGCTGTCATCTCCCGGCCGATGAGCACCCCGTGCCCGGCCGATCCGCCGGCCGGCTTGGCGACCAGGTCGGCCTGTTCGGCGAGCGCCCGGTCGAGCTGGTCTGCGGTGAGCGCGACGGTGTGCGGCACGTACCGGCGGATCAGCGTCCGGTCGGCCTCCGGCAGCAGGTCCAGGTCGTCCCAGAGCCAGGCGTAGTTCAGCTTGTTGCTCAGCAGCCAGGCGGCGCTGCTGACGAACATCGGCAGCGTGCCCGCGGCGAGCGCGCCGGCCACCGCGTCCAGGCCGGGGCTGGGGGTGACCCGGTTCGGCACGAACAGCCGGAACAGGGCGTCCACCGGGGCGCCGCCGACGACCAGCCGACTCTGCTCGTCCAGGCCGGCGGTGGCGACCGGGGCGATGACCAGGTCGATGCCGAACGGGCGGGCCTGGTCGATCAGCGGGGACAGGATCCGGATGAACGTCTCCGGGTCGTCCAGGCCCGGGTAGTCGGCTTCGAAGTCCATCAGCAGCGCCACCCGGGCGCCGTCGGGCAGGCCGAGCGTGTCCCGGATGGCGGCGAACCGCTGGTCCAGCAGGGACGGCGCGGGCCGTGCGCCGTCGAGCAGGCCGTGCGCGCGGTACAGCTCGGCGTACCGCTGGATGACTGTGTCGGCGTCGAAGCCACCGCCGAGGCTGCTGTCGATGTTGTACTCCACGATGCACGGCACGCCGCCGGAGAACAGCACGTCCGGCCGGTACGCGGCGAGAAGCCCTTCGTGCAGCTCCTCGTCCGGGTCGAGCAGCTGGGTCTCCCCCTCCGGCACGTCGAGGAGCCGTTGCAGCTCACCGGCGGTACGCGCGCGGCGCCGGCAGGCCTCCAGGATGAGCTGGGCGATGCGGTCGCAGACCTCGTTCAGCTCGCCGAACGCGTCGGCGGTGAACACCGGCGGGCGGGCCAGCCGCCACTGCTTGTTGTACGTGGCCCGGCCGTGGAAGATCTTCTCCCACGCCGCGGCCCCGGTGGTCACCATCGCGGTACGGGTGGACTCGGGCAGGTCGGTCCACGCCTGACCGAGTGGCGGCCACGTGTAGTTCGGGTCCATCGTTCATCCGTCCTTGAGGGTCAGTTGGATGGCGGCGGTGAGCTGGTCGCGGCCGGGTTGCACGGCCCGGTCCAGGGCCGGGGCGAAGGGCAGCACGGCGCCGTCGGGGCGGGTGACCCGCCGGGGCGGCGCGGCCAGCCGCACCCGCTCGACCACTGTGGCGATGATCTCCCCGGCGATGCCGCAGGAGCGGTTGCCGTCGTCGACCACGACCAGGCGGCCGGTGCGGCTCACCGACTCGACCAGCCCGTCCCAGTCGAACGGGTAGAGCGTGCGGGGGTCGAAGACCTCCACCGACGCCTGCCCGGCCAGCTCCTCGGCGACGGCGAGCGCGTCGTGCACCAGGTGCCCGACCGCCACCACAGTCACGTCGGCGCCGGGACGGCGGACGATCCCGCGGCCCAGCGGCACCGGCGTCAGGTCGGTGACGTCGGCGCGCAGGTCAAGGGCGCCGGCCGGGGCGAAGACCACCACCGGGTCGTCGCAGCGGATCGCGGAGACCAGCAGCCCGTACGCGTCGGCCGGGGTGGCCGGTACGACAGTGGTCACGCCGACGTGGGCGAACAGCGCGTACGGGTGGTCGGAGTGCTGCCCGGCCCAGCCGGTGCGGGAGCCGGAGCCGGGCACCACGTAGGTGACCGGCACCGCGCACTGGCCGCCGGTCATCAGCGGGAACTTGTGCGCGTGGTTGACGATCTGCTCGAAGACCAGGAACAGCAGCGACGGGATCTGGAACTCCACCACCGGGCGGGCACCGGCCAGCGCCGCACCGGTGGCGAAGCTGGTGAACGCCTGCTCCGACAGCGGGGTGTCGCGGACCCGCTCCGGGCCGAACTTCTTCAGCAGGCCGGTGGTGACGTTGGCGGCGGCCACCCGGATGTCCTCGCCAAGCACCACGACGGACTCGTCGCGGGTCATCTCGTCGGCGAGCGCCCGGGTGAGCGCCCTGCGGTAGGAGAGCCGGGGCATCAGCCACCTCCGGTCCGGGCGGTGAGCCCGCTGGCGTACAGGTGGTCCAGGGCGGTCGCCGGGTCGGGGTGCGGACCGGCGAGCGCGAACTCGACGGCGGCGTCCAGTTCCGCCTCGACGCCGGCGTCCACCTCGGCCCGCACGGCCGGGTCCAGCCGCGCGCCGGCGATGTCGACGGGATCGCGGGACCGGCCCTGCGCCACCTCCTCCGGCGGCCGGTAGTCGAGGCGTACCTGATGTTCGAAGGTGTGGTGGGCGTCGAAGCGGTAGGTGCGGGCCTCGATCAGCTCGGGGCCGCCGCCGGCGCGCATCCGCGCGACGGCGGCGGCGGTGACCTCGCGTACCGCTTCGGGGTCCTGCCCGTCGACGGCGGCCGCCGGCATGCCGAAGGCGGCGGCCCGCCCGGCGATGGTGCCGGCGACCGCGCCCTCGACGGGCATGGTGGTGGCGTAGCCGTTGTTCTCGCAGACGAACAGCACCGGCACCCGCCAGAGCGCGGCCAGGTTGAACGCCTCCAGGAGCATGCCCTCGTTGACCGCGCCGTCGCCGAAGAAGGTGGCGCCGACGATGTCGGCGCCGCGCCGCCGGCGCTCCCACACCGCTCCGGTGAGGATCGCGCCGGCGGCTCCGACGATGGCGTTGGCGCCCAACACGCCGACGCCGAAGTCGGCGGCGTGCATCGACCCGCCCCGGCCCCGGTTGAGGCCGGTGACCCGGCCGCACAGCTCGGCCAGCATCCGGGCCGGGTCGGCGCCCTTTGCGAGCACGTGCCCGTGCCCGCGGTGGGTGCCGGTGACCAGGTCCTCGCGGTCCAGCGCCGCGCAGACGCCGGTGGCGATCCCCTCCTGACCGAGGTACGGGTGGATGCCGCCGACGATCTCCCCGGCGCGGACCAGCTCGATCGCGCGCTCCTCGAAGCGGCGGATCAGCCGGACCGTCCGGTAGAGCCGGAGCGGGTCGGAGCCGGTCACGCCGGACGGCCCTCCTTGACGGCGGCGAGGATGTCGTCCCAGAGGCGGGCGCGGGCGGCCAGCGCGGCGTTCACCGTGTCGGCGCACTCCTGCCACTTCGTGTCGTCGTCGCCGCACAGGTCGGCGAGCATCTGCATGGCCATCGGGGTGTGCTGCTCCCCGTCGACCTCGATGTGCCGCTCCAGGTAGTCGACGAACTTGTTGAGCCGGTTGCTGCGCTCGTTGACGGCGACGACCTGGGTGAACATCTCCGGGATCAGGTCCTCGCGGCCGAACGCGAACGCCGCCGCCTGGCAGTGCACCGGGGTGGTCTCGATGATCCGCCAGGTGGTGCCGGCGAACGCCGCCGACGCCGCGGGGACGCCCGCCGCGCCGAACGCCTCGGTGACCGGGGTGCCGTCGCGCAGCAGGTCGACGAGCTTGTTCACGGCCGTGGTGTCGGCGCCGGCCTCGGTCATGCCCTGCACGTACAGCTCGAAGTGGCTGATGTAGCCGTCGCCCAGCTCGTCGCTCTCCTCGACCATGACGATGTCGTTGATCAGGCGGCGGCTGCCGGTCGGGCCGGTCGGGATCCACGGGACCGTGACGCAGGTGAGCTGCCGCTGCAACGACTTCAGCAGCGACATGAAGTCCCACACCGCGAAGACGTGGTGCTCCATGAAGGTGACGAGCGCGTCGTGGGTGTCGAGGTTCGCGTAGAGCGGGTGCTTGACCACCACGTCGCGGCGTTCGGTCACCGCCCGCTCCAGCCGCTCGATGCCCGGGTGCGTCTTTCCCCAGTCGTACCGTGACATTGTCAGCCTCCCTGCTGGGCGCGGTCGCGCCAGATGACCGGGCAGTAATCGGGGTCCGCGTAGTCCGGCCGGCCCTCGTGGGTGCGGCGGACCAGCACGTCGTGGTTGTACGCGGCGAGCGTGCCGTCGGAGAGCGGGTACTCCCGCCAGGCGTTGTCGCCGTCCTGCAGGTGCAGCGAGATGGCCCGGCGGGGCCGCCCGCTGACGTTCGCACCGCTGCCGTGGTAGGTGCGGCAGTGGTGGAAACTCATGTGTCCCTTGGGGATCACCATGGGGATCTTGCGGATCGTTGCCCCGTTGTACGCCGCGTTCTCGGCGAGCATCGCCTCGAGCTGGTCGCGGTCCCGGTCGGCGAAGTGCCGCACCACAGTGTCGTCGGCGCCGATCTCCCGCCAGCGGTGGGAGCCGTCGACCATGGTGATGGTGCCCATCTCCTCGCCGCAGTCGTGAAACGGGATGAACGCGGTGAGCATGTTCTCCGACGACGAGGACGCCCAGTAGTGCTTGTCGAAGTGCCAGGGCACGATGTTCGACGGCTCACCGGCGATCGGCGGCTTCCAGATCAGCGTGGACTGGAAGATGCGGATCTCGACGGCCCGGGCCAGCCGGGCGGCGACCGCGCCGATCAGCGGCTTGCGCAGGATGCGCGCGATGCCGTCGTGCTCGTGGTGGACGTAGTCGTTGTGCCGCTGCACGTCACCCCTGGCCGGCTCCCAGTAGGCCAGCTTCGGCGGCCGGACCGGCAGCCGCCGGTCGCGTTCCCCGGCGTAGTAGCTGTCGGTGGCGGCGACCAGCTCGTCCACCTCGTCGTCGGTGAGCAGCTTCTTCGACAGGTACCAGCCGTGCTCGGCGTAGTGCCGGACGTCCTCGTCGGAGGGAAGCAGCGCCTCCTCCTCGGCGGTCAGCCCGGGATCGATGGTGGTCATGCCGTGCCGGCCGGGCATGGCCTCACGGCCCTCGCTTCGCTCGGTGCGTTCACTCATGCGCTTACCCCTCCGGCCGCGACGCCGGGGGTCGCCCCCGCCGCGGCCAGCTCGCGTTCCTTGGCCTCGTAGAGCGCCTTGATGTTGCCGCTGCCGAAGGTGCGCGCCCCGCGTCGCTCGATGAGTTCGAGGAAGAGGGTCCGGCGCACGTGCATCGACTCGGTGAAGATCTGCAGCAGCTGCCCGTCGTGGTCGGAGTCGACGAGGATGCTCAGCTCGCGCAGCCGGTCCACCGGCGCGTCCAGCCGGCCGACCCGCTGCTCCAGGCCGTCGTAGTACGCGCCGGGGGTGCTGGCGAACCGCACGCCCCGGCCGGCGAGCGCGCCGACGGCGGTGACGATGTCGTCGGTGCGCAGCCCCAGGTGCTGCACCCCGGCGCCGGCGTGCCAGCGCAGGAAGTCCTCGATCTGCCCCGGCCGGGCGCCGGTGTCCGGCTCCAGCAGGACGAACGTGACGGTCCCGGACGGACTCTGCACCACCTTGGAGTTCATCGCCTGGCCGGCGACCTCGATGTGCTCGGTGAAGATGTCGGCGAAGCCGAACACCTTCTCGTAGTGCGCGACCGTCTCGTCGAGCTGCCCCGGCGGCACGCAGATGGCCAGGTGGTCCACCTCGGCCAGCAGCGAGTCCCCGTCCGGCGCGGCCACCGGCTCGATCGCCCCGGGCAGGAACACCTCCGGGTCGCCGCGCCGCTCGACGAGGCGGTGCACGACGTCGCCGAAGCCGCCCACCTCGGCGACCACCACCTCGGCGTCCGCGCCGGTGAAGGTGCGCGGCGGGCTCAGCGCTGTCGCGCCGCGGGCCACCAGCTCCGCGTACGCCCCGGCGGCGTCGTCGACGGCGAGCGCCACCACGGCGATGCCGTCGCCGTGCCGGTGCACATACGTGGCCGCCGGGTGCTCGGCGGACAGTCCGGTGGTCAGCAGCAGCCGGATGCCGGCCTGGGCCAGCAGCAGCGAGCGCTGCCCGTCCAGCCCGGTCTCCGGCCCGCCCTGCCCGCGCAGCCGGAAACCGACGGCGTTGTCGAAGTAGAAGGCCGCCTGCCGGGCGTCTCCCACGTACAGTTCGAGATGGTCTATCCCGTTGATGGTCATGGGCTTCCCCTGTTCCCCCCGTGATCACGACCCGGACGACGCCCGGGATTGGAGTCCGGTCAGTCCGCAGCCGGGGTGGCGCCCCGGCGGGCCGGCCCGGAGAGCCGGCGCAGGAGCAGGCTGACGTTCTGGCCGCCGAACCCGAACGAGTTCGTCAGCGCGTGGTCGGCCCGGGTGGGCCGGGGCACGGCGCGGACGTGGTCCGCCTCGCACTCCGGGTCCGGGTCGTCCAGGTGGTAGGTGGGCGGCAGCAGGCCGCTGTCGAGCGCCAGCGCGGTGGCGGCGGCCTCCAGCACCCCTGATGCGCCGAGCAGGTGCCCGGTGAGCGCCTTGGTGGAGCTGACCGGCACGCCGCCGAGGCCGAACACCTCGACCAGCGCGGTGGTCTCGGCGACGTCACCGAGCTTGGTGCCGGTGCCGTGCGCGTTGACGTACCCGACGTCGGCCGGCCCGATCCCGCCGGCGGCGAGCGCCCGGCGCATGCACGCGGCCGCTCCCGCGCCGTCCGGGCGCGGCGCGGTCGGGTGGTACGCGTCGGTGTTCGCCCCGAAACCGGCGACCTCGGCGTAGCCGCGCACACCCCGTCCGTCGGCGTGCCCGGCGCGCTCCAGCACCAGCAGCGCCGCGCCCTCGGCCAGCACGAACCCGTTGCGCCGCTTGTCGAACGGGCGGCTCGCCTCGGTGGGCTCGTCCCAGCCCCGGGCCAGCGCCCGGGCGTTGCCGAACGTGTCGGCGAACGTGCCGAACAGCGGCGCCTCGCTCGCCCCGCACACCACCACGTCGGCCTCGCCGGAGCGGATGAGGCGTACCCCGTCGGCGACGGCCTGGGCGCCGGAGGCGCAGGCCGTGCCGACCGACGAGCTGTAGCCGCGGATGCCGTGCGCGATGGCGATCCGCGCCGAGGGCATGTTCGGCAGGATGCCGGTGAGCAGGTACGGGCTGACCGCCGCCCGGCCCCGGGCGGCCCGCGCCAGCACCTGGCTCTCCAGCGTGGACATCCCGCCGACGCCGCCGACGATCACCGCGATGCGCTCCGGGTCGACGTCGCGGCCCACCTCGATGCCGGCGTCGGCGAGCGCCTCGGCGGCGGTGATCAGGGCGAGCAGCACCACCCGGTCGAGCACCTTCGTCTCCGGGCCGGAGGCGACGCTGCGCGGGTCGATGTCCGGGAGCACGCCGGCCACCTCCAGGCTGCCCGCCGCCGGGTGTCCCTCGGGCGGGCGGCGCAGCCCGGAGCGGCCGGTGAGCAGCGCGTCGAACGTGTCCGCGACGCCGCGCCCGGCGGGGGTGAACAGGCCCATGCCGGTGACGACGGCGGTCACGACGGCGCCTCGGTCAGGTAGCGCTCGCGCAGCGCCACCTTGCGCACCTTGCCGGTGACGGTGACCGGGATGTCGTCGGCGCGCACCGGGACGATCCGGCGCAGCGTGGCGGCCACGTCCGGGCCGAGCGCGGCACGGACCTGCTCGGTGCGGTCCGCGTCCGGGTCGGCCCCGGCGGCCAGCTCCAGCAGCACGTCGGTGGTGACGGTGCCGTCGTCCGCCTTGACGATCACCACGGTGCAGTCGGTCACATCGGCGCAGGCGGCGAGGATGCGTTCCTCGGACAGCGCGGTGAAGAACCACTTCCCGTCGCCCGCCTCGACCGAGTCGACCGCCCGGTCCAGGTGGTAGTAGCGGCCGTCGTCGTCGGCGTACACCAGGTCGCCGGTGAGGTACCAGCCGCGCAGCCGGAACCGGTAGGTGGTGACCGAGTCGTTCCAGTAGCCGCGGAACAGCGACGGCGAGTCGATGCCCAGCCAGCCGACCTGCCCGGGCGGCAGCTCGTTGCCCTCGGTGTCGAGCACGGCGACCTTGGCGAACCGGTACGGCCGGCCGACGCAGCGGCCGTACCTTTCGGTGCCGGTGGTGTGGGTGATGTGGAACATCGAGTGGCCCATCTCGCTGGAGCCCAGGCCGTCGATGAACGCCGAGCCGGGTACCCGGGTCACGCCGCCGCGGGTCACCACGTCCCGGGAGCCGACAGCGACCAGCCGCCGGACGTGCGGCTCGTGCGAGCAGTCGCCGGTGTTGAACCACAGCCGCACCGAGTCCAGGTCGTAGCCGGACAGGTCGAAGCGGGCCAGCTCGGCCCAGGTGACCGAGAAGCCGAACACGCCGTCGGGACGCCACCGCTGGATCGCGTCGAGCACCCGCTCGCCGCCCTGCTCGGAGAGCAGGAACATCTCCGCCCGGTTGCCCAGCGCCTGGTTGACCATGAGCACCGTGGCGGTGTGCGGGGCGGGCAGCGCGTTGAGGATGCGTGTGGTGCCCTGCGCCTGCGGCATGGACAGCAGGTGGCGGGTGGCGGCGAACAGGCTGGCGTGCGAGTGCAGCACCGCCTTCGGCACGCCGGTGGTGCCGGAGGTGTGGGTGATGACGATCGGGTCGTCCGGGTGGTGCCGGTAGTGTGCCGGCGCGGCGTCCGGGTCGCCGGTCCCGGCCTGCGCGGGTTCGCCGAGCATCGGAGCGCCCAGGTCGTGCCCGGCCAGCGCCTCGGCGTGCGCGGCGTCGGCGAGCACCCCGGCGGCGCGCAGCCGGCGGATGTACTCGGCGGCGATCTCGGGGCGCAGCCTGCCGTTCATCAGCGCCGGGATGGCGCCGAGGCGGGTCAGCGCCAGGAACGACAGCACCATGTCGGCGGCCGTGCCGGCCCAGACCGCGACCGGGTCGCGGGGCTTCACCCCGCGTTCGTGCAGCCAGGCCGCCCGGGCGGCGACCATCCGGTCGAGCCGGCCCAGGGTCAGCGGAGTCTCGGCCGGGTGGCCGTCGATCTCGGTGTCGAACGTGAGCCCCGGCCCGTCCGGGTCGGCGCCGTGGGCCAGCACCCGGGCGAGCACGTTGCCCGCGCCCAGTTCCGCGTCGGCCGCGAGCGCGCCACGCAGTCCCTTCGTCCTCATTGACGTGTTCCCTCCCCCAGCAGCACCGCGGTCGCCTCGCCCGGCGTACCGTCCGGTGCCAGTTCGATCAGGATCAGCAGCGCCTGTGCGGCGTCGCCGTCGTACAGCAGCAGGTCCGCCTCGGCCTCCCCCTCGGCACGCGCGTCGCCGGTCGGGCTCAGGCACACCACCGGCCCGTCCAGTCCCCAGCGCGCCGCGACGTGCCCGGCCACGCTGTTCGGCACGGACTGGAAGAAGAACAGCGGCCCGATCCGGTCACCGGCGGCCACCGCGGCCCGGACGTGCGCCGCGCTGGCCGTGTCCCCGCCCGCGCTGACCAGCACCACAGCCGTCGCGTTGCCCGGCGGCAGCGGCCCGGTGCCGTACCGCCGCGCGAGACACCGCTCGGCGACCGCCACCACCAGCGGCGCGAACGCCGAGTGCACGAACCCCGGCACCCCCGCAGGCCCCGTATCCCCGTCCCCGTCCTCGGGCCACCGCGCCTCCGCGTCGTTGCGCGATCTTGCGGTTGGTGCCCGCTCGGCGGGCGTTGTGCCCGTTTCGCCGGGGCCGGGAGTGCAAGATCGCGGGGAGCCGGGGTGGGGGGTGGGGGCGGTCATGCGGCGCTCACCAGGAGGGCCGTGTTGGCGCCGCCGAAGGCGGCGTTGAGGGTCAGGGCGTGCTCGGTGCGCGCGGGGCGCGGAGCGTCGCGGATGACGTCCAGCGGGCACTGCGGGTCGGGGCCGAGCCAGCCGGCGGTGACCGGCAGCTTGCCGTGCCGCAGGGCCAGCACGGTGACCAGCAGTTCCAGCAGCCCGGATGCCTCCAGCGCGTGCCCGTGCACCGACTTGGTGGAGCTGACCGGCAACCGCCCGGCGCCGTCGCCGAACACCCGGGTCAGCGCCGCCGCCTCGGAGGCGTCGCTGAACGGGGTGCCGGTGGCGTTGGCGTTGACGTAACCGATCGCCGCCGGGGGCAGCCCGCCGCGGCGCAGCGCCGCCTCGACCGCCCGGGCCAGGCCGAGCCCGTCCGGGTGCGGCTGGCACGCGTGGTACGCGTCCCCGGCCCGCCCCCATCCGGCCACCGTCGCCACCGTCTCGGCGCCCCGCCGGGCGGCGGCGCCCGCCGACTCCAGCACCACGGCCGCCACCCCGTCACCGAGCAGCAGGCCCTTGCGGCCGGCGCTGAACGGGCGTACCGCGCCGTCGGCGGCGAGCGCCCGGCCGGCGTCGAAGAGCGCGTACTGGTCCGGTTCGACCAGGTAACCGGCCGCGACCACGACCCGTTCCACCTCACCCCGGCGGATCAGCGCGGCGGCGTCGGCGACAGCGGTGCTCGCCGACACGCAGGCTGTGGTGTAGACCCGGGTACGCCCGCCCAGGCCGCACCGCCCGGCCAGGTGACCGGCGAGCGCCGGCACCGTCGGCGCGTCCCGCCCCTCGGGTACGGGCAGCGAGGGCGGCCCGCCGTGGGTGGCCAGGAACAGCGCCGACTCCGCGCGCCCGGCCCGGTCCAGCCCGGCGGCCCGGGCGGCGGAGTCGATGGCGTCGGCCAGCTCGTCGGCGAGCGTGCCGACCTCCGGCAGGGTGGCCGCCACGGTGACCCGGCGGCCGGTGGTGTCGAAACGGCGCACCGGCGCGAACGCCGGGGCGCCGGTGAGCACCCCGGCCAGCAGCGCGTCCGCGCCCCTGCCGAGGGCGCTGAGCGCGTACGTGCCGGTGATCCGTACGGTTTCCCGCTCAGCCATCTGCGGGTGCGGTCAGCGAGCCGCGGAACACCGCAAGCGCGTCGTCGACGGTGCGGATGCCGGCGAGCTGGTCGTCGCTCAGGTCCAGCCGGCGGTCGTAGCGTTGCTCGACCATGTGCACCAGCCAGGCCAGTTCCATCGAGCCGAGCCGGTCCGGCACCTGGTCGACGGGCTTCGCGGTCAGTTCGGCGAGCATGCTCAGCAGGTCAGCTCGCCCCAGGTCGGGCTGACCGGACATCAGGACTTGTCGCTGTTCGCGGCCACCCGGTCGGTGACCATCGTGGTGAACTCGCCGACCGTCATCAACGCCAGCTTCTCCGACTCGTCGTCGGCGAACTTCAGGCCGTACCGGTCCTCGACGCGGACCGCGAGGTCGGCCAGGGCCAGCGACTCCAGGTCGACGCCGGAGGGGCCGAGCGTGGTGTCGTCGTCGAGCTCCTCCACGTCGTAGTTCATGTCGGCGAGCTGCTCGACGACGAAGGTGCGGACCTCGTCTCGCATGGATTCAGACCTCATTTCCGTGAACCAGCTGACGGTGCCCGGTCGGGACACCGCGTGCGTGTGGTCCGGGGTCACCGGCGGTCAGCGGACGCTGACGCGGTGCCGGCTCGGGCGCGCTGGTGGCGCGTTGCCCGGCCGGACCGGGGTGGGAATCGGGGTGGGCCGGACGCCCGGCGGGCGGCCGGTGGTGCTCGGACAGCGGGCCGGTCACGAGGCGGCGTCCCGCAGGGCCGGGACCGACCGGACCAGCTTTCCGGTGGTGGTGCGGGGCATCTGGTCGAGCAGATGCAGTGTGCGGGGACGCTTGAAGCCGGCCAGCCGCTCGGCGATCAGCTTGTCGAGCGTCTCCTCGCTCAGCGAGCCGTCGGTCTGGACGTACGCGGTGATGCCGTCGTCCCAGACCACCACCGCGGCGGTCACGCCGGGCAGCCCGGCCACAGTGGCCTCCACCTCGGTCAGGTCGACCTTCAGGCCGCCCACCGACACCTGCGAGTCGAGCCGGCCCTTGATGGTGACCAGGCCGGTGTCCGGGTCGACCACCCCGGCGTCGCGGGTGTGCAGCCAGCCGTCGGACCAGCGGGTCGGGTCGGCCAGCCCCACGTACGGGTTGTCCGGGCAGCTCACCCACAGCTCGCCGTCCTGCTCGCGGACGCGGATGCCGGGGGCCGGCGCGATGGCGGGCCGGTGCCGCCCGTGCAGGTCGGTGCCGATGACGCCGACCTCGGTCATCCCGTACATGTTGCCCAGCGGCACGCCGTAGCGGCCGGTGAACGCGTTCGCCACGGCGGCGCTCACCAGCTCGCCGCCGGTGGTCATGCGCTTGAGCTGGGGCAGCGGCCCGGCCGGTGTGGTGGAGGCGAGCAGCCCGATGTGGAACGGCACGCCGAGCACCGTGGCCGGGGTGTCCTGGGCGGCGACGGCGGCGAGGATCGCGTCGCCGCTGAGCCGCTCCGGCGGGCACAGCTCGACGCCCGCGTGCAGCCCGTAGAGCAGGCCGCCGACCAGGCCGAGCACGTGCACCATGCTGGGCAGCAGGATGATCCGTTCGCCGGGCAGCGCGACGCCGTCGATCCGGGTGTAGCGGTGCACCTCGGCGACCAGGTCGGCGGCGGTGCGGCCGATCACCTTGGACGGCCCGGTGGAGCCGGAGCTGAGCTGGATCACCGCATGCGGGCTGCCCGCCGGGCGGTCGGAGTAGGCGCTCACCCCGGCGGTGACGTCGACGAAGATCCGCAGCGCGCCGCCGCCGGAACGGACCGGCGCGACCACCACCTGCGGGCCGAGCCGGCGCAGGGCCTGGTCGACCTCGTGGTCGGTGAGCCGGTGGTCCAGCAGCACCGCCTGGGCCCCGGTACGCCAGGTGGCGAGCAGGTGCGCCACGTACGCCAGCGAGGGCGGCAGGCGCAGCGCGGCGGCGCCTCCGGCCCGCAGCCCGGCCTCGGTCAGCCGGTTCTGCGCCTCGCCGACGAGCCGGCGCAGCGTGCCCTTGTCGACCGGCTCGGGCAGGCGGAGACAGATGTCGGTGTCGCGTCCGGTGAGGAGGATGTCGTCCACCCAGTCCACCGTCGAGGCAGGGTCTTCCGCCACGGGATGTGCAGTCACGACCAGCCACTTCCACTGAGGAACTGGGCGGATCCGCCCAGCGGGTACGTCGTTCGGGTACGGACGGAACCCTACGACGCCCCTTCTCCGCATCGCCAGATGCAAATGGCTAGATCCAAAACGGCGGCTGGGTGGATTGCTCAGGCTCGATCGGACAGGCAGGATCGGGGCACGCCGGCAAGGTAGCCCGCCGGCCGCCGCATGCTGTGCGCGCGGCCCCCCGCGCGGACGGCGGGCGACTACGCTCCCGTTATGTTCCGTACGGCCCGGCCCGACGACTTCACCTCGGTCATCCGCCTCTACCGGCAACTGAACCCGGACGACCCGCACCTCGGCGACGGCTCCGACGAACGGGCCTTCGCGCGGATCCTGGCCACCGAAGGTCTGCACCTGTTCGTGCTCGAACTGGACGGCGCGGTCGTCGCCACCACGTACCTCAACGTGATCCCCAACCTGAGCCGGTCGGCGTCGCCCTACGCGGTCGTCGAGAACGTGGTGGTCGACGAGTCGCGGCGCGGCGCCGGCCTGGGCAGGCAGATCATGGCCGGCACGCTGCGGGCCGCCTGGGACGCGGGCTGCTACAAGGCGATGCTCATGACCGGGTCACGCTCGCCCGCGACCCACGCCTTCTACCTGGCCTGCGGGTTCTCCGGCGACGCGAAGACCGCCTACCTGGCCCGGCCGTCGTGACGGTCAGCGGTCGCCCGCCGGTGGGGGCGCGGCGCCGCGCAGCACCAGCGCGCTGTTGAAGCCGTCGAAGCCGCGCGCCCCGACCAGCGCGATCCGGCTGCGCGGCGGGCGTGGCTGCCGCAGGAACGTCAGCTCGCAGCCGGGCGCCGGCTCGTCCGGGCCGGCGGAGGCGGGCAGCATCCCCCGGCGGAACGCCAGCAGCGCGGTGGCCGCGTCCAGCGCCGACCCGCCCTGATGGGCGCGGCCGGTCAGCGGCTTCTGGGTGGTCACCGGCGGGGTCCGGGCACCGAACACGGCGCGCAGCGCGTCGGCCTCGGACCGGTCGTACGCGGGCACCCCGAGCGCGTCCGGCCAGATCACGTCCACGTCGTGCGGGCGTACCGCGGCGCGTTCCAGCGCCAGCCGCATCGCGCGGGCGTAGTGGGCCGGGTCCGGGCCGACGGCCGGGTCGGTGGGCGCGGCGTCGTGGGTGGCGGCCCAGCCGGTGATCTCGCCGTAGACGCGGGCGCCCCGGGCCAGCGCGTGGCCCAACTCCTCGACCACGAAGACCGCGCCGCCCTCGGCCGGCACGTAGCCGCTGGCCGCGACGTCGAACGGCCGGTACGCCCGCTCCGGGTCGGCCACGTCGCTGAGCAGGCCGGACCGTAGCTGGCAGGCGAGCGCGTACGGGCTCAGCGGGCACTCGGTGGCCCCGGCGATGACCACGGGCGTACCCCGGCGGACGGTGCGCACCGCGTGCGCCAGGCTGTCCAGCCCGCCGGCCGACTCGGAGACGGTCACCCCGGACGGCCCCTTGAACTGGTGGCGGATCGACAGCTGCCCGACGCTCGCCGCGTAGAACCAGGCGATCGACTGGTACGCCCCGACGGTGCGGCTCGGCCCGCCCCAGAGCCGTTGCAGCTCCCGCTGCCCGAACAGGTTGCCGCCCGAGGAGCTGGCGAGCGTGACCGCCCACTTGTACGGGTCCGGTGACACCTCTGGCAGCCCGGCGTCAGCCAGCGCCAGCTTGGTGGCGGCGAAGCCGAGGTGGGTCCACCTGTCGGTCTGCACCCGCTGCCGGGTGTCGCTGGACCCGGCCGGGTCGAAGCCGGCCACCTCCCCGGCCACCCGGGTCGGATACCGCTCCGGGTCGAACAGTGTGATCGGCCCGGTACGCCGGGTGCCGGCGAGCACGGTGTTCCAGTGCGCCTCGGCGCCGATGCCGCTGGGCGCGACCACGCCGATGCCCGTCACCACGGCCCGGGCGGTCACGGTGCCGTCCTTGTTCGCGACTGCGGGGCTCGCAAACCCGGCTCACTCCTCGCGCTCACAGTGGCGTCACCGCGAGCCGGCGGAACACCATCGCGGACTGGAAACCGCCGAACCCGCTGCCCACCGACAGCGCCACGTCCACCGGCACCTCCCGGGCCTCGTTCGGCACGTAGTCCAGGTCGCACTCCGGGTCGCGGGTGGTCCAGTTGGCGGTGGGTGGCACCACGCCGTACTCGATGGCCAGCGCGCAGGCGGCCATCTCGATCGAGCCGATGGCGCCGAGCGAGTGGCCGACCATCGACTTGATCGAGCTGATCGGCACCCGGTACGCCGCCTCCCCCAGCGCGCGTTTGAACGCGGCCGTCTCGTGCCTGTCGTTCTGCCGGGTGCCGGAGCCGTGCGCGCTGATGTACGACACGGCTGACGGGGCGAGCCGGGCCTGGCGCAACGCGTCGCTGATGGCCACCGCCATCTCGGCGCCGTCCGGGCGCAGCCCGGTCATGTGGAAGCCGTTGCTGCGGCTGGCGTACCCGGCGACCTCGCAGTAGACGTGCGCGCCCCGGCGGCGGGCGTGCTCGGCCTCCTCCAGCACCAGCACCGCGGCGCCCTCGGCGAGCACGAACCCGTGCCGGTCGGCGTCGAACGGCCGGGAGGCGTGCTCCGGGTCGTCGTTGTCCGGGCTGGTCGCGCCGATCGCGTCGAACGAGGCGACGGTGACCGGGGAGATCGGTGAGTCGGCGGCGCCGGCCAGCACCACGTCGGCCTCGCCGTCGGCGACGAGCTGGTGGGCGTACCCGATGGCGTCGATGCCGGAGGTGCAGCCGGTGGAGATGACCTGCGCCGGGCCGTGCAGGCCGTGCCGGCACGCCACGTCGGCGGCCAGGCTGCTGGGCACCAGCGCCTGGTAGAGGTACGGCCCGCCGAGCGCGTGGTCGACCAGCCAGTCCCGGCCGGAGTCGCTGACCCGCACGTACTCCTGCTCCAGCGCCATGGTCCCGCCGACCGCGGTGCCGAGCACCACCCCGGCGCGTTCGCGCTGCGCGTCGGTGAGGCTCAGGCCGCTGTCCGCGAGCGCCTCGGCGGAGCAGGCGAGCGCGAACTGCACGTACCGGTCGGCGCGCTGCCGCTCGGCGAGCGTGATCCCGGCGGCGTCCGGGTCGAAGTCGCACTCGGCGGCGATCTGCGAGCGGAACGGCGACGGGTCGAAGAAGCTGATCCGCCGGGTCGCGGTGCGCCCCTCGGTGATCGTCTTCCAGAACCGGTCCCGGGTGGCGCCGCCGGGCGCGACCACGCCGACACCGGTGACCACTGTGCGCCGGCCGGTCACGACGGCTCCCGTGGCGGCGGCGCCGCGCTCTCGGTGTCGACGTGGCCGAGCTCCGGGCGCGGGGCGAGGGGTCCGAGGTGGAACACCACCTCGGCGGGCTCGTCACCGGTGTTGCGCAGCCGGTGCCGCACGTCCTTCGGCACGTAGAGCGCCTCACCGGCGGCCACCGGCACCGGCACGTCGTCCAGGTCGACGGTGATCGCGCCGCGGGCGACGTAGAGGAACTCCTCGCTGTACGGGTGGTAGTGCTCGGCGATCCGCTCCCCGGACGCGAGCGTGGCCACGCCCATGAAACCGGAGGTGCTGCCGACTGTCTTCGGGCCGAGCAGCACCCGCAGCTCCCCGCCGCGGCGGCGGTCGGCCGGTACGTCGTGGACGGAGACCCGGGCGGTGGTGGTGTCGGTCATCGCGTGCCTCCCGCGTGCGCCCGCTCGATCTTTTCCTTGATCACGGCGAGCTGGATCGCGCTGTTGGTGTTGATCCGGTCGGTCATGCCGGCGTTGTCGACGGGTGCGCTCGGTTTCATCGCGAAGTCCTGCGTCCATGTCATCCGGGTACCGCCGGGGATCTCCTCGTACCGCCAGTGGATGCGCATGTACTCGAACGGCCCGGTCTCGACGCGCCGGGCGTGCACCTCGCGGGTGGCCGGGTCGGCGGTGCGTTCGCTGACCCAGCTCCACGCCACGCCGTTGGAGTCCGGGTGCATGGTGAGCCGGAAGCGGACCGTGTCGCCGTCGCGGTGCAGGATCTCCGCCACCGCGTACTCGGTGAACAGGTCCGGCCAGCGGGCCACGTCGTTGGTGATCTCCCAGACCAGCGGCAGCGGCGCGTCGATGTCGACGGCGTTCTCGGTGTGCCCGGGCGGGTCGGCCTTGCGGGCGACCAGGTCGGCGACGCCGGCGATGCTGAGCTGCCCGGCCTGTTCGGGGATCTTCACCCGCCACCGGTCGGCCACCACCGCCGACAGTTCGAGCAGCGCCAGCGAGTCCATGCCCAGCTCCTCCAGGCTCGCTGCGGGCGTGCTGGCGGCGGCGTCCGGATCCAGGCCGCAGTGCGTGACCAGAATGTCGGTGATCTCGCGGGCGAGCGGGCGGTCGGGGGCAACGGTCATCGGTTCCTCCAGGTGGTCGGGCCCGCGGCGGGCGCGGCGCTGACGGGGGTGCGGCCGGCCGGCTCGGCCGCGCCGCGCGGGTCGGGCACGGCGGCGCGTGCGGCGTCCTCGGCGGGCGGGGCGAGCAGGCGGTCCACGACGTCGGTGGTGTGCCGGGCGGCGCGGAACGCGGGGTCGCGCAGCACCCGCCGGGCGAACGGGATGGTGGTACGCACGCCGGGGCCGGCCACGTCGAACTCGGCCAGCGCGCGGTCGAGCCGGTCCAGCGCTGCGTCCCGGTCCGGCGCCCAGACGGCCACCTTCGCCAGCAGCGAGTCGTAGTGCGGGCTGACCAGATAGCCGGCGTGCCCGTGGGTGTCGACCCGGGTGAACGGGCCGCCGGGCGGCCGGAACCGGTCCAGCCGACCGGGCGCGGGCGCGAAGTCGCGGTCCGGGTCCTCCACGTTGACCCGGCACTCGATCGCCACGCCGGTCAGCCGGACGTCGGACTGCCGCAGGCGCAGCGGGGTGCCGAAGGCGATGTGCAGCTGCTCCTGCACCAGGTCCACGCCGGTGATCATCTCGGTGACCGGGTGTTCCACCTGGATCCGGCAGTTGATCTCCAGGAAGTGGCAGCGTTCCGCCTCGTCCACCAGGAACTCCACGGTGCCGGCGCCGGTGAAGCCGACCGACAGCGCGCCGCGCAGCGCCACCTCGGCGACGGTGTCCAGCGTGGCCTGCCGCAGCGCCGGGGCGGGCGCCTCCTCGATCAGCTTCTGATGCCGGCGCTGCACCGAGCAGTCCCGGGTGCCCAGGTGCACGCCGTTGCCGTGGCCGTCGCAGAGCACCTGCACCTCGACGTGGCGGGCGTCGGCGAGGTACCGCTCGACGTACACCCGGTCGTCGCCGAACGCGACCTGCGCGGCGGCGCGGGTGCGGGCGTACGCGCGGGGCAGCTCGGCGGCCGAGCGCACCACGGTCATGCCGCGCCCGCCCCCGCCCGCCGCGGCCTTGACGATGACCGGGTAGCCCACCTCGGCGGCCACCTCCTGCGCCTCGGCGACCGTCGCCAGCGTCCGGACGCTGCCCGGCGGCAGCGGCAGCCCGGCCCTGCTCATCAGCGCCCGCGCTGTCGACTTGTCGGCGAGCGCGGCCATCACCTGCGGCGGCGGGCCGACGAAGACCAGCCCGTTCCCGGCGCAGATCTCGGCGAAGTCGGCGTCCTCGGACAGGAAGCCGTAACCGGGGTGGATCGCCTGCGCGCCGGTCTGCCGGGCGGCCTCGACGATCGCCGCCGCGTTGAGGTAGCTGCGCCGGCTGGCCGCCGGGCCGATCCGGACCGCCTCGTCGGCCAGCCGCACCGGCAGCGAGTCGGCGTCCGCGCTGGAGTGCACCACCACAGTGCGCACGCCGAGTTCCCGGCAGGCGCGCAGCACCCGCAGCGCGATCTCGCCCCGGTTGGCGATCAGCACCTTGTCGAACATCAGCCGTCCTGTCCGGTGACCGGTTCCAGGGCGATCAGCGGCTGGTCGTACTCGACGGGCTTGCCGTCGTCGACCAGCACCTCGACCACACGTCCGGCCTGGCCGGCGGTCACCTCGTTCATCAGCTTCATGGCCTCGACGATCCCGACCACCTGGCCCGGCCGGACCATGTCGCCGACCGCGACGAACGGCATCGCCCCGGGCTCGGGGGCCCGGTAGAACGTGCCCACCACCGGCGCCCGCACCGTCGGCCGGTCGGCGGGCGGCGCCGCCTGCCGGGCGGCCTCCTCGATCCGCGCGCCCACCGGTTCGGCCCCGGCGCGCGGCGCCGGTGCCGCCGGGTCGTGCCACTCGACCTCCAGCACCGACTCGCCGCTGCGCAGCCGCACCCGGCGGACCGGCCCGGCCAGGTCGGCGACAAGCTTGCGGGCCTGCCGGCGCAGCCCGTCGAGCACCTGCTCGGCCTCCGCTTCGGCCATCACGCCACCTCCGGCCGCTCGGCGGCGGGCGCCGTCGGGGCAGGACCAGCGGCGGCCGAGCGGGCCGCCCCGAAGCGGCGGAAGCGCTGCCGGCGACGGCGTACCAGGGTGGCCGACGGGACGGTGAGCAGCGGGGCGAGGTTCGCCGCGACCGCGCGGCGCAGCAGCTCGGCCGCGCCGGACGGGTCGGCGTGCGCGGCGGGACGCGGTTCCGGCACCAGCTCGTCGACCACGCCGAGGCGGCACAGGTCGGCGCCGGTGAGCCGCAGCGCGCGGGCCGCCTGCGGGGCGGCCGAGCTGTCCGGCCAGAGGATCGCGGCGCATCCCTCGGGGCTGATCACCGAGTAGACGGCGTGTTCCAGCATGAGCACCCGGTCGGCGACCGCGAGCGCGAGCGCGCCGCCGCTGCCGCCCTCGCCGGTGACCACCGCCACCACCGGCGTGGGCAGCACGGTGAGCGCGAGGATGTTCTCCGCGATCGCCGCCGCCTGGCCCTGTTGCTCGGCGGTCACCCCCGGGTCCGCGCCGGGCGTGTCCACGAGCGTCACCACCGGCAGCCGCAGCCGGGCCGCGAGGCGCATCAGCCGCAGCGCCTTGCGGTGCCCGGCCGGGCTGGCCATGCCGAAGTTGCGGGTGACCAGCTCGGCGGTGGTGTGTCCCTTCTGGTGGCCGATCACCATCACCGGTCGGCCGTCGAGGCGGGCGATGCCGCCGACGACGGCTGGGCAGTCCGCGCCGAGCCGGTCGCCGTGCAGCTCCACGAACCCGTCGAACGCGGTCTCCAGGTAGTCCAGTGTGGTCGGCCGGCCCGGGTGCCGTGCCGTGCGTACCGTCTCCCAGGGGTCGCGGTCCGGCGCGGCGGGCACGGCGGTCACGGCGGGTGCCGGGCGCGGCGCGGGCGCGGTCACCGGCGCGCGGCGGCCGGAGTCGGCGGCGGCGAGCAGCGCGGCGAGCCGGCCCCGCAGCGCGTGCCGGGGCACCACCATGTCCACCTGGCCGTGGCGCACCAGGTACTCGGCGGTCTGGAAGCCCTCCGGCAGCGTGGCGCCGGTGACCTGGCGGATCACCCGGGGGCCGGCGAAGCCCAGCCGGGCGCCGCTCTCGGCGAGCACCAGGTCGGTGTTGGTGGCGAAGGACGCGGCCACCCCGCCGTACGTGGGATCGGTGACCACGCTGACCGTGAGCAGACCCGCCTCGCGCATCCCGGCCAGCGCCTGGCTGACGGTGGCCATCTGCATCAGCGACAGCGCGCCCTCCTGCATCCGCGCGCCGCCGGACGCCGTCACCAGCACCAGCGGGACGTCGTCGGCCAGCGCCCGCTCGGCGGTACGGGTGATCAGCTCACCGACCGCGCAGCCGAGGCTGCCGCCGAGGAAGCGGAAGTCCATCACCGCCAGCGCCACCGGGTGCCCGCCCACCCGGGCGGTGCCGCAGAGCACCGCCTCGTCCAGGCCGGTGCCCGCGCGGGCCGCGCCGAGCCGGTGCGGGTACGGCAGCGCGTCGACGAACTCGATCGGGTCGACGCGTACCGCCCGGTCCGGCAGCGGCGTGAACGAGTCCGGGTCGGCGAGCTGCGCCACCCGGTCCGGCGCGTCGAGCCGGGCGTGCGAGCCGCACTCCGGACACACGTCCAGGTTGCGGCGCAGCCGCTTGCGGTAGAGCAGCGAGGCGCACCCGTCGCACCGGGACCAGAGCTGCTCGTCGCGCGGGGCGGTGGTGGTCACTGTGGCCGCCCGGCGGCGTCGTGCAGGTGGGCCGGGGCGTCGTACCGGTAGAAGCAGTGCGCCATCGCGTCGCGGGGCGAGCGCCACGTCGGCAGGTACGGCGAGATGAACGGCCGCAGCCGTTCGCTGATCCGGACGAACTCCGGATGCCCACGGTTGTCCTCCACCGCGCCCTGCGCGGGCGTCTCCGTCTCCAGCAGATGGACGTAGAGATCGTGCAGCCGGTACAGCGAACGGTGCCGGACACCGACCAGGCCCGGCAGCTCGGTCGCGTCGGACTCGGCGAAGATCTCGGCCACCCGGTCCTCGGCCGTGGGCACCACCTTGGCGACGATGAGCGAACGGTCCATTCGCGGCCTCCCTGCGTACGTCCCGGTGCGCGGCGAACCGGTCGCGCCGCACGGATCGCCACACGGTGCCGCCGAGGCCGTCTACCGGGCGTCAACCGCGCCCCATCGCGCCACAAACATGGTGACGCTGCGTTGACGGAAGCTGTGCGCGAGCTATGGGAAGATCGCCTTCCGGGTTCCAGCGGCGACACTTATTCGCAGATCACGGGCGTGTCACGGGGCCTACTGCGGACAGTCGGGTGAACGACCGACCGTTGACTGAGAGTAACAGGCGTTGATATTCTCCGTCTCGGTCAGCCCGGCCACGGTGGAGGTTTCCGACCGTGGCGGAGGCGTTCCGACACCGGCGTCGCGGGCGACGGGCCGGGAGACGAGGTCGGGACGAGGGTTCCGGTGCTGGGGGGTGCGCCGTGTCGGGTGGATCGAGGATGCCGACGGCGGGCGAACCCGCCCCACGGGTGGCACTGCACCTGCTCGGCGGATTCCAGTTGCTGCACGACGACACACCGGTGGTCGTACCCCGGGGCCTGCAACGCGTCATCGCCCTGATCGGCCTGCGCCCGGCCGCCACCCGCAGCCACCTCGCCGGGCTGCTCTGGCCCGAGACCCCGGAGGAGCGCGCGTTGTCGTCGCTGCGTACCGCGCTGTGGCGGCTGCGGCAGGACCCGTGCTGCCCGCTGCGCACCGACGGCGACACCGTCCGCCTCGGCCCGACGGTCCGCCTCGACGTGGACGACCTGGTGGAGACGGCGACGCTGGTACGCGAGGGCGCCGTCCCACGCGGCGCGGCCGGCGCCGGCCGCCACGACCTGCTCCCCGGCTGGTACGACGACTGGGTGCTGCTGGAACGCGAGCGGCTGCGCCAACTGCGCCTGCACATGCTGGAGGAACTCGCCGGCAACCACCTCACCGCCGGCCGGCACGGCGAGGCGCTGGAGGCGGCGCTGGAGGCGATGGCCGCCGAACCGCTGCGGGAGACCCCGCACCGCCTGGTGGTCCGCATCCACCTGGCCGAGGGCAACGCGTTCGAGGCGGTCCACTCCTTCTACGTCTACCGTGACCTGCTCCTGCGCGAACTGCGTCTGGAACCCTCCCCGGCCATGACGGCGCTGCTGGACGACACGCTCGCGCCGATCCGCCGCGCCAGCCGGCCGGAACCGCCGCCACGGCGCGCGGACCGCAGCGCCAAGCCGGCGCCGCGCGCGCCCGCCGCTCCGCCGCCACCATCAAAGCCCCGGGGTACGCGGTGACGGCGAGGTGACAGCGCGACCGACACGGTGAGGCCAGCACCGGTGCGGCAGAGGGGGTCACGATGAGTCGACTGTTGGTGGTCAGCCGGATCGTGCCGGGCGCACAGGGACGGGTGGCGCAGATCTTCGCCGAGTCCGACGCGACGGAACTGCCCCACCTCACCGGCGTCCGGCACCGGTCCCTGTACTACCTGCACGACCTGTGCGTCCATCTGATGGAGACGGTCGACGTGGCGCCCGACCTGACCGCGGAACTGCGCGACAACCCGCTCTACGAACAGATGAACAAGCGGCTGTCCGCGCACACCTCGCCATACCTGCCGACCTGGGACTCGCCCCGGGACGCGGTGGCCGGCTGCTTCTACAGCTGGACCGCCGCCGGCACCCGTGCGCCCGACCGGATCCGCTGACCGGACACGGGCGACGGACGGGGCGCCCCGGAACCACGCACGGCACCCAGGTTCCGGGGCGCCTCCCGGCCGTTCACAACTCGATTCCCGCTGACCGCCTGGCCGTGCGCCGGCAGGTCCTCCACCGTCCGCCCGACGCACGCTCGGTCACTTTCCGGCCACCGGCGGGCACCGCCCGTCCCGCCGTCGCGGCCCGCCACCGGCCTGCCTGTCGTCGGCGGCGCGCGTGTGCGAAGCTGCCCCGAGTCTTTCGCCATCGTCGTGCACGTACATAGAAGGAGGTTGGCCATGCCGTCGAGCTTCGGGCAGTGGCTGTTCGTGATCCTGGCCCTGCTCATCGGACTGGTCGTCGGCTGGGTGGTCAGCGGCCGCCGGCCCGGCGCCGCGACGCCCACGGTGGAGACCACCCCCGCGGTGACCGCCACCATCGACGAGCCGCGTCCGGTCGCGGTCGTCGACGAGCCCCCGGCGGCCGCCACCGTGTCCGAGCCCGCCCTCGCCGAGTCCGCGACCGTCGAGCCGGCCGTCGCCACCGCCGCCCGCTCCGCCGACGAGCCCGCCGCGGCCTCCCTCGCCGCCTCCGAGCCGGTCGCCTCCGACCCGGTCGTGTCCGAGCCCGAGCCCGTTGTTTCCGACCCGGTCATGTCCGAGCCCGTCGTGTCCGAGCCCGTCGTGTCCGAGCCCGAGCCCGTTGTTTCCGAGCCGGTCGTGTCCGAGCTGGTGTCGACCCCCGCCGAGAACGAGCCGGTGGCCACCGAACCGATTGCCGCGCCCGCGCCCGTGGCCGACGCCGACCCGGTGACGGCTCCGGCCACCGTTGACGCCGACCCGGTGACGGCTCCGGCCACCGTTGACGCCGACCCGGTGACGGCTCCGGCCACCGTTGACGCCGACCCGGTGGCGGCTCCGGCCACCGTTGACGCCGAGCCGGTGGCGGTTACGGCCGCCCAGGACGAGCCGGTCGCGGAGCACGAGCCCGCGGTTGGCACGACCATCGACGCGCAGGCCGTCGAGGCCGCGCCCGTCGAGGTCACCGAGCCGGCCGCCGTGCCCGCGCCGCGTACCTCGGTCGAGAACGACGTACCGGCCGCTACGGACACCGACGTGCCGGACGACTTCCGGCGGATCCAGGGCATCGGGCCGAAGCTGGCCGCCGCTCTGCAGGAAGCCGGGATCCGCACCTACCGGCAGCTCGCCGAGCTGGACGAAGCCGCGCTGCGGCAGACGGTGAAGGCCGCCGGCCTGCGCTCCGCGCCGGGTCTGGCCACCTGGTCGCAGCAGGCGAAGGTGCTGGCGGGTGCCGGCGCGGACGCCGACCGGGTGCTCCCGGCCGCCGCCGAGTAGACGCTCCTCCGCATTCCGGGCCGGTGGTGACAATGGTCGCCACCGGCCCGGCGCGTTTCCCCACCCCGCCACCTCCCCGACCTGACAGCCCGCCCCGCCACAACCCCGAACTGGCTACCTCACCACCCCATCGACCCCGCCACCTCACCGAACTGGCGCACCAACCCGCCAGAACCCCGACGTGGTGGCATCACCACCCCGTCACCCCGGACCGGTATGCCGGAAAACTGACCGCACGCGGGCGGGCATGACTACGGTCGGTGAAGGGCCGGCACGGCCCGCCGCACGAACCGCCACCCGCAGGAGCAAGTCGTGCCCACCGCAGCGCCGGAGCCCGCCGGCCGGCGAGCGCCGGTCCGCGATCCGGAGGCGCCACGCCGGGTCACGCTGCTGGAGCTCTTCTTCGACCTGGTCTACGTGGTCGCGCTCACGCTGATCTCGCGCAACCTGGTGGCCGGTGTCAGCTGGCAGCAGGCCGCCGAGTCCCTGGTCATACTGATGGCGATCTGGTGGACCTGGGCGATCACCACGCTCGTCACCGACATCTACGATCCGCAGCGCACCGAGATCAAGCTGCTGATCGTGGCGGTCATGTTCGGCGCGCTGCTGATGACCACAGCAATCCCGGAGGCGTTCGCCTCCCGCGGCCTGGTGTTCGGCGGCACGTACGTGGCGATCCATCTCGGACGCGGCCTGTTCCTGATGCCCGCCGTGCGCCGGCATACGCAGAGCAGCCGCCGGGCCATCCGCATCTTCGTCTGGTTCGCCGTATCGGCGGTGCCCTGGTTGATCGGCGCGCTCGCCGCGCACGGCACCGCCCGGTTGTGGTTCTGGGCCGGCGCCCTGGCCATCGACTATCTCGGGTTCCGGCTGGCGTATCCGGTGCCCTGGCTGGGCGCGGTGCCGCACGCCCAGCGCAACGTGACCGCCGAGCACCTCTCCGAGCGGTACCAGCAGTTCTTCATCATCGCGCTCGGCGACGCCGTGCTGGTCGCCGGCACCGTGTTCAGTACGCACCACTCGGAGGTGGAGAACCTGGCCGCCTTCGCCGTCGCGTTCTTCACCACGCTGCTGCTCTGGCGCATCTACGTGCACAAGTCCGGTGAGTTGCTGCCGCACGCCATCGCGCGGGCCGCCCAGCCGAGCCGGTTCCTCAACACCGCGCCGTACACCCATCTGCTGATGGTGGCCGGCGTGGTGGCCACCGCGGCGGGCTTCGACCTGGTCCTGCTGGAACCGACCGGCCACACCCCGCCGGCCTGGCTGGCGGTGATCCTCGGCGGCCCGGCGCTGTTCCTGGCCGGTCGGGCCGCCTTCGAGTACGAGGTGTTCAGCCGCGTCTCGCGGTCCCGCCCCGGCGGGGTGCTGGCGCTGTTGACGATCGCGCCGGCCGCGTTGTTCCTGGCGCCGGTCTACGCCTCCGGGGGCGCGATGCTGGTCCTGGCCGGGGTGGCCGTCGCCGACTACCGCCGGAGCCGGGGCCGCCCGCCCGAGGAGCCGGTGCCGCCGCACTGACGGACGCCGCCGGTAATCGGAATCGGCCGCGCCGGGACCGGCGCGCCGTTTGGCGGATCACCCGCCCGGGGTACATGGCCTCCACCTCGAATCCACCACAACCCCAGTGGAGGCAACTGATGCGCGGCACCTCGATATTCGGCGTCCTGGTCGTCATCTGGCTCATCATCGGTGCCATCGCCGCCGGTCAGCGCGGCTACTACGGCAACGACGAGACGAACTGCGCGGAGGCGGGCACGATCCTGGTCACCATCGTGGCCGGCCCGCTGAACTACATCGGCGCCAACCCGAAGGTGGACTGCAAGCTTCCCGAGCCGTCCAAGTAGGCCGCCACCCCCGTACTCCCCTCTCGGCCCGCGCCCGCCCAGCGAGCGCGGGCCGTTCCGTGCGAGCCGGGCGGTGTGCCACTACCTCTCAGGCGTCCTAGGAGGCTGGGTTTAGTCGGGGTTTGCCGGGCGGAGGGGTGGGAACGGCAGCGGTTCGCCGACGACGGGAACGGAGAACCGGGCATGCGGATCGGCTACAAGCTCGCCTCGGAGGCGTTCGGGCCCCAGGAACTGATCCGGCAGGCGATCCGGGCCGAGGAGGCCGGCTTCGACTTCGTCGAGATGAGCGACCACTACCACCCCTGGCTGGAGTCGCAGGGGCACTCCTGCTTCACCTGGAGCGCGCTCGGCGCGATCGCCGCCCGTACCGGCACGCTCGGCCTCGCCACCGGGGTCACCTGCCCCACCGTCCGCTACCACCCGGCGATCGTCGCGCAGGCCGCGGCGACCATGGCGCTGATCTCCGACGGGCGGTTCACGCTCGGAGTGGGCGCCGGCGAGCGGCTCAACGAGCACGTCATCGGGCAGGGGTTCCCCAGCGTACGGGGGCGGCACGAGCGGCTGCGCGAGGCGCTGGAGATCATCCGGTTGCTCTGGCAGGGCGGTTACCGGTCCTACGAGGGGCGGCACCTGAAGCTGGAGGACGCCCGGATCTGGGACCTGCCCGACGATCCGCCGGTGATCGCCGTGGCGGCCAGCGGCCGGGAGTCCGCCGGCCTGGCGGCCGAGCTGGGCACCGGCCTGTTCGCCACCGAGCCGAAGTCGTCCATCGTCGACCAGTACCGCAACGCCGGCGGCCGGGGCCCCCGTTACGCGGAGGTGCCGATGGCCTGGGCCACCGACGAGGAGTCGGCGGTACGCGCGGCGAAGGAGACCAGCCGCTGGGCGGTCACCGGCTGGAAGGTGATGAGCGAGCTGCCGAACCCGGTGAACTTCGACGCCGCCACCACCTGGGTCGAGGACCACCACATCCGCAGGCAGTTCTCCGTCGGCCCGGATGCCGGGCCGCACGTGGAGAAGGCCCGCGCGTACGTCGAGGCCGGCTTCGACCACATCGTGCTGCAGAACGCCGGCCCGGACCCGGACGGCTTCCTCGACTTCTGCGCCCGCGACCTGCTCGCCCGGGTCCGCGCCCTCGGGTCCTAGCCGGGCGGGTCAGCCGCCGACGTGGATGCCGGGACGGCGGGTGGGATCCGGCTCGGACTTGCGGATGATCTCCCGCACCACCGGCGGGGTGTCGCCGCGGCCGAGGATGAGGTAGCGCAGCAGGTGAGCGATCGGGTTCCCCTCCGACCACTCGAAGTGGCAGTGCGGGCGTACCCCGGTGGCGTCGCGCAGCGCCAGCAGGATCGCGGCGATCGCGTTCGGCGCGGCCGGGCTGCCGGCGCGCAGGATCCGGTAGCCGCCGGCCTCCACCCCGTGCACCCGCAGCACCTGGCTGAACTGCGACGGGTCGCTCACGTCGATCTCCAGGAAGAGCACGTCGGCGGCGCCGGGCACCGGATTCATCGACCGTTGCGCCCGCTCCTTCACCCGGTACTCCTTGACCGACCCGCGCTGCCGCTTGTTGGCGATCAGGTGCAGCCGCCCGTCCCGGGCCACCGACTCGTCGACGAACCGGCGGGCCGTCTCGTCGAACTCGATCCGCTCGGCGCGCAGCTCGGTGGTCCGGGTGACCCGGGAGATCAGTGACACCGCGACGATCCCGGCGATGAAGAACCCGGAGATCGTGATCCCGTCGGGCTTGGCCACCACGTTCTCCGCCAGCGCGTACAGCAGCACGGCGGTGAGCAGCGCGAACCCGGTGCCGGCCGCGCGGCTGCCGGCCCGCAGCGCCGCGATGGTCACCGCTATCGCGCCGGAGACCATCATCGCCAGGATGCCCGTGGCGTACGCGCCGGCCTGGGCGTTGACGTCGGCGGAGAACGCGATGGTGATGGCGACGCTGATCGCGGTGTAGACAAGCACCACCGGGCGGACCGCGCGGCCCCACTCCGGCGCCATGCCGTACGACGGCAGGTAGCGCGGCACGATGTTGATCAGCCCGGCCATCGCCGAGGCGCCGGCGAACCAGAGGATGAGGATGCTGCTGATGTCGTAGACGGTGCCGAACGCCTGGCCGAGATGCTCGTGGGCGAGGAACGCGAGCGCCCGGCCGTTGGCCGGCCCACCGGGCTCGAACGCCTCGGGCGGGATCAGCACGGTGGTGACGAACGTGGTGGCGATCAGGTAGACCGACATGATCAGCGCGGCGGCGGTGAGCAGCCGGCGGGTGTTGCGGATGCGGGCGGCCAGCCGCTGCTCCGGATCGTCGCCGCCGCCGCGCACCAGCGGCATCATGCTCACCCCGGTCTCGAAGCCGGACAGGCCGAGCACCAGCAGCGGGAACGCGAGCACGCTGGTGGCCAGCACGTCCCCGGGCCCGCCGGCGTCGGCCAGCCGACCGGTCCAGTCGGCCAGCGGCGCCGGGTCGGCAGCCAGCTCGGCCACCCCGGCGACCACCACCACCGCGTTCAGCGCCAGGAACACCGCCACCAGCGGGATGGCGACCTGCACCGCCTCGCTGAACCCGAGCAGGAACACGCCGCCGAGCACGAGCAGCAGCGCCACGGTGACCAGCACCGCCGCGGTCTGCCCGTGCGGGAACGAGGCGGGCAGCACCGGGTTCTCCAGCAGGTGCACGCTGGCGTCGGCGGCGGAGAGCGTGATCGTGATGATCCACGAGGTGGCGACGAAGCCCAGCAGCACCAGCACGAAGACCTTGCCGCGCCAGAACGGCAGCAGCCGCTCCAGCATCGCCACCGAGCCCTGCCCGTGCGGGCTCTCCCGGGCCACCCGCCGGTACATCGGCAGCATCCCGAGCAGGGTCAGGGCCACGATCAGCAGGGTGGCCAGCGGGCTGAGCGCGCCGGCCGCCACGACCGCGATGCCCGGCAGGTAGGACAGCGTGGAGAAGTAGTCGACGCCGGTCAGGCACATCACCTGCCACCACGGGTGCGACCGGGCCTGGTGCTCCCGGACCTCCGGGCCGACCGGTTCGACGCGGTGGGCGAACAACCACCGGTGCAGCGGGCCGGGCGGTGGGGCCGGACGGGCCGGGGCGGCCACCCGTTCCGGCAGCTCCGGCACGGGACGAGCGGGCCGCTCGGCGTGGTCGCCGTGCCGGCCGGCCCGGGCGGCCGCGGCGGCGTGCGCCTCCCGGCGCCGCGCCCGCGTACGCCTGGGCTGTTCCGCGTCCCCCGCCTGCCCCATCTGCTCCCCTTCGTCCCCCTGGCAAAGACGGTAGGGGTTGTCCCGGCCGTGGCCCGGTCGAACCGGTCAAAGATCCGCTGCGTCGGCGGTCACCGCGTCGCGCAGCGCCGCCGGGTCGGCCACGGTGACGGTGACCGCCGGATGCCGTGGCCACGGACCGGGCGCCAGCGCCGGCACCGGCTCGGCGAACCGCAGGCAGACACCGGCGGCCACACCGGCGCCGAAGGTCACCCCGCCGTCGGCCAGCGACAGGTGCGGGCCGATCGCCCGCCACCAGCGGTACGGCCCGCTCAGCTCGGCGCCGGTGACGTTGTCCCTGGAGGTGCGCAGCAGCCACGGGCCGAACCGGACGAGCAGGCCGTCCGGGCCCCACTCGACCCAGGCCGTGGCGGGCCGTATGCCGAGCAGCGCCAGCGGCAGCCGGAACGCCGGGTCGAAGCGGAACGGGAAGCGGAGGGTCGGTTCGTCTCGCGGCACTGCGGCGAGGTACCCGGTCCGGCGGCGCCGACACCCGACGGCGGCGTCCCCGCGTCCCGCGCCCGGACGGCGGGACGCGGGGACCCCCCGTCCCGGCTACTGCAGGAACGCCCCGAGGGGCGACAGCAGCAGCCGGCCGAGCAGCGCGGCGTTGTCGTCCAGCCGCGTCCGCTCACACTCGCGGGCCTCCGGGTCGTGGCGGCAGCGCCAGATCTTCTGCGCGTTGCGCCAGGCCACGTTCCGGGTGTACTCCACCAGTTCGCCCTGGTACCAGTCGTCGATGTCGCCGTTCACCATGTCGATCATGAGCTGCCACCTGTCCAGGTAGCCCCGGCGCAGCTGCGGGATCCGCTCGGCGAAGATCTTGTTGATCTCCAGGTAGTCGCAGTGCTGGTCACTGCCGTCGATCGGCTCGGAGTCCAGGCTGTCGAACGTCGTCACCAGCGCGAACGGCAGGTCGTAGTTGATGTGCGCGTTGACGCCCGCGGCGGCCGAGGGCAGCGGGCGGGCGTCCGGGCCGCGCATCCGCTTGAACAGGCACTCCCACGCCCGGGGCGTGCTCGGGCTGGAGTCGGTCCAGAACCGCAGCGCCTCGAAGTAGCGGGCCGCGAACTCCACGTCCAGGCGGGCCAGGAAGGGCGGGTCGTGGAACCGGTCCTCGTACAGGCCGTCGAGCACGGTGCTGGTGATGACCAGGTAGAGCTTGTTGAAGTCGGCGAGGGGGCAGCTCTCCTCCAGCGGCGGGAGCCGGACCAGCAGATCCTGAAGCTTGGTGAGATGGTCCACGACCGCCGGCACGTCGGCCGGGTGATCGGCGAGCAACCCGACGATGTCCTGGTGCACAGGACCCCAGACCGGTTCGGTCATCTTTCCTCCACGATGGTCGGCGCCCCCACGATGCGCCACTGCTCCGGCGCACAGCGTGCCAGCCGGCGACCGCCCGCCGGATCGGTAGAACGACGTATTGCCGACGTACGTCTATGCCGGACGGTTACGCAGGAAGATGGCGCTGGCCTGCACCCGCGTACGGACCTGCAGCTTGTCGAAGATGTGCGAGACGTGGACGCCGATGGTCCGCTCACTGATGAACAGCCGCTGGCCGATCTCCCGGTTCGTCAGCCCCTCGGCGACCGCCGCGAGCACCTCCCGCTCCCGCGCGGTGAGCGCGGCCAGCTCGTCCACAGTGGGCCCGGCGGGGGCCGCCCGGGGCCGGGGCACCGGCGCCGGATCGGGCGCGGCGTCCACTGTCACCCGGGCCCGCGAGGCGATGGTACGGATCTCCGCGGTCAGCGGCGCCGCGCCGAGCGACTGGGCCGTCCCGTACGCCTGCCGCAGCAGCTTGCCCGCGGTCGCCACCCGGCTGCGTCGGGCCAGCAGCGCCTCGGCCTGCCGCAACCGGGAGTACGCCGCCGGATAGGGGTGGTTGCGCCGGTCCCACTCGAGCGCCGAGCGCTCCCACAGCGCGGGGTCGCCACGGCCGTCGTCGAGCCTGCTCAGCTCGGCGTCGCAGAGCGCCAGGAATCCGTCGGCGACGTACCGCACCGGCGCGCCCGCCTGAGCGCTCTTGCGGGTCGCCCGGTCGACCGCCTCGCGCAGCCGGCGTACCGCGTTCGGGTCCGGCTCGATGGTGCGGCCGGCTGCGGCCTCGGCCTCCGCGCGCAGCCCGTGCCAGGCCAGCGTGGCCAGCACGATCACGTCGTCAGACCGGCTCTCGGTCAGGCCCCGCTGCACCGCCTGCCGGGCCAGGTCGTGCCGGCCCTGCCACATCGACAGGCCGGCGCGCAGGATGAGCATCGGCAGCACGTGCCGGGCGCCACCGCCGGCCAGCATGGTGGCCACCGCCTCCAGGTCCCGGTCCGACGCCTCGACGTCGCCGTACCCGACGGAGAGCCGGCACCGGGCCAGCAGCAGCTCGACCGCGTCGGCGCCGGAAGGGCGGTGCCGCAGCGCGGCGGCGACGACCTTCTCCGCCTCGGCCCACTGCCCCACCCGGAACAGCCCGTTCGTCGCCACCGCCAGCAGCCGGGTCTCCCAGGTGCGGCCCAGCCCCAGCTCGGCGACCCGTTCGGCGCCGCGGCGGGCCACCACCACACCCTCCTCAAGGATGTTCAGCGGGCCGGTCATCAGCTCGGCCAGGTGCAGGTACGCGCACGCCACGTCCTCCGGGTGGCCGGAGCGCTCGGCGGTGTCCAGCGCCCGGCGCATGACCGCCAGGCCGGACGTCGGGTCCTCCAGGAACGCCTCACTGAACCCGAGCGCGGCGCTGGCCATCACCACCTCGGAGGTGGAGTCCGGCACGTCGGCGGCGAGCGCCAGCGCCTCCCGGGCCAGCTCACCGGCCTCGGCGTAGCGGCCCAGGTGCAGCAGCAGCTCGGCCAGCCGGGCCGCGGCGGCGCAGCGCTCGTACGGCGTGCAGTCGGGCGAGGCCAGCACCTGCCGGTACTCCTCCTCGGCCGGCGCGGAACGGCCCGCCGCCGCCAGGTAGCGGGCACGCCGGATGTGCAGCGCGCAGACCGGCGGCCCGGACGGGTCGGTGGCCAGCTCCTCCAGCAGGGTCAGGGCGCGGGCGTGCTCCCCGCTGTGGTGCGCGGCCTCGGCGGCGTTGCTGAGCAGCTCGGCGCGGTCCACCTGGACCGGCTCGGGCCGGCCGCCGTCCGGCAGCACGGCAGGCGGCTCGGTGGCGAGCGTCAGCGCGGCGGACCAGTGGCGGTGCGCCTCGGCGTACCCGTGCAGCCGCTCCGCCTCGCGGGCGGCGGCCATCGCGGCGGGCAGCGCCCGGGCCGGCTCGCCGGCGTGCCGCCAGTGGTGGGCCAGCCGGGCCTGGTGCAGCTCGCCCGGGCCGGCGGTGAGCGCCTCGGCGAAGCGGCGGTGCAGCGCGGCCCGCTCGGCGGGCAGCAGCTCGCCCGCCAGGACCTCGGCGACCAGCCGGTGGCGCAGCCGGTAGCCGTCGTCGGCGCCGACCAGCAGGCGGTGCGCCACCGCCTCACGGACCGCGTCGAGCAGCTCCTCCTCGGGCAGCCGGACCACCTGGGCCAGCAGCCAGTGCGCGACCGGCTCGACGCCCACTGCGACCGCGTGCACCACGGCGTGCGCGGGCTGCGGCAGCGCGTCGACCCGGTCGAGGAACACCTCGCGCACGGTGTCGGAGATGCCGTCGCGTCCGTCACGCCGGTCGCGGGCCAGCTCCTCGGCCACGAACGGGTTGCCGCCACTGCGCTGCCAGAGCTGGTCGGCAGCCTCCGGCGGTAGCGGCGCGCCGACCACGGCGGCGGCCAGCTCGTCGGTGGCGGCCCGGTCCAGCGGCAGCAGATCGACCACCCGCACCGAGCGCAGCCGGCGCAGTTCGGTGAGGACCCGGCGCAGCGGGTGCGCGCCGCGCAGCGACTCGGCCCGGATCGCGGCCAGCACGGACAGCTGGAGGTCGCCCAGGCCGGCGAGCAGGTAGAGCAGGAGCTGGCGCGTGCTGCGGTCGACCCACTGCAGATCGTCGAGGACGAGCACCAGCGGCCGCCCGCCGGCCACCAGGTGCAGACCCTGGGCGACGCGCTCCAGCAGCGCCCCGGCGCCGTCCGGGCCGGGCGTCTCCTCGTCGAAGACCTGCAACAACCCGCGGATCGCCGACGCGGTACGCGCCTCACCCTGCTCGGCGTCGAGCCGGCGCACCGCCTGGCGTACCGGGTGCAGCGGCGAGGCGTCGCCGATGTCCAGGCAGGCGCCGGTCAGCACCAGGGCCCCGGCCTGCCGCAACTGCTCACCGGCCTCGGTCAGCAGGCGGGTCTTGCCCACTCCGCTCTCACCGGTGAGGAACACCGCCCCGGTCCGCCCGGGCCGCAGGTCGTCGAAGAGCGCCGACCGCAGCGTCGCCATGGTGCCGGTGCGGCCGACGAGCGGTGCGGTGTCCACTTCGCTGGCCATGGGACGCAGCCTAGTCACAGGGCCCCGCACCGTTCTACGGCCGCGGGGCCGGACTCGTACTCCTCGCGTCGACTACACGACTAATGGTTGCGGGTGGCCGACATACGTCGTCCTACCGATCCCCCGAGAACCCGGTGGTGAAAGTCTTCGGAGGTCGTCAGGCACCGGACCAGGGAAAGGGTGGGTGCGATGTTGATCACCACGCCCGTGGGGAGCCGGGAAGCAGTCGTCGCGGTGTGCCGGCCGCTGCCGGAGGAACGCCGCACGGTGACCGTCCTCTTCGTCGACATCGTCGGCTCGACCCGGCTGGTCGAGCGCCTCGATCCGGAGGACGTTCGGGCGTTGCAGCGCGCCTACTTCGGCACCGTCGCCTCGGTGCTGCGCCGCTGGCGGGGCGTGGTGGAGAAGTACGTCGGCGACGCGGTGATGGCGTTGTTCGGCGCGTCCGCTTCGGACGGCTTCGACGCGTACCGGGCGGTGCGGGCCGGGCTGGACATCCAGGCCGCGCTGGACCGGCGGCGGCCCGGCGGGATCCGGCTGCGCGTGCGGGTCGGCGTGGCGACCGGCGAGGTGCTGCTCGACCTGGCCTGCGCCCACGACGGGGGCCACGGCGCGGCGAGCGGCGCGGTCATCACCACCGCGGCCCGGCTCCAGGAGCACGCGCCGCCCGGCGGTGTGGTGGTCTGCCCGGTCACCCGCGACGCGGTGGCCGGCCTGGTCGAGCAGCGTCCACTCGCCACCATGACCCTCGCCGGCAAGTCGCTGCCGCTGGACGTGTGGCGGGTGACCGGGACGGCCGGGCGCCGGCCGGCGCGGCACCGCGCCCCGCTGGTCGGGCGGCGGCGTGAGCTGGCCACCGCGGCCGAGGAGGTGACCGCGGCGCTCCGGCAGCGGCGCCCTCGGTGGATCTCGCTGGTCGGGCCGCCGGGCAGCGGCCGCAGCCGGCTGCTGCACGAGGTGATCCGCGCGGTGTCGCGGGTGGACGGTGTCCCGGTGTGCCGGCGCGTGGCGTACTGCCCGCCGTACCCGGCCGGCGAGCTGGCACCCCTGGCCGACCTGCTCCGTACCCGGGTCGAGGCCCTCCACCCGCTGCCGGGCGCGGCCGTCGCCGACGGTCCGGGCGGCGGGGCGCTGGCCGCGTTCCTGGCCGCGCCGCACGACGACACCGCGGCGGCGCGGGCCGTGGTGGCCTGCCGGGAGGCGCTGCTCGGCCTGGCCACCGAGGCGCCCGTGGTGGTGGCCGTTGACGACCTGGACCGGGCCGCACCGGCGCTGCGCCGGTTCCTGCGCCAGCTCCACGTCGCGGCGAGCGACCGCGGGCTGCCGCTCGCGGTGGTCACCACGTACGGCTCCGGGTCGGCCGACCCGCTGCCCGCCCCGGGAACCCGGCGGATCCCGCTGCGCCCGCTGGGCCCGCTGGAGACCGGACGGCTGCTGCGGCACCTGCTCGGCCGCGCCGGCCGGCCCCCCGCGCTCGCCGCGCGGCTGCTCCCGCTGGCCGGCGGCAGCCCGGCCGTCGCGACCGCGTACGCCCTGACCGACCCGGCGGACGAACCGGCCGGCGTGCCCGCCGCCGCGCGCCGGCTGGTGGACGCCCGGATGGACCGGCTGGACGGCACGCACCGGGCGGTGCTGATGGCCGGCGCGGCCCGCGGTGGCCCGGTGGCCGCCGCGACGGTGGAGGCGATGCTCGGCTGGCCCGCCGGCCGGGCGACACCGGTGCTGCGCGCCCTGGCGGTGGCCGGACTGCTGCGCCCCGCCGCGACGGGTGGGTGGACGGTCGAGCCGCTGGTGGGGCGGGTGGCCGCGCACCGGCTCTCCCGGGCCGTACGAGCGGACTTCGCCCGCCGCCTTCGCGCCGTGTCGGAGGGCGGCGACATCGGCGCTCCGGACGCGGTGGCCGACGGCGATCGCGTCGCAGCGCGCGCCGGTCTCCGGGCCGTCGGCGTGGCCGGGACGCCGGGCGCGGTGGCCGGTGGCGGACACGCCGCCGCCCGGGCGGCCGGAGCGGGCGCGGGTCGGCATCCGGCCCGCGTCCCGGAGGACACCGCTGCCGGCTTCGCGCCGGCAGCGGGAACCGGTGTCCCCACGTGGGACACCGACGAGCGGGGCATTTTCCCGCTCGGGGCGGGACGGTCGCGCCGGTCGGGTGGAGGGGCCCGACCGGCGCCCGTCCCGCCGGACCGGGGCGACGCGCTCCGGGCCATGCCCGGCTTGCCGGCCCGGGCCGGCCCGGCGGCCGGCGATCTCACGGCGTGGCCCGGGTGGCGGACCGTCCCGTTACCCGGAGCCGCGGCGCGGCCCGAGGGGGTGGGCCGCGCGCGGCGACGAGCCGGGCCCGGCGGGTACGCGCCGGGACTCGCCGCCTGACCGTGACGTCCGGGTCGGAGCGGGCACGGGGCCACTCCGGCCCGGACGGTCACCGGCCGGGCAGCACCAGGGCGACGGCCGCGGGAGGCGCCGGGGCGTCAGTCGCGGGCGATCGTGCGGCTGCGCCCCCGGAACTCCGCCACCACCTCGTCGCCGCGTCGCACCGTGACGTCGTAGATGCCGCTGCGGCCGTGCCGGACCCGCTCGGTGGCGTACGCCTCCAGCACGTCACCCTCGCGCACCGGGCGCAGGAAGCTGATCTCGCCGCCGGCCGCCACGGTGGCCGGGCCGTGGCTGTTGCAGGCGAGCGCGAACGCCGTGTCGGCGAGCAGGAACACGAAGCCGCCGTGCCCGATCGCGTGCCCGTTGAGCATCGCCGGTGTGACCCGCATCCGCGCCACGGCCGCGCCGTCGCCGGCCGAGACGAGCTCGATGCCGAGCCCCTTGGACGCCACGTCGGCGTCGAACATGTCGTGCGCCGCGGTACGGCCGCCGTCGCCGGCCATGTCAGGACTCCCGCCGCTGGTCGACGATGCGGCGCATCTTGCCCATCGACCGTTCCACGCCGTCCGGTTCGATCACCCGTACCGCGACGGAGACGCCGATGGTGTTCTTGACCTGCTCGGCCAGCGCCACGCCGGCCCGCTCGGCCTCGTCGGCAGCCGCGTCCGCGCGCCGCTCCACGTGGACGGCGAGCGTGTCCATCCGCCCCCGCCGGTCGAGCACGCACTGGAAGTGCGGCGACAGGGCCGGGGTACGCAGGATCAGCTCCTCGATCTGGGTCGGGAAGACGTTCACCCCCCGGACGATCATCATGTCGTCGGTACGCCCGGTGATCTTCTCGATCCGCCGCATCGGGCGGGCCGTGCCGGGCAGCAGCCGGGTCAGGTCGCGGGTGCGGTAGCGGATGACCGGCATGGCCTCCTTGGTCAGCGAGGTCAGCACCAGCTCGCCCCGCTCCCCGTCGGGCAACACCTCCCCGGTCACCGGGTCGATGATCTCCGGGTAGAAGTGGTCCTCCCACAGGTGCAGGCCGTCCTTGGTCTCCACGCACTCGACAGCCACACCCGGTCCCATCACCTCGGAGAGCCCGTAGATGTCCAGCGCGTGCATGTCCAGGCGCTGCTCCAGCTCACGGCGCATGTCCTCGGTCCACGGCTCGGCCCCGAAGATCCCGACCCGCAGCGAGGTGGCGCGCGGGTCGACGCCCTGGCGTTCCATCTCGTCCACGATGGCGAGCATGTAGCTCGGGGTCACCATGATGACCTCCGGCGCGAGGTCGCGGATCAGCATCACCTGGCGTTCGGTCATGCCGCCGGAGACCGGGACGACAGTGCAGCCCAGCTCCTCGGCGCCGTAGTGCGCGCCGAGGCCGCCGGTGAACAGGCCGTAGCCGTACGCGACGTGCACCCGGTCGCCGCGGCGGCCACCGGCGGCCCGGATCGAGCGGGCCATGAGCTTCGCCCAGGTGTACAGGTCGGCGCGGGTGTAGCCGACCACCGTGGGGCGCCCGGTGGTGCCGGAGGAGGCGTGCAGGCGGGCGATCCGTTCGCGGGGCACCGCGAACATGCCGAACGGGTAGTTCTCCCGCAGCTCGGCCTTGGTGGTGAACGGGAAGCGGGCCAGGTCGGTCAGCTCGCGCAGGTCGCCGGGGTGCGCGCCGGCGCCGTCGAACGCGCGGCGGTAGTGCGGCACGTTGTCGTACGCGTGGCGCAGCGAGTGGCGCAGCCGGTCCAGTTGCAGGGCGCGCAGCTCGTCGACGCCGATCCGCTCGACGGGATCCAGCTCGTCCGGACGAGGGGTGCGGTCCTGCACGGCTACCTCCTGGCGCGACGGGCCCCGGACGCCGCCGCGCCGGGCGCTGAGCCCACCGTACGCCCGCCCTCACCCTCCCGCCCTCCCCCGCCACCCCCTCCCCCGCGATCTTGCACTTGCCGCCCCTCGGGTGTCCCCTTCGCGCGCAATGCCGGGGCCGAAACCGCAAGATCGCCGGAAGCCAAGGGCCGGGGGTGGGAGAGCTTCGGGGTTATGCTCGCGGGTGGCGGTGGGGCCCGCCGTTCCGGCGGGCGCCGGGAGAACCGCGACGTCGCCAACGGTCCCTGCCAGTGACGAGTCCTGGTGGGAGGTGCCGTGTCCGATCCCCGCGTCGATCCGGACGTCGACCTGCGCGTACCGGCCGACCGGGCGGAGCTGCCCGCGCACCCGGCGGCGGTGCTCGGCGTGATCGCCGCCGGTGGCGTGTGCGGCGCGCTGGCCCGGGCCGGCGCGCAGGCCGCCGTGCCGCACCAGCCGGGCGGCTTCCCGTGGGCCACCTTCGCCGTCAACATGACCGGCTGCCTGCTCATCGGCGCGCTGATGGCGGTGCTCGCCGCCCGTGCGGCCCACCCGCTGACCCGGCCGTTCCTCGGCGTCGGCGTGCTCGGCGGGTTCACCACGTTCTCCGCGTACGCGGTCGACGCGCAGCGGCTGCTGACCGACGGCGCGGCCGGTACGGCGGGTGTGTACCTGGCCGCCACGGTGCTCGCCGCGCTGGCGGCGGTCGCGGTCGGGGACATGGTGACCGCGCGGCTGCTGGCCGTCCGGGACGGGAGGCGACGGTGACCGTCCTGCTGATCGCGATCGGCGCCGCCGTCGGCGCCCCGCTGCGGTACCTGACCGACCGGGCGGTGCAGGCCCGGCACGGCTCACCGTTCCCGTGGGGCACCCTGGCCGTGAACGTGGCCGGGTCGCTGCTGCTCGGCGCGCTCCTCGCGGCGCCGGTCGGCCCGGAGGTGACCGCGCTTGTCGGCACCGGCTTCTGCGGCGCGCTGACCACGTGGTCGACGCTGAGCTACGAGACGCTGCGCCTGGCCCGCACGGCGAAGCGCCGGCTCGCGTACGCGAATGTGGCGCTCAGTGTGGCCGCGGGCCTCGGCGCGGCGTTCCTCGGCTACGCCCTCGTGACCGCGGTGGCCGGCTGAGCGCGCAGGTCAGCGGGGCGGACCGTCAGCGGGCCCGGCGTTCCGGGTGCGCCCGGTTCCACGCCCGCATCCGCTCCGGGTAGCCGGTGCGGGCGGCCTCGTACAGCGGCAGCGCGTGCTTCTGCGCGATCTTCGCGGCGACCCGGGGCGAGCCGGTACGGCGGCGGATCCACTCGCCGTCGTGCGCGATGGCGACCACGGTCGTGTCGGTGGCGGTGGTCTCCGGTTCCAGGTAGAACTCGACTCCGCTCCGGCTGGTGACGAACGCCTCCAGCTGCGCGAGGTCCTCCCGGTTCGCCTCGCGGTCGAGCTTCGTCGGGGTCGTCGGGTCGGCGGCCCGGCGGCTGAACCAGCCCATGCCCGCCTCCTCTCCTCGGCGTTCGCTCCAGTGCAGCACGCCCGCCTGGCAGGCGGCTGGGAGCCCGGTGGGAGTCGACTGGGCCGGCTCGGCCGACCGTCACCCCCGGCTCAGCCGACCTTGATCCCTGGGGCGCCGGCCGGCGCGTCCGGCGCGGCGGGGCGCTCCCGCAGCACCGGCACCAGCGCGAGCGTGGGCAGCAGGAGCAGTGGCACCACGCCGAGCGCGGACAGCACGCCGAAGTGGTCGCCGAGGAAGCCGAGCAGCGGCGGGCCGGCGAGGAACGCGGTGTAGCCGATCACCGCGACCACGCTCACCCGGGCCGGGGCCTTGTCCTCGTCGTCGGCGACGGCGCTCATCCCGACCGGGAAGCCGAGCGAGGCGCCGAGTCCCCACAGCGCGACGCCGACCACGGCGAGGGGGCCGTTCCCGGCCAGCACGGCGAGCGCGGCGCCGGCGGACGCCATCGCGATGGTGGTGAACAGCACCGGCACCCGGCCCCACCTGTCGATGGCGACGGTACCGACGGTGCGGCCGATCGTCATGCCCACCACGAACACGCCGAACACGGCGGCGCCGACGGCCTCGTCGACCCCGTACCCGTCGACGAACGCCACCGCGAGCCAGTCGTTGGCGCTGCCCTCGGTGAACGCCATGACCAGCACGAGCAGCCCGATCAGCAGCGTGCGGGGCTCGCGCCAGGCGGCCAGCAGCGCCTGCCGCCGGGCCGCCGGCTCCCCGGCCCCGGCCGCCTCGGCGGTGGCCGCGAGGAACGCCCGGGCGCCGACCAGCGTGCCGGCCAGGATCAGCACGGACAGGACCGGCAGGTGTACGCCGACGGGTACGCCGAAGTGCGCGGCGCCGGCGCCGAGCCCGGCCCCGGCCACCGAGCCGAGGCTCCAGGCGGCGTGGAACCGGGGCAGGATGGTGTAGCCGAGGCGCTTCTCCACGGCCGCGCCCTCGACGTTCATCGCCACGTCGCACAGGCCGGAGCCGAAGCCGAACGCGGCGAGGCCGAGCCCCACCCCGGCGACCGAGCCGGCCAGGCTGGCGGACAGACCCGCCACGGTCAGGCCGAGCGAGACCAGCACCACCGAGACGGCCACCGTGCGCGCCGGCCCGAGCCGCTGGGTGACCAGGCCGGCGGTCGGCATGGCCAGCAGCGAGCCCGCCGACGCGCAGAGCAGCAGCAGGCCGAGCCGGCCCGGGCTGAGGTCGAGCGCATCCTGGGCCGCCGGGACCCGGGAGAACCAGCTCGCCACCGCGAGCCCGTTGAGGGCGAAGACGACGGCGACGCCGTTGCGGGCGCTTCGCACCGCCCGGGGCGCCGGTGGCCGCTTCCCGGCCGGTGCGTCGATGGTGCTGCTCACGGTGCGGTGGTCCCTTCCCCCGTCTGGTTCCCGACGACAATCGCACACCTGAGAGCGCTTCCACCACAAGCGCCGTTATGGCTTAGCCCATCCGCGCCCGAGCAGGCATGATGCGGACATGGATACGCCGACCGCACGGCCCGCCACGCTCGAAGACGTGGCCCGCGACGCCGGGGTGTCCCGGGCCACCGCCTCCCGGGTGCTCGGCGCCTACGGGTTCGCCTCGACGGACGCCCGCGCCCGGGTGCACGCCGCCGCCGAGCGCCTCGGCTACGTACCGGACGTCACCGCCCGGGCGCTCGTGCGCGGGGCCGGGGTACGCCTGGTGGTGGCCGTGATCGGCCGCGACGGCACGGTGCTGGACGACCCGTACGTGCACCGGGTGGTGAGCGCGGCGTCGCGGGTGTGCGCGCCGCACGGCGTCGGGGTGGCCCTGGAGTGGCTGTCGCTGGCCGACCCGTCGGGGCTGACCCGGCTCGGCGCGGACCGGGGCGCCTGCGGTGTGATCCTGGTCAACACCACTCAGGCGGCGCTGGACGCGGTGCCGCCGAGGCTGCGCGGCCGGGTCGTCTCGATCGGGCAGGGCTCGCCCACGGTGCCGTCGTTCGACGTCGACAACGCCGGTGGCGCGGGCGAGGTGCTGCGTCACCTGTACGCCACCGGCCGGCGTCGCATCGTCATGGTCACCGGGCCGCGCTGGCTGAGCTGCGCCGAGCGCTCGGTGACCACGTACCGGGAGCTGATGCGGGAGTCGGGGTCACCGGAGCGGCTGGTCACCGGCGACTTCACAGCGGCACGGGGCGGCCGGGCCGCGCTGGAGGCGCTGCGCCGGTGGCCGGACGCCGACGCGGTCTACGCGGCCAGCGACGCCACCGCGTTCGGCGTGATCGCGGCGCTGCGCGGGCGCGGCGTACAGGTGCCGCACGACGTGGCGGTGGCCGGGTTCGACGACCTGCCGTACGCGGCCGTGAGCAGCCCGCCGCTGACCACGGCGACCCATCCGGTCGACCGGATCGCCGCCGCGGCGGCCACGGCCGTGCTGACGCGCGCGCCGGCTGCCCCGAGCACCGCGTTCCCGTCGACGCTGGTCGCCCGGGAGAGCGCCTGAGCGCCGGTCAGCGCTTCGGCGGCGAGCGCGCCACCGGCGGCCCGGACGGCCTGGCCCAGGCTCCGCGGCGCGTCGCCCAGCCCGGCCGGGACGGGGGTGGACGGGTACGGGCCGATCGGCCCTGGCCGCCACCGCGCGCCTGCCGGTCAATGGGTACGGGCGAAGGAGGGGTCCGATGGGCGGTGTCATAACGTGGATGTACCGGGGCGGCCGGCCGAACCGGCCGGCCCGGATGTTGAACGCGCTGTCGGCGTGGCAGTACGGCGTCGGCCTCGCTCCGCGGCACTGGATGACCATGGAGGTGCCCGGCCGCCGCACCGGGCGGATCGTCTCGGTGCCGATAGTGGTCGCCGATCACGACGGCGAGCGGTACGTCGTGTCGATGCTGGGCGAGCGGGCCAACTGGGTGGCTAACGTGCGCGCCGCGGGCGGCCGGGTGGTGCTGCGCCGTCGCCGCCGCGAACCGGTCCGGCTGGTCGAGGTGCCGGTGGCGCAGCGGCCACCGATCCTGCGCCGGCACCTCGCGCTCGCCCCCGGCGCGCGCCCGCACGCGCCGGTGGACCGGCACGCCCCGCTCGCCGACTTCGCCCGGGTCGCCGCCGGCATCCCGGTCTTCCGGATCGTCGCGGCGGAGCCCTCGACGCGGTGACGGCGGGTCACGCTCCGGTGAACGCGCGCAGCAGGGTGCGTACCGCCGCTCTGAGGTCGTCCCGGCCGGCCGGGGTGCCGGGCGGTGGGGCGCTGAGCGCGCCCGCGCCGACCAGGCGGTCGAAGAGCAGCCCGTCGACGAACGCCACGAACTGGTCGCCCTGCCGCAGCGGTTCCGCGGCGCCCGCCCGGGACAGCAGCTCGCGGGCCTGGACGCGCAGGACGCTGCCGTGGTGCAGGATCGCGCGCAGCTCCGGCCGGTGGGTCGCCTCCAGCAGGCGGCCGTCGCGCTGCGTCGGCGCGGATGGCGCGTCACGGTGTTGGAGCGCGCGGACCGCCCGCGCGAACTCGGCACCGGCCTGACGCTGATGGCCAACGCGCTGCGCGGGCTCGACGCGCTCGGCCTCGGTGACGCCGTGCGGCGCGACGGCCGGCCCGACACGCCCGGTGGACTTCGCACCCGCGACGGCCGGTGGCTGTCCCGGATCGAGGGCGCCGACCTGGAGGCCACCCTGGGCACCGCGGCCCTCGGCATCCACCGGACCGCCCTGCACCGCCTGCTGCGCGACGCGCTGCCGTCCGGGGCGCTCCGCACCGGCGTCGAGGTCGTCGACGTCGACGCCACAGCGCCGTCGGTGACCTGCCGGACCGACGGCACGACCGACGTCCTCGCGGCGGACCTGGTCGTCGGCGCGGACGGGTTGAACAGCACGCTGCGCCGCCGGTTGTGGCCGGCGGCGCCGCCACCGGCGTACTCCGGCTCGACGGCCTGGCGGGCGGCGATCGCCTGGCCCGTGCCGGTGGCGACGGCAGTCACCTGGGGGCGGCCGCGAGTTCGGCACCGTTCCGCTCGGCGACGGCCGGCTCTACTGGTACGCGGCGGACGTCGCGCCGCCCGGCGGGCGCGAGCCGGACGAGCTGGCCGCCGTGCGGGAGCGGTTCGGCGACTGGCACGAGCCGATCCCGGCGTTGCTGGCGGCCACGCCACCGGAGGCGGTGCTCCGGACGGATCTGCTGCACCTGGACACTCCGCTGCCGACCTACGTCCAGGGCCGGGTCGCGCTGCTCGGCGACGCCGCGCACGCGATGACGCCGCACCTGGGCCAGGGCGCGGGGCAGGCGATCGAGGACGCCGTGGTGCTGGGCGCCGTCTGCGCCACCGGCACGGCGGACCTGGCCGGCGCGCTGGCCTCGTACGACCGGCAGCGGCGACCGCGCAGCCAGGCGGTCGCGCGCGCGGCCCTGCGCACCGCCCGGTACGGCCAGCAACTGCGCAACCCGGTGGCGGTGGCCCTGCGCGACACGACGATCCGGCTGACCCCGTCGAAGGCGGCGCTGCGCGGCATGGCCCGGTACGCCGACTGGCAGCCGCCGGGCTGACCGCGGGCCACCGGCCGGGCCGGCGCGGGGACCGTCGGCGAATCGGAGTCGCGACAATCCTTCAGAATATCGATCGCTCGCGTTTTCGAGGTCGTCCGAATGGGAGAGGTGGCCGGTAAGATCGGCGACAGAACTGCGACCGATCACGGACTGCCCGGCGGCCGGCGTCAGCTCACACTGAGCGCATGAATACGAGACTCCGCCGCAGCCGGGCATTCCGCCTCGCGGTGTGTCTCGCCCTCGTGGCGATATTGAGCGGCTGCATGCAGCTCAACCTCGGGCTGACCGTGAACGACGACGACACCGTCTCCGGCCAGCTCCTGCTCACCGCGCCGAAGTCCGTGCTCAGGCAACGCAACCCGGACCCGGCGGTCGCCTTCGCGCAACTGCGGCCGAACATTCCCTCACTTCCGCCCGGGGCGGAGAGCCGGTACGAGGACGCGACCTCGTACGGCATTCAGATCACGTACCGGAAAACGCCGCTGGCGCAATTCACGAGCGAAAGCGTGAATCTTGTTCGAGACGATGATCTGTATCGCTTCTCGCTCCCGCTGGACCCGAAGAAATACGGCGGGATGGTCGGGCAGCAGGATCCGCGCCAGCAGCAGGCTTTCATGACCCTGATGGCGTTCGAGATCTCGGTGACGTTCCCCGGCCGGGTGCTCGACACCAACGGCACGGTCACCGGGCGCTCGGTCAGCTGGAAGGTGGTCGCCAACCAGCCCAAGCCGGCCGAGCTGCGCGCCGTCGCCCAGGCGCCCCCGCCGCCGGCCACCAGCCCGGCCGCGGTGGTGACCGGGAACGGCTCCTTCCCCTGGCTGCCGGTCGTCGGCGCCGTGGTCGTCCTGCTGCTGGTCGCCGCCGTGGCGTTCGTGCTGCTGATGCGGCGACGGCGCTCCCGCGGCGGCCCGGACGCGACGGCCACCACCGACCCGGGCGGCACCACCGGCGCCGCCCTCGGCCCGGGCGCCCTCACCGGCCCGGGCGCGTCAGCCGGCCCCGCTCCGGCCACCACCGGCGCCCCGGCCGCACCCGACACGCCGACTCGACCCGCCGGTCCGCCGGCCTGAGCCGCTCCGACCACCGACGGCGCCCGCGCCGGCGGCCCACCACCGCACCGGGCGGAACCTGGGTCCAGCACCCCGGAACGCCGCCGCACCATCCCACCCCGGCCGCACCACCGCACCATCGAAAAAGAGGGGGATCGCCGTGAACGATCTCTTCACCTGGGCCGCCCTGGGCAGCCTCACCGGCGCCAGCGCCGCCACCCTGCTCGCCACGAACGTCATCGGCGGGCTGATCGGCCCGAGCGGCGACAAGGCCCGCAAGTGGATCGCGCTGGGCTTCGCGCTGCTGCTGTCCTACCTGACCGCCGCGTTCGCCACCGACGCAGGCCCGGAGAAGTGGATCATCGCGTTCTTCAACGGACTGGTGATCTTCTCCGCCGCGCTCGGCGTCAACCAACTCCCCCCTGGCAACCGGCAGGCGACGCAGGCGTCGCCGACCCAGCTCGCCCAGGGCCGCGAGCCCCGCTACGTCCGCTCCTGGGTCTGAGAGAGGTGACCCCCATGATCTTCGGCATCCTCAGCGCCGCCGTCCAGGTCGTCTTCGGCGCCGTACTCGGGCAACTCGCCGCCGGCACCGTCGGCCTGCTGGTCGGCGCGGTCGTCGGACTGCTCCTCGGCGCGCCCTTCGGCTGGGCGTCCGCCTCCGCCGGCACGTACGGCCCCGACCCGAAGGGGATCTTCCTCTTCGTGGTCGACCACACCTGGAGCCTGCTCAACACGTTCGCCGGGGCGCTCTTCCTAGCCCTGCACCTGGTCTTCGGCCACCAGCTCGACCGGATCGTCTCGGCCGGCAGCGGCCGGGTCAACGTGATCGAGGGCGTCTCCCCCCGGTACGCCACCACGATCGGCACCGTGTGCGCCGGATCCAGCCCGGGCATCCAGCGCCACGAGGACGTGCACGTGTTCCAGGCCCGGCTGCTCGGCCCGTTCTACCTGCCGCTGGTGGCGCTCAACTACGTGCTGTTCACCATCGCCCCGGTGTGGCTGCTCTGGCACGACCACACCAACGCGCCGATCAACCGGTTCACCCGCTACTTCGAAATCGGCGTCTACCCACACGTCTGGAACGAGGCCATCGCGTACCGGATCCAGGGGACGCCACCGCGATGACCGGAGCGATCGAGGCGGCCGTCGAGGACGTCGCGAGCTGGCTGACCGGAGCCGCGGGTGAGCCCGTACCGGTCGGTCCGCCGCGCGACGACCCCGACGGCGGCCTCACGGTCTGGCCGCTGGAGCTGCGGCCGGCCCGGCAGACCGCCGCCGGCGGCGCGGCGCGCGAGCCGTACCGGTTCGTGGTCCGGCTGCTGGTCGCGGGCGGCGGGCCGGCCGCCCTCGCGGCGCTGGACCGGGTGCTCGCCGCCGCCACCACGGCGGGCCGGCCGGAGCTGGTGCTCGCCACCGGCGACCCGGCGCTGTGGCGGGCACTCGGCGTGGCGCCCCGGCCGGCGTTGCTGCTGGACGTGCCGGCCCGCATCGACCGGCCGGTCCCGGCCGCGCCGCCGGTGCGGCACCCGCTGCGACTGCGGCAGCTCGGCATGCGCACGCTCGACGGCCGGGTGGTCGGCCCGCAGGACCAGCCGCTCGCCGCCGTCCGGGTGGAGCTGGTGGGCAGCGCCCAGGCCACCGAGACCGACGCCGCCGGCCGGTTCCGGCTGGCCGGCGTGCCGCACGACCCCGACTCGCCGGACGCTCCGGTGCGGATCCGGCTGATCGGCGCGGGCCGCGTCCACACCGCCGAACTCGACCCGGACGGCGACCACCTGGTCGTCGTCCGCGCCCCCGACTGACGTCCGAGGAGGACCGATGCCCACCTACTTCTCCCCCGGCATCTACGTCGAGGAGGTGCCCAGCGGGGCCCGCCCGATCGGACCGGTCGGCATGAGCACCGCCGCCTTCGTCGGGGTCGCGCCCAACCGGACCGCCCACGTCGGCGAGGTGCTGGCGGTGAACAGCTGGACCGAGTTCCTGCGGCTGTACGCCGACGGCGAGCACCTGGAGAGCACCCCGCTGGCCCGCGCCGTGTTCGGCTTCCTGGACAACGGCGGCACCCGCTGCTGGGTGGTGAACGTCGGCGAGGGCGGACGGCTCACCGGCACCGGCGGGCGGCGCGGCGGCCTGGAGCTGCTGGAGGCGATCGACGAGGTCTCCATCCTGGCCGCCCCCGGCTACCACGATCCGGTCTCGCACGAGGCGCTGATCAGCATGGCCGAGCGGCTGCGCACCATGGTGGCCATCTGCGACCCGCCGCCCGAGGTCACCGACGTCTCCCGGCTCACCCGGGTCGCCACCCCGGGCAAGCCGCCCAAGCCCGCGTCGGCCGCTTCGACCTCGACGTCCGACAAGCCCGCCGAGGGTACGCCGGGCGACGCCGACGACGAACCGCCCGGCACCGGCGGCGACCGGCCCCGGCAGTCGGACTTCGCCACCTTCTACTTCCCGTGGATCCGGGTCCGTGACCCGCTCAGCGGCGACCTCGTGCTCACCCCGCCGAGCGGGCACGTCGCGGGCATCTGGGCCCGCACCGACGCGCTGCGCGGCGTGCACAAGGCACCCGCCAACGAGCCGGTACGCGGCGCCGTCGACCTCGCGTACCGGGTCACCCGCCCTGAGCACGACGTGCTCAACCCCAAGGGCGTCAACGTGATCCGGTTCTTTGCCGGGGAGGGCATCCGGCTGTGGGGCGCCCGCACGCTCGCCGCCGAGGCCAGCGAGTGGCGCTACCTGAACGTGCGGCGGCTGTCCATCTCCATCGAGCAGGCCATCTCCAACGGCACCCGCTGGATGGTGTTCGAGCCGAACGACTTCACGCTGTGGCGCTCGATCCGCCGCGACATCGGCGCTTTCCTGACCCGGGTGTGGCGCGACGGCGCGCTGCTCGGCCGTACGCCCGAGGAGGCGTTCTTCGTCAAGTGCGACGAGGAGACCAACCCGGCCGACGTCCGCGACGCCGGAATGGTGGTGGCCCACATCGGCATCGCGGTGGTCAAGCCCGCGGAGTTCGTGGTGTTCAAGCTGAGCCAGTGGGCCGGCGGCACCGAGACCGAGACGATCGGAGGCTGACATGCCCACCACCGCGACGCCGCAGCCGGGAGCGCCCGTCGACCCGTACCGGGCCTACCACTTCAAGCTGCTGATCAACGGCGTCACCAACGGGCACTTCACCGAGGTCAGCGGCTTCGAGGTGGCGATACCGGCGCTGTCGTACCGGGAGGCGGGCAACGAACGCATCCGGGCCGTGCCCGGCCAGGTCGAGTACGCCCCGGTCACGCTCCACTTCGGCCTGACCAGCTCACGGGAGCTGTGGGACTGGGTGAACGCGGCGGCGAAGGGCACCGTCAACCGGCGCAACGTGTCGGTGGTGCTGCTGGACCCGGCCGGCACCGCCGAGGTTCTGCGCTGGAACATGATCAACGCCTGGCCGACCCGGTGGCGGGGCGCACACCTGAACACCCTGTCGCAGGAGATCGCCATCGAGGCGCTGACCCTGGCGTACGAGGGCCTGGAGCTGGAGGCCGGCGGTGCCGCCGCCCCGGCGACCGCGTGACCGGCTGGCCCGCGCGCTGCGGGCCACCGCCGACCGCCTGTCCGGTCCGGGCACACCGTCCGCGCCGGACGACGCGCCACGTCCTCCCGGCCAGGCTCCCGAGCACTGGCGGCGCCTGGTGGCGGCGCACGCCCCCGGCCTGCTGCGCGACCTTCCCCCGCCCGCCGATCCTCCCCTGCCCGCCGACCCTCCCGCGCTATCCGCTCCTTCCCCGCCCTCCGCTCCTTTCCCGACCTCCGTCGAACGGCGCCAGAGGGGCCGGTGGCGGAACTGGATGGCACGTTTGATCAACGGACTCGCCGCTTCCCGCAACGGCCCGCCGAGATCTTGGTACGAGATGGCCCCCATAGGGGCCGTTTCCTACCAAGATCTTCCGCATGTCTTGGAGGGTGGGACGGGGATCTCGGAGGGTGAGAGATCCGCTGGACCGCTCGGACGGGGTGCGGCACTGCTCGGGCTCGGAGCGGCGTCCACACGTCCGGACGGTGTGGAGGGCGCGGCGGGGCCGGAGACGTTCCCGCCGACGGTGGACACTCGGTGCCGCTCGGGCCAGGCGGTACGCCCGGACGGTGCCAGGTCACGTGAGGACGCTCCGGCGTGTGGGTGCGTAACGTCACGCGGCCCGGCCGGATCGGCGTGCGTCGCCGAAGGATCCGGGTCGCGGGACGCCTTCGGCAGACCACGCACCCACGGCACCCCGGCCACCGGCGTCGGCACCGGCACCGGCACCGGCACCGGCACCGGCGTCACAGCAACAGCCACAGAGAGCACAGCGACCGCCGGTGCCGGACGAACAACAGGGGCAGGGACCAGCAGCGCCGGCACCGGCACCGGCACCGGCACCGGCACCGGCACCGGCAGCAGTGATCGCAACAGCACCGACAGGTCAACCGGCGCCAGCAGGTCAACCGACACCGGCGCGCCCACCAGCACCGGCCGGCGCACCGGCCCGGACGGCAGCCGTGACGCGACGGGATCGCCGGGCCGCGTCACCTCAGGCGACTCGGCCCCGCCGTCAGCCGCGGAGCGGTGGCCCGGCCTCAGCACGGGCCGGGCGCTCCGGAGCCTCGCACAGGTCCGCCGAAGCCGCTCCCGGGAGGCCGCTGTTGAGGCGGACCTGCCGCCCGATCGAGGGGACGTGCCCTCGCTCGTCTTCGCCACGGCGCCACCGTCGTTGCCGCACGAACCAGCCGAACGCACGAGGGACGGCCGAACCGGATACGCGAACGGTCGCCGCGGGACCGGATCGGTCGACCGCCCCCCGGCGCGGACCGCGGGCTCGCCGTACCCCAATGGGCACGACCCGGCCCGCGGCGGCGAGCTCCGGCACGCGACCGACGGACCGTGGCCGGCCCTGCCGGACGACACCGGCCCGTCCCGGACGACGAACCCGGCCGGCGCGGGCCGGGCGACCGACGGTGGACCCACGGACCCGTGGCCGGCGCTCCCGGCCGAACCGGCGTGGCATCCCTCGCGGGCCACGCCGTGGAGTGACACGGCCCGGCTGGACCGGGAACAGGCGGGTGACTGATGGAACGCGTCGCCTTCCTCGTGGACGAGTCCGGCACCCGGGTCGACTGCCTGCTCAACCCGGAAACCGTGCAGGTGACCCGGCTGGCCGGGGTACGCCCGCGCGGCGGCCCGGACGGTCCGCTGACCGGTGCCGGGCTGGCCGACGATCCGCTGGTCTTCACCGGCGGCGGCCGTACCGAACTGGTCCTCGATCTGCTCTTCGACGTCGACTTCGTGGAGTCGCCGGCCCGGCCGCAGGACGTGCGCGCGCTGACCCGGCCGTTGTGGATGCTCGCCGAGAACTCGACGGTCGAGCACGGCTGGCTGCGCCCGCCGCTGGTCCGCCTGGTCTGGGGCAAGACCTGGAACGTCCCGGGCGTGATCACCGCGATCGCGGAACGCTTCGACGCGTTCACGCTCACCGGCACACCCCGGCGTTCCTGGTTGCGGCTGAAGCTGGTCCGGGCCGCGGAGAGCGCCGAAGCGGCACGCGCCGGATTCGAGGAGGAACTGGCCGCCGCGAGCACGCCTGCCGTCGCACCCGGCTCGGCGGTGGTCGCCGCCGCCGACGGCGCGGCCGAGCCGGGCTGGTCAGGGGTGCGCTTCGACCTGCTCGCCCACGACGCGCTGGGCTCGCCGCTGCGCTGGCGGCTGCTCGCCGAGCACAACCGCATCACCGACCCGCTCACGGTGCCCGCCGGCACCGCGCTGGCCGTGCCCCCGGTCGGCGCCGTCACCGTCCCGCCGGATGCCGTCACCACAGGGGGTACGCCGTGAGCCGGGCCGCAATGGTCACAGTCGACGGCCGGCCGCTGGCCGACCCGGCCCGGCTGCGCGCCGTCCGGGTCGCCGCCCGCCTGGACCGCCCGGCGCAGTGCGAGCTGACGCTCGCCGCCGCCCCCGGCGCGGGCCCTCTCGACCCTCCGGTACGCCCCGGCGCCACCCTTGACGTGCGCCTCGACGGGCAGGCGGAGGCGCTGTTCACCGGTGAGGTGACAGCCGTCGAGCGGGAGTACGCCGGTGACGGCGTGCCGCTGGCGCGGATCCGGGCGTACGACCCGCTGCACCGGCTGCGCAAGCGCCAGGAGCTGCGCGTGTTCGAGTCGGTGACCGCCGCCGAGCTGGCCGCCGAGCTGTGCGCCGGGCTCGGGTTGAGCGTGGCGGCCGAGGACGACGGGCCGCGCCTGGACCGGCTGCTCCAGCACCGGCACACCGACCTGGACCTGCTGTGCGAGGTGGCCGGCCGGGCCGGGCTGCACCTGAGCGTGGACGGCGACCGGTTGCGGCTCGTCACGCTGGACGGCTACGGAGAGCCGCTGCCGCTGACGCTCGGCGAGACGGTGCACGCGCTGCGGATCACCGAGAACCTGGACCGGGCGGGCGCGGCGTGCGCCGTCCTCGGCTGGCACCCGCAGCGCGCGGAGGCGCTGGGCCAGCGCGCGGACGAGGCCCGCAGCGGACGGCGCATCCCACTGCGCGCGGAGCCGGGTGACGTCGGCGCGGACGGCGTCCGTACGGCCGTCGACCAGCCCGGCCGCAGCGACGACGAGCTGGCCGCGCTGGCCCAGGCCGGGCTGGACGCCCGGGTCGCCGCGCTGGTCACTGCCGAGGGCACCGCGGAGGGCGATCCGGCGCTGCGGCCCGGCCGGCGGATCGCGCTGGCCGGCGTCCCGGACCCGGTCGCCGGGGTGTACGTGCTCACCGAGGTGGTGCACACGGTGGACGCCGACGGGCACCTGACCCGGTTCGCCACGGCGCCGCCCGGCCCGCCGCCGACGGCCGCGCCCCCGGCGGCGACGGTCACGCTCGGCACCGTCACCGACGTCGACGACCCGGACGGGCTGGGCCGGGCCCGGGTGACGCTTCCCGCGTACGGGGATCTGGACGCCGGCTGGCTCGCGGTGCTCTGCCCGGGCGCGGGCCGGGGCAAGGGCATCGTCGCGCTGCCCGACCCGGACGACACCGTGCTGGTGGCGCTGCCCGGCGGTGAGCCGGCCTCGGGCGTGGTGCTCGGCTCGCTGTTCGGCGCGGTCGAGCCGTACGACACCGGGATCGTGTCCGGGCGCTCGCGGCGCTGGTCGATGCGGACCGGCACCGGGCAGTCCATCGTGATCGACGACGACGGGCGCACGCTGCGGCTGGCCACCGACGCGGGCAGCTTCGTCGAGCTGCGCCCCGAGCTGACCACCGTGCACGCCGCCGGTGACCTGGTGCTCTCCGCGCCCGGCCGGGCCGTCGTGGTGCGCGGCCGCACCGTCGACTTCCTGCACGCCCCGGCGGCCGAGGACGCCGAGACCGCCGCCGCCCAGGCCCGTACGCTCGCCCGTTCCGCCGGAGGTGGCTGATGCGCTGGATCCACCGCGACTCGCTGATCACCTGCGGACACGACGGGCGGGTGAGCAACCGCCCGTCCCAGGAGTGGGTGACGGTCCAGGCCGTGCCGGTGCTGACCCGTCCCGACCCGGAGGGGCGCGACATCACCGCCTGCCCGAACTACGGCCCGACGATCAAACCGTGCCTGCACACGCTGACCGTCACAGTGGGTTACAGCACGTGGGTGCGGGTGGACCGGCAGCCGGTGGTGCTGTCGCACCTGGACGGCCTCACCGACGGCACCCCGCCGGGCACCGTGCACCACCAGGTCCGCGACGTGCGGCAGAGCTTCCTGGGGGCGGACGCATGAGGGCCTTCCGCTTCGTCGGCGCCGGCTTCGACGCCGGCCGCGCCGGTGGTCTCGCGCTCACCGCCGCCGGCGGGCTCGCCATGACCGACGGCGACGAGACGGTACGCCAGGCGCTGTACCTGCTGCTGTCCACCACGCCCGGGGAACGGCTGATGCGCCCCGGGTACGGGTCTCGGCTGCACCGGCTCGTGTTCGCGCCGAACGACGACACCACCGCCGGGCTGGCGATCCACTACGTGCGGCAGGCGATCCGCCGCTGGGAGCCCCGGGTCGAGGTGCTCGATGTGGACGCCGGCCCGGACCCGGACGACCCGTGGCGCCTGGTGATCCGGCTCGACTACCGGGTGCGGGCCAGCCTCTCCCCCGGCCACCTGGTGTTCTCCGTCGACCTGCTCCCCGCCGACGAGGAGACCGCAGACGAGGAGGGCACGTCATGACGCTGCCGGTGCCGCACCTGGACGACCGCGCCTTCCTCGACCTGGTCACCGAGGCGCGGGAACGCATCGCCCGGTCCTGCCCGGACTGGACCGACCTGTCGGCGCACGACCCGGGCATGGCGCTGGTGGAGGCGTTCGCCTACCTGACCGAGGTGATGATCTACCGGCTGAACCAGTTGCCGGAGAAGGCGTACGTGGCGTTCCTGAACCTGCTCGGCGTCACCCGGCACCCACCGGCGGCGGCCTGGGCGGACGTGCGCCTGACCCGCACCGGCCCGGACCGCGGCCCGGTGCGGGTGCCGGCCGGCACCCGGGTCGCCGCGGCCCGCGGCGCGGACCCCCGGCCGGTCGTCTTCGTGACCACCGAACCGGCGGTGCTGCCCGCCGGGGAGACCACCGTGACGGTACGGGTGCACCACTGCGAGCCGGTCGAGGCGGAGCTGCTGGGCACCGGCACCGGACAGCCCGGTCAGGTGTTGCGTGCCGCCCGCGCGCCGCTGGCGCGTACCACCGAGGCGCTGGACCTGCTGCTCGGGGTAGAGGTGCCGGCCGGCTCGGTGGAGCTGGGCGCCGCCGCCCGCGAGCACGAGGGGCGCACGTACGAGATCTGGCGGCCGGTGGACAGCTTCGCCGGTGTCGGCCCGCAGGCGAAGGTCTACCTGGTGGACCGGGCTTCCGGGGTGGTCACGTTCGCCCCGGCGCTGGACCTGCGCCCGGTCGTGGGCGCTGCGGCCGTCGAGGGGGCGGCCGGGGCGACCACTGTGGCGGCGGTGCCGCCGGCCGGGCGGCAGGTGCGGCTCTGGTACCGCTGCGGCGGCGGGCCGGCCGGCAACGTGGCAGCGGGTGTGCTGACCAGCCTGCGCGACCCGCTGCCCGGGGTGAAGGTGGACAACCCGGCGCCGGCCACCGGCGGACGGGAGCTGGAGTCGCTGGAGTCGGTGCTGGCGCGCGGGCCGTACGAGTTCTTCGCCCAGCAGCGCGCGGTGACCGCCCGGGACTTCGAGATCCTGGCCACCGGCTCCGGGGCGGTGGCACGGGCGCGGGCGTTCACCCGGTCCGCCGTCTACAGCTTCGCCCGGCCCGGCGAGGTCGAGGTGGTGCTGGTGCCGTACGTGCCGGACGCGGCCCGCCCCGGCGGACGGCTGCCGGTGGAGGTGCTGCGCGAGCACGAGGTGGAGGAGGCCCGCCGCCGGGTCGAGGCCGACCTGGAACGTCGCCGCGCCCTGGGTACGGCGGTGCGGGCGGGCTGGGCCCGGTACAAGGCGGTGTCCATCCAGGCCCGGGTGGTGGTGCGCCGCGAGGAGGACGTGGACGCGGTGCGCCGCCGCATCCACGACCGGCTGCACCAGACGCTCAGCCCGCTGCCCACGCCGCTGAACCCGGCCGGCTGGGCGTTCGGCGAGCCGCTGCGCGCCTCCAACGTGTACCGGATGCTGGAGCACGCCGAGCCGGGCGTGCGCTACGTCGAGTCGGTGCGGTTCGTGGTCGACGAGGCACCTGACGCGCAGGTGCGCACCGTGGCGGTGGACCAGTACCAGGCCGACACCTGGTACGCCGGCGGCGGCCCGGTGCTGTTCCGCTCCACGAACGCCGGGGCGGGCTGGGAACCGGCGGGCCGGTTCGACGGCGAGACGGTGGTACGGGTGGTGCCAGCGCCCGCCCCGGTACGCCCCGGTGTCGTCCCCCGGGCCGGTTCGGTGGCGGTGGTGACCACCCGCGACGCCGGTGGCTCCCGGGTCCGGCTGAGCACCGACCTGGGCGAGACGTGGACGCTGCTGACCGACCTCGACTCCGGCGTACGCGATCTGGCCTGGATCGACCGCGACGGCACCGGCGCGCTGCTGCTGGCCACCGACGCGGGCCTGTACGAGGTGCCGCTGCTGCCCGGCGCGGTGCCGTTGCAGATCCTGGTCGACCCGGCCGACGCGGACCGGGGCTTCTACGCGGTGCGCGCGTTCGTCTCCGAGCGCGGCGCGCCGGGGGTGGCGGTGGCCGCGCAGGCCGGGTTCGGGGTCTACCTGTCCACAGCGGCCGGACGGCCCGGCACGTTCGCCCACGTCGGCCTCGCCAACGTCGACAACCGGGTGCTCGCCGTGCAGTACGACGGTCCGGCCACGCTGCTGTGGTGCGGCGCGGGCGAGCCGGACCCGAAGAAGCCCGGGCAGGGCTGCCACCGCACCCGGCTGTTCGAGTCGGACGTGAAGTGGCAGTCGATGGCGTCCGGCTGGATCGGCGGCACCTGCCGGGACCTGGCGTTCAGCGGCCCGCTCGCGCTGGCCGCGACGCAGAGCGGCGGCGTGGTCCGCCTCGACACGCTCGCCGGGCAGCCGCAGTGGTCGCCGGTGATGGTCAACTGCGGGCTGCCGCTGCGGGACCGGACCCGGTTCGTCCCGGTCGACGCCATCGCCGCCACCGCGCCCACCGGCACGTCAGGCGCCGGGCGCCTGGTGCTCGCCGGTGGTGAGCGCGGCGTGTTCCGCAGCGGCGACGGCGAGGACTGGACGGCGAGCGCCAACCAGGCCACCGCCGACGTGGTCACCGTCCCCGGCACCTGGCTGCTCTGCTCCGGCGAGCACGACATCGAGGTGGTGCGGCAGGATGCGCCGAGCGGCGATTGAGCGGCTGCTGCCCGCCGCGTACCAGCGGGCCGCCGGGCCGGGCAGCGTGCTGGGCGCGCTGCTGGACGTGATGGAGGCGCTGCACGCCCCGGACGAGGCGGTGCTCGCCGACGTCGACGCGCTGTTCGGGCCGTACCGGACGCCGGACGGGTTCGTGGCCTACCTGACCCGCTGGGTGGCGATGGACCACGTGGTCGCCGCGCCCCGCGCCGACGCGCCACTGCCGTTGCCGATGGGCCGGCTGCGGGACCTGGTCGCGCACGGCGCGCTGCTGGCCCGGTGGCGCGGCACCCCGTACGGGATGCGGACCGCGCTGGAACTGGCCACCGGCGTGACCGGGTTCGTGCTGGACGAGCCGCCCGAACGGCCTTTCCACCTGGTGGTGCGGGTGCCGCCGGCCGCCGCCGACCGGCTCGCGCTGGTCACCCGCATCGTCGAGGCGGAGAAACCGGCAGCGGTCACCGTCGAGGTGCTCGCCTCCCCGGCCGACGCTGAGACGCCCGAGCCGGACGACGCCGAGCCCGCCGCCGGGGTGGCGACGGTCCGCGCTGTCGGCCGGGCCCACGTACCAGCACCCCTGCCCCACGATCCGCCCGAGGAGCCGTCATGACCACCGAATGGACAGTCGTCGCCGCCGCCGAGCAGTTCACACTGGACGCCCGTAACAACGGTGAGCTGACGTTCACCGTGTCGAACCCGGGCACCGCGCCGGACACCGTCGTCTTCGACGTCGCGCCCGGTGAGGGCAGCCAGCGTGCCTGGTTCACGGTGGCCGAGCCGCAGCGGGTGGTGCCCGGGCAGGGCTCGGTGTCGTTCCTGGTGCGCCTCGCCGTGCCACCAGGCACGCCGCCCCGGCGCTACGACATGACCGGGTTCGCGTACTCGGCGAACACCGCGCCGGAGGAGAGTTCCCGGTCCAGCGGCCGGGTCACGTACGACGTGCGGGCCGTCGTACCCCCGAAGCGCGCGCCGTGGCCGTGGATCGCGGCCGCCGCGGCGCTGGTGCTGGTCGTGGCCGGGGTGGTGGCCTGGCTGGTGACCCGCGGACCGGACACCCCGGCCCCGCCGCAGGCGAATGCGGTGACCGTGGAGGCGGAGACGCTCGTCTCCGGCGCGGCGGTGCAGTCCCCCACCGGCGTGAAGGCGGAGGTGGTGGCGCAGAAGAACTGCTGCGACGTGGTGTGGTCCGGTGACGCGCAGCTGTTCTTCCTGGGCCGGGGCGTGGGCGACCGGGTGACGGTGCAGGTGGACCTGCCGGCCGACGGCACCTGGCGGTTCTCCACCGTGCGGACCACGTCGTTCGACTACGCGAACACGATCTGGCTGGTCGACGGCCGGCAGGTCGGCGACACGTTCTTCGGGTTCAGCCCGACGGTGGTCCGCACCGACGAGGTGGACGTGGGCACCGTGGAGCTGACCCGCGGCCCGCACAAGCTGACGCTCGTGGCGGTGAGCAAGACCCAGGGCACCGACAGGTACTTCGCCGGGGTGGACGAGATCCGCTTCACGCCCGTCGTCCGGCCGTGAGCGCGAGGAGTGAGCCGGTGTTGCGAGCCCCGCAGTCGCGAACCGAGACGGCACCGTGAGCGGGCGGCAGAAGGTGCTGCTGGTGGCGGTGGCCGTGCTGCTGGTGGCGCTGTACGTGGTGGCGGTGGCCGGGGGCCACGACGACCCGGGCGACCCGGCGGCCGGGCCGGGCGCGCTCGCTCGCCTGGGGCGCGGATCCGGGACGGTCGACCCGGCGACGGTGGCGGTGACGTGCCTGCCGCCGGCCGCCGAACCGGCCACCACCGCCGACGGGGTGACGCTCGCCTTCGGGACGGTGTGCCGGCTGCGGGTGGCCGACCCGGGCGCGCTGCGCACGCTCGTGCTGCGCGGCACGACGCCGTTCCGGGTGACCGCCCCCGCTCCGGGCGACGCGGACGTCACGGTCACCGACGAGGTCGCCCCCGACGCGAACGGCCCGGCGGTGGCGAAGGTGGCCGTGGACCGGGAGACCGAGGTGCTCCTGCGCTGTCCGGGAGGTGGCGGATGCGCTGTCACGCTGGCCCGGTCCTGACCGGGACGGAGACGCGGCATGGGTGAGTTGCGCAAGCCGTTCCTGCTGCTGGCCCTGCTCGCGGTGGCGCTCGTGGTCGGCGTGGAGCTGGGCGCGGCGGCGCTGACCGGCGGCGGCGACGCCAGCGGCGCGCTGCGGGGCAGCGCCGGGCAGCTCGGCGTCGAGCTGGGCGATATCGGCGCGGTGTCCGAGCCGTCCGGGCGGGGCATCGGCTATCTCGCGCTGATCGACGTGGTGGCGCTCTGGACGACAGGGCTGTTCTGCCTGAGCCTGGTGCTGCCGGATCGGGTGCAGGGCCGGGTGCAGGGCGTGGCCACGCTCGTCTTCTCGATCGTGCTGCTGCTGGTGGCGCTGGTCCTGCTGATCATCGCGTTCGTCGAGCTGACCGTGATGGTCTCGCTGTTCCTGGCGCCGCCGTTCGGCACGCTGGCGTACCTCGCGGTGTGGGGGTTCTTCCCGGTCGACGACGCGGCGGCGCTGCTCGGGCTGGCGCTGCTGCTCAAACTGGTCTGGGCCGGGCTGCTGCTCGCCGCCCAGCCCCGGTTCCTGCGCAACAAAGGGCTGGTGCTGCTGGCGCTGACCACGCTGCTGTGCACAGTGGTGCTGCAGTTCCTGCACGCCCTGGTGCCGGTGATCCTGGTCAGCATCCTGGACGACCTGGGCGCCGTGGTGTTCGCCGTGGTGGCGCTGATCTGGGCGCTGGTGCTGCTGATCGGGTCGATCCCGGCGATCGTCAAGGCGGTCCGGACCACCGCCACCACGTCCGGCCGTACGGTCAGGTGACCGCGCTGCCGGCTGCGAGCGTGGCCAGGCGCGGCAGTTGCGCCGGGTCGGTGAGCGCCGACCCGACCGCCACCACTCGCGCCCCGGCGGCGAGGAAGTCGCCCGCGTTGCCGGCGTCGACACCGCCGGTGGCCACGAACCGGGCCTCCGGCAGCGGCCCGGCGACCGCCCGGAACCAGGCCGGACCGAGGCTGACCGCCGGGAACGCCTTGAGCCACACCAGGCCGTGGTCGAGCGCCCGCTGCGCCTCGGTCGGGGTGGCCACGCCGGGCAGGTGCGGCACGCCGTGCCCGGCCGCCGCGTCGGCCACCGCCAGGTCCAGGCCCGGCGCCACTGTGAACGCCGCCCCGGCGGCCACCGCCTGACCGACCTGCGCCGGGGTACGCACAGTGCCCGCGCCGACGATCCGGTCCCGCCGCCGCCCGGCCGTCACGGCAGCGCGCAGCGCCGGCACCGCTTCCGGGGTACGGATGGGCACCTCCACCACGGCGATGCCGAGATCCCAGGCCAGTTCCGCCAGCCGGACCGTCTCACCGGGCGGCAGGTCGCGCAGGATCACCATCACCCGCGCGTCGCCGAACAGGGCCTCGAAGTCGTGCCCGCTCATCCTCTGCTCCCTCCCCCGACCTGCTCGGTCCACATCGTCTCCGGCAGGGCCAGCGCACGCACGATCGTCTCCGGGTCCGGCGGCGGGGCGGTGTCGCCGGGCACGGCCAGCACCGGCGCGGCGGTGAGGTGCCCCAGCCGCAGGCAGGCTCGCAGGTCGAGGCCACGCAACAGCCCGGAGAGGAACCCGGCGGCGAACGCGTCCCCCCCGCCGACCGGCTCGACCACGTCCACCGGTAACGCCGGCACGAACACCGCCGGCCCGGTACGCGGCAGCGCCGTCGCGCCGACCGGACCGTCCTTGACCACCACCAGCTCCGGGCCGGGCAGCAGCGCACGAACAGCGGCCGGATCGTCCGCCGACCAGAGCACCGCCGCCTCGTCCAGGCCGACGAGCACCACGTCGGCGCGGTCTGCCAGGTCACGCAGGACCGGGCCGGCCCGGTCGGCGGGCCAGAGCGCCGGGCGGTGGTTCACGTCGAAGCTGACCCGGGCGCCGGGCAGCGCCCGCCCGTCCAACGCGGACACGAGCAGGTCACGGCAGGTGCCGGAGAGCGCGGCGGTGATGCCGGACAGGTGCAGCAGGCGTGCCCCGGCCAGCCCGGGACGCGCGAGGTCGGCGGCGCCGAGGCGGCTCGCGGCCGACCCGGCACGGTGATAGTGCACGCGGGTGCCGTCCGGCCCCGGATCCTTCAGGTAGAGCCCGGTCGGCGCGTCCGGATCCACTGTGACCAGGCCGACGTCCACGCCCGCGGCGGCGACCTCGGCCATTACCCGCCGCCCGAACGGGTCGTCGCCGACCCGGCTGACCCACGCCGCGCGGTGCCCGAGCCGGGCCAGCCCGGCCGCCACGTTGGACTCCGCGCCGCCCACGCCGACAGTCAACCGCGCGGCGTGCTCCAGCGACACGCCGTCATCAGGGGCGAGCACCACCATCGTCTCGCCCACGCAGACCACCTCCGGCCCGCCCCCGGCGCGGCCCCGGCCTGCGACCGCGGCGCCAAGCGGCTCGCTCACCGGATGACCGCCGCGTCCACCCGGCCCGCGATGTCGGCCGGGTCGAGGTGGCCGTCGGCGACCAGCACCCGGTGCCGGTTGTGCCGGGGCCGCCCGGCCGCGACCACCGCCGGGCTGTCGAACGCGTACGCGACGCAGACGCCCGGGTACATCGCGGTGCGCACGAACCACCTGTCGCCCGACCCCAGACCGGTGAACACCAGCGTGTACGCGCCACCTCCGGGCGCGGAGGCGGACAACGCCAGCCAGGGCGCGGCCGAGCCGTTCACCGCCTCCTCGCCCGCCGCCTCGGCGGTGCGCACCAGCGCTTCCCCGTCGGCCACGGCACGCCAGAAGAATCCGCCGTACCCGGCGCCGCCCGGGCGGCCGTTCGTGGCCGGGCTGCCCAGGCGCACGTCGGCGCCGGTGGCGGAGGTGAGCGTGGCGGACAGGTCCAGCCACCAGGCGTCCTCCCCGGCCGGGGTGGCGGTGATCCGCCGGTGCTCGCGCAGCAGCGCCCGGCCGTGCCGGTCGCGCCACTCCAGGTCGTGGTCGAGCCGGTCGGCGGTCCGCTCCCGCCAGCCGGTGTGCGCGATCACGCCGTGGTCGTCGCGCCAGGTGTAGCCGGTGCCGCGCACGTACGTCCGGCCGCCCCACAGGTTGACGCCGTTCACGTCCTGCACGGTCAGTGACGCGCCGAGGTGCCAGACGTGGTCGGCCGGGAGCGCGTCGGTGACCGGGGTGCCGGCCCGGGTCCGCACCGGATGCAGGTACGGCCGGGGCCCGTGGCGCGGGTCCAGGTCCGGCCGGACCAGGTACCGGGCCACCTCGACACCGCCCACCACCAGCCGGGGTTCGGCGGTCACGACGGGTCCGGGGCGGGGACCGGGCGGCGGGCGTCGAGCGCGTGCAGCGCGGCGAGGGCGTACCCGCCGAGGATCGGCACCGCGACCGGCGTGACCAGCACGCCCAGCAGCACGGCCAGCGCGCAGATGCCGGCGGCGGCGGCCCACACGCCGGGGCGCTCCGGGCAGGCGCGCGCCACCCGGCGGGCGGCGGCCCGCCACCCCTGGCCGCCGGTGCGCCCGACCGCGACGGCTACCAGGCCCGCGTACCCGAGCAGGACCGCCACCACGACGGCGGTGAGCGCGAGCGCGAGCCCGCCGCCGGGCACCCGGCCGGTGGCGAGCGCGACCAAATCGGCGGCGAGCAGCGCGGCGGCGGCGAGCGCGACGGCGCTGACCGCGAGCCCGGCGGGCAGCGCCCGGCCGAACCGGGCCAGGCTGGTCCGCGCGTCGGGCCAGGAGCCGGTGACCGACCTGTCGTGCAGCGCGGCGCTGGCGGTGGCGAGCGCCGGGGCGAGCGTGAGCACCGGCAGTGCGGCGAGCGCCACGGCGAAGCCGAGCAGCGCCAGGTCGGTCGCCTCGCGCAGCGTGTCCCGCCAGTCGGCGCGGGCCGACGCGGGGTGGGCGGGTACGGCGTCGGTGGAGGCGGACACGGTGGTCATCCCTTCAGCCCGCTGGTGTTGATGCCCTCGACGAGCATCCGCTGGAAGGCCAGGAAGAACAGGAACACCGGCAGCAGGGACAGCACCGACATGGCGAACATCGGGCCGACGGCGCTCTGGCTGGTCGAGTCGATGAACAGGGTCAGCGCCACCGGGACGGTGTAGTCCTCCAGGCTGGACAGGAACACCAGCTGCCGGAAGAAGTCGTTCCAGGTCCAGATGAACGAGAAGATCGCCGTGGTGACCAGCGCCGGGCGGCTCAGCGGCAGGATGACGTGCCGGAACACGCCGTACGGGGATGCGCCGTCGATGGTGGCCGCCTCGTCCAGCTCGCGCGGGATGCCGCGCATGAACTGCACCATGAGGAAGACGAAGAACGCCTCGGTGGCCAGGAACTGCGGCACCAGCAGCGGCAGGTACGGCCAGTCGCCGCCGACCAGGCCGAGGCTGCGGAACAGGATGTACTGCGGCACGATCAGCACGTGCCCGGGCAGCAGCAGCGTCCCGATCATGACGGTGAACCACAGCTTGCGCAGCCGGAACCGCAGCCGGCCCAGGGCGTACGCGGCGAGCAGGCAGGACAGCGCGTTGCCGACGACGGTGAGCCCGCTGACCAGCGCGCTGTTGAGGAAGAACCGGCCGAAGCTGATGTCGAAGTTGGTCCAGCCGTCGAGGTAGTTGCCGGGGGTGAACCGTTCCGGCAGCAGGCCGACGTTGTTGACGATCTCGGCCTGCGACTTGACCGAGGTGCCGAGCATCCAGAACAGCGGGTAGAGCACCACCGCGACGATCGCCACGAGCACGACGAGCCGCAGCACGTTCCGGCCGCTGCCCGGCCGGCGGGTGGCAGCGAGCGCTGTCATGAGTCGTCTCCGTCCGAGTAGTGCACCCAGAACCGGCCGGTGCTGAAGAAGACGGCGGTGATCACGCCGATCGCCAACAGGAACACCCACGCCATCGCCGAGGCGTAGCCCATCTCCAGGTCGGTGAAGCCGGAGATGTAGAGCTTCAGCGTGTACATGAGGGTGGAGTCGACCGGGCCGCCGGTGCCGTTGCTGAGCACGAACGCGGCGGTGAAGCCCTGGAAGCCGTTGATGGTCTCCAGCACCAGGTTGAAGAAGATCACCGGGGAGAGCATGGGCAGGGTGACCGCGCGGAAGCGCCGCCACGCCCCGGCGCCGTCCACCGCCGCCGCCTCGTACAGCTCGGTGGGCACCTGCTTGAGCCCGGCCAGGAAGATCACCATGGGCGCCCCGAACTGCCAGATCGCCAGCACCATCAGCGTCTCCAGCGCCCAGTCCGGGTCGCTGACCCAGGGCAGCCCTTCGACGCCGAACAGGGCGAGGAACGAGTTGAACGCGCCGTCCCGGTTGAACATGTTGACCCAGACGATCGCCAGCGCGACGCTGCCGCCGAGCAGCGACGGCAGGTAGAACAGGCTGCGGAACAGCCCGACGCCGCGCCATGCGCGGTTGAGCAGCAGCGCCACGCCGAGCGCGGCGGCCAGCTTCAGCGGTACGGCGATCAGCGCGAACGTCAGCGTGACCCGCACCGCGTGCCAGTACGACGGGTCGGCGGTGAACATCCGCTCGTAGTTGGCCAGCCCCACCCACTGCACCTCGGACAGCGGCGTGAGGATGTCGTAGTCGGTGAAGCTCAGCCAGAGCGACAGCAGCATCGGGATCGCCGTGACGCCCATCAGTCCGATGAGCCAGGGCGAGAGGAAGACGTACCCCGCCAGGCCCTCACCGAGCCGGGCCCGGCCGGCCCGACGCCGCGTGGGGCGGGGGCCGGCCGGTCCGGTGCGCGGGGTCCGGCCGGGCGCCGTGGTGAGAGCCACGGGACCGGTCCTTTCGTGGGGTCAGGCGATCGCGGACTTGCAGGCGGTGACGAACTGCTCCGCCGCCTGGGCCGGGGTGGCGCGGCCGTACTGGGCGTTCTCGGCGGCCTTGACCAGCTCGGACTTGACCTTGCTGTGCCCCTTGATCGGGACCTGCGGCGAGGCGCCGAACTTCTGCGCCAGGTCGGACTCGACCTGGATGGACTGCTTCATGGCCGGGTCGGTGGCGGTCTCGCTGACCTTGGCGCGCAGATCCATGTTCGACGGCAGACCGCGGTCGGTGCCGAGCAGCGCGACCGCCTCGGGGTCGTTGTTCAGGAAGTTGATCACGTCGACGGCGACGTCCTTGTGCTTGCTGCCCTTGAACACCGACCAGTACATCGAGGCGCGCGCCCACTGCGCGCTCGGGTCACCCGGGTACGCGACCACGCCCAGCTCGTCCTTGGTGTTCTTCTTCAGGTCGGGCATCTGGTTGACCCAGACCCAGGAGGTGGCCGACTTGCCGGTGACCACCAGCTGCTTGGTGATGTCGCTGGAGTTGCCCTCGTGGATGACATCAGGCGTCGGGGTGGCGCCCCGGTCCCGCGCGCCCTTCCACAGCTCGAACCACTTCTTCACGTCCTCGGCGGTGAACCCGAGTTCCTTGCCGTTGTACAGGTCCTTGCCCTGCTGGCGCAGCCACACCCAGAGCGCCTTGTAGTCGGCGCTCGGGTCCTGGGTGCCGGGCACCTTCGTCTTCTTCGCCACCTGCTCGGCCCAGGCGATGTGCTCCTCCCAGCTCATCCCGGTGGTCGGCTCGGGCAGCCCGTTCTTGGTCAGCAGCGTCTTGTTGTAGACCAGGCCCTGGGTGTTCTCCCCGGCGGCCACCCCGGCGAGCTTGCCGTCCACCACGCCGTACTCCAGCAGGCTCTTGGGGAACTTCGACACGTCGAGCTTGCCGGAATCGCTGTAGCTGCCCAGGTCGAGCGTGGTGCTGCGACCGGCGTACTCGGCCAGGTAGTTGTCGTCGATCTGGAACAGGTCCGGCGGGTTGCCGCCGGCGGTCAGCGTGGCGAGTTTGTCGAAGTAGCCCTGGTTGGCCTGCCAGGTCTTCTCGAACGTCACGTCCGGGTGCTTCTTTGTGTAGAGGGCCAGGGCGTCCTCGGTGAGCTTGGCCCGGGCCTCACCGCCCCACCAGAAGACGGAGAGTTTGACCGGGCCGCCGTCGTCGCCGGCGGAGTCGTCGCCGCAGCCGGCCGCGCCCAGGGCGAACGGCACGGCGAGCGCGACGGCGGCCAGGCCACTGACGAGTCGGCGTCGGGTCAGAGGGGTACCGTGATTCCGCCCGGCGGGTACGCCGGCGGTGGGGGACGTTGCGGGCTGCATCTGCGCTCACTCCTCGGCTGTGGGAGGCGACGACGTCACCGGCGGCCGTCCACGGGCCGCCCGGGTCCGCAGTGCTGTGCGGGCCCGGGCCACCTGCTCAGGCCCCGGTGCCGTCCCGGCCGGGCGCGGGGACGGGCCCGGTCGAGTCGCGGACGACCAGTTCGGTCTGGAGCATTACCTGTGCGGTGGTGCGACGGTCGCCGGCCGCCGCGCCCCGGCCCCGGACGCCGCGTGGCGCGTCGGAGTCGAGTTGCAGCAGCATGTCGACGGCCGTCCGGCCGGCGGCCGCGGTCGGCGTGGCCACCGTCGTCAACTTGGGGCGGGTGAGCCGGCTCAGCGCGATGTCGTCGACGCCGACGACGCTCACGTCGTGCGGCACCCGCGACCCGAGCGCGTCCAGCCCTTCGATCAGGCCGATCGCCATCAGGTCGTTGTAGGCGAGCACGGCGGTGACGCCGCTGCGGCGTACCTGTTCGGCCAGGGCGCTGCCGCCGGTCTCGGTGGGCTGGTTGGGTCCGAGGACGGTCAGCTCCGCTCCTCCGCCCCGGGCGGCGGCGGTCGCGGCGCGGCGCATCTCCCGGGCGGTCCAGGAGCCGCGCGGGCCGCCGAGCAGCGCGATCCGGCGGTGGCCGAGCCCGAGCAGGTGCTCGATCGCGGCCCGGGCGCCCTGCCCGACGTCCATCATCACGCAGGGCAGGCCGGCGACCTGGCGGTTTATCACCACCACCGGGACCTCGCGGCTGACCTGCTCGATCAGGCTGTTGCTCATCCGGGGACTGCACAGCAGCACGCCGTCGACCTGCTTGGCCAGGGCGTGGACCAGGTCCTCCTCGGCGACCGGGTCCTCGTTGGTGTCGGCCACGAAGACGTGGTAGTCGCGGTGCCGGGCCTGCCCCTCGGCCGCCTTGATCAGCGGCGGGAAGAACGGGTTGGCGATGTCGGCCACGATCAGGCCGATGTTGTGCGTACGGCCGGTGATGAGGGCCCGGGCGGCCCGGTTGGGCCGGTATCCGAGGTCCTCCGCGCAGGCCAGCACCCGGACCCGGGTCTCCGGGTTGACCAGGTGCGGGGCCGAGAACGTACGGGACACGGTGGAGATGTGCACACCGGAGGCGCGGGCGACGTCCCGGATGGTGGCTGGCACGGCGGGCTCCCTCGTCCGATGTGGTGGGGGTCACGGGTGCCGCCCATTAATGCAAACGGTTGCGCCCGTGTCAACGGTCCATTGTTGCGGCTCGATTGCGTCGACGGTCCTTCCGGGTGCGCGAAACCTCATCAATGCGGATGGATAGGGCGGCTTGACCGGCAACCGTTGACGACGTATCCACCGTCGTGGTTTCTTCGGCTGCAAACCTTTGCAGCCGACTGCCGGGGAGGCCGACGTCATGTCACCACCGGCCCGGGAACGGGTCCGCCACGCCCTGGTGGGCGCCGGGGCGCGCGCCGAGATGTTCGTCCGCGCCCTGGCTCTCGACCACGCCGACACCGCCGAACTGGTCGCGCTCGCCGACGTCAACCAGAGGAGGATGGACGCGCACAACCGCTGGCTGGCCGAGCTGGGCCACCCGCCGGTACCCACGTACGCCGCCGGCGACTTCACCGCCATGCTCGCCAAGGAGCGCATCGACGTGGCGCTGGTGACCAGCGTGGACGCCACCCACGACGAGTACGTGACGGCGGCGCTGCGGGCCGGCTGCGACGTGGTCGTGGAGAAGCCCATGACCGTCGACGCGGATCGGTGCCGGCGCATCCTGGACGCGGTCGCCGAGACCGGCCGGCGCGTCACAGTCGCGTTCAACTACCGCTACAACCCGCTGCACGAGCAGGTCCGGCGGCTGCTCGCCGACGGCGCGGTGGGCGAGATCGGGTCGGTGCACTTCGAGTGGCTGCTCGACGTGCGCCACGGCGCCGACTACTTCCGCCGCTGGCACCGCGACAAGTCCGTCTCCGGCGGGCTGCTCGTGCACAAGTCCGGCCACCACTTCGACCTGGTCAACTGGTGGCTGGACGCCCGCCCGGTCGAGGTGCACGCGTACGGCCGGTTGTTCTTCTACGGCGCGGACGGCCGCCGGCACGGCTACGCCCGCGACTACGACCGGGCGCACGGATCCCCCGCCGCCGACGGCGACCCGTTCGCGCTGCGCCTGGCCGACCACCCGCGACTGCGTGAGCTGTACCTCGACGCCGAGGCCGAGGACGGCTACCACCGCGACCGCAACGTCTTCGCCCCCGGCGTGACCATCGAGGACGACCTCGCCCTGCTGGCCCGCTACGACACCGGCGCGACAATGACCTACCACCTGACCGCGTACGCCCCCTGGGAGGGCTACCGGGTGATGGTCAACGGCAGCCGGGGCCGCCTCGAGCTGGAGGTGACCGAGAGCGACCACGTCAGCCCGGCCGTCGCCGGAGCGCTCAAGGGCGCGGCGCTGCACGGCGACGAGGCGGCCGTGGAGCAGGGCGCGGCCCGGCTCACGCTGCGCCCGTTCTGGGCGCCGCCGGTGGAGATCCCGGTCGACGGCTGGACCCGGCGCGGGCACGGCGGCGCGGACGCCCGGATGACCCGGGTGCTGCTCGGCGGCGAACCCGACCCGCTCGGCCGGGCCGCCACCGCCCGCGACGGCGCGCTGGCGCTGCTCACCGGCCTGGCCGCCAACCGCTCGCTGGAGACCGGCGCGCCCGTCCGGGTCGCCGACCTGCTCACCCTGCCCTGACCGAGGAGCCCGCCCCCGTGCCGATCATCTCCCCCAGCGATCTGCTGCTGCCCGCCGAGCCCGGCCTGCGAGCCCTGGCGCGCGAGCTGTACGCGCTCGCCGCCGAGCAGCCGATCATCTCCCCGCACGGGCACGTCGACCCCGGGCTGCTGGCCGAGGACCAGCCGTTCCCCGACCCGGCCCGGCTGCTCGTCGTACCCGACCACTACCTGACCCGGATGCTGCTCAGCCAGGGCGTGCCCCCGGCCGACCTGGGGGTGCCCAGCGTCGACGGCAGCCCGGTGGAGACCGACGGGCGGACCGTCTGGCGGCGCTTCGCCGCGCACTGGCACCTGTTCCGCGGCACCCCGTCACGCCTGTGGCTGGAGCAGACGTTCCGCAACGTGTTCGACGTCGACACGCCGCTGAGCCCGGCCACCGCCGACACCGTCTACGACGCGCTCGCCGCGCGCCTGGCCGAACCGGGGTTCCGGCCCCGGGCGCTGTTCGAGCGCTTCGGCATCGAGGTGCTCGCCACCACCGAGTCGCCGCTGGACGACCTGGGCCGGCACGCCAAGCTCGCCGCCGACGGCTGGGGCGGGCCGGGCGGCCGGGTCGTCACCACGTTCCGCCCCGACGACGTCGTGGACATGGAGTTCGGCAACTGGTCGGCCAACGTGGACCGCCTCGCCGAGGTCTCCGGCGAGGACACCGGCACGTACGCCGGTTACCTGGCCGCGCTGCGGGCCCGGCGGGAGGCCTTCGCCGCCGCCGGCGCCACCTCCTCCGACCACGGGCACCCGACCGCCCGTACCCTCGATCTCAGTCCGGCGCAGGCCGCCGCGCTCTACGACAGGGGCCGGCGCGGCCTGGCCGACGCGGCCGACGCGGAGGCGTTCCGCGCGCACATGCTGCTGGAGTTCGCCCGGATGTCGCTCGACGACGGCCTGGTGATGCAGCTGCACCCCGGCGCGGTACGCAACCACAACCGATGGCTGCACGCCCGGCACGGCCGCGACGTGGGCGGCGACGTGCCGCAGGCCACCGAGTACGTGCACGCCCTCGCCCCGCTGCTGGACGCGCACGGCAACGACCCGCGGCTCACAGTGGTGCTCTACACGCTCGACGAGGACAGTTTCAGCCGGGAACTCGCCCCGCTCGCGGGCGGCTACGCGGCGCTGCGCCTCGGCGCGCCCTGGTGGTTCCTGGACTCCCCCGAGGTGCTGCGCCGGTTCCGGGAGGCGGTCACCGAGACGGCCGGCTTCTACAACACCGCCGGGTTCGTCGACGACACCCGCGCGTTCTGCTCCATCCCGGTACGCCACGACGTGGCCCGCCGGGTCGACGCCGGTTTCCTCGCCCGCCTCGTCGCCGAGCACCGGATGACCGGGGACGAGGCCGCCGAGACGATCGTCGACCTGGCGTACCGGCTGCCGAAGCAGGTCTTCAAGTTCGGAGGTGGGCCTTCATGACCACGATCGTCGACGTCGAGGTGCACGACGTGCGCTTCCCCACCGCCGCCAGCGGCGACGGCTCGGACGCGATCAACCGGGGCGACTACTCGGCCACGTACGTGGAGCTGGCCACCGACGGCGGCCCGACCGGCACCGGGTTCACGTTCACCAACGGGCGGGGCAACGAGATCACCTGCGCGGCGGTCCGCGCGCTCGCCCATCACGTGCGGGGACGCACCGTCGCCGAGATCGCCGCCGAACCTGTCGCGTTCTGGCGCTCGCTCACCGCCGACGTGCAACTGCGCTGGCTCGGGCCGGAGAAGGGGGTGATCCACATGGCCACCGGCGCGCTCGTCAACGCGGTCTGGGACCTGCGCGCCAAGCTGGCCGGAAAGCCGATGTGGCGCTTCCTCGCCGAGGCGCCCACCGACGAGCTGGTGGCGACAGTGGACTTCCACCACATCACCGACGCGCTCACTCCCGACGAGGCGGCGGCCATCCTCGACAAGGGACGCGACGGCCTCGGCGACCGGCTCGCCGGGCTGGAACGCGACGGGTTCCCCTCGTACACCACCTCGGTGGGCTGGCTCGGCTACCCGGACGAGCGGGTGCGCGCGCTGACCCGCGACGCGTACGCGCAGGGGTGGCGCGCCATGAAGATGAAGGTCGGCGGGCGGATCGAGGACGACCTGCGGCGGGCCCGGATCATCCGGGCCGAGATCGGCCCGGACGCGCTGCTGATGATGGACGCCAACCAGGTGTGGGACGTGGACGAGGCGATCGCCGCGATGAGCGTGCTCGCCGAGGTCGACCCGTACTGGATCGAGGAGCCCACGCACGCCGACGACGTGCTCGGGCACGCCCGGATCGCCCGCGCGGTCACCGAGCTGACCGGCGGACGCTGCCGGGTCGCCACCGGCGAGGTCGCCGCCAACAAGGTCATCTTCAAGCAGCTGCTCCAGGCCGAGGCGATCGGCGTGATGCAGATCGACGCCTGCCGCGTCGGCGGCGTGGACGAGGTGCTCGCCGAGCTGCTGCTGGCGGCGAAGTTCGGCGTGCCGGTCTGCCCGCACGCCGGCGGCGTGGGCCTGTGCGAGTACGTGCAGCACCTCGCGATCTTCGACCACCTGCGGGTCGGCACGAACCTGGACGGCCGCATGGTCGAGTACGTCGACCACCTGCACGAGCACTTCACCGACCCGGTCCGCACCCGGGACGGCCGCTACCTGCTGCCCACCGCGCCCGGCTACAGCGCCACCATGCGCCCGGAGTCGATCGCGCAGTTCCGCTTCCCGGAGGGTCCGGCATGGCGCTGACCACCGACCGGCTCGGCCTTGCCACACTGCGCCGCCTACCAGAGGCCAGCCGGCCGCTGCTGCGCCCCGGCACCGTGCCGGCCGGCATCGTCCACCTCGGCGTCGGCGCGTTCCACCGCGCCCACCAGGCGGTGCACACCGAGGCGGCGGTCGGCGCGGCCGGCGGCGACTGGGGCATCGTCGGCGTCGCGCCGCGCAGCACCGGCGTGGTCGACGCCCTGGCCGCGCAGGACTGCCTGTTCAGCGTCACCACGCTCGCCCCCGGCGGCGCGGCGACCCGGGTGGTCGGCGCGCTCGCCGGGGTACGGCACGCCGCGAGTGACCCGGACGCGGTGGTCGGCCTGCTCGCCGACCCGGCGATCCGGGTGGTCACGCTCACGGTGACCGAGAAGGCGTACCGGATGGACCCGGTGACCGCCGCGCTGACTGTGGACGCGGACCTGACCGCCGACCTCACCACCGACCGTCCTCCGCGTACCGTGCCGGGCCTGCTGGTGCGCGGGCTGCTCGCCCGCGCCGCCGCCGACGCCGGGCCGATCGCGTTGGTCTGCTGCGACAACCTGCCCGCCAACGGGCGCCGGCTGCGCGGCCTGGTGGAGCAGTGCCTCGCGCTGGCCCGGGTGCCGGACGCGAGCGCCGAACGGGTGCTCACGGCGGTGACCTGCCCCGGCACCATGGTCGACCGGATCGTGCCGGCCAGCACCGGCGAGACCCGGGACACCGCGCGGCGGGCGCTGGGCGTGACCGACCTGGCGGCGATCGCCGCCGAACCGTGGTCGCAGTGGGTGATCGAGGACGACTTCCCCGGCGGCCGCCCGGCCTGGGAACACTCCGGCGCGGTGCTCACCGACGACGCCGGCCCGTGGGAGCGGCTGAAACTGCGGGCGCTCAACGGCGTGCACTCCGCCACCGCGTACCTGGGCGCGCTGGCCGGCGCGGAGACGGTGGCCGAGGCGCTGGCGCTGCCGCACCTGGAGGCGGTGCTGCGGCGGCTGGTCGCCGAGGAGATCACGCCGAGCTTCACGCCGCCACCCGGCGTCGACGTGAGCGCCTACGGCGAGCAGGTGCTCGCCCGCTTCGCCAACCCGGCGATCCGGTACCGGACGACGCAGGTCGCCATGGACGGCTCGCAGAAGCTGCCGCAGCGGGTCCTGCCCACCGTCGCCGACCTGCGGGCGGCCGGCCGGTCGGCGCGGTGGAGCGCGCTCGTGGTGGCCGCCTGGCTGCGGTTCCTGCTCGGGTACGCCGACGACGGCCGGCCGCTGCCGCTGGACGACCCGCTCGCCGACCGGCTGCGTGCCGCGCTGGCCGCCGGAGCGCACACCCCGGCCGGGGTGGTGGAGGCGGTCTTCGCGCTGCGGGAGGTGTTTCCGGCCGACCTGGCCGACGACGACGAGTTCCGCGCCGACGTGACCGGCTGGCTCACCGCGCTGGAACGGCACGGCGTCCGGGCCACGCTGGCGGACGCCCGGTGACCGGCGGCGGGCCGCGACCAGCCGGGGGTGGCCGGTGAGCGGCGGGCCGCCGCGGGTGGCGCTGATCGGGGCGAACGGGCACGGCCGCTGGCACCGCCGGACCATCGCCGAGCTGCACGCCGCCGGACGGGCGCGCCTGGTCGCGCTGGTCGACGTGCGCCCGCTGGAGGACGAACCGGACGCGCCGGTCCCGCCGGAGACCGGCGTGTTCACCGACCACCGCGCCATGCTCACCGCCGCCCGCCCGGACGTGGTGGTGATCTGCACACCGCCGCACACGCACCTGCCGATCGCGCTCGACGTGCTCGCCGCCGGCGCGGACCTGCTGCTGGAGAAGCCGCCAGTGCTCGACCTCGCCGAACACCGGGCCCTCTCCGCCGCTGCGGACGCCGCACGCCGGGCCGTACAGGTCAACTTCCAGGCGCTCGGCTCGGCCGCGCTGACCGAGCTGACCGGCACGCTCGGGCGGCTCGGCGCGGTCACCGGCATCGCCACGCTCGCCGCCTGGCAACGCCCGGACGCCTACTACGCCCGCTCCGCCTGGGCCGGGCGGCGAACTGTCGACGGCCGCCCGGCGCTGGACGGCGCGCTCGCCAACCCGCTCGCGCACGCGCTCATGCAGTGCCTGGCGGTCGCCGAATCGGTCGCCGGCGCGCCGGTACGCCCGGCCCGGATCGAAGTGGAGCGCTACCGCGTCCGCCCGATCGAGGTGGACGACACCGCAGTGCTGCGGCTGACCCCGCGCACCGGGCCGCCGGTGCTGGCCGCGCTCACCCTCGCCGCCGAGGAACACGTCCCCGGGGAGGTGCTGGTCACCGGCGAGCGGGGCCGGGCGGTACTGGAGTACCCGACCGACCGGCTGCGGCTACCCGGCGACGACGCCCCACGCCCGGTGCCCGGCCGCCGCGGACTGCTGGCGAACCTGCTCGACCACCGCGCTGACGGCACGCCGCTGATCGCGCCGCTGGCGCGTACCGGACCGTTCACCGCGGTGCTGGACGCGCTGCGGGACGCGCCCGTTCCGATGCTGCTCGACGGGGACCTGGTGCGCGTGGCGGGCGACGGCCCGCAGCGGGTGCGGATGGTGCGGGGCGTCGGCGCGGTGCTGCGGGCCGCCGCGGAGTCCGGCGCGCTGCCGTCCGAGGCGGGCGTGCCGTGGGCGGTCAAGCCGTACGTGGTGGACCTGCCAGTGCAGTGAATGTCCCTCCAGGAGAACGGAACGAGTCATGCGTACCCGAACCGCAGTCGTCGCGGCGCTGACCGCCGCGCTCGTCCTCACCACCGCCGCGCCCGCGCCGGCCGCGACCGGACGGCCGTCCCGGGCCGCCGAGCTGATCGGCCGCCAGGCCCTCGCCGCGAACGACGGCTGGGCCGCCGCCGGCACCGGCACCACCGGCGGGTCGGCCGCCGCGCCGGACCGGGTGCACGTCGTGCGTACCCGGGCCGAGCTGGTCGCCGCGCTCGGCGGCGACAACGCCACGAACGCCGCCGACGCCACCGGAAAGATCGTGTACGTGGCCGGAACAGCCGACGGTTTCGAAGGGCCCGACGGCACGCCGCTGGACTGCGCCGACCTGGCCGACCCGGAGTACTCGCTGCCCGCCTACCTGGCCGCGTACGACCCGCAGACCTGGGGCCGGGTGAACCCGAGCGGGCCGCTGGAGGCCGCCCGGGTGCGGTCGGTGGCCAACCAGACCCGCCAGACCCAGATCAACGTCGGCTCCAACACCACGATCATCGGCCTGCGCGGCGCCCGGCTCACCGGCCTGACGCTGATGATCGACCGGGTGGACAACGTGATCGTGCGCAACATCGAGTTCGCCGACGCCCGGGACTGCTTCCCGGCCTGGTCCCCCACCGACGGCGACACCGGCAACTGGAACTCCCAGTACGACCAGATCTCGGTGCGGCGCAGCGAGCACGTCTGGATCGACCACAACACGTTCACCGACGGCGACAACCCGGACAGCGCACAGCCCGTCTACTTCGGCCGGCCCTGGCAGGTGCACGACGGATCGCTGGACGTCACGCACACCGCCAGCCTGGTCACCGTCTCCTGGAACCGGTTCACCGGCCGGGACAAGGTGATGCTGATCGGCTCGTCCAACACCGTCGGGCCGGACGTGGGCCGGCTCAACGTCACCGTCCGGCACAACCTGTTCGACGGCACGCTGCAACGCCTGCCCCGGGTCCGGTTCGGCCAGGTCGACGTGCACGAGAACCACTACCGGCTCGGCGGGCCCGGCTTCGCGTACGCCCTCGGCGTCGGCGTGCAGTCCGCGCTGTACGCGGAGAACAACTTCTTCACGCTCACCGGCGACACCGGCCCCGCCGACCTGCTGTACGACTGGGGCGGCACCGCGCTCACCGAGCGCGGCAGCTGGGTGCGCCAGGGCGACCGCCTGCCCCGGCCGGTGAGCCTGCTCGCCGCGTACAACGCAGCCCACGACCCGGACCTGGGCGGCGACGCCGGGTGGACGCCGACGCTGCGCGCCGCGCGGCCGCTTCCGGCCCCGCTGGTCCCGCTCGCCGTCGACGCCTTCGCCGGCGCCGGGCGGCTGCCGCTCTGACCTGCCCCCGGGCCCGCACGCATACCGCCTCGACGCCGTCGGGGTGACCGCCGCCCGCGCGGGCCGCTCGTCCCGGGTCGGCGTCCCCTCCGGGGTCGCCGGCCCACTGCCGTTGCCGCCTCGCGGGGCCGCCGGCTGACACGCCGCCCTCGATGCGCAATGATCATGTTGACGGACAGCGCCGCCGGGGATTGAAACGGCGGTCACCGGGGACAACAGGGTGAGAATCGGGCGGTGGCAGCGCGAGTGGGCGCCCAGGTCCGAGGATGGGCACGGGACGGAGGGCCGGACGTGACGGGTGGGACATCCGGGGTCGTCGGCCCGGTCCTCACCATCGACCTGCCGGCCGACCCGGGCCAGCTGGCCGCCATTCGGGAGCGGCTGCGCGGCTGGCTGCACGCCCGGGGCGTCAGCGAGTGGGACGTCGAGACCGTCCTCATCGCCACCGGCGAGGCGTGCGCCAACGCCATCGAGCACGGGTACCGCTTCGCCCCCGAGGGGATCACCACGCTGCGGGCCGAGCTGCGTGGCGACCGGCTGGAGATCGAGGTACGCGACCACGGCGGCTGGCGGGCCGCCGACGGCGACGAGAGCGGCGACCGGGGGCGCGGGCGGCTGATCATGGCGCGGGTGATGGACGAGGCCACCATCGTCGGCACGCCGGAAGGCACCTGCGTACGCCTGGTCAAGCGCCTCACCGGCGACGTGAGCGGCCCGGCGGGCACCGGATCTAGCGAAGATCAGCTATAAGGGACGCATGGAGTTCCCCGCGTACCTCGCCACCATGCCGATGCACGCGATCACCGAGATCCACGGTGAACCCGGCCTGCTGGCCCGGTTCCGGCTGGAGATCGAGGCGTTCGACGAGGCCGACCGCGACCGGCTGACCGAGGCGCTCGACCTGGCCGCCGACCTGCACCGCGACGATCGACGGGTACGCGAGCCGTACCTCAACCACCTGCTGCGGGTGTCGATCCGGCTGATGCACCACTACCAGGTGCGGGACGTGGACGTGATCGTCGCCGGGCTGCTGCACGACGCGGTCGAGGACCACCCCGCCGAACTGGCCGGGCTCGACCCCGACACCGGATCGGACGCGACCCCGGCGGCGCTCGCCGCGCTGTCCGACCGGTTCGGGGCGCGGGTCGCCCGGCTGGTCGCTGCGGTCACCAACCCGCAATACGATCCGGAGCGGGACCGCGACGAGCAGTACCGGGAGCATGTGGCCGCCAGCCTGGAACGGGAGCCATGGGCCCGGGTGATCAAGGTGTCCGACTTCACCGACAACGGCGTGGGCGTGATCCACACGGTCGGGCCGAAGGTGACCCGCGCCGCCACGAAGTACCGGCCGCTGGTGCCGGTCTTCCGCGACCTGGTCGCCCGCCCGGACACGCCGTTGTCGGCGCCGGTCAAGGAGCACATCTTCGCCCAGCTGGACCTGGCCGAGGAGCGCTTCAGCGCCATCCTCGACCAGCCGGGCTGACGCCACCCGGCCCGCACTCACCCTCACCTTCGCCACTCCCTCGAAGTGGCGACCGCCCACGCCACCACCCCGAAGTGGCCGCAACCCCACTCACCGGACCCAACCACCTCCCCGAACTGGCGCACGGCCCACCACTACGGCGATGTGGCGGCAACCCCACCCACCAGGCCCCGCCACCTCGCCGAACTGGCGGCCATGATCACCGTCCGACATCGCCACTGGAGATCCGCGTGGGCGCGGCCGGGCCGGGCCGGCGGCTTCGGGGAGGTGGCGGGGAAACGGCACCCGGTCAGCCGGTTGCGGGAGGTGGGCCGGTGAGCCGTCCGCCGAGCACGGCGGCGACGCGGGCGCGCAGGGCGGGCAGCCGGGCCGGGTGGTCGCGCAGCACCACCCGCAGCGTCTCGTGACCACCGGCGGCGACCGCCCCGAGCACGTCGAGCAGCGTGCCGAGCTGGGCGGGTGGCTCGTCGGCGAGCAGGTCCGCCGCGTCGGTCACTACGACTGTCAGCGGACCGGCGTCGAGGCGGTCGGCGAGCGCGTCGGCGAACGCGTCCCAGTTTCGGCCGTACCAGTCGGGCAGCGCCAGCGCCGCGGCCAGCGTCTCGTGCAGCCCGGCCCGGGTGCGGGCCTGCGCGCCGGAGACCAGGACACCGTCCGGCTCGGACGGCGCACCGTCGTACGCCAGCCAGGCCGGCGGCCGCGTGGACGCTGCGCCCATGATCCGTCCTTTCCCGACGGCGCCGGCCGGGCGTCGCGGGCCCGGCCGGCGTCGAGGCTGCTCAGAGCCGGTAGAAGTTGGCGTAGTGGTCGGGTGAGAACCAGGTCACCCCGGTGCTCTTGTTGACCACGATCCGGTACGCGTCCCGGGAAGCGTTGCAGGCGCGCGGGTAGACGTCGTACTCGTAGTAGGTGGCGCCGGAGGGCAACTGTCCCTCGTAGTTGTAGAACCGGCCGCCGGCGAAGTTGCACTTGCCGCCGCTCCACGAGTTCCAGCCGCGGCTGGTCGGGAAGCTCTTCGCGGACCAGCCGGACCGCGCGGTACGCGCGTCGGCGCAGCGGGACTGGGTGCAGGAGCCGTAGACGGCGGCAGCGGCCGGTTCGGCGAGCCGGGTGGAGACCGTGGCGGGGGCGACGAGTGCGGCGGCGGCCACGGCGGTGACCAGGGCGGACGCGGCGAGGGCGCGGCGGACGCGGGTGACGGCGGCGCGGAACGGGGTCAAGGGATCCTCCTTGAACGGGACGACGGCACATCGATCGACGTTGATGGCCGATCGAAGCTCAGTCTGTCGGGGATCCTGCCCGCGGTACAGCCCTGATCGGGCGACGGCGCCCCGAACCCCGCGTGAACACACGGCGGCGGGTACGGACGGACGACCGGAGCCGCCCGTCCGCACCCGCCGCGTGGATCTAGTGCGAGAACGCCTGGAACTCGGCGATCCGCACGTTCTGCGCCTGCGGGCTGGCGGTGGCGCAGTCGGTCGCCGCCCGCGGGTCGTCGTCCTGCTCACCGGCGTAGTCCGGCGCGCCGGTGCACTGGTTGGTCAGCACCTCGACGCGCAGGTGCGTGGCCTTAATACGCGGGATGTCGAACGACCGCATGATCAGCTCGGGCGCCCGGGGACGCGGCGCCACCGACGGGAAGGCGTCCGGCTTGCTGGTGTAGACCGGCCGGAAGTCGGCCGCGTCGGCGCACGTCACCGGCCCCTGCGCGGTGCAGGCCAGGACCCGGAACTGCCGCAGCGCGGAGTACCGGCTCTGGGTGCCGGCGTCCGCGTCACCTGTGACGGGCGGGCGCAGCATCGCGCTGACCTGCACCCGGCGCACCTGCTGGACGCCGCCGACCAGGTCGACTGTCACCTGCCGGCCGGCGACCGGCGCGCCGAGCGAGGCCCAGTTGGTGGCCTCGTCGTCGTCGACGATCTGCGGCAGGTTGATGCCGTCACCGGCGACCGTCGCGCCGGTGGTCGCCGAGGCCAGGTTGGGTCGCAACGTCACCGGCAGCGTCCGGTTCTGACCCGCCTTGATCGTCACCGGGCCGATCCGGGTGTGCCCGTAGCCGGGGGCCCGCACCACGAACTCGTACGTGCCGGGCACCAGGTCCACCCGGTCGGTCAGCGGGGTCGCCGCGTCGGTGTCCGCGACCGGTACGGCCCGCGCCTGGTAGCGCCCGACGAACAGCTGCGCTCCGGCCACCGGCCCGCGCTCGCCCACCGGCAGGAGCCGCAGCGAGCCTTCCCGGGCGTACGGGGAGGTGAAGCCCGGCGTGGGGTCGGGGTCGGTGTGGCCGACGCTGGCCGCACCCTCCCCCAGGCCGCGCTTGGCGAACGCGTTCCAGAGCAGGTCCTGGTTGGCCCCGCCGAAGCGGATCCGGTCGGCGGCGAGCATCGCGTCCCGGGCGTCGACCATGCTGACCTGGCTGACCGCCATCAGCAGGAACGAGTCGAAGACCAGCTGGATCCAGCGCCGGTTGCCCGGGCAGGCGGTCACCTCGCGGGCGCCGGTGGCGCACGCCTTCTGGACGGCCGGGGTGCCGCTGCCCCAGCGGCGCATCATGGCCGCGCGGATGTCGGCGTTGGTGGCGCTCCACGTCTCTCCGGAGGCGTGTACCTGGAGGCCGACGAAGTCGTAGTCGAGCGAGCTGTAGTTCAGCGGGCTGTCGCTCATGTTGTAGTTGCGGATGCCCGCGTTCGGGTCCTGCGTGGTGTACTCGCCGACGGTGAAACCGCGCCGGCCGGGTGCCGCGTACCCGTGCTCGAAGAGGTACTCCACGGCGAGCTGGTCCGACCAGCTCTCGCTCATGCCCTGCGGCGTGCTGACCCCGGCGCTCGGGCCGGCGATCATGCGGTTGGTGACCGCGTGGCCGTACTCGTGGGCGATCACCGACATGTCGAAGTCGCCGTCGACGCAGGGCGCGTAGAACGAGCCGGCGGTGGGCTGCCACAGGTACATGTTGGTGGTCGGCGCGACGCCGTCCGGCGGGGTGATCTGGTTGGCGTTGTTGCGGGCCGGGAACGTCGGCGGGCCGCCGCTGACCCCACCGGCCTGGGCGTTGCCCTGCTCGGGGTCGTTACCGAGACCGCCCCGGCCCAGGTTGTCCTGCTGCATGTTCCAGGTCTCCTCGGTGAACCCGAGGTGGTACGTCCAGTCGTGCATCCGGTTGTGCATGGCGAACAGGTTGGCCCGCGCCGCGTCGATGTCGTTGGCGCGCGGCGAGGTGAACACCTCCGGGTTGCAGCGCTGCTCCTGCCACTGGTTGGTCCACGGGTAGGCGTACCTGCGGTCCGGGCGCGGCGTGGCGGTCTCGGTGCCGACGCTGAACGGGTCGTTGCTGAACCAGTTCTGCACGGCTATCGCGTTGTTGCCCTTGGTCGTGGTGGTGGACTCCCCGGTCGCCGGGTCCACGTCCCAGGCCGGGTGCCCGGGCACGCCGACCACTTCGGCGCAGCCGCGCGCCGGGACGGCGCACCACCGCTTGCGGGTGTCGACCGAGGACCTGTCGACCCGGGGCGAGTTCGGGAAGACCTCCCAGGACGGGTGGTCCGAGGCGTGGTCGATGAGGTCCTCGCGGACCAGCACGGCGCCGTCGCGGGCGTCCACGTAGGTGGAGTAGGCGGCCGGGTCCGCGCCGGTGGTGTCCGCGCCGAGGACCACCTCCCACGCCGCGCGCGGCCCACGGTCCGCGGTGGGCACCGCGACCAATGAGGTACGCATGACCTGCGCGTCGGCGCGGCCAGCGTCGGCGATCGCCGCCTTGCGGGCCTGCTCGGCGCTGATCGTCGCAGGGGCCGGCGTACCGGCGTCGCGGGCGAGCGAGGAGCTGACGTGCCACACCGCTTTGTCACGTACGCCGACCGACAGCATGCCGTCGACGGCGGCCGGCAGGTCGCCGAAGCGCTGCCGGAACAGCACCGTCGCGCCCCGCCCCATCGGCGCCACCGTCAGCAACTCCAGCGCGGCGGCACCCTCGGCGGTCAGGCCCAGCACGTCCCGGTTGGCGGCCACGTACGCGCGCGCGGCGGCGGCCGGGTCGGCGGGCAGGCCGGTCGCGAGCGGCTTGCCGGTCGAGGTGAGCGTGGCGGGCGTACCGAAGTCGGACCAGCGCACGCGCGCGCCGAGCGCGGCGGCGCGATCCCGCTGCCGCTCGGTGGCGGCGACGCGGCCCTTGCGGTTGTCAGTGGCCTTGGTGTCGTGCCGGTCGCCCGGCAGGTGGTCGGGTGGCGCCTGGGTACGGGTCTGTTCCCGGGGTGCCGCCTGGCCGCCGCCAGCGGCGGTCAGGACCAGGCCGGCTGCCAGCAGCAGCGCGGTGGTCCCCGTCAACGCACGGGATGGTGTGCGCACGGTCCCTCCTGTCATCGTCGAACGGCGATGTCCGTTCCGCCATCCGACCAGCACGATCGACGCGCCGACACCATCCGAACATCCATAAATGTTGTTGCGTCGATTTCTCTGCGGATCAGAGGAGGTGTGTCACGCGCACCGGCTCTGCGAGGGTCGCTTCCGCTCCCGGAAGGTCGGCGAGCCGCGATGCCAGGGTGGCGACGGCGAGCCGGTGCGGCAGGGCGGCGCTGAACTTCAGGCCGGTCACCGCGCGGTCGTCGACGAAGGGCAGGCACAGTCGACCGGCGGCTCCGCCGATCCCCGCGCGCAGCTCTTCGCGGGTCAGACCGGCCCTCAGCCGGATCGACGCGTCGTCGGGACGCTGGGTCGGATCGGCCAGTTCACTGAGCGTCGACACGAGGGTGGCGTTCGCTCGGTAGCCCGCCCACGTCCACCACCGTGCCTCGCCGTGACGGTCCTGCACCACAAGCGTGCCGGCCGGATGGACCAGCGCCGTGTGTTCCTCGCGCAGGCCGGCCAGCCGGTCGGTGGCACGTCCGGTCAACGCGACGGGCGGATCTGCGCCGAGGAGGACCTCCCGCATCGCCCGGACCATCCGATACGAACGCCCGGTCGGCGTCCCCCCGGTCATCCAGAGGGCCTTTCCACCGCCGTCGGCGGGTTCGACGAAGCAACGGTGGCGCTTCCAGTCGATGTGGGTCACCCGCCAGCTGCGCCCACCGAGCAGCAGTAGGCGTGGCCCCTCGGCCCGGGACGTGAGGAGAGCCGGGTCGGTACGGCCGATCTCGGTGCGACCCGACATCACCGTGAACTGGGGCGGCGCCGTGAAGACCGCCAGCATGTCCATGAAGTGCCGCCGGCCGTATCGCCGTTCCGCCTCCGGGCCGATGAACAGCAGTCCGGAGTCCGAGTCGAGATAGCCGTTGTCGACCAGGTGCCGCATGATCGGTTCGGCGCCGCTGTCGAACGGCTGCAGGTCGTTCCACTCGTGCCGCCAGAGCCGGTCGCCGACGCGGTTCTGCTGCAGCGCCAGCGCGAGCATCTGCTGGGCCACGATGTGCCGTGGTTCGGGGGGTGGCACGACCTCCTCCACCCAGCCCTGGCTCCAGAGGTGCAGCAGCGCGGTCGCCTGAAGCAGCCCGTCGCCGTCGAGGGCAAGGAACAGGCAGTTCCTCGTGGTGCCGGGGCGGCGTCCGGTCCGGCCGATCCGCTGCAGGAAGGCGGCGACGGTTCTCGGGGCACCGATCTGTACGACCCGGTCCAGGTCGCCGACATCGATGCCGAGTTCAAGGGTACTCGTGGCGACGATGACGCAGTCGCGTTCCTGCGCGAACGCCTCCTCGGCGCGACGCCGCTCGTCCACCGACAGCGAGGCGTGCGACAGGAAGGTGGTCACGCCGAAGCCGCGCAGCCGCTGTCCGAGTTCCTCGACGAGTGCCCGGGATTCGCAGAACACCAGCCGCTTCTCCCCCCGGTGCAGCGCGGCGAGGACCTTCGCCGCGTTGTGCACCGAGCCGACGTAGTCGACCTCGACCTCACCGGGCGGACGCCCGCCGCCCCGGGAGGCAGGCGACGGCGCGGGCGCGACGACCTGGCCGGGAGCGCGGTTGCGGCCGGAACCCTGCAGCCAGGCCAGAAGGGTGTCGGGGTTGCCGACAGTCGCGGACAGACCGACGCGCTGGACAGGGCGTCCGGCGACTCGGCTGAGGCGTTCCAGTACCGCCAGCAGGTGCCAGCCCCGGTCGTCCCCCGCGAAGGCGTGCACCTCGTCCACCACGACCGCCCGGACGCCACGGAAGAACTCGTCGTGGTCGACTGTCGCGCTGACCAGTATCGACTCGAGGGATTCAGGTGTGGTCAGCAGGACATCGGGGCGCTCTCGCACTATCGTCCGCCGCCGTGCCGTGCTGACGTCACCGTGCCACAGCGCGGCCCGTCGCCCCAGCCACCCGGTGTACGCCTCGATCCGGGGCAGCAGGTTGTTCAACAACGCCTTGAGCGGGCACACGTAGAGCACCGAGGTGCCGGACCACTGCTCGTTCTCCATCCGTGAGAGCAGCGGGAACAGCGCCGCCTCAGTCTTTCCGCCTGCGGTGGGCGCGAGGACGAGCGCATCCGACCCACCGAGCAGCGGCCGCACCGCCGCCTGCTGCATCGGCCGCAGGCCCGGCCATTGCAGCGAGTTCACCACGTGGTGCAGGAGCACGGGGTGGAGCAGCTCGGCATCGTTCGCCATACCGCTCGCCTACACGTCCAGCTCGACGTCGGCGGCGCTGGTGGCGTTCCGTTCCACCTCGGTCATCTCGGCCGTGGACAGGGTCGGCGCGTAGTGCAGACGCGGGTCGAACTCGGCGAACTGGTCGACCCGGTCGAGCACGTCGCCCACCAGTTTTTTGAGGAACAGCCGGGGCGCCACCCCGACTCTGCCACCCAGGCCACCGGCGACGGCCCGGGCCAGGTCACCGAGGTACGCATCGTCGACGAGTGTCAGTACACGCTCCGGGGCGGCGGAGCCGTGCGCGTACAGGTCGCGCACGCGCGAGCCCAGTTCGACCAGCGAGTCGACGGTGAACCCTGGCAGCCGCACCTGAACCGCGCGCGGGTTGTCGAAGCGGGGGTCGGTGGTGAAGTCGACCGCGAGCCGCTGTGCGAGCGGCGCCAGTCGCTGGACGCCCTGCGGTCCCTCGTAGAAGGCCGGTGTGCCGGTGATCAACAGGTAGAGGCCGGGAAAGCGGCCCGAGTGCACTTCGTCGATGAGCTGGCGCAGCGCGTTCAGCGCCTTGTCCCGGGCGTCGGAGCGGACCCGCTGCAGCGTCTCCACCTCGTCGAGGACCAGCAGCAGTCCGGGGTGGCCGCTGTCCCGCAGCACGGCGAGCAGGCCTTGCAGGAAGCTGAGCGCCGCGAAGTGGTCGAGATCCCCCCGTACACCCGCCACCCGGCGAGCGGACGCGGCGACATGCGGTTGACCACCGAGCCAGGCGAGCACGGCATCGGCCGTCGCCGGGTCACCTCCGAGGTTCGCGGTGCGGTAACCACGTAGCGCGGCGGCGAAGGCGGGCGCGCTACGGCTGACCTCGGCCAATCGCTGGTCCAGCAGCACACCCACCGCCCGGTCCAGCGCATCCGTGTCCTCGGGCGGCACCTCCCCGGCCGCGAGCACGTCCTCTTCGAGGGCGTAGAACCAGCCGTCGATGACGGGCCGCAGCGCGCTCGGCGGGAATGTGGCGGTGGTCAGACGCTCGGTCAACCGCCGGTAGACGGTTTCGAGCTTGTGCAGCGGTGTCTCGTTCTCGGAGATCTGCACCTCGGCGGTGGCGAGGTTGGCCCGCTTGGCCTGCTCCGCGATCCAGCGCGTGAAGAACGTCTTGCCGGAGCCGTACTCGCCGCGGATCGCCTTGAACACCGATGCGCCGGCGATGACCGTCTGCAGGTCCTCACCCACCGCGCCGGCGAACCGGTCCAGCCCGACGGCGAAGAGGTCCAGGCCGGCCGAAGGCACCGCCCCACGCCGCAACGCGTCGATGACCTCGCGCCGCCGGGCCGGACTGACGCCGCTCATGCCGCCACTTTCGGCAGCCCGAACTGGGTACGCAGCAACGCGACGTCGAGCCGGACGGTGCGCCCGTCGTCGATCACCGACAGCACCGGGTAGTTGTCGACGTTGAAGATGCGCTGCAGGGTGTTGACGAAGCCGCCGGCGCGCGCCGGCAACTCGCCGGCCCGCTGTGCGAGCACGGCGGCGGACAGCACGCCCTTCGCCTCGACGAGTGCCCGCATCGCTGCCGCGATCTTCGCGCGGTCGACCTTGCGCGGGGTCAGGCCGTGCTGTGCCGTGAACAGTTCGGTCCCGAGCAGCGCAGTCACGAGATCGCCGCCGGCCGCGGGTGCCGCGGACGGTGACGGCGGTTCGGGCATGTCGAACAAGGCGGCCTCCCCCGCGACCGCCGGTGCCTTGCGGCGGGTTCTCACGGGCGCAACCGCCGCGGGCGCCGTCTTGGCGACAGGTGCGCTCGCCTGCCACCATCCGGGTCGGCGCTCCTCCACCGGCGCCCAGCCCTGCGGGACGTCGGCGACGTTGGGCAACAGATAGGCCAGCAGTGGGATGGTCACCTCGGCCAGCGAGGCCCCGCCGTGATAGCCGGCCTTGGTGGGGCGGTAGCGCCGGAGGGGATCCCAGAGTGCGATGATCCGGTTCCCTTCGGACAGCACTCGCGGACCGCTCAGTTCCACCTCGCCCGGGCCGGCGGGGCCGGGACCGGTGCGGTGCCGGGCCGACGCGGCGTCGGCGGCCTTGACGTACTCGCCGCCGCGTTCGAGCACGTGTCCGTGGTCGCTGGTGATGACGACCGCCCGGCCGGAGGATCGGGCGAGGTCCAGCAGGCTCCGCAGGAATCCGAGATCCCCGAGCTGCCAGCCGGCCTCGTCGCCCTCCCGGCCGTGGGCCAGCGCGTCGTCCACCGTGTTGATCACCACGGCGACGAGGCGTGCCGGGCCGGCGAGCGCTTCGCTGAGTTCACCGGCGAGCACCTCGCCGGCACCACCGCGGCCCGGGCCCTTGTGGAAGATCCGGGCGTCGTCGCCCCACCGCCCTTTGTCGAAGATCTGCTGCTCGGTTGCCTGGGTGCCGAGCCGGAGCGCACCCGCGAACAGCGAGGTCCGCGACACGGCCGTCAGCGTCGGCAGGGCAGCCGCGACACCCCGGCGGCGCCCGGCGCCTCCGTGAGCCAGCGGGTCGTACTCGACCCAGTGCTGGGACAGTTCGTCGGCGAGTTCGACGCCGACTGCCGCACTCATTCCGTCGAGCACTACCAGCAACACCGGCCGGTCCGCGCGGACCAACGGATCGATGACCCGGTTGAGCAGATTCTCCACAGTCAGGAGGTCACCGTCGTTGCCCGGCCCGGCAGTAGCCCAGGCCGCGAGCCGGTTGGCGAAGGCAGCGTCAAGGTCCCGGCGTCGCTGCTGCGCGCGCTCGTGAACCGCACGGAAAGCGCGCTGCAGTTCGGGGTGCGCGTCTTCGCCGGCCCAGACGTGGTTGAGCGCCAGGTCGACCCAGCCCCACTCCGCGATCTGCCGCTGTACACCGTCTGCGACGCTGGCCGGTGGCTCGACAGTCGTCCCGAGCCACCGGACGAGCCGCTGGGCCATCCGTACCCGCCGGACCCGCTCCGCCTCCGCCTCCGCCAGCCGGTGCCCGGCCAGTCGGTCGACGGCGATGTCCAGGGTCGGATCGGCCGGATCCGTAAGGCCGGCGAGGAGCGCCTGCGCCGCGTCGCCCACCCGCCGAGCGAAGCCCGTACGCAGGACAGGGCTGTGAGCGGCACTGCCGGTGGCGTTGAACAGGATGAGCAGCTGCTCGGCGCGGTCCAGGACGGCATGCCCCTGCCGCCGGACGTCCGCGTCGCGGTCGGCCAGCATGGCACCGACCACCTGCACGGCCGACTCGGCGAGCCCGCGCACCGCCCGATCGTCGTCGAGGTTGCCGACGTACTGTTCGATGCGGCCCTGGGCCCGCACGGCGTCGGGCGTGTCGGTGGTCCAGAGCGCATCGCAGACCAGGCCCAGCGGCAACGCGTCCGCGCCACGGCCGGCAGCGACGAGCGCGAAGAGCGCCCGGGCGGGACTGCCGAACTGCTCGACCAGCCAGCGCGCCAGACCGTCGCGCTCCTCCTGGCGGATCAGGCCGAACGCCTCGACCGCCCCGGGCTCGACGCTCCACCGCAGCAGGGTCGCCACATCGAGATCGTCGGAGGCGTTTCCCCGCCGCTCCAGGCCGAGCCGCACGGCGGCCAGGTGACGGAGTGCGACGTCCCGCGTCAGCACCTTGGTGGTGAGCCGAGGCCACCCGCCCGGCGGCATTGCGTCGAGCAGCGCCGGGCCGGCCCATCGCTCCGCCTCCAGAGCCATGTCCGGCACCTGAGCCCCGAACGCGTCAACGACCAGGTCCCATGGCTCGACGGTGATCACCTGTTGCCGGAAGATGCGGCTGCGCACCCCGGGGCCGAGAACGGTCCCGGGAATGTCGGTGAGCACCACGAGCACCTCGTCACCACGTTCGGCGACGAGACGCTCCCAGACGGCCAGTGGCGAGACGCACGGCACGACGCGGGCCTGGCGGCCGCCGGGCAGCGGCAGCACCGGTTCGTGCGGCCAGGCCGGCTCCGCGCGGACCACAATGACCGGGTACGGATCCCCGTTGCGGTGCCGGTCGAGTTGCTGCGCCACCTTCTGAGCCAGCGCTACGGGGCTGATCCGCAGCGCTTGGTCGAGCGCCGGCGCCTGCGTCACGACGGCACTCTCCAGGTCACCTCGATGACGGCGCCGGGGTGGTCCCTGGCGAACGCTTGCAACTGCTCCACCGCCCGGTCCATCTCGCCGGCCGGAACCAGGACCCGGCCGTTCGGCAGGGCGCCGCCGCCCTTCGACACGTCGCGGACGTCCTCGTCTGTCCCGGAACGGATCTTGCGAGTGTCGTCGATGACCCTGGGCGGGGTGTTGCTGGTGGCGCGCTTGAGCAGCGCCGTAGCCTCGGTCTGAGCGCGGCGCAGCGCCGGGGCCAGAGGTGCGGTCAGTTCATCTGCCTGAGCGACCCGACGGAGTTCGGCGAGAATCGCCTCTGCTTCGGCCGAGTAGGGTTCCGGCAGACCGGCGACGATCTCGAACGTGTCCCAGGGCGCGGCGGCAAGCGCGGCCGCCACCTGGCCGGCGCTGCTGATGCTCTTGCCGGTCCGGTCCGCCGGACCGGCAAGTTCACCGCGCGCGAGCCGTTCGACGGCTTCCTTCGCCGACCGCCCCGTCGCCAGCGCCTCGAGCAGATCCGTTGCCGCACGAGCCGTGGCGAAGCGGCCGGTCTCCCGATCGAGCCGCAGCCAGTTCGCGTGCTGTTCGAGCCGGTTCGCCAGCGTTTGCGCGGCCTCCCGGTGCCGGGATGCCGCAGTGGCCAGATCCCGGCCGAAAATCGCCACCAGCCGGCCCCGGCGCAGGGCGAGCGGCTGGAATCCGAAGATGGCGGCGGCGCGTGTCCGGGCCCGGTCCCAGTCGTCCTGGCCGGGCAGGCTCTCCTCCCGCAGGGTGTGATCGGCGCTCACCTTGCCCGGCTCCGGTGCCGGGATCACCTGACTGCCGTGCAGATGGAACGCCCGGTCGGTCTGCTCCGCGAAGGCCGCCACCACGAGTTGCGCGACGACGGAGTCGAGGCCACGCGGTTTCGGCTCGTCGATCCAGCGCAGCAGGTCAGCCACGCGCAGCTCGCCGGTGATGCCCTCGGCGGCGGCCTTATGCTGGAAGTGCTGGACCCACTCCCCCTCGATGACGAACGCCGCCTCGTGCATGGTGCCGAGCCGCAGGGGGTTGGCGATGCGGCGCATGGTCTGCCGGTGCGCCCGCTCCACCTCCACCCGCCCCTCCGGCGACTCGACCGCCCGCTGGACGTACCCGAAAACGGTCTTGACCTCGGGGAGCCGCACCGGCTCGCCCTTGCGGTCGGGGTCGAAGTCCGGGTGGGCGGGGTACTGCTGGGTGAGCATCTGGTCGCCGATGCTGCGAAGCGCGTCGTCGAACGTGGCGCCCATCGGCAGCTTCGGCTCCAGCGCCCGGGTCAGTGAGTGGAGGTGGTCGTCGAAGCCCAGCTGCACATCGGTCGGCTGCTTGGCGGCCAGCCCGTACGCCTGACGCAGAACACCCTGCATCTTGGCCAGCAGCGCGCTGCGCTGGTTGGTGAGCGCCGCGTGCGCGCGCCGCCGGTCGTCGGGGTTGAGGTGCTCGGCGTGGCTGTCGAATCGCTGCCCCTCGAGCAGTTTGTCGATGATGACGAGCTTGCCCAGTTCGTTGCGGCGCTCGACGGTCAGCGCTGCCGGGATCCAGCAGACGGTGCGGGAGTTGCTCCGGCTGAGCAGGTCCTGCACCCGCTGCCGGTCGTCGGCCGGCCCGTGGTTGCCGTCGTCGAACGGGTAGTCGACGATCATCCGCCAGCCGGACGGGTCGTTCGGCTGGAACGCCTCGTCGCGGATGTCGTTGGGGTCGCGGACGTTGCCGTAGACCAGCTCGATGACGCGCCGGCTGCCCCGCCAGGTCAGCCCGGCCTCGGCGAAGAACGAGTCGCTCCACGGCACGCCGAGCTGCCTCCAGAGCAGCCGCTGGACGATGTGCTTGCGCGCGCCCTCGTTGTCGTAGTGCTTGGCGGTGGCGAGCACGCTGTCGACGTCGACGCCGACGAGTTCCAGCGACACCACCGGGTCGTCGCCTTCCCCGATCCGGATCTCGGGGAACTGGCCCGCCCAGTCGGCGAGTTTCCGATTGACCTGCGCGACCTCACCACCGGGGATCGGGCTGGTGATGCTGCCGTGGTTGAGCGCGGAGAGACGCCGGCCGGTGAGGTTGCGCAGGGCCGGGACGCTGGGGGCCAGGGCGGCCAGCAGCAGCGTCTTGATGAGCCGGTCGTCGCCGGTGAAGGCGCGGACGCGACCGGTCACCTCCGGGCTGAGCTGGTCTCCCCGGCGGGCTGCGTCGAGGTCCTCCTCGGTCAACCCGTGCTGGCCCAACAGGTGGGGGCGCAGTTTCAGGTCGTACAGCTTCTGGGCCATCTCGAACTCGGCCTTGAGCTTCTCGGTGAAGGGCTGGTCGCCGCCGCTGCTGATCACGTCGTAGAGGTCGCCGAGCGGGACGAGCTGGCCCAGGCGGAGCGTCTCCCGCCGGTCGACCAGGAGCTGCCGCATGAGCTTGAGCGCGGTGCGGGACCGCTGGAGCGCGCTGGAGACGTGCACCAGGGTGGAGATGAAGGCCGGGCTGAACGGGTACGTCGACCGGAACGCGTCGATGTCGGCGCCGCTGCCGGAGTCGCTGCCGAGCAGGGTGTCGAAGACCTCCCGGCGTACCTTGGTGGTGCTCTCGAAGGCGCGCGAGATCGCCTCGCCGGCCTCGGGCGTGACGGGCTTGAGCAGGCGCCGGCGAGCGATCTCGGGGAGGTTCCGGTCCTCCAGCCTGATCACGTCGAACCGGCCGCTGGCCAGGTTGAGGGTGTCCTGGTAGCTCAGCTCGTTCGCGCCGACGACCTCTTCGCCGACCAGCTCCCGCAGGTCCCGCTGGCGGGCGATGAAGCTGATCACGGGGATGGGACGGCGGGTGTCACCACCCTCGACGAAGTTGGTGATCTTCTGGATCTCCCGGGAGACGAACTGCTGGTCGCCGATCGAGTTGGCCAGCCAGAGGATCAGCTCGTCGAGGAAGAGGATCAGGCCGTGGTAGCCGAGCTCCTTCGCGTGCCGGCTGATCTCGGTGAGGCCCCGGTCGAGCGAGATGAAGGCCTCGGCGTCCTCGCGGGCGTTGCTGAAGAAGCCCTTGTTCCAGCTGGTCAGCAGGTCGTTGACGAGCTTGCGGCGCAGCTCGTCGCCGTACGCGCCGGCGAACGCCTGGTCCAGCCGCTCCGGTGTCCAGAACGCCTCGGTGTCGCCCCACTCGTCCTCGGCGTCGTCGCCGGGAAGCCCGGCGATGAACTGGGCGTCGCCGATCTTCTCCCGCAGCGAGGCGGCCTGCTCGAGCAGCGCGTCGGTGCGGTGGACCGCCGGGATCGGCGCCTCCGGGTGCAGCGCCCGTACCCGGTCGACGTAACCGCCGAGCACGCGCTGTTCCAGCGACCGAGCGTCGAGCAGGTGGTAGGGGATGAGCAGGAACCTACGGCCGTCCAGCCAGATGCTGTGCTTGGCCACCAGCGGGGCCATCTCGTCGCGGCCGCGGGCGGCCGGCTCACCCCGCAGCAGCGCGTGCAGCACCGCCATGAAGTGCGACTTGCCGGAACCGAATGAACCGTGCAGGTACGCCGCCTTGGAGGCGTGTCCCTCGACCGCGGAACGGATCAGCCCGAGCGCCTCGTCGAAGTTGGCCAGCAACCGATCCGTTACCACGTAGTCGCGGAGGGTGGCGTCGGCGTCGTCGACACTGTCGGAGAGCCTGAGCACGAAGTCGCTCACGCTCGTGCGCTCCGGGATGTCGATGAACTCCCGGAGCAGCGGCGCAGGGGTGGGCGAAGACATGCCGCATACCGTACCGAGTGAACCGGATACGCCCGGGCCGGCCACGCAATGCAGGCGACGAGATGGCCCAGATGGCGGATCAATTCGCAACCGGACAACGCCTGCCAGCCGGCATGGGCGCGGCACGGAACAACTGATCATGGGGTGGACAGCCGAAAGCCGACAGGGTAGGACATCTTCAGGGCCTATCGACGCCGCCCGAATCCTGCCCCACCGCAGATGGGGCTCGGGCTCGGCTTTCACGTTCTCACCATGAAGAGGTTGTTGACTGATGCACGTCGACAGGATCGAACGGTCCATCGGGAAGCTCATCGAGGAGATCTCGAACGGTGAAATTTTGCTTCCCGAGATTCAGCGTGAATATGTCTGGAAGCCGACACAGGTCGCCAAGCTGATGGACTCCATCTACCGCGGCTATCCCTTCGGATCGCTGCTGTTCTGGGAGACCGACGAGGCCCCGGAGACACGGGACATGTTCATCAGCGGACCCGAGGCGGCGCCGACGAAGCCGCCGTTGTTCCTTCTCGACGGTCAGCAACGCCTGACCTCGCTGCATCGGGTGTTCACCGACCACCCGGGGGCACAGGTCGTCTTCCACGTGGAGAACCAGAAATTCCAGAACCAGAGCGCGGCAACCCAACGCGACCCGAAATGGGTGAAGGTGGCGGACGTCCTCGACCAGAAGGCGTCGATAATGCGCCTGGCCCAGCGGCTGCTCGATGCAGGCTCGTCACTGCCGGACCACGAGATCGAGGAACGGCTGGGCAGGATCAAGGAGCTACGCAACCGCCGTTTCGTCATGGAGGTCCTCAAGGGCTTCCCTTATGAGGAGGTCGCGGAGATCTTCGTCCGCGTCAACAGCGGTGGACGTCGCCTCGGCACCCTCGACCTGGCGATGGCCACCCTGTCCACCCGGTGGAAGGGAGTGCTGGCCGAGCTGCAGAGCGAGTCGGAGCACTGGCTACGCCACGGCTACGGGCACATCGACGTCAACTTCCTGTCCCGCGCGCTGGCCGGGGTCGTCCTCGGCCGAGGCCTGTCCGTGTGGTCCCACAGCAAGCTGCGCCAGACCAGTGACACTGATCTGGAACGGGGCTGGGAGGTGGTCAAACGCGGATTGCGGCGACTGATCCCTCTGCTCCGGTCCCACCTCAAGCTGACCCGTTCCGACCCGCTGCCCTCGATGATCGTGCTGATCCCGTTGGTGGTGCTTCTCGGGGAGCGCAGAGATGACACCATCGACCCGGAGACCTCGAACGGCGTCATCTACTGGCTGCTGCTCGCCACCATCCGGACCCGTTACAGCGGGTCCACCGATACCCGGCTCAGCCAGGACATCCGCGCCGCCCGGCAGGAAGATCCGGTCCGCTCCCTGCTGGAAGGACTCAATGTCGAGAGTTCCCGGGCCGAGGTCACCGAACGAGCGCTGCGCGGGCGCACCAAGGAGAGCCCCTACTTCTTCCTGAGCCTGCTGGTGGCCCTGGTCGGCAACGCCCGGGACTGGTGGACCGGCACCGAGATCCTTCCGGACGTCGGCGACGCGCCGCGGCTCGAGCATCATCATGTCCATCCCCCGTCGACCCTCGACGACCCTCGGTTCGACAAGGGCATGATCAATGACCTGGCGAACCTCGTGTTCATCTCCGGGCAGGCGAACAAGAAAATCAACGGGCGGAGCCCGGCCGAGTACTTCCCGGAGTTGAGCGATGAGGAGCTACGGTCCCACCTGGTGCCTCTCGATGAGGCGCTGCGAAACCCGGACGGGTACCAGCGGTTCCTCAACAACCGTCGGGCCCTGCTCGCAGATGCCATGAACTCGCTTCTGGACCGGTTCCGTCCCCCGTTCCTCAACGAAGTGGCCACAGAGAACGCCGACCCGAGTGCCGGCCTGTCACTCGATCTGGCGCTGTACGGCGGGATTCGCGACGGCGGCCGGATCGTGTTCACCGCCTCCGGGGACGGCTTCGCTTGGGCTGGGTCGGCCAGCATGGGTGAATTGGACAACGCGATCGAGTCGGCCCGGGTCGCCGGAATCGACAGCGACGTGACGATCGCCGGCGAGTCCGTCCCGGTGGAGATGATCGAGGATTCACTACAGGTGCCGATCGGCCCGTTCCTGGTCACGGGGACACCGGAGGAATGGCGCGCCGTGTTCGACCGGGAACTCGAGACGTCGCAGCCGCTGTCCGCCCTGCCGCCAATCGATGCGAAGCAGTGGGACGGCAACCTGACCAAGTTCGCGATCACCAGCACCGACTGACCGCGTAGGGACAGAACTGGGGAACCACATGGCACAGGCGTGGATCGTGCGGGCCGGACGCGACGACAACTACGACGCGCTCGCCCTCGACAAGGACCTGATCGCGGTCGGTTGGGCCGCAGCAGGCGATCTGACCGATGCGGGCGATCCCCATGCGATCAAGGCACGTGTCCGGGCAGCCTACCCCGACGTCGAGAGACGCGCGATGGAGAACTACGCGATCCAGCTGATCGCGTTCCGCTCGCGTATGGCCGAGGGCGACATCGTGCTCTTCCTTCGCGCAACGAGCCCCGACGTCGCAATCGGCAGGGTGGTGGGGCCTTACCAGTACCGGACGGACCTGCCGTCCGGGATTCGCCATGTGCGCGCCGTGCAGTGGTCCCGTACTGACATTCCACGGACCTCGGTGGAACGTGAGGTGCTCGCCCTGCCGTCGCTCACCACTGTCTATCGGATCAACCAGGCCGAGAGCCTTGCCCGCCTCGAACGGCTGCTGGGAGCAGCGGTGCCGGTGTCCACCGTGCCGGAGCAGCCCGCCGTCACAGACCTCGACCACGACGACGTGCCGTTCACGAGCCTCAAGCGCAACCTGAACTACGCGCGTAGCCTGGCCACGGCCGGTCAGCATCTGGCACAACTCAAGGTGGGTGCCTTCGAGGTCTCCGACGTCTTCCGCGCCGCTTGGGTGCAGAGCGTGGCCGCCCTCGACCACTGGGTGCGCCAGGAGATCCGGGCCCGGATGCTCAAACTCGTCGCCCAGCCTTCGCTGCCGAAGCCCAGGGGGTTCGCCGCCTTTCAGATCTCACTCGGTCTGATCGAGGAGGTGCAGCTCGGAAAGAAGACGTGGGTGCAGGCGCTCGATCAGCAGCTACGCGACCAGGGCCACCTCGTCTACCAGAACCCGGACAAGATCCGGGACGGCTTCGCGCTCGTGCACGACGTGAAGGGTTTCTGGGATCGCGTGGCCAAGGTACTCACGCAACAGGGTGGGGACGGTGTCTCGTTCACCGGCAAGGAGGTCCAAGAGCAGCTCAAGCAGATTGTGCAGCGCCGGCACAAGATCGCCCACGAGTACGACGACGACCCGGACACCCCCGGGGGGAAGCGGCCGATCGACGGCGCCGAAACCACCCGGACGATCGACTACATCGAGCAGGTGGCGGCTGCGATCCTGGATGTCCTGCAGAGCGCCGAGCAGGCGGCGGCCTGATCCCATGGGGAAGTACGACGGGCTCCGTGACCACCTTCGACGGCGCACGGCAGAGGTCGACATGAGCTTCGAGGAGGTCGCCAACCTCGTTCCGGGCGGCCTGCCTCGCTCCGCGTACCGGCATCCGGCTTGGTGGTCGAACAACGACCGGACGCACCCGCAGTCGCATGCGTGGCGCGCCGCCGGCTTCGCCGCCCGCCCAGATCTGATCAGCCGCCGGGTTCGGTTCATCCACGTGAGCGACGGGCCGACTGTCGATCCTTGAACCACGATCCGCTTGGTGGCACTCTCCCTCCATGCCGTTGCCGATCCTCGCTCCGCCAGCGCCGGTATGACGCTGTTCCGCTCGCGGCCTCACATCGACCGCGACGGGAGCCAGGCGATCATTTCGGCGGCCACGTCGCTCTCGTCGATGTTCGATGTCGCCTGGGAGGTCGACGACGGAGCACCGGCACGAAGCCTGGGAACCAGTGTCGACATGCTCCGCCGAGGCGGGCGACGGGGCGCGCCCCTGAGGCTTCCTGCGGAAGCGCGAGAGTGGTTCGGCCTGACCTTCGAGATCCCCGAGGCCGCCTACGCCCTGGCGTTCATCCTCGTGTGGTCGATGGCCGCCACCGATACAGCGGCCGAGGCGTCGAGGCACGACCCCCTGCAGGTGGCGTTGTGGCACGTCACCCACCTCCTGCCGATGTCGGCACGTCGGGTGCTGCCCGATGTCGAAGAGGCGCTGCGAACCGCCGGCCAGGACTACCTCAGGTGAGCCGCTGGCTGCCTCGGCCCATCCCGCGGAAAGACCTCTCCAGGTGCATCAGCAGCAGAAAGGGCCTCGCCCGCTGCGCGGCTTTCCGCCACGTTAGGGCACGAAGCCCGTACTTGAAGACGACGGTCGGGGGCACTGTGGCACCGAGGACGTCCCAAACCACCTCCTGCGCCACCTGGCCGCCGATTTGTGGCCGAGCGAACTCGGCAATCGTCTCGCGGTAGCGACGGGTCAACTCACGGGCGGTCGCCTCCGGCGTCAGGACCGGGTCGTGCCCGCGCGCGACTGCCAGCAGAGATTCATCCAGCAGTGACCGGAAGCCGGCGTTGTAGCGGCGGGACTGCAGGATCTGGTCGACGGTCAGCAGGTGCAGTGGCCCGATCCTCAGTTGCCCCAGCACATCCCTGACCACCGTGGCCTCGAAACGTTCGGGCCCGGGCGGGCCGAGGTGTCGGGTGAGTTGGGCCCGCACCGCAGGGTTGGACAGCAGGCCGTCCTGCTTGAGTTCCGAAGAGATGACGAGCGACGCCATCTGATTGCGCAGGCTCACGATCTCCGCCGCCCCCTGGCGAAGCCGGCCGGTGTCGTCACCTTCCGAGCGGCGGTAGGCCTCCTCGCGGATCGCCCGCATCACCTCGTCCATGCGGATCAGGCTCGCGCGCATCTGCTCCTGCGGAATGACCAGATCAGCTCGCCGCCGTCGCCCCGATTCCAGTCCGAAGCGCAGTCTGCCGCTGTCATCGACCTCGTACTCGTGACCCCACAGCCGCAGCAGCCCGGCCTCATGCAGCTCATCGATCCGTCGGTTGATCTCATCTGCGCGCTCACGATAGGGACCCGCGATCGCGAAGGACGCCCGCAGGACCACGCGATCGGAGAAGAACACCACCGACTGGAGGACCCTGTCGATGGTGTAGGGATCGATGAGACCACTGTCCAGAAGCGTGAGCGACCGCTTCACGGCGCATCCGTCAGATAGGTGAGGTAGTCGACCTCGTAGATGTGGGCGCTCCAGGAGTGGTAGCAGATCCTGCTGCCCCTCATGCCGAGCGCGAGGGCGGCGTCCGCCGCCAGTTGGGCGAAGGTCAGCAGTTCGGGCACCAGGCCGACCCACACGTCGACGCTGCGCGCGGTCAGGAACAGCACCAGGTGGTCGTCCACGATTCGCAGGGCGCCGCCCACAGGCGAGACAGGAAAGCGGCCTCCCAGGTCCTCGTCCGGTCGCCACATCGAGAAGACCGCAGCCCTGTTGTGTTCGTCGTGTTGCAGGAGGGCCGTCGCCTGCGCAAACTGGTCCACCGGTGAGCCGTCCGGCCCGATCCATCCTCGTAGCCGCTGGTAGAGGAGAGACGATTCCCGCTGGTCACCGAAGATCCGGTCCCGGTAGTCCTTGATGAGTTCGGGATAGAGGTAGCCCTGTGGCGGGGTCAGGTCCGCCGGGTTACGGACCCACACGGTCAGGCCGGGGATGTCGAAGCAGACTCCGTGGCGCGTCGTGACCCGTGCTGGCTCCCGGCGCGAGAAGACCGACAACACGTCGGTCCAGCCCGACGCGACCGTGGCCGCCTCAATCTCCATGCGCAGGTCCCCCGACGACGTCTGCTCGTTGGTCGCCGCCTCGGGCGAAACTCGGCATGGGGAGCACCGGCAACCCGGCCGTAACGCCCCGATCAACGAAGGATGCCTTGGTGACAAGGCACATGTCGGTGGCGAGCAGGGGCACGTCCATGTCCAGCCCGTTCGCGGCGAGTGTCTGGCCGGAGGTCACCAGCAGCACCCCGGCGCCGTGATCGTCGACACGGATGATGCCCTCGGTCGAGCCGCGCATCCGTACGATCCGGGCGGAGTTCTGCCGCGTGTGTGCCCTCAGCCACGCCGCGGTGATCGCCGGGTACTCGGTGTAGATGGTTTCGACCTTCCTACCCGCGACTGTGCAGTAGGTGACAAAGGAAGTGCGAGTGGCGGGCAGGGCATACAGAGCGAGCGGCTCGTCATGAGCGAGGGACCACTCCACGCAGACGTCGTATCCGGTGACACCCGCGTCGACGGATCCCGATGCCACCAACTCGGGAACGTCGAAGCCTCGGCACTGGACGAGAACATCCGCGCCGGCTCGGTGCCACAGTGACCGTGATCCCGTTCCGTTCAGACCACTGAGAAGCCGGCCGACAACTTCGGCGGCAGGGCCGAACAGGCGGCTGGACGGACCGGGAGCGGCGATTATCACGGCGACCTCCGCGCCGCGACGTCGGCATGACCGATCGACCGCACGCCGTCGGTAATGGCGTCCACCGGCACGACGGCATCGACCAGCGCCCGTAACGCGAGTTCGGCCGGCTGCTCGGAGAACAGGATTGTCTTTCCCTGCCCGGCGGCATAGCCGACCTCGATGCAGACGCTTGCTCCCGCGTAGCCGTCGTTGGCGATCACGAATACGGCATCCGATCTGTCGATCTTCGCCAGGAACTCATGAGTGAGCCGGGCCTTGTCCGGCTCGTCAACGGTCACGAACTGCTCGTTGTAGTCGTAACGGGGGGTGTAGACGGTCATACCGAGGGCGCGCAGGGCCGCTTCCGCCTCCCGCGCTGTGTCATAGAACTTGGAGCTGCTGCATATCGTGACGGACGTGAGGACTGACATCGCTCCTCCAGAGGCAGGCGGAAATTCGTGCTCAGCTGAGCGGTACCAGATGACGCGGTCGGGCGAGGTATCCGACACCCACGTGTCTCCGGAGGATTCCTTCCCACGTGACTGAGGGAGCTTCACTCTCCGTCGGCCGCGGCAACCGCCGCCTGTCGGCCAACGCCGGATAGTCCAGGTGGAAGGGCCGGACCGCAAGGCGCCGTACAAGCCCGGGGCTGATCCGGGTCAGTTCCCAGAAGAGGGACTCAAGTTGTGCGGCGGACCAGTCGGTGGCCCCGATCGCCGGGAACACGTCGAAGCCGATGTCGAGTGCCAGGGCCAGGCCGTCACGGATGGCCGGCCACTCGCGACTGTCGGGCGGGTGGTGCAGCGTCGTGTGGAGCTTGATCCTGCGCATCGATGCGCGTTCGGCCGGGCCGGGGTCGGCGCGGCCTTGCCGCCACGCGTAGGTCAGGGCGGACAGGTTCGACTCCACTTTGAGGACCACGGCATCCAGTAGGTCACGCTCGGCCAGAACACGATGAATGTCGATGACGAGACCAGGTGCGAGCAGTGGCTCTCCGCCGCTCACGCGAAGCAGGCTGAGCCGTTGGCCGGCCCGAAGCGTTGCCGCTCTCAGCGCGATGAACTCCGCCACGACGGCGTCGGCGGTCGCGGTGAACCGGTCACCTCCGGCCAGGTGGGCGTAGTCGACGTAACAGTAGGAGCATCGGAAGTTGCAGGCGGCGACGTGCGTGATGGCCGCCAGGTTGTGCTCGGTCCAGTGGCCGCCGAGTTCCGCGGCGACCGTCACGGGGCTGTCGGACAGATTCGCCAGGTGCCGAAGTTCGGCAAACTCCGGCAGTGACGTGGGCAGCCGCATCCGCTGCCGCCTGATCGGTGTGAAGAGCCGGAACTGCCGTGTCCGCACATCACCCAGGCTCGTCTTGCGAAGGTCGGTGAAGGCATAGTGGCCGTCACCGGCGTTGACGATCTGATGCGATTTGAGCAAGAGCGGTCGTTCGCCCGGCGCGTTTGGCTGCACCCTGCCTCCCCGTACCACTGGCCAGCGCAAAAACAGCTACTCATCGATGCTCACCGAATCGTCGCGCCCGATGCCGGTCCGGGTCAAGGCGCGCGGCTAGATCTCGATCACCGCATTCGGGTCCGCCCAGACGGAGCGCAGTTCCACGATGTCGTTGAGCGGCGAGTGCTTGGCGACCTCCACGATTCCGGTCACGCAGGCGCGGATGGTTTCCGGGTCGCGGTCCTCGATGGCCTTGTCGAGCCGGGTGAAGAAGCCCTGATGCAGTTCCCGGCGCTCGGCGAAAACGCGATCCAGATAATCCCGCAGGCCCTGACTCGCCGCGCTGATCCTGGCGATCTCCTTGTCGCGTTCCGCTTCGATGCGGGTGCGTTCGGTCATGTTCGCGTCGACGCGCTTCGCCACATCGACGATCGCCATGAGGAACTGCGCGGCGTCCGGGGCAGTGGCCATCCAGCCGAGCTTTCCGTCGGCGCTTCCGCGGGCATCAGGCATGTGCGCGCTCCGGGTCGTAGTCGCGGTATTTGATCACGAGGAATTCACCACTGGGGTCGAGCGTCAGATCCTCGTTCACGACGGGCGCCGCGCTGACCTCGGCGACGCCCTTGACGACGAGCAGCGCCGTCTGGAGGAGGTGCGCGTGGTCGTCACGGGCGAGATCGAAGCCGCCGGGCTCGCGCTCGGCCTGCTCCAGGCTGTCGATCGTCTCGCCTGCGCGCCGCACGAGATCGGCCAGCACGTCCTGCATCTCGTCGACCCGCTCGTCGATGCCGCGAAGGAGTTCGTCCTGGTGGTGGAATTTGGCGATCGCCGTCTTGACGTCCGCGTCGTACTTGGCAATCGCCGTGTCGGCGTCGGACTTCGATTTGATCATCAGCCCGATGGTGAGCGCGACCGCCGGCACCGCGGTGATGATGTTGAGCCGGAGCGCACCCGCCGCGATCCCCCCGCCCCCGGCGACCTTGGCGCCGCCCCCGATCGCCGCGAGGGTGGCGTTCTTCGCCGCCGCACCGCTCAACGCGTTGATCGCCGTTCCGGTAGAAGCCGTGGCCACCTTCGCCACCGTGGCGTAGGCGGCGGCACCGAGGCCGTTGCCCGCGGCGGCGGACACGATGCCGGCCATCGCGGCCGCGACCTCACCGGGGCCGGAGACCTCGGGGGACGCCTCGATCTCGCGATTCTCGGGCGCCTCACCGTCCTCGACGATCTGGCGTCCACGCATCCGCAACTGGCGCTCGTTGCGCTCGGCGAACGCCTTCATGCGGGGGATCACGGAGTCAAGAGCCGCCTGCTGGTACTCGCCCAACCCTCTCAGCTTTTCCGAGGTGGAATCGGCGGCCGCCCGGTGCTTCGCGTACTCCTCGTCGTGCTCGCTGGTTATTTCTTCCAGCTTGCCCTTCGCCTGATTTTCAATGATCTTGTTTCCGATAAAGCTGACCGCCGTCGTTCCCGCGGCGACGGCGACCAGGACTATAGGGAACGGCACGGGTCCACCTCGAAAATTGATAGTTGCTTCCGCGAGCGACACCCTAGCAAGCACTTTCCCCTGAGCGCACCGGCCAACAGTCCCGGCATATTCATCCGACCGCCGCCGTCATGAGCTTCGCGCGCCACGTCGGCTCCTCCTCGCCGGTCAGCAACAGCACTCCGCTACCGGCGCAGATGGCCGGCCAGACCGGATCGGTGCACCGCGAGACCAGCAGGACAGCGGTGGCGGCAACGCCCCGGGCGGCCAGCCGGTGGCGGTACTCCAGCACCTGCCCGAGACCGAGCCGGAGCTGCTCGACCTCGTTGCCGTCGATCACGCTCTTCACCTCGGCGATGAACTGGCGTCCGTCGACGTCGCGCCACGCCAGGTCGACGTGCACCCCGGCCAGGCCGGATCCGGCTACCAGGCGCGAGCGGGACAGGTGGGCGATCAGCGTCCGGCAAAGGCGGTCGTGCTCGTCCACCCCGGCCCGGTAGGCGTCGGCGTCGAACGACCGCTGCGCCGGCAGGTCGCCGGTCGTCACACCGGTGTACGGCCGGTCGAAGCCGTTCCCGCCACCGGGCAGCGCGTCCGGGTCCTCGCCGTCCAGCAACTGCGACGCCTGCCACGCTCGTGCGACGACCTCCGGACGGTATCGGCTCTCGAACGAGTACGGTCCGGCGGCCACCCAACACGACAGCAGCCGCACACCGGCGATAACCGGCGGCTGCCGCAGCAGCCAGCGCGCCGTGGCGAGGTCGGGGCAGGTGAGGAGCACCTTGTCCTCCGCGAGGGTCCTGGTGCTGTCGTCCGCCACGTCGATACCGCGGCGCTGCCACTCCTCCAGATCGACGGCACCGGCGTCCATTGCCGACAGGATCGGCGCGGCGTGGGACCGGAGCCAGATCTCCTCACCCGTCTCGTACAGGCCGAGGATCTCCAGCATCCCGACCGTCAGCCGCAATGTGGCGGGTGCGGCATCGTCCAGGTGGGACAGAATCCAGTACCTGCCGGCGGTGCCCGTGGCGTCCGGAACCACAGTGCGGGCCACCCAGCCGGCGAGCGCCCACGCTTGACGGCCTGTCTCGTCGAGGCCGGACGCCCAGTCACCGTCGACGGCGTCGGGCGCCGGGTCGAGCGGCGACGGAGCAGGAGCCTCAAAGACCCAGGCGGCCAGATCGGCGGGAGCCATGAGCTGCCAGAGCCGGGAGCCACGCGCGGCGAGCATCTCGGTCACGTCCGCCACGTCGTCCGCGTTCCACCATCTTCCACCGGCATTGGCCTCGGCCTCGGTCAGGTCGGCCACGCGGCCTCCAGTTCTCGTCGTAGGAAGACGTCTCAACGCTTCTTCTCGTGAGGCCCCACGTAGGTGTGCGTGTCGGGCAGCTCGCGCTCCACGATCTGGAAGGAGCGCGCCGCTTCCTTGAATGCCTCGATCCGCTCTTCGGAAGCCTTCGCCCCAGGCGGGAGCCGTCGCAGGTGACCGGGCACTTTGAAGCCTCTCCGGTGCGGATGCCACTCCGTGGGCGTGGCCCGGCGCGTCTCCACGGCTTCCACTCGTGGGACGTACCGCAGCAGCGAAACGCGGTGTCGGTCCGGCTGAGGCGGGTACCAGGGCCGCCCACTGCCGTCCAGGCTGCCCTGCACGCGCTGAATACGACCGGAACGCAGCAGTTGGTCGACGGCGCTGCCGATGCGGCTCGCACGGTGGCGCGGAAGCCCGAGAGCGAGACAGTTCCGCACGAGTGCCTCCTCGACCAGCGTGGCGGTGCCGTCGACGCTCAGGTAGCCGAGCTTACGCAGGGCACGGAGGACCCAGCTCGCGTCGGACAGGTCCGGAACCTCCCGATCCTGGTCGAAGCCAGGGGCACTTTCCCGGGTCACCACCTGGGCGTCGTATCGATGCAGGAACTCGACGCCGTCTACCTGCTCCGGCTGCGGCAGCAGGGCCGTGCGCGCCTTGATCATCGAACCGCCCGGCCGCCGGCGGAAGGTAACGATGACACCCGGTGCGAGGCCGCGGGGCCAGCGAATGTCGCCGAGTTCCCACTGTCCGCCACGGCGGCGCACGGTCACCTCTTGGACCTGGCCGACCGACGGGCGCCGCGTCTCCTCGTGGTCTATCCGCAGGCGTAGTCGTCCCTCCTGCCATGACTCCCCCGTGCGTGGTTCGGGCAGCGCACACCATCCGCCGGCGATGTGCATCCGATACAGAGCGGTACGCCACGCCAGCTCGTGCGGACGGGACGGCCCGTTCTCCTGCGCCGGCAGCCACCAGGCGTGGTCGCTCTCCTCGTCCGGGCTGGTGGGCTTGTAGCCGACGCCCCTGCCGACTTTGCGAGCGATCATGTCGAGGTCGACGCGCACACGGCCCTTTACGCCCCGGCCCCCGTCTGCGGAGAGCGCGAGCGCGGCAAGGTGGCCGGCGGTCTCGGCACCACGGTGTGGACGCGGGCACAAATCGGCGTGGACAGAGATGTGCTGACGGAACGACGCCACGTCGACGAGAAGTTCGACTGTGTCGTCCGACAGCGAGAATCCCGGATCCGGCGGAACGGTGCCGGTCCGTAGGACGAGCTGCACGTAGGCGACCGCTTCGGGGTCCCGGGCGACCAGGTGTACGCGCGGCTGGTTCTCGCCGATCTCGAGAGCGGCTCGGCAGACGGCCTGGACCGACGCGTCCTGCGGGTTCGCCGCAGCGCCGACGCCGGTGTGCATCTCGCCGGCCTCCGTCACCCAGGCGTAGCCGAACCGTGGTGTGTCAGGCACCGTGTGCGTCTCTACCACCGCGAGCTCGGCCGGCGTCTCCGGTGCAAGCCGCTCCCGTGCTGCTGAGCAGACGAAGGCGGTCGGGTTGTCGGCGGCAGTGGACACCGGACCAGCCACCTGCTGTCTCAGTTCCGCGATGGCCTTGTCGGCCTTTGCCTCGAGCGTCACTTTCGGGGTGGGCACCGTCTCCGCCCGCTGCGGAGTTCGGTGCTGCCGTACCCGCTCGGCGACCTCTTGGACGCAGGTGGCGCACGGGTGCGGGTCGTTGACCTTCGCGCACCGGGCACGGTGGTCGGCGCATGCCGACGCGACCAGTGCGCCGAGTTTCGGGTCGGCGCGGGTGAGCCGGGCCGCGGCCTCGGTGAGACATGCGGCGCGCAGGCGTTGCATGGGAAGGGTCCGGTGGAATCGCACGGCGCGCAGCCGCAGTTCCTTTAGCCTGAGCCCGGACATGGCCCGACGCGCGCCGGCCCGGGCGACCGCCTGGACGTCTGCCCGCAGACGGTCGGGTCGCACGCCTGCCCTGATGCCTCCGGACGTCTCGAACTCGGCCGCGCTCTGGTCGCGGGCCGCCCTGATGTGGGAGTACACCTGGCCGGAGTGGGTGTGCCACCGTTCGACAACGGCGGGGTGGCCGAGGAAACCGTTCGGCCGGGTGCCGTAGGCGTCAGCGTGCAACACCCGCAGGAACGCGTGAGCGTCCATTCGCCGCAGTTCCCGCACCGGGGGCGGCAGGGCCCCTTCCGCGTACGCCGGGTCGATCCGGCTGTCCGCGAGCCAGGCCCAGTATCCGCTGGTCGGCACGTCGAGCGCACCGAGCTGCAATCCGCGCCGTCGAAGAACGGCGGCCAGGGCCTGCCGGAACGCCTCGCCGCCGACGTGCTGCATCACCATCGCGGCAAGATAATCCGGTGCCTTCGATGCCGCGCGGACGGCGGCGAGCCGCGTCTCGTACCGCTTGTGCAGCCGCTGGAGGGCGACGCCGCGCTCTGCGGCGAGAATGCCCGCGACGCGGGCGAACCGATGGTGGGATCGGTGGTCGAATTCGACCTGCGCCACCAGGGCGTCGCCCTCGGCCAGCAGTTCCGCATAGCGCAGGGCGACGGCTGTCTCGTTCTCGTCAGCCAACGCGGTCAGTGCCTTGAGGTCGGCCTTCGCGAGCCGGCGCTCACCCTCCTCGGCCCGGATCCGCAGCAGCTTCGCCAGCTCGGCGATGTTCTTGCGCAGGTGATCGGCACGGCTTCCCCGGGCACCACCCACCGAGGCGGGTACTTGCGTCGGCGCGTCGGAAGCAAGAGCATGCGCCGCGAGCGGGGCAGACGACGCCTGCTCCTTCGACAGAAGGCCGTAGCAGCCGTTGCAGAGCAGCGACGACCAATGCCCGGCAACGACGCAGACCAGCCGGGACGTCTTCTCCCGGTCGCAGCGCGTACAGCGGAACGCGACGCGGTCCTGGAGCCGGAACTGTTGCAGCCGCCCGCGAGCCGGAAGGGCCGTGCTGACCCTCCACCCGAACGGCAGACCCGCGTTCATCGCTCCTCCCCCGGGAGAGTGATCAGACACGTCGAGATCGCATGATCCAACCTCAGCGAGTGACACGAGTCGGCCCTTCCGGCGTGATTCTCAGGTCAACCAGTTCGGCAAGTCATCTTCGGCGAGCAGAACGACATCGCTGTCATCGCAGGTACCCCACCATGCGTGGTCGCGGTATTGCGACACCAGCAGGACGGCAGTGACCGGCACGTCGAGCATGGCCAAGCGATGGCGGTACTCCAGAACCTGACCGAGGCCGAACCGAAGCTGTTCGCTTTCGTTGCCGACCGTCGTGCTCTTCACCTCGGCGATGAACTGTCGATCCTGACCGTCCAGCCAGGCCAGATCCACCGGTACGCCGTGCAGGCCGGCGCCGGCTGTCAAGCCCGAGCGGGCCAGGTGCCCGATCAGGACCTGACAGAGCCGGTCGTGCTCCCGAACGCCGGCCAGGTAAGCGCGGCCGTCGTACGACCGCTGCTCCGGCGCCCGTGACGGTACCGTGTCCGGTGTGTACGGATCGTCGAACCCCTGGTGGGTAGCGGGGGATCCGGCCTGTACGGCGGCCCAGACCGCGCACCAGATCTCGCCCGCCAGCCATGCCTTCGTCGCGTAGTCACGCCGGTACTTGCGCTGGAACGAGTAGCCCTTTGTGGACAGACCCGCGCCGAGCATGCGAAGACCGGCCATGACCGGTCGCTGCAGCAGCAGCCCGAGCGCCGTGCTCAGGTCCGGGCAGGTGAGCAGGATCTTGTCCTCCTCGAAGGTCACCGTCGGGTCGTCGGTGAGTTCGATCCCCTGCTCGGGCCAGTCGTTCTCGACGTCCAGCATGCCGGCACCGGCCGCGATTTCGAGCGGCAGCTTGGCCAGCCGGAGCCGTACCTCTCCTCCGTCCTCTGGGAGGCAGAGGAGTTCCAGCGGCCCGACGACCAGCCGCAGCAACGGACCCTCACCGAGATCGAACCTGGCAACATGCCAGTGCTCACCCGCGGTGGACAGCGCCTCGGGTACAGCCATGCGGATCACGAAGCCCACCAGTGCCCAGGACATCAGCTGGGTGGCGTTCATCTGCTTCTGCCAGGCCGGGGCGATGTCCGCCGGAGCCGGTTCGCGGGGAGCCGGGACGGGATCGGCGAAGACCCAGTCGGCGACCGTGGCCGGTTCGGTCAGGTGCCACAGCCTGGACTGCATACGGCCCGTCAGCCACCACTCGACGTGGGCAACGTCCTCGGGGAGCCACCACGTCGTCTCCGCCTGGGCGGTCGAGCTCACTGCTTGGCCTTCCGGCCGCGGGTGGCCTTGGGCGGGCGCCACGAGCTGAGCGCCTCGTCGGTGAGGTGCAGCCGGTTGGTGGTCTCGGCGAGGAACCCGGCGTAAATGTCCGCGGGCGAGGCACCCCACTCCGGGTCGAACTCGCCGTGCCACTGGCGTACCCAGGGAAGGATCTCGCGCAACCCCGCGACCAGCGGCAACAGCCGGTCGGCGGCCCAGCCGTCCTCCTGCTCGCGGGCGACGACCAGGGTGGCGAGGGCCTGGGCCTGCTCGCGGTGGTCCCAGCCGGCCCAGCCGACCAGCAGCGACGGGTCACCGTCGCGACTGGCACCGGGGTACGAGACGAAGCGTTCCTTCGGTACGTCGAGCTTGCCCCGGTGCTTCCAGTAGCTGGCCTTGAGGAAGTCCGCCGAGGTGTACTTCGGTGGCACCGGGATCTGCTTGCGGAACTCCCGCTTTGCGGCCTCGTCGGGCAGTGCATCCTCGGCCCGCTGCAGGTCCCACACCTGCTCCCAGTCGGCCCGCTTGGCGAGACCGGAGTCCTTGTAGCGCAGCGCGGCCAGGTGCGGCACGTGCTCGTCGGCGACCAGGTCGGCGATCACCTTGCCGAGGTCCTGGCCCGGTGCGTAGAGGCCGGCGACGGTGAGCACGTCGTGGTCGCGGCGCAGCTCGTCGGCGAGTTGCGCGGTGGTCAGCGGGCGCGGCTGCTCAAGGCCGTCGACGTGGTGATACCACAGCTCCCGTGCCTCGCACCGGTCCAGCAGCCAGTCGCGCAGCGCCTTGCGCCGCATCACCTCCCAGCCGTCGGTGGCCCACCGCCGCTTGCACTCCGGCCGCTCGATCAGCCCGATGTTGCGGTTGCCCTCGATGAGCTCGATCCGCCGCTCCACGACCGCCCGGTACTCGTCGGACCAGTGGGCGGGCAGCTCGGTGATCGGCTTCGACTTGTGGCGCTCAAACCACTGCGTCTCCAGGCCCTCGTCGCGCATCTTGCGGGCGAGCACGATCTCGAACGCCCGCTCCCCCAGCGCCAGCATCGGCGGCCGGACGCTCTCCGGAGCGGTGAAGTCCTCGTCCAGCAGCCCGTAGAGCGAGTAGACCTGCCAGTCCAACTCCTCCTGCAACGCGATCATCGCGCCGCGCACGTAGTGCCACTCGTAGGCGGCGGCGTCCAGCCGCTCGCGGGTCGGCACCCCGGAGGCGGCGACCGCCGCCGGGGTCACTGTGGCGAGCCGCTGCGCCAGGCCGTCGATCTCCCGGCTCAGGTCGAGGGGGTACGCGGACGGAAGCGGAAACCGTGCGAGATTCGTCCCGTTGAATTGGTAGAAGTCTTCCCAAGGGACTGTTGTCTGCCTGGCACCCTGTGAGTCGACCGTGCTTCCCTTGCAGTGGCAAACCTGCTTCAGCCAGAAGCATGCCGTCGAGCTGCCCAAGAGCCCGATGACCTGCAGGTGATCTTCCTCCGTGGCCCCCCGCCGCAGCTTGACCAATGGGGCCGTCTGCTTGAATACGTTGTCGCCCCGATCGAGAACGACGTGATTATGGGTGGCAACCTCGGCCAGACAGATCGTCCATTCGTGCACGCTCGCGTCTCTGGTGAGTTGGTGCCACTCGTACCAGGGCCGGCCCTCGACAAAGTAGGTCTTCTTGCTGAAAGTCGCCCGGTTACCCATCACCGTTCGGCACGGCCACAGCCACTTATGCCAACCGCTGCCAGGTTGCAGCGGTCGGAGCGAGAAGTCCTCGCCGTAGGGGAAGAATGCAAACTCCCCATCCTCGAAGATCCAATTTCGGATCTCATCTCCGGCGACGAGACGGCGTCTCATCTCTGAACCACGAACGCGCCGGCGCCATGCTCCGTCAGGTGCGAGCATGACATCATCGGCGTTGGTCATGCCGAATACGCCGATTCGAGATGCATACGTTGCCAGGCTGGAACGGGAGCCTTCGATCGCTTCTTTTAGCGTCGTCGCTCCACCGCCACTCAGGCTCCAAGGGTGCGCTGCGAGTTGAGCGCGGGGTATGTCGCTCGCCGTCACCCACTGACTTTCCGAGCCGGGGTAGTCGACCTGGCCAACGATCGCCTGCCAGACAAGGCCCTGGCTGGGATCCTTGGGCGTGCTGGGCTCGCCCCGGATGCCCATGACGCTGCGGATGCTGCCGGTCCGGCCGCGGTTGGTGTTGCAACCTACGAGGATGACCGTCGGGGTGCCGTGGCCGGGGATGTAGGCACCGGAGGTGTCGATGACGTGGGTCAGGTTAACCTCGATGGCGAAAAGCTTCTCGATCATCTTCCTGCCGAACTCGCGCTTCATGAACGAGTTGGCCGTGATCTGCCCGACGCGCCCGGCACCCTTGCCTTCGCCGTCGCCGGGCTTGGCCAGCTGAAAGAACCGCTGCGCGAAGGGCACGGACAGGGCGTACTTGCCGGAGCATGCAGGATACATCTCACGGTAGGCGTCGTTGAGGCCCTTGTCCTTGACAGTGATGTAGGGCGGGTTGCCTACTACAACGTGATAACGCCCAGGGCTGAGGATGCCAGGGTGCTCTTTCAGATCCTCAGTCATATAGGCGAACTCCACCATTGCGTCGCCGCTCGCGTCCATACCGGGAAGCGTGTCCTGCCGCCGCTTGATGAGGGAATCACCGACAGCGAGGCGCATCGGAAAGACATAGCCGGCGGAGTCAGGGAGGGTCTTGATACTGCAGGCGCGGAGCGCAGCGACCAAAAGACGGAAGCGGGCGATGGCTACCGCGAACGGGTTGATGTCGACGCCGTGCACCGCGTCGAGCGCGAGGCGTACCCGCTCGTGGGGGTCGCGATTGGGAGCGTGCTGCTCCCACTCCTTCAACAGCCGTTGAAAGGCACCGAGGACGAAGTGGCCCGAGCCGCAGGTCGGGTCGATCATCTTGACCACGTCGTGGCCGAATTCGGCGATCGCCGGGGTCAGCGTCAGGTCAAGGATGAACTCCTCGACAAACTCGGGGGTCTGGAGCAGCGCGTACGTCTTGCGGGCAGCCTCGGACAGGTCCTGGTAGAGGTCGCCGAGGAAGCGGGTGTCCCACTCGGCGTCGGTGAAGTCGTGGACCATGCCGCCGGTCTCGCCGCGCCGACGCCAGAAGGCGATCAGATTCTTCGCCTCGTCGTGGGACATCGGGATCTGGTAGAGCGGGTTGTGCCGCCTGTCGAACAGCGATTTCCCGGCCTGGGTGCCGGCGATGGCGTCGAAGCCCTGGTGCAACCAGTCGCGGAGCGTCTTGTCGGGCTGGTCGCGGAAGAACTGCGCCTCGGCCTCCTCGGCGAGCACCAGACGGTCCCCCGGGCCGGCGAGGTAGGGGTCGGGCAGCAGGCCGTTGTCCTCGCAGAAGCGCACGAAGACGGTGCCGAGCACCCAGGCGACGGCGGCCTGTGTCACTCGCTCGTCGCGCCAGGTCGCCCAGGTGGCGGCGGTGCGCCCGACCTTGAAGGCGTGGTCGTACTCGCCACGCAGCTTGAGGCGCACCTCCTCGACCGACTCGGCCTGCTCCCGCAGGTCCTTTTCCAGGTTCTTGACCTGCTTCTGCAGGTCGGACAAGAGCAGCTTCCGGTCGATCACGCGAAGACTCTAGCCGTCCCGCCGTCGGGACTGCGGCACCCGTAAGTACCGATCTCCTCGACGGACCGCTACCTATGGCTCACGCATCCAGAGTTTCGGATCGTTCACGAAGACACCTTTGCCCTGGTGCCGCCAGATCACCCGAAGCGCTTCGAGCCGCACGTAGACCTGCTTGACGGTAGACGGGCTGACGCTGTGCGTCGCGGCGAGCCGCGAGATTGACGGCAGCTTGTCGCCCGGCTTGAGCCTCTTGGCCCTGATGTCGGCGACGATCTCGTCGGCGATCCGGATGTAGTCGGCGGTAATCGGCATGGCTCCCCCTGCGTGGCACGCCAATTCGATCACGCAACGACATCTTGCAACAACTCAACGTTTGACTAAGGTGACTGGGACAGCTAAGTTGGCAACGCCCCTTCCCTTGCGTGGCAACAAGGAGCAGGGGCTCCCCCGGTCGGGGCGGGTGTGCGTACCCGTCCCGACCCCTCCGGACTGCTCCGCCTCCGTACCGCCGATCTGGGCTGCGGGGGCGGAGCGGGCGGGCCACCCGCAGCCGGCGTGCGGACGGCCCGCCCTTCCAGACCCACCGCACCGACCCGCCGCGTCTCCGCCTGCCCCGGAAAGGACCGAAGTGACGCAGTATCGATCCGGCCGGATCTACCTGAACGGCCTACCGGCCCGGATGACCCCGCACGAGGTACGCACCCACGCCTTCGATCCCCGTCGGCGGGGTGTCGACCCCGATCAGGTACGCGAGTTCCAGGCCCGCGTCGCCGACGAGCTGACCGAGCTGCACCGGCAGGTACGCCTGCTCGCGCAGGAGAACGACAGGCTGAAACGCGCCCTGCGGGACTGGCAGACCATGCACGCCCGGGAGTGCCGCCCGCCGAACGACGGCCCCTGGTAGCGGTGCGCCCGCAACCCGGCGACCTGCTGCGGGTCGACGGCCGCGCGTCGGTGCAGTTCGGCGGCGATCGCGCCCTGACGTTCCGGGTCGTGTCGGTCGGCCCGGAGGTGCCGCACACCGGCTGGATCTGGCTGACCGGCTACGTGCTCAACCGTCGAGGCACCGCGACGGTCAAACGGGAGATCTTCGTCCAGCGCGCCGGCCTCCGCCGGGCCACCAGCACCCTGGCTCCGAGCCGCTCTCGTGTCACCCGCCCCTATGCTTCCCAGGCATGACAATGGTGACGGCGCAGCAGCTCGCGACGGCGCGGGGCTGCGTGCTCGGGCTGATGCTCGGTGACGCAATCGGTGCCACAGGCGGCAACGTGCCGGCCAGCGGGACTCTGCGGGCCACCAGTGCCGGCCAGCTCGCCTGCTTCACCGTGACGGGCATCATTCGAGCCAACATCCGAGCCACCCACAAGGGGATCTGTCATCCGCCCAGCGTGGTGCGGCACGCGTACACGAGGTGGGCGGCGCTGCAGGGCATCCCGGGGATCAAGCGCTGGCAGGAGGAAGACTGGCCGGATGGCTGGCTCGCCCAGGTGCCGGTGCTAGCGGTCCGGCGAGGATCCGCGCCGGCCACGGTTTCCGCCCTGCAGAGCCAGCCAGTCTGGGGTCACGAGGACAGCACGTGGACCAGCACCGGCGCACACGGGCTTACCCGAACTCTGCCTGCCGGGCTCATCCAGTGGTGGGGGCCGGAGCCCGGACGGTTCGCCGTCGAGGTGGCGGCCACCACGCATGGCCAGGAAGCAGCAGACGCCGCCGCGCTCGGCGCAACGGTGATTGGCAACATCGTCAAGGGCCAGGACGTCGAGCAGGCGGTGGAGCGGGCACAGCGGGAATGCGGGTCCTTCGTGCGAGTCATGACCGCACTGCCACTCTCCACCGCCGTGCACGGCGCACGGGAGCACCCACGCCTCGCCACGGTACTGGCTCAGCTCACGCCAGATGCTCGGGCGGCTTCGGCGCTGACCGGGGCCGTCTATGTGGCTCTCTCGTTTCCGGACCGAGCGCAGCTGCGCGATGCCCTCCTGTTCGCCGCGTCCGTACCGCACGGTAAGCACGTAGCCGCCACTGCTGGGGCGTTCCTTGGCGCCGTGCACGGCGTCGACGCCCTCCCGGTCGGGTTGGTCTCCCGGCTTGAGTTGGCGTGGGTCGCCGACATTCTTGCGCGAGATCTCATCACCGAATTCGTGGACAGACCGTCCGGCAGCGGGTATGGCGACGCAACCGATCCGAACTGGTGGAACCGGTACCCGGGGTGGTAGACCATTCCTTCCAGATGGTGTGACGAGGCGGGGCATCGGCCAGCAGTCGCGCCGTTGCACCAAGAGGCCGCACGTTCCACAACACGGAGCCGACACCGACGAGGACCAACCAAATGCGGGCGGTGGTGCGCGTCAGCTTTGGTGAGGCTCCGCCACTGGCGGCTTCACCTCCACGGCCAACCAGCGGAGCGTCCCGTGGGTGCCACCGATCTCGGAGTAGTCCTGCCAGGCGAGCGGATAGCTCCCGAACAGGTGTCGCTCGCTGGAGTCGGACCAGCTGCCCTCGATCCCCCACCGCAGCATCCCGGTGAGCGTCCGGCCCTCGTTGATCCGGAACTGATGGTCCCGGGTGCGCCGGGCCGTGGCAGCCGGGTTCCACAGCCTCTCGTCGTTCGACAACATGACGGCGAACCCGTTCATCTTTCCGTCGGGAACGCAGAACTGCTCCAGCCGGGCGATGTCGAAGACGAAGCCCTGCCGACCCAGGTCGGTTGCCTCGTGGCCGCGGAGGTGAAACGGCTCAGCCGTGTGCGGGTCGGCGCCGACCCAGAGCCTGGTGAAGTACTTGAGTTCGATCGCCGTTCGGTGCCCGTCGGCACCGAGACACAGGAGATCGAGATGGCGCCGGCCCCTCCCCAGCACCTGCGGGCCATCCTGTGGGACCTCCAGCCGGACGCCGACCGACGGCGCCAGCCTGTGCAGCGTCCACGCGAAAGCGTGCTGGAAGTCGGCCTCGGAGTGAAAGACGGGCCGCACCGTAGCCAACTCGGCCATGACGGCGGTGAGCTTCACGGATCCTGCGATCTCCATGTCGGCACGGTGCCACATCCGCAGGCTGCACGGCGTCCTCCGCGAGGCTGCCGGACGCAGCACGGTCAGCCCACCCGCACCCGGATCCGCTCGCCACAGTGACCGACATCGGCATGCGGAAGGCTCACGAGGCGGCGACGGTGCTCCGGTGGGCGTTGACGACCCAGGCGTCCGGCAGCCCGATCCATTCGTTGTCGCCCACCCGCACCACAGTGCCGTCCAGCTTCGGCAGCGTCGCCGGGTCGTCCATCGGGCACAGCACCCACAGGGCGCCCACGCCCCGCGCCGCGTCTGCCAGCTCGTGCAGCCCTGCCATCGCTCGGTAGCAGGCCAGCACCGCCGCGTCGTGCAGCAGCACCGGCCCGGCGTCGGCACGCAACTGGGCCCGCAGGCGCGGCAGGACGAGCCGCCACGCCTGCTCCACGTACTCGCCGAGCTTGATGGCGGCCCGCGAGTTCTCCGGCGCGTTGTCCGCGCCCACCACGGTCTCCCAGGTGGGTTTCGGCCGGGCGTCGACCAGGCCCCGCAGTTCCCGTACGAACTCGGCGGCCACGCTGACGGGCCGGGCGTCGAAGCGGCGGACCAGCTCGTCGCGGGCCGGCGCGGCGCGGTTGAGGCGTACCGTCAGGGCCCGGAACCCGCCCGCGGCCCGCGCGCCGGTCAGGCGTTCCTCAGCGCGCATCGCCTGGGCCAACTCCGGCGACTCGGCCGCCCACCGGCTCGGCAGGGCGCTCGCCGACGACTGCCGCTGGATGATCGACATCGATGACGAGCCGGTGCGGGGCGGCGGCGAGACATACCGGCCCCGGTCCCAGCGCAGCTCGAAGCCGGCCTCCACAAGCAGATGGCCCAGCTTCGGGTGCGGCGGCAGCGGGTCCAGCTCCGGGAAACGCGCCGTCACCCGCTGCTGCACCTGCTCGGGGCTCACGGCCCGCAGGTTGTCACTGCCCGGAGACACCACGCCGGCCTGGGCGATCCGCAGCGCGCGTACCGGGTCGAGGTCGCGCGGGTACAGCTCCAACCGTGTGGTGGCGGCGGCACGCTCCGACGCCACGGCGGCGAGCTGCACCCGCCGCCGCTCGTCGATGACGTCGGCGGCGCCGCCGGGAGCGGTCACCGTGGCGAGGGTGCGCATCACAGTGGCCGCACTGGGCAGCACCTCGCTGGCGGCGAGCCGGTCGGCGGCCTTGCCCAGCCCGTCGGCATAGTCCAGCAGGGCCGGAGCCGCCGGGGTGTCCGGGGCGTCGTCGTCACCGGCCTCCAACGCGACGAGCAGGCGGTCGCCGTGCGGGTGCGGCCGGCCGTCGATGTCGGCTCGGGCGTGCCGGCGCAGCAGGAGACGCGGTTCCTCCTCCAGCGCGTCGATCTCGACCGCGGCCCGCACGGCGGCCACCGCTATCGCCAGGCGCAGCGCGTGGCCGGTGCGGACCGAACCGCGGCTGGTCAGCAGCGCCGCCGCCAGCTCGGCGACGCCCATCACGCGGCCGCCGTCGCGCAGCAGCTCCACCACCTGGGTACGCACACTGCGCACCACCGGCAGGTCTTGCCAGCGCTTGCGCTGTTTGCCGAGGATCTGCGCGATGCGGCCGGGGGTCACACCGACGGCGGTGGCCACCAACGGCTGCTGCGGCCAGAGCGGCAGCGCGGACAGCGTGCCGGTGGCGTCGGGCAGGTTCAGCAGCAGCCGCGTCGCCTCGATCTCGGCGGTGTTGCGGCCGTTGGACGCGGGTACGAGCAGCGTCGCGATCGCGTCGAGACCGACACGAACCAGGTCGGCGCCGCCTCCGGTGGTCTCGGTAGCGGCCTCCGCACCGGCGGCCCGCCGCGCGGCCGGGGACGTCGGGATGGTCTCCCGCTCCCCCAGCCGGTTACGCCACTCCTTGACTCGCCGCTGCAGCTCCTTGCGCGTCTTCGCACCGAGGCCGGGAAGCGTGGCGAAGGTGTTGTTGCCCACCGCGAGCAGCTCGCCCACCGTGGTCGCCTCCACCCGGTGCGCGGCCGACACCGCCCGGGGGGTGAGCCCGGCGGCCTCCAGGACGGTCGCCCGGGTCGCCTTCGCCGCGGCTTCCTCACGAACCTGCTCGGCGAGCTGCTCGTCCGGCTCCTCGGTCTCCGTCTCCGGATGCTCGGAGCCCACCGGAGTGCTCGCGTCGGAGCGGCGGAACACCTGCTGCCAGGCGTCGCGCATGTCCTTGAGCGAGCCGAAGCGGCGACGGTGGTCGCGGTGCAGCGCCTGCTGGAAGAACTCGACCAGACCGTCGCGTACCGCCGGGTCGAACGCCTCGACCGCGAGCACCGGAGGACCCTCGGTCAGTTGCGGCTCGGTGCCCCCGTCGCCCCACACCGGCAGCTCACCGGAGGCCATCTCGTGCAGGGTGACCGCGAGGGCGTACCACTCGGCGTGCTTGTCGTAGACCTGCCGGTTCGCAGTGCCCAGGAACGGGTCCAGATAGCGGGGTGTGCCGGCGGACAACTCCTTGACCGAGACTCCGGCCAGGGAAAAGTCGAAGAGCACGAGCTGGCGGGTGCGGTTCGGCCGTACCCGGACGGCGATGTTGTCCGGCTTGATGTCCCGGTGGTAGACGCCCTCGCCCTCCAGGTAGTCAAGCGCGCCGAACAGGTAGTCGCTGTAGGTCTCCAGCTCGTCGACGGTGAGCCGGCCCTCGTCGCGGAGCTTACGGGCCAGCGTCAGCTCGCCGGCGTGCTCCAGCACCACCACCGTACGGTCGGCGATGCGCAGCGGCTCCGGCCGGGCCAGCCGGATCACCCGGGAATCGGTCAGCGGGCCGAGCACCTTCGCCTCGTGGGCGAGCCGGGCCGCCTTCTCGTCGGACAGGCCGACCTTGAGCACCTCGTCACGGCCCGTGCGCTCGTTGTGGGCGAGGAACGCCCGGCAGGTCGACCCGGTGCCCAACTGCTTGCGAATCGTCCACTCGCCGACCCGGTCGCCCCCGCGCGCCTCCAGCGGATCGGTCTCCTCCGGCTCCGGCTCGTCCCTGGGCGCGGGCGGGGCGGTCAGCTCGTTCTCGACCTCCTCCAGCATCTCCACGAAGTCGGCGACGGTGGTGAGGCGCTGCGCCGGCACCGGAGCGGTGGCCGCCTGGACCAGTTCGTCGGCGAACTCGCTTATCGCGTCGGTCGCCGACGAGGGGCGCAGGCCGTTGTCGCGGGCCAGCCGGGACAACAGCTCCTGGCGCTTCGCCGCCGGCGGCTGGCCGGTGAGAATCAGATAGGCCAGCGCGCCCAGCCCGAACACGTCCATCGCGATCGGGTCGGGTCGCGGCGCGCTCAGCTCAGGCGCGAGATACGCCTCCGCCGACAGCTCGATATGTGCGGCCGCGTGCGAGGAGAGGGTGACCGGATCGCCGCTGCTGCCCGCGTTGGTGTCCACCGCTCGGGTGGCGGCCTGCCAGTCACTGATATGAAGCTGAGGCGTCAGCCACGCCTCCTCCTCGCTGCCTCCGCGTCGCCGCCGGCCCGGCACGACCAGCACGCTGCGGGCAGAGAGCGCGCGGTGGTGCAGGTGGCGCCGGTGTGCGTACGCGATCGCGTCGGCGAGTTGGCGCACCATGGCCACCCGGGTCAGCGGGTCGAGCCGGTCGCCGTACTGCGCGACATAGTGGTCGAGGCGGACGGCGCGAGGATCGTGGCGGAAGATCAGCGCCGGTCCCGCCTCGTGCGACTCGAGCGAGTCGACCCGCACGATTCCCGGGTGGTTGATGCCGTGCAGCACTGTCATCTCACGCCGGGCCGCGCGCTCGATGCTGGCCCGGTCGGCCTGGACGGCGTTGCGTTCCACCAGGTAGATGCGGATCCGGCGGTGCTCGCGTTCCAGCTCGCGGTGCCGGGCGTGATGGTCCTGCCAGGTCGGGCCGAGGTCGTACGGCCGCGACTCCAGCTCCCATGCCCCGACCTGGTAGTGCTTGCGGCTACGCGCTATGCCCACGGCTTCGAGAAGACCGGGCAGGGCTGCGGAGACCTCCTTGCTGAGCCGTTGCCGCTCGTCCTGCGGGGGGCGTTGCAGAAGCGAGCCGATGGTGGGTAGCGACCCCGGCTGGTGTCCCGGGGCGGGCTCGGGACCGTAGACGTTGTGCAGGTGGTGCTCGGACAGCGCGATGTGCAGGCCGGGCTTGGACAGGAACACCGCCGCCTGGACGAACGGCACCCGGATCGGGGCGCCCGGACGGCGGCCGGCGGCGGCCTGGAGCAGACTCTTGAGCTTCTTGGCCTTCTGATCGGCCAGGTGCAGCGGGTTGTCGAAGGTCCGGGTGCGGCTCGGACTGGTCTGAATCCAGTTCGAGCCGCTGGACGTCAGCCGACCGGTCAGGCTCTTGATCTCGATCAGGTAGAGCCCGCCGGGGCCGGCCACCAGGAGATCCACCTCGTAGGGGTGCCCGGTCTGGGCGGTGAAGGTGAAGTTCGACCAGGCGCGGTAGGGCTCGGTGTCCGGCAGCAACGCCTGGACGTGCGCCAGCGCCTCCCGCTCGTGCGCGAACTGCGACGGGGTGATCGTCGTCCACCGGCCTTCCTGCATGCAGGAGATCCTAGGCCCCCAGCTGACCGACCTCGGCCTGCCGCTCGACGGCCACGTGGAGCCCGGCCCTGCCGGTCTTGAGGACACCCGATCAGTCCTGCGTGCCGGCGAACAGCGTCCAGGCGTCGATCTCGGTCGGGGCGAGGGGCCGCGCCGGCAGGTAGGACGCCAGGTCGCGGAAGTCCGCCACGGCGTTGTGCACGCACACCGCGAGCGAGAAGTGCAACAGTTCCCGCAGCGCCTGCGCGTCGGGCGCGGTGGCGTCGTCGAGCAGCGGACTGCGGACATCCAGCGCGAACACCACGTGGCAGGCGCTTTGGTCGGGCTTGACGACGCAGTAGTAGCGTCCCGCCTCGGCCAGCCGGTTGCGGATGTTCGCCCAGGCCATGGCCCCGGAGATGTCCGGCACGTCGGCACCGGCCGCGCAGGCCATCCGGAAGACCCAGCGGGCCGGGTCCTCCGGCGACACCGCGCCGTAGACCAGCACCAGGCCACCGCGGTGGAAGACGGCGAAGCCTTGCACGTCGGGGCTGAGGTGCAGGAAGTCCGGAGTCCAGACCCTGTCGTACTGCCGCTCGGCCAGGGACCGCACGTATGTCACGGTCTGGCCGGCGTCGTGGCGAGCGTCTACGCCCATGCGTTCTGGCCCTCCCCCGAAGGATCGCGGAGCCTCACGCTACGAAGCGCTTCGACAACAGATCAAGGCATGCCGATCGAGTTTGGATGGTCGGTCCCGTGAACGGGACCAAACCCGCCCGAGTCCCACGGATAGGACTACGGGACGGCTCGTCCGATCGGTCAACCGGCGGGGCGGAGCCGTCCGCGCGGCTGCGCGCGTACACCGGTCGCTGTTGTTAGCGTGGATCGCGGACCGCCAGGGCAGTCCGCCACCCCTCGCCCGACGGCCCGCGCGTCCCGGTGACGCCGCGGGACGCGGTGCCGCGATCCGGCATGGAGGGGGTGCGATGACCGCGGTGCCGGGGGATCCGGGGCCGGCCGACCAGCGGCCCGCGCCCGGCGACGGCTGGCGGCGGCGCTGGCGGGTACGGGCACGGGCGCTCGGCGACGCGGCGCGGCTGCGGACCCGGCGCTTCTGGGACGGCGCGCAGCCCACGCTGCGGCAGCTCTGGTGGACCGAGGAGCCGGAGACGCCCGTGACCACCGTCGACCGGCGCGCCCCGGAGCCGCTCGTGGTGCCGGCGCAGGGCCAGGTGTACGTGTTCCTGGTCCGGGCCACCTACACCTGGTCGTCGGAGACCGCCCGGCCGGAGCTGTTCGGCTGGTACGTCGACTACTTCCAGCAACAGGCCACGCAGCGGCTGCACCGGCTGGCTGTCCGGCACGCGGTCGAGGTGCCGCCGCACCGGCCGCGTGACCTGCACGCCGCGCTGACCGCCGCGCTCGCCGAGGACGATCCGCCGCCCTGGACGTACGCGCGGGGGGAGGTGACGTTCGCCTGCGAGCCGGACGTCACAGTGCATCTGGACGAGCGGGTACGCAGGCTGCTCCAGCCGTACTGGGAGCAGCGCATCGCGCTGGAGTGCGAGCGCGACCTGGCCCGCCGCCGCGCCGAGTTCGCCGACGAGCGCGACCGGCGCGACCGGCAGCCGGAGGCGACGGGCGCGAGGCCCGCGCCGCGAGCGCCGGACGCCAAGGACCTGTTCCCGTTGGAGCCGCTGCTCCCCCCGCCCGCGCCGCGCCCGGCCCCGGGTCAGCGACCGCGTCCCGGCGAGCCGCAGCCACCGGCGGTCTGACGCGGAAGTCCGCCGCGCCGCACGCGCGGACGGCGGTCAGCCCGCTACGGCGGCCTCCTCTGGGCGGGTCCGGCGGGCGGTCAGGTACGCGGCGAGGCCGGTGCCGTCCTCGCTGGCCAGGAACGCGCCACGCGCGTTGACCAGCGTCTCGTCGGCGTGAGTCAGGCAGCCCCACACCGTGTCGCCCCAGGAGTCGGCGAGCTTGACCTCGGCCGGGTCGGCGCAGGGCTCGCCGCGCGGTCCGCCGATCTGACAGTGGGCGGGCGCGCCGTCGCGCCGGGCGGCCACTGCGGCGGCCCGGCGGACGTGCGAGGGTCGGCCGTCCGGCTCGGCCTGCGGGGCCGGGGCGGGCCGGACCGGCGACCGGGTGAACAGGACCGTGTTGCCGTCGGGGTCGATGGTCCGGCACTCGCCACCGGGCACCTGGTCGACCGGGTGACCGGCCGCGACGAGGCGGTCGGTGGTCGCGGCGACGTCGTCGACGTGGAGGTAGAGCGCGGCCGGCACCGCTGTGGCCTCGACGAGCAGCAGTGTCAGCTCGCCGCAGCGCAGATGGAACCGCCCGTCCCCACCGGGCTGCCCGGTGTAGCCGAACAGCGCGTAGAACCTCCCGGCCGCGTCGGCGTCGCCGACGTACAGCACCGGCATCTGAGCCTGCACCCCACTGCGCACCGCGACACTCTACCTATCTGCGAGCCATAAATCACGTCTCGCAGATCGGGTTTCGGCCGGGCGGCCCACCGCCCGCGATCAGCAGCCGTTGGTGCTCTTCTGGTTGCGCTTCAGCCCGTCGGACCAGGTCACACCCTGGACGACGGCGACCACGACGCTGCCGTTGTGGATCTGCTCGTAGTGCAGGTGCGGGCTGAGGTCGTACTTCGCCGACGTCGCGCCGACCCGGCCGATGACGTCGCCGCGCTTCACCGTGTCACCAGTGGCCACCGCGCGGGACTTGAGGTGGGCGTACCGGGTGCGCCAGCCGTCGCCGTGCCCGATGACGATGGTGTTGCCGTAGCCGGAAGTGGTGGAGTAGTACGACTCCAGCACGGTGCCGGCGGCGCTGGCGACCGTCCGGCGGTTGAGGTCGTCGGGGCTGCCGTTGGCGTCATAGTGGTTCCAGTCGATGGCGTGGGCCGGGCTGTGCCCGTTCCAGTTGTTGCCCTGCCAGGTCTGGCCGCACAGGAACGGCATCCGGAAGCCCGGCCGGGCGGCCTGCGCGGGCTGCACGCCGAGCATGGCACCGGCCACGACGGCGACAGTGAGCATCGCGGGCACGCGCATCCGGGCAGCGGTGAACGTCAGGGACATCGCCTCTCCTCTTCATCGACAACGATGTAGATCGATGCTAGGGCCGCCGCCCGGACGGGTAAATAGCTACACAGATGAATGTCAGGGCAAAAGTTTTCTACATCTCCGTCGACCGCCGGCGGTGGCCGGGCCGGGCGCGCGTACGTCAGCCGACCAGGGCGGCGTAGCGGCCGCGCCGGTCCAGCAGCGCGTCGTGGGTGCCGGACTCGACGATCCGGCCGTGGTCGAGCACGGCGATGCGGTCGGCGTCGCGGACCGTGGAGAGCCGGTGCGCGATGGTCACCACCGTGCGGCCCCGGGCCAGCTCGTCCAGGGCCCGCTGGACCGCGCGCTCGGTCTCGGTGTCCAGCGCGCTCGTCGCCTCGTCCAGCACCAGGATGCGCGGGTCGCGCAGCAGGGTCCGGGCGATCGCCAGGCGCTGCTGCTCGCCACCGGAGAAGCGGTGGCCGCGCGAGCCGACCATGGTGTCGTACCCGTCGGGCAGCGCGGCGATGAGGTCGTGGATGCGGGCGGCGCGGGTGGCGGCCTCGATGTCGGCGTCGGTGGCGTCCGGGCGGGCGTACCGCAGGTTGTCCCGCACGGTGCCGTGCAGCAGGTACGTCTCCTGGCTGACCACGCCCACGACGGCGGCCAGGTCGGCCGGGCGCAGGTCGCGCAGGTCGATCCCGTCGATGGTGATCCGGCCGGCGTCCGGGTCGTGCAGCCGGCTGATCAGCGCGGCGAGCGTGCTCTTGCCGGAGCCGGTCTCCCCCACCAGGGCGAGGCTGGTGCCGGCCGGGACGTCCAGGCTGACGCCCGCGAGGGCGGCGGTGTCGCTGCCCGGGTAGCTGAAGGTGACGTCCTCGACGCGCAGGTGGCCGCGGGCGGTGGCCGGGTCGAGCGGGACCGGGCGGGCCGGCTCGGCGACCTCGACGGGCAGGTCGAGGTATTCGAAGATGCGGGCGAACAGCGCGAGGGACGCGGTGAGCGTGACGCCCACGTTGAGCAGCCCCATCAGCGGCCGGAACAGGTTGCCCTGCAGGGCGGTGAACGCGACGAGCGTGCCGATGGTGAGCGTGCCGGCGGTGCCGGGCAGCCCGGCGCCGAGGTAGATCACGGCGGGGATGGCGGCGAAGACGATGCTCATGGCGGCCATCCGCCAGCGTCCGGCCAGCTCGGAGCGCAGTTCCAGGTCGACCAGGCGGGCCGAGGACGCGGTGAACCGGTCGACCAGGGCCGGGCCGGTGCCGAGGGTCTTGGCCAGCCGGACGCCGCTGACCGACAGCCCTTCCTCGATGGTCACGGTGAGGTCGGCCAGCTCGCGCTGGCGCTGGGCGGTGATCTCCCGGCGCAGCCGGGCGACGCGGCGGGTGAGCCAGAGCGCGGGCGGCAGCACGACCGCTGACACGAGGGTGAGCCGCCAGCTCAGCGCCAGCATGGCGATGGTGGTGGCGACCACGGTGGTGAGGTTGGCGGCGATCGAGGTGGCGGTGGAGGTGACGACCGCCTGCATGCCGCCGATGTCGTTGGTGATGCGCGACTGGACCTCGCCGGTGCGGGTGCGCACGAAGAAGCCGATCGACTGCCGCTGGAGGTGGGCGAAGACGTCGGCGCGCAGCCGGTGCATGACCTGCTGGCCGACGCGGGTGGAGATCCACGTCTGCGCGACGCCGAGCACGGAGGTGACAGCTGCCACCGCGACCATGCCCGCGACCAGCCAGGCCAGCAGCGTCAGGTCACGCTCGGGCAGGGCCCTGTCGATCACGGCACGCAGCAGGAACGGCGTGGCCATCGCGATGATCGAGGACGCCACGATGATCGCCACCACGGTGGCGAGCGGGCCGCGGTGGGCGGTGAACAGGCCGCCGATCCTGCGCAGGGACACGTCGCGGGCCTGGGCCTTCTCGGCCGGGGAGACGGTTCGGCCGTCGCGGCGGCCGTCGGGGATGCGATCCAAGGGTGCTCCTCATGTGGGGATAGTGCTGAGGTTACCTCAACATGAGGGAACAACACGAAAGCCTGTTACCGTATTCCCCGTGGACGGCAGCGACGAGAGCCTGGCCGAGACGTTCTGGGCGGTGACCCGCCGGCTGCGGCACCAGACCAAGCGCGCGCTTGCGCCGTGGGAGATCAGCCCCGGGCAGGCGCGGGCGCTCGGCGTGCTGATGCGCCACGGCGCACTGCGCCCCGGCGCGCTCGCCGAGCACCTGCGCATCGCGCCGCGCTCGGCCACCGAGGTGGTCGACGGATTGCAGGAACGCGGGCTGGTCGAACGCCGCCCCGACCCGGCCGACAGGCGGGCCACGCTCGTCGCGCCCACCGCCGAGGGCGAGCGGGTGGGCACCGCGATCCGGCAGGCACGGGCCACCGAGGCGGAACGGTTCTTCGGCGTGCTCTCGCCGGACGACCAGGCCGAGCTGGCCCGCATCCTGCGCCGCCTGCGCGAGGAGTAGATCTCCCGGCTTCCCCGATTTCACCCGTTCCGGGTGAGGCGACAGGCCCCGTAGCGGGGAATAGCGCCATCGGGAGGAGGGCCGATGGTCGACGCCACCGAAGAGTTCTTCCGGGGCCTGGGGCAACGCAGGCAGCGCGGCCTGACAGCGCTCCACGAGGGCACCGTCCGGTTCGACATCGCCGGTGACGGGTCGGTCGACCACTGGCTGGTCTCCATCGCGCGGGGCGAGGTCACCGCGGCACGGCAGGCCACCGGCGGGGACGCGGTCGTCCGGGCGGACCGGGCCGTCTTCGACCGGATCGCGCGGGGCGAGGCGTACTTCCTGACCACCGTCCTGCGCGGCGAGGCCGAGGTGGAGGGCAGCCCGCGGCTGTTCGCGACCGTACGCCGGCTGTTCCCCTCCCCGCCCGGCTCCCGCCCGGAACGACACCGGGGCGACGGCCATGGGTGACGAGCACGTCGGCATCTTCGACGGGACGATCTTCCTGGTCTGCGACCGGGCGGGCGACATCGTCCCGGCGGCCGACGGCACCCACGGCCTGTTCGCCCACGACACCCGCCTGCTGTCCCGGTGGCAGCTCACCATCGACGGCGAGCGGCTCAGCACGCTGTCCATCGACGACATCCAGTACTTCGAGAACCGGTTCTACCTGGTCCCGGGCGCTCAGGACGTCTACGTCAACAGCACGCTCGAGGTGCGCCGCACCCACAGGCTGAACAGCGGACTCCAGGAGGAGCTGCTCCTGGTCAACAACGACCGGCGAGCCGTCGACCTGACCGTACGGATCGAGGTGGACGCGGACTTCGCTGACCTCTTCGCGGTGAAGGAGGGCACGACGAACCGCGAGGGACGGCACTACCGGCGGGTCGACGGCCCGCGACTCGTCCTGGGATACCAGCGCGAACGCTACCGCCGCGAGACGATCGTGTCGGCGACGGCTCCGGCGGAGGTGGACGAGGGCGGCCTGACGCTGCGCGTGCACATCGAGCCGCACGGCCGGTGGCAGACCCGGCTGACCGCCGAGCCGGACCTCAGCCTGCCCCGGGGGCTGGAGCGGCTCAGCCTGCCCGGACGGGTCGGGGGCCACGCCCGCAACAAGCCCGCCGAGCTACGGGAGTGGCTGGACCGGGCACCGCGGCTGGAGACCAGCTGGGGACCGTTGCAGAACACCTACCGGCAGAGCCTCATCGACCTGGCCGCGCTGCGGTTCAGCCCGTTCCTCGCCGGGACCGGGTGCGTGCTGGCCGCCGGGCTGCCCTGGTTCATGAGCCTGTTCGGCCGCGACAGCATCCTCACCAGCCTCCAGGCGCTGCCGTTCGCACCCGAACTCGCCGCCACCACGCTCACCGTGCTCGCCTTCCGCCAGGGCAGCCGGATCGACGACTTCCGGGAGGAGGAGCCGGGCCGGATCCTGCACGAGATGCGCTACGGCGAGCTGACCGTCTTCGACGAGACACCACACAGCCCCTATTTCGGCAGCGCGGACGCCACTCCCCTGTTCCTCGTGCTGCTCGACGAGTACGAACGGTGGACCGGCGACGCCGCCCTCGTCCGCGCGGTGGAGCAGGAGGCGCGGGCGGCCGTCGACTGGATCGACCACTACGCCGACCGGGCCGGCAACGGGTACGTCTCCTACGAGCGGCGCAACCCGGTGAACGGCCTGGAGAACCAGTGCTGGAAGGACTCCTGGGACAGCATCTCCTACCGCGACGGCCGGCTGCCGGGCTTCCCGCGCGCCACCTGCGAACTCCAGGGGTACGCGTACGACGCGAAGGTGCGCACCGCCCGGCTGGCCCGCGAGATCTGGCACGACCCGGCGTACGCGGACCGGCTGGAGCGGGACGCCGCCGAACTCAAGCGCCGCTTCAACCACGACTTCTGGATCGACGACGGCGAGTACATGGCGCTGGCGCTCGACGGCGACGGCAGCAAGGTGGACGCCCTGTCGTCGAACATCGGCCACCTGCTGTGGAGCGGCATCGTCGAAGAGCCGAAGGCCGAGGCCCTGGTGCGGCACCTGATGTCACCGGCGATGTTCAGCGGCTGGGGTGTCCGCACGCTGGCCGAGGGCGAGGCCCGCTACAACCCGGTGGGCTACCACGTCGGGACCATCTGGCCGTTCGACAACTCGTTCATCGCCTGGGGCCTGCGGCGCTACGGCTACGCCGACGAGGCGGCCCGCATCGCGGCCGGAATCCTGGACGCGGCGGCCTTCTACGACGGCCGGCTGCCGGAGGCGTTCGCCGGACACGCCCGGTCCGAGACCCGTTACCCGATCCGGTATCCGACCGCGTGCAGCCCGCAGGCCTGGTCGGCCGGGGCCCCGCTGCTGCTCCTGCGGACGATGCTCGGCCTCCGGCCGGTCGGCGACGATCTCGTGGCCCGGCCCGCCCTGCCTGCTAGCCTCGACTACGTGGCGCTGCTCGATGTCCCCGGCCGCTGGGGGCGCCTGGACGCCTTCGGCAGGAGCACCGCCGCCGGCGGCCTGAGCCGCTACGAGCTGGCGCCGCAGCAGCTCTCCGCACCGTGACGGGACCGACATGCAGCGCATCGACTGGACAGACACCGCGGTCGTGGGCGTCCACTGGCAACACGAGGTGGTCAGCCCGGACGGCGTCTTCGGCCCGTTCTTCGCCGGCCAGGTGGCCCGGCACGGCGTGGCGGCGAACGCGGCCCGGGTCGCCGCCGCCGCGCGGGCGGCGGGCGGCCTCGTGGTCTTCACCCGCGTCGCCTACCGGCCCGGCTATCCCGACCTGATCGCCAACACCCCGAGCTTCGCGATGATCAGGGAGCGCGGGGCGTTCCTGGAGGGCGACCCGAAGACCCGGATCGTCGACGAGGTCGCGCGACAGCCCGGCGACGTCGTCGTCACCTCCACCCGGCTCGGCGGCTTCTCCGGCACCGAACTGGACCTGATCCTGCGCGGCCGGGGCGTGCGGACCGTCGTGTTCACCGGCGTCGCGACGAACCTGGCCGTCGCCTCCACCGCCTACCAGGCGGTCGACCAGGGGTACCGCATCGTCACCGTCTCCGACGCGTGCACGGCGGCCACCGACGAGCTGCACGACGCCTACCTGAGCACGCTGGGCCAGCTCGGCGAGGTGGCCACCACCGGCGAGATCGCCTGACCGGCCGCCGGGGCGCTCAGCGCAGGCCGCCGGGAGCGCTCAGCGCAGGCCGGCGGCGATCGCGTCGACCAGCAGCGCGCCGAGCGTACGGGCCATCACGGCGCGGGCGGCGTCGACGTCGAGCTCCATCGAGTCGCGCATCATCGACCAGGCCGACCAGGTGCCGGCCACAGTGAGCGCGTCCAGCAACTGCGCCCGCCCCGGCCCGGCCTGCGTCAGCTCCGGGGCGAACACCGCCTCGATCTCCTGGCGGACCCGGGCGATGGCCGCATCCCGGTTGCGGCGCAACTGCGGGGAGAACGGCTCCCGCAGCGCCGACGCGCGGGCCGAGGGTGCCAGCAGCTCCAGCAGCCGGGCCCGCTGGTCGCAGAACGCGGCGATCCGGGCGGTGAGCGGCAGGTCCGGCGGCACCGGCTGCCAGGCCGCTGCCTGCCGTTCGCCGACCCGCCGCCCGGTCGCGGCGAACAGCGTCTCCATGTCCTTGAAGTTCGTCCAGAGCGTGCGCAGCGACACCCCGGCCCGCTCGGCGATCCGCTCCCCGGTGGGCCGCAGGTCACCGGAGTCGATCAGGGCCAGGTGCGCCTCCACGATCGCGGCCCGGGTCCGCTCGGCCCGCGCCGCCCGGCCGTCCACCCGTTCCGGCGGGTCGGTCTCCAGCTCGATCATGGGTACGGGTTCTCCTGTTGCTCGGGTACCGGCGGCCACTCTACGGTCGTGCCGCCGGGCAGCAGGCACCCGGCTGCCCGGCGACACGAGCGAGGTCAGGGGGTCGGTACGGCGTCCGCCGGCGGGGCGGTCGGCGGCTCGGTGAACTCGGTGACCGCGCCGTCACCGTCGTCGGTGGTGTACGCGGGACCGAAGTACGCCTGGGCGCCGTTGCTCACCTTGGTCAGCCGCACGCCGCCGTAGCCGGCGTGCACGCCGTCGGCGTACCGGAACGGAACCAGGCCGGGCCCGCGGAAGCCGCCCTTGCGCACGGCCTCGATCAGCTTCTCCCGGGTGGGGTCGGGCCCGGCGGCGAGCATCGCCTGGACGAACGTGTACGCCATCGAGTAGCCGTAGATCGCGTTGCCGTCGACCGGGTTGCCGGCGTTGTACTTCTGGTGGATCTTGGTGAACTCCTGGATCCACGGGTTCGCGGTGTCGCTCACGTTCGGCAGGTAGTTGTCGGCCACCATGCCCTCGAGGATCACCTTCTTGTCACCGAGCTGGGCGGCCAGCGTGGTGTAGTCGGCGCCCACGTTGGAGACCACCCACTGCGCCTTGAAGCCCTGCCCGGCGGCCTGGCCCATGGCGAGCGCGGTGAAGCCCGGGATGGTCGCCGAGATGACCACCTGGCAGCCGGCCGCGCGCAGCGCCCCGATCGCCGGGCCGACCTGCTGGTTGGTGGTGGTGTACGTCTGCTTCGCCGCCACCGGGCCGAGGACCTGCTCCACCCCGGCGAGCGAGTCCCGCCCGAAGTCGTCGTTCTGCCCGAAGTGGCAGACCTTAGCGCCGGGGAACTCGCGCTTGACGTAGCTGGCCAGGATCTTGCCCTCGACCGTGTAGTCGGGCTGCCAGCCGAACGTCGTCGGGTACTTGTCCGGCTGGTTCCAGTTGCGGCTGCCGGAGGCGACGAACAGGTCCGGCACCCGCTGCGTCTTGACGAACTCCAGAACGTTCGTGTGCGTCGGCGTGCCGAGGCCGCCGAGCAGCGCGAAGACCTTGTCGTCGAGCACCAGCTTGCGGACCACGTTCTCGGTGTTGGCCGGGTTGTAGCCGTCGTCCATGACCTTGTAGACGATCTTGCGGCCGTGCACGCCGCCCTTGCTGTTGACGTGCTCGAAGTACGCCTTGGTGGCGGCGGAGATCTTCGAGTAGCCGGGCGCGGCCGGTCCGGTGAGTGGTTGATGGGTGCCGATGACGACCTCGGAGTCGCTGACGCCGGGAACGTTCTCGGCGGCCTGCTTCTCGTCGTCGGCGCAAGCCGGCAACGCGGCCAGCAGGGCCAGGCCGGCGGCGGCCGCGAGAACGCGGCGGGTGGTGGTGCGCATGGTTCTCCATTCCGGTGCGACGGTGCGAACGGTGTGGGTGGAACCGGTGAGGTCAGCGGTCCGGCGACCGGCGGGTGGCGGGACGACGGCGGACGGCCCTGCGCAGGCGGGTGGTGAGGGCACGCACCCCGCCCTGCAGGCCGCCCGGGGCGGCGAGCATGACGACGATGAGGACCAGGCCGAACACGGCGAGCGCGAGGTTGCCCTCCAGCCGCTGGGCCAGCCCGGCGGACAGGCTGAGGTGCTCGGTGAGCAGGCCGGGCAGGTCCTGCAGCGCCACCAGCAGCAGCGCTCCCCAGACCGCGCCGGCCAGGCTGCCCAGCCCGCCGATCACGATCGCCATGAGCAGGAACAGCGACAGGTCCAGCGGGAACTTGCCGGGCGCGACGGTGGCGGTGAGCATGGCGTACACGCCGCCACCGAGGCCGGCGCACGCGGCGCTGACGACGAACGCGAGCACCTGCGTGCGGGCCACCGGGATGCCGGCGAGCCGGGCCGCGACCTCGTCGTCGCGGACCGCCCGCAGCGACCGGCCGAAGCGGCTGCGCGCCAGGTTGGCCAGCAGCAGCATGGTGAGCAGGGCGGCGGCCAGCGCGATCCAGGCCAGCCAGCGCTCGGGCTGGAAGTAGGCGCCGAGCGCGGCCGGTGGCGTCTGCGCCGGGAACGACAGCCCCTGTTCGCCGTTGAACACGCCGGTGAAGATCGTGGTGACCGCCGGGACGAGCGTCGCCACGGCGAGCGTCACACCGGCCAGGTAGGGGCCGCGCAGCCGGGCCGCCGCCAGCCCGACGACGAGCCCGCCGAGCGCGGTCACCGCGACCCCCGCGAGCAGCGACGCCGGCAGCGTCCACCACCCGCGTACGGCCCGCTCGTCGAGGGCCTGCTGGGTCAGCGCCACGGTGTACGCGCCGGTGGCCATCAGCGCGCCGTGCCCGAGGGAGAGCTGGCCGTTGAGCCCGACCAGCACGGTGTGCCCGGCGGTGACGCAGAGGAACGCGCAGACGCGGGCCACCTGGAGGTTCTGGTACGGCGCGAGCTGGTTGGTGACCAGCACGACGAGCGTGCCGACGAACACGGCCACGGCGAGGTGGCGCAGCAGCGTGGAGCCGCGCGGCTCGCGTCCGGCCGGCGCGCCCGGGAGCAGCCGGCGCAGCGGGGACGCCGGCGCGGGCGCGGTCTCGGTGGGGGTGGTCGTCACACGTGCCTCGCTCTCGCCGCGGAGAAGAGCCCGCCGGGGCGGACCAGCAGGACAGCCAGCAGCAGCACCAGGACGGCCAGCGGGGTGGTGTCCGGTCCCAGGTAGCCGGTGACGTAGGACAGGATCAGCCCGACCAGCAGGCCGCCGACGACGGCGCCGACCGGGCTGTCCAGGCCGCCGACCACGGCGGCGGTGAACGCGATCACGAAGACCAGGTCCATGGCGTGTGAGTGCAGGCCGAGTCCGGTGGGGACGACGAGCATCCCGGCCAGCGCGCCGACAGCGGCGGCGAGCGCCCAGCCCAGTGTGAGCATCCGGCCGACGCTGACGCCGAGCAGCCGGGACACCTCGGGGGCGAACGCGGCGGCCCGCATCCGCAGCCCGACCGGGGTACGGGTGAACAGCACCGCGAGCAGCGCCACCACCGTGAGCGCCGCGCCGAGCACCCAGAGGTCGTACGGGGACAGCGCGGCCACCCCGCCGATGGTGAGCGCGTCGGTGTCGAACGGCGCCGGGGCGGGCCGGTACTCGTTGCCGAAGATCATGCCGAGCATCGCCTGGATGACGAGCACCAGCCCGAGCGCGACGATCACCTGGTTGAGCGGGCCGCCGGGGCCGGCGAACCGCATCAGCACCCGCTCCACCAGCGCGCCCAGGGCCAGTCCGGACAGGATCGCGGCGGCCAGGCCCAGCCAGTACGAGCCGGTGGCGGAGACGACCGCGTAGCCGACGTAGGCGGTGGCCACCGCCATCGCGCCCTGGGCGAAGTTGACCACCCGGGCGGCCCGCCAGATGAGCACCAGCGCGAGCGCGAACGCCGCGTAGACCGCCCCGCCGGCGAGCCCGTCGAAGGTGAGGAACCAGAACCGCTCCATCCGCGACCCCTTCCTAGAATCCGAGGTACGCGTGCCGGAGCTGGTCGTCGTCGCGCAGCCGGGCGGCCGGCGCGGCGGTCACCACGCGTCCGAGCGACATGACGATGCCCTGGTCGGCGACGGAGAGCGCGCTGCGCACGTTCTGCTCGACCAGCAGCACGGTGAGCCCCTGTTCGTCGCGCAGCCGCCGCAGCAGCGCCATGATCTGCGCGGTGACCTTGGGCGCCAGCCCGAGCGACGGCTCGTCGAGCAGCAGCAGCCGGGGCCGGGCGATCAGCGCGCGGCCGATCGCGAGCATCTGCCGTTCGCCGCCGGAGAGCTGGTGTCCGGCGTGGTCGCGGCGGCGGGCCAGCGCCGGGAACAGCTCGTACACCTCGTCCTGCGCGCGCCGGGCGTCGGCCCGGTCGCGCCGCCACAGCCCGCCCAGGCGCAGGTTCTCCGCCACGGTCAGCTCGGTCACCACGCCGCGCCCCTCCGGCACGTGCGCCAGCCCGCGCCGGACCAGGTGTTCCACCCGGACGCCGCGCAGGTCCTCCCCCGCGTACCGGATCCGGCCGCTGGTGGGCCGCAGCAGACCCGAGAGGGTACGCAGCAGCGTGGTCTTCCCGGCGCCGTTGGCACCGAGCACGGCGGTGACGGTGCCGGCCGGGACGGTGAGCGCGACGTCGCGCAGCACCGGCACCGGGCCGTAGCCGCAACTGAGCGCCTCCACCTCCAGCACGGCGGTCACGACGCGCTCCCCTCGGCGGGCACCTCGGCGCCCAGGTACGCCTCGGTGACCCGGGGATCGTCGCGGATGCTCTCCGGGGACCCGGCGGCGATCACCTTGCCGAAGTCGAGCACCACCAGGTCGTGGCAGACGGACATGACCAGGTCCATGTGGTGCTCGACGAGCAGCACGGCGCAGCCGTCCTCCCGGTCGGGCAACGCGCGGACCAGGTCGGCCAGCTCGGCCACGTCGTCGGCGCCGAGCCCGCCGGCCGGCTCGTCGAGCAGCAGCAGCCGGGGGCGGGCGATCAGCGCGCGGGCCAGCGCGACCCGCTTGCGTACCGCATAGGGCAGGGTGCCCGGCGGGGCGTCGGCGTACTTGTCGATGCCCAGCTCGGCGAGCAGGTCCAGAGCCCGGGCGCGCAGCCGCCGCTCGTCGCGGTCGCTGCGCGGCAGGCCGAACAGCGCGGCGGCGAATCCGGCCCGTGCGGTGTGGCTCGCGCCGGCCACCACGTTCTCCAGCACGGTCAGCCCGCCGAACAGTCCGACGCCCTGGAGCGTGCGGGCGATGCCGAGCCGGGTGAGGGCGTGCGGGCGGGGCCGGAACGGCCGGCCGTCGAGGGTGAGCGAGCCCTCGGTCGGGCGGACGAAGCCGCAGACCACGTTGAACAGCGTGGTCTTGCCGGCGCCGTTGGGCCCGATCACGCCGACGACCCGGCCGGGCGGTACGCGCAGCGAGACGTCGTCGAGGGCGACCAGGCCGCCGAAGCGTACGCCGACGTGGTGCAGCGTCAGGCCCTGATCGTCGGCGGGGGTGGCCGGTGGGCTCATCGTCACCTCGTGCCGGTCGACGGAGCGGGAAAACTAATTACACCGGGAGTGTACTTTTCTCTGCCGCCGCGTCAATGCCCAGACGATCACGGTTCATTTCCCGGGTTAACCGGCCTCCAACGTGCACTGTCGGTGTGATCATCCCGCCATCCGGTCGCGGGCACGGCGCAGGAACGTCTGCTCCGCCGCGTTGCCGGTGCCGGCGATCGCCGCGTCGTACGCGATCCGGGCCTGCGCCGGACGATCGAGGCGGCGCAGCAGGTCGGCCCGGATCGCGTGCCACACGTGGTATCCGGTCAGGTCCAGCCGGTCCACTTCGGCCAGAGCAGCAGCCGGTCCGCGTACCTCGGCCAGCGCGACCGCCCGGTTCAGCGCCACCACCGGTCCGGGCGTGACGGCCGCCAGCCGGTCGTAGAGCGCGAGGATCTGCCGCCAGTCGGTGGCCGCGGCGGTGGGCGCGTCCGCGTGCACCGCGCCGATCGCGGCCTGGATCTGGTACGGGCCGGGCCGGTCCCGCCGCAGGCACCGGCGGACCAGATCCTGGCCCTCGGCGATCAGCTCCCGGTCCCACCGGCCACGGTCCTGCTCGGACAGCGACACCGGCGCCCCGTCCGGCCCGGTGCGGGCGTCCCGGCGCGCCTCGGTGAGCAGCATCAGCGCGAGCAGGCCGAGCGCCTCCGGCTCGTCCGGCATCAGCGTCACCAGCAGCCGGCCCAGCCGGATCGCCTCGGCGCCCAGCTCGGCGCGGCCCAGCCGCTCCCCCACGCTGGCCGTGTGCCCCTCGTTGAAGATCAGATAGACCACCGCGAGCACCCCGCGCAGCCGGTCCGGCAGGTCGGCGTCGCGCGGCACCCGGTACGGGATACCGGCGTCACGGATCTTCGCCTTGGCCCGGACCAGACGCTGCGCCATGGTCCGCTCCGGCACCAGGAAGGCGCGCGCGATCTCGGCGGTGCTCAGGCCGCCGAGCAGGCGCAGCGTCAACGCCACCCGGGCGGGCGCGGCGAGCGCCGGATGGCAGCAGGTGAAGATCAGGCGCAGGCGGTCGTCGGGCACGGGCCCCTCCTCGGCGGGCGGGTCGGCGGCGTGCAGCAGGGCGGCCTCGGCGTGCCGGGCGGCCCGGGTGGCCTCGCGGCGCAACCTGTCGATCGCCCGGTTCCGGGCGGTGGTGATGATCCAGCCGGCCGGGCTGGGCGGCGGCCCGTCGGCGGCCCAGCGCGAGACGGCGATCGTGAACGCCTCCTGGACCGCCTCCTCGGCGAGGTCGATGTCGCCGAGGAGACGGACCAGGACGGCTACCGCGCGGCCGTACTCGGCCCGGAAGACCCGTTCGAGTTCGGTCATCCCTCGCCCTGGAACGGGCGGACCTCGATCGGCAGCGTGGTGGCCAGCGCGTAGCGGCGGCCCCAGTCCAGCGCGGCGTCCAGGTCGGGCGCCCGGATGATGGTGACGCCGCCCAGGTACTCCTTGCCCTCGGCGAACGGCCCGTCGGTGACCAGCACCTCGTCACCGGCCGGGCGCAGCACGGTGGCGGTCTGCGGGTCGTGCAGGCCGTTGCCGAACACCCAGCACCCGGCCTCCCGCAGATCCCGGCCGATGGCCTCGACCTCACGCATCACCCCGGCCAGGAACTCCGGGTCCGGGCGGCCCTCGCCGGCGGGCTGGTACATGCTGATCAGGTACTGCTTCATCGGTTTCTCCTCACCGCCGTCGGACGGCCCCGCGCCGTCCCTTCACCCTCCACACGAACGACTGACGCCGGTTTCGACACGCCGGGCCGGGTGAATCCGGCCGGGAGCGGGGTACGCCGTCGCGTGCGCCGCCACCGGGTCGTCGTCGTGGGCGCCGGGTTCTCCGGTCTGGCCTGCGCGCTCGCGCTGGACGCGGCCGGCGCCGAGGTGCGGGTGCTGGAGGCGCGGGACCGGGTGGGCGGCCGGACGCTCAGCCGCCCGCTGCCCGGCGGCGGCTGGCTCGATCTGGGCGCGCAGTGGATCGGCCCCACCCAGGACCGGATGTACGCGCTCGTCGCCGCGTACGGCCTGACCACGTTCCCCTCCCCCGCGCACGGCGCGCCGACGCTGCTGCTCGGCGGGCGCCCGGCCACCGGCGAGCCGCCGGGACTGTCCGGGCTGCTGGGCACGCTGGACGAGATGGCGGCCGGTGTCGACCCGGCCGCGCCGTGGCGGGCCGAGGGGGCGGCGCGGTGGGACCGGATCACGTTCGGCGGCTGGCTCGACGCGAGCGCTGCCGGCCCGGTGACCGCCGGGTACGCCGGCCGGATGCTCGCCGGTGGCCTGCTGGCCGCCTCGCCGGACGAGGTCTCGCTGCTGCACATGCTGTTCTACCTGCGCAGCGGCGGCGGCACCCGGTCGCTGCTGCGCATGGCAGGCGGCGCCCAGCAGGACCGGATCGCCGGTGGCCCGGCCGCGCTGGCCGAGCGGATGGCCGCCGCGCTGCCTCCCGGGAGCCTGCGCCTGCGCGCGCCGGTGGACGGCGTCGCGCAGGACGACGGCGGCGTGCGGGTGCGCTCCGGCGACGAGACGCACCACGGCGACGCGGTGGTGGTCGCGCTGGCGCCGACGCTGGCCGGGCGCATCCGGTACGACCCGCCGCTGTCGCCGTTGCGCGACGGGCTGACCCAGCGGATGCCGATGGGCGTGGCGTTCAAGGTCCACGCGCTCTATCCGACGCCGTTCTGGCGGGCCGACGGCCGCTCCGGGGTGTCCAGCACGGACACCGGACCGCTGACCGAGACGGTGGACAACTCGCTGCCGGACGCGCCGGGCGGGGTCCTCACCGCGTTCAGCTACGGCGCGCAGGCCCGGGCGCTGCGCCGGCTGCCGGCGGACGCGCGCCGGGACGCGCTGCGCGACGCGCTCGCCGCGATCTTCGGCCCGGCCGCCGCGCGCCCCGACGACCTCGTCGAGTACGACTGGTCGGCAGACGAGTGGACGCGCGGCTGCTTCTGCGGCGTGCTGCCGCCCGGCGCGTGGCGCGACTACGGCCCGGAGTTGCGGACGCCGGCCGGGCGGGTGCACTGGGCCGGCACCGAGACCGCGACCCGGTGGAGCGGCTACCTGGAGGGCGCGGTGACCGCCGGCGAGCGCGCCGCCGCCGAGGCGCTCGCCCAGCTCGGCTGAGCACCCTATACAGCGAGATTCTTCGATGCGTTCTATTGAAAAGTTTCTCCGCCCTGTGCACTAATGACGACAGTTCCTTTCGTCATACTCCCGCCGCCGGAGCGCGGCAACCCCCAGGGAGGACAGATGCACGAATCGATCCGATCGGCGCTGCGCGCGGCCGGAGCCGCGCTGCTCGCCACCGTCACCGTCGCCGCCGCGGCCCTGTCCGGGACGGCCCCCGCCTCCGCCGCCCCGGCCGGACTGCCCGGCATGGACGTCTCCAGCCACCAGGGCAATGTGAACTGGTCCGGGGCGTGGGCCAACGGCGCCCGGTTCGCGTACGTCAAGGCCACCGAGGGCACCTACTACACCAACCCGTACTTCGCCCAGCAGTACAACGGCTCCTACAACGTCGGGATGATCCGCGGCTCGTACCACTTCGCCCGCCCCGACACCACCAGCGGCGCCGTCCAGGCCAACTACTTCGTCGACCACGGCGGCGGCTGGTCCAAGGACGGGCGGACGCTGCCCGGCGCGCTGGACATCGAGTACAACCCGTACGGCGCGACCTGCTACGGGCTGAGCCAGGCGTCGATGCGCAGCTGGATCGCCTCGTTCGTCAACCAGTACTACGCCCGCACCGGCCGGTGGGCCACCATCTACACCACCACCGACTGGTGGAGCACCTGCACCGGCAACACCTCGCAGTTCGCCGCCAACAACCCACTGTGGATCGCCCGCTACTCCAGCAGCGTCGGCACGCTGCCGGCGGGCTGGGGCACGTACTCGTTCTGGCAGTGGTCCTCCTCCGGTGTCTTCCCCGGCGACCAGAACGTCTGGAACGGCTCGCTCGACCGGCTGCGCGTCCTGGCCTGCAACGGACCCTGCTGACCCCGGCCCGGGCGTGGCGGGCGGTGCCGGTCCCGCCACGCCCGGCCGTCCCTCTCTCCCGAGGAGCTGCGATGTCTGTTCCTGTCCCCCGGCGGACCGTGCTGCGTGGCGCGGTCCTGCTCGGCGCCGCCGCCGGCGTCGGCGCGCTGACCCAGATCGGCTCCGGCCCCGACGCGCGGGCCGCCGCCACCCGTGTCGACCAGCCGACCATCGCCAACTGCGCGACCTGGGGCGCCCGCCCGCCCTCGTCGCCGGTGAGCGTGGTGGCCAGCCGACCCAACAAGATCATCGTGCACCACACGGCGTTCCCGAACACGACCGACTACAGCCTCGCCCAGGCGTACCGCAACTCGCGCGACATCCAGAACCTGCACATGGACAGCAACGGCTGGCTCGACTCCGGGCAGCACTTCACCAACAGCCGGGGCGGCTACCTGACCGAGGGCCGCCACGGCAGCCTCTACGCGCTGCTGCACGGCCAGACCATGGTGCAGGGCGCGCACTGCGTCGGGCAGAACAGCCAGGCCATCGGCATCGAGAACGACGGCATCTACGTGGACGTGCAGCCACCACAGGCGCTCTGGAACAGCCTGGTCACGTTCTGCGCGTTTACCTGCCAGCAGTACGGCATCCCGCCGAGCGAGATCTACGGGCACAAGGACTTCAACAACACGCAGTGCCCGGGGCTGCTGCACGACCGCCTGCCCGAGCTGCGCCGTACCGTCGCCGCTCGTCTCGGCGGCTGACCACGGGGGTACGCGGGGCGCCCGGGTGCGACGGGCGTCCCGCGTATGTCAGTCCTCTTGCGTCATTGCTCGCTTATATAAGCGTGGCCTGATATACATGGTTCGTGCACGCCTTCGACGTCCTCGGCGACCCGGTCCGCCGCCGGATCCTGGAACTGCTCGCCGACGGTGAGCAGCCCGCCGGGACGCTCGGCGAGACGGTCCGGCGCGAGTTCGGCATCAGCCAGCCCGCCGTCTCGCAGCACCTCAAGGTGTTGCGCGAGCACGGCTTCACCACAGTGCGCGCCGACGGCACCCGCCGGCTCTACGCCGTGGACCCCGGCCCGCTGCGCGAGATCGACGCGTGGCTGGCCGGGTTCCGCCGCTTCTGGACGCCGCCACTGGCGGCACTCGCCACCGAGCTGGCCCGGGGCCGCCGCGAACGGCGGCTGCGCGAGGACGACACCGACAACGAGAGGACCGACCCATGATCGACGTGACCGGACAGATCAGCGCCGTCGAGCGCCGCATCGGCGACCGTACGCTCCCCGCCGGGCAGGCGCGGGTGCTCACCATCGCCCAGACGTACGACGCGGCGGTGGCCGACGTCTTCGACGCCTGCACCAACCCGGAACGGATACCGCGCTGGTTCCTGCCGATCTCCGGCGACCTGAGCCTCGGCGGCCGCTACCAGCTGGAGGGCAACGCCGCCGGCACTGTCGAGCGCTGCGACCCGCCGCACGGCTTCGCCGCCACCTGGGAGTTCGGCGGCGAGGTGAGCTGGATCGAGGTGCGGCTGCGCGAGGCCGGCCCCGGGCGTACCCGCTTCGAGCTGGAACACGTCGCGTACGTCGACGACCAGCGGTGGGCCGAGTACGGCCCGGGCGCGGTCGGCATCGGCTGGGACCTGGCGCTGGTCGGGCTGGCCTCCCACTTCGCCGCCGACGGCACTGGCGTCGACCCGGCCGCCGCGGCCGAGTGGATCGCCTCGGACGAGGGCCGTCGTTTCGTCACCGAGTCCAGCAAGAGCTGGACGGAGGCAAGCATCGAGGCCGGCACCCCCGCCGACGAGGCACAAGCCGCAGGCGAGCGCGTGCGGTCCTTCTACACCCCCACCCCCACCCCATAACCCTCCGCCCGCACCCCGCCCGCGCCCGCAGCCCTCGCCGATCTTGCAGTTCGGGCCCTTGCGATGCCCGTTTTCACCTGGATTGCGGGGCACCAAAGTGCAAGATCGGCGAGGCTGCGGGGACATGGTGGACAGTTGATGTTCACCCGGCGAGCGAGGGCTCTTCGGGATCTCGTGGGTCCGGCCGCTGACGTCGGCGGCCTCGCGGTCGACACCAGCCACGTCCTGCTGAACGACCGCGCTCGCCCCGCTTTGCCGTGATCGCCCCGCTCCGCCGTGCTCGGCTCGGCGCCCCGCCGCGTTCACGTCCCATGACACGCTTCACCGGTCGCCCTGGCGGCTCTCGCCGGGCGCTTGGAGATCTTGGCAGGAAACGGCCCTCATAGGGGCCCTCATAGGGGCCACTTCCTACCAAGATCTCTCTGCGTCTCGGAGTGCGGCACACTTTTCCCTCGATATAGGAGACGTGCCTCGCACGACGGGCAGGAGGCGGACTCCCGACGAATACGGCGAAGGCGACGGGCGTGGCGAGGCGGTCAAGGCCGGTGCGCGGAGGGCGCCTGGGATGGAGACGGCTCACGGTGGCGTCCACAATGGTCGCGCGGCGGTGCGTTGTCGCGGGGAAATGCGGCGGTGGGATGTCGGTGGGGTGGGGCAGACTGCGGGGCATGCCGATCCGCTCCGTCGCCGACCTGACCGCCGCCGTCGACGCCGGTCAGACGTTCAAGTACCTGCGCTTCTGGGGGCACCGGCCGCAGCGCGACGGCAGTGTCGGCGCGGGTTGCCTGAGCCAGTGGTGGCCACAGGCGTTCACAGTGGACGGCCGCGAGTTCGCCACCGCCGAGCACTGGATGATGTGGCACAAGGCCACGCTGTTCGGTGACCACGCGGTCGCCGAGCGGGTGCTGACCGCCGGGCATCCGCACCGGGCCAAGGCGCTCGGCCGGCAGGTGCGCGACTTCGACGAGGCGACCTGGGTGGCCCGCCGCTACGAGATCGTGGTGGCTGGCAGCGTGGCCAAGTTCTCCCAGCACGAGACGTTGCGACGGTTCCTGCTCGGCACCGGCGACCGGGTCCTGGTGGAGGCCAGTCCGACGGACCGGATCTGGGGCATCGGCCTGACCGCCGACGATCCGCGCGCCGCCGACCCGGCGACCTGGCGGGGCGACAACCTGCTCGGGTTCGCCCTGATGGAGGCACGCGCCGTGCTCGCCGATGGAGGGGGGTGACGCCTGACCTCCGGTCCCGGATGCGGGTAACGTGCTGCGGCGTGATCCCGTACTCGCACTGCTCCTTCTGCGGCGCGGCCTACCCGGCGGGCGCCGGGTGGCCGCGGGTCTGTTCCTCCTGCGGGGAGACGGTGTGGCGCAACCCGCTGCCGGTCGCGGTGGCGGTGCTGCCGGTCCGCACGCCGCAGGGGCTCGGCGTGGTCGTCGTACGCCGCGACATCGAACCGGCGCGCGGGCTGCTGGCCCTCCCGGGCGGCTTCGTCGAGTACGGCGAGGATTGGTCCGAGGCGCTCGTGCGGGAGCTGCGCGAGGAGACCGGGCTGCTGGCCGAGGCCGGCGAGGCGCGGCTGTTCGCGGTGCACGGCGCTCCGGCGGGCGGCACCATGATGGTCTTCGGGGTGCTGCCCGAGCGGGCGATCGGTGACCTGCCGCCGTCGGCGCCGACCGAGGAGGCCACCGAATGGCTGGTGCTCACCGATCCGGTCGAGCTGGCCTTCTCCACGCACACCCGGGTGCTCGCCGACTTCCTCGCCGGGCAACGCCCGCTCTGACCGGAACCGGGGCCGCCGGACGGACCGGCGACCACTCCTGGCGCGGTCAGCCGCGGGCCGGGACCGGCTGGGGTGAGAACGGCACGGCGGCCGGCGCCTCGGTCTCCGGCTCGCCGGCCGGGTGCCGCCACAGTCCGCGCCGCCGCAGGATCGGCAGTACGCCCTCGCCGAACCAGTACGCCTCCTCCAGGTGCGGGTGACCGGAGAGGATGAACTCGTCCAGGCCGAGCGCGTGGTACTCGGCGATCCGGTCGGCGACCTCGGTGTGGCTGCCGACCAGCGCGGTACCCGCGCCGCCGCGGACCAGCCCGAATCCGGCCCACAGGTTCGGTGAGACCTCCAGCCCGTCGCGGGAGCCGCCGTGCAGGTCGAGCATCCGCCGCTGCCCCTCGGACTCGCTGCGCCGCAGCCCTTCCTGCACCGCGCGCACGTCGGCCTCGGGGATGCCGTCGAGCAGCTTTCGCGCCTGGGCCCACGCCTCCTCGGCGGTGTCCCGGCTGATCACGTGCAGCCGGATGCCGTAGCGCAGCTCGCGACCGGCCTCGGCGGCGAGCCCGCGGATCCAGTCCAGCTTGCCGGCCACCTGGGCGGGCGGCTCACCCCAGGTCAGGTAGACGTCGCTGTGCCGGACCGCCACCGGCCCGGCCGCGCCGGACGACCCGCCGAAGTAGACCGGCGGCACCGGGTCGGGCACGCGGCTGAGCCGGGCGCCCTCGACCCGTACGTGGGCGCCGTCGTGGTCGACCGTCTCACCGCGCCACAGCGCGCGCACCACGTGCAGGAACTCGTCGGTACGCGCGTAGCGGGCGTCCTTGTCCAGGAAGTCGCCGTACGCGCGCTGCTCGGTGGACTCGCCGCCGGTGACCACGTTGAGCAGCAGCCGGCCGCCGGACAGGCGCTGGAACGTGGCGGCCATCTGCGCGGCGAGCGTGGGTGAGAGCAGGCCGGGCCGGAACGCGACGAGGAACTTCAGCCGCTCGGTGACCTCGGTGAGCATGGCGGTGGTCAGCCAGGCGTCCTCGCACCAGGCGCCGGTGGGGGTGAGCGCCCCGGCGAAGCCGAGCTGTTCGGCGGTGCGGGCGATCTGCCCCAGGTACGCCACGCTGGCCGGTCGCGCGCCGCCGGCGGTGCCGACCGGTACGCCGTGACCGCCGCCCACGATGTCCCGGCTGTCGCCGTAGGTCGGCAGGAACCAGTGGAAGGTGAGCGACATGGTGTGCCTCCGGTGCGCTGTCGGACGGCCGCCTCCTGAGTGGTGGGACGACCACGCCGACACACTACCCATAAAACCTATCGGGTTGGTAGGTTGCTGTCGCCCGTCGATGCCGGGCCCTTCCCCTCCCCGAGGAGTCGCCATGCGTACCCCCAGATCGCGCCGCCGCCCGGTGGCCGCGCTGCTCACCACCCTCGCGCTGCTCGCCGCGACGGCGCTGACGGCCTGCGGCGGCGAGGCGGCCGACGCCAGCGGCGGTAGCGACGGCCCGCTGCGGATCGGCTACCAGCGCTTCGGCGGGCTCAGCCTGGTCAAGGCGCGCGGCGACGCCAAGAACGTCACCTGGTCGCTGTTCGAGAGCGGCCCGGCCCTCACCGAGGCGCTCAAGGCCGGATCGATCGACATCGGCCAGGTCGGCGAGGCCCCGCCGGTGTTCGCCGCCGCCGGGAAGATCCCGTTCTCCGTGGTCGGCACGTCCCAGCCGATCCCGCAGGGCGAGGCGGTTCTGGTCAAGGCAAACAGCCCGTATCGTGGATTCGCCGACCTGCGCGGGAGGACTGTCGCGCTGAACAAGGGCTCCAACGTGCACTGGCTGCTGGTGAAGCTGCTGGAGGCCAACAGGATGACGCTCGCCGACATCAAGGTGAAGTACCTCAAGCCCGCCGAGGGGCGGCCCGCGTTCGACAACGGGCAGGTCGACGCGTGGATCATCTGGGATCCCTACTTCGCGCTGGCTGAACAGCCCGGCGTACGGGTGCTCGCCGACGCCACCGGCCTGGCCGGCAACCGCGAGTACGTGCTGGCCGCGCCGGACGCGGTGAAGAACCGCACCGACGACGTACGGGCGTTCCTGGACACGTACCGGCAGACCACCGACTGGGGAATCGCCCAGCCGACCGAGCGGGCCGCCGTCCTCGCCCCGGAGCTGAAGATCCCGCTCGACGTGACCACCCGGGCGCTGGCCCGCAGCGCCAAGCCGCTCGCCCCGGTCACAGCGGAGATCGGCGCGGAGTTGCAGGCCATCGCGGACAGCTTCGTGGAGCTGAAGCTGGTGCCCGGACCGGTCGACATCGCCGGGCGGGTGGACGGCCGGTTCAACGAGGCGTTCCAGTGAGCGGTCCGGCGCTGGCCGAGGCGACCGCGCCTGTCGTACCCGATCAGGCGGCGCCGCGGCGGTCGCGGGCCCGCGTCTCGCGGCGGTGGCGGCGCGCGGTGAGCCCGGTTGTGCTGGTGCTCGCCTGGGAGGTCGCCGCGCGCACCGGCCTGCTCGCCGCGGAGAAGCTGCCCGCGCCCAGCGCGGTGCTGGCGACCGGGTGGCGGCTGGCGCGCGACGGCACGCTCGGCGTGCACCTGCTCGACTCGCTCACCCGCGCCGCGCTCGGCCTGCTCATCGGCGGCGGTCTGGCGCTGGTGCTCGGCGCGGCCGCCGGGCTGCTGCGCCTCGGCGACGACCTGGTCGACCCGCCGGTGCAGATGGCCCGGATGCTGCCGCACCTGGGCCTGGTGCCGCTGCTGATCATCTGGGTGGGCATCGGCGAGTCGCTGAAGGTCACGCTGGTCGCGCTGGGCGCGTTCTTCCCGATCTACTTCAACACGTACGCCGGCATCCGCGACATCGACGAACGGCTGGTGGAGGCGGCGCGCACCTGCGGTCTGGGCGCGGCGGCCCGGCTGCGGCACGTGGTGCTGCCCGGCGCGCTGCCCGCGCTGTTCCTCGGGTTGCGGCTGGCCATCGGCGCGGCCTGGCTCAGCCTGGTCGTCGGCGAGCAGGTGAACGCGCAGACCGGCGTCGGGTTCCTGATGATGGAGGCGCGCGAGTTCAGCCAGACCGACGTGGTGGTGCTCGGCCTGCTCATCTACGCGCTGCTGGGTCTCGCCTCCGATCTGCTCATCCGATACGCGGAGAGGAGGACGCTGGCATGGCGACGCGGACTGCGCGCGACCTGACCGGGCTGGTGCTCACCGCACGCGCGGTGACCCGGTCCTTCGGCCCGGCGGTGGTGCTGGCCGGGGTGGACCTGACCATCGCCGCCGGGGAGACGGTGGCGCTGCTCGGCGGCAGCGGCTCCGGCAAGAGCACGCTGCTGCGCGTGCTCGCCGGGCTCGACGGCGACGCGGGCGGCGAGCACGCGGTGCACGGCACCGCCGCGGTGGTGTTCCAGGAGCACCGGCTGCTGCCGTGGAAGCGGGTCGCCGACAACGTGGCGCTCGGCCTGGCCGGGCCGGACGTGAGCGACCGGGTCGGCCGCGCGCTGGCCGAGGTGGGCCTCGCCGATCGGGGCCGGGCCTGGCCGGCCGAGCTGTCCGGCGGGCAGGCGCAGCGGGTCGCGGTGGCCCGCGCGCTGGTCCGCGAACCGGACCTGCTGCTGCTGGACGAACCGTTCGGCGCGCTCGACGCGCTGACCCGGCTGCGCATGCAGGGGCTGCTGCGGCGGCTGCGCGCCCAGCACGGCTTCGCCGCGCTGCTGGTCACCCACGACGTGGAGGAGGCGCTGCTGCTGGCCGACCGCGTCCTGCTCCTCGACGACGGTGTGATCGCCGAGGAGGTGGCCGTCGGCCTCGGACCGGCGCCGAGCCCTGACGACCCGGCCCTCGGCGCGCTGCGCCGCCACCTGCTCGACCGTCTCGGCGTACCCGCCGGCTGACCGCGAGGGAGAACCGATGACCCGCTGGACCCCCGACCCGACCTTCTACCCGTCCCCCACGCTCGCCGCCGCCGCGCCGGCCGAGAAGCTCGCGTACGTCGCCGCGTTCGACCGCGCCGGCCAGCGCCCCGACGCCATCGCGGTGCTCGACACCGACCCGGACTCCGACTCGTACGGCCGGGTGGTGGGCTGGACCGAGCTGCCGAACACCGGCGACGAGCTGCACCACTTCGGGTGGAACGCGTGCAGCAGCGCGCTCTGCCCGACCGCGCCGCACCCGCACGTGGAGCGCCGCTACCTGATCGTGCCGGGCCTGCGCTCGTCCCGGATCCACGTGCTGGACACCAAACCCGACCCGCGCCGGCCGAGCCTGGTCAAGGTCATCGAGGCGGAGGAACTCGGCAAGCGCGCCGGGTACTCCCGCCCGCACACCGTGCACTGCGGGCCGGACGGCATCTACGTCTCCGCGCTCGGCGGCTCCGACGGGCAGGAGGGACCCGGCGGCATCGCCGTGCTCGACCACACCACGTTCGAGGTACGGGGCGCGTGGGAGGCCGACCGAGGGCCGCAGTTCCTGGCGTACGACTTCTGGTGGCACTACACCCAGGACGTGCTGGTCACCAGCGAGTGGGGCACGCCGTCGATGATCGAGGACGGCATCGTCGGGGAACTGCTGCTGGGTCGCAGGTACGGGCATGCGATCCACTTCTGGGACCTGGCGAAGCGCCGGCACGTGCAGCGCGTCGACCTCGGCGACCAGTACCAGATGCCGCTGGAGCTGCGCCCCGCGCACGACCCGACGAAGTCGTACGGCTTCGTCGGCGTGGTGATCAGCGTCGAGGACCTGTCCGCCTCGATCTGGCTGTGGCACCGCGACGGCGACACCTGGGCGGTCACCAAGGTGATCGACATCCCGGCCGAGCCGGCCGACCCGGCCGACCTGCCGGACCTGCTCAAGCCGTTCGGGGCGGTGCCGCCGCTGGTCACCGACATCGACCTGTCCGTGGACGACAGGTTCCTGCACGTCTCCTGCTGGGGCACCGGCGAGCTGATCCGCTACGACGTCAGCGACCCGTTCCACCCGGTACGCGTCGGCTCGGTACGCCTCGGCGGCATCGTCAACCGCACGCCGCACCCGGCGTTCCCGGACGAGCCGCTGGCCGGCGGCCCGCAGATGGTGGAGATCAGCCGGGACGGCCGCCGCGTCTACGTCAGCAACTCGCTCTACGGCTCCTGGGACGACCAGTTCTACCCGGACGGGGTGGGCGCCTGGGTGGCGAAGCTCGACGTCGACCCGGAGAGCGGCGGCCTCGTGCCGGACCCGCGGTTCTTCCCGCGCGGGGAGGAGTTCCGCGGCCTGCGTGTGCACCAGACCCGGTTGCAGGGCGGCGACGCCTCGTCCGACTCGTACTGTTTCCCGTGACCGGCGCGACCTGGGCGGCGCTGGCCGGACTCGGCGCGTTCCACGGCCTGAACCCGGCGATGGGCTGGCTGTTCGCGGTGGCCCGGGGCCTGCAGGAGCGCCGCCGGGCGGCGCTGCTGGCGGCCCTGCCGCCGATCGCCGCCGGGCACCTGGCGTCGGTGGCTGTGGTCGCCGCGCTGGTCAGCGCCACCCGGTCGGTCACGGCGAGCACGGTGGTGGCGGTGACCGGCGGGGTGCTGCTGGTCGGGTTCGGGCTGTGGCGGCTGCTGTCCGACCGGCACTTCCGGTGGGCCGGGATGCGGCTGTCGGCCGCGCAGCTCACCGCCTGGTCGTTCCTGATGTCGGCGGCCCACGGCGCGGGCCTGATGCTGCTGCCGGTGCTGCTCGCCGAACCGGCGGTCGGCGCCGGCCCGCACGCCGGGCACCTCGCCGCCGCGCCGGCCGGCGCGCTCACCGGCCTGTTCGCCGCGGCCGTGCACACCGCCGCCATGCTCGGCGTTGCGCTGGCCGTGGCCCTGCTGGTGTACGAGGTACTCGGCGTCGGCGTGCTGCGCCGGGCCTGGTTCAACGTCGACCGGCTCTGGGCCGGTGTGCTCGTGGCGGCCGGTGTGGTGACGCTGCTCGGCGCGGCGTGACATTGTCGCCGACCTGCGATGGATCGACGGGAAGTCCTACTGGTTCAATAGGAAAGGCAGCGTCGCCCACCCCGGAGGTCAGCCGTGAGTCAGTACCCGTCCCCCGCCGAAGCCGTCCACGACGCCGACCGGAGCCGGCAGTGGCTCGCCGGGCAGGCCCACGGGCCGGGCGTCGACCGCGACCGGCTGCTGGAGGTGGGCACGGCGATGGCCGCGGTGACCGCCGCCGCCGCGGAGCGCGAGCCGGTAGCGGTGGCGTCCGCGCCGGTCGGCGTCGACCCCGGCGCGCCGATCGTCAAGCCGCTGCCGCCGGAGCTGCTGCGCCCGCTGGACACCAACGCCGAGATGCGCTGGCCGTCGATGGCCGGCCAGGGGTACGTGGTCCCGATCGACCGCTTCTTCGTCCGCAACCACACGGTCACGCCGTACCTGGACGCGGCCACCTGGCGGCTGCGCCTGTTCGGTGACGGGCTGCGCGGCGCGCCGACCCGGGACAACCCGGTCGAGTTCGACCTCGACGAGCTGCGCCGGCTGCCCGCCGAGGAACACGCGGCGCTGCTGGAGTGCGCCGGCAACGGGCGGCGCTACTTCGCCGAGCAGCAGGGCGACCCGGCCCCGGGCGTGGCATGGGGGCTGGGCAGCGTCGGCGTGGCCCGCTGGCGCGGCGTACGGCTCGGCACGGTGCTGCGCCTGGCCGGGCTGCGCGACGAGGCGGTCGACGTGATGCCCGAGGGCCTCGACCCGGACTACGTCAGCGGCGGGGTCAACCTCGGCCGGGTACGCCGTCCGATGCCCATCGCGAAGGCGCTCGACGACGTGCTGCTGGCGTACGAGATGAACGGCGAGCCGCTGCCACCCGACCACGGCTTCCCGGTGCGGGTCGTGGTGCCCGGCTGGGTCGGCATCTCCTCGATCAAGTGGGTGGGCGCGATCGAGGTCTCCACCACTGCCCTGTTCTCACCCTGGAACACGCAGTTCTACCGGATGTTCGGCCCCGGCCACCCCGACGACGGCACCGCGCTCACCGCCCAGCCGGTGCGCAGCGCGTTCGAGCTGCCCTGGGACGTCCGGGTGCCGGCCAGCGAGGAGGTGCTGCTGACCGGCCGCTCCTGGTCCGGCAACGGCCCGATCGCGCACGTCGAGGTGGACACCGGCGACGGGTGGCGTCCGGCCGACCTGGTCGAGGCGGACCGGGGCGGCCCCTGGCAGCGCTGGACCGTCCGCTGGCGCCCGCCCGCCGCCGGCCGGCACGTCCTGCGCGCCCGCGCCACCGACTGCACCGGCGCCGTCCAGCCCGACCGGGCCGCCGTGAACGACCTCGCGTACCTCTTCGACGCAGTGGTGGCCCACCCGGTCACCGCCTGCTGACCGCCGCTCAGGGGGCGCCGAGGTAGGCCGGCGGCACGCTGTCGGTGAGCCACACCCCGTTTGCCGAACGGTAGAAAAGGTGACCGGCAGCGGCCATCGCCGCCGCGTCCACAGTCAGCACCACCACCGCGCCGCCCCGGCGCGCCCCGACGCGCCGGGCCGTCGCCACATCCTGTGACAGGTGTACGTGGTGCCGCCCGCCCCGGCGCAGCCCCTGCGCCCGGATGGCGTCCAGCACGGCCTCGCCGGTGCCGTGGAACAGCCGGGGCGGCGGCGCGGCCGGGGTCAGGCCGAGGTCGACCGGGACCGAGTGCCCCTGGCTGGCACGGATCCGGTCGGCCCCGTCCGGACCGGCCTCCACCGCGAAGCGCTGCTTGTCGTTGCCCGCGACCACGGCGTCCAGTTGGGCGCGGCTGATCCCCAGCCCGGCGAGCACGTCGGCCACCGGCGCCCAGCCCGCCCGGTCCAGTCGCAACCCGAACGCGTCGGGCCGGTGCCGCAACGCCAGCGACAGGCGCTTGCTCACCCGAACGAGATCCCGATGTTCCACCCGCCCAGTGTGGAGCCGTACCCTTCCTGTGTCGACGCAGTTCCCCACCCGCACTCCCCTAGCCGGCCCCGCGCCCGTCTCGCCCCTTCCCCTGCCCCACCCCACCCTGCCCTGCCTGCCCCCGTCGATCTTGCGGTTTCCGCCCCTCGGGTGTCCGGATCGCGCTGTTTCCCGGGGCCGAAACTCCATGATCGACGGGCGGGAGCTGAGGGTGGGGAGGGGGACGCGACGGGGAAGGGCGGGTGGGCGGGACGGGTCAGGCGGCGGCGCGGGCTGGGAGAGTGCGGCGTCGGTGGGACGGGTCGGTCAGGGTGGGCGGGGACCAGGCGCCGTCGGGCTGGTAGAGGTTCGTGCCGGGCGGGACGATCTCGTCGATGCGGTCCAGCACCGCGTCGTCGAGCGTCAGCTCCGCCCCGGCGAGCAGCGCGTCCAACTGGTCCATCGTGCGCGGTCCGATGATGGTCGAGGTGACCGCCGGGTGCACGGCGGTGAACGCCACGGCGAGCTGCGGCAGCGTGCAGCCCACCTCGTCGGCGAGCGCGACCAGTTCCTCGACGGCGGCGTACTTGGCGGTGTTGCCCGGCAGCGCCGGGTCGAACCGGGCCGGGGTGAGCGCCGGGCGGCCGGCACCCAGGTCGACGGGCCGCCCCTGCCGGTACCGGCCGGACAGGAACCCGGAGGCCAGCGGGCTCCACACCAGCACGCCCATCCGGTAGCGGCGGCAGACCGGCAGCACCGACGTCTCGATGCCGCGTGCCAGGATCGAGTACGGCGGCTGCTCGGTGCGGAATCGGCCCAGCGCACGCCGCTCGGCGACGTGGTGCGACTCCACGATCTCCTCGGCCGGGAAGGTCGAGCACCCGAACGTGCGGATCTTCCCGGCCCGGACCAGGTCGGTGAGCGCCCCGAGCGTCTCCTCGACGTCGGTGGTGTGGTCGGGGCGGTGCACCTGGTAGAGGTCGATCCAGTCGGTGCCGAGCCGGCGCAGGCTGTCCTCGACCGCCCGGACGATCCAGCGGCGCGAGTTGCCGCCCCGGTTGGGTCCCTCACCCATCGGGAAGTGCACCTTCGTGGCGAGCACGACGTCGTCGCGCCGGCCGCGCAGGGCCTTGCCGACGATCTCCTCGGACTCGCCGGCCGAGTACATGTCGGCGGTGTCCACGAAGTTGATCCCGCGATCGAGTGCCGCGTGCACGATCCGGGCGCAGTCGTCGTGGTCGGGGTTGCCGACGGCGCCGAACATCATGGTGCCGAGGCAGTGGATGCTGACCTCGATGCCGGTGCCGCCGAGGACGCGATAGCGCATGTGAACTCCGTGGGTGACGCCGCGCTGACCGGGCGGCGGCCGGTGCGCCCACGTTAGGAGTTCGAGTGTGCTGGAGGTCAACCGTCGGCGGCGGGTTCCGCGCTGCCGGCGAGGTAACCGGCCGCCTGCAATTCGAACAGCTCCCGGTAGAGCCCGCCCTCGGCCATCAACGTGTCGTGGTCGCCTGACTGCACGAGCCGGCCGTGGTCCATCACGAAGATCCGGTCGGCGTGCCGCACGTTCGCCAGCCGGTGGGTGATCAGCACGACGGCCCGGTCCGGGTGCCGCCGAAGGTGCTGGAAGAGGGCGTGCTCGGCACGCGCGTCCAGGGCGGCGGACGGTTCGTCGCAGATCAGCAGCCGGGCGTCACGGTAGAGGCCGCGCGCGGCCACCAGCCGCTGCCACTGCCCGCCGGACAGGTCCTGACCGTTCTTGAACTGCCGGTCCAGCAGTGTCTCGTACCCGAACGGCAGCTCGCTGATCATGTCGTGGGCGGCGGCGTCCCGGGCGGCGGTCTCCACGCTGGGGCCGGGCCCGTCGGCGCGGTCGTGGCGGCCGACGCGGATGTTCTGCCGGGCGGTGAACGGGAACTTCCACCAGTCCTGGCTCATCACCGCGACCTGCGCGGCGGTCTGCCGTGGGTCCAGTTCGGCGGCGTCCACGCCGTCCCAGCGGATCGTGCCGCCGGTGGGGCGGTAGAGGCCGGCGATCAGCTTCGCGAGCGTGGTCTTGCCGGAGCCGTTCTCCCCCACCAGCGCGACCACCTCGCCGCGCCGGACCGTCAGGCTGACCTCGTCGACCGCCGCCGTGTCGGTGTCCGGGTAGCGCAGGCTGACCCGCTCGACGTCGATCCGCGTGAACCCGTCGACCGGGAGGTGACCGCCGGCCGGGATCCGCCGGGTGGCCCGGTCGAGGAAGTCGCGGTAGTCCTGGTAGTAGAGGGCGTCCTCGTAGAGCGAGTTGGTGGCGAAGATCGCCGTACGCAGGCTCGTCCGCGCGGACTGGAGCGCGAGCAGCGCGGTGGCCGCCGCCGCCAGCGCCACCACGCCGCCGACCAGCAGCGCGCCCAGCACCACGTAGAGGCCGAACGTGGCGACGCCGGTGATGGACAGGCCGATCGCCCGGGTGACCGTCTGCGCGCGGGCCAGGCGCAGCTCAGCACGGGTCTCCAGGCGCGTCATGAGGTGGTATTCGGAGAGCAGGAAGTCGCGCATCTGGTACGCGCGGATCTCGGCCGCGGTGTGCCGGTTGGCCATCAGGTCGCCGAGCATCCACTTGCGTCGCCGCCGGGTGATCCGGGCGAGCCAGTCGACGTGCTGTCGGCGGGCCATCCGTACCGCGGTCACCGCCTCCGGCGCGGCGGCGACGACCAGGCAGGGCAGCAGCAGCGGGTGGATGATCGTCACCGCGGTAGCCGTGGCGATCACGCCGACCACACCGGTGACCAGGTTGACCGTGTCGTTGACCAGGGAGCCCGCCTCGGCAAGCCCTCGGTCGCGGGCGCGGTCCATCTCCTCGGCGAAGCCGGCGTCGTCGAAGGCCGCCAGTTCCACAGCGGACGTCGTCTCGAACAGCCGCCGCTCCACCGTGAAGTTGATCCGCGGTACGAGCCGGGCCTGCGCCCATCCGGCGGCGATGGTCAGCGCTCCCCGCCCGGCCACGGCGGCCGCCGCCACCGCCAGGGCGGGCAGCGCGGCCCGGATCCGGTCCGGTGTCGGGCCCGCCGCGAACAACTGGTGGAGTACCCCGGTGGTGGCGAGCAGGCCCAGCGTGGTGAGGACACCGGCGGCGACGTTGAGGCCCAGCGAGGCGGCGGTGTCGCGGCGGCTGGTCGCCCAGGCGAGGCTGATGGCCTCGCGGATCAGCGCGGGCAACCGGCGCGCCACCGACCAGAACCCGGTGTGGGCAAGTTCGGTGGCCCGGTGCATCCAGTGCGGATCGACGAGCTCGGGCAGGGTCGTCTCCCCTGCCGGCTCCTCCGGGTCGGACGGCGGACGAGGACGGATCACCCCGGCCATGGCACCCCCTCGACGCGTTCGGGCAGCAACGCTGGATACTACGGTCCGCTATCGAAGGATGTCATTGCGTGACCGGCGTGTCGTACAGACGTCCCAACGGCGTGTCCGAGGGCGGCGGACGGAAAGAACCGCCCGCACGGTGGTCGCCGCCGGGTCGCGTCGCGCGCGGCCGGTCCGGGTGGCAGGCTTGTGGGGTTCGCCGGCGCAGGCCGGCCGACCACCCGTCGTGAAGGAGAAGATCGACCCGATGGCTGTGGACGTCACCACCACGGACGAATGGCAGGCGCTGCGCAAGCACGCCGAGGCGATGCGCGGCACGCACCTGCGTGACCTGTTCGCCGCCGACGGGCAGCGGGGTGAGCGGCTCACCGGTGAGGTCGCCGACCTGCACGTGGACTACAGCAAGAACCTGGTCACCGACGAGACGATCGCGCTGCTGGGCGCGCTCGCCGAGCGGGTCGGGCTGGCCGACCGGATCGCGGCCATGTTCGCCGGGCAGCACATCAACGTCACCGAGGACCGGGCCGTGCTGCACACCGCGCTGCGCCTGCCCGCGGACGCCTCGCTCACCGTGGACGGCCAGGACGTGGTCGCCGACGTGCACGCCGTGCTGGACCGCATGTCGGCGTTCGCGCAGCGGGTGCGCTCCGGCTCGTGGCGGGGCCACACCGGCGAGCGGATCACCACTGTGGTGAACATCGGCATCGGCGGGTCGGACCTCGGGCCGGTGATGGCGTACGAGGCGCTGAAGGCGTACCGGGACGCTGGCATCAGCTGCCGGTTCGTATCCAACATCGACCCGACCGACATCCACGACAAGACCGCCGACCTGGACCCGGCGAGCACGCTGTTCGTGGTGGTCTCCAAGACGTTCTCCACCCAGGAGACGCTCGCCAACGCCGACCAGGCGCGGCGCTGGCTGCTCGCCGGGCTGGACGCGGACGACGACGCGGTGGCCCGGCACTTCGTCGCGGTCAGCACCAACGAGCAGCGGGTCCGGGACTTCGGCATCGACCCGGAGAACATGTTCGGCTTCTGGGACTGGGTGGGCGGACGCTACTCGCTGCCGTCGGCGGTCGGCCTGTCGGTGATGCTGGCGATCGGGCCGGACCGCTTCCGCGAGATGCTGGCCGGCTACCACGCTGTCGACGAGCACTTCCGGTCCGCCCCGGTGGAGCGCAACGTGCCGGCGCTGCTCGGCCTGCTCAACGTCTGGTACACCGACTTCCTCGGCGCGGAGACCCACGCGGTGCTGCCCTACTCGCAGTACCTGCACCGGTTCCCCGCCTACCTGCAGCAGCTCACCATGGAGAGCAACGGCAAGTCGGTACGCGTCGACGGCTCGCCGGTGACGTACCCGACCGGGGAGATCTTCTGGGGTGAGCCGGGCACCAACGGCCAGCACGCCTTCTACCAGCTCATCCACCAGGGCACCCGGCTGGTCCCGGCGGACTTCATCGCGTTCAGCCGGCCCAACCACGACCTGGGCGACATGCACGACCTGTTCATGTCGAACTTCTTCGCCCAGACCGCCGCGCTGGCGTTCGGGCGGACCCGGGAGCAGGTGGAGGCCGAGGGCACCGCGCCCGAGGTGGTGGCGCACCGGGTGATGGCGGGCAACCACCCGACCACGTCGATCCTGGCGCCGAAGCTCACTCCGTCGACGCTGGGCCAGCTGGTCGCGCTCTACGAGCACATCACGTTCACCGAGGCCGCGATCTGGGACATCAACGCCTTCGACCAGTGGGGTGTGGAGCTGGGCAAGGTGATGGCCAACGAGCTCGCGCCGAAGCTCACCGGGCCGGACCCGGACCTGGCCGACGTGGACACCTCGACCGCCGAGCTGATCCGCCGCTACCGGGCCGAGCGCGGCCGGAGCTGACCGCGTGCCCGTGGCGTCCCGCGCGTACCGGGCGGGACGCCACGGGTCAGCGGCGCAGCAGGTCGGCGTGCGCGGCGCGCAGCCGGATCAGCCCCGGGTCACCGGCCGGGGCACGGCGGTCCAGCTCGGCCCACGCCTCGGCCAGCGCGTCGGCGAGCGCCCGCAGCTCGGCGGCGTGCCGCCGGCCGGACTGCTGGTGCAGCTCCTCCAGGCGACGGGCCCAGCCGGCGCTGATCGCGGCCACGCGGTCGGCGTCGGCGCGCGCCTGGGCCCCGGTGCGGGCGGCCGGCGCGGGCACGATCGCGGCGATCGGGCGGGGATCGCCGTCGCGGGTGACGAGGGTGACGGTGTCGGTCAGCTCGGCCAGGGAGACGAGCTGGGTGAGCCGGGTGCGGACCTCGCGCAGCGGCAGGGCGCGCGGCTGCGGGGACCGGTCGGCCAGTGCGGGGACAGCCATGGACACATGTTCACGTCCGGGTACGACAGTTTCAGCGGTCAGGCCGTCCACTCCGGCGCCAGCACCGACCAGACCTCCATGTCGGCGCGGCCCTCCGGCGTCGCGGCGGCCCCGCGCAGGACGCCGTCGCGGCTCATGCCGAGCCGCCGGGCGACGGCGATGCTGCGGTCGTTGCCGGCCTTCGTGACCCACTCGACGCGGTGGATGCCACGCTCCCGCACCGCCCAGTCGATGACGAAGCGGGCGGCGCGGGTGACCAGGCCCTGCCCCTCGGCGCCCGGTTCCAGCCAGCAGCCCGCCTCGCACACCCCGCGCGCGGTGCTCAGCGACACGAACAGCACGCCGCCGACGAGCGTGCCGCGCTGCCAGATGCCCCAGAGGCCGCCGTCGTCGCGGGCCCACCGGTCGGCGTACGCCTGCAGTACCTTGCGGGCCGACTCGGCGTCGGTGGCGACGAAGGACGCGCCGACCCACGGCGAGATGTGCTCGCGGCAGCGGTCGAGGTTGGCCAGGAACTCGTCGGCGTGCCAGGGCGACAGTGGACGCAGCTCGGCGTCGTCGGTGAGGGCGTGGGCGAACATCCGAGGAAGCTAGCAGGACCGTCGCGCTTTTGTCGGTCGGTCCCTCTACGGTCTGCGCCGTGAACGCCGTTCAGACGTACCGATACCTCCAGCCGTCCGCGCTGCGCACCGCCGGTCTCGATCTGCAGACCTGCGGCGGCCCGGCGGCCAACCCGCGCTTCTTCGCCGGGTTCCTCACCGCCCCGGCCGCGGCGGCGGCCGGGCTGCTCGCCGTCGCCGAGGTGGCCCGCACCCGCTACCACCAGCCGGTCAACCCGGCCAGCCTGGATCCGGTGGTGACCGGCAGCCGGGGCCGCCTGCGGTTCGAGTCGTTCTCCGGCTGCTGCGGGGTGTACGCGCGGATGGACGTGCTGCCGGCCGGGCTGGACGGGGAGATCAGCGGCCACGGCACCACGAACGTGGACGTGAACCCGCCGCTGCGGGAGGCGCTGGCCCGGGTGGGCGGCATCGAGCCGCTGCACGTGGCGGTCGGCCCGGACGACCTGACGGTCTCCACCATGGACGGCTGCGTGGTCGAGCGGAAGGTGCCGCTGCCCGGCCGCTGGCTGCGCGGCTTCGCCGAGGTGCACGTGCTCACCGCCGGCTTCGAGCCACGCGCCGAGATCCCGGCGACGGAGGCGGCGGCGTTCCTGCGCCGGCTGCCCGCCGCGAACGACCGCAGCGTGCTGTGGGCGGTGCCCGCCGGGCGTACGCTGCGGCTGACCTCCCGCCCGGCGCCGGGCGCGGTCTGCCTGGCCGGCGCGGGCCGGCTCGCGGCGCTGCGCGGCGTGCTGCGGCACGCGCGCACGCTGCGGGTGTACGGCCCGGCGGCGCGGACCGGCTCCCCCGCCGTGCCGAGCACGTGGGAGCTGGACACCGGGGCGCTGCGGGTGTCGCTGACGCTGTCCCCCGAGCCGTATCGGGGGTTCTCCGGTGAGGGCGCGGCGCTGGCGGCGCTCGCCGGTGACGACGTGGTCGACGACGCGGAACTGGTGGGCGCGCTGCTCAACTGGGATCCGACGATCGACGTGGCCGCGCTGGCCGACGCCGCCGCGCTGCCCGACGAGCGGGTGCGTGCCGCGCTCGCCCAGCTGGGCACCGCCGGGCGGGTCGGGTACGACGTGGCGGACGGGGCGTACTTCCACCGGGTGATGCCCTACGACGCGGGCCGCGCGGAACGGGACAACCCGCGCCTGCTCGGGGCGCGGGCGCTGGTCGAGCGCGGCGCCGTCGAGCGCGACGGCGAGGACGCGACGGTACGCACCGACGCCGAGGTCTACCGGGTACGCCGCCACCCGGACGGCGCGTACTCCTGCACCTGCCGCTGGTGGGCGCGGCACCGCGGGCAGCGAGGGCCGTGCCGGCACGCGCTGGCCGTGTCGATGGTCGCGGCGCCGGTGGAGGCGCTGTCGTGACCGGCTTCGTCGAGGCGGTGATCAGCGGCGGGATGTCCGAGGTCCGGTCGGCCCTGGCCGGGTTGGACGAGCCGGCCCGGCGGGCGCTCGGCGACGAACTGGTCGCCGAGGTGCGCCGCAGGCGGGACGCCTGGTGGTGGCAGGGCGAGGCGGCGACGCTGGCGGTGGCCGCGGTGGGGACGCTGAGCACGCCGACGAAGGTGGCCGCGCTGCTCGGCCGCCGCTCGGTCTGGCTGAGCGGCGTCGACGCCGCGCCGGTGGTCGACGTCGCCCGGGAACGCGGGGTGACCTGGCTGGCCGACGTGGCGTACAAGCTGGCCGACCGGCTGCCCCGGGACCGGATGGTCGCGGGCTGGCGGTTCGTCGCCGGTCTCCTGCTGGCGGAGAAGGCGCCGCCGCCGACCGGGGACGACTTCGTGCGTGGCTGGGCCGCGGCGCAGGGCTGGCCGGCCCCGCGCGGGACGCGCCTGCCGACCGTGGACCGGCTACGCGCGGACCCGTTCCTTGACGCGCTGCTGCCGCGCCTGTTCGAGGTGGACAGCGTGGGTACCGAACTGGCCCGCGGCGACGGCGCGGGCACGGACTCGCATGCGCTGCCCCGGGCGCTGGCGGCGCTGGCGGCGGAGGGCCGGCTCGACCGGGCGGTCCTGCTCAACGGCGTGCTCGGCCGGCTGCTGCGCGGCGACCGGCCGGGCGCGCTGCGCCCGTTCCTGGCGCTGCACGACCTGCTCGCGCCGGCCCCGGACGAGGTGGCGGTGCGGTCGAACGCCTATCTGCGGCTGCTCACCGACGGGCCGGGACCGGTGGCCCGCGCCGCGCAGCGGACGCTCCGGGAGGCCGGCGACGCCGCCGAGCCGGAGGCGTTGTGGGAGGCCGCCCGGACGGTCCTGGCCCGGCCGGAGAAGGCGCTGGTCCGGGCGCAGGTGTCCTGGCTCGACCGGCTGGCCCGGCAGCACCCGGATCAGGCCGCGGAGATCGGCGCGGTGCTCGCCGTGGCGGCCGACCACCCGGACGCCGGCCTGCGCGAGCGCGCGCTGACGCTGGCGCAGCGCCACGGTCACCGGCCGGTGGCCGTGGCCACAGTGGTCGAGGCCCGCGACGACCTGCCGCCACCACTGCCGGCAGCGGCCGCGCCGCCGCCTATCGACGACGTGGACGAACTGGTGGAGGAGGTCGCCGCGGCCCTGCGCGGGCAGTGGCCGACAGCGGTTCTCGAACGGGTCGTGGACGGCCTGGTGCGGCTGGGCACCCGCGAGCGCGACCGGGTCGCGGCGGCGCTGGGCCCGGTGCTGCGCCGAGCGCAGGTGACCGAGTACCACCAGACCTGGGCCCGGTTCCTCCCCGCTGCGCAGGTGAACGGGTTGCTGCTGGCCGCCGCCGGGATCGGGGACGCCACGCGCCGCCGGGACCACTGGGCCTCGGTGCTGGCGACGTCCCGGTCCGCCGAGGCGGCATCCGGGCGTCCCGCACCGATGTGGCTCTACCGCCTGCGCCTGGCCGAGGCCGGGCAGCGGCTGGATGGTCACGACGATCCCGGGCTGTTGTCCGCGCCCACCTCGGCCACCGGGGCGATCGAGCCGCAGGTGCTCTACGAGCGGCTGGCGGCGCTCGGCGCCCGGCCGTACTGGCAGTGGGACTGCGGGCAGGCGTTCCTGCGCCTGCCGGCCGACGTCGACGAGCCGCTGGCGGCACGCGCGGAAGCGCTCGGCACGACGGCCGGGATCGAACTGGCGGCCTGGCTGCGCGGCGAGATCGTGCCGGTGCCGGCGCAGGAGGTGGTGACGGTGGGCCGGCGGGAACGGTCCCGCGGACACGACTGGATCTACGACTCGCTGCCGGAACGACGCCGGCTGGTCGCGCTCACCCCGTCGGCCGACGTGGACGACCGGTTCGGCCTGATCACCCTGACGCCCCCGACGATCGGCACCCGGATGTTCGGTGCCGGCGACCTGTGGCCGGCCGTGCTGCCCGGGCACCGGGGCGTGGTCGCCGCCCAGGTACTCCCCGAACTGGCCATGGCCGCACAGGAGGATCTCGGCGGACGAGGGCCGGTGCTGCTGGCGCTCGCCGAGTGCACAGGCGCGGGCGGGCCGGCGCTGGACCTGGCCGTGGCGTACGGGCTGTGTGCCCGGCACGAGGCGGACCGGGTCGCCGCGCTCGACGCCCTACTGCTGCTGGCCGCCGCCGGTGACCTGGACGCCCCGGCGGTCGGCGGGCACCTGGGCGAGATCGGAGCGCAGGGACAGGTGATCCTCACCCGGGCCGTCACGCCGCTGCGGGACGCGCTGGCGGCGGGCGCCCGGCTGAGCGTCTGGCGGCTGCTCGCCGCGGCGTTGCCGCCGCTGCTGGCCGGGCCGACGCCACCCCGGGGCACGCCGGACCTGCTCGCGCTGGCGGCGGAGGCGGCGACCGCGACGGGGATCCGGATCGAGGTGCCCGGACTGGCCGACGTGGTGGCCCGGGGCGGCGGCAGCCGGCTGGTCGCCGAGGCCCGCCGGCTCGCCGGCGTCCTGGCCGTCTGAACCGGCGCCTCGCCACCCAGGCGGGCTGCGGGCCGGCGTGCGGACGTGCGCCGGCCCGGCCGTCAGGCACGGCACCCCAGCCCGGCTGTCAGGCGCGGCGCGCCGGGGCGGGTTGTCAGGCGCGGCGCGCCGGGCGGCGGGTGAGCGCCACCCCGAGGGCGATCATGCCGACGCCGAGGAACAGGTGCAGCCAGTTGTCGGCGCCGTTGAGCGGCACGAAGTTGGCGCCGCTGTCGTGGTCGATCACCAGGCCGTAGAGCCAGAGCACCAGGTAGATGGCGCCGCCGCCGATCAGGTACGCCCGGGCGCCGGAGACCGTCCGGGACAGCGCCAGCCCGGCGACGCCGAAGAGCAGGTGCACGATGTTGTGCAGGACCGACACCTGGAAAAGGCCCAGCAGCTTCGCCCGGGACTCGTGCCCGGCGAACATCATCGTGTCGTAGTTCGTGGTGATGCCGGGGATGAACCCCAGCACGCCCACCACCAGGAAGACGATGCCGACCACCTGGGCGGCCCGGCGTACCGGGGACGCGGGGGCGGTACGGGCGACGCGGGAAGAACCGGCCATGACTGACACCTCCGTTGGCGAAGTCTTCCGCGCTGACGGCGGCCGGCGAGCGGAATCCGTCCGGATCCCCGGATCGAGATCAGCGGTTCAGCCGGGCGGGCAGGTATCCGCGCAGCGCCTCGAACTGCGCCACTGTCAGGTACGAGGGATTCGCCGCCTGCGGCTGCCGGAGCACCTCGGCACCGGCCAGCCGCGGGTCGGCGCGCAGCACCTCGCGGCGTACCCGCAGCGGCTCGTCCAGGATCGTCAGGTCCAGCGGCGCGGTCCACGCCTCGCCCGGCGCGCCCGGCTGCGGCGCAGCGGCGATCCGCCCGACGCCCCAGACGCCGTACGGCGCCCGGCCTTTGCTGCCGCTGGCCCAGAACACCACCGGCTGGCCGGCGCGCATCAGGCGTACCCGGTAGCCGGGGCGCACGCACCAGCCGGTGACTCGCGGGTCGGCGGCGAAGCGGGCCGCCAGGTCCACCGCGTCCGCGTTGCCCTTGATCAGCCAGGCGCCGAGGTCGTCGACTGTCACCCGCCGGTCGCTCATCCGCCCATTCTGCGGTCCGCCCGGGCGTGGCGCCGGACGACGGCGGCGGGGCGGGCCGGGCCGGGGCGGGGCGGGGCGGGGCGGGGCGGGGCGGTCAGATGATCAGGTGGGTCCAGTAGGTGAGCCACACCGCGAACAACGCGCCCTGCAGCAGCGCCAGCGCGGCGGTGAGCCAGCCGTCGAGACCGGGCCGGCGGGCCCAGCGGGCCAGCACGAACGCGACCGGGAACGCGGCGAGCAGGTAGCGCAGGAGGCTCTTGTACACCGGCGGCCCCATCGACAGCGGCACCAGCACCACGACGAGCGTGTAGACCAGGTACGGCCAGTCGGCCCGGCGGCGCAGCCCGACGACCGCCACCACCAGTATCGCCACCGCGATCCAGACCCGCAGCGCGTCGGCCGAGTTGCCGCCGGTCAGCGCGGACACCGCCGTCGCGACCGGGTTCTGCAACCGGATCCCCCAGCCGGTCTCCTGCGTGTGCTGGTAGGCGAACCAGTCCCCGCTCTGCCAGCGGCAGAACGCCATGAACGTCAGCCAGCCCGCCGGGACCAGCACCAGCGGCCACCCCTCGCGCAGCAGGCGCGGCCACGCGCGGGGGCCGGCCCGCCAGCCGTGCTGGCGCAGCAGCACCAGCGCCAGCGGCGCCACCACGAGGAAGCCGACCGAGCGGCTCATCGCCAGGAAGTAGCCGACCACGCCGACGACCAGCCAGCGGCGTCGTTCGGCGTACCAGAAGGTGGCCAGCGCCAGACAGACGAACAGCGACTCGGTGAGCGCCGCCTGGAACAGGAACGCCGTCGGCAGGAGCAGCAGGTACCGGACCGCTCGCCGGCCGTCGGCCGGTCCCGCGCCGCCGAGCAGCCGGCCCCCCAGCCGGTACGCGAAGTAGAGCTGGAACAGCAGCGCCACGTTGCTGACCAGCAGCAGAGCCCAGGCGGTGTGCCCGCCGAGCAGCGGCGCGAGCGGCCGGGCCAGGAACGGATAGAGCAGCGGGAAGCCGAAGTCCGGCCACGGCCGGTCCAGCGGCAGCCGGGCCAGGTGCTCATAGAGGAACGAGTCCCAGGCGAACCAGAGCGAGAACCAGCGGTGCGACGAGATCGCGTCCTGCTGCTCCCGCATCCCGGTCTCGCCGGGCGGCGGCGCGCCGGGCACTCCGTCCCAGGCGGCCAGCACCAGCACGCCGAGCAGGCTGAGCACGAGCTTCGAGCCGACGAAGACGGCGAACACGAATCCCCACGGCTCGGGCAGCCGGCGGACGACCGGAGTCCTGCGCGACCACCACCGGGTACGCCCGGAGCGCGCCCCGTCGGCAGGGCCGGCCGCGCGGTCGGGTTCGGCCGCGCCGCCGGGATCGACCCGCCGCTCCTCCGCCATCGCGCTCCCACCGGTCCGCCCCTGGCCGACGTGCCCGGCCGGGAAACCCGGCCCGCATTCCCCATCCGGCCCCACCCACACCCGTCCGGCCCACCCACACCCGTCCGGCCCGCCCGTGCCCGCGTCGATCATGAGGTTGGCGGCGACAAATCGGACACCGATCGCCGTCAACTTCATGATCGACAGGGCCGGGCCGGGGGCGGAGGGCGGGACGGGGTGGGGCGGGCGGTGAGAGGGGGCGGGCGGTGGGTCGGTGCGGGCGCGCAGGTGAGGACGCCGGCAGGACGGGTATGCGCCGTGCCGCATCGGGAAGCTGGCGGCGGGGGGCGCGGACGGCATGGGTGACGGCGACGGAACCGTGATCATCGGGGCGGGGCCGGCCGGGTTGACCGCCGCGTACGAGCTGCTGCGGCACGGCGAGCCGGTCCGGGTCTACGAGGCCGACGACGTGGTGGGCGGGATCAGCCGGACCGTGGAGCGCGACGGCTGGCGCTTCGACATCGGCGGGCACCGCTTCTTCACCAAGGTGTCCCGGGTCGAGGACTTCTGGCACGAGATCCTGCCGGACGAGGACTTCCTGCTCCGGCCGCGGATGAGCCGCATCTACTACCGCGGGGCGCTGTTCGACTATCCGCTCAGCGCCGGCAATGCGCTGCGCAACCTCGGCCTGCTGGAGGCGGCGCGCTGTCTGGCCTCGTACGGCCGGGCCCGGCTGCGCCCGCCTAAGGACCAGTCGCACTTCGAGGGGTGGGTGTCGGCCCGGTTCGGCTGGCGGCTCTACTCGATCTTCTTCAAGACGTACACGGAGAAGGTCTGGGGGATGCCGGCGGACCAGTTGCAGGCCGACTGGGCGGCCCAGCGGATCAAGAACCTGTCGCTGGCGACCGCGATGCGCAACGCGCTGCTGCCCCGGCGCGACCGCACGGACGTGACCAGCCTGATCGAGGAGTTCCAGTACCCGAAGCACGGCCCCGGGATGATGTGGGAGCGCTGCGCCGAGGAGGTCGGCCGGCGCGGCGGCACGGTACGCACCGGCGCCTGGGTGACCGAGGTGCGGCGGGACCCGGCGGCCCGGCGGGCGACAGCCGTGACGCTCGTCGACGCGGACGGCGAGCGGACCGAGCCCGCAGGTCATGTGATCTCCTCGATGCCGATCTCGGCGCTGGTGCGGGCGATGCGCCCGGAGGCGCCGCCCGAGGTGCGGGCCGCCGCCGACGACCTGCGGTACCGGGACTTCCTGACCGTCGCGCTCGTGGTGCCGGCGGAGTTCTCGTTCCCGGACAACTGGATCTACGTGCACGACCCGGCGGCGCGGGTGGGCCGGATCCAGAACTTCGGCTCCTGGTCGCCGTACCTGGTCAAGGACGGGCGGACCTGCCTGGGGCTGGAGTACTTCGTGTTCGAGGGCGACGAGATGTGGCGGACGCCGGACGCCGACCTGGTCGCGTTCGCCACCGCCGAGCTGGAGCGGCTGGGCCTGGTGAAGCCTGGCTGCGTGGAGGCCGGTTACGTGGTCCGGATGCCGAAGGCGTACCCGGTCTACGACGAGCGGTACCAGCGCAACGTCGACGTGATCCGGGGCTGGCTGGCCGCGAACGTGCCGAACGTGCACCCGGTCGGGCGCAACGGCATGCACCGGTACAACAACGCCGACCACTCGATGCTGACGGCGATGCTGACCGCCGAGAACATCGCGCACGGCGCGGAGCACGACGTCTGGACCGTCAACGTGGAGCAGGACTACCACGAGCAGCGCAGCCCGTCGCGGCACGGCACCGGCCGGGACGCGCCGGTCGTCCCGGCCCGGCGGTAAGGCGCTGGGCGTGAGGGTGGTCATAACCGCTGGACGACCGCCACGGCGGTGCTGCTAGCCTTCTGGGCAGGTCATGAGCGCCAGCGTCAAGCCCCGGCTCGCTGGCCGGCAACCCTCCTCCGCGGTGGGGTGCCCCGGGTGAAGACCAGGCACCGGCAGCCGCCGGTGCAAGCGTGGCCTGGCACCCAGGTCAGCACCAGACCAGGGAGACCGATGTCCGTACCACCTTCCACCCCCTCCGGCGACGTCGCCGCGTACCCGGCCCGCTTCGCGCTGGTCAAGCGCCGCCACGTCGACCTGATGCGGGTGTGCAGCGACGCCTGTCGCCTCGCGCGCTGAGCTAGCGCCAACCCCCTCTTCCCGATCCACCCTTCTCCGGCCCGGCCGTCTGTCCGGCGGGCCGGCGCCGACGCGCACCCCGCGCGTCCATCCACTCTGGAGAGACATCGTGCGTTTCCGTACCGTCCTGACCCGCGCCGTCGCCGTCGGCGCGGCGGCTCTGCTCGCCGTCACCGCGCTCACCGCCTGCGGCGGCGACGACACCGACGCGGCCGACAACCCGTACGGCCTGCTCCAGCCCGGCGTGATCCGCGCCGGCACGCTCACCGACGCCCCGCCGAACGTCTTTCTCAAGGACGGCAAGTTCACCGGCTTCGACAACGAGCTGCTGCGTGCCGTGGCCGGCAAGGTCGGCCTGAAGGTGGAGTTCGTCGGCACCGACTTCTCCGCCCTGCTCTCCCAGGTCAACAGTGGCAAGTTCGACGTGGGCAGCTCCTCGATCACGATCACCGAGGCCCGGAAGAAGACTGTGGACTTCGGCAACGGCTACGACTTCGGCTACTTCGGCCTGGACGTGCCGGCCGGCTCCGCGCTCACCGGCTTCGACCAGCTCGCCGGCAAGCGCGTGGTGGTGGTGCAGGGCACCGTGCAGGACGACTACGCCACCAGGCAGAACCTCGACCCGGTGCGCGTGCCCGACTACAACAGCGCGATCAACCAGCTCAAGGCCGGCACCGCGGACGCCTGGATCGCCCCGGCGGAGATCGGCGACAAGTCCGCCGCGGACAGCAACGGCAAGATCAAGGTCGCGGCGAAGCAGCTCAGCCCCACCCCGACCGCGTTCGCGGTGGCGAAGGGCAACGACAAGCTGCGTGAGGCGCTGAACAAGGGCCTGGACGAGGTGATCGCCGACGGCACCTGGACCCGCCTGCAGGCGGAGTACTACCCGGGGCGGCCCGTCCCGGCCGACTTCAAGCCCGGCAGCGGGTCGGTCGCGGCGCCGGCGCCGTCGGCCGCCTCCTGAGCCGGTAACCGAGCACGAGCAGGGCGGACGGAGCGGACATGGACCCACTGAGCACCCTCTGGGAGACGTTCTTCGACTGGGAGTCGATGCGCGAGGCGCTGCCCGAGATGGTGACCGTCGGGCTGCCCAACACGCTCACCCTGGCGGTCTCCGCCGCCCTGCTCGGCTCGGTGCTGGGCATGCTGCTGGCCGTCGCCGGCATCTCGCGTACCCGGTGGTTGCGGTGGCCGGCGCGGATCTACACCGACGTGTTCCGCGGCCTGCCGGCCGCGGCGACCATCCTGCTCATCGGCGTCGGCCTGGCGCCGCTGGGCATGCAGGTCTGGGGCCCGAACCCCTATCCGCTGGGCGTGCTGGCGCTGTCCTTGATCGCCGCCGCCTACCTCGGCGAGATCTTCCGGGCCGGCATCCAGAGCGTGGAGGCCGCCCAGCTGGAGGGCGCGCGGGCGCTCGGCTTCTCCTGGGGCGAGGCGATGCGCCTGGTGATCATTCCGCAGGGCGTACGCCGGGTGCTGCCCGCCTGGGTCAACCAGCTCATCTCGCTGATCAAGGACTCCAGCCTGGTCTACTTCCTCGGCCTGCTGGCCAGCCAGCGGGAGCTGTTCCGGGTCGGGCAGGACTACGCGGCGAACACCGGCAACCAGTCCGCGCTGCTGCTGGCCGGGCTGTTCTACCTGACGCTGACCGTGCCGCTGACGCACGCGGTCAACTGGCTGGACCGGCGGCTGCGGCAGGGCCGCCCGGCCGCACCGCCCGAGCCCGAGCCCGAACCCGATGCCGAGCCGGTCGACCTCACCCCGTCCGGGAAGGACCCGCGATGACCACCACCACCTCGGTCAGCCTGGCCGTCCGCGACGTGCACCTGGCCTTCGGCGCGCACCGCGTGCTGCGCGGCGCGGACCTGGACGTGGCGCGCGGTGGCGCCGCCTGCGTGATCGGCCCGTCCGGCTCCGGCAAGTCGACACTGCTGCGCACGATCAACCGGCTGATCGAGCCGGACCGTGGCGACGTGCTGCTGGACGGCCGCAGCGTGCTGCGCGACGACCCGGACGCGCTGCGCCAGCGCGTCGGCATGGTGTTCCAGCAGTTCAACCTCTTCCCGCACCTGAGCGTGCTGCGCAACGTCACGCTGGCGCTGCGCAAGTTGAAGAAGCTCGACGAGGACGAGGCGGTGGCGCTCGCCCGCGCCCAGCTCGACCTGGTCGGCCTGGCCGGCAAGGCCGATTCGCGGCCGGCGCAGCTGTCCGGCGGTCAGCAGCAGCGCGTGGCGATCGCGCGGGCGCTGGCGCTGCGCCCGCAGGTGATGCTCTTCGACGAGGCCACCAGCGCGCTGGACCCGGAGCTGGTCAAGGGCGTGCTCGCGGTGATGGCCGACCTCGCCGCGGCCGGCATGACGATGGTCGTGGTGACGCACGAGATGGGGTTCGCGCGCAGCGTCGCCGACACGGTGGCGTTCATGGACGCCGGGGTGGTGCTGGAGTCCGGCCCGCCGGAGGCGGTGTTCGAGGCGCCGGAGCACCCGCGGCTGCGACGCTTCCTGTCCCAGGTGCTCTGACGCGCGCGGAAAGCTCGGAGCGCCCCCTCAGCCCTTCACCGCGCCGATCAGCACGCCCTTGACGAAGTGCCGCTGGATGAACGGATAGACGGCGACGATCGGCGCGACGGTCAGCACCACGACCGCCATCTTGACCGCCTCGGTCGGCGGCATGGTCACCCCGCTGCTGCTGCCGGAGGTGTGCGGGGCCTGCCCGGCCAGCAGGTAGCTCTGGAGCACCCGCTGGATCGGGTACATGTCGTTGCGGTCGATGAACAGCAGCGCGTCGAACCAGACGTTCCAGTAGCTGACCGCGTAGAACAGGCCGACCACGGCGATCACCGCGCGGGACAGTGGCAGCACGATGCGCGCGAGCGTACGGAAGTCGCTCGCGCCGTCGATGCGGGCGCTGTCCAGCAGCTCCGACGGGATGCCCTGGAAGAACCCGCGCACCACGACCAGGTTGAACACGCTGATCGCCGGCGGCAGCACCAGCGCCCAGATGGTGTCCTTCAGACCCAGGCCGGTGACCACCAGATAGCGGGGCACCAGCGGCGGGTAGACCAGGAACGGGATCAGGAAGTACGCGAGCAGCCAGCGGTGCCCCAGCGAGCCGGGCCGGGACAGCCCGTACGCGGCGAGCACGGTGACCGTCAGCGCGATGGCGGTGCCGATCACTGTGACGAGCGTGCTGATCCACAGCGCCCGGGTCACCGCGCCACCGGCGAAGATGGTCTCGTACGCGGACGTGTCGACGCCCCGGGGCACGACCACCATGCCGCCGGCCCGGGCGATGGTCTCCCGGGAGGAGAGGCTGGTCACCAGGATCACCCAGAGCGGGAACAGCACGCCCGCCACCAGCACTGTGAACGCGACGGCCTTGAGCCCCTGCCCGAGCGGGGTGGGCGGCTCCTGCCACACCGGCCGGCGGCTTCGGTTGCCGGACGTCCGGCGGATGAGCGTGGTCATGACTTCGAGTAGATCCCTCGTTCGCCGAGCATGTGCGCCACGCGGTTCGCGGCCAGGATCAGCACCAGCCCGATGACCGCCTTGAACAGACCGGCCGCGGCGCCGTACCCGTAGTTCCCGGTGGCGATGGAGAAGTGGTAGACGAAGGTGTCGAGCACCTCGGCGGCCTGCCGGCCGACGGCGTCGCGTTGCAGCAGGAACTGCTCGAAGCCGACCGAGAGCGCGTCGCCCAGGCGCAGGATGAGCAGCAGCACGATCACCGGGCGCAGGCCGGGCAGCGTGATGTGCCACAGCCGCCGCCACCGGCCGGCGCCGTCCGCGGCGGCGGCCTCGTAGAGGTTCTGGTCGATGGTGGACAGCGCGGCCAGGAAGACGATGGTGCCCCAGCCGACGTCCTTCCACACCGCCTCGACGGTGACCAGCACGATGAACGTGTCCGGGTTGGTCATCACGTTCCAGGGTTGCATCCCGGCTTCGCGCATGGTCTGGGCGAGCAGCCCCGCGCCGCCGAGCATCGCCACGAAGAACGTGACCACCAGCACCCAGCTGAAGAAGTGCGGCAGGTAGACGACGGTCTGGATGAGCCCGCGCAGCCGGCTGGACAGCAGGTTGTGCAGCCCGATGGCCAGCAGGATCGGCAGCGGGAAGAAGAAGACGAGCTGGAACGCGGTGATCGCCAGCGTGTTGCGGAACGCGTCCCAGAACGCCGGGTCGTCGAACAGCAGCTGGAACTGGCCGAAGCCGATCCAGTCGCTGTGCGCGAACGCCTGCCACGGGTTGTCGCCCAGGTAGGGGTTGTAGTCCTGGAACGCGATGATGTTGCCGGCGATCGGCAGGTAACTGAAGACCAGCAGGATTCCGAAGCCGGGCGCCACCATCGCGAGCAGTTGCCAGTCCCGGCGCAGCCGGGTGCGCAGCGGCACCCGGCGGCGGGACGGACGGCGGCGGGGCGGGCGGCCCGGTGGGGCCGGGGCGTCCGGCCGGGCCCGCTCGGGCCCGGCCAGGACGGCCGGCTCGCTCATCGGCCCGCCTTGGGCAGCGAGTCGGCGAGCAGCTTGCGGGCCTCCTCGCCGCCGTTCGCCTTCCACTCCGCGACGATGGCGTCCACGTCGCTCAGCGGGCGGCGGCCGCGCAGCACGTCGGTGAACTTGTCCTCGGTGGGCACCTGGTTGGCCTTGTAGGCCGCGGGCATCTCCAGCTTCACCCCGGCCCACGGGTTGGGCTCCATGTGCTTCACCATCTCGTTGGAGTACGCGAGCACGTCCGGCACGAACCGCGGGGTGTCCGGGAACGGCCCGATGGTGGGGTTGCGGCCGCTGATGAAGAAGTACTGGTTGGCGATCTCCTTGAACGCCAGGTCGGTCTTGACCGGCCCGTTCGGCGACGGGTTGTGGTGCTTGCCCGCGACGCCGAAGTCCCGCAGCTGCGCCTCCTGGCTGCCCAGCGGCGCGGAGCACCAGTTGATGATCCGCAGCAGCTCCTGGACCCGGTCCTTGCCGAGGCCCTTCTTGACGAACGTGTAGGAGATCGGCTCGTCGTCGCCCCAGACCAGCGGGGCGCCGCCGGTGGCGGAGAAGATCGGCACCGGCTGGATGTTCAGCCGGGGGTTGGTCTTCTGGTGCTCGGCCTGGGCGCCCTGCCAGAAGCCGACGCCGTCCTGGAGGAACACGATCGCGCCGTTCTTGGCGAACAGCTGCTTGGCGTCCGCGCCCCTGCTGGCCACGATGTCCGGGTGGACCAGGCCGTCCGCGTAGATCTTGGCCACCACCTCCAGCGCGCGGCGGAACTCCGGGGTCTCGTACTTGAACTCGGGGGTGCCGTCAGACTTGACCCGCCATCCGCCCTTGTGGCCCGGCACCCGGTGGAACATCTGGATCATGGCGAAGACGTCGTTGAACGCCCACACCTTGCGCGCCGGGTCGGTCACCTGCTTGGCCACGGCGAGCAGGTCGTCCAGGTTCGCCGGTACGGCCAGGCCGCGCGCGTCGAGGATGTCCTTGCGGGTGAACAGCGCCCACGGGAACGGCCCGTCGGTGGGGTTGGGCACGGACATGAGCCGCTCGTTCCACACCGCCCGCCGCCAGGCCCCGGTGGGGAAGCTCGCCAGCATCGGGTACGCGGCGGCGGCGTCGCCGCTGAGATGGTCGGTCAGGTCCTCGAAGAGCACCTTGATGGCGTCGGCGAAGCGCGGGATCTTCTCCACCTCCCACCACGGTACGCACAGCAGATCCGGCACGTCGCGCGCGCCGAGCATCGCGTTGAGCTTGTCGGCGTACGTGTTGCCGTCCTGGGTGGTGAAGCTGACAGGGGTGCCCAGCTCGGCGTTCACCGCCTGGAGGTAGGCGCTCTGCGCGACGCCGGGCGGCGCCGGGCCCCAGGCCGGGGTCATCGCGGTGACCTGCTTGCCGCTGGTGCCGGGCTTGTCGGTGACGGCGTCGACGAGGCTGGCCGGGTAGCGGGTGTAGCCGTCGGGCACCGGGCGGGTGCCCACGATGTCGGGCTTGACGCCGCCGGGCAGGTCCTTGTGGGTGGGCAGCACGCCGGAGACGGCGTCGAGGTTCTGGGCGGCGCCGGAGCCGGCCGGCTTCTCGGAGCAGCCGGCGAGCAGCGGGCCGGCGGTGGTGGCGGCCACGCCGAGGCCGACCAGGCCGAGGAAGCGACGGCGGGAGGAGCCCGGGTCGGGGTGGTGCGTGGTCATCGGTCCCCCTTCGGGAAGGGATGCGCAGTGGATTAGTTCGTATGGATGGTCAACAAACTAATCACGACCGTGAGCTTGCACAAGGGTGGACCGGGCGGGACGACGGGTCAGGCCGGGCAGCGCTCGGACAGCGCGTAGCGGGTGAGCACCACGTCGCCGATCTGGCGCACCTCGATCACCCTGGCCCGACGGCCCGGGTGCCACGGGAAGCGGCCGTCCCCGACGAAGCGCGGCGCCCGCCGGTCCCCCACGAAGAACGGGGCGACCACCAGGTGCAGCTCGTCGGCCAGGCCGGCGGTCAGGAACTGGCGGTGCATCGAGCCGCCGCCCTCCACCATCAGGCGCGTCACCCCGCGCCCGGCCAGGTCGGCCACCACCGCCTCCGGCGTGGCCGGATCACCCGCGTCGACCACCGTGGACACCGCGCCGACCTGCTCGTGGGCCTTGTCCACCACGCCGCTCGGGCAGTACACCAGCTTGAGCCCGTCACCCGTGGTGAAGAACCGCGCCCCCGGATCGAGGTCGCCACCGCCGGTCAGCGTCACCTTCACCGGCGACGGGGGCAGGCCGCGCGCCACCCGGTCGGCGCGCCGCCGCTCGCTGCGCACCAGCAGGCGGGGGTCATCGCGGCGCACGGTGGCCGCGCCCACCAGGATCGCGTCGCACCCGGCCCGGGTCGCGTCGACCCGGTCCAGGTCGTCGTCGTTGGACAGCACCAGCCGGTCGGTGGTCGCGTCGTCGATGTAGCCGTCGATCGACATCGCGCAGCTGAGCAGCACGTACGGGCGGGTGGTCACGGCACGAACGGCAGGTCGAGGGCGTGGTCGGCGCGGGTCACCTTGGCCGCCAGGTAACCGGCGTTGGCCGGCGACAGGTGCACGCCCGTGGACACCCGGTCGGCCACCGTGACGCCCAGCCGCTCGAGCTGGGCCGCCTTGTCCGGGTTGTTGCTGAGCAGGGCCACCCGGTCCACGCCCAGCGCGCCGAGCATCTGCGCGGCCACCGTGTAGTCGCGCTCGTCCGCGCCGCGCCCGAGCGCCAGGTTCGCCTCGTACGTGTCGAGGCCGTCGTCCTGCAGGGCGTACGCGTCGAGCTTGGCGTACAGGCCGATGCCCCGCCCCTCCTGCCGCAGGTAGAGCAGGTAGCCACCGGCCTCGGCGATCCGCTCGACCGCCTCGCGCAACTGCGGCCCGCAGTCGCAGCGCTGGCTGCCGAACACGTCCCCGGTGAGGCACTCGCTGTGCGGGCGGACCAGCGGCGGGTCGGCGTCGACGTGCTCGCCGAGCCCGAACGCCAGGTGCTCGCGTCCGTCGACGAGACCGTGGAAGGTGTGCACGCGCGCGGTCGTCACGTATCCGTCGGGGAACCGTAGCGGGACCGTCACGCGGGTCCGGACCGTCGCGGTGGGCAGGGTTTCGTCCATGGTTCTCCTGTCGTCCGGTCGCCGGGCGGACCCGGCGACGCACACCTCGCTCCCCCACCGTAGGCGGGATCACCGACAGTTGCCGGGCTCCCGCCGGGGCAGCCGCCGCGCCAGCAGCACCGCGGCGCCGGGCAGGCTGGCCACCAGCACCAGCGCGCCGTACACCGTGCCGGTCGCCACACCCTGCGCGGCGGTCAGCCCGGCCGAGGCGAACGCCCATGCGGCGACCCCCTCGCGCGGGCCGAACCCGCCCACGTTGAGCGGCACCGCCATGGCGAGCAGGGCGAGCAGCGTCAACGGCAGCAGGCGGGACAGCGGGGCGTCCGTCCCGGCGGTGCGGGCGGCCACCACGAACGTGGCCAGGTGGCCGGCGAACACCACTGTCGAGGCGATCACCACACCGGCCCAGGTCCGGCGGCCCAGCACGCCGGAGCGCACGTCGGCGACCGCGGTCCGGGCCGCCCGCGCCCAGCGGGACGCCCCGGAGCGGGGCACCGCGCGGGCGGCGAGCACCAGCGCAAACGCCCCCACGGCCAGGCCGACCGCCAGCCACGGCAGGTACCGGCGCACCGGCGACGGGAACGCGGCCAGCAACGCCACCGCGATGACCATCTGCACCACCTGCCCGGCGGTGCGCTCCCAGACCACCGCCCGTACGCCCCGGGCCACGTCCCCGGCGTCGCGGCCGTGCCGTACCGCCCGGTGCACGTCGCCGAGCACGCCACCGGGCAGTGTGGAGTTGAGGAAGATCGCCCGGTAGCAGTGCGCCACCGCGGCCCGCATCGGCAGACGTACGCCCAGCCCACCGGCGACCAGCGACCAGCGCCATGCGCAGCAGACGGTGGTGACCACCCCGATGCCGAGCGCGGCGGCCAGCGCCGGCGCGTCGATCAGGCGCAGCCCGGCCAGGAACGGGCCGGTGCCCACTGACGCGACGAGCACGGCCAGGACGGCGAGCCCGAGCAGCGGACGTACCCAGGCCTGGCTCAACCATGCTCGGCCCGCCCGGGCCCGGTGGGGCCGGGACGGCGCGGACGTGACGGCGGGTACGGGCCCGGCGACGGCGACGTGTGACAAACGGTCCTCCTTGTTCCCACCGGTTGTCACGCGCCGGCGGCCGGTACGGTTCAGCCGGCGAGCAGGTCGGCGTGGTGCAGCACCACCTCGAGCCGGCCGGCGGCGGCCTCGGCGAGCCGCCACTTCTGATACGTCCGGGCGGGCCCGGACAGATGCGGTTGTTCCTCGACGGCCGCGCCGACCCAGCCGGTGAGCCATTCCGCGGCCAGCTCCGCCTGCTCCGGCCCGAGCCGCCACGGGGTGGATCGCACCAGCGTCTCGACGCCGTGCCGGCGGAACGCGGTCACGGCCACGTCCACCGCGTCCGGTCCGAGCAGGGCCCGGCCGTCCACGGTGCGGCGCTGGTGGGCGTTGAACGCGGCGGTCAGCTCGGCGTCGAGCGGGTCCGGTGGGGCGAACTCGGCCCGCCCGGTCACGGTGAGCGCGAACAGCGTCGGGTGGCCGGCGCAGGCCGCCGCCATCCGCTCGACCTCCTCGGCGGTGAGCATGTCCAGCAGCGCCGACGCGGTGACCAGGTGCGCGTCGGCCAGGTCGGCGGCGGTCAGCCGGGTGATGTCCGAGTCGAGCGCCGTCACGGTGACCTCGGCCCCGTCGGCGGCGGTGAGCCGCGCCGAGCGGGCCAGCGCCAGCAGGTTCCGGTCGCGTTCGTGCAGCACCCAGCGTTGCGGGCCGGGCAGCCGGGGCGCCAGCCAGCGGGCCATCGAGCCGGTGCCGCTGCCCAGGTCGTGCACGACGAGCGGCCGGCCGGCAGGCAACCGGTCGCGGACCGCGTCGGCCAGCTCGGCGCTGCGGGCCGCCGCGTCGGCGGGCTCACGCAGCCGCAGCCAGTCCGCGAAGCCGGGCGGGAGTGAGGTGGTCATACCGCTGTCGCCTCCTTCAGCGCCGTCGCCAGCCGGTCCACGGTGACCGGCCAGCCGGTGAGGGTGTGCCGCCGCTGCCGGGCGGCGCGGCGCAGCCGGTCCCGCAGGCCGGGATCGGTGAGCCAGCGGCGCAGCGCCGCGGCGGTCGCGCCTGGATCGTCAGGTGGCACCAGCAGGCCGGGCCGCTCGCCGCCGGGGGCGTGCCCGAGCGTGGCCGGCAGGCCGCCGGTGTCGCCGGCCAGCACCGGTACGCCCCGGGCCAGCGCCTCGGTGACCACCATGCCGTACGTCTCCCGCCGTGAGGGCTGGACCAGCAGATCGGCGGCGGCGTACGTGGCGGCCAGGTCGGGCCCGGTACGCGGGCCGGTGAGCCGGACCCGGCCACCCAGACCGGTGGCGGCGAGCCGCCCGCGCAGCCGGTCGGCGAATGCCGGGTCCCGGTCCAGCGGTCCCACCCAGTCGCAGCTCCAGTTCAGGTCCGCCACCTCGGCGAGCGCGGCGGCGAGCACGTCGTGCCCCTTGACCGCTGTGACGGCGGCGACGCAGAGCAGCCGTCCCCCGCCGGGCGTGCCGGTGGCGACCGGCGCCGGGTCGACGCCGGGTGGGGCGACCGTCACCCGCTGCGGTGGCAGCGCGTACCGGTCGAGCAGGCGGCGCCGGGTCCACTCGCTGGTCGCGACCACGGCGGTGGCCGCCGCCAGCGACTGCGCCTCGGTCTCGCCCTCGATCGGCAGGTGCACCAGGACGACCAGGCGCAGCCGCGCGGCGTGCGGGGCGAGCACGTCCGGCACGGTGGAGGCGACCAGGCCGTCGAGCAGCACCGTCGCGCCGTCGGGCAGCCCGCCGAGCAGTCCGGCCAGGTCGGCCCGTTCCCGTGGCCCCGGGTGCGGCCAGCCGCCGGGCACCTGGTGTTCCCGGACCGTCCAGCCACGTTCGGCCAGGCCACGGCAGACGTGACGGTCGTAGGCGTTGCCGCCGCTGGGGTCCGCCGGGTCGTCGATGTCACCCGGCAGCACCGCGTGGACGACTGTCATCCGGTCAGAGCGACCGCTCGTAGCTCGCCCAGGCGATGTGTGACTCGTGCAGGGTGACGGTGATCCCGGTCAGGCCGCGCGCGCCCTCCCCCAGCCGGCCGGCCGCCACCGCGTCGGCGAGCCGGTCGGCCACCGTACGGGCCAGCACCTCGGTGGTGGTGTTCACCCCGGTGAAGGCGGACTCGTCGTCGAGATTGCGGTAGTTCAGCTCGCCGAGCACGGCCTTGAGCTGCTCGGTGGCCAGCCCGATGTCGACCACGATCCCGTCGTCGTCCAGCTCCGGCCGGCGGTACGTGGCATCGACGACGAACGTCGCGCCGTGCAGCCGCTGGGCCGGGCCGAAGACCTCGCCGCGGAAGCTGTGGGCGACCATGATGTGGTCCCGGACAGTCACGCTGAACACGTTCACTCCTCGCCGTAGGTGATGAGATGACACAGCGCCGGCAGACGGCCCGAGGCGAGCCGGTCCAGCACGTCGGGCAGGTCGTCGAAGTGGGACCGGCCGGTGATCAGCGCGTCGAACGCCGGGTCGGCGAGCAGGTCCAGGGCCAGGGCGAGCCGGTCGGCGTAGCTGCGGTCGGCCCGCCGGGGCGACACCGTGCCCACCTGGCTGCTGCGGATGCCCAGCCGTCGCGAGTGGAAAGCGCCGCCGAGCGCGAGCGTGACCGGCCGGTCGCCGTACCAGCTCAGCTCCAGCACGGTGCCCTCGGGACGCAGCAACTCCAGGCCGCGCTGCAGCCCGTCGGCGGTGGCGCTGGCGTGCACCACCAGGTCGCGCTCGCCGGCCGCGTCGGCGGGCGCGGCGAAGTCGGCGCCGAGCGCGGCGGCCACCTCGGCGCGGGCCGGGTCGGCGTCGACCAGTTCGACCCGGACGCCGGGGAAACGGGCCAGCAACGCGGTCACCGCGCAGCCGACCATTCCGCCGCCGATCACCGTGACCCGGTCACCGACCAGCGGCGCGGCGTCCCACAGCGCGTTCACCGCGGTCTCCACGGTGCCGGCCAGCACCGCGCGCTGCGCCGGCACGCCGTCCGGCACGACAGTCACGGCGTCGGCCGGGACCACGTACGCGCTCTGGTGCGGGTAGAGGCAGAAGACGGTACGGCCGAGCAGCCGCTCGTCGCCGGCCTCGACAGTGCCGACGCTGAGGTAGCCGTACTTGACCGGGGCGGGGAAGTCGCCCTCCTGGAACGGCGCGCGCATCGCGGCGTGCTGGTCGGCCGGGACACGGCCGGTGAACACGAGCGTCTCGGTGCCCCGGCTGACGCCGGAGAAGCGGGTACGCACGAGCACCTCACCCGGGCCGGGCGGAGCGAGGCGGACCGGCCTGATCTCGCCCTCGCCGGGGGCGCGGAGCCAGAACGCGTGGGCGTCGACCGTCACGAACTCTCCTCTTCCCCGCATTCCGACCGAGTTGTCGATCATAAACACGGATGCGGGGCGTCCACGGTTCGAACCGCCCGCGACGTGATCTCAGGCGGCGCGCCGCCGCTCCTCCGTACGCCAGGTCGCGGGCTCGTCGTGCTCGGCGTCGAGGTCCCCGGCCAGGCGCATGGCGCGGTGGGCGGCGGTCAGCGCGTCGCACGGCCCGGGCCGTCCGTCGCACAGCAGGCTCTCGCACCGGCCCGAGTCGTCGGGCTGGTGCGCGGCGGCCACGTCGTAGGCGGCACGCCACAGCAACGGGTCGGTGACGCCCCGTGGCAGGGCGGCGTCCTGACTGGACCTGATCCGCATCGTGTCGGGCACCGTGTTCCCCTTTGCGTCGTCGCTACCGTCCCAGTGACCGGTAGAGCGCACGTCAAACCTCTCACCTGCGCACATGTCCTGACCAGCGGTGTTCGTCACGCCGGATAGGCGCGCGTCTCGGCTGCCTTGACCGCCGCCCAGACCGGTCGGCCGGGGGTCAGCCCGAGGTGGGCCGCGGCGGCGGGCGTGACGTCGGCGGCCACCTCCACCGGCCCGGCGAGCTGCACGCGCAGGTTGTCACCGTGTCGTTGCACTCCGGTCACCGTGGCCGCCCACACGTTGCGCGGGCTGCCCTCGGGCCGGGCCGGGTGCAGCGCGACGGCGGCCGGCGGGTACGCGACGAACGTGTCACCGTGGACGGTGTCGGCGGTGGTGAGCGTCAGCTCACCGACGGTGACCGTGTGCCCGTCGGCGCGTCCACGGTGCAGATTGAGGCCGACCAGCCGGGCCACGTAGTCGGTGCGCGGCCGGGCCGTGACCGTGGCCGCGTCGCCTTCCTGCACCACCCGGCCGTGTTCCACGATGACCAGCCGGTCGGCGAGCACCAGGGCGTCGAGGGGGTCGTGGGTGACGAGCAGTGTCGCGCCGGGATGCGCGCCGAGGTGGCGCTGGAGTTCGGCGCGGGTGTCCAGCCGGGTCCGCGCGTCGAGCGCGGCCAAGGGCTCGTCGAGCAGCAGCAGGGCCGGGTCGACGGCGAGCGCGCGGGCCAGCGCGACCCGCTGCGCCTGCCCGCCGGAGAGCTGCCGGGGCCGGCGCCGGGCCTGGTCGCCGAGGCCGACCCGGTCCAGCCACGCCTGGGCGCGGGCGCGGGCGGCGCGCTTGTCGGCGCCCCGGCGGCGCGGCCCGAACGCCACGTTGTCCAGCGCGTTGAGATGTGGGAACAGCAGGTAGTCCTGGAACACGACGCCGACCGGCCGCCGTTCCGGCGGCGTCCACACCCGGCGGTCCGGCCGGTCCAGGTCGGTGCCGTCGAGCGTGAGGTGCCCGGCGGTGAGCGGGTGCAGCCCGGCGAGCACCCGCAGCGCTGTGGTCTTGCCGGCGCCGTTGGGGCCGAGCAGCGCCACCACCTCGCCGGCGGCGATGCGCAGCCGCACGTCCAGGGCGAACCCGTCCCGGTCCGCGACCAGGTGCGCGTCCAGCCCGCTCATGTCGTCCCGATCCAGCGGTCGCGCATCGCGGCGAGGATGACCACGGAGACGGTGAGCAGCATCAGGCTGAGCACGATCGCGGCCTGCAGGTCGGTCTCCAGCGCCAGGTAGACCGCCAGCGGCATGGTCTGCGTGCGGCCGGGATAGTTGCCGGCGAACGTGATGGTGGCCCCGAACTCGCCGAGCGCGCGCGCCCAGCAGAGCACCGCCCCGGCTGCCACGCCCGGGGCGACGAGCGGCAGCGTGACCCGGGTGAAGGTGGTGAACCGCCCGGCGCCGAGCGTGGCGGCGGCCTCCTCGTACCGGGGGTCGGCGCCGCGCAGCGCCCCCTCGACGGCGATGACCAGGAACGGCATCGCCACGAACGCCTCGGCCAGCACCACCCCGGCGGTGGTGAACGGCAACGTCACCCCGAACGTCTCGTCCAGCCAGGAGCCGATCAGCCCGCGCCGGCCGAAGACCAGCAGCAGCGCCACGCCGCCGACCACCGGCGGCAGCACCAGCGGCACCGTGACCAGCGCCCGGACCAGCCGCCGGCCGGGGAACTCGACGCGGGCCAGCAGCCACGCCAGGGGTACGCCGAGCGCCACGCAGAGCAGCGTGGCGATGGTGGCGGTCTCCAGCGACAGCCGCAGCGCGGTGAGCACGCCCGGTTCGGTCAGTCGCCGGGGCAGTGTGGTCCAGGGCGTCCGGAGCAGCAGGCCGGCCAGCGGCAGGACGAGGAAGGCCAGCCCGAGCCCGGCGGGCACGAGCAGGGCGATCGGCACCCGTTGCCGGCGTACGGTGCGGCTCATCTGCCCGACGGGGCCTGGAACCCGGCGGCGGTGAGCACGGCGAGCCCGGCGTCGGAGCGGACGAAGTCGACGAAGGCGCGGGCGCCGGCCGGGTTGGCGGCGCCGCGCAGCACCACGATCGGGTAGTCGTTCACCGCACGCCCCGACTCGGGGAACTCGACCGCGTCGAGCCCGGGCGCGGCGCGTACGTCGGTGCGGTAGACGAGCGCGGCGTCGACCTCGCCGAGGCGCAGCTTGGCCAGCGCGCCCTTGACGTCCTGTTCGAGCGTGGCGGGGGTGAGCCGCACACCTGCGGCGTCCAGCGCGGTGCGCGCGGCGGCGCCGCAGGGCACCTGCTCGGCGCAGAGCGCCACCTTGACGCCGGGGCGGGCGAGGTCGGCCAGGCCGCCGACCCGGGCCGGGTTGCCAGGGGGCACGGCGACGACGAGCTGGTTGCGGACCAGCACCGTCGGCTCGCCGGCCGCGTCACCGGCGTCGGTGACCGTCTTCATGGTGGCCGGGGAGGCGGCGGCGAACACGTCGGCGGGCGCGCCCTGGGTGATCTGGGTGGCCAGGCCGGAGCTGCCGCCGAAGTTGAACGTGACGGTGCGGCCCGGGTGGGCGGCCTCGTAGTCCTTGCCGAGTTTGGTGAACGACTCGGTGAGTGAGGCGGCGGCGAACACTGTCACCGGGCCGGCGCCGTCGGGCCCGGCCGGTTCGTCCGCGCCGCCGCAGCCGGTCAGGCCGAGCGCCGCCACCAGCGCGGCGGCCAGGGCGGCGCGGATCCACCGTACGGTCACGGGCCGGTCCTTCCCCTGGGGGTGGCTCGCTCGACCACGACGGTGGTCGACTTGATCACGGCGACGGCGACGGAGCCGACCCGGAGGTCGAGGTCGTCGACGGCCTCGCGGCTCATCAGCGACACCACCCGGAACGGCCCGGCCTGGATGTCCACCTGGGCCATCACGGTGTCCTTGACCACGGCGGTGACGATGCCGCGCAGCCGGTTGCGGGCCGAGGACAGTTCGGGGTGGCCGGGGGCGCGGACGAACGCGGCCAGGTCGGCGCCGTCGAGCACGCGGTGGCCGTGCTCGTCGCGGGTGGCCGGCAGTTTGCCGGCGTCGATCCAGCGGCGGACCGTGTCCGCGCTGACCCCGAGCAGTTCGGCGGCCTCGCCGATCCGGAACTCCGTCACCGGCTCACTTTAGCGGTGCGCAGGTGCGAGCGGGAAGGGGCGTATCCGCTCGCACCCGCGAGCCGGCCGGCGGGGCAGGGCCGGGAAATGCGGATCAGTCGGCCGGCGCGATCCGCACCCGGCGCAGCAGTTGGGCGTTGAGCGCCACCACGATGGTCGAGGCGGACATCAGCACCGCGCCCAGCGCCGGGCTGAGCGCGATCCCGGCCCAGGCCAGCACACCGGCGGCGAGCGGGATCGCGACCACGTTGTAGCCGGCCGCCCAGGCCAGGTTCTGCCGCATCTTCCGGTACGAGGCGCGGGACAGCCGGATCACGCCGCCCACGCCACGCGGGTCGGAGCCGGCCAGCACCACCCCGGCGGACTCGATCGCCACGTCGGTGCCCGCGCCGATGGCCAGCCCGACATCGGCGCGCGCAAGCGCCGGGGCGTCGTTCACGCCGTCGCCGACCATCGCCACTGTGAGCCCTCGATCGCGCAACTCGGCCACCGCCTTGTCCTTGTCGGCGGGAAGCACCTCGGCGAAGACCTCGTCGACGCCGGGCCGGAACCCGAGGTCGGCGGCGACCGCCTCGGCGACCGGGCGGGCGTCCCCGGTGATCATCACGATCTTGCGTACGCCGAGGTCGCGCAGCTCCGCCACGGCGGCCCGCGCCTCCGGGCGGACCTGATCCTCCATCGCGAACGCGGCGGCCACCTCCGGCGGGCCGCCCTCGGGCAGCCGGACCAGGTGCAGCACAGCGGCGCCCCGGCCCGACCATTCCTCGGCCGCGCGGCGCAGGTCGTCCGGCACCGGGGCGTCCAGTTCACGCAGCAGAGCCGGGCCGCCGACCGCCCAGTCCACGCCGTCCACGGTGGCCCGCACGCCACGGCCGGCCAGCGCCCGGAAGCCGCGCGCGACCGGACGCGCCGGGCCGGCCCCGGCCGCAGACGTCGGCCCGGCGTCGGACCCGGTCGCGGACTTCGGCCCGGGAGACGTCGGCCCGGCGTCGGACCCGGCCGCGGACATCGGCCGCGCGTCGGCGGCGGCGACGAGCGCCCGGGCCAGCGGGTGTTCGCTGTCGGCCTCCACCGCGCCGGCCAGGGCCAGGGCGGTGTCGGAGTCCAGCCCACCGGTGGCGGCCACGCCGGTCACCGTGTGCCGGCCGGTGGTGAGCGTGCCGGTCTTGTCGAACAGGACGGTGTCGACGGTGCGCATCCGCTCCAGCGCGAGCCGGTCCTTGACCAGGATGCCGGCGCGCGCCGACAGCGCTGTGGACAGCGCCACCACCAGCGGGATGGCCAGTCCGAGCGCGTGCGGGCAGGCGATCACCAGCACGGTGACGGTCCGTACCACGGCCTGGTCGGGGTCGCCGAGCAGCGCCCAGACCGCGAATGTGGCAAGGCCGGCGAACGCCGCCAGGTAGAACAGCAGCGCGGCGAACCGGTCGGCGAGCACCTGCGCGCGCCCGCCGGAGGCCTGCGCCTGCGCCACGAGCCGCCCGATGCCGGCCAGCGCGGTGTCCGCGCCTACCGCCTCGACGCGTACCCGGAGGGTGGAGTCGGTGGCCACGGTGCCGGCGACCACCCGGTCCCCGGCGGCGCGGGGCACCGGCCGCGACTCGCCGGTGATCATCGACTCGTCCAGCTCGGCGGCGCCCTCGACGATCCGCCCGTCCGCCGGCACCCGGCCGCCGGGGCGCACCAGCACCAGGTCGTCCACCCGCAGGTCGGCGACCGGCACCGGATGTGGCCGCCCGGCGGCGTCGAGGCGTTCGGCGTCGTCGGGCAGCAGCGCCGCGAGTGCGCCGAGCGCGCCCCGCGCCTGCCCGACCGCCCGCATCTCCTGCCAGTGACCGAGCAGCATGATGGTGACCAGCGCGGCCAGCTCCCACCAGAAGTCCAGGTCGAACAGGCCGAGACTGGTGGCGGCGGAGGCGAGGTAGGCGACCACTATCGCCATCGAGATCAGCAGCATCATGCCGGGGGTACGTTCGCGCAGCTCCCGCAGCCCGCCGGTGAGGAACGGCCAGCCGCCGTAGGCGAAAACCACGGTGCCGAGCACCGGCCCGACCCAGCTCACGCCGGGAAAGTCCAGGGAGTAGCCGAACCAGTCCATCACCATGTGACTGGTGACGACGATCGGCACGGTGAGCGCCAGGCTCAGCCAGAACCGGCGGCGGAACTGCTCCGGGTCGTGCCCGGCGTGCGCGCCGTGGCCGCCGCCGTGATCGGTGCCGTGGTCGCCGTGGTGGCCGGTGTCGTGACCGGATCCGTGCTCCATCGCACCACCATACCCCCTGGGGGTACCGGCCGGCATCGGCTCGGCGAAGTGGCGAGGGCGACAGGCGGAGGTCACTACCGGTCGTAGACGGTCACCGGGATGCCGCGCTCGGACAACGCGCGCCGGATCAACGGCTCGATCCGCTGCCACGAGCCGCCGGCCAGCCCGCAGCCGATGCGCGGCATGTGCACCGACGCGCCCAGCTCCTCGGCCCGGTCGGCCACAGCTGCGAGGCAGCGCTCCACCGCGTCGTACCGGATCGGCGGCCCGGCGCTGCCCCGGCGCATCCCGCGCTGGCCCACCATGTTGGCCACCCACAGGTCCGGCGCGACCCGGACCAGCCGGACGGCGCCCAGCCCGAAGTCGTTGCCGGCCCGGTGCCGGTGCCACTCCCGGTAGTCGCGTTCCGGCTCGGGCCACCGCCGCGAGACGGCGAGGACGAAGCCCTTTCCCCAGCCGCCCAGATCGTTGCAGACGTGCGCGACGATCTTGGGGCCCTTCGCCTGCGGGCTCGTCGCGTCACCGCGCACGATCCGGAACTCCGCCATGCCCGGCATGCTGCCGCAGGGGTACGACGCTCAGCGCTGGGGACGGGCGCCCACGCTCGGCCGGTCCGCCGGAGGGCGGCCCTGCCAGGGCCAACGGCCGTCCAGCTCCACCTCCAGCGAGAAGCTGAGGAAGGTGCGGACCAGCACGATCAGCGCCAGCACGCCGACGCTGGTGAACGTGGGCGACACCGCGACGGTCCGGATGATGTCGCCGCCGACCAGGAACTCCAGGCCGAGCAGGATGGCTCGGCCCACCCCCTGCCGGTACGCGCGGTAGTGCGCCACCACCTGCCGGGTCCGGGCGCAGCGCACCGCGAACACCGCCGTGGCGACCGCGACGCCGACCGCGATCACCAGCACCCCGGCCAGGTCCAGCAGCGCCCCGACGTGCTGGACGATCTCCTTCGTCGGCACCCGGCACCCCCGCACCAGCCTCGCGTACGGCCGGTGGCGGGGACGGGGTTTCCGCGCTCCCGCCACCCGGAGGGCGGGAGCGCGGATCGGCTCAATCCTGGGCCTGCCAGCGGTAGAAGACGGTGGCCACCGAGTCCTGCGGGCCCTGCCACCGGTCCGGCCGGTACGGCTCGATGTACGGGCCGAGGTCCTGCATCACCTTGCCGAAGGCGGGCTTGTCGCCGTGCTGGTCCCGGGTGGCCTCGGCCGCCGACGACTCCTGTTCGAGCAGGTGGACGTAGACGTCGTCGATCGAGTACAGCCAGCGCCCGGTGACCCCGAGGTCGGTCGGGAGCGACCCGGCGTCGGACTCGGTGAAGACCCGCGCCACGTCCGGCTCGGCGCCGGGCTTGATCCGCCCGACGATGACGGTGAGCGTGGTGTCGGCGGGCGGCTCGCCCTCGGGCGCCCAGTGGTAGAACTCCTTGGCCACCGAGTCCGACGGGTTCTTCCAGTAGCGCGGGTACGGGGTGACGTACGGGCCGATCTCCTCGGCGATCTTCTGGAAGGCGGGCAGCCCGCGGGTCTGCCCGGAGATCCGCGGGTCCTGCTCCCGCTCGATCACGTGGAGGTAGAGGTCGTGGTGCGACAGCAGGTAACGGCCGATGACGCCGAGGTCCTGCGGCCGGGTGGCCTGGTCGTAGTGGCCGAAGACGTCGCCGACGATCTGGTCGCTGCCGGGGACCATGTGACAGACGATCACGTTGCGGAAGACCATGACTGCTCCTTGATGATTGCGACGAGGGCGGCGGCGCGAGGCGGCGGCTCCGTCAGGCGGTGAAGGTGACCGGCAGTTCCAGCAGGCCGCGGAACGGTGAGGCGGCCGGGAGCCGGCGCACCTCGGCGAGCGGCACGCCCAGGCGCAGTCCGGACAGCCGGCGCAGGAGCGCGCCGAGCGCGAGCTCGGCCTCCATCCGGGCCAGCGAGACGCCCAGGCAGTAGTGGACGCCGTGACCGAACCCGAGGTGCGGGCCCCGGACCCGGCGCAGGTCCAGCCGGTCCGGGTCGGCGAAGTGCGCCGGGTCGTGGTTGGCCGCGTTTATCGCGACGCCGACGATCGCGCCGCGCGGGATGCGTACGCCCTGGTAGTCGACGTCCTCGGTGGCGATGCGCGGGCTGGCCACCGGCAGCGGCCCGTCGAACCGGAGCAGCTCCTCGATCGCGGCCGGCAGCAGGCGCGGCGTGGCGCGCAGCAGTTCCATCTGCTCGGGATGGGTGAGCAGCGCCAGCACGGCGTTGCCGAGGAAGTCGGCGGTGGTCTGGTGCCCGGCGAACAGCAGCAGGAACGTGGTGGTGACCAGCTCCGCCTCGGACAGCGTCCCGTCCTGGTCGACGGCCTTGACGAGCGCGCCGATGATGTCGTCGGCCGGGTCGTCGCGCTTGGCCCGGACCAGGCCGGCCAGGTACTGGTGCAGGCGCAGCTGGGCGTCCTGCACCGCCGCCCGCTCCTGCTCCGGCGGCCGGCTGGTGGAGCCGGAGGTGCGAATGACCTGGGTCCAGTCCAGCACCTGCCCGTGGTCGGCCGGCGGTACGCCGAGCAGCTCGCAGATGACGGTCATCGGCAGCGGGATGGCGAAGTCGTGCATCAGGTCCGCCTCGCCGTGCGGGGCCATCTTGTCGATGAGCTGGTCGACGATGGTGGCCACCCGGGGGCGCAGCGCCTCGATCCGCCGGGGCGCGAACGCCTGCGACACGACCCGGCGCAGCCGGGTGTGCTCCGGCGGGTCGGAGTTGAGCATGTTGCGGTTCAGGCCCTCCGAGTTCGGGCCGAAGATCTTCAGGTAGTGCTGCTCCGGGCCGTACAGGTCCTTGGACAGGCGCGGGTCGGTCAGCGCGGTGCGGGCGTCGTCGAAGCGGGTGATCAGCCAGGAGTCGAAGCGCGGCGAGCCGACCGGGCAGACCGGCCGGTCCGCGCGCAGCCGCGCCAGCGCGGGGTACGGGTCGGCCGCGAACGCGTCGGTGTACAGCTCGCTCGCCGGCATCACGTCGTCGCTCATCGCCCCTCCCCCGGCCCGCCGGCAACGCTGTGCAGCACCTGGTAGGTGTGCCGGTCGGCGGACTCACGCAGTTCCCGGATGACGCGCAGCAGGCGGTCGCGATGCGTGCTGCGGCCGAACGCGTCCAGCCGCTCGCGGTCGGCCCAGTCGCTGATGACCAGGTAGCTGCGCGGGTCGTCGGCGTCGCGGACCAGGTCCTGGTGCAGGCAGCCGTCCAGCGTGCGGATCTCCTCGGCGGCGCTGAGCCACTCGGCCTCGAAGCGCTCCTCGCAGCCCTCGCGGGTCCGCATCGCCAGCACGGTCCGGACCCGGCTCACCGTGCGCTCCCGAACACCAGGTGCAGGTGCTTGCGCAGCGCGTCCGGGTCGACCGGCGCGCCCCGGAACCCGATGTGCCCGTCCGGGCGGATCAGGTACAGGCCGGTGCCGGTCAGGCCGTACCCGGCGCGGAACCGGCGCTCGGCGTCGCGCACCACTGGTGGGTCGAGCAGGCGCGGCTCGTCGGCGTCCGGGTCGAGCAGCAGGTACGCGTCGAGTTCCCCGCCGGCCAGCCGGCGCGCGTCGGCGCACAGGCCGGTGAACGCGGCCAGCTCCGCCGCTTCGGCCGTGCCGTCGGCGTAGAGCAGCAGCGTGTGCCGGGTGCCCCGGGTCAGGTCGCGCAGCCGCAGCGGGTGGCCGACGCCGCGCCGGAGCAGCCCGTCGACGTCCGGCGCGAGGTCGCCGGGGCGGGGCGCGTCACCGAGCGCGGCCGGGTCGGCGACGGTCTCCCCGACCAGCGGGCTGCTCGCGTAACTGAGCAGCATGGACATCTCCTGGAGGAACTGCCGTTCCAGGTCGGCGCGGTCGACCTCCTCGGTGCCGGCCATCCGTACCGCCCGGCCGACGATCTCCTCGCCCTCCGGCCGCCGCTCGGTCTCGTAGCTGTCCAGCAGCCCGGGCGCGGCGAGCCCGCGTACCGCCAGCGCGAGTTTCCAGGCCAGGTTCCAGGCGTCCTGGATGCCGGTGTTCATGCCCTGGCCCCCGGCGGGCGGGTGCAGGTGGGCGGCGTCCCCAGCGACGAAGATCCGGCCCTCGCGGTAGCGGTCGACGATGCCGTGGCTGATCCGGAAGACCGACGACCAGCGCAGGTTGCTCGCCCGGGTGCCGGGTGGCGCGAGGCGGTCCAGCGCGGCCTGCACGTCGGAGATGGTCGGCTCGTCGAGTTCCTCACTGAACCCGGGCGGTGCGTCGCGCCCGCCGGTCTGGGCGAAGAACCGGGGCGGGGCCAGGGTGGCGATGCGGTAGCGGTGCTCGCCGCGCAGCGGTACGCAGACGAGCATCCCGTCCATCTGCCCGTCGGTCACGTGCAGGAACCGCAGCAGGTGCCCGTCCGGCATGTCCCAGTCGACGTCGACGTCCACCAGCATGAACAGCTGCGGGAACCGGCCCAGCCCGCCGGTGAAGGTGAGCCCGAGCCGCTCCCGGACCCGGCTGTGCGCGCCGTCGGCGCCGACGACGTACCGGGCGCGTACCGTCTCGGTGCCGCCGTCGGCGGTGCGGACGGTGGCGGTCACGCCGTCGGCGTCCTGGGTGAGGTCGACCAGTTCGGCGCCGCGCCGCGGGCGCACCCCGAGGGTGGCCAGCCGGTCGGTGAGGATGCGTTCGGTCTCGTACTGCGGCAGGCCGAGGTGCGCGTACGGCAGGCCGGGCAGCTCCCAGCTCATCCGGTGGGTCTGCGCGCCGTTGACGAAGACCATGTTGCCGGTGAGCCAGATGCCGGCGTCCATGGCCTCCCGTACGACGCCCTGCTCCTCCCAGATCTCCATGGTGCGGCAGTGCACGCCGATCGCCTTGTCGGCGTGCCCGGGCGGGGTGGCCTGCTTGTCGATCACCAGGCAGTCGATGCCCCGGCGGGCCAGTTCGACGGCGGCGGTCAGCCCGGTGGGCCCCGCCCCGACGACGAGTACGTCTGTTGTCCTGTGCACGTCGGCCTCCCAGCCCGTGGTGGGGTGACGGCGGCCGTCCGCGTCGGGCACGACGTGGAACAGGCGGCGCCGGATGTCGAGAAGGAACGGGGCGATCGGCCCGGCCTGCGCGGAGGCGTGGGCCGGGTCGCCGATCCAGGCGAGGAACGGAGCGGCTCCGTCCCACTCGGCGAAGATGTGGTGGATGTCCGAGCCGGGTTCGCGCAGCAGCTGCTCGCGGCGGTAGCCGGGTATCGCGCTCATCCGCCGTACCACCTCGGGATAGCCCCTGTGGAACTCGGCGAGCCGGTCGCGCGGCACTGTCAGCTCGACGTCCACGTAGACCGGGCCCTCGCCGTTCCCGGTCTCGCGCAGCGGCGGATAGCTCGGGCCGTCCACCGGTTCGGTGAGCGGCTGGAGCAGGCCGGCCAGGCGGGCCGCCACCGGCCCGCGCCGGTACGCGCGCAGCGCCGCCTCGTCGGCCCATTCGGTGACGACGACGAAGCCGCGCGGGTCCAGGGCGTCGCGGAGCAGCTCGTGCCGGAGGTTGCCGGCCAGCGCGCCGAGCTGTCCGGCGACGGTCTCGAAGGCGGGCCCGACGGCGGGTTCGCACCCCGGACGCGCGCGCAGCCGGAGCATCGTCCTGATCATGCAGCCCCCTCGAACCGTGCCGTCGTCGTGCCGCGACCCTGCCGCAGCCCGCGTCACCCGGTCGTCACCGTCGCCCGGTCGCACGTCCGGTCCCGGTGACGCCGCCGCGACGCTCAGCAGTTGTTGCAAAACTATGGCAACAAGCCTCGACAGGCGCCCCGACGGTAACTATCGTCAGTGACATGACTCCTTACGACTTGGACGTACGCGCCTGGCAGGAGAGCTGGGACCGGCAGCAGGAGGCATTCATGCCGGACCGGGAGCACCGCTTCGCCGCGATGCTCGACGCCGTCGAGGCGGTCGCGGACGACCGGCCGCCGCGCGTGCTCGACCTGGCCGGCGGCACCGGCTCGATCAGCCTGCGGGCGCTGGCCCGCCGGCCCGACGCCGAGGTGACGGTGCTCGACCTCGACCCGGTGCTGCTCACCCTCGCCGAGGCGGCGCTGGCCGGGCGGGCCACAGTGGTGACCGCCGACCTCAACAACTCCGGCTGGGCCGCCGCGCTGCCGCACCGGGACTACGACGCCGTGCTCACCGCCACCGCCCTGCACTGGGTGGACGGCCCGCGCCTGACCGAGCTCTACCGCGAGATCCGTGACGTGCTGCGTCCAGGCGGCGTGTTCGTCAACGCCGACCACATGCCCGACGACGCGATGCCGACGCTCACCGCGCGGCTCGGCGCACGGTCACGGGCGCGCCGGGACGCCCGGTACGGCGCCGGCGCGGCGCTGTCCTGGCCGGACTGGTGGGCGCGGGCAGCCGACGACCCGGTGCTCGGCCCGCTGGTGGAGAAGCGTCGGCAGATCTATCCGACCGGGCACAGCCCGGAGTGGAGCCCGCCCGCGGCGTGGCACCTGGACGCGCTGCGCGCGGCCGGCTTCGCCGAGGCCGGCGTGCTCTGGCGGGGCGGCGCGGACGCCGCGGTGGCCGCGCTGCGCTGACGGCGCCCGTACCGGAGTCCGGCGGTCAGGCCAGCAGGCGGGCCAGCTCGGTGCGGGAGCGCACGCCCAGCCGGTGGAAGACGTTGCGCAGGTGGTGGTCGACGGTCCGGGTGGACAGGGACATCCGGGTGGCGATCTCCCGGTTGGTCGCCCCCTGCGCGACCAGCCGGGCGATGTGCAGCTGCTGCCCGGTCAGCAGCTGCTCCGGGCCGTGCGGCACCGGCCCGACCGACTCCCCCGCCGCGCGCAGCTCCTCGCCCGCCCGGTCGGCCCAGACGGTCGCGCCGAGCACTGTGAACGTCTCCCGCGCGCGGTGCAGGTGGGCCCGGGCGTCGCGCGGGCGGCGCCGGCGGCGCAGCTCCCGGCCGAACAGCAGCTCGGTGCGGGCGCGCTCGAACCGGTCGGAGTCGGCCGGGTGCAGCCGCAGCGCCGTGTGGAACTCCCGTTCGGCCTCCGGGCCGCCCCGGGGCGCGAGCAGCGCGCGGCAGCGCGCCGCCAGGGCCCGCCGCGACGGGCTCGCCGTGCTGCTGGCCCAGTGGTCGAACACGGCGAGCGCGGCAGCCGGGCGCCCGCCGTCGTGGGCGGCGGCCTCCACCAGGTACGGCGTGGCCATCACCTGCACCAGCACCTGCCCCCGGCCGGTGCCGGTACGGGCCAGCGTGGACAGCCGGGCGACCGCGTCGGCGTACCGGCCGTCGATGAGGTCCAGCACGCCGAGCGCCCACCTGGCGTACGCGTCCGGCCGGCTCCCGGGCGCGGCCCCGTCGCCGATCTCGGCGATCCGGGCCAGCGCGCCGGCCCGGTCGGCGCGTACCGCGGCCAGCACCGCGAGGATGCCGAGGTGCACCTGGGCGCAGGCGTGCTGGCCGGTGGCGCGGGCGGCGCGCACGCCCTCGCGGGCGGTCTCCGCCGCGGCCTCGTGCCGGCCCAGCCAGTACTCGGCGACGGCCCGCAGCTCCAGCGACCGGGGCAGCAGGGACAGCTCGCCGCGCGTGCGGGCCACCTCGACCGCCCGGCCGGCGAGCCGGTGCGCGGGCCCGTCGACCGCCACCAGCAACGCCGCCGCGGCGGCGCAGACCAGCGCGCCCGGAGTGAGCGCGGGCCCGGACAGCCGGCCGCCGAGGACGACGACCCGGCGCAGCGCCGGGCCGCCGCGGGCGTGGTCGCCGCGCAGGGTCGCCCCGACGCCCACCGCGAAGGTGGCCAGCAGGTCCAGGTCGGGCGGGTCGCCGGGCCGCCGCAGCGCCTCGGCGCGGCGCGCCACCTCGGCGTAGCGGAACTGATCGCCGGTGACGCAGATGGCCTCGCCGGCGCGGACCAGCGCGAGCAGGGCGGAGCGGCGGTCGGCCGGCGCGACCGCGTCGGCGGCGGCCAGCAGCGTGGCGACCGCGTCGGCGGGCGCGTCGCACCGTAGCTGCATGTCTCCCCGTACCAGTTCGGCCGGGCCGTGCGCCGGTCCGCCGGTCAGGCGCCGCAGCAGCCCTCGGGCCTGGTCCGGGTCGCCGGCGGTCCAGGCGCAGCGGGCCGCCGCCACGGTCAGCTCGGCCGCCCGCCCGGGATCGGCGGTCAGCTCGGCGGCGCGGCGCAGCGCGGCGGCCGCGGCGGCGCGGTCGGGCGCCCCGTCCACGGCCGCCGCCAGTTCGGCGGCGAGCACGTCGGCCGGGCAGTCGGGGGCGGTGGCGTGGCGCAGCGCGCGGCCCAGCGGACCGCCGGCGAGCGTGCCGGTCAGCAGCAGGTGCGCCGCGCGCAGGTCGGCCAGCGGCGCGACGGCGGTGATCATCGTGCGGGCGAGCGGGTGCGGGAACGTCACCCCGCCGGGCCCGGTCCGCAGCAGCCCGGCCGCCTCGGCCGGGGCGAGCGCCTCGACCGTCAGACCGGCGGACCAGGCGGCGCGCACCAGCGTGCCCGTGTCGTCGCCGTGGTCGAGCGCGGCGAGCAGCACCATCCGCCGGGTCGGCGCCGGCAACCGGTCGAGGCGGGCCCGGTATGCGGCGGCGAACGCGCCGTCCACCGGCGGCGTGCCGGGCAATGGCGCCTCGCCGCGCCACTGGGCCGGGGTGAGCGTGCCGGCCAGGTCGGCCAGCGCCGCCGGACTGCCGCCGCTCAGCTCGGCCAGCGCGGCGGCCACCGGCGCGGGTGGCCGGTGGCCGCGGTCGGTGAGCATCGCGTGGCACTCGTCGGCGTCCAGCGGGCGCAGCCGGTGCGCCGGCACCCCGTCGACAGTGGCCGGGGCGGTAGCGGTCAGCAGCACCGCCACCGGCAGCCGGCGCAGCCGGCGCGCCACCACGGCGAGCGTCCAGGCGCTCTGCCGGTCGCCGATGTCGAGGTCGTCCACAGTGCACAGCAGTGGCCGGTCCCCGGCGACGGCGGCGAGCAGGGAGCGGACCGCCGCGGCGAGGGCGAGCCGCTGGTCGGCCGGGCAGCCGTCGCCGCCGAGCACGCGGCGCAGCAGCCGCCGCTGCCGCACCGGCAGCGCGGTGTCCGCGTCCAGCACCGGGTCGAGCAGGCGGTGCAGCCCGGCGTAGGGCAGCGTCGCCTCGTCGGCCAGGCCGGCGCCGGTGAGCACCGTGCGTCCCGTGGCCCACAGGCGGGCGTACGCCAACAGGGCGCTGCGCCCTGCGCCGGGCGGCCCGTGGAACAGCAGCGCGCCGCCGGAGTCCCGGTCGAGGAGCCGGCGGATCGCGTCGCACTCGTCGTCCCGGCCACGGAGGGCTATATGCACTGTCGATGCAGAAAGCATGCGTGCAGTGTCACAGATGGGCAACCCGTCGGAAAAGAGGCAGACATACTGCCGGGGTGGTCGTCGCGACGACCACCCCGGCAGCGGACGGGCTCAGGCGCTGGGGCAGGTGTTGCGGTACTCCTGGATCGCCGACCCGCTCGGGCCGGGGCAGAGGAACTGCTCGTAGCGGGTGTCGTCGTCGACGAACCGCTTCAGCCAGGCCACCATCTGCTTCGCCGTCGGCGTGTTCGTCGTCTGCGGGAAGAAGTGGCTCGCGCCGTCCAGCTCCAGGTACGCCTTCTCCGACGACGCCGGGATGCTGTTGTAGAACGGGATCGAGTGGCTCGCCACCGGCGCGACACTGTCGGTCTCGCCGCCGATGATGAGCGTCGGCACCCGTACCTCGGACCAGGTCTTGTCCAGGTTCCACGGCGCGAGCGGGACGGCGGCCTGCAACGACGGCCGGGCCGCCGCGGCCTCCAGGCTGCCGCCGCCACCCATCGAGTGCCCGGCCACGGCGAGCCGGGAGGAGTCGATCCGGCCCCGCACCGAGCTGCGCTGGGTCAGGTAGTCCAGCGCGGCCAGGAGCTGGCGGCCCCGGCTGTCCGGCTGGTCCAGCCGGGTGTTGGTCTCGATGCCGATCACCACGAAGCCGTGCGAGGCGATCCGCGGTCCGAGCCAGCTCAGGCTGGACCAGGAGGCGGTGTAGCCGGGCGAGATGGCGATCGCGCCGAAGGTGCCCTCGGCGGTGCTGGTCGGGTAGTAGATGACGCCGCCGCCGAAGCCGGTCACGCTCAACGAGGAGACGTTGGTCGACGAGGTGGCGAACGGGCCGCGGCTGGCCTCCAGGATGGCGCTCGTGGGCGCCGGGCCGCGCTCGTAGGGGCTGGCGGCGCTCGCCGAGGCCGGGACGGCGAGAGCGCCGCCCGTGGCGAGCAGCGCCGCCACGGCGAACCGGGCCAGGGCACGGACGGGGGTACGGGAACGGATGGTGGTGGGCACGTCGGTCACTCCTTGCGCCGGAATTACATCGACATGCGTCAGCATCGATGGCTACGGCGCGCCGCGCATCGGTGAAATCACCGGTCCGCGCGGACGGGGGTGACCCGGCCGTGACATGCACGGCGGACGATGACCTCATGCACCTGACCCGACGGCACCTGCTCGGCGCGACCGCGGCGGCCGGTGTCACCGGCCTGGCCACCGGCTGCGAGCCGGAGCGCCCGGCGGCGCAGGACGGGGCGGCGGACGACCCGCCAGCCCTGGATCCGGCCAGCTGGGACAGCGTCCACGCCCAGTTCGCGCTGGACCGCTCCCGGGCGCACCTGGCCACCTTCGTCTTCGCGCCGCACCCGGCGCCGGTACGGGCCGCCGTGGCCACCCACCGCGACGGCCTCGACCGGGACGCCTCGGGCTACCTGCTGGCAAACGAGGAACGGCTGGACCGCGCGGTGCTCGACGCGGCCGCCGGGCACCTCGGCACGAATCCGGACCAGATCGCGCTCACCGACTCCACCACCATGGGCCTCGGCCTTGTCTACAGCGCCATCCGGCTGCGGCCGGGCGACGAGGTGCTGACCACCGAGCACGACTTCTACGCCACGCACGAGTCGCTGCGACTGCGCGCCGAACGTGACGGCGTGACGGTGCTCCGGGCCCGCCTCTACCGCGACGCCGCCACCGCCGGTGTGGACGAGATGGTGGCCGGTCTCGCCGCGGCGCTCACCCCGCGCACCCGCGTGGTGGCGCTGACCTGGGTGCACTCCAGCACCGGCGTGAAGCTGCCGGTGCGCCGCCTAGCCGAGGTGGTACGCGAGCGCAGCCCGGAGGCGTTGCTCTGCCTCGACGCGGTGCACGGCTTCGGCGCCGACGCGTCCACACCGGAGCAGCTCGGCTGCGACGTGCTGGTCTCCGGCTGCCACAAGTGGCTGCTCGGGCCGCGCGGCACCGGCCTGGTGTGGGCCACCGGGCGGGCGTGGGCCCGGATGACCCCGGTGATCCCCAGCTTCGACGGACGCGTCATCGGGAGCTGGCTCGCCGGCGGCGGCGGGCAGCCCGCGCCACCGGGACCGGCCCACACGCCCGGCGGCTACCACAGCTTCGAGCACCGGTGGGCGCTCGCCGACGCGTTCGGGTTCCACAGCCGGATCGGCCCGGCCCGGGTCGCCGAACGCACCCGGGAGCTGGCCGACCGGCTCAAGGAGGGTCTCGCGGGCGTCCGGGGCGTACGGCTGGTCACCCCGCGCGCCGCCGACCTGTCCGCCGGCGTGGTCTGCTGCGAGGTGCCGGGCGTGCCGGTGGGCGAGGCGGTGGGCCGGCTCCGGTCGGCCGGGGTGGTCGCCAGCAGCACCCCCTACCGGCCCTCCTACCTGCGCTTCGGCGCGACGATCGCCAACGGCGAGCAGGACGTGGAGGCGGCGCTGCGGGCGGTCCGCACGCTGGTGTGAGCCGGCCCGGCTGTCACTCGGTGAACTCGCAGAAGGACAGCACCCTGTCGAACCGCCGGGCGGCGAGGTCGTCGTGGCGGATCAGGAACCGCGCGTTGACGTACTCCTCGTCCGGTACGCCGAACTGGGCCAACGGCACCCATTCGCGCATCACCCGCTGCTGTTCCTCGTACTGGGCCACCATCCGCTCCGCGCGGGGCAGGGACCTCGCCTGCCGCTGCCGCTCCTTGTCCATCATGATCACCTCGGGCGGGTCCTGCGCCGAGATGGTGTAGCCGCCGACGAAGACGTCTTCCGGCAGCGACCACTGGCGCTCTGGCCAGAGCTGCTCGAGCAGCGCGCTCATCTCCTTGCGGTGCGGCATGTCGCGCAGGAGCTGGATCTGGGTGGCGCTCAGCCAGTTCTCCGAGCGGTCGAGCCAGTCCGGCAGTTCCGCCTGGAGACCGGCGTACATCTCGTGCTCGGGGGCGAGGAACGGTTCCAGATCGGTTCCGGTCGGTACGACGTACTCACCGTCCATCGTCTCGGCGCCGGCCGGGACGTACACGACCCGTGCGAACTCCTGCTCGGCCTCGATGCCGCAGGCGTCCAGTGCGCTCTCCTGGTCGAGGAAGAACAGCAGCGTGCCGTCGGCCGGCAGGGCGAGGTCGGGAACCCGGGGCAGCGCCGCGCAGTCGAGCCGGAGCAGGAACGGCAACGGGAAACCCTCCGACCCACCGTCCGACATGGAGTGTGTCCGGCGCGGGACGGGGTCACGGCCCGGCGCGCGGCCTCGACGCCGCCGACCAGGTCACGTCGTAGCGCTCGCCGGCCACCGCCTCGGCGAACGCGGCCGCCGCGGCGGGCGCGCCGGCGATGCGCCAGTCCTGCTCCTTGTCCACCTCGAACCAGATCAGCCCGATCAGGTCCGGGTAACGGGGCAGCGAGCCGAACGTCTCCCGGATCCACCGGGCCTTGCGTCCGGCGGTGTCGGCGGCGCCGGTCTCGGTGACCACAAGCGGCTTGCGGGTGACCTTGCGGATCTCGGCGATCGTCGGACCGAAGATCTGGTCGAACGACCAGTACGTCTTGGTGAACGCGCCGGTGCCGTAGTAGCCGGTGACGCCGACCCAGTCGACGTAGTCGTCACCCGGGTAGAGCCCGGTCAGCCCGGCGGTCGTCTTGTCCCAGCGGGCGTTCGGGCTCCACACCCAGGTGACGTTCGTGGCCCCGGCCCGGGCGAACAGGTCGTGCACGTGCCGCCAGGCCCGCACGTAGTCGCCGGGGCGGTTGCCGTTGGCCCGCTCGCACCACGGATACCAGTCGCCGTTCATCTCGTGCGCGAAGCGGATCGCGACCGGGTAGCCGAGCGACCGGACCCCCTCGGCCCAGGACCGCAGGTGGGCGTCGAAGTCGCCGCGTGCGATCCGGTCCAGCCGGTAGTCCGGCTGGGTGGCCCGGAGCCGGTCGATCTGCCGGACCGCCAGGCCGGTGCGCCGGGCCGCCAGGTCGATGCTGTAATCCCACGGCTCCCAGCCGAGCATGGGCATCATGCCCCGGTCGGCGATCCGGTCGAACAGGCTCCGGTCGAACTCGGCCGACACCCAGTCGGCGCCGAAGAGCATCACCTGCGGCGACCGCCCGGCCGCCTCGACGAACCGGTCGACCGTCGCGAAGTCGTGCGGTCCCTTGTCGGTCATCACCCCGAAGAACGCCTGTCCGGCCGGGGGGAACAGGCCGCCACCCGGCGCGTCGGCGCTCGCCTGCGGCGTCGCCGGGACGCGACCGTGCGCCGACGCGCCCGTGCCCGGGTCGCGCCACGCGCCGGGCGCCACCACGAAGGCGTACGCGAGCAGCAGCAACCCGGCCAGCGCGAGGCCCACCCGGGGCGCGGTCGGCCTCAGCACGGGACACCGCCCTCAGCCGCCGCCCGCGCCGCCGCCGGCTGCTTTCGCGCCGCCTCCGCCGAGCGGTGCCGGCGGGCCCGCAGGCTCTCCGCCCAGGAGATCAGCGGCGGGGCGAGGCCGGTCAGCATCGTCAGCGCCGGCCAGACCCGCAGCAGCGGGTAGTCGTGACCGAGCGCGAAGCTCACCGCGAGCAGCCCGGCCGCGGCGAGCGCCCAGCACAGGTGCAGCCGGAACGTGCGCAGGGACTCGACGGTGCGCAGCGCCCCCTTGGCGGTCACCACGAAACCGAGCCGGCGGCGCAGCAGCGCGCCGGCCGCCGCGGCCACGTAGACCGGCCCGGCGAACAGGGCGAGCGCCATGCCGGCCATGCCCACCTCCTCGCGTTCGTGCGGGGCGATGTTGAAGCGGCGCAGCCAGAGCCAGAGCAGGAACCAGGTGCCGACGGTGGTGCCCCACAGCGTCGCCCACACCTGCGGGTCGAGCCGGCCGGCGTCCACGCCGGTCAGCAGGTAGAGCGCGGTGGCGGCGTTGCCCAGCAGCAGGCTCACCGCGACGCTCGGGTAGTAGAACTGGAGCAGGCGGTACTGCCAGCGACGGCGGCCGGGCAGCGTACGCGGCGTACGCATCTCGCGCCGGAGCAGGATCTCGCAGATGCCGGCGGCCCAGCGCTTCTGCTGGTTGAAGTAGTCCGCCCAGGAGGTCGGCCCCTCACCGAGCGCCACCACGTCGGGGGTGTAGACGCCCTTCCAGCGGCGCCCGGTGGCCGGGTTGACGGCGGCGTGCACCCGGATGCTGGTGAGGTGGTCCTCGATGATCGAGTCCTGGTAGCCGCCGATGGTCCGCCAGGCCGCCGGGCGGTAGAGGTGCCCGGTGCCGGTGAGCAGCGGCGCGTCCAGGCCGTTGCCGCCCCGGGCGATCAGACCGTTGTAGAGGTACTGCTGCACCGAGGCGCCGTGGGCGACGAAGTTCTGGTGCATGTTGCCGTACACCTGGGGCGTCACCACGAACGCCACGTCCGGGTCGCGGAAGTAGCCGAGCGTGCGTTCCAGGAAGTTCGGCAGCGGCACGTGGTCCGGGTCCACGTTCGCGACCACGTCGTAGCGGTGCTCGTGCTCGGCCCGCCAGGCGTTGTGGTTGCCGGACTTGGTCCGGGCCCGGAACTCGCCGCCGGGCTGGTTGTACTCGGGCCGGCCCTTGCGGGTGAAGTGGCGTACGCCCAGCCGGTCGGCCATCGCCCGCACCGCCGGGTCGTCGCCCTCGTCGAGGATCCACACGTCGACGTGCCCGCAGTAGACGATCTCCCGGAGCCGGCGCAGCGTGCGCTCCGCGACGTCCAGCGGCTCCTTGCTCGGCACGATGGTGGTGAGCAGCGCGACCCGCAGGCCGACCGGCGGGTCGACCGGCACCGGGTCCCGGGCGTGGAAGGCGAAGACCCACACCACCACGTTCTGCGCCAGGCGGATCAGCTCGACGCCGACGACGACGCAGAACGCGAGCCGGGCGGCGGCGGTCTGCCAGCCGCCGAGCCCGACGACGCCGGGGCCGGGCACGTGCTGCGGCAGCAGCAGCCAGCCGACGAAGACCAGCCCGGCGGCGCTGTTGACGAGCACCAGCAGCGTCAGCATCACCCGCGCGGCCACCGAGGCGGTGGGGCGGAACTCGACCGCCGCGTCCGGGCCGCGAGGCGGGCGCAGCGGACCGGCGACGGCGCCGCACCGGGCGTACGCCAGGCGGGCGCTGACGTTGCGCTGCCGGCGGTCCGGATCGGCGGGCGCCCCGGGCGGGACGGGCGCGGTCGGGCGGTCGCCCGGCGTCCCGGCCGTCGTGGCGCGGGACGGGCGTGTATCGGCGGCGACGGCCACGTTTCCCCCATGGTCTGATTCGGCTCAGGAGCCGCCCGAATGCTAAGCCGACAAACAACCGTAAAAGGAGCGAATCACGCAGAGATCGCCCGTTCGTCGACCGGTCACGACGGAAGCTGGGCCGCCACCCCGAGCACCACGACGAGCGCCAGCACGGCGACGGCCACGGCGGCGCGCGCCCGGGACAGGGCGACCCCGCCGAGCACCGCCCAGGCCGGCGCCGTGAACAGCAGGTTCACCGCCGACCAGACCGGCACGGCCTGCGCCAGCGCCAGCAGCGCGAGCGCCGGCACCAGCGCCCAGGCGGTGCAGATCGCGGCGGCGTACCGCAGCGGCAGGCTGAACAGGGCCAGCCCGGCCAGCACGCCACCGAGCGCGGCGACGCCGAACAGCTCTCCGGGCGTGGCCGCCAGCACGGCGGCGCCGGATCGCACACCGGACGCCAGGTGCCCGCCGCCGCGCAGACCCGCGCCGAGCAGCGCGGCGACCGGGAGCAGCCCGAGGGCCACGGCGGCCAGCCAGCGGACGGCGGCGCGGCGACGGAACGCCAGCACGACCCAGCCGTGCGCGGCGAGCAGCAGCAACGCCACCGGCTGGCACAGGCCGAGCAGCAGCACCGCGCCCGCGTAGGGCACGAGCCGCCGCGGACCCGGCCGGTCGAGCGCGGGCACCAGCAGCCAGGTGGCGAGCACGGCGGCGAACACCGCCAGGGCGTACGGCTGCGCCTCCTGCGCGTACCGGGCCGAGGTCGGCAGCACCGCGAAGATCATGCCGGCGAGCAGGCCGGCGGCGGGCGTGGCGATCCGGGCGGCGAGCGCGCCGACGAGCGCCGCGGCTCCCACAATGGCCAGCAGCGACGGTACGCGCAGCGCGAGGTCCGCCGAGCCGAACAGCTCCGCCCAGCCGCGCAGGAGCAGGTGGTACGGCCCGAGTGCGACGTCGTCGCCGGTGAGCCCGATCCCCTGCCGGGGCGACGTCGCCGCCCGGCGGGCCGCCAGCTCTGCGGCGCTCAGTCCCGACGTCGTGATCCGGACGGCGCCGAGCGCGGCGGCCAGGGCCGCCGGCAGCAGCCACGCCGCGATCCGCCACCGCCTCACGGCGGCGGTCGCGGCGCGGGCGGTTGGACGGCGCGGACGGTCCTCGCCCCACGGGTCCTCGATCGCGGCATCCCCGATCCGGGGCAGGACCATGGTGTCCGCGTCCATCATCGTGACTCACGCATCCCTGTGGGTGCCGGCGACCGGGATCCAGCCAGGGCTGGATGACATCCTGGAAGCCTACTGAGCCAAATCCGACATAACGCCAATATGAGATGAAAGGGTCCGCCGCCCGCCCCGTGGACGACCGGCGGACCCGGCTCAGCGGAGGTCGGTGGTCGTCCAGCGGGGCGAGGCGGCGGTGATCTCGACGGTGTCGCCGGTCAGCGTGGTCCGCGCCTGGACGTCCCGCCGGGCGCTCGTGCCCACCCAGACGTCGACCTCCCCGGGCTCCACCACACGGTTGAGCGCGCGGTCGGTGAAGGCCAGCCGCGTGGTCGGCACGGTCAGCTCGACGGTGACCGAGGCGCCCGGCTCCAGACGCACCCGCCGGTAGCCGAGCAGCTGCGCCACCGGCCGGGTCACCGAGGCGACCAGGTCGCGGCCGTAGAGCTGCACCACGTCGTCACCGGCGACCGCGCCGGTGTTTGTCACCCGCACCGACACCCGCAGCGCCCCGTCGACCGGCGCCTCGGCCGGCACGGTCAGGTCGCTGTACGTGAACGTGGTGTAGGACAGCCCGTGACCGAACGGCGCCACCGGCGTCGCCGGCAGGTTGGTGCCGTTCAGGCCCTCCCCCAGCTCCGGGTGCAGGTACGAGTACGGCTGCGCGCCGGCCGAGCCGGGCAGGGTGACCGGCAGCCGGCCGGACGGGTTGACCCGCCCGGAGAGCACACCCGCGATCGCGCCGGCGCCCTCCTCACCCGGGAAGAACGTCTGCACCACCGCGGCGCACCGGGACAGCGCCCAGCCCAGCGCGTACGGGCGGCCGGTGAGCAGCACCAGGACGACCGGGGTGCCGGTGTCCAGCACCGCCTCGACGAGCTGGCGCTGCACGCCGGGCAGCTCCAGGTCGTCCCGGTCGCAGCCCTCGCCCACGGTGCCGCGGCCGAACAGGCTGGCGTGGTCGCCGACCACGAGGACGGCCACGTCGGCGGCGGACGCGGCGGCGACCGCCTCGTCGAAGCCGGACCGGTCCGCGGAGTCCACCTCGCAGCCCGCCGCGAAGGTGACCCGGTCGGCGCCGAACTCGGCGCGCACGGCTTCGAGGACGGTCGGCACCTCGATGCCGGTCTCCACGCCCGGGTGGTGGGCCAGCACGTGGTTGAGGAACGAGTAGCAGCCGAACAGCGCGCCCTGTCGGTCGGCGTTCGGGCCGACCACCGCCACCCGGCGGCCCGCCGGCAGCGGGAGCAGGCCCTCGTTGGCGACCAGGACGACCGACTCCTCGGCGAGCCGGCGCGCGATCGACCGGTGCTCCGGCGAGTCGAGGTCGACAGCGCCCGGCGGCTCGTCGTCGAACGTGGCGTCGAGCAGGCCGAGTTCCTGCTTCTGGCGCAGGACGCGCAGCACCGCCCGGTCGACCAGCGCCTCGTCGACAGTGCCGGCCCGCACCGACTCGGTCAGGGTCAGGAAGGCGTCGCCGGTGGGCAGTTCGATGTCCAGGCCCGCGGCCAGCGCCTGCGCCGCCGCGTCCGCGTTGTCGGCCGCGACGTGGTGCAGCAGGTTGAGGAAGGCGACACCGTAGTAGTCGGCCACCACCGTGCCGTCGAAGCCCCACCGCTCGCGCAGCAGGTCGGTGAGCATGGTCGGGTCGGCGGCGACCGGCACGCCGTCGATCTCGGCGTACGAGTGCATGACACTGCGCGCGTCGCCGTCGCGGATCGCCATCTCGAACGGCGGCAGCAGCACGTCGGCGAGTTCCCGGGGACCGGCGTGCACCGGGCCGAAGTTGCGCCCGGCCCGTGAGGCGGAGTAGCCGGCGAAGTGCTTCAGCGTCGCGAGCACGCCCTGCGACTGGAGTCCACGCACGTACGAGGTGCCGATGGTGCCGACGAGGTACGGGTCCTCGGCGATGCACTCGTCGACCCGGCCCCAGCGCGGGTCCCGGATCACGTCGAGCACCGGGGACAGTCCCTGGTGGATGCCGAGCGCGCGCATCGAGGCCCCGATGGCCGCCGCCATCTCGGTGACGAGATCGGGGTCGAACGCGGCGCCCCAGGCCAGCGGCGTCGGGAAGGTGGCCGCCTTCCACGCCGACAGGCCGGTCAGGCACTCCTCGTGCACGATCGCCGGGATGCCCAGCCGCGTGCCGGTCACCAGCTCCCGCTGGAACCTCCACAGCCAGGCCGCGCGGGTCGCGGCGTCGACCGGGCGGGTGCCGTAGGCGCGGGTCAGGTGGCCCAGCCCGTGCCGGGAGAAGTCGTCCAGCCGGCCGGTGTCGGCGAACTCGCCCTGCAGGGGCGCGACCGCCTCACCGTCCTCCTTCTCCCAGAACCCGACGATCTGCGCGACCTTCTCCTCGATCGTCATGCGACCGAGCAGTTCCCGTACGCGCGCGTCGGGGTCGTGCCCGTCCGGCCGGTCGTGGTCCGGACCCGCCTGAGCCGGCGCCGGGCCGTCCACCACCGCATGGACCTCTGTCATGGTGTGCCTTTCCACTGGTTGTGCTGGTACCGCTGCCGCTCAGCCCTTGACCGCGCCCTGGAGGCCCCCGACGATCTGCTTCTCCGCCAGGGTGAAGAACAGCAGCGCCGGCAACATCGCCAGCGACGTGAAGGCGAGGACGCCGGCGGTGTCGGTGGTGTACTGGCTGGAGAAGTTCTGCACGCCCAGCGGCAGGGTGTGCAGGTTGACGTCCCCGAGGACGAGCAGCGGCAGGAGGAACGCGTTCCAGCTCGCCACGAACGCGAGGATGCCGACGGTGACGATCGCGGGCCGCGACAGCGGCAGCACGATCCGCCAGAGGAAGCCGAGCCGGCCGGCGCCGTCGATGGCGGCCGCGTCCTCCAGCTCCCGCGGGATGGCCGACAGGAACGGCCGCAGGATGACGATGGTGAGCGGCAGCGAGAACGCCACCTGCGGGAGGATCACCGCGTAGTAGGAGTTGATCAGGCTCAGGTCACGCAGCAGGAGGTAGAGCGGCAGGATCGCCGCCCCGGCCGGGAAGAGCAGACCGAGCGTGAAGAAGGTGTAGAGCCACTCACGTCCCCGGAACGAGTACCGGGCGAGCACGAACGCGGCGGCCATGCCGAGCACCACCACGCCGAGCGTGGTGCCGAGAGCGATCACCGCGCTGTTGAACGCCTGCCGCCAGAAGTCGCTCTGCGTCAGCACCCGGTAGTAGTTGTCCCAGACCCACGGGTCGGGCAGGCCGGCGGGATCGTTCACGATCTGCGGCGTGGTTCGGAAGCCACCGACGATGACGTAGACGACCGGGGCGATCGACACGGCCGCGACCGCGAGCGCGATCGCGTACGTCAGCGGCGAGCTCCACTGCACCGGGCGGCGCCCGGCCGAGGGGGCGGGTGCGGAGTTCACGGCCACTGTCACTTCCCCTTCCGGGTGATGGCGCCCTCGATGTCACGGCTGAGCAGGAACCGCTGGAACAGCAGCGCCGCCACGAACGAGATGGCGAACAGGATCACGGCGACGGCGTTGCCGTAGCCCCACAGCCGGGCGAAGAAGCCGTTGTCCACCATGTACGTCGCCATGGTGGCCGAGGCGCCGAGCGACCGCACCGCGGGCACGGAGGTCACCCAGACCATGTCGAAGACCTGCAACGAGCCGATCATCGACAGGAACATCCAGATCCGGATGGTGGGGCCGAGCAGCGGCAACGTGACGTGACGCTGGATCTGCCACCAGCTCGCGCCGTCGATCTCGGCGGCCTCGTTCAGCTCGGGCGGCACGTTCGACAGGCCGGCGAGCAGCAGGATGATGGCGAAGCCGACGTACTTCCAGGTGAGGACGAACAGCAGGGTCCAGATGACCACGTCGAGGTCGGCCAGCCACGCCTGCACCAGCCCGCCCAGCCCCACCGACCGCAGCAGCGCGTCGAGCGTGCCGCCGTCGGTCAGGATCAGCTTCCACATGATGCCGACGGTGACCTCGGCGAGCACGTACGGCACGAAGACCAGGAGGCGGAACGCGGAGCGCCCGCGGAAGCGGCGGTTGAGCAGCAGGGCGATGCCGAGCGCGACGGGAGCCTGGATGAGCAGCGACCCGAAGACGATGATGGCGTTGTTGCGCAGCGCGTCGAGGAAGATCGGGTCCTGGAACGCGAGCGTGTAGTTACGGAAGCCGACGTACTCGGTGGGCGGCCCGACCCCGCGCCAGCGGAACAGGCTGTAGTAGAACGCGAAGCCCATCGGCACCAGCACGAACAGCACGTAGATGAGGACCGCCGGCGTGGTCAGCCCGATGATCTCGTACCACTTGCGGCGGGTCTCGGCGCGGCGTGAGGCGGCTCGTGCGCCGGGCCGGAGGCCCGCCGGCGGCGCGAGAGCGCCGCCGGCGGGCGTACGGGTCTGCGATGCGGACGTCACTTGCTTGCGGCCGCCTTCATGGCCGAGACAACCTTCTCAGGTGTCCCGTTGCCGGCGAAGATCGCGACGATCGCGTCGTTCATCGCGGTGCCGACGGTGCTGCCGAAGGCCGTGTCCAGCCAGAGCTGCACGTAGGTGGCCGACGCGGTGGACTCCAGGATGGACTTCAGCGCCGGGTCGGTGACGCCGTCGGCAGCGCCCTTGGCGACCGGCAGGCCGGTGCCGGTGGCGGCGTAGCCCTTCTGCACCTCGGGGCTGACGATGTACTTGAGGAACTCGACGCACTCGGCCGGGGCGTTCTTCGAGCAGGCGAAGCCGTCGCCGCCGCCGAGGGCCGCCTTCGGGTCACCGGCGGAGCCGGAGATCGCCGGCACCGGGAACCAGCCGAGGAACTTGCCCAGGGCCGCCTTGTCCGTGGCGACGGTGTCCAGGGTGCCGCGGTTCCAGTCGCCCATCAGCTCCATCGCGGCCTTGCCGTTGGCGAGCATACCGTTCGCGCTGGTCGGGTCGTTCTGGCCCGGCGTGGCGATGAAGTTGTTCTGGAACGGCTTGGTGTCGATGAAGGCCTTCAGGTCCTGACCGGCCTTGACGAAACACGGGTCGTCGAAGGTCCGGTCCTTTGTCGCCTTCTTCAGCGTGTCGACCGAGCAGGCCCGCAGCGCGAAGTTGTACCACCAGTGCGCGGCCGGCCACTTGTCACCGGCGCCCAGGGCGATCGGGACGACGTTGATGGCCTTGAGCTTGGTGACAGCGGCGTTGAGTTCCTCGAAGGTGGTCGGCGGCGCCGAGATGCCCGCCCTCGCGAACATGTCCTTGTTGTACCAGATGCCCTCGATGCCCATCCGGAACGGCAGGCCGTACTGCTTGCCCTCCACCTGCCAGATCTCCGAGGCGCTGCCGATGTCGGCCACCTCGCTCTTCACCTGGTCGGTGATGTCCTTGAGGTAGTCGGCCTCGACCTGCTCGCGCATCTCGCCGCCGCCCCACGCCTGGAAGATGTCCGGCGGGTCGTTGCTCAGCAGCGCGGCGGGCAGCCGGGTGCGCTGGAGTTGGTTCGTCTCGATCGCCTCGATCTCGATCTTGACCGTCGGGTGGGCCGCGGAGAAGTCCTTCGCGACCTTCTCCCAGTACGTCTTGCCGGGGCCGTCCTGCGAGGCGTTGTGCCACCAGGTCAGCGTCACCGGGTTCTTGAACAGCTCGCTCTCGGCGGCCTTCTCGTCGTCGCCACCGCTGGTGCACGCGGAGGCCAGCAGAGCGCTTGTCACAAACAGTGCCAGGACGGCACCAGCACGGCGCTTCATCGCCATAGATGTCTCCTCGACCACTTAGCCGGGTTACCTGCCGGGGAGTTTTACAGGGCCGTAACGTGAAGTCAATCGGTATCGATAACGTTTTCGACATCGTCTTCGATCCACCGGGAAGGGCCCTCTATCATCGTCGGCGTGGTGTTCCCGCAGCGCGTCAAGATGTCGGACGTGGCACGTACGGCCGGCGTCTCGGTGGCGACTGTATCGAAGGTTGTCAATGGCCGGTACGGCGTCGCACAGGCCACCGTCGAGCGCGTCCAGCAGGTGATCCACGAACTCGGCTACGAGGCGAGCCTGGGGGCGCAGAGCCTGCGCAGCCACCGCACGAACGTGCTGGGCATCCTGGTCGCCGAGTTCGAGCCGTTCTCCACCGAGCTGCTCAAGGGCGCGTCCCGCGAGGTCGCCGGCAGCGGCTACCAACTGCTCGCCTACTCCAGCGGGGACGGCGAGGGCGCGGCCATCGGGTGGGAGCGGCGCTCGCTGGCGCGGCTCTCCGGCACGCTCATCGACGGCGCGGTGATCGTGACGCCGACGGTGGTCGAGACCAAGCACGGCTTCCACGTGGTGGCCGTCGACCCGCACACCGGCCCGTCCGGCCTGCCCACTGTGGACTCCGACAACTTCGCCGGCGCCGTGCTGGCCACCGACCACCTGCTGTCGCTGGGCCACCGCCGGATCGCGCACATCAGCGGCCGCCCCGACCTGGAGTCGGCCCGCCTGCGCGAGGCCGGGTTCCGCAAGGCGATGGCCGACGCGGGCGCGCCGGTGGACGAGCGGCTCGTGCGGGTGGGCGGCTTCCGCGCCGAGACCGCCGCCAGCACGGCCGCCGAGCTGCTCGCGCTCCCCGACCGGCCGACCGCGATCTTCGCCGGCAACGACCTGTCGGCGATCTCCACCCTGGACGTCGCCCGCGGCCTCGGCCTGCGCGTACCGGACGACCTGTCGCTCATCGGCTTCGACAACATCCCCGAGTCGGCGCTCGTCGACCCTCCACTCACCACGATCCGGCAGCCGCTGCAACGCATGGGCGCCGAGTCCCTGCGGCTGCTGATCGACCTGATCGCCGGCGTCGAGCGGGACACCCACATCCAGCTCCCCACCGAGCTGGTCGTCCGGGCCTCCTGCCGGCCCCTGCGCTGACGCGCCCCGCGTCCGGCCCGGCCGGGCGCTCCTTCCCGAACGGTGATTGACGGGCGGCTATCGAGGTCCGTAAGGTTTCGGGCTACTTCCGGAAGATTCTCCGGAAGTTTTCGGAAGCCGCACCGCCCGCCCGGGCACCCGCCGCTCCGTTCCACGCCGCGGCAGCCCCGGCACCGCCACCGCCGGCCCTCGGGCCGAGCGCACCTCCCGGAAGGAACGAGATGAAGCTGAGACGCTGGCTCGCCGCCGGCGCGGTCGCCGTCGTGACCGCCACCGCCCTCAACGTCGTCCCCGCGACGGCGGGGCGCCCGTACGACCCGGCCGCGCAGAGCCTGCGCGAACTGGCCAAGCGCCACGGCCTGTACGTGGGCACCGCGGTGGACATGGCCGCGCTCAACGACGCCACCGAACCGCAGTACCGCCAGATCACCGCGTCCGAGTTCTCCACCGTCACCGCCGAGAACGTGATGAAGTGGGAGAGCCTGGAGCCCACCCGGGGCACCTACAACTGGGGCCCGGCCGACGAGCTGATCGAGTTCGCCCGCAAGAACAACCAGCGGGTCCGCGGTCACGTGCTGGTCTGGCACAACCAGCTGCCGGCGTGGCTGACCAGCGGCGTCGCGGACGGCTCGATCAGCAAGGCCGAGCTGCGCCAGATCCTGCGCAACCACATCACCGCCGTGGTCACCCACTTCAAGGGCAAGATCTGGCAGTGGGACGTGGTGAACGAGGCGGTCAGCGACCCCTGGGACACCCCGTCCACCCTGCACTACAAGGGGTTCTGGGCGCAGAACCTCGGGCCCGGCTACCTCGCCGACGCGTTCCGCTGGGCCCGCGCCGCCGACCCGAAGGCGCTGCTGTTCTACAACGACTACAACATCGAGGCGTTCGGCTCCGGCAACCCGGCCGACGACAAGACGCAGTTCGTCTACAACATGGTCCGTGAGCTGCGGGCCAAGGGCGTGCCGATCGACGGCGTGGGCGCACAGGGCCACCTGGGCACCCAGTACGGCAACTTCAGCACGCTCCAGGTGGTCGCGGCCCTGCGCAAGTTCGCCGGGCTCGGGCTGGCGACGGCGCTCACCGAGGTGGACGTGCGCAGCCAGATCACCGACGGGGTGGAAGCCGGCGACTCCGCGGAGATCAACCCGCGCCTGCAGGCGTCCGCGGCGAACTTCAGCGTGCTGATGCAGGCCTGCCTGGCCGAGCGGCACTGCCTGTCGTTCACCCTCTGGGGCTTCACCGACAAGCACTCCTGGGTGCCCGGCGCGTTCTCCGACCCGCCGGAGGGCCTGGCCACCGTGTACGACGAGAACTACCAGCCCAAGCTCGCCTACCACGAGCTCAAGGCCGACCTGATCTTCTCCGGTCCGCCCTACGTGCTCCCGCGCATCCCCCAGCATCCGCGCCGTTAGGCGACTGGTGCACCACGGCGGGGCCAGTCCGGTGACCGGCCCCGCCGCCTGTGGTGGCGCGGCCGGTCCGCGCTCACGCCGCGCGGCGGCGGCCCAGTTCCGACTCCAGCCGCCCGATGAGCGTCTTGCGGGCCTTGCCGCGCCGTTCCCGGCGCAGCGCCGCGTCGAGCTGGCGGGTGTCGAGGTCGCGGATCAGCTTGACCGCCTCGGTCACCGGCAACTCGTCGAGCTGCTCGGCGGCGGTGGCGTCCCGGCGGGCCCGCTTGGCCGGGCCGGTGTTCGGCACGTACTGGCGGCCGGAGCGCGACGCGCGACGCTTGCGGGTGTCGGTGTCGCGCCGCTCGGACTCCGACAACTCCTCCCACGCCTGTTTGGGCAGGTAACGACGGGTCTCGCCGCCGTTGCGGGCGCGCGCGTCACCGCTGCGGGTCTGCCACTGCTCGCCGCCCCAGCGTTGCAGGGAGCGCTGCCGTGCGTCCTTCGGGCCCTCGAATCCCCCGCCGGCCTTCTTGTACTCGTTCGTCAGCAGCTGCGACTTGCGGGCCGACCACTGCCCCGGCCGTCCGCCCTTGTCGGAGGCGCGGATCTCGGCCTTGAGGCGCTCCCGCAGCTCCGGCTCGGTGTACTTCGCCATGACGCAGCGTTACCCGCACCGGCGGCGGCCATGCCGGTCAGCCGGACGCCGGCCGGTAGACCAGATCCATCGTGTCGGTGCGGCCCGACCAGTCCAGCCGCAGCCGCCAGCACCCGGCGGCCGGCAAATCGACGATGGACGGCCCGGGCCCGCCGTCCACCTCGCGGACGACCGGGGCGCCCGTCCCGTCCTGCGTCGCGGTGATCACCAGAGGCGTCCGTGGCGCCGGTTCGGACCGGCCGGCCTCGGGGCGGGCCACCCAGAGGATCTTGTTGTTCGCGCCGTCACCGCGGTCGTGCACGAGCGGGTACGCGAACAGGATCGCCACGATCTCGCCCCGGGCGCCGAAGACGTGCCGCATGCTCGTGTCGCCGGTGAACCCGGCGTCCGCCCAGTCCGGCAGCCGGCCGGTCTCCACCCGTTCGGCGCACGCCGCCAGCACGGACGGCCCGGCGGCCGGGACCGTGGTCTGCGTGGTGGCCGGGACCGTGACCGGGCCGGTGCAACCGGCCAGCAGCAGGACCGGCGCCAGCAGAACTCTTCTCGGAACGGACATCCGCCCTCCCCCGTCGACGACTCTCGTCATCTCCGACACCGCCCGGCGCGCCGAGGTTCCGCCGCGCTCACTCCAGTGAGGACGCGACGTCCAGCGCCTGCTCGCGGGTCAGGTCGCCCTCCAGCCGGTAGCTCACCCCGGCCCGCTCCCAGATCAGCGTGGCGGCGGACAACCGCGCGGTCGCCACCCGTTCCGTCCCCGACCGGTCCACGTACGCCAGCGCGTGCGGCCCGCCGACCCAGACCGCGAACTCGCCGCCGACCTGGGTGAGCGTCACGTCCGCACCGGCGGTCCGCTTGTGGAACACGATGTCGAGCGAGCCGTCGAACGCGTCCAGCCGCACCGTGCCGCCCCGGTAGAGCAGGCTGGCGACCCGGTGGCCGCCGGTGCCGTCCGGGTCGGCCACCAGGACCCGTTCCGGCACGCCGAGGCGGGACGGCGCCCGGATCGGGAAGCGGACCTGGCGTTGCGCCTCGGCCAGGGCGACGTGACGCTGCGCGGGCAGCGGCGACGGCGTGCCGGGCAGCGGCGGGGCGGGCGCGGAGTCG